>NZ_JBNWCI010000002.1:0-1165659 GCF_053522525.1 Agrobacterium sp. 22-210-1 | reverse complement strand
AACTTGATTTCTTGAGAACGAAAGACTTCGTCGCCAGCAGCGCCGCCGCCCTCGTTCAGTGAGCGGACTTATAAGAGATCACCCTCAAACAAGTCAACAGCTCAAATCACGAAAAATAAGAAAATCTATCAAGATATTGATTTTAAAAGATAGTTTGCAAAACGTTCGCTGAAACTGGCGGATTCCGTGCTTTTCCCGTCTAGCACCGATGTATCCGCCCTTTCGCTTATAAAGGGATCTCGCCTTTGCTGATCTCAGTCGGACGAAGGACTGAAACGGGCGACCAGGGCATGGGCATTGCCGGGATAAGAGAAGCGCACATAGGTGACGGCGCCGGAGTTGCTCCAGGTCCGCCGCTCCACGACAAGGCAGGCTTGCCTGTCGGAGATACCCAGCAGACGGGCAATCTCCTTTGACGCTATTTCGGCGCTGATGCGGTGTTCGGCATTGCTCCACGGAACATGGCCGAGCAGCCAGGGACCGGGCGCAATCTCGGTAAAGTCGGCTTCGGCTGCTTCCGGCACGGCGGCCAGATTGATGAGACGCTGCTCGACGCAGAATTCCCGTATGCCCGCAAAATGGATGCAGATGATATCGAGCAAAGGTGCGCCGACGGAAATATCGAGGCTTGCACGATCTTCACTCTTTGCCGTACGCTGCGTGCATTTCAGAATTTTGAAACCGTAATCCAGATCAAGGGATTCGACTTCGGCCCTGATATCGTGAATTTCGAGAACGGCGGATTGGATCTGCGGCTGGCGAACGAAACTGCCGGATTTCTTGCGCCGTTCGATCAAACCAGCCTTGGCAAGCTGGCCCATGACCTTGTTGACGGTCATGCGCGAGCAATCATAATGGGTGGCGAGGTCGACCTCGAACGGCAATCTGTGGCCTGGCGGCCATTCCCCCGAAACGATCCGGCCCTCGATATCGCTGAGGATACGCTGGTGCAGAGTTTGCCCGGCAGATGCTTTCATCACGTCCGTAATGCCTTTCCGCACCGGCTCGATCTCGTTTCAGTCCAGCCCATATCAGCTATCGAGAAGTTCAGCCATGACCTTGTTGAAGCGCTCCGATATTGCACGGCGGCGGATATGCCGACCCGCCTGCACCTGTATTTCGCCGCGTACCCAGACGGAATCGACTTGGACGCCGCCAGCGAATATCCACTGGTCAAGAATCTGGGATGCAGGAAGATAAGAAACAGCCGAGATATCCAGGGCGACAAGATCAGCGCTTTTTCCCTTTTCTATTGCATTTTGTGATGCCAGAGCCCTGCCGCCGCCTGCAAGCGCCTGCCGGAACAATTTTTCACCGGTGGAGCCTCCGGCATCGGCAATGACATTACGCGCGCGGCGCGTCAGACGCTGCGAATATTCGAGCGTCCGCAATTCTTCGGGCAGGGAGATGAGAATGTTGGAATCGGAACCAACGCCATAATGCCCGCCTTCTGCGATAAAATCCGGAGCGGGGAAGATGCCGTCGCCGAGATTGGCTTCGGTGATTGGGCAGAGGCCGGCAACAGCACCGCTTTTCGCCATGCGGCGCGTTTCGGCCTCCGTCATATGCGTGGCATGGATGAGGCACCAGCGATCATCGACCGGCGCATTCTCCAGAAGCCACTCAACCGGTCGCGCTCCTGAAACGGCGAGCGAATCTTCGACCTCCTTTGTCTGTTCCGCCACATGAATGTGGATCGGCCCACCCTTCGCCAGCGGCTCGATGGCCGCCAGCTCTTTGCCGGTCACGGCGCGCAGGCTGTGCGGCGCGATGCCAAGCACGGCACCCGGCAGGGATTTGACCACCGCCTGTGCGCCCTGCATCAGCCTTTCGTAACTGTCGAGCGAATGGATGAAACGCTTTTGCCCGTCGATCGGCGGCTGACCGCCAAAACCGGAATGCGCGTAAAAGACCGGCAGCAATGTCAGGCCGATACCGGTTTGTGCGGCCGCCGCGCCGATGCGCTCCGCCATTTCGGCGATATTGCCGTAATGCGAACCATCCCTGTCATTGTGCAGATAATGAAATTCCCCGACCCGCCCGAAACCGGCCTCCAGCATTTCCATATAAAGCTGGGCGGCAACCGCCTCGACATGGTCAGGGGTCATTGAGAGCGCAAATTTGTACATGACTGTGCGCCAGCTCCAGAAACTGTCATCGGCCGGCCCGCGAATTTCGGCAAGTCCGGCCATGGCCCGCTGAAAGGCATGGCTGTGGAGATTGGGCATGGCCGGAACGATCACCGCATGGCGCTCATCCTGCGGCTGAGGGGAGACGCCGGTTTCGACCAATGAAACAACGCCGTCATCGCAAACAATGCGAACGTCCCGCGCCCACCCCCCGGCCAGAAGCGCTGCGCCCGCGTGAATTGCCGTCATGCCACCCTCTCCTCTTGTCGTTATGGGCAAGGCCATTTCAGACGTGAAATTGCGGCTTGCCAAGCCGATTATTATGTATATACATTTAAGCCATAAAGGAAAGGCGAAAAGCAAATGCCAGGGAACAAATCCGTAAAGGGAATGGCAGCAGGAGACGCCACCACATTGTGGCGCAACGCCCGGCTGGCGACTTTCGATCCATCCATGGAAGGCATCGGCGCGGTCGAAAATGCCGTCATCGCCGTGCGCGGCGGCCGCATCGCCTTTGCCGGCCCGGAAAATGATCTGCCTGCCGATCTGGCAGCAGCCGATGAGATCACCGATTGCGGCGGCCGCTGGATCACGCCCTCCTTGATTGACTGCCACACCCATCTGGTCTTCGGCGGCAACCGGGCGATGGAATTCGAGATGCGGCTGAATGGCGCGACCTATGAAGAGATCGCCAAGGCGGGCGGCGGCATCGTTTCTTCGGTGCGCGATACCCGCGCAATCTCGGAAGACGCTCTGGTGGCTCAGGCTTTGCCGCGTCTCGACACGCTTCTGGCCGAGGGCATTTCCACCATCGAAATCAAATCCGGTTACGGTCTGGCTATAGAGACCGAACTGAAAATGCTGCGTGTTGCCCGCAGGCTTGCAACGCTGCGGCCGGTGCGGATCGTCACCAGCTATCTGGCCGCCCATGCGACGCCCGCTGAATATAAGGGCCGCAATGCCGATTACATTACCGATGTCGTTCTGCCGGGGCTGGAAAAAGCCCATGCCGAAGGGCTGGTGGATGCGGTGGACGGCTTTTGCGAAGGTATCGCCTTCTCCGTCGAGGAGATCACCCGCGTTTTCGAAAAAGCACGGCAGCTCGGTCTTCCCGTCAAACTGCATGCCGAGCAGCTTTCCGATCTTGGCGGGGCAAAGCTTGCCGCATCCTATGGCGCCCTTTCCGCCGATCATCTGGAATATCTGGATGAGGCGGGCGCGAACGCACTGGCGAAAGCGGGAACCGTGGCCGTGCTTTTGCCCGGCGCTTTTTACGCGCTCCGGGAAAAACAGGCCCCGCCGGTTCAGGCCCTGCGCGACGCGGGTGCGACAATCGCGCTGGCAACAGATTGCAATCCCGGCACCTCACCGCTCACCTCGCTGCTCCTGACCATGAATATGGGTGCCACGCTTTTCCACATGACCGTGGAAGAGTGCCTGACGGCGACGACACGCAATGCCGCCAAGGCGCTGGGCCTGCTTGCGGAAACCGGCACGCTGGAGGCCGGAAAATCCGCCGACTTCACTATCTGGGATATCGAGCGCCCGGCCGAGCTTGTCTACCGCATCGGTTTCAACCCGCTCCATGCCCACATTTTCAAGGGACAGAAGGTTTCCCCATGACCATGAAGACCATTACGCTTCACCCCGGCAATGTAGCCCTTGCCGACCTTGCCGGCATTTACTGGACCAATGGCGCCGCGAAGCTCGACCCCTCATTCGACGCCGGTATAAACAAGGCGGCGGCGCGCATAGCGGAGATCGCCGCAGGCAATGCGCCTGTCTATGGCATCAATACCGGTTTCGGCAAACTCGCATCCATCAAGATCGACGCGGCCGATGTAGCGACACTGCAGCGGAACCTTATCCTGTCGCATTGCTGCGGGGTCGGCGCCCCGCTTCCTGAAAATGTCGTGCGGCTGATCATGGCGCTGAAGCTGATTTCGCTCGGCCGCGGCGCCTCGGGTGTGCGGCTGGAGCTGGTGCGGCTGATCGAGGCCATGCTGGAAAAGGGCGTCATTCCGGTGATCCCCGAAAAGGGTTCGGTCGGTGCCTCCGGCGATCTCGCGCCGCTGGCCCATATGGCCGCCGTGATGATGGGCGAAGGCGAGGCTTTTTATCAGGACACGCTTCTGCCAGCCGGCGAAGCGCTTGCAAAAGCCGGGCTGATACCGGTGGTACTAGCCGCCAAGGAAGGCTTGGCGCTTATCAACGGTACGCAGACCTCGACGGCACTGGCGCTGGCCGGTCTTTTCCGCGCCCATCGCGCCGCCCAGGCCGCGTTGATTACCGGCGCACTCTCCACCGATGCCGCCATGGGGTCTTCCGCGCCCTTCCATCCCGATATCCACACACTTCGCGGCCATAAAGGTCAGATCGATGCGGGGGCAGCGCTTCGCCGGCTGCTGGAAGGTTCCGAAATCCGCGTTAGCCATATCGAGGGTGACGAGCGGGTACAGGACCCCTATTGCATTCGTTGCCAGCCGCAGGTGGACGGCGCCTGCCTCGATCTTCTGCGGCAGGTGGCCCGCACGCTTGAAATCGAAGCCAATGCGGTAACGGATAATCCACTGGTGCTATCAGACAATTCCGTCGTATCCGGCGGCAATTTCCACGCCGAACCGGTGGCCTTTGCCGCCGACCAGACGGCACTTGCCATCTGCGAAATCGGCGCGATCGCCCAGCGCCGCGTGGCGCTGCTGGTCGATCCGGCCCTTTCCTACGGTCTGCCCGCCTTTCTATCCAAAAAGCCGGGCCTGAACTCCGGCCTGATGATTGCCGAAGTCACCTCTGCCGCACTGATGAGCGAGAACAAGCAGATGGCGCATCCGGCCTCGGTGGATTCCACACCAACTTCCGCCAATCAGGAAGACCACGTGTCCATGGCCTGCCATGGTGCGCGGCGCCTGCTGCCGATGACCGAAAATCTCTTCGCCATCCTTGGTATTGAAGCCCTTTCCGCCATCCAGGGTGTGGAATTGCGCGGGCCACTGAAAACCAGCCCAGAGCTTCAAAAGGCTATTACCGTGCTTCGTGCGTCAATCCCCTCGCTGGAAGAGGACCGTTATATGGCGCCGGATCTGAAAGCGGCTGCGGAGCTGATCGCTTCCGGCGCTCTGGTCTCCGTGATTTCGGATGGCATTCTGCCGAAGCTCGAGGTTTGAGATGACAAGCCAATTGTTTTCCTCCGTTCCGGTCGGTGCGTTGGGGCTAGCCCCCTCTGCCCTGCCGGGCATCTCCCCCTCAAGGGGGGAGATCACATACCGTGTCCGCTCGTTCCCTAGGCAAGGTGCTATCCGCTTGCCGATCTCCCCCCTTGAGGGGGAGATGCCCGGCAGGGCAGAGGGGGGTAACCCTACGGCAGAAGGGGCTGGCCGATGAGCACGCCTTTCTCGCTGCACCAAGGCACCTCGCCAATCATTCTCGGCCTGCCTCACACCGGTACGGATGTGCCGGCGGAGATTTGGGATCGCCTCAACGACAATGGCAGGATTCTCGCCGATACCGACTGGCACATCCACGACCTCTATGCCGGGCTTCTGGAGAATGTGACCACGGTCCGCGCCACCTTCCACCGCTACGTGATCGATGCCAACCGCGACCCCGCCGGAGTGAGCCTTTATCCGGGCCAGAACACGACGGGACTGGTTCCGGAAACCGATTTCGACGGCAAACCCATCTGGAATGAGGGGCAGCAACCGAATGCAGCTGATATCGCCTATCGGCTGGAAACCTTTCACGCGCCCTATCATGCAGCCCTTGCGGCGGAAATCGAGCGGGTGAAGGCCATTCACGGCATCGCCATTCTCTATGATTGCCATTCGATCCGCTCGCATATCCCCTTTCTGTTCGAGGGCAAGCTGCCGGATTTCAACATCGGCACGGATATGGGCAGGACCTGCGATCCGGCCATAGAGCGGATTGCCGTGGACGTGACCGCTGCCGCAGAGGGTTACGACAGCATTCTGAACGGCCGCTTCAAAGGCGGCTGGACGACCCGGCATTATGGAAAACCTGAAGCCGGCATGCACGCTATTCAGATGGAGTTGGCGCAATCCACCCATCTCGCCAGTGAGGTGCCGCCTTTCGCCTATGACGCGCAAAAGGCGGAACGCCTGCGCAACCATCTCAAAACCATTCTCACGCGCATGGAAAATTTCGCGCTCGAGACACAACGATAAGGGGAAATCACATGGATAATCCGCGCCACAATATTCGCGAAGTCCACGCGCCGCAGGGCAATGAGCTGAACGCCAAAAGCTGGATGACGGAAGCGCCGCTGCGCATGCTGATGAACAATCTCGACCCTGATGTCGCCGAACGGCCGCATGAGCTGGTGGTTTATGGCGGCATCGGCCGCGCCGCCCGCACCTGGGAAGATTTCGACCGCATCGTTGCGACGCTGAAGGATCTGAACGAGGATGAAACCCTCATCGTGCAGTCCGGCAAGCCGGTCGGCGTGTTCCGTACCCACAAGGATGCGCCGCGTGTTTTGATCGCCAATTCCAATCTGGTGCCGCATTGGGCCACCTGGGACCATTTCAACGAGCTGGATAAGAAGGGGCTGGCCATGTACGGCCAGATGACGGCCGGTTCCTGGATTTATATCGGCACGCAGGGCATCGTGCAGGGTACTTATGAAACCTTCGTCGAGGCCGGTCGCCAGCACTATGGCGGCAACCTCAAGGGCAAATGGATCCTGACCGGCGGTCTTGGCGGCATGGGTGGCGCCCAACCGCTGGCCGCCGTCATGGCAGGCGCCTGCTGCCTTGCGGTCGAATGCGATGAAACCCGCGTCGATTTCCGGCTGCGCACGCGATATGTCGACGCAAAGGCACACACGCTGGATGAGGCGCTGGCACTCATCGACCAATGGACCAAGGCAGGCGAAGCGAAA
This sequence comes from Agrobacterium sp. 22-210-1, assembly GCF_053522525.1. NCBI lineage: Bacteria > Pseudomonadati > Pseudomonadota > Alphaproteobacteria > Hyphomicrobiales > Rhizobiaceae > Agrobacterium > Agrobacterium sp. 22-210-1. The sequence goes on along the minus strand of NZ_JBNWCI010000002.1, from coordinate 1,158,633 downwards.
TCCGTTGGCCTGATCGGCAATGCGGCGGAAATCTTCCCCGAACTGTTTCGCCGTGGCGTCCGCCCCGATATGGTCACCGACCAGACTTCGGCGCATGATCCGATCCACGGTTATCTGCCGGCCGGATGGACCGTGGCCGAATGGCGCGCCAAACAGGAAAGCGATCCGAAGGCAGTCGCCGCTGCCGCCCGCGCCTCGATGAAGGTACATGTGCAGGCGATGGTCGATTTCTGGAACGCCGGTGTTCCGACGCTGGATTACGGCAATAACATCCGCCAGGTCGCCAAGGATGAAGGGCTGGAAGACGCCTTCGCCTTCCCCGGCTTCGTTCCGGCCTATATCCGCCCGCTATTCTGCCGCGGCATCGGCCCGTTCCGCTGGGCGGCGCTTTCGGGCGATCCGGAAGATATTTACAAGACCGACGCCAAGGTGAAGGAACTGCTGCCTGATAACAAGCACCTGCATAACTGGCTGGACATGGCACGCGAACGCATCGCGTTTCAGGGCCTGCCGGCGCGAATCTGCTGGGTCGGGCTTGGCGACCGCCATCGTCTGGGGCTTGCGTTCAACGAAATGGTGAAGAATGGCGAGCTGAAAGCGCCTGTTGTCATCGGCCGTGACCATCTCGACAGCGGCTCCGTCGCCTCACCCAACCGCGAAACCGAAGCCATGAAGGACGGTTCGGATGCCGTTTCCGACTGGCCGCTCCTGAATGCGCTGCTGAACACCGCTTCCGGCGCAACCTGGGTGTCGCTGCACCACGGTGGCGGTGTCGGCATGGGCTTCTCGCAGCATTCCGGCATGGTCATCTGCGCCGATGGCACCGACGATGCCGCTCGCCGGCTGGAGCGCGTGCTCTGGAACGACCCGGCAACTGGCGTCATGCGTCATGCCGATGCCGGTTATGAAATCGCTGTGGACTGCGCCAAGGAGCAGGGTCTGCGCCTGCCCGGCATTCTCGGCAATTGATTTTCGCATGGCCGGAAACGCGGATAGGCGTTTTCGGCCAGCACCGTGCGGAGTTAGAGAATCATGACCCTGTTGCGCGCAAGCGATTACAAACGCATGCCCTGGAAAAATGGCGGTGGCGAAACGGTGGAAATCGCCATCTTCCCGCCAGCGGCCTCCGTGAATGATTTTGATTGGCGAATCAGCATGGCGACGGTTGCGAGCGACGGGCCGTTTTCGATTTTTCCCGGCATAGACCGCACGCTGTCCATCCTTCAGGGCAATGGCATGGCGCTTGCGATTGCAGCCAACTATCCACTGCTGCTGACGATGGAGAGCGCCCCCCTGCCCTTTCCGGCCGATGTTTCTGTCAATGCGACATTGCCCGGTGGCCCGATCGTCGATCTCAACGTCATGACCCGCCGCTCAGCTTTCCGTCATGCCGTGCGAAGGCAATCCGGCACGTTTTCTGCAACAGCAGAGGGCGTCACGACACTCGTTCTCGCGCTCGACCCGCTCGTGGTCTCCAGCGGCGATGGAAAAACCAATCTCGCGCGGCTGGACAGCCTGTTGATCGAGGATCGTCGGCCTTTCACTGTCGAGCCCGATCAAAATACGGGTGCGTTTTTCCTCATCACACTTCAGCCCATCTAAAGCGGCTGCACGCTTAGAGCGATTCCGTTTTTATTGGAGAAGCCCTAGTCTAGACCCAGCGGATCGGCCACGCGTGGCCAGAGCTTGAGGCTCGCTTTGCGATAGGCGGTTGTAGCCGGATCGGTTGGATAAGAGGTCGGTGCTGCAATATAGACGATCTCAGAGGAGACAGGCGCAAAACCCGCATGGAAATGATTGGTTGATTTGACCAACAGCACGTCTTTTTTTGCGAAATCGATCCCGAGGTTGGAAAAGATATCCGGCTCATAAGTTTGGGTGCGGCTGGTAATGAGGATGATATCGATCTCTGTCCCAACCGGCCGCACGACGGCGGCGCGACCGAGCGTGACGCGGCTGTTGCGGAAACTCTGCCAGCCGGCCTCAACGGTGCGTATCACTTTTATACGGAAGTCGAGCGGCTCGCCGCCCTCGGGGCTGGATTTGCCGCCGATGCGCAGATCGATCTCTGCCCCCTCGCCCGCCGCATGACAGAAAGATACTGCAATCGGATCCCAGATCGTTGCGACACCGATATTATCCATGCGGCGCTCCACCATGCGCCGCAGGATATGGGTGGCATCACCCGCAACGCCACCACCCGGATTGTCCCATATGTCCGATACCACCACCGGCTTGTCCGGATTGCCGCTGCAAATGGCAAGAACCTTGTCGAGGCCCGATTCCGTATCCAGCATGGGCATGGCGGTCAGTTTGCGCATGGCATAAAGTTCATGGCCGAGTTTTTCGGCCAGCGCATCGCCCTTCTCCCTGTCGCCATCGGTGACGACAACAATCCGCGTGCCCATATCAGGCACATCGCCCGCCATGAAACCGTGGATGACCGAAATCGACAGGATGCCGTCCTTGCCTTCCATCGCCTTCAAACGGTCCACATAAGAGCGCATCGGCTCACGACTGGTCGGATAAATGGTAATCATGCGGCAATCGAATGTGGAAATCACCGGTTTGATTTCACCGCGCAGGGCGCGCAGCGCCAGTTCAACGACATGCTCGCCGCGTTCCTCGAAATCGGTGTGGGGAAACTCCAGGAACGTCGCCATGAAATCGAGATTTTCAACTCTCCGCGCCGTCAGATGGCTATGAGGATCGAATTCCGCCGCGATCAATACCTCCGGCCCGACCATTGCGCGCACGCGCGACAGAAAATCGCCTTCCGGATCATCATAACCCTGTGCCACCATTGCGCCGTGCAGACCGAGAACGACCGCATCAACCGGCAGCGCTTGCCGGAGTTCCGCAAGGATAGTATCGCGCAACGTTTCATAGGTCTGGCGCTGGATGAGACCTGCCGGCTCCGCCCAGCAGGATGTGCCCTCGATCACCGTGAACCCTTCCGCCTTGCCGCGACGGCGCAGGATTGGCACCGGCGAGGAGCAAAGCGTCGGCGTTTCCGGATGTTCGCCCGGCCCGGCATAAAAAGCCGCGCGGAAAGCATCCATATCCGTCGGAACGGGCGAAAACGTGTTGGTTTCGGTGGCGAGCGACGCCGTGAATATGCGCATTTTTGTATTTCTCGTTACCGGGACTGCTTTAGGCAGTTTTCTGTCTCTTAATTTGATTAGCCGGGTAATATTACCAGACGGTACCACGTGCGGCCACGTCTTCCACCCGGGTCACGAGGCCGTTTCGATGAAACACCATCCTGTCGAAAAGGTTGCTGACAACGCAGGTATGGTTCGGCACAACCTTGACCACGTCACCGATTTCCGGCCTGCCGGACGTGCAGCCGGATAGATCGACAACTGCATGCTCTTCCGAGAGCGAGACGATTTTCGCACCTTCATAACCTTCGATCAGCCCGTAATCGCTGAAACCAAGAAGATCGGAGGTCAAAGCCTTGGAGCCGCAATCGAGCACGGCCCTATCGGTTGTCGGCCGCGATACCACAGTGGCAAGAACATGCATTGCCAGATCGCCGGCCGTACAATGACCAGCGCGCAGCATGGCGCGGTCATTATATACATATGTGCCCGCCCGGTGTTCGGTTGCCGAAGGCACGAGGTGTGCGGCGTAAAAATCCGGTGAACCGCCGCTGGAACGGACAGGGCATTCGATGCCTCTTGCCGCAAGCAGCGCCATTGTCTCGCAAATAAAGCTCTCGACCTTTTCAGCCCCGCCCGGTGCCGGATAGGTCAAAATACCTTTGAAGACGAGGCCCGGTGCCGCATCGATCTTTTCCGCAAGCGACAGGGCGGCTTCCGGCGTCTGCACACCACAGCGCTTTCCGCCAGTATCGCATTCGACAAGCACGGCAAGTGGCTTTTCCGTATCGAATGTGCCAGCAAGGCCGACAATTGTCGCGACGCTGTCAGCAACGACGCTCAACCGGCCAATACGCGCATTCAGCGCCTTTAGTCGCGACAATTTCGCCGCACCGAGAATATTATAGGTGATCAGAATATCGTCGAATCCGGCATCTGCAAAAATCTCGGCTTCGCTGACCTTCTGGCAATTGATGCCGATGGCGCCGGCCTGAAGCTGCTGCCTGGCGATGGCCGGTATCTTGTGCGTCTTGATATGTGGACGGAAGGCCTTGCCATGCTCATCGAGATAGGACTGCGCCTTGAGAATATTCGCCGCAAGCCGATCCTCGTCGATCACCGGCATCGGCGTTGAAATCGCATCGAGTGGTGTGCCCGTTTCAGGCCATGGATAGGTCATCATATGCTCTCAAAACCATAAAAATCAGATAGTTAAGCCACCGGCTTATAAGCGATAACATCCATTTCCACCTTTGCATCGACCATCAGCGGCGACTGCACGGTCGAGCGCGCCGGCGGATGATCGATGAAATATTTCTGGAAAACGGCATTGAAGCTCGAAAAATCTCGAGCATCATCCAGCCAGACGTTAACCTTTACCACATCGGCAAGCGTGCAATCGGCAAGCGCCAGAACGTCCTTGATGTTGGCCACAACCTGCTCGGTCTGGGCCACGATGCCGCCGGTCACCACTTCCCCGTCAATGGTCGGCACCTGCCCGGAAACATAGACAAAATCGCCGGCCCGAACGGCCTTCGCAAATGGCCGACGTTGGCCACCGGCCTGATTATCAGCCGTCGCGAACCTCACCAGTTTCTGCTTTTCCATCAAACCTCGCAAATAATTTTCATGATTATTGCATTTTTCGGAATTTATAGCCGGTTTTGCGGCAACACTCCATAACCGATGTAAATTATTTAGCAAAATAGAGAAAACGTTCCTGTCTCTGCCCTTATCGGTACGAAATCGCTAACCCCGGATGATAACAGGGACGAGCGATATTTTCGAGGAACCACATGTTGCTGCAAGAGCATATCATTGTGTTCCGTCTGTCCTGCGAGGGAAGTTGCTCCCACGCGCTCCTCCAGCTTTGGAGGTCCCCAATGGTTCAATCATTGGGTATTCGTCAACTCGGAAAAGTTTGCCGCGGCTAACACCAAAGATGGGAAATTCGGAGAAAACAGGCGCCAAACAAATATGCCTTGAATACGGTCTTGCTTGCGATATTCAGCCAGCAATTTACCGCTGGGCTGAAACCCTATCATTCGATGACACTCTGTCTGCGACGTGTTGCGCAATTTTTTGTGCCTGCACCCGAATATCCGGCACGGCTGTTATTTCCCATAAGCGGCCCGCCGTCAGGGCACCAGCCGCGAAGAGGCCGGACCAGCTTTGTCCATCCGCCCGCAACAGGCGAGACTGGCCGTCCACTTCAACGCCGAGACCCAGAGGATCCAGCAGAAGCACACCGTCGTTTCGCATGTTTTCCAAAAGGCGCGAATGGCCAATACCCGCTCGCTCCATACCCGTGCAATTGACAACCCAATCCACCTGCAGCTCTTTCAATATCTGCGTATGCCGGCGGCGGTAGCACAGGGTAATGCCCTCGTCCTGCTCTACAACAGAGCTGAGGTAACCCGCATGGATTTCCAGAATATCATCGGTAAGCAGTTTCTCAAAAGCCGCATGAACCTCCGGCGCGATGCGGTGCCGGTGAATATTCCACCACGGCAAAGCATGCCGAAGGAACCTGCTTCGTTGAGCAGCCGTGAGAGCTTGCCAAAGCGACTGCGTCCTCGGACGCAGCCCATCCATGACCGTACGCCAGGGTGCGCCCTCCCTCACCTGTTTGCGCAAGGACTGCAACAGGCGGCTAATCTCCGTGGTTTTCTCCGGCAAGATTGGATCGACCGGGTGCAAAGGTGGACTGATGTGCGGATGCGGCACAAGTCCGCGACGAGACAGGACATGAATCGGCCCCGTATGCCCTTTTCCCCGCAGGGTCAGCACTTGGTCAATCATCGTCAACCCGGAACCGAGAATACAGATGCGGTCGCCCATCTTCACCTTCGATAGCCACCCGGGCTGCCAGCAGTGACCGATGATCCGCGGCGGCCTGCCCTCGTCGTTCGCAACAGTTTGCACCGGCAAACTCGCCGCACCGACACCTACACACAGAACAACGTTTTGCGCACGCATCATCTCACCGTTTTCGAGAACGAAGGTAAATCCCCCCGCATCGTTGGGGCGGCAGGTGGAAGCCTTGGCCCGAATGAAATCCACCCTCGCCCTCTGTTCACGGCTTCTCAACAGAGTGGCCAATCTGTCTCTTAGATAAAGACCATAATCTCCGCGCGACGCAAACAGTAGAGGGTCGTCCCCTATCCCGTTTTCCTTCAGCCAGTCGACGAAATCTTCCGGGCGATCAGGAAAGACGCTCATACGTCCAGCCGGCACATTTAGCCGGTGATAGGGTAGTTCCGTACGGTAGGCCGTTCCACGCCCAAAATCAGACTCATCGCCAACAATGGCGATTGAGGCCTTCGCTGGCAGACAAGAGAGAAGATGGGCGGCGGTACAGATGGCAGCGAAGCCGGACCCGACGAGAGCGACATCATAGGACATTCATTCCTCCAACCTGCGACAGTATGAATAGCCACACGGGGAGCGCGCGGCTCAACGATACTCTAGTCAATGAGTAGAGATTAAACGCCTGCGAATGTCCACCCTTCACTTTTCACTGCGCTGAGCCGAACAGCAGGGATCTCAATATTCGCTCCCCCGAGTTAGCCGCGGCTAACTTCATGGGTGATGAAACGCTGTCTAAACAACAGCCGACTGACCAACATTGGCAAAGTTAGCCGCGGCTAACAGTCAAACTGTCACAAAAACCAAATGTGATTCTTCCACAATGCTTTAGCGGCAGTTTCGCAACCGGGAAAAAAGCCTATTGCGCCGAAAAGAGAATCGGCGCTTATATCTCAGTTGCGGAAAAAACCGCCTTTTTCGAAAAAAACCGCCACTGCGATATCGAGCGAAAGAAGACAAATGACACAGAGTGCCGACTCAAGACTTGCTGCAGGGGCACCCGACCTGACGGGCCTTATACAACAGCATTCGGCTGCACTGTCAGCCCAATTGCAGGCGCATAATGCAAATACATTTTCACCCCACACCGAAAAGAGCATGCGAAATTTCTCGCCCGCGGAAACCGCGCGGCTGATCGGGATTGGCGAGGCTTATCTTCGCCAGATCGCGGCTGAGCGTCCGGAACTTGACGCGGCACAGGCACCAGGCCGCCGCTCCTATTCCGTTGAAGACATGCACGAGATCAGAAAGCTTCTCGATCAGGGCGCACGTGGCACACGCCGCTATCTGCCCCACCGCCGTGACGGCGAAGAACTACAGGTCATCGCCGTCATGAATTTCAAGGGCGGCTCCGGAAAAACCACGACGTCAGCGCATCTGGCGCAATATCTGGCGCTGCGCGGTTATAGGGTTCTCGCAATCGATCTTGATCCGCAGGCCAGTTTGTCTGCTCTCTTCGGTCATCAGCCAGAAATTGATGTCGGCCCGAATGAAACGCTCTATGGTGCGATCCGCTACGACGAGGAACGCCGTCCGATCGCCGAGATCGTTCGCGGCACCTATATTCCCGGCCTTCACATCGTTCCGGGCAATCTGGAGCTCATGGAGTTCGAGCACGACACGCCCCGCGCGCTGATGCGTCGCGCTCCGGGTGACACGTTGTTCTTTGCCCGCATCGGCCAGGCAATCGCCCAGGCGCAGAATTTCTATGATGTCGTCGTGATCGATTGCCCGCCGCAACTCGGTTACCTGACGCTTTCTGCATTGACGGCGGCCACCTCGGTTCTCGTCACCGTCCACCCGCAGATGCTGGACGTCATGTCCATGAACCAGTTCCTTGCCATGACCGGTGATCTTCTCGCTGAAATCGGCCGGGCCGGCGCGCGATCCGATTATAACTGGATGCGTTACCTCATTACCCGGTTTGAACCGAGTGACGGCCCGCAAAACCAGATGGTTGCTTTCCTGCGTTCGATCTTCGGTGAAAACGTCCTCAATCATCCGATGCTGAAGAGCACGGCCGTCTCCGATGCCGGATTGACCAACCAGACGCTTTTTGAAGTGGAAAGAACCCAGTTCACCCGCTCGACCTATGATCGGGCGCTGGAAGCCATGAACAATGTAAACGCTGAAGTCGAAGGACTGATCAAAAAAGCGTGGGGTAGGGCAGCATGAGCAGAAAGCAGATTTTCGCAAATCTCGGTACACCGGCCACCGACAACAACGACGCTGCCACTGAGCGGGCGCGGCCACGCGTCAGGCCCATCCTTGGTTCTCCCGATCTGGTGACGGATGTTGTGAACTCGCCAGTTGGTATGATTGGCCAGTCGCTGAACGAGGTTTCGGAACGTGCAAAGCGTGCTGAAGAGATCGAAAAGCGGCTCGCCGAGGGTCTGACGATCGTTTCCCTCAACCCTGCCGATATTGATCCTTCGTTCATACCAGATCGTATGCCGGCTTCCGAAGAGGCAGATGCCGGTCTGGTGGAAGCCATTCGCGAGCAGGGACAGCAGGTTCCCATTCTGGTGCGCCCGCATCCCGAGTTTCCGGGCCGTTATCAGGTTGCCTTCGGTCATCGCCGTCTGCGCGCCGTCTCAAGCCTTGGTATTCCGGTCAAGGCCGTCGTTCGCGATCTTAGTGATGAACAACTGGTCGTGGCGCAGGGGCAGGAAAACAACGAGCGCCGCGATCTCACCTATATCGAAAAGGCGCGCTTCGCCCAGAAACTGCAGATGCGGTTTCCCCGTGATACGATCATGGCGGCAATGTCGCTGCACAAAGGCGATCTTTCCAACATGCTGTCGGTCGTCGGCCGCATTCCGGAGGATCTGGTTGATCTCATCGGTCCCGCGCCTAGCGTCGGTCGCCGTAACTGGATGGATCTCGCCGATCAGCTTTCCTCGTCGCAGGTCAAGGAGGCTGCCCGCGCCTATGTCCGGGAGCCTTCCGTTGCAGCGCTTGTCTCCGAAGACAGGTTCAAATCACTTCTGGATTTCCTGAAGCCCAAGGCCCAGGCGAAAAAAGCCGGTGTCTGGTCGTCTGAAACCGGTGGTCGATTGGCGAAGGTGGTCGAGAGCGACCGCAAGCTGGATATATCGATCGACAAGAACGAAGCCCCGGAATTTGCCGAATTCGTTCTAGAACATCTCCAGGCGCTGTTTGCCGAATACCGATCCAAGCAGTAATTTTTAACTCGAACGACTAACAGGAGACGCATCACAAAAGAAAAAAGCCCCCGAACGTTGCCGCACGGAAGCCTTTCTTTGATCTAAGCACCCAAAGAATCTCATTTCCGCGAATCATAGTCAAGAGTCTTGGCATCGAATTTTTCGGTGAGCGATTTTCTTTTGCCTTGTGAAAGGTGAAAGACATGGACAGCACACATGTAACGACGCCCTTTGGGCGGCGAGCGATGTCGTTTGGCGTTCTCGCAACTCAGTTTGCCGCACAGAAAAACAAGAAAACTGAAGCGGTCGATAAATGGAAACTCTATCGTTCGGTCTGTGAAGCAAGACCATTGCTCGGTGTGACCGATCGCTCGCTTGCGGTCTTGAACGCGCTTTTGAGTTTTTATCCAAAGAACGAACTCTCCAGCGAAGCCGGCCTGGTCGTCTTCCCGTCCAATACGCAATTGTCGCTGAGAGCACATGGCATGGCCGAACAGACGTTGCGCCGGCATCTCTCGGCTCTCGTCGAAGCCGGTCTCATTATCCGTAAAGATAGCCCAAACGGAAAACGCTACGCCCGCAAGCACAGGGGAGGGGAGATCAGCGAAGCCTATGGTTTCTCGCTGGCGCCGCTTCTTGCCCGCAAAGCAGAAATTGAAGACCTGGCTGAACGCATCATCCGCGAGCGGCTCGATCTTCAACGGCTTCGCGAAAGCATCAGCCTTTGCCGTCGTGATATCCAGAAACTCTGTGAAATGATCGCCGCCAGCGGCCAGACTGAAACATTCGAAGGGTTTCAGGCCCGCTACAATGCCGTCGCCGGATCGCTTGGCCGCAATTCAAAACCCGCTGAGCTTAAGGAAATCGCCGGTTTTCTGGCCTCGCTACGCGCAGAAGTGACCAACTATCTGGAAAATATTGAAAAATCCGAAGATTTGAGCGGCAATGACTGCCAAAATGAGCGTCTCAAAAAGAATTCAGAATCCGAATCCATATCTAAACCGCTAGATTTGCGTGAACCCGCAACCGTTCCACCGGTCGTAAACACTGCGGCTCAGCCAGCATGTGCGGCACCTGCCAGTACAAAACCTTCGCCACCACCGCTCAGGCCTGTTGTTCATAAGCAATTTTTTGTTCCTGATATTGTTTTGGTTTTGAAGGCTTGCCCGGATATCTCGCTCTATGCCCCAGGCGGAGCGGTGACAGGCTGGCGCGATCTAGAGGTGGCAACCTCCGTCATCAGAACCATGTTCAACATCAGCCAGTCGGCTTATCAGGAGGCGCTTACCGCCTTCGGTCGACAGGGAACGGCGGCTATCCTTGCCTGCCTATTGCAGAAGGCGGAGCAGATCAGTTCGCTGGGTGGGTATCTACGCAATCTGACCCGGAAGTCACAGGAGGGTGGTTTTGATCTTCAAGCCATGCTGCTAGCGCAGCTGCGCGGTCGCACGGACAAGCTGGAGACGAGCATGCGAGCGTAAACGTGAAGCGTCGGCAAATGGCGATAGCTTGCGAAAAAGCTGGTCCGCAGGTACATTTTCACTGTTTCCAGAATTGCAGAGAGATTCGCGGTAAGGCTGCTGTTGAACACACCAGAATTCAGCCAATGAGAACTCCTATGGTTAATGCAATGTAATGAAAGTTAAATCGCTATTAGCTTTCGTTTTAGCTTTTCCCTGATTGGTTTCAATCGCTTGAGTCCGGGATGTTTTGAACGCTTAATTGCGACGATTGGGTCATGTAGACGTTATTTCGTGCATCAGTTCCCGCCAAAAAGGGAGTGGCACGCCCTCGAACAGCCGTCCGGAACTGTTGGTGACGATGTTTTGGCCGCGGCCAGAAGCGATCATTTTGTAGACGCTTGATGCTCTGGAATGCGGGCACAAACCAACGGTATTGAACCTTCGTCGTCATTGCGCGTTTCCGCCTGATTGTTGAAAAGGGATGCCGCGCCGATGATTTTTCCAGACGATATGGAGCTGGCCGTCGCTCTCTATATGGCGGACAGCGCCTTGCCCCGGCACGTTGCGATTGAAAAGCTTTTGAAAGCGGAGCTTGAAAGTACGGGCTATCTGACGGGAGGCACGGGCCGGCCGCCTGAAATCGTCGATGGGCAAACAAGTGCGGATTATGTGCAATATCGCACCTATCTCGACGGAGAGGCCTGAACAGCGTCGGAACAAAAACGGGTGCAGGCTGTTTATGGCGCAAATAATCACGTCAGGGATAGACCGATGTTGCCCAAGTCCATTTTTCTTTCCGCCGCCTTCACCTGCATGACGGTGCTGCCGGTACTTGCCCAGCCCATTGAGGTCAGCACGCTGGAGCGGGATAAAGCCCGCAGCGTCACATTCTCTGAAGCATCTGCCGCACCCGATTATATTACGGACGTCCTGGGCAGGAAGGTACGATTGGTGGGGCCGCGTTTTTATCCAGACAGTGCGCGCGCGCTCGAATTTCCAGGACGAACTTCGAGCCTCGATACCCTTGGCGTGGAGGCTGATCTCTCACAACGGTGATTGGGAACAGCAACTTGATATTTCACGAATGGGCGCAAAAGCAGAATGGGAACTGAAACAGAGATTTCCGAGTGCACGCCGGCTGCGGAAAGCTGGATCAGGCGAGAAGGACAGGACGCTGAAAAGGCGACTTTCCCCGAGTTGTTTTTCGATCTGGTTTTTGTCTTCGCGCTCATCCAGCTCTCGCATGCATTGGCAAAGGATTTCGGGCCAACGGCTGCGCTTGAAGCGGGCATCTTGATATTGTCGTTATGGTGGCTGTGGATACACACGACCTGGATCACCAATCTGCTCAATACGGAAAAGGAGCCGGTCCGGATTCTGCTCTTTGTGTTGATGTTCGGTGGGGTTCTGCTGGCCATCGCTTTGCCGGAAGCTTTTGCGGAACAGGGATTTGTTTTTGCCGTCATCTACAGCACCATGCAGGTGGGGCGGAGCCTTTTTGCGCTTTATGCCTTCAAGGGGGAAGATCGGCAGTCTTTTCTGGTTTTCGTGCGCGTGACGATCTGGCTCGTCATATCAAGCCTGTTCTGGCTGGCCGGCGGGCTGGTCGATCTGACGGACCGTATTCTCCTGTGGGGTGTGGCGCTGGCGATCGAATATGCGGGACCGGCCTGCCGTTATGTGGTGCCGGGTGTGGCATCCAGCGACGAGGACAGGCTGCATCTTTCCGGCGAACACCTGGCGGAGCGCTGCGCGCTGTTCGTGATCATCTGCCTCGGCGAAACCATTCTCACCACCGGCCGCACGGCCACTGAATATATGAATTCCACCCTGACATTCATCGTTTTCTGTTCTGCCTTCGTCAGCACCGTGGCGATGTGGTGGATCTATTTCCATCACGGGCAGGAGGAAGCGTCCAGAAAGGCTGAGAATGCAGAAGAGAAAGCGAAGATCGCCCATAATCTCTTCAACTATGGCCACCTGCCTATCGTGGCGGGCATTATCCTGACGGCGGTGGGAGAGGATTTCAGTCTGTCCCATGCCCGGGAGGGTGTGACGTTAAGGGAGGCTATCGCTATTCTCGGCGGCCCCATCCTTTTCCTTGCGGGCAATATCGGCGTCAAGATTGCCGCCACTTACCAGCGGCCCGTTTCGCATTTTGCCGGTGTGGTGGCGCTCCTCCTGCTTTTGCCGGTGCCGGGCATACCGCTTTTCATCCTGCAACTGGCAAGCACGGGCATCCTGCTGCTCGTTGCCGTGTGGGAGTATCTGGCACTGAAAAAATCAGTCGCCAACGCCTGAGCTTTCAGGCCCCAAGCTTTCATACATTGGCGAAATTACGCGCCCTGTCGTGCCACAGCCGCAGGCTGCGGGCATAGGCCTCTTCAAATGGCATGGCCATGTCGTTGACCAGCATCAGCGCGATTGCAGCCGTGGAGATGATGGTGGTTTCGGCCCTTTCATCCCTGGCCGCCCCCGTCCAGACTGCCCGCCAATATTCGAAGGTGGTGAACATGGTTGGCATCTCGGCTGGTGGTGTTTCGCGGGCTGGAATGACGAATTCAACATCTTTCCCTTTGGAGAGGCCAAAAATCCGGGTGCTACGAAACGGTGTGAATTGCGCAAAATCCCGCGTATTGCCGAGAATGGCGAGGTTTTCCACCGAAAGCAGCCGCGCAGTGTCGCGGTGAAGCTCCTGATAGGAGGGGCGGGCGACACCGATGATGGCACTTCTGGCGCGAAGCGGGTTGAGAAGATGCACGACCGTGTTGAGCGGCAGGCGCATTTCCAGAATGCCGTGCAGGCCAAGAAGGCTCTGGAACTGCAGAGACAGGCCGCCAATCGGCAAATAGGCGATTCGTTCTGAGGCTGTGGCCTCAGCCGCCTGCGAAAGAGAATGGCATAGGGGAATTCCACAGGCTTCAGCTGCAAGTTCGAGCTTGCCGCCATTTTCTCCCTGACCCACATGGCCATGCAACAAAACGCTGTATCCCGCCATGGAAACGAGGCGGGCGGAATGCAGGAACCACGGTGCGTCGCGATGTTTGGGCGACATATAGGCCGGCCAGTCGAGATCAACGGCGGCAGGCCGCTGCTGGTCTCTTTCTATATGCCGCCACATGGCTTCAATGAAACCGGCAAGCTCCGCTGCGGTCCCACCGCGATAGTGCATGGTTGCAAGCAGCGCCCCGATTTGAATCGGGTCGGCATCGCCGTCGAGAATGATCGCCAGCGCATCCATCGCCTCCTCCTGGCTGAGTGGGCGGCTATTGCCGATGCCCATTGCCGAGGTTGCGATGTATTTGGCAAGCCGCTGCTGCGGATCGGCATTGTGGCCGATACGGGCGAGACGGTCGGCGATGTTTTCCGGTGTCGGCTGGCCTTCCAGAACAACGCTCGGGCGAAGCGAAAGCGGTGGTGCCTTCATCAGCACTGGCCGTTCCCAGCCGCTTTTATTGGCAGCGGCGGGCAGTTCCGGTTTGTCCCGTGAATAATCGATCAGGTTATCCGCTTCTGCCGCCAGCGAGCGGATCCGCAGCCGCATGTTCTCGGCAAAGGGTGTCGGGCGCAGGCCCTGGCCGGTGCGCAAAAACAGCTGGTCTCCGTATTTCTCCCGCAGCTGCTGCAATATGCGGCTCATCGAGGAAATAGGCAGTCCCATACCGGCCGCAGCTCGGCTGACACTGCCTTCCCGCAACAACGCATCGAAAGCGACAAGTAATTTCAGCTGTCCAAGCCTGTCTGGCTTTGTCGGGGAAGCTGATTGCTCTTTTCTCTTGCCGGTTGTCATTGTGCGATTTTTTTACTCCGCCGCTGAGTGGAGGAGCCCTTTTTGCAATTTCTGGAATTTAGAATGGTTCGAAAACAAACGCATTGCGCCCGCACTCCCTCCTAAATAAGTGGGGTTAAATTCTCAAGTTAAATGCGGGGGCGTAACATGGAATTGAAGTACCGCGGCCGGAACAACGCTGCGACAATAATAAAGGCCGGTCTTTCGGCAGGAACGGCGCTGGGCTTTGCTCTGCCCGCTTTTTCGCAGCAGGCGCAGGAAGGAACCACGGTTCTCCAGCAGATCGTCGTCACCGCATCCGGCTTCGAGCAGAATGTGAAGGACGCGCCTGCCAGCATCACGGTTGTCACGCGCGAGGATCTGGAAAAGGGGTCCTATCGCGATCTGACAGATGCTCTGCGTGAAGTGCAGGGTGTATCTGTCACCGGTATCGCCAATGAAAAGGATATTTTCATTCGCGGATTGCCCGGCGCTTACACGCTGGTCCTCGTTGACGGCAAGCGGCAGAGCACCCGCGATGCCCGCACTAACGGCAACTCCGGTTTCGAACAGAGCTTCGTTCCGCCGGTTTCGGCGATTGAGCGCATCGAGGTCGTGCGTGGCCCGATGTCCTCGCTTTATGGTTCGGATGCGATGGGCGGCGTCATCAACATCATCACACGCAAGGTTGGTGATGTCTGGTCAGGCTCCGTCACCACCGAGGGCACGGTTCAGCAGCATTCCAAATTCGGCAATAGTGGTCAGGTCTCCTGGTATGCCAATGGGCCGATCCTGAAGGACCAGTTGGGCCTGCAGGTCTGGGGCAGGGGCTTCACACGCGGCGAAGATAGCGTCCTGAACGGCACCACGGGCGCCAAGGAATACGATTTCAACGGCCGTCTGACGTTTACGCCGAATGAGGACCACGACATCTATCTCGAGGGCGGCAAGACGCGGCTTCGCCGCAGCGCCGAGCCCGGCGACACGCTGGCGGCGACTGACGCCAACGGCACCTACAACACCAATACGCGCGATCATTGGTCCCTGTCTCATACCGGCCGGTGGGGACCGACCACATCTGAATTCTCCTTCCAGCAGGAATGGGCCGAGCGCACCAATTTCACCCGAAATATCCGCACGGGACGTGTGACCGAAAATCCGCGCTCGCCTGAAGTGCGCAACACTGTTCTCGACGGCAAGTTCACCACGCCCTTCGAATTGTACGGAAACCACACGCTGGTGACGGGCGGCCAATATTTCGAAGCGCGTCTCACGGACCAGAACCCGGGACGTCGCACCAATCTCGACGAAACCTTCTCGGCAACCCAATGGGCGCTTTTTGTCGAGGATGAATGGCGCATTGTCGATAATTTCGCGCTGACCGGCGGTCTGCGTCTCGATAACCATGAAAAATACGGCAATCATTTCAGTCCGCGTCTTTACGGCGTCTGGAGTGCGACGGAAGAGCTGACCATCAAGGGCGGCATTTCAACCGGTTTCCGCGCGCCTGAAATCCGCCAGGTCGCGCCGGGTTATGCCTATACGACCGGCGGCGGTGGTTGCACCTATGGTCCGAGCGGCACTTGCGGCGTGATTATCGGCGATCCGAGCCTGGAAGCGGAAAAGAGCACGAGCTACGAAGTGGCCGCACTCTGGGACAATGGCGATGTCGCGCTTGGCGCTACCTATTTCTACACCGATTTCAAGGACAAGATTTCCAACGCGCTGGTGCTCAACCCCGATGGAACGCCTGCCCGCTGGAGCGAGGACCGCAATTATCGCCTCTGGTATAACTACAATATCGACGATGCGGTGATTCAGGGTGTGGAGCTGACGGCAACCTGGTACGCCACGCCGGAACTGACGCTGCGTGGTAACTACACCTACACACATTCCGAGCAGAAAACCGGCGATTATGAAGGTTTCCCGCTGGCGCGGACACCGGAGCATATGGCCAATCTGCGGGGCGACTGGGTGACACCGATAGATGGTCTCGAAGCCTGGGCTTCGGTCAATTATCACGGATCGGAAATCAATGCCGGACCGCGCATCGGCACCAATGGGACGCCTGTGACGATCAATGGTAAGGCCGGGCGCAAATATGAGGCCTACACTACCCTCGATATCGGTGCGAAATATGCAGTTGCCGAAAATGTCGATCTTAACGCTGCCGTCTATAACGTCTTCGACAAGGATGTCGGCACCGACGATTTCAACACTGTCATGGAAGGTCGCCGTTTCTGGATCAGCATGACGGCGAAATTCTGATCCGCCGTGTTTGCAAGATCTGAGGGGGCGCCCACCGGGCGCCCCTCTTTTTTTGACCATTCGCCTATTGACCTCAACTATAGTTGAGGAATTATACCGGCTGCTCTTCAACGAGTTTCCGCGTTTCCGAGCGGAAATCGTTCCGGAAACAGGAGCCAGAATGGAAAGTACCGTGTTTAAGCACAGCCTGACGGTGGGGGAGGTTGCCCATCGTAGCGGGGTCGCTGTTTCCACCATCCATTTTTACGAAGCAAAGGGCTTGATCGAGGGCTGGCGTACTGCCGGTAATCAGCGCCGTTATCATCGCGCCGTCTTGCGGCGTATCGCTATCATCCGCATCGCCCAGCGGGCCGGTATTCAGCTCAGCATTATCAGGGATGCAATGGCGGATTTGCCACAGGATCGGGTGGCGACGGCGGCGGACTGGCGACGGTTCTCACAATCCTGGCGGGAGATGCTTCAGCTTCGCATCAACAGCCTGGTGATGCTGCGCGACCAGCTCACCGGGTGCATCGGTTGCGGTTGCCTTTCTTTGGACGATTGTCCGCTACGCAATCCGAACGATGTTCTGGCCGATGACGGCGCAGGTCCGCGCCGTCTCGTATCCGGCGAATAAAGGAATATTTCCTGGCGGTTGCCCTCACTCGGCTTCGGCTGAAACCCACACACTGACGCTGCCACCATTGGTGGGGAAGACGCCCCTGCCGCTATCGTCGAGGGTGATTTTTTCGTCTCGGTGCGCCAGAAAGTCCCGCCAGACCGCGCCTGCATGGTCTGGTCCGAGATCAATCTGCTTTTCCGCCGGTTCGCCATTCGACATCACCACCACGCAGCCCGGGGCATCGGCAGTGCCGTGGCGGATAAAGGCGATGCAGCTTGGATCATCGAAAATATCCGTCTGCGCACCATTGGCAAAACGGCTGCGCGCTTCAATGAGCTTCGGCAGGCATTCTATCGCAGGAATGTCGATTTTGTGCTCGTTGCCGTCATTACCGGTATCAGTGTAGCTCGTGCCGAACAGATCAGGATAAAAGACGCAGGGAACGCCCTCTTCGCGTAGCAGAATGGTGGCATAGGCCAACGGTTTGAACCAGGGTTCAACCGGTGCTTCCAGCGATTGCAGCGGCTGCGTGTCATGATTGTCGACGAGCGTGACGGCATGGTCGGGAACGGCCGCTACCAGCGAGCCGTCGAAGATGCTGCGCATGTCGAAATCGCCACCCTGTTTTGCGGCGTCGTGAAAGCGATGGTGAAGGGCGACGTCGAAAAGCATCAACTGCTTGTCGACCAGTTCGAGATAGCTTTTCAGCGCGTCTATATCGGGATGCCAATATTCCGCCACGACAAAAAGATCGGGATCGACCGTTTCGCGCATATGGCCAACCCAGTCGCGGAAGAACCACGCCGGAATATGTTTGGCGGCGTCCAGACGGAAGCCATCTACCTGAACCTGCTCGGAGAGCCACCGGCCCCAATATTTGAGTTCCTCGTAAACCGCCCGGTTCCTGAACTCGACATCGGCACCCATCAGATAGTCGAAATTGCCGTTTTCCTGATCGACCTCCTCATTCCATTCCCCATCGCCATACTCATTGACGAGGCGGAAAATGCCGTCTTCAGTCGGCTCCTCGATGTGGTCGACACCGCTGAAGCACTTCAGGTCCCAGATGAATTTGGAATGTTTGCCATTGCGGCCCGGAAAGGTGAAGCGTGTATAGGCAAGCGCCTGAAAATCTTCGTCATCTATCTCGGTGCGGTCTTCGGGATTGACGCGGCGAACCCGCACGTTCTCCTTCTCATCCGCACCCATCTTGTGGTTTAGAACCACGTCATGAATGACGCGGATGCCGTTTTCCTTCAGCGTCCGGCCGGCGTGTTCGAGGGCGGCGCGATCGCCATATTTGGTGGCGACTGTGCCCTTCTGATCGAATTCGCCGAGGTCGAAGAGGTCGTAGGTATCGTAACCGACCGAATAGCCACCGGCAGCACCCTTATAAGCGGGCGGCAGCCAGACATCGGTGATGCCCATTTTCGCAAGGCTTTCGGCCTTTTCGGCCACCTCGCTCCATAATTTCCCTCCGTCCGGATAATACCAATGGAAGAACTGAAGCAAGGTGCGTCCGGCCATATTTCCCTCACGATGGTTAGCAGGTCGCGCCATAAACGGCCCGGCGGCGAAAGGGTTCCGCCGCCGGAGATGCGCGATCTGCAATTGTGAGGCCGGCAGGTCCGACGTATATTAGCCGGCTATGTCGAGGAGGGCTGCGCCCGCCTGCAGATAGTCGCCTTCCTTGACGATCAGGCGGACTTTGCCGGCCTTGGTGGCGACAATTTGCGTCTCCATCTTCATGGCTTCCATGACGGCCAGCAGATCGCCTTCGGAAACCACATCACCGTCTTTTACCTTGAAAGATTGCAGGGTGCCGGAAACCGGGGCGGTGATTTCGCCTTCTTTTTCCTTGGCGGCGGCGGTGCCGGGAGCAGCCGCGCTGCCGCCGCTAACCGCACCGAGGCTGGAGAGCAGCAGGCTGGGTAGACCAACCGATACACGCTTGCCGTCAATTTCCAGAAAGGTACGGGTGACGGAAGGGTCGTCGGCCGGTGCCGGGCGTTCCATGGCATTCGGCATAGCGGTGAAATCGGTCTCGATCCAGCGGGTGTGAACCTTGAAGCCATCGGTGCCGATGAAATCTTCGGTTTCGATCGCGGCGCGATGGAACGGCAGAACGGTGGCGATGCCTTCGATGCGGAATTCCTTCAGCGCGCGGCGGGCGCGGCGCAGGACTTGGTCGCGGTCGGCACCCGTGACGATCAGCTTCGCCATCAACGAGTCGAATACGCCGGGCACGCTGGAGCCGCTGACGACACCGCTATCCACGCGAATGCCGGGACCGGAGGGTGCGTCGAAAACCGAAATCGAGCCGGGCGTCGGTAGGAAGCCTCGGCCGGGATCTTCGGCATTGATGCGGAATTCCATCGAATGGCCACGTGGCTCCGGCGTTTCAAGCACACGAAGCTTGTGGCCTTCGGCAATACGGAACTGTTCGATGACGAGATCGATGCCGGTGGTTTCCTCGGTAACGGGATGTTCCACCTGCAGG
Source organism: Agrobacterium sp. 22-210-1 (assembly GCF_053522525.1). NCBI lineage: Bacteria > Pseudomonadati > Pseudomonadota > Alphaproteobacteria > Hyphomicrobiales > Rhizobiaceae > Agrobacterium > Agrobacterium sp. 22-210-1. The sequence goes on along the minus strand of NZ_JBNWCI010000002.1, from coordinate 1,138,893 downwards.
CGCGTATTGACCTCGAGGAAGGAAATCGTGCCATCGACGCCGAGCAGGAATTCGACGGTGCCGGCGCCGGAATAGCCAGCAGCAGCGCAGATCGCCTTGGCGGCGGCGTGGATCTTCTGTCGCTGTTCGGCGGATAGGAAGGGGGCTGGAGCCTCTTCGATCAGCTTCTGGTTCCGGCGCTGCAGCGAGCAGTCCCGGGTGCCGAGGACAAGCACATTGCCGTGCTTGTCAGCGATAACCTGCGCCTCGATGTGGCGCGGCCGGTCGAGAAAACGTTCCAGAAAACATTCGCCGCGACCGAATGCGGCGGTTGCCTCGCGCACGGCGGATTCGTAGAGATCGGCGATCTCTTCCATCTTCCACGCCACTTTCAGGCCGCGTCCGCCGCCGCCATGAGCCGCCTTGATGGCGACGGGCAGGCCGTGTTCTTCGGCAAAGGCGGTGACTTCGGCAGCGGAAGCGACGGGGCCGTCACTGCCGGCGACCAGCGGTGCGCCCACGCCGGTGGCAATGCGCCGTGCCTCTACTTTGTCACCTAGGGCTTCTATGACGTGCGGGTCGGGGCCGATCCAGATGAGGCTGGCATCGAGAACGGCACGCGCAAACTCGGCGCGCTCGGACAGGAAACCGTAACCGGGATGTACGGCATCCGCGCCGGCGCGTTTGGCAATCGCGATCAGCTTGGTGATATCGAGATAGGTCTCGGCCGGGCGCACGCCCTCCAGCGCATAGGCCTCATCCGCCAGCCGGACGAAAAGCGCGTCCTGATCGGGGTCGGCATAAACGGCGACCGATTGCAGGCCGTAATCGCGACATGCGCGGATGATGCGCACCGCGATCTCGCCGCGATTGGCAATCAGCACTTTTTTCATCGCTCTTCTCCTCGGAATTATGTGTTTTTGGCCGCGATTTCGGCAAAGGGGCCGATCGGGCGGAACTTGATTTTGGCGTTGACGGGGATTTGTCCCGCAAGATCGAGATGATATTCCGCTACCGCGCCGATGACGGGATAACCGCCGGTCAACGGGTGATCGGCAAGGAACAGTACCGGCTGGCCGCTATGGGGAATCTGGATCGCCCCGGTCGCCGTGCCTTCGCTTGGCAATTCGGCGCTGTCCTTGCGTTCCACCGGAACTTCGCCTGCAAGGCGGATGCCGACGCGGTTTGATTGCGGGGTGACCTGCCAGAGCTGGCCGGTCAGGGTCTCGATGCCCTTTTGCGTGAACCAGTCCGTGCGGGGCCCGAGAACGACGTCCAGCGTCACGACCTCGCCGGTTGCCGGCGGGTCGAAGGCCGGAACCTCATCGATCGACACGCTGGAAAGGCCAGTCTTCTCATCCTTGAGCGAAAGGACGGCGCCCGCGCCCACTGGCTCGGGACCGACGACAGCGAGTGTGTCGGTGGCGAAGCTGCCCAGCACCGGCTTGACATCAAAACCGCCGCGTACCGCAAGATAACAGCGCATGCCCTTCGGTGGTTGGCCGAAACTGACTACATCACCGGGTTCAAGGGAGACCGGAACATGGGTGTTGGCCGCAAAGCTGCGATCCGTCGTGGTGATGGTGACGGGGCAGGGTGCGCCGGTTATGCCGATGACGGTGCGATTTGTGCTCCTGAAGGAAAAACCGCCGAGCGTCAGTTCAAGACAGGGCGTGTTGGCAGGGTTGCCGACGATTCGGTTTGCGGCATTGAATGCGCCGCGATCCAGCGCGCCGGAGGCCGAAACACCCTGTCCGGTCTGGCCGAAGCGGCCGAGATCCTGAAAGATGGCAGGCATGGGTGCGGCAAGCACCTCGAAATGCGGGCCTTCTTTTGACGGTTCTTTTCTGGGACCGCGCGGAGCCGAGACAGGGATATCGACCGTTCTTCCGGCCTTGTCCATGTCGACGAAGCGCACCCGATAACCCGGCTGGAAAAGCGCGCCGGGGTCGCGGTCAATGTCCCACATCTTCACCGGCGTGGTGCCGATGATCTGCCAGCCGCCGGGGCTGTTTTGCGGGTAGACGCCGCTGAAGGCGCCGGCCAGCGCCACCGAACCGGCTGGAATTCGGGTGCGCGGGCTCTGCCGGCGCGGCACGTGCAGCGCCGGATCGCCGCCGACCAGATAACCGAAACCGGGAGCAAAGCCGCAAAAGGCCACGGTAAATTCACTCTCGGTATGACGGCGAATGACCTCTTCGATGCTCATGCCGGTCAGCTCGGCAACATCGGCCAGATCCTCACCGTTATAATGGACGGGGATTTCCACGAGATTGTCTGAAGGCGCGATTTTTGCCGAGAGATCACGGCTTGCCAGCCGCGCGGCCAGCGCTTCGGCATCGATCTTCTCAGGGCGGAAACGGATCATCAGGGTGCGGGCAGCCGGCACCGTCTCTTCAATGCCTTCGACCGGATCGTTCTGAAGCGAGGCGAAGAGTGCCAGTGTTTCATCGAGATCGGCGAGTTCAACAAGAATGGTGGTGAGGCTGACGGGGAGAAAACGCATCATATCCTCACGCGTGATAGGCGGTGTCGGGAATATCGGTGATGAACATGTGGCCCGGCGCATGGGTGATGGCGAAGGGAACACCAGATGCCATCACGGCGGCCTGTGGGGTCACGCCGCAGGCCCAGAATACCGGAACTTCGCCCGGCTCGATCCGAACCGCATCGCCGAAATCAGGCTTGGCCAAATCAGTGATGCCGATCTCTTCCGGCGCGCCGACATGCACGGGTGCGCCATGCACCGCCGGAAAACGTCCGGAAATGGTGGCCGCATCGGCCACGCGCGATGCCGGGATTGGCCGCATGGAAACGACCATATTGCCCTTCAGCCGTCCGGCCGGGCGGCAGGTCCGGTTGGTAAGATACATTGGCACATTGCTCTTGTCGGTCATGTGGCGAATTTCGATGCCAGCTTCCACCATCGGCGTTTCGAACGTGAAGCTGCAACCGATCAGAAATGCGACGAGATCGTCGCGCTCCGCCCAGGCGGCGGTGGCGTCGGCTGTTTCCTCGGCAAGCTTGCCATCCCGCCAGATGCGGTAGAGCGGCAGGTCGGTCCTCAGGTCAGCGCCGGGTGCCAGAAGCGTGGTGGGCGAGCCTGGATCGGAGACATCAAGCACGGGGCAGGGTTTGGGATTGCGCTGCGCATAAAGCAGGAAATCGAAGGCCCAGTCGCGCGGCAGCACGATCATGTTCGCCTGCGTGAAGCCGGGTGCAATGCCGGAAGTTGGGGCGACAAGGCCATCGCGATAGGTGGCGCGGGCCTTGCGCGCGGCGTCTGCGTCCGTGTGGTTGAGATAGGATGTCGGTATCGTCATCGGCTATCCTTTCAGTGATTGGATGCAAAAGAGCGGATGTCGATGCCTTCGGCTTCAAACCGACGACGGATTTCCTGGGCGATGGCGACCGCGCCGTGGCTGTCGCCATGCACGCAGATCGATTGTGCCTCGATTTTTATGATGCTGCCATCGATCGCCTCCAGCGTGCCTTCGCGGGCAAGCCGCACCATACGGTCGGCAATCTTTGCCGCGTCATGCAAAACGGCACCGGCTTCCCGGCGCGAAACGAGCTGACCCTGGGGTGTATATGCACGATCTGCGAAAGCTTCGGCGACAACAGAAAGGTCCGCCTTGCGGGCGAGATCGAGGATAGGCGCATTGGCAAGGCCCATTAGCACCAGCGACGGGTCGATAGCCTTGATGCCGTCGATTACCGCCTGCCCCTGTTTCGCGTCATTGGCGATGCGGTTGTAAAGCGCGCCGTGCGGCTTGACGTAGCGCACGGTCGTTCCGGCAGCGGCGGCGACGCCTTTCAGCGCGCCGATCTGGTAGATAACATCGGCGATCAGCTCTTCCGAGGTCGCGTCCAGATCGCGGCGGCCAAAGCCGACGCGGTCCGGATAGGAGACATGGGCGCCAACGACCACACCTTTTTCGGCGGCGGCCTTGACGGTGCGGTAAATGCCGGCCGGGTCGCCTGCGTGAAATCCGCAGGCGATGTTGGCGCTGGAAACGATGGCGAGCATCGCCTCATCGTCTCCCATGCTCCACGCACCGTAACTTTCGCCAAGATCGCTGTTGAGATCGATAGCGGCCATGTTCGCCTCCCTTTGGTTTTTACAGGCCGAGCAGGCCGAAGATGGTGCCGGCGGACTTGTAGCCCATGTACCATGTCAATGCGCAAGTCAGAACGCCAAGCCCGAGCAGAATGCGCGAGTAGCGATGGCCGCCCATCAGGTCTTCGCGTTTCCATGCGGCGAACAGGAAAATGCTGAGGCCGATGGGCAGGATGAGGCCGTTGAGGCCGCCGACGAAGACCAGCATGGCCGCGGGCGGCGTCGTGATCAGCAGGTAGCAGACGAGCGAGACGGCGATGAAAACGACCGTCGCCATATTGCGGGCGCGCTCGCTCATATCCTGCTTGAAGACGGGCAGGAACGAGACGGACGTATAGGCTGCGCCGATGACGCTGGTGATGGCCGCTGCCCAGAAGATGATGCCGAAGAGCCGGAAGCCGAGATCGCCCGCGGCCGAACGGAAGGCCTGTGCGGCGGGATTGGCGGCCTGGCCCGACGTATCGATGACGACGCCGCTGGCGACGACGCCGAGAATGGCAAGAAACAGCACGTAACGCATGATGCCGGTGACGGCGATGCCGGTGAGCGCGGCGCGGTTGACAGCGGGCAGGTTTTCAATGCCGACCATGCCCCGGTCCAGCAGGCGGTGCGCGCCGGAATAGGTGATGTAGCCGCCAACGGTGCCGCCGACGATGGTTGTGATGGTCGCGAAATTGATGGTATCCGGCAGGAAGGTCTGGCGGAAGGCGTCGCCCACCGGCGGCGCGGAGACGAATGCCACATAAAGCGTCAGCACGATCATCAGGATGCCGGCGAAAATGATGAACCGGTCAACGGCAAGACCCGCGCGCTTGGAAACGAAGATGGCGATGGAGAATATCGCGCTGATCGCACCGCCGATTTTCGGGTCCAGCCCGAAAATGGCGTTCAGGCCGAGACCGGTGCCGCCGATATTGCCGATATTGAAGAACAGACCCCCGATGATGACGAGAATGGCGAGCAGGTAACCTGCGCCCGGAATGGCAGCATTTGCAATGTCGGAAGCGCGCATGCGCGTTAACGTCACGATGCGCCAGATATTCAACTGCACGACGAAGTCGATGAGGATGGAGGCGAGAATGCCGAAGGCAAAGGCTGCGCCAAGCTGGGTGGTGAATGTCGCCGTCTGGGTGATGAATCCCGGACCGATGGCGGATGTCGCCATCAGGAAGATTGCTCCCAGAAGAGATGCGCGTTTTGACATTTTGAGATCGGCAGTCGGGGTGAGCTTTTTCTGCTCCATGGATTTTCTCCGCTCCTGTCGCAATCCGCCCCTCGCGGATGCTTTATGCGGTCGATCTTGTCGTGTTCTGCGCAATTGTCAATATTGTTGAACAATATAAAACTATCGTTCTTTCATTTTGTCTATTTGTTGGACGTTATGGCCATGATTTAATCACGTTTTTTTCGTGCTTTGCTAATGCTTTGTGCTATGGGCAATCATGCCGTGTCCGAACATGCCTGTCACGGAATTCCGATGCTGCATTGCCTTAAGGAAAGAAGCGCCATGACGGAAACGATAGAGGGTCTGCCGCTTGCGGATCGATTGGCGAAGGGTATCCGCACCCTGTTGATCTCCGGCGAGTTGATGCCGGGACAGCGCCTTTCAGAGGCAGCCTTCAGCGAACGTTTCGACGTCTCCCGTAATTCGCTACGCGAAGCCTTCCGTCTTCTGACGAAGGACGGCCTGTTGCGCCACGAGGCCAATCGCGGTGTGTTTGTCGCCGTTCCGACCATGGCTTCCGTGATCGATATTTATAGGGTGCGGCGCATGGTTGAGTGCGGTGCGCTGCGCCAGGCCTGGCACAAGCACCCTGCCATCAGGGTCATGCGGGCGGCGGTCGAGGATGCCAAGGTCAAGCGCGATCAGGCCGACTGGCTGGGTGTGGGCAGCGCCAACATGAAGTTCCATGCCGCTGTCGTCGATCTCCTCGACAGCGTCCGTCTCAGCGATTTTTATGAGCGCATCGCCGCTGAACTCAGGCTTTGCTTCGGCTTGCTGAAAGATCCAGAACAGCTTCATTCGCCCTTCGTGGATATGAACAGCAAGATTCTATCGTTGATGGAAGAGGGCAAAGCGGCCGACGCCGGCAACGAGATGGAAATCTATCTCAATCTTTCCGAGCGTACGGTTTTGAAGGCGCTCGAACGCGCCGTCGAACACGCATCCTGATGGGGCAGGCGGCAGGGGAGAGAAAGCCCCTTGTCGCTCCCTTCATTTTTGCATCGGCAGCCGATTGCCAAGTTTGTTGCGCTGCGTCATCAATGCTGCATGACGCTTCGCGACCTCACCATTCTTGTCTTAGACGAAAACGCGATCCGCGCCTCCATCATCGAGGAGGGGCTGCGCGAGGCCGGCTATCATCGCGTCACGGTCATCCATGAGGTGAACGGGGTGGCGCGTACCATCGAGACGCTGCAGCCCGATGTCATCTTCATCGATCTTGAAAATCCCAACCGCGACATGATGGAGCATCTGTTCCAGCTCACCCGCACGGTCGGCCGGCCGATCGCCATGTTCGTCGATCGTTCCGACACCGCCTCCATCGAAGCGGCCGTCGAGGCGGGGGTTTCCGCCTATGTGGTCGATGGGCTGAAGAAAGAACGGGTCAAACCCATTCTCGATATGGCGGTCAGCCGCTTTAATGCTTTCAGCCGTCTGCAACGGGAACTTGCCGACGCCAGATCGGCGCTGGAGGAACGCAAGGTCATCGAGCGCGCCAAGGGCATCCTGATGAAGATGCGTGGCCTTTCCGAAGAGGAGGCCTTTGCGCTTTTGCGGCAAACGGCGATGAACGAGAAAAAGAAAATTTCCGAGATCGCGCAAAGCGTGGTCACCGCGGCCGGTCTGTTGATGTGACAAAGGCCGCTCGGACAGTGTGGAGTGTATGATATGGCGGCACCGGGAAAATCAGCCGGATCACATAGCGTAGGGACTGGCGCACCAGCACTTGTGGGCAGTGACCGGCAGAAAATTCTGCGCGCCGGTTTTATTCCGCTTGTCGATGCCTCTGTTCTGATTGCGGCGGCTGAATTCGGTTTTGCCGAGCGCGAAGGCCTGTCGCTCGATCTCGTCAAGGATGTGTCCTGGGCGAATGTGCGCGACCGGCTGGCATTCCGGCAATTCGACATTGCCCATATGCTGTCGCCCATGCCCGTCGCCTCCATGCTGGGGCTTGGCTCCAACCCCTCACCGACGATCACGCCCTTTTCACTTGGACGTGGCGGCAATGCGATTACGCTTTCGACCCGGCTGTTTGGGCGGATGAAGGCATTGACAGGGCTGTCTGAAACGGCGGGAGCGCTCGAAAACGCCAAGGCTTTGAAGCGGGTACTCGATGATATGCGGACGCGCGGCGAAGCGCCGCCGACGCTTGGCATGACCTATCCGTTCTCATCGCATAATTACGAATTTCGCTATTGGCTCGCTGCCGGCGGCATTCATCCCGATCACGATGTCAAGCTGGTGGTCGTGCCGCCACCCTTGACGTCGGATGCGCTGGCGGCGGGCGCCATAGACGGGTTCTGCGTCGGCGCGCCGTGGAACATCGTTGCCGCCGAGCGCGGTGTCGGCCGCATCGTCGCCGCCAAGCAGGATTTGTGGCCGTCGGCGCCGGAAAAGGTGATCGGCATGCGGCCTGAATGGGCGGAAAGCCAGCAGGAAACGGTCGGCCGGCTGCTGACGGCGCTCGATGCAGCCGCACGCTGGTGCGACCTTGCGGAAAATCACGACGATCTGAGCAAGGCTCTTGCTGACCCTCGCTACATTGACGCGCCTGAAGGCATCATCCGCCGGGTGCTTGCCGGTGAATTCAGCATCGACAGCCACGGCAACCGCCGGGTGATCGACAAATATTTCCTTTTCCACAGCGGCCATGCCAATTATCCCCGCCAGAGCCAGGCATTGTGGATTTACAGCCAGATGATCCGCTGGGGTCAGGCGGAATTTTCGCAAGCGGGTGTGGAAGCCGCACTTTCCGCCTACAGGCCGGATATTTATCGGGCGGCGCTGGGCGATGGGAATGCGCCTGATGATGCCGACATCCGCATCGAAGGGCAGGAAGAGGATGACCGTTTCGTGGACGGTTTCATGTTCGATCCCGGTGATATCGTAGGCTATGTGAACCGCTTTACCGTGCGCACATCCGCGCCGTTTTCCCCGTCCTCCGGAGAAGTGTGACTGACGCGCGGCCTTGCAGCTGCGCAAATTTCAAGCGCGGATTTTTTTGCTTTGCACAAACAGAAGACAAAAAATTCGCTGATTAAAATTTAATCACATCTTGTAAATGTAAAAATCACCTCTTAATTTCAATGTGATAGGCTAGTTTCTAAAAACTGGCACGCCTCTTGCTTCTTCCTGTTTGCACCGGTCAACGGCGATCGGGGCAAGCAGGGCGCGGCATAGGCGCTTTCAAAGACACAGACGTCGCAAGGTTTTGCTGCCCGGAACACCTCCCGTTCCGCAGGCGCAAACACCGAGCGGCGTTTTTTTATTTTCAGGTTTTTTCGCAAGCGAAAACGTCACCCGCAGAGGTGGCCCAATAAGGGGAACATGCGAATGAAAAAGATATTCTCCGGCGATGTCAGCCGCCGCACGATACTGAAGACGACAGCCACCGCCGCCCTTGTCAGCGCCGTGCGCGTGGCCTTTCCATCCGGTGCTTTCGCAGCCACCGCTGAGCCTGAGGTGAAAGGCGCAAAAATCGGCTTTATCGCGCTCACCGATGCCGCGCCGCTAATCATCGCAGCCGAAAAGGGCCTGTTCGCCAAACACGGCATGCCTGATGTCGAGGTTCTGAAGCAGGCCTCGTGGGGCGCAACACGCGATAATCTCGTGCTGGGCGGCGCCTCGAACGGCATCGATGGCGCGCATATCCTGACGCCCATGCCCTATCTCATGCATACCGGCAAGGTGACCCAGAACAATGTGCCGGTGCCGATGACCATCCTCGCCCGCCTCAACCTCGACAGCCAGGGCATTTCCGTCGCCAAGGAATATGCCGAAACCGGCGTTCAGCTGGATGCCTCCAAGCTGAAGGCGGCTTTCGAGAAAAAGAAGGCGGAAGGCAAGGAAATCAAGGCCGCCATGACCTTCCCCGGCGGCACGCATGATCTGTGGATCCGCTATTGGCTCGCCGCCGGCGGTATCGATCCGGACAAGGACGTTTCCACCATCGTTGTCCCGCCGCCGCAGATGGTTGCCAACATGAAGGTTGGCAATATGGACGTCTTCTGTGTGGGCGAGCCGTGGAACGAGCAGCTCGTCAATCAGGGTATCGGTTTCACCGCCTGTACCACCGGCGAACTCTGGAAGGGTCATCCGGAAAAGGCGCTCGGCATGCGCGCCGACTGGGTGGAAAAGAACCCCAATGCCACCAAGGCGCTGTTGATGGCCGTTATGGAAGCGCAGCAATGGTGCGATGACATGGCGAACAAGGAAGAAATGTCCACCATCCTCGGCAAACGCCAATGGTTCAATGTGCCGCCCAAGGATGTTCTCGGTCGTCTCAAGGGCAATATCAATTACGGCAACGGCCGCGTGCTGGAAAATACCGGCCTGCAGATGAAGTTCTGGCAGGACCACGCCTCCTATCCCTTCCACAGCCATGACAGCTGGTTCATCGCGGAAAACATCCGCTGGGGCAAATTTGCGCCCGATACCGATGTGAAGGCGCTGGTGGAGAAGGTCAACCGCGAGGATATCTGGCGTGCGGCGGCCAAGGATCTCGGCGTTGCCGATCTTCCCGCCTCGACCTCGCGCGGCAAGGAAACCTTCTTCGACGGCAAGGTCTTCGACCCGGAAAATCCGTCGGCCTATCTCGAAAGCCTGTCCATCAAGGCGGCCTCCTGAGGAGGAGACCGGGTGTCGCCCTTCATCCGCCAGTTGCCGCCGTCCACCGGCTGAGACTGAAGACCGGGTGAGGGGCGAGACCCAGACCGCAACCGAAATCAAGAGGAAACGCCCATGTCCGCATTGGCCCGAAAATTCAAGGAAGAGCCGCAGCAGCCGGCAGCGCAAAAGGCAAACGTCGTGGCACTTTCGCCCAAACATCCGTCGCGGATCGATTTGCGCAAATGGGGTGCTGCAGCGGCCCGTAACACCATACCGCCGCTTGTCGTCCTCGCTGTGTTGCTCGGCGTCTGGCAGCTGCTCTGTTCTGCCCCTGGTTCATCTTTGCCGCCGCCGAGCCAGGTCTTCGAGGAGAGTTACGATCTCATCGTATCGCCGTTTTTCCAGAATGGCTCGCAGGATATCGGCCTCGGGCTGCGTGTTCTGGTCTCGCTGGAGCGTGTGGCTTACGGTTTCGGCCTTGCCGCCATTGCCGGCATCATCCTTGGCGCTGTCATCGGCCAGTCGGTCTGGGCGATGCGCGGCCTTGACCCGATCTTTCAGGTGCTGCGCACGGTGCCGCCGCTTGCCTGGCTGCCGCTTTCGCTGGCCGCCTTTCAGGACAGCAACCCCTCGGCCATCTTCGTGATCTTCATCACCTCCATCTGGCCGGTCATCATCAACACGGCGGTCGGCGTGCGCAATATTCCGCAGGATTACCGTAATGTCGCGCAGGTTCTGCGGCTCAACCAGCTCGAATTTTTCTTCAAGATCATGCTGCCATCGGCAGCACCCTACATCTTCACCGGCCTGCGCATCGGTGTCGGCCTTTCCTGGCTCGCGATCGTCGCAGCGGAAATGCTGACCGGCGGCGTCGGCATCGGCTTCTTCATCTGGGATGCGTGGAACTCGTCGCGCCTGCCCGACATCATCGTGGCGCTTGTCTACATCGGCGTGGTCGGCTTCGTGCTCGACAAGCTGGTGGCGGCGCTCGGCAAGGTCATCACCCGCGGCGCTGCGGCGAACTGAGAGGCAAGCAATTCCAGGAAAAGTGGGAACCGGTTTTCCGTCCGGAATTGCGCCAAAGGAGAAATCAATCATGAACGCTTATCTAAAGCTCGATCATATCGACAAATATTTCGACAAGGGCGGTTCGCGTGCAGAGGTGCTGAAAGGCATCAACCTCACCATCGAAAAAGGCGAATTCGTCTCCGTCATCGGTCATTCCGGCTGCGGCAAGTCCACTATGCTCAATCTCATTGCCGGACTGACGAAAGTGTCTGCCGGTGCCGTTCTGCTCGAAAACCGCGAGGTGAACGAGCCGGGTCCGGAGCGCGCCGTCGTGTTCCAGAACCACAGCCTGCTGCCCTGGCTTTCGGTCTATGAAAACGTCAATCTCGCTGTGGAGAAGGTGTTCAGCAGAACAAAAACCCGGGCCGAGCGGCATGACTGGGTCATGCGCAATCTCGATCTCGTGCAGATGGCGCATGCCAGGGACAAGAAGCCTGCGGAAATTTCCGGTGGCATGAAACAGCGTGTCGGTATTGCCCGCGCGCTCGCCATGGAGCCGAAAATCCTGCTGCTGGACGAGCCCTTCGGTGCGCTCGACGCGCTGACACGCGCGCATCTTCAGGATGCGGTGATGGAAATCCACGCCCGGTTGGGCAACACCATGGTCATGATCACCCATGATGTCGACGAAGCGGTGCTACTGTCGGATCGTATCGTGATGATGACCAACGGTCCGGCCGCCCATATCGGCGAAGTGCTCGAGGTGCCGCTGGCACGCCCGCGCCACCGCATCGAGCTCGCATCCGACAAGACCTATCTCAAATGCCGCGAAGCCGTGCTGAAGTTCCTCTACGAACGTCACCGCTTCGTCGAAGCTGCGGAGTAACGCCCATGACGCAAAAACTCGTCATCATCGGCAATGGCATGGCGCCGGGGCGCATGCTGGAAAACCTGTTCGAAACCGCCCCCGGCCTTTATGACGTCACCATTTTCAACGCCGAGCCGCGCGTCAATTACGACCGCATCATGCTCTCGCCGGTGCTCTCAGGCGAAAAGAGCTATGAAGACATCGTCATCCACAATGACGAATGGTACGCCGCCAATAATGTCACGCTGCACAAGGGCGCGAAGGTCACAGGCATCGACCGTGACAGGAAGACCGTGACCAGCGAAAACGGCATCACGGTCTCCTATGACAGGCTGGTGATCGCCACCGGCTCTTTGCCCTTCATCATTCCCGTTCCCGGCCACCAGTTGCCCGGTGTACTCGCCTATCGCGATCTCGACGATGTGACGAAGATGCTTGCGATCGCCGAGGGTAAGGGTCGCGCCATCGTCATCGGCGCAGGTCTTCTCGGGCTGGAGGCGGCCTATGGACTCAAGCGCCAGGGCATGGATGTCACCGTCATCCATCTGATGCCGACAATCATGGAACGCCAGCTCGATCCGGCAGCGGCCTATCTCCTGGAAAAGGCGCTGAACGAACGCGGCATCGACATCATCACCAAGGCCAACACCAAATGCATCCTCGGTGAGGAGAAGGTCGAGGGCATTGAACTCGAAGACGGTCGTGTCATCAAGGGCGACATGGTGGTGATGGCGGTCGGTATCCGTCCCGCCTCGGGTCTTGCCAAGGAAGCCGGCATCGCCGTCAATCGCGGCATCGTGGTGGATGACGGCATGATGACGTCGGACGCCTCGATTTACGCGCTTGGCGAATGCGCCGAACATCGCGGCATGTGTTACGGCCTCGTTGCGCCGCTTTATGAATCGGCGCGGGTGCTCGCCGACCGGCTTTGCGGCGGTTCGGCGGAATATCACGGCTCCGTCACCAATACCAAACTGAAGGTGACAGGTATCAACCTGTTTTCCGCCGGTGATTTCGCAGAAGGCGACGACCGCGAGGAAATCGTGCTGCGCGATGCCACCGCCGGCGTCTACAAGCGCCTGATCCTCAAGGAAAACCGCATCATCGGCGCGGTTCTCTACGGTGAGACGGCGGATGGGTCGTGGTTCTTCGATCTGATGAAGAAATCGACCGATATTTCCGCCATGCGTGAAACCCTGATCTTCGGCCAGGCCTATCAGGGAGGGTCGCCGCTGGACCCTATGGCGGCCGTTGCAGCCTTGCCGGATGATGCGGAAATCTGCGGCTGCAACGGCGTTTGCAAGGGTAAGATTACCTCGACCATCACCTCCAAGGGGCTGACCTCGCTGGACGACGTTCGCGCTCACACCAAGGCGTCCGCCTCCTGCGGCAATTGCACCGGCCTTGTCGAGCAGCTGATGACGCTGACACTGGGCGACAGCTACAACCCTGCCGCCGTGCAGCCCATGTGCAAATGCACCGATCTTGGCCACGACGATGTGCGTCGTCTGATCAAGGCCAAGGGTCTGAAGACCATTCCCGCCGTCATGCAGGAGCTGGAATGGAAAACCTCCTGCGGCTGCGCCAAATGCCGACCGGCGCTCAATTATTATCTCGTCTGCGATTTCCCGGACGAATATGCCGACGATTATCAGTCGCGTTATATCAATGAGCGCGTCCACGCCAATATCCAGAAGGACGGCACCTATTCCGTCGTGCCGCGCATGTGGGGCGGCGTCACCTCTTCCTCGGAGTTGAGGGCGATTGCGGATGTGGTCGACAAGTTCGAAATCCCCATGGTGAAGGTGACGGGCGGCCAGCGCATCGATCTTCTCGGCATCGAGAAGGAGGATCTTCCGGCGGTCTGGGCCGATCTCGGCAAGGCCGGTTTCATTTCCGGCCAGGCCTACGCCAAAGGTTTGCGCACGGTCAAAACCTGCGTCGGCCAGCAATGGTGCCGCTTCGGCACGCAGGATTCCACCGGCCTCGGCATCCGCATCGAAAAATTCATGTGGGGCTCATGGACGCCCGCCAAGCTGAAGCTTGCCGTTTCCGGCTGTCCGCGCAACTGCGCGGAGGCCACCTGCAAGGATATCGGCGTCATCTGCGTCGATTCCGGTTTCGAGATCCATTTCGCCGGCGCCGCCGGTCTGGATATCAAGGGCACGGAAGTCCTGGGTCTCGTCCAGACCGAGGACGAAGCACTGGAGCATATCGTGGCTTTGACCCAGATGTACCGTGAACAGGCGCGCTATCTCGAGCGCATCTACAAATGGGCCAAGCGCATCGGCTACGACGAGGTTCGCCGCCAGATCATGGACGATGCCGGAAAACGCCGTGCCTATTTCGACCGCTTCGTTTTCAGCCAGAAATTCGCGCAGGTCGATCCCTGGTCGGAACGCGTATCCGGCCATGACAAACACGAATTCAGGCCCATGGCGGCAATCGGTTTCAATCAGGCAGCGGAGTGAGAACGATGGACAGCACCTGGATCGATATTGGCGATATCTCCGATATTCCCCTGCGCGGCGCGCGGTGCGTAAAAACGCCAATGGGCAAGATCGCTGTATTCCGCACGGCGGAAAACCAGGTCTTCGCGATTGAAGACCATTGCCCGCACAAGGGCGGCCCGCTGAGCCAGGGCATCGTGCATGGCGCTTCGGTGACGTGTCCGTTGCACAATTGGGTCATTTCGCTGGAAACCGGCAAGGCCTTGGGGGCGGATGAGGGGGAGGTTAAGACCATTCCCGTTCGTAATCTGGATGGGAGGCTCTCCATTGCACTTGAAACCCTGATGATTGCGGCGGAGTGAATTGCGATGGCGGCGATGATACCCCCCTCTGCCCTGCCGGGCATCTCCCCCTCAAGGGGGGAGATTGATCGCGGCACAAACTTCCATTCACAACCGGTGTTGTTGCCGGTGGAGAGGGAACGAGGAGCCTTCCGCTTGTCGATCTCCCCCCTTGAGGGGGAGATGTCCGGCAGGACAGAGGGGGGTAAGCGTCACGCACTGAGAGGGCAAACCCATGCCCGTTGAAACCAAAACCACCTGTCCCTATTGCGGCGTCGGCTGCGGCGTCATCGCCACCGTCAACGACGATGGCGCGGTCTCCGTCAGGGGCGATCAGGATCACCCCGCCAATTTTGGAAGACTATGTTCCAAAGGATCGGCTCTTGCCGAGACAATCGATCTCGAAGGACGCCTGCTCCATCCCGAAATCGCTGGCAGGCGGGCGGCATGGGACGAAGCGCTCGATCTCGTCGCTTCCCGTTTCTCTCAGGCTATTGCTGAGCATGGCCCTGATTCGGTCGCCTTCTACGTCTCCGGCCAATTGCTGACGGAGGATTATTACCTTGCCAACAAGCTGATGAAGGGTTTCATCGGTTCGGCCAATATCGATACGAATTCAAGGCTCTGCATGTCGTCTTCGGTCGCGGGCCATCGTCGTGCCTTCGGAGCCGATACGGTGCCGGGCACCTACGAGGATATGGAACTTGCCGATCTGGTGATCCTCACCGGTTCCAATCTCGCCTGGTGTCACCCCGTTCTCTACCAGAGGCTGGCGGCGGCGAAGACGGCGCGGCCGGAGATGAAGGTCGTCGTCATCGATCCGCGCCGGACGATGAGTGCCGATATTGCCGATATGCACCTCGCCATCCGCCCGGATGGGGATGTGGCGCTGTTTACCGGTCTGCTTGCGCATCTCTCCGGCAGTTCCGCCATCGATAATGCTTACGTTCAAAACCACACGGCCGGCTTCGAGGCCGCTGTGCAGGCCGCAGGTGAGCGCAGCTTGCCGGAGATCGCCGAAGCCACCGGCCTGACGATTGCCGAACTGATTTCCTTTTACGAATTGTTCGAACGCACCGAAAAGACAGTCACCTGCTACAGCCAGGGCGTCAACCAGTCGGAGAGCGGCACCGACAAGGTCAATGCCATCATCAATTGCCACCTCGCCACCGGCCGCATCGGCCGGCCGGGCATGGGGCCGTTTTCGCTGACTGGCCAGCCGAACGCCATGGGTGGGCGCGAAGTTGGCGGGCTCGCCAACATGCTGGCCGCCCATATGGCCATCGAAAACGCTGAAGATCGCGACCGCGTGCAGCGCTTCTGGGCGTCGCCTGCGATTGCGCGAAAGCCGGGCCTGAAGGCCGTGGACATGTTCCGGGCCGTGGCCGATGGCCACATCAAGGCGCTGTGGATCATGGCCACCAACCCCGTCGTCTCGATGCCGGATGCTGGCGCCGTCGAAGCGGCGATCAAGGCCTGTCCTTTCGTCGTGGTGTCCGATGTTACGGCCAATACCGATACTGCCCGCCATGCCCATGTCCTCCTGCCCTCGCTCGGCTGGGGCGAAAAGAACGGCACGGTGACCAATTCCGAACGGCGCATTTCCCGCCAGCGCGGTTTTCTCCCTGTACCCGGCGAAGCCAAGGCCGACTGGTGGCAGATGGCGGAAGTGGGCCGGCGCATGGGTTTCGACGCTGCTTTCGCTTATGGCCAGCCACTGGAGATTTTCGCCGAACATGCGGCCCTTTCCGGTTTCGAGAATGCGGGTAGCAGGGATTTCGATATCAGTGGAATCGAGCACGATTCCTACGATGCGATGGCGCCCTTTCAATGGCCCAAAGCCGGGCCCGGAGAGGCCGTCGTTACCCGCTTTTTTGCGAATGGTCGTTTTTACCATGCTGACGGCAAGGCGCGGTTCATCGCCACCGTCTTGCCGGAAACCTCCAGGACCTCTTCTGAATATCCGCTGACGCTCAATACCGGCCGCATTCGCGACCAATGGCACACCATGACGCGCACCGGCAAAAGTGCGCGGCTGACCGCCCATATCGCCGAGCCTTTCGCCGAACTTCACCCGCGTGATGCGCAGATGTTGGGGATAGAAAGTGCCGATCTGGTGGAACTGGAAAGCCCCTATGGCAAGGTTCTGCTGCGCGCACTGGTGAGCGAAAGGCAGGCGCGTGGATCGGTCTTTGCGCCGATGCACTGGAACGACCAGTTCGCCTCGCGGGCGCGCATAGATGTGGTTGTTGCGCCGGTCACGGATCCGCACTCCGGCCAACCTGCTTCGAAAAATGTGGCGGTGAAGGCAAGGCTTTTCGAGGCAAAGGCCTATGGCTTCGCCATTTCCCGCACCCGACCCAATGCACCGGATTGTGCCTATTGGGCCATCGCCAAGGCGGATGGCGGCTATCGTATGGAGTTGGCCTTCGAGGAAGAACCGCAGGACTGGACGCTCTGGGCGCGGCAGGTTTTCGGCATCGATGTCAGGGTCGAGCCGCTCGGTTACAGCGACCGGCAGACGGGTGATCTGCGGCTTGCCTTTTTCGATGGTGAGACCCTCTTGGCAGCGCTGTTCATTGCCAATCAGCCGGTGGCCGTCGCCCGCAACTGGGCGATATCGCAGTTGACTGAGCGCCATGAGGATTTGCGCATGCGCTTTGCGCTGGTTGCCGGTCGCCCCGGTGCAGGGCGGGCCGATCCGGGTGCGACTGTCTGCTCCTGCTTCAATGTCGGGGTGAACCAGATCACGGCCGCCATCCGTGAAGGATGCCACAGCGTCGAAGCCATAGGCAAGGCGCTGAACGCCGGAACCAATTGCGGCTCCTGCCGCGCCGAAATCAGGGGGATCATCGATGGATGCCTTAAAACCGCAGCGGAATGAACCGGCCCGTATGGAAAGATTAGCCAAGCTGCCAATCTTCTGGGGGCTTGAGGGCAAATGCGTGGTGCTGGTGGGCGGATCGGAAGGGGCCGCCTGGAAGGCGGAGCTGCTGCTGGCTTGCGGGGCGGAACTTCGTCTCTATTGCGAGGAGAACGAGCTTTCGGAAAGCTTTGCCGCGCTCGTCTCAAGAAGCCCGATGCTCACATGGCATGATCGTCCGTGGGGTCCGGATATTTTCGAAGGCGCCGAGCTGGCGCTGGCGGATTGCGAAACCGACGAGGAGGCCGAGAAATTTTACAATACCGCCCGCACGGCGGGCGTACCCGTTAATGTCATCGACAAGCCGGAATTCTGCCAGTTCCAGTTCGGCTCCATCGTCAATCGCTCGCCGGTGGTGGTGTCGATTTCCACCGATGGTGCGGCACCCATTCTGGCACAGGCCATCCGTCGGCGCATCGAAACATTGCTGCCATTGGCCCTCAAGGATTGGGGCGCGCTTGCCCAGACAATCCGTGAGCGCGTCAATCTGCGGCTCGCTCCCGGCCCGGCGCGGCGCTCTTTCTGGGAAAAATTCGTCGACCGGGCGTTTACCGAAAGGCTGGATGAGAGCAGCGAAGAAAGGCTGCTGACGGATATCGGAGCGCAGGCCGCGCGCACGGGCTCAGGGCACGGACTTGTAACGCTCGTGGGTGCCGGGCCGGGCGACGCCGAGCTTTTGACGCTGAAAGCGGTTCGCGCCCTGCAGGCCGCCGATGTCATCTTATTCGACGATCTCGTGTCAGCGGAGGTGCTGGAACTGGCGCGGCGGGAGGCGAAGCGCATGCTTGTCGGCAAGCGCGGCGGCCGGGAAAGCTGCAAGCAGGAAGACATTAACGACATGATGATCCGCCTTGCCAAGGCTGGCAAACGGGTGGTGCGGCTGAAATCCGGCGACCCCATGATTTTCGGGCGCGCCGGCGAGGAGATCGCGGCGCTGGAAGCCGAAAACATCCCGGTCGATGTTGTGCCGGGGATCACCGCCGCGAGCGCCATGGCCTCGCGCCTCGGCATCTCCCTGACGCATCGCGACCATGCCCAGTCTGTCCGCTTCGTCACCGGTCATTCGCGGCAAGGAAAGTTACCGGAGAACATTGACTGGGCATCGCTCTCCAATCCCGCCGTGACCACTGTTTTTTATATGGGCGGCCGAACCGCAGCAGATATCCAGTCCTCCCTGCTCGCTAACGGCATGCCCGCTTCGACGCCCGTTGCGGTGATGATTTCCGTCAGCCGGGCGAATGAACAGCGCTGGTGCGGTTCACTCGCGCAATTGGCTGCGGCGGTCGAGAGGCTAGGCGTGAACGAACCTGTCCTGATCGGTATCGGCGATGCGTTCGGTGCCGCGTCTTCTGGATTCGCCGGTATCGATATGCAGGGGGTCGCCTCGATGATGGCTAAGAAAGCCGGCTAATAAGTTTGCGTGCGACGCCGGTGCATGTTTCAGGCATATTCGCAGACAGGTAGAACTCACCGCTACAAACCTTCCCTTGACATTGGTTTTTCGTTCGCTCTTCAATAAAACGAAAAAATTGAAAGAGGAGGGAGGGTGAAATGCTTCTCACACCGCGTCAGGATGAAATCGTTGCACTGGCGAAAGCGAACGGGCGGGTGCTGGTCGACGAGCTGGCGGCGCGCTTTTCGGTGACCCCCCAGACTATCCGCAAGGACCTGAACGATCTCTGCGATACCAGGGTGCTGACACGCATCCATGGCGGCGCACTTTTTCCAAGCGGCAATGAAAACGTCAAATACGAGGCGCGCCGGGCGATTGCTTCTGTCGAAAAACAGGCGATCGGTGCCGCCGCTGCTGCCCTCATCCCCAACAATTCGTCGCTCTTCATCAATATCGGCACGACGACCGAGTCGGTGGGTGAAGCGCTGGCGGACCACCACGAATTAATGGTCATCACCAACAATATCAATGTTGCCAACAGGTTGCGAGTTTTTCCCGGCATTGAAGTGGTGATTGCCGGCGGCGTCGTTCGCGGTTCCGATGGTGGTATCGTCGGTGAGGCAGCCGTCGATTTCATCCGCCAGTTCAAGGTCGATTTCGCCGTCATCGGCGTTTCGGCCATCGATGAGGACGGCGCGCTGCTGGATTTCGATTTTCGCGAGGTCAAAGTCGCGCAGGCGATTATTTCCAATGCCCGCCATGTCATTCTGGTGTCGGATTCGCTTAAATTCGAGCGCACGGCCCCGGTGCGCATTGGCCATCTTTCGCAGGTGCATACCTTTATTACCGATCATTGTCCGGTCGATTCGATCCGCTCCATCTGTGCCGATCACGACGTTCGGCTGATTGAAACCGAGGCGCGGGAGACCTAATCCTGCACCATTGGAATTTCGTTTGACATTCGTTTTGTCTTCGAATTAGATGATCGTGCTTTCAATATATCGATGAGGAGAGCGTCGATGAAAGCGCGGGAGAATTCATGTCTGACGAGGCAATCCACGATATTTTCGTGATCGGCGGCGGGATCAATGGCTGCGGCATTGCGCGTGACGCCGTTGGCAGGGGTTACTCCGTTGCACTCGCGGAAATGAACGATTTTGCCTCCGGCACCTCGTCCGCCGCGACCAAGCTCATCCATGGCGGTTTGCGTTATCTTGAACATTACGAGTTTCGTCTGGTGCGCGAAGCGCTGATGGAACGCGAGGTGCTGTGGGCCATGGCGCCGCACATCATCTGGCCCATGCGTTTCGTTCTGCCGTTCCAGAAGGGTGGCGTGCGTCCGGCATGGCTCGTGCGTCTCGGACTTTTTCTTTATGATCACCTCGGCGGCCGCAAGCTTCTGCCCGCGACCCGTTCACTCGATCTGCGCCGGGATCCCGCGGGAAAACCGTTGAAGCCGATTTTTGCCCGCGCTTTCGAATATTCCGATGGCTGGGTGGACGATGCCCGGCTTGTGGTGCTGAACGCCCGCGATGCCGCCGAGCGCGGTGCTCTGATCCTCAATCGTACGCAGGTGGTTTCAGCGCGACGCGAAGGCGCCTTCTGGCGGGTTGAAACGAGAAGTGCTGCCGGGGAAAACGCGACCTATCGGGCCCGCATGCTGGTGAATGCCGCCGGCCCCTGGGTGGACAAGGTCCTGTCTTCGACATTCGGCAAAAATAATGTCCACAATGTCCGCCTCGTGCAGGGCAGCCATATCATCGTGCGCAAGAAGTTTGCCGATCCCCGCGCCTATTTTTTTCAGAATCCGGACGGGCGCATCATCTTCGCCATCCCTTACGAACAGGATTTTACGCTGATCGGCACGACGGATCGCGACTATACCGCTGACCCCCGCGCTGTTAAGATCACCGCGGAGGAAATCAGCTATCTTTGCAGCGCGGCCAGCGAATATTTTGCCGAGCCGGTGACGCAGGACGATATCGTCTGGACCTATTCCGGCGTGCGGCCGCTGTTCGACGACGGTGCGTCGAAAGCGCAGGAGGCGACGCGCGACTATGTGCTGAAAACCGAAGGGGCGGAAGGCGAAGCGCCGCTTCTCAATATTTTCGGAGGCAAGCTCACCACCTATCGGCGGCTTGCCGAACATGCTCTTGAAAAAATAGGCGATGCGCTGGGGGAAAAGGGCGCGCCATGGACGGCAGGCTCGCATTTGCCGGGTGGAAATTTCGGGGCTGAGGCCTATGCCGGCGAGGTTACGACCCTTCAGTCACGTTATCCCTTCCTCGATGAGCGTCACGCCAAGCGGCTAGTCCGCTGTTACGGGACGGACGCGGCGGCGATAATCGGCAAAGCGGCAGAGAAGGCGGCACTGGGCCGTCATTTCGGCGGCACGCTTTATGAGGCTGAGGTCCGCTGGCTGATGGCGCAGGAATGGGCGCTGACGGCGGAGGATATTCTCTGGCGCCGCACCAAACAGGGGCTTTTTTTCACCCCTGAAGAGGTGCGCGGGCTCGAGGACTATATCGAGGACATTGCAGGGGAACGCTTGAAGGCAATCTGACGATCCGATCGAAAAGCGGAGGAGGCTTTGGATCACCATGCTTGAATTGCGAAACGTCTCGAAGATGGCCGGCGGTGAATATCATATTCACCCGACCGATCTGACGTTGCAGCGCGGAAGCCTGAACGTCCTGCTTGGACCGACACTTTCGGGCAAGACGACGTTGATGCGGCTGATGGCCGGGCTGGACAAGCCGAGCGGCGGTGCGATCTTCTTCAATGGCGAGGACGTGACGGGCTGGCCGGTGCAGAAGCGCAACGTTGCCATGGTTTATCAGCAGTTCATCAATTATCCGGCGCTGAGCGTTTACGAAAACATCGCTTCACCCATGCGGGTTGCCGGCAAGGACCAGCCCACCATCGACAGGGAAGTGAGGAAGGCCGCCGAGCTTCTGAAGCTGACGCCCTATCTCGATCGGACGCCTCTCAACCTTTCCGGTGGCCAGCAGCAGCGCACGGCGCTTGCCCGCGCCATCGTCAAGAACGCCAATCTGGTGCTGCTTGATGAGCCGCTGGCCAATCTCGACTACAAGCTGCGCGAGGAACTGCGCGAGGAACTGCCGCGCATCTTCGCTGAATCCGGCGCGATCTTCGTTTATGCCACCACCGAACCTTCCGAGGCGCTGCTTCTGGGTGGCAATACCGCGACGCTCAATGAGGGAAGGGTGACGCAGTTCAGCCGTACGATCGAAGTTTACCGGCATCCGGTGGACATCGTGACCGCGGAAATCTTCGCCGATCCGCCGCTTAACACCATTGAGGTCATCAAGGCCGGTAATGCTTTCACCCGTGCGGACCATGCCGTCGTGGCAGTCCCTGCACATCTTGCCAGCATGCCAGATGGCCCCGTCACCATTGCCTTCCAGCCGCACCACCTCTTCCCTTATGCGAAGGGAGAAGCGCGGCAGTCCATCCGCGCGCGGACGCTGATTTCGGAAATCGCCGGATCGGAAAGCTTCGTGCATGTGGAATTTTCGGGCCGGCGCTGGGTCATGCTGGCGCATGGCATTCACGACATCGAGCCGGACAGGGACATCGAGCTGTTTCTAGATACGCGGCATTTGATGGCCTTTGACGCGAATGGCCGCGCCATCGGCAAAGCGGCTTGAGGGAGATCGATCATGGCACGCATCACGCTCGATCACATCCGCCACGCCTATAACGCCAAGGCGCAGGCAGCCGGCGATTATGCCCTGAAAGAAGTGCATCACGAATGGGAGGATGGCGGGGCTTATGCGCTGCTTGGCCCTTCCGGCTGCGGCAAGACCACGCTGCTCAACATCATTTCCGGGCTGCTGCGTCCTTCCGAAGGACGTATCGCTTTCGACGGAACTGACGTGACCGATCTTGCCACCGAAGACCGTAATATCGCCCAGGTGTTCCAGTTTCCGGTCGTCTACGACACGATGACGGTCTACGACAATCTGGCTTTTCCGCTGCGCAACCGGCATGTGCCGGAGGCCGAGGTGGATCGTCGGGTGCGGGACATCCTTGAGATGACCGATCTTTCCGGCATGGCCAAGCGCCATGCGCGGGGGCTGACGGCAGACCAGAAGCAGAAAATTTCTCTGGCACGCGGCCTCGTGCGTTCCGACGTCAATGCGATCCTGTTCGACGAGCCGCTGACGGTGATCGATCCGCATATGAAATGGGTGCTGCGGTCGCAATTGAAGCGCCTGCACCGGCAATCCGGTTTTACCATGGTCTATGTTACCCACGACCAGACCGAAGCGCTGACCTTCGCCGACAAGGTGGTGGTGATGTATGATGGGCAGATCGTGCAGATCGGCACGCCAGCCGAGCTTTTCGAGCGGCCGGGACATACATTCGTCGGTTACTTCATCGGCTCGCCCGGCATGAATGTGTTGCCCGCCAAGATAGATGGCTCGACCGCGATGGTCGGCGGCCTTGGTGTGCCACTTGCCGGAGTGCCAAGGGTCGATGGAGCCCAGCGTATCGAGATCGGCGTCCGCCCGGAATTCATCCGGCTGGAACGGGGCGGCATGCCCATTACGGTCGACAAGGTCGAGGATATCGGCCGGCAAAAGATCGTGCGCGCCCGGTTTGCCGGCCAGAAGCTGGCGATCGTTGTTGCAGAAGACGAGGAAATTCCGGCGGAAGCGGGTGTTCGCTTCGACCCGGCCGCCATCGGCGTCTTCGCCGATTCCTGGCGTGTGAAGATGGGGGCCTGAGCATGGAAAAGAGCTGGAACAACAAAGCATGGTTCATGGTGCTGCCGGTTCTGGTGCTGGTCGCCTTTTCCGCCGTCATTCCGCTGATGACCGTTGTGAATTATTCGGTGCAGGATACGTTCGGCAACAACCAGTTCTTCTG
Organism: Agrobacterium sp. 22-210-1; assembly: GCF_053522525.1. Classification (NCBI taxonomy): domain Bacteria; kingdom Pseudomonadati; phylum Pseudomonadota; class Alphaproteobacteria; order Hyphomicrobiales; family Rhizobiaceae; genus Agrobacterium; species Agrobacterium sp. 22-210-1. The sequence continues at coordinate 1,115,082 of NZ_JBNWCI010000002.1, read as the reverse complement.
GGCCGGAACGCAATGGTTCGAGGAAATCCTGGCATCGGCCCGGTTCTGGGATGCGCTGGGGCGCAACCTGCTGTTCTCCGGCATCATTCTGGCGATTGAAATTCCGCTTGGCATTTTCATTGCGCTCAAAATGCCGAAATCCGGCATCGGCGTGCCGGTCTGCCTCGTGACGATGGCGCTGCCGCTTCTGGTGCCGTGGAATGTCGTCGGCACGATCTGGCAGGTGTTCGGGCGCAGCGATATCGGGCTGCTCGGTTATTATGCCAATCAGCTCGGGCTTGATTACAACTACGTCAATGATCCGCTCGATGCGTGGATTACGGTCGTTATCATGGATGTCTGGCACTGGACGAGCCTTGTCGTGCTGCTGTGCTACGCCAGCCTCGTTTCCATTCCGGATGCCTATTATCAGGCGGCAAGGATCGATGGCGCATCGCGTTTCGCCGTGTTCCGGTTCATCCAGCTGCCAAAGATGAAGCGCGTGCTGCTGATCGCTTTCCTGCTGCGCTTCATGGACAGCTTCATGATCTATACCGAGCCTTTCGTCGTGACCGGCGGCGGTCCGGGTAACTCCACCACCTTCCTGTCCATCGATCTCGTGAAGATGGCGCTCGGCCAGTTTGACCTTGGCCCTGCAGCAGCCATGTCGCTGATCTACTTCCTCATCATCCTGCTGTTGTCCTGGGTGTTCTACACCGTGATGACCAGCCACGACGCGGAGACTTGAGACATGAGCGCCTCTGATGTCACCACAAGCGTGGAACGGATGGGAAATTCGCCTGTCAAAGCCGCCTCGGCGGGATTGTCCGGCCTTGCCGCACGGTCGCGCCGTCGCCATGGGCCATCGCGTTTTTCCTGGCTCGTGCCGACGATCTACATCATTCTTCTGCTCGTGCCGATCTATTGGCTCGTCAATATGAGCTTCAAGACGAATGCGGAAATTGTGTCGTCCATGACGCTTTATCCGCACCAGCCAACGCTGCAGAACTACCGGACGATCTTCACGGATTCCTCCTGGTATTCGGGTTATATCAACTCGATCATCTACGTCGTCATGAACATGGTGATCTCGGTTGCGGCAGCACTTCCGGCGGCCTATGCCTTCTCGCGGTATCGGTTTCTGGGCGACAAGCACCTGTTCTTCTGGCTGTTGACCAACCGAATGGCGCCGCCCGCCGTCTTCGCGTTGCCCTTCTTCCAGCTTTATTCGGCATTCGGGCTGATCGACACGCATATCGCTGTGGCGCTGGCGCATTGCCTGTTCAACGTGCCGCTGGCGGTGTGGATCCTCGAAGGCTTCATGTCGGGCGTGCCGAAGGAGATCGACGAGACCGCCTATATTGACGGCTACTCCTTCCCGAAATTCTTCGTGAAGATTTTCATGCCGCTCATCGCGTCCGGCATCGGTGTCGCCTGCTTCTTCAGCTTCATGTTCTCGTGGGTTGAACTTCTGATCGCCCGCACGCTGACGACCACGGACGCCAAGCCGATTGCCGCGACGATGACGCGCACTGTTTCGGCCGCCGGCATGGACTGGGGCCTGCTGGCCGCTGCCGGTGTGCTGACGCTCATTCCGGGCGCGCTGGTGATCTGGTTCGTGCGCAATTACATCGCCAAGGGCTTTGCGCTGGGGAGGGTTTGACCATGATGAAGATACCCGATTTTTCCTGGATGGCATGGACCTGGGCGACGGCCGCGTTTTTCTGCGCCATCGCCGTGCTGCTGGTCGGCATGTGGTTCTGGGAATATTTTTCGCCCGGCGGCAATCCCCGCTTCGGCCTCTTGCGCTTTGAGACGACGCGCGGCGACCGGCTGTTCATCTCGCTGCTTGGCAGCGCCTTCATTCATCTCGCATGGCTCGGGCTGGTCGGCCCGAACCTGTGGTGGGCTCTCGCTCTGTCCGTGGTCTACGCCATCGGCGTTTTCCGTTTCGTCTAGAGCAGAAAGAACGGTGCGGCGGAGGAAAACCGCACTGGAGGACTTCATGCAATCGCAACCCCTGGGAGGACTGATATGCGACGGCATCTGATGACGACGACAGCAGCCATGCTGCTGGCAATGACGGGTTCCGCTTTCGCCGGAATGGAGGAAGCAAAGCAGTTTCTGGACAAGGAAATCGGCGATATGTCGTCGCTTTCCCGTGGCGATCAGGAAAAGGAACTGCAATGGTTTATCGATGCCGCGAAACCTTTCGCAGGCATGGACATCAAGGTCGTTTCCGAATCCCTGACCACGCATGAATATGAATCCAAGGTTCTGGCACCGGCCTTTACCGCCATCACCGGCATCAAGGTCACGCATGACATCATCCAGGAAGGTGACGTCGTCGAAAAGATTCAGACCCAGATGCAGACCGGCCAGAACCTTTATGATGGCTGGGTCAATGACAGTGACCTTATCGGCACGCATTGGCGCTACCAGCAGGTGCGCAACCTGACCGACTTCATGGCCAATGAGGGCAAGGACGTCACCAATCCCGGCCTTGATCTCAAGGACTTTATCGGCAGCGCCTTTACAACGGCACCGGACAAGAAGCTCTACCAGCTTCCCGACCAGCAGTTCGCGAACCTCTACTGGTTCCGTTACGACTGGTTCAACGACGACAAGAACAAAGCCGATTTCAAGGCCAAATACGGTTACGACCTCGGCGTTCCGGTCAACTGGTCGGCCTATGAGGATATCGCCGAATTCTTCACCGGTCGCGATGTCGGCGGCAAGAAGGTCTTCGGCCATATGGACTACGGCAAGAAGGACCCGTCACTCGGCTGGCGCTTCACCGATGCCTGGCTTTCCATGGCCGGCAACGGCGACAAGGGCCTGCCGAACGGCCTGCCGGTCGATGAATGGGGCATCAAGGTCAACGACAAGTCGCAGCCGGTCGGTTCCTGCGTGGCGCGCGGTGGTGATACCAACGGTCCGGCTTCGGTCTATTCCATCGAGAAATATCTCGAATGGCTGAAGAAATATGCGCCACCGGAAGCCCAGGGTATGACCTTCTCCGAATCCGGTCCGGTGCCGGCGCAGGGCAACATTGCCCAGCAGATCTTCTGGTACACGGCCTTCACCGCCGATATGGCCAAGCCCGGCCTGCCGGTCGTCAACGAGGACGGTTCGCCGAAATGGCGCGTCGCACCCTCGCCGCATGGCGTCTACTGGAAGGACGGCATGAAGCTCGGTTATCAGGATGTGGGTTCGTGGACATTGATGAAATCCACCCCCGACGACCGCGCCAAGGCCGCTTGGCTTTATGCGCAGTTCGTGACCTCGAAGACGGTGGATGTGAAGAAGAGCCATGTGGGTCTCACCTTCATTCGTGACAGCACGATCCATCACCAGAGCTTCACGGACCGGGCGTCCAAGCTCGGGGGCCTTATCGAGTTCTATCGCTCGCCGGCCCGCGTGCAATGGTCGCCGACCGGCACCAACGTTCCTGACTATCCGAAGCTGGCGCAGCTGTGGTGGCAGGCAATCGGCGATGCGTCGTCGGGTGCTAAGACCGCTCAGGCGGCAATGGACTCTCTTTGCGCCGAGCAGGAAAAGGTCATGGCCCGTATCGAGCGCGCCGGTGTGCAGGGTGATATCGGCCCGAAACTGGCGGAAGAGCACGATATCGACTACTGGAACAAGGACGCCGTTTCGAAGGGCAATCTGGCGCCGCAGCTGAAGATTGCCAACGAAAAGGAAAAGCCGGTCACCGTCAATTACGACGAACTGGTCAAAAGCTGGCAGAAGTAATTTCTGCATGAAATCTTAAACCGGGGCGGCTTTGCCGCCCCGTCATTGCGTCTGAAAGGGAGTGACATAATGGGCGGTTATATTCTGGCGATCGATCAGGGAACGACATCGACACGGTCGATGGTCTTTGATCGCGACATGCGGGTGATCGGTGTCGGACAGCGAGAATTTCCGCAACATTTCCCGGCCTCGGGCTGGGTGGAACATGATGCCGAGGATATCTGGAAAAGCGTGCTCGAAACCATTCGGCTGGCGCTTGCCGATGCCGGTATCGCCGCTTCCGATATCGAGGCGATCGGCATCACCAACCAGCGGGAAACGACAGTGCTTTGGGACCGCAACACGGGTGAGGCCGTGCACCGGGCCGTGGTCTGGCAGGATCGCCGCGCCGCGCCGGTCTGCGAGGATCTGAAGCGGCGGGGATTGGAGCCGCTTTTTTCGAAAAAGACCGGCCTGCTGCTCGACCCGTATTTTTCCGGCACCAAACTCAAATGGCTTCTGGATAGCGTCAGCGGCCTTCGCGAAAAGGCGGTGAAGGGAGACATCTGCTTCGGCACGGTCGATAGTTTCCTGATCTATCGCCTTACCGGCGGTCGCCGCCATGTGACCGACGCGACCAATGCCTCGCGAACGCTGATCTATAATATTGAAGACAACGCCTGGGATGACGAATTGCTGTCGATCCTCGATATTCCCCGCGCCATGTTGCCGGAGGTGCTGGATTGCGCCGCCGATTTCGGCGTGACCGACAAGTCGCTTCTGGGTGCGGAAATCCCGATCCTCGGCGTGGCAGGCGACCAGCAGGCGGCCGTGATCGGTAATGCCTGCTTCGAACCGGGGATGATGAAATCGACTTACGGCACCGGCTGTTTTGCGCTTCTTAACACCGGCACCGACCGGGTGACTTCGACAAATCGGCTGCTGACGACAATTGCCTATCGTCTCGACGGTGTGACGACCTATGCGCTTGAAGGCTCGATCTTCATTGCGGGTGCGGCGGTGCAATGGCTGCGTGACGAGCTGGGCTTCATTTCGGTCGCCTCGGAAGTTAGCGCGCTTGCCGAAAAAGCCGATCCCAAGCAGCGGGTCTATCTGGTGCCGGCTTTCACCGGCCTCGGTGCCCCCTATTGGGATGCGGAGGCGCGGGGCGCGATTTTCGGCCTGACGCGTGGCACCGGACCTGCGGAATTCGCGCGCGCGGCGCTGGAAAGCGTTGCCTATCAGACCTTCGATCTGCTGGACGCCATGCGCAAGGACTGGGCGGGTGACAATGGCAAGACGGTGCTGAGGGTCGATGGCGGTATGGTTGCCTCCGATTGGACGATGCAGCGGCTGGCCGATGTTCTTGCCGCGCCGGTGGACCGGCCGGTCTTTCTGGAAACGACTATTCTGGGTGCGGCATGGCTTGCGGCTTCCCGTGCCGGTATCTGGCCGGATCGTGAAGCCTTTGCAGCTCATTGGAAACGCGACCGTCGTTTCAATCCCGATATGGACGAGACAGAACGGAAAAATGCCATCGCCGGCTGGCGGGATAGTGTCGGTCGCTGCCTGTCGCGGCGGGAAGGCTGACAGAATTTAAACGAAACTGCCCGGTGCGATGCTCTTGCTGGAAACGAGATCGGAAAGGGCGCGCACCAGTTTCGTGTCGGTGCCCTTGCTGGGCTGAAGCACGAATTCAACGTCTTCAAGCGCCGGCAGCACATCCGCCGCAATCTCCTTGAGACCGGCGGGCGCCATGCTGCGCGGTTGCACCAGAATGCCCATGCCCGCTCTTGCAGCAGCAGTCAGTCCACTAAGGCTGCCGCAGGTGCAGACGATGCGCCAGGCGAGACCGGCACGGTCCAACGCTTCCTGCGCCGCCTTTCTGGTAATGCTCGGCGGTGGAAAGGCGATCAGCGGCAGGGCGTCCGGCTGGTTCAGCATCCGCTCCGGGTCGCGCGCCAGCCACACCAGCGGTTCGCGATAGAGGAAGTGTCCAAGCTTGTCGCCAAGACGGCGTTTCGCCAGCACCACATCCAGTTCGCCATTGTCTTGCATCTGGTAAAGCACGCCGCTCAGCGAAACCGTCAGTTCCAAATCCACCAGAGGATAAAGACGGATGAATTCTTCCAGAATAGCCGTCAACCGACTGGCGACGAAATCTTCGGATACGCCGAGTCTGAGCCGTCCGCGCAGGCGGCTTTCGCTGAAGAGCGAGGAGACCTTGCTGTCGATGTCAAGCATATTGCGGGCATAACCCAGCAGCGCTTCGCCCTCGCCGGTCAGTTTTACCTGATGGGTGCTGCGCGCAATCAGCCGACGACCAAGTGAGGCCTCCAGCCGTTGAATATGCTGGCTGACGGTGGATTGGCCAACGCCCAGTCGCTCGGCGGCCAGCGTGAAGCTGCCGGTTTGCTGAAGCATGACGAAGCTGGCAAGATGTTGAAGGTTCAGCATTATCTCAAATCATGATAACTGTTAGTCTTTGCATTCGAATTCATGATTAGCGATAGTGGCTGACATTTCAAGCAAAACCGATGCCGGAAAGATTTTCCCATGACCCGCTTCCTGCCTGACCGCTTCACCATGATGCTGGTTGCCACCGTGATTTTGGCTTCCTTTTTGCCCATCAGCGGTGAGCCGGCGGAATATTTCGGGCTGGCGACGAAGCTGGCGATTGCGCTTCTGTTCTTCCTGCATGGTGCGCGGCTGTCGCGGGATGTGGTGATTGCCGGCATCCTGCACTGGCGTCTGCACTTGGCGATCCTGCTCGTCACTTTCGGCCTTTTCCCGTTGCTGGGCGTGGCGATCGGTTTCATTCCCGAAAGCATTCTGCCGGCGCCGCTTTATATGGGCGTGTTGTTTCTCTGTGTCCTGCCATCCACCGTGCAGTCTTCCATCGCTTTCACCTCGATGGCGGGCGGAAATGTACCGGCGGCGATCTGTTCGGCTTCGGCATCGAATATTTTCGGCATGTTCCTGACGCCATTGCTGGTTGGGCTGCTGTTTACGGTCGGCGGCCATGGCAACGGGTTTTCGCTGGACGCGTTCCTGCAAATCTTCCTGCAGCTGTTGTTGCCTTTCATCGTCGGTCAGGTGTTGCAGCCGTGGATTGGCGACTGGATCCGGGCGCGCAAGAAACTGCTGTCTCCTGTCGATCGCGGCTCCATTCTGATGGTTGTCTATCTCGCCTTCTCCGATGCGGTCATCGAGGGCATATGGCAGACGTTTTCGCTCAGGGACATCGGGGTGGTCATCGTCATCAACATTCTGCTTCTGGCGCTTGTCCTCTGCGTGACGATGTTCGGCAGCCGGGCGCTTGGTTTCAACAAGGCGGATGAAATCACCATCACCTTCTGCGGGTCCAAGAAGAGCCTTGCCAGTGGCGTGCCCATGGCGGGTGCGATCTTTGCCGGCCAGAGCATTGGTGCAATCGTTCTGCCAATCATGCTTTTCCATCAGATTCAGCTGATGGTCTGCGCTGTGCTGGCCCAGCGTTATGCCCGCAAGGCCCACGAAAAGGCAGCGATTACAGAAACGGCTGCCGCAGAAGGCGTGGTGGCACCCACCCGCTGACACGAAAATTTCTGCAAACAAAAACGGCCCCGTAAAGGGGCCGTTCCTGTTGCATGTCAGGATAGTTTAGTTGACCTGAGCCGGCGTGATCTGGGCTTCGATCGTCTTCGGCGCATCGGCGCTGTCGGACGAGATCGCGATGCGGCGCGGCTTCATGGCTTCCGGAATATTGCGGACGAGATCGATGTGGAGCAGGCCGTTCTTTAAGGAAGCGGTCTGGACTTCGACATGGTCGGCAAGCTGGAAGCGGCGTTCGAAAGCGCGCGTGGCGATGCCGCGATACAGGAACTCGCCTTCGGATGACTTCTCGTCCCCGGACTTCTCAGCCTTCACCGTCAGCGCATTGGCGCGGGATTCAATGCTGAGTTCGGTCTCATCGAAACCGGCGACAGCCATGGTGATACGATAGGTGTTTTCGCCCGTCCGCTCGATATTGTAGGGCGGATAGGACTGGGCCTGTTCGGGCTGGCCGAGGCCGTCAAGCATCGAAAAAAGACGGTCGAAGCCGACGGTGGAGCGATAAAGGGGGGAAAAATCGACGTGACGCATGGTGTCCTCCTTAAGAAGCGACTGTTTGCGGTTAAATCCGGCGTCCCGTTCTGGCGACGACCGGACATAGGGCGCGGCCCCGTTCTGGCGACCGCATGAAGGAGATGGGAATGGCTTGAGCCTGCGTCAAGGGGTGGTCACAACATGAACCATGGCTGAACATCCGGTTCCGGCATCATTCAGTTTGAGCGCCATAAAACTTCGGTCATCGGAGACATTCTCCGTGGACAGAAGCAATAACGTCCCTTCTTCTTCTGTCTTACTCGCCGGAACCGCGACTGCTTTAACCGACGGTTCCGGCAATTTTTTCTTTGACCTTCTGTCGCCGCCGACCTATCCGAAAAGAGTTGAAAAGCCGGAAAAGACCGATGATCGAAGCCACATTGCGCGCCAGCGAAGACAACCCGGTTCCCGGCAACCATACCGTTGGATATTTTGCCGGCCATGGCGGCAAACAGCTTCGATATGCGATCTTTCGCGCCAGCCGCCATATTGCCCGCGGAACGGTGGTTCTGCTGCATGGCCGCAACGAATGTATCGAGAAATATTTCGAAACGGTTGCCGATCTGACGGCCATGGGTTTCTGGGTCGCGACCTTTGACACACGCGGGCAGGGCGGTTCTGAACGGCTGTTGAAAAGGCCGGGCGCCGGGCATGTTCGGCGCTTTTCCGACTATCAGCGCGATATCAGCCTGTTTCTCGAGCAGGTGGTGTTGCCGGATACGCGGCTGCCATTCTTCATGATAGCGCATTCCACCGGCGCGCTTGCAGCGCTTGCGGCGGCACCCGACCTGTCTAACCGGATAGACCGCCTCGCGCTTTGCTCGCCATTCATCGAACTGGACAGCCAGCAATCCATTCCCGCGCCCGTCATCCGGATTGTTTCGACGGTCTTAAGTCTCATCGGCCTGGGAAGAGTTCAGCTCGGCAAGGATCAGCGTGAGCGGGATTTCGATGGCAATCCGCTGACCTCGGATGCGAAGCGGTTTGCGCGAAATCTGTCGCTGCACCGGCAATTTCCGGAACTGTTCATCGGTGCGCCGACGGCGCGCTGGGTCTATGAAGCCTTGAAGGCCATGGCGCGGGTGACCCGTCAGGATCATCTGACTAACATCACCATTCCGACCCTCATCCTGGCGCCGATGCTGGATACGATTACGCCCTATAAGGCGCAGGAAGAGCTCTCACGCAATTTCCGTGCGGCGCAGCTTCTTCCCATCACCGGCGCGCGCCATGAACTGCTGCATGAGCGTGACGTTTTCCGCAAACAGGCGCTGGCGGCCATCGACGCTTTTTTCGCGCCGGAGTGATGCGGCCGCAAAAGCGGAAAAAACTATAGTTTCGAGAGAATGGCGAGCGCCTGTTCGTGCACGGCCCTGGAGCCGGCTGCCAGAATGCGTCCGCCATTTTCCGGGCGCCCACCATCCCAGGTGGTCATGATGCCACCGGCCTGTTCGACCACCGGGATCAATGCCCCGACATCATAGGGCTTCAGACCGGATTCGATCACCAGATCGACGTGACCGGCCGCGAGCAGACAATAGGCGTAACAATCCACGCCGTAGCGGAATAGGCGGACCTGCTCCTCCACCTTTTCATAGAAGGGCTTTTCTTCTGCGGTGAAAATATGGGGGGTAGTCGTGAACAGCACTGCATCCGACAGCGAAGCGCAGTCACGCGTACGGATTTTCCGCTCGCCATCGGGGCCGAAATACCAGGCGCTCTCACCATCAGCGAAATAACGCTCTTTCGTGAAGGGCTGGTCCATGATGCCCATCGTGGCGCGGCCGGTCGACTGGAAGCCGATCAACGTACCCCAGACCGGCACGCCGGAAATGAAGGCACGGGTGCCGTCGATCGGATCGATAACCCAGATATGGTCGCGATCAAGGCCGACATTGCCATGTTCTTCGCCAAGAATACCGTGCTGCGGGAAGCGCGCTTCTATGAGGGCGCGAATGGCAGTCTCTGCTGCCTGATCGCCTTCCGTCACCGGATCATAGCCACCATCCTGCTTGTTGGTGACGGCAATGCCCGTGCGAAAGCGGGGAAGCGTTTCAGCGCTGGCTGCATCGGCAAGTTTGAAGAAGAAATCCCGGTCGGGCAGCATGCGAAACCTCATTGCCTGGATGGTGGAGCCTGAATGACGTGGCGTGAATTGCGTGGCGAAATGCATAGACCGGAATCACATCCGTCGTCCACTCGTATGGGTGCGGGAGCCGGTGTTTCCATATTTTCGGCAAAAGTCTAAAAAATAGGCATAAAATAAAATGATTGACAATTGTGCATATACTGCGTAGCGTGACCCTGCAGTCTTTGACTGTAAATACCCTCCTTGGGTGTTTCCTCCCTAGACTTGACCGCGCCAAAAGCGCGGTTTTTTTTGCCCGGCACACGGCCAGGCGGTCTGGTCTAAAGATTTGAAATGTCAGGGATTTGATGCGTTATTCGGCGGCGAGCGAGGTTTCGATCGCGTATTCTGAAACGAAAGCGCCGAGCTGGCGCATGAAGATTTCCAGCGATGCCTGAATGGCCGGAAAATCGGCTTTCTTCGAAAGAGTCTTTTCATCGACGTAAAGCGACCGGTTGACCTCGATCTGCAGCGCGTGGAGGGAGCGAATGGGCCGCCCATAATGTTCGGTGATGAAGCCGCCGGCATACGGCTTGTTGCAGACCGCGATGAAGCCCAGCTCCTCAAGGAAATGCAGGGCGGCGCGGGAAACTTCCTGGGATGCGCTGGTGCCGTAGCGATCACCGATGATCACATCCGGTCGGAGGTTTGAGCCGGCGACGCGGATATTGCCGGGCATGGAATGGCAATCAATCAGCACTGCCATGCCGAAATTGGCATGGGTGCGTGAAAGCAGCCGGCGCAGGCAGGCGTGATAGGGTTTGTAGATTGTCTCGATCCGCGATAGTGCCTCATCGACCGGCAGGCGGTGAGCATAGATATCCATATTTTCGGCGACGATGCGCGGCACCGTGCCCAGGCCGCCGGCAACCCGCATGGAGCCGATATTGGCATAGGGCGGCAGGATGCCTTCGAACATGCGTGGATCGAGCTCGTAGGGCTCGCGATTGACGTCGAGATAGGCGCGGGGAAAATTCGCTTTCAGAAGCGGCGCGCCGATCTCAGGGGCGGCGGCGAAAAGCTCATCGACGAAATGATCTTCCGAGCGGCGAATCTCATGCGAATCCAGCCGCGCCGATTCGAGGAAGGAAATGGGATAACAGCGGCCGCTATGGGGTGAATTATAGACGAATGGCAGGGTTTGAACGGCAGGCTCCGTTACTTCAAACAACTCATATTCGCCCGTTACCCAGTCCATTCAGACCCATTTACCATGTCACAAACTATCAGGATGTTCATGTTGCCAGTTACCGTGCGGCAAGTCCATACTATCGCCAAAGCAGCGCTATACCGATTCACGTGTTCACAGGATATTTACCGTGAAAATCCTATAATCGGGCTAGGGTATTCCAAACATTGAGCAGTTACGGTCACTTAACCATGAATCAAAAAATTCTTCTTGCTGAAGACGACAACGATATGCGCCGCTTCCTCGTCAAGGCGCTGGAAAAAGCCGGTTACAAGGTTTCTTCCTTCGACAATGGCGCAAGCGCTTACGACCGGCTTCGCGAAGAGCCTTTTTCGCTGCTGCTGACCGATATCGTCATGCCAGAGATGGACGGCATAGAACTTGCGCGACGCGCGACCGAACTCGACCCGGACCTGAAAGTCATGTTCATCACCGGCTTTGCCGCGGTCGCGCTGAACGCCGATTCGAAGGCCCCGAAGGACGCCAAGGTGCTTTCCAAGCCATTCCACTTGCGTGATCTGGTGGATGAGGTCAACAAACTCCTTGTGGCGTAAGGCCTCATAAAAAACCTTCACAAAACCGAAAAAAAGCAGTTGACGCACGAACAGGTTTTGTGGTCTATCCGCCGCCAACGGAGGGCGTGTAGCTCAGCGGGAGAGCACTACGTTGACATCGTAGGGGTCACAGGTTCAATCCCTGTCACGCCCACCATCCGAATTCATAAAAAAGGGTTTCTGAGTGATCAGAAACCCTTTTTTTGTTTCTGGCCCGCTTCAGGGCAATCTCCCCCCACCTGATCCGCGAGAGGCTTTCATGACGTCTCAAAGCGTTAAAATTCCCAAGCGGCCGATTGCCCGTTCGGACCTTACCCCCAGCTTCGTCCGATGACATTCATGTAGTTCGCAATAAATTTCACAGTACAAAATAAAATTCAAATCGCATTGACGCCCACTCGGTTTCCGGATATTCCAATGCTCATGCAATAAATTACACCGTTCAAAATTTATTGCGGACTAGCTCATTGTCCTTGGGAGGGGAATATGTTGGCTTTTCTGAAATCGACCGTCGCCGCGGGTGTTTTTGCCGTGGCGATTTCCGCTGGCGTAGCTTCACCGGCCGCCGCCGCGAGCAAATTTGCCTGCGAACCGGGTGAGACCTATGTGATGAACGTCATGGTTTCCAGTCACCCCTATTGGGTGCCGGTCTTTGAAGGGTTCAAGCAGGCGGCCAAGGCGCTTGGCTGTGAGGCGGTTTTCACCGGCACGCCCGAATATGACATCACCAAGCAGATCGCGTCCTTCGAGCAGGAACTGGTGAAAAAGCCGAAAGGCATTTTGCTGCATCCGATGCAGGCCGATCCCTTCATCGAACCGATCAACAAGGCCATTGCCTCCGGTGTGTCGGTAACGACCTTCGCGGCCGATTCTCCGAAGTCGAAGCGCACCGCCTATATTACCTCGGACAATGTTGCCGAGGCGAAATTTGCGGCTGACGAAATCGTCAAGAAGATCGGCGAAAAAGGCGAATATGCGGTTCTGGAAAATCCGGGCCAGAGCAACCACGATCTGCGCGTCACCGCCCTCATCGATTATATGGGGCGCACCTATCCGCAGATGAAACTGGTCGGCCGCCAGGCGACCAATCAGGATTCGAACCTCGCCTATCAGGCGACCGGTGCATTGTTACAGGCCAACCCAAATCTGGGCGCCCTGTGGATTCCCGAGGCCGGTTCGGCCGAAGGCGCGACGGCCGCTGTTCTGGAGGCAAAGAAGAAGGTCCTGATCCTGCACGCGGACATCACGCCTGCGACGCTCGAGCATATCAAGCAGGGCAATATCTACATGTCCATCAATCCCAATCAGGGCGTTCAGGGCTTCATGGGCTTCATGAACACCTTTCTGGGTGCCCATTCGGATCTGATCGACCCGTTCAACGACTATAAGGTGTCGGGCTTCAACCCGATGCAGGTTCCGTCGATGGACAATGGTTTTGCCGTGATCACCAAGGCGAACGCCGCTTCCTTTGATCTCAACGACTATATGAAGGGGCGCTGACGCGTCGCCCTTGAACCGGCGGGGTTTGAGCCTCGCCGGTTAAATGGAAGCAGCTTCGGGAGGACGTTATGGGCGAGGTCATCCTCAGCATGACGAATATTCATAAGGCGTTCGGCCCCGTGCGGGCGTTGCGCAGTGCCGCACTCGAATTGCAGCGTGGTGAAATCCACGCGCTGGCGGGTGAAAACGGTGCCGGCAAGTCGACGCTCATGCATATTATCGATGGCATTCTGCAGCCGGATGGCGGCGAGATCCTGCTGGACGGCAAACCGGTGCGGATATCTTCGCCCAATGCGGCGAACCGGCTCGGCATCGGTTTTGTCCATCAAGAGATTGCCCTTTGCCCGGAAATTTCGGTTGCCGAAAATATGTTCATGTCGGAGACCGGCCAAAGCCGTTCCTTGTTCATGAATTATCGCGATCTCGGCAAGCGGGCCGCAGCCATCCTGCGGGAAATTGGCGATATCGACCCCGCCAGCCGCGCCGGCGATCTGTCGATCTCGCAACAGCAGATAGTCGAAATCGCCAAGGCGCTGACGCTGGATTGCCGTATCCTGATCCTGGATGAGCCGACGGCGGCCTTGACCGAAACCGAAGCCCAGACGCTTTTCCGGATCATGCATCGGCTGGCGGAACGCGGGATTGCGATCATCTATATCTCGCATCGGATGGCGGAGATTTTTGAACATTGCGACCGCATCACGGTGATGCGCGATGGCTGCCACATCAAGACGGCGAATATCGCGGAGATTTCCCCGGAAGAGGTTGTCAACAGCATGGTCGGGCGGGTTCTCGACAAGCTTTATCCGCCGAAACTTTCGGAAGATGAAAAGTCGGATGATGTCATTCTTTCTGTTCGGGGATTGAACGAAGGAAAGCGGGTTTTCGATGTCGATTTCGATCTGCGTCGCGGTGAAATCCTCGGTCTTGCCGGTCTGATCGGCGCGGGCCGAAGCGAGATCGCACGGGCGGTCTGCCGGCTGGAAGGGAAACCCAGAGGCGAAGTTACGCTGCGTGGCCGGCCGCTGAGGCTAAAGGATTATCGCGACAGCATCCGCGAGGGGCTGGTCTATCTCTCCGAGGATCGCAAGGGCGACGGGCTGTTCCTCAATATGTCCATTGCCGAAAATGTCTCGGCGCTCGATGTCGGCAGGATATCGAACGGCATGGGCTTCATCGAGCGGCGCAGGGAAATGAAGCGCGCCGATGAACTGGGCAAGCGGCTGAAATTGCGGGCGAACAGCGTCGGCGACGCGGTCTCGACCTTGAGCGGAGGCAACCAGCAGAAGGTGGCTCTGGCGAAGATGCTGTCGGTGGAACCCGAGGTGATCTTTCTGGATGAACCGACGCGGGGGGTGGATGTGGGCGCAAAGGCTGAAATCCACCGCCAGATACGGGAACTGGCGCGCGAAGGCGTCGGAGTGGTGGTCATATCCTCAGAACTGCCGGAACTCATCGGTGTCAGTGATCGCGTGCTGGTCGTGCGCGAAGGGCGCATTGCCGGTGAGGTGGAGGGAGAGGACATGACGGAGGAGAAGATCATGCAGCTTGCATCGATCAATATTGTGCATAGCCCGGCCGGGGCCTGAGGGAGCGGGAAAATGGCAACATCAGAAACACCTTCAAGCCTTGCCGAGACGGCGGTTCGCCGTACTGCATGGTGGGAGCCGGCGCTGAAAGCGCGGGAAACCGGGCTGATCGTCATCATCCTCGCGCTTTTTGCGGTGATGTCGTTCATATCGCCGTATTTTTTGACCGTGGACAATCTGCGGGCCATGGCCATGGTTTTCGCCATCGAAAGCATCGTCGTGGTTGGCATGACGATCCTGTTGATCTCCGGTGGCATCGATCTCTCGGTCGGTTCCGTCACGGCACTTGCCATGGTTGCGGCCGGCTGGCTGTTCCTCAACGGTGTCGATCCCTGGGTGGCCGCCGGGCTGGCGATCTGTCTGACGACATTGGTCGGCATGGCCATGGGCTTCCTGACGACGGTGATCGGCCTGCATCATTTCATCGTGTCGCTGGGCGTCATGGTGATTGCTCGCGGCGTCTGCCTGCTGGCAACGGGCGGTCGTCCGCTCGGCCTCTTTTCCCTGCCGCCGGAGTTTAAGTTCATCGGCCAGGGTGCGCTCGGCGGCATTCCGCTGGTGCTGATCATCTTCGCGGTGGTGGTCGTCTCGTTCGATCTATTGCTGCGACGCACGACCGCCTTCCGCAAGGTGTTCTATACGGGCAGCAATCCCAAGGCGGCGGCCTATTCCGGCATCCGCGTCGGCCGGGTGGTATTCGCCACCACCACATTGTGTTCGATGCTGGCCGGCGTTGCAGGTGTGATCTACATGGCTCGCTTCGGGTCTGCCCAGCCGAGCTTCGGCATCGGCATGGAACTCAACGTGATTGCCGCGGCGGTCATCGGCGGCGCCAGCCTTTCGGGCGGCTCCGGCACCATTCTTGGCGCAATCCTCGGGGCGATCCTTTTGTCGGTCGTTTCAAGCTCGCTTGCCTTGCTCAATGTGTCTGTCTACTGGCAGGACATCATCAGGGGCAGCATATTGCTGACGGCGGTTCTGTTCGACCACTATCTGGTCAGGCGTCGCCGCTGAGCGCCCATCGAGCGCGCATTGAACGCCCGAAGGTAACTGGAGAAAGACGATCATGCTGGATATCAAGGACGACTTCGATCAACAGAGACAGGTATATTCCGTCCTGGTGCTGCATTTCATCGAGGGTGTAAAACAGTCGGAGATCGCCGAGCGGCTCAATCTTTCCCATACCAAGGTAAACCGCATGATTGCTGCGGGCCGCAAGGCCGGCATGGTGAAGATCACCATCGCCAGCCCCTATCAGCGGTTGGTGGACCTTGAAAACGAGATCACCCGCCGTTTCGGTCTCAGGCAATCGGTGGTGACGCCGACCGTTTCCGACAATCCCGAAACCGCGCTGCAGATGGTCGGGCGGGTGGCCGCCAATCACTTGCTGGAGACGATTCGGGATGGCGACGTGATCGCGATTACCGGTGGCAAGGCGGTAAGTGCGGTTGTCGACAATCTGGAGGCGGAGCGCCGTTTCGATGTGCGGGTAGTGCCGCTGACCGGCGGTGTGCAGGGCAAGCATTATACGGATGTCAATCATCTTGCCACGCAGCTGGCGGAAAAGCTTGGCGGCAGCGCGTCGCTTCTGCATGCGCCGTTGTTTGCCGAGGACGAGGAACAGCGCGATCTCCTGATGAATGTCGCATCAATCCGCGAAGTGTTTGATCTGGCGCGGCAGGCGCAGGTGGCGCTGGTCGGTATCGGTTCGGTGGAGGCGCCGGGTTCCGGTTATTACGATCTTCTGCCGGATGTGGCCCGTGGCGGGCAGGCGCTGGTGGATGCGGGCATTGCCGGGGAATTCCTCGCCCACCTCACCATGGCGGACGGGCAGCTGGCGCGCATCGATCTTAACTCGCGCGTGGTGGCGCTGGACCCCGGGCAGCTCGCCCGGTGCCCGAACATCATTGGTGTGGCGGCAGGCGCCATCAAGGCAGGACCGGTGGCAGCCACGCTTGCCGGCCGATATCTGACCTCGCTCGTCGTGGACGAGGCTATCGCCGGCTATTTACTGGATCAGGAAGAAGGGGAAATTTCGTGACGGACAATTCCATATTGACCCGGACGATTGGCGGCAGCAGCATCAACGCTTCAGTTGTGGGGCTCGGCACCTGGGCCATCGGCGGCTGGATGTGGGGCGGTACTGATGAGCGGCAATCCATCGCCGCCATTCAAGCGTCCATCGATGCCGGCATTTCCCTCATCGATACCGCACCGGCCTATGGCATGGGGCTTGCGGAAACCATCGTCGGCAAGGCGATTGCCGGTCGGCGCGACAAGGTGGTGCTTGTCACCAAATGCGGGCTCGTCTGGCATGTGAATGAGGGCGCTTATTTCTTCCATCAGGATGGCAAGCCTGTTCACCGTTATCTCGGCGCGGCGTCGATCCGGCATGAGGTTGAAGAGAGCCTGAAGCGGCTCGGAACCGATTATATCGACCACTACGTCACCCATTGGCAGGACGCGACGACCCCAATTGCCGAGACGGTTGATGCCCTGGTGCGGCTTAAGGAGGAGGGGAAGATACGCTCGATCGGAGCAAGCAATGTCTCGCCCGACGATCTGGAGGCCTATATCGCCAACGGTGCGCTCGATGCCATTCAGGAAGAATATTCCATGGTGAAGCGGGATATCGAGACGACGCTCCTGCCGCTTTGCCGAAAGAACGCCGTTTCCGTGCTCAGCTATTCGTCGCTGGCGCTCGGTCTGTTATCGGGCAAGGTCGGACCTGAGCGGGTATTTGCAGAGGATGATCAACGCCATGGCAATCCCCGTTTCAGCCAGTCGAACCGTCAGAAGATCGCGCAGTTGATGGGTGTGCTGGAACCGGTGGCGGCTGGGCACGGTGCCTCGGTGGCACAGGTGGTGATTGCCTGGACGATTGCTCAGCCAGGCATCACATTTTCGCTGTGCGGTGCACGTGACCCGGCTCAGGCGGTTGAAAATGCCGCGGCAGCCCGCCTGCGCCTCACGGACAGTGAAGTGGCCCTCATCAGCGCCGGCGTCGCCGAACATCTTGTGGGGCTTGATAGCTGAACACGTAGTCGGGACGGGTCTTCCGGCGAATAACACATAATTTTCGCCGCCCGTCTTTCCTGTCGCTTTAAACGGTCAACAACATTGGGACGCTGGTCATCAGCCAGCGAACGGTATTTCTATGCCCAGTTTTCGCGAGGACGCTCTGCGTCGCATCCGGCAAGATGGTGATTTCGATGCCGTCGTCATCGGCGGCGGCATCAACGGCATCGCCGCCTATCGCGATCTCGCATTGCAGGGGTTGCGGGTACTGCTGGTCGAGCGCAATGATTTTTCCTCCGGCTGCAGCGCCGCGCCCTCACGCATGATCCATGGCGGCCTTCGTTATCTCGAAAACGGCGAATTCGGCCTCGTGGCGGAATCGCTGCGGGAGCGCGATGCGCTGCTGACGCTCGCGCCGCACATGGTTCATCCGCTGCCAACGACGATTCCGATATTCTCGACTTTCAGCGGGCTGTTCAATGCAGCGGCGACATTTTTCGGCTCCGGCAGCAAACCCGCAAGCCGGGGGGCGCTAGCCATCAAGGCGGGTCTCACGCTTTATGACTTTGTAACCCGTAAAAACCGCATTCTCCCCCGCCATGAGTTTCGCAGCGCCGGCAAGACGCTGCAGCATTGGCCGGGCCTGACACCTGATATCAGATATTCAGCGACCTATTACGATGCATGGATAAGCCAGCCTGAACGGCTTGCGCTGGAACTCCTCATCGATACCTCGACCGATGCACCGCAAAGCCTTGCGCTCAACTATGTGGAGCTGGTTCGCACCGGGGATGACTATCGTCTTCGGGTGGAGGAAACGGAGGAAACCCTGCCTGTCCGGCCCCGGATCATCGTCAATGCGACGGGTGCTTGGATCGACGAGACGATCGGTGCGTTGGCGGAGGCTCCGACTGCGGAAAAGGCAAAGCCTACCGTTTCCGGCACCAAGGGATCACATTTGATCCTGGCGAATGAGGCGCTTCTCAAAGCCCTGAACGGGCATATGATTTTTTTCGAGAATGCCGATAATCGCGTCTGTATCCTCTTTCCCTATCTCGGCCGTGTTCTCGCGGGTTCGACCGATATCAAAGTGGATCGTCCTGAGAGGGTGCGATGCGAGCCGGAGGAGCGCGACTATATTCTCGATGCGATCCGACAGGTTTTTCCGGATATCGCTATCGACCATTCCGACATCGTCTTCAGTTTCAGCGGCATACGCCCGCTGCCGCGCAGCGATGCCGCCTTTACCGGAAGAATATCGCGCAGCCATTTCATTCACCGCGTCGCCGGCGATCCGCCGCAGCTTTGCATGATCGGTGGCAAGTGGACAACCTTCAGGGCTTTTGGCGAACAGGTGACCGACGAGGTTCTGGCCTTTCTCGGACGCAAGCGGCTGACCGGCACGATAGGTCGCCCAATCGGCGGTGGCAGGAATTTTCCGACCGGTGCCGGACGCCTGCCGGCCTTACTATCGGAGGAGTTTTCGATCGGCGGGGACCGGGCCGAACATCTGGCGTCGGCCTATGGTTCACGCGCGCTTGAAGTGATGGGCTTTTGCCGGGGCCGCCCGGATGACACGCCACTTTGCGAAAAACTGCCCGTCACAGCTGCGGAAGTTATCTGGCTGATCCGTTCCGAACATGTCCGGCACCTGACCGATCTCATTCTGCGGCGAACCACGCTTGCCATAACCGGCCGCATCAACGCCGATCTGATCGACGCAGTCCTCGGCGTCACGGCACGCGAACTGGGCTGGTCATCGAGCCATGCGGCGGGCGAGCGGCAGCGGCTTATTCATGAGCTGGAGACCTTTTATGGGGTCAGTCCGGCAATGCTTCAACACAGATGCAAGGAGAATGCATGATGATGCGGATTTCGAAAAAGGCGCGCATGAACCGGTTGTTCCGCAATGGCGGATGCCTTGATGTGGCCATCGATCACGGGGTTTGCAACGAGCCGAGTTTTCTCATCGGGCTTGAGGATATGCCGCAGACCGTCGAAAAGCTGGTGGAGGCAGGTCCCGACGCAATCCAGATGGTCTACGGGCAGGCAGATCTGTTGCAGCAGAGGCCGGAGCGGGACAAGCCGGCCCTCGTCATGCGCATCGATATGGGTAACCCCTATAATTCCACGCGCCACAGAACCATGTGGTCGCAGCTTCAGAATTATCACGATCCGATCATCGGCGCGCTGGAAATGGATGCCGCCTGCGTTGTCGTGAACCTGTTCATGCTGCCGGATGAGCCGGAACTGTTTCGCCAATGTGTCGAAAATATTAGCCGTGTGCGCGCCGATTGCCACCGGTTCGGCATGCCGCTGATGATCGAGCCGCTGGTGATGCTGCCGAATGATATCAGGGGCGGTTATCAAGTGGATGGCGACGCCGAAAAGATCGTTACGCTGGTGCGTCTTGCCTCGGAAATGGGCGCCGATATCATCAAGGCCGATCCCACCAGCAACCCACAGGATTTTCACCGGGTGATCGAAGCGGCGCGCTGCCCGGTGCTGGTGCGGGGCGGGGGGCGAGAGGACTTGCGCAACGTGCTGGCAAAATCGGCGGCCTTGATGGCTCAAGGGGCGAATGGACTGGTTTATGGTCGCAACATCTATCAGCATGACAATCCGAAGGCTGTTGTTGCGGCCCTGATGGGCATCATCCATGAGGGTGCGAGCGGTGAGGAAGCATGGGACATCTATAATCGTGGCTGAGAAAAATCATATATTGGGTTTGGATGTCGGCAACACGGTCATCAAGGCCGTGCTGTTCGACACGGCGGGCCGGCAGGTCGCACAACATGCCATCGACGGTCATTCGACATTTCCGCAGCCCGGTTATGTCGAGCGTGATCTTGAGGAATTATGGCGCAATGGTTGCGAGGCGATCCGCCAGCTTCTGGTAAAATCTTCGGTCGATCCCCGCAGCATTGTGGCGGTGGGCTGCGCCGGTCATGGCAATGGTCTTTACCTGCTGGACAAGGGGCAACAGCCGCTGCTCGGTATCCAGTCGCTTGATAGTCGTGCCGCCGATATTGCGGCCGAGCTTGACCGGAAAAGCGGAGATTTATTGCAGGCCCGCTGCCTGCAGCGGCCATGGCCTGCGCAAACGCCCAGCCTGCTTGCCTGGGTAAAACGGCATGCGCCTGACATATATGCACAGACCGGCACGGTGCTGTTCTGCAAGGATTTCGTCAATTTCCGTCTGACCGGCTGCCTTGCCAATGACATTTCCGACCTCAGCGGTGCGGGATTGCTTGCCTTGCCTGAAGCGAAGCTCGACCGGGAACTCCTGTCGCTTTATGGGCTTGATGATGCCGCTGCCTTTTTCCCGCGCCTCGTGGAATCGGCTGACATCGTCGGCCGCGTCACAAGCGAGGCTTCAGGAGCGACCGGGCTCTCCGAAGGCACGCCCGTCATTGGCGGGTATTTCGATGTCGTCTCCAGCGCCATGGGGTCGGGCGTCATCAATGCCGGAGAGGCTTCCATCATTGCCGGCACCTGGAGCATCAACCAGGTTTTCGCCGACAAACCGGTCATCAGCCCCGACGTCTTCATGGTGACGACATTCGGCCGGGACCGCTATGTCAATATCGAATCCAGCGCCACATCCGCCGCCAATCTCGAATGGTACGTGCATCGCATTCGCGGCGACCATGGCGATCAGGCCTTCGACCGGTGCAACGAACTGGTCGGCTCGGTTACACCGCGCGCCGACGATCCGTTCTTTCACCCCTTCATCTTCGGTTCACGGCTGGGCGCGGAATTCCGGGGCGGCTTCTACGGTCTGGCGGGGTGGCATGGCGAAGGCCATATGTTGCGTGCCCTGTTCGAAGGCGTCTGTTTCGAACATCGTCGTCATATCGGCGTCCTGCGTGAAGCCGGCCTGCCGGTCGAAAGTGCCGTGATGTCCGGCGGCGGTTCCCGCAGCCAGCATTGGCCGCAGATCATGGCGGATGTGCTGGAAATTCCCCTGCGTGTCGCCGAAGCCCGCGAGACGGGCGCGCTTGGTGCGGCGATCGGTGCGGCCGTGGCGGTCGGTCTCCATCCCGGTTATGAGGAAGCGGTTGCGGCGATGACGCGCGTGGCGAGTGCCTACGAACCGAATGAAGGCCAAGTCCGGCATTACCGGCGGCGTTATGGTATCTACACACAATTGACCGGCCAGTTGCGGGGCTTCTGGAATGCTCTTCGCCTGCAGGAATAAGGGTTCCGGGCTTTCCGATTCAGCGGTGCGCAATCATGCGCACCGCATAGATCATGACGGCAGCGGTGCTTTTGGCCTTGGCCGGCTGGTTTATTGCCCGGCGGTTCATCGACCACATCACGAACATTATCGGTGAGACCGCTCAGATCGCACAGGATGGTCAGTGCCGCCGCGCCGCAATGCGGACGGGGCCAGGCGGGGAAATGCAAGATGGACATTATCGGCAAATTGCGCATCTTATCCCTGCAAGCAGTAATGGGATAAGCAGCAGCAGATGGATATCAGGCGCCTGAAATCGTTTATCACGATTGTCGACATGGGTAGCATAACAAGAGCGGCCGATGTGTTGCATATCGCCCAGCCGGCGCTGAGCCAGCAGCTGGCGAGCATCGAGGAACATTTCCGTCAGAAGTTGTTGACCCGAAGCCAGCAGGGCGTGGTCATGACCGATGCCGGCAAGGTCGTCTACAGGCATGCCCAGGTGATTTTGCGACAGATGGAGCAGGCACAGGCAGAGGCTCTGGAGGCAGGTGCGGTACTCTCCGGCAAGGTATCAGTCGGGCTGGCGCCCTTCAGCAGCGCAGCCACATTGGCGCTGCGTCTGATGGAGGAAACCAAGCGGCTTCATCCCGGCATTCTCCTGCATATCACGGAAAGCGTCAGCCAGCCCTATAGTCAGATGATCATGAACGGCCGTCTGGAAATGGGCCTGATTCACGGCACCGGGCCGATCCGGGGTGTCAAGTTCACGCCGTTATTGCGTGAGGAATTCGTGCTGGTCGTGCATCGCAGCTTCGGCGTGGAGCCCGGCGATGCGCCGATCACAGTCGCTGATCTGGCATATCTGCCCTTTCTTCTGCCACCGACCTATAATTTCGTGCGCCGCGCCATCAATCTTGCCTTCACCCGCAGCCGCAAGGATCTGATCGTGATGGCGGAGTTGGAATCGGTAAGGACCATCGCGCGCGGCGTGGATGCCGGGCTTGGCGCGACCATAACGCCCAAAGCCATCGCCGACCGTATCGTGGCGGAATCCAATGAGGAAATCGTCGTCAGGCAGATCGCGAGCCCAATGATCGAGGAAACGCTGTCCTTCTGCGTATCGGACAATACACCGCTCTCCGAGCCGGCGCTTGCCGTGAAGGAAATATTGCTGCAACTGGCGGAGACCTTGAAATAAAAGGGTCAGGCCGGTTTTAAAGCCAAGCGCAGCACCGTTTCTCGGTGCCGCGCGTGGAAAAGATCAAAGCATGGCTTCCTTGCGGCAGTTCACCAGCAATTCGGCCACCGAAAGGTTGTTCGGCAGGCGAAGCAGGGTTTCCACCATTTCGGCAAGATCGTCCGGCTGGGTCATGTCTTCGCGGCTGACTTCCGTTTCGCCTGATGTCATATCGGTTGCGATATAGCCGGGGCAGAGGG
The DNA here is from genome assembly GCF_053522525.1 of Agrobacterium sp. 22-210-1. NCBI lineage: Bacteria > Pseudomonadati > Pseudomonadota > Alphaproteobacteria > Hyphomicrobiales > Rhizobiaceae > Agrobacterium > Agrobacterium sp. 22-210-1. Next base: position 1,091,642 of record NZ_JBNWCI010000002.1, on the reverse strand, counting down.
CGGTGGCGCGCACGCCGCTGTCCCATAATTCCTGGCGGATGCCGTGGGTAAGGGCGACGACGGCGAATTTCGTCATGGCATAACCGACATTCGAGCCGACGCGGCGACCCGCCAGCGAGGCGACATTGATGACCCTGCCCTGTCCGGTTTTTACGAGATGAGGAATGGCGGCGCGGGTGACCCTCAGCGGACCCTTGACGTTGATGCGCCACATCTGGTCGAGGCTTTCTTCACCCGCATCCATGACCCGGACTTTGGGGTTGATGCCGGCGCAATTCACCAGCCCGTCGATCCGGCCATATCTGGCGGCAACGGCCTCAACCCAGGCCTCTGCCGAGCCAGCCTCTTCCGCATCGTAGCGATCAGCCGAAAGCCGGTCCGTCACCGTAACGGCGGCCGGATTTCGCGCTCCCGCCGCGACGGTGAAACCGGCTTCGTGAAGCCTTTTGGCGATCGCAAGGCCAAGGCCCCGCGATGCGCCGGAAACCATGATGACACGGCCACTTCCTCCCAACATGCTGTTCTCCCTATTTCATTCCATTGCAGAATTCGGCGATGCGGGCGCAGCCTTCGGCAAGGTTTTCCATGCTGGTGGCATAAGAAAGCCGGAAGAAGGGGCTGAGGCCATAGGCCGCGCCCTGCACCGTGGCAACGTGATGTTCGGCGAGCAGCGCCATGACGAAATCGGTATCGTTTTCGATCTTCGTGCCGCCCTTCGTCGTCTTGCCGATCAGCGCGGCAATGTTCGGGAAGATGTAGAAGGCGCCCTCGGGCTTGTGGCAGCGAAGGCCGTCAATCTCGGCCAGCTTGCCGAGTACGAAATCGCGGCGCGTCTTGTAGATATCGGCGCGCTCCTTCAGCAGATTCTGCGGGCCGTCGAGAACCGCGACGGCGGCGGCCTGCACGATGGTCGCGACGCCGCCGCTGTTTTGGGTGTTGACGTTGCTGATGGCCTTGATGAGATCCTTCGGGCCGCCGCAGAAACCAAGGCGCCAGCCGGTCATGGCATAGGCCTTCGATGCGCCGTTGACGGTCAGAACACGGTCATAGAGTCGCGGCTCGACTTCGGCGATGGTGCAGAATTCGAAGTCGTCATAGATCAGGTGCTCATACATGTCGTCGGTCATGATCCAGACATGCGGATGCCGCAGCATGACCTCGGCGATTTCCTTCATTTCCGCGCGCGAGCAGGCGGCGCCCGTGGGATTATTGGGGAAGTTGAAAAGCAGCCATTTGGTCTTCGGGGTAATGGCGGCTTCGAGATCTTCGGCCCGCAGGCGGAAACCGTTATTCTCCGGGCAAATCACCGGCACCGGCACGGCGCCCGCGAACTTCACGATATCGGCATAGCTGATCCACGACGGCGCGGGAATGACGACCTCATCGCCCGGATCGCAAGTGGCCATGATGGCGTTGAAGATGATCTGCTTGCCGCCGCCCGCCACCAGAATCTGGCTCGGATCGTAATCCAGATTATTGTCGCGCTTGAACTTCCGCTGGATCGCGGCCCGTAGCGCCGGCGTTCCGTCGGCTGGCGGATATTTCGTGTCGCCGGCAAGGGCTGCCGCATGCGCCGCCTCGACAGCGTGGGCAGGCGTCGGGAAATCCGGTTCGCCGGAAGACAGGCTGATGACCTTGATGCCCTGAGCGGCGAGATCGCGGGCTTTCTGGGTCATGGCGAGCGAAGCCGACACGGTGACGTTGTTAAGGCGTTGGGCGATGGTGGGCATGGATTATTTCCGATTGTGACGGTGAAGGCAGGCATCGTCGCGACGCCAGTGCATGACAAAGAGGTTACGGGAATTTTCGGCCGTTTCCCCAATACGACTTCGATGTGAGGTCATACGGGATTTTGATGCATCGGCTTCAAACGGCTGCTTCGGTCCATACTCGTATGCGATGACCTAAGAGCAATAAACTATTATGCAGGGCGTCGGCTTAGCCCCTAAGCTTGCAACAACAACTAAGGGAACGACGCGTCGGGCAATATTACCCAAAGAGGTAACCGACGCGAGCAAGCAGAAACATGCGACAGGTGCCGGCGAAAGACCGGATACCTCGACAGGGAGCACACCCAGCAAATTCTAGTCATAGGCTTGGACGATCACGTCGTTCGGGTCAACGCGATGCCTCGTGCCGTATTCAACGCGACGGGAGTATAGATGTCGGATATTGCGATCATGGAACCACATGCCCCGCCACGCCGTGGAGTTTCCGGCTGGAAAGCCCTCGAGCGTCGGCTGTTTTCGCCCGGCATCCTCATCCTGCCGCTGCTGATCTTTCTGCTGATCTTTTTCTTCTGGCCTGCGGTTCGGCTGATGAGCTTCAGCGTCATGACCCAGAATTCGCAGGGGCTGATCGGCTCCCCCTTCACGCTTGCTCATTATGTCAGGTTTTTCGAGGTCGATCTTTACCAGAAGGTGCTCTGGGCGACGATCCGCATCAGCCTGATCACCTCGGTTCTTGCGGCGATACTGGCCTATCCGGTCGCGACCGTTCTCGTGCGCGGCAATATCGTCACGACCCGTATCATTACACTAATCGTGATTGCGCCGCTTGCCGTCAGCGTGGTGGTACGTGCTTACGGCTGGCAGCTCATTCTCGGTAACGGTCCGACCGGCCTTTTGAACTACGTGCTGATGAATCTGGGCATCATAGACAGTCCGATGACGCTGCTGTTTTCGGATGCCGCCGTCATTATCGGCTCCCTGCACATTTTCTTCCCGATGATGGTGCTGCCGCTGTCCTCGGCTCTCGGAAAGATCGATCCGAATTTGCAACAGGCCGCCAGAACTTTGGGCGCGCCCGCCTGGAAAGTGTTCCTGAGGATCACCTTCCCGCTCAGTCTTCCCGGTCTGGTCGCGGGTTTCACGCTGGTCTTCTCTCTGGCCTCGGCATCCTACGTCATTCCCGCTTTGATCGGCGGTCCCGGCTCGCAGATGCTCGGCAACATGGTCGAACAGCAGGTTCTCGCGGTCTATGACTGGCCGTTCGGCGCCACCATCGCCACCATCCTCGTTTTCATCGTCATTCTGATCAACGCCGTCTCGATGCGGCTGCTCGGCGGGCGTCGTATCAAGGCAAGCGCGTCATGAACAACAAGCTGACCGGCACGTCCGCCATCATCCTCTACGCGATTACCGCCGCCATGATGGTCTTCATCCTGGCACCTATCATCCTCGTCGTCGCCATCTCGTTCTCCGACAGTTATTTCGTCACCTTTCCGCCGCAGGGTTTCACCTTCCGCTGGTATGCGGCGGTGATGCAGAACGAGGAATTCACCGCCGGCCTCACCTTCAGCGCGGCGCTGGCGGTCGCGACCACCATTCTTTCGCTGGCGCTCGGTGTTCCCGCCGCCTTCGCTCTCTCCCGTGGAAAATTCATCGGCCGCTCGCTGATGAAGGGGCTGCTGCTTTCGCCGCTGATCTTTCCCGTGCTGGTGACCGGCCTAGCATTGCTGCAGCTTTTCTCCGGCTATGGCTGGATGGATACCAAGCTGAAGCTTCTGATCGCCCATACCGTGGTGACGTCGCCCTATGTGATCCGCACGGTGCTGACGAGCCTCCAGCTCGTTAATGTCAGCCTTGAGGAAGCGGCGCGCACGCTCGGCGCCACCCGCTGGAAAACCTTCACGCGGGTGATCTTTCCGCAGATCGCGCCCGGCGTCGCCTCCGGCTCGATCTTCTGCTTCATGGTTTCTTTCGACAATTATCCCGTTTCGATGTGGCTGGCCGATTCTGCGAACCTGCCCGTGCCCATCGTTCTCTATCGCCAGATCGGCACGGTTTTTGATCCTTCGGTCGCGACCATGTCCACCATCATCATCCTTCTGGCGGTGACCGTCGTGCTCGTCCTCGACAGGCTGGTGGGTCTGCGCCGGGCAATGGCTATGTAAATCAACAACAAGAGGGGTACCGGAAATGACAGACAAGACCATCATCATGAAACGGCGCAGTTTCCTGACAGTCACCGCAGGCGCGCTCGCCACACCCTATTTCTACACCGCGGCTTCCGCACAGGACCGCACCATGTATGTCGGCGTCTATAATTCGGCGCAGGGCGGGCTGATCAAGAAGGAAGTGATCCCGGCTTTCGAAAAGGAATATAAGTGCCGGGTGCTGACGACCGAAGGCGCGACGCTCGCCAATATCGCCACGCTGCGCGCCACCCGCGAAAATCCGCAATATAGCGTGATGTCGATGGACGATGTCGGTGTTCCGCAGGCCAAGGAGGAAGGCCTGATCGAGCAATTGCCGGCGGATGAAATCCCCAACCTCAAGAATGTCTATTCGCGCTATCTTTTCGAAGACAATTTCGGCGTCGGTTTCGCGATTTCGATTGCCGGCCTTTTCTATAATCCGACGACGGGCAAGCCGTTCGAAAGCTACGAACAGATGTTCGACAAGAAATATGCCCGCCGCATGCTTCTCAACACACCGAAGAACACCCAGAGCGTTCTGATGCTGATGGTGGCGGCCGCCCTTGCGACCGGCAAGCCGCTGAAAGAAGCGCAATATGATACGGATGCCGGCTGGGCGAAACTCGCCGAGTTGAAGCCGAACGTGCTGTCGATCTATGATGCGGAAGCGCAGACGATGATGGTGGCGCAGGGTCAGGCGGATTTCGGCGGTATCGAATATTCCAAGGCGGTTTATCCGCACACCAAGAAGGGCGTGCCGCTGGACATGACCTTCCCGAAGGAAGGCGCATTCACCGGCATCAATTCCATCGCGCTCGTCAAGGGCGGGCCGCACCGCGATCTCGCGCTTGCCTATATCAACCGCATCCTCGATCCGGGCGTGCAGAAGATGCTCTCGGAAGCGACGCTGAGCGCCCCCTCCGTCAAGGGCATCGAGTTCGGTGCAGATACGGCGAAGTTCCTTGCCTACCCGGAAGCGAAGATGGAATCGCTCAACCTCTTCACGCCGGACTGGAAATACATCATTCCGCGCCGCGCCCAATGGCTCGAAAAATACAACCAGACCTTTAACGGCTGAGGAACGCTGATGAAATCCGTAGAAGTCCGCCTGGAAAGACTGACCAAGCATTACAGCGGTCAGGTCGTTGCCGTCGATGATGTTTCGCTTACCGTCAAGGCAGGGGAAATCCTGGCGCTTCTCGGCCCGAGCGGCTGCGGGAAAACGACCTGCCTTCGCATGATTGCGGGGCTTGTCGATCCCACCTCGGGTGAAATCGTGGTCGGCGGCAAGCCGACCACGCGCACCCCGGTTCACCGCCGCAATGTCGGCATGCTTTTCCAGAACTATGCCCTGTTTCCCCATATGACCGTTGCCGAAAACGTCGCCTTCGGTCTCGAAATGCGGGGTATCTCGAAGGCAGATCGGGAAGGACGGGTGAAGCAGGCGCTCGATCTCGTTCAGCTGCACACCTTCGGCGACCGGCTGCCGGCGCAGCTTTCCGGCGGCCAGCAGCAGCGTGTGGCGCTGGCGCGTGCGCTGGTGATCGAACCTTCGATGCTGCTTCTCGACGAGCCACTCGGCGCGCTCGACAAGGGCCTGAGGGAAAGCATGCAGGTTGAAATCCGCAGCCTGCAGCAGCGGTTAGGGCTGACAACCATCATGGTGACGCATGATCAGGATGAGGCCTTGACCATGGCGGACCAGATCGCCGTGATGCGTGACGGCAATCTCGAGCAGATCGCCCCGGCCGGTGAAATCTACCAGAAGCCGCTGACCCGCTTCGTCGCCGGTTTCATCGGCGCCTCGAACTTCTTCGAGGCGCGCGTGGCGGAGCGCAATGGTCGTTCCGCAAGGCTGGTCACCGGTTCCGGCGTGCGGCTCGATGTCGAGGATATGGGGGCGGTTCAGGGCGACAAGGTCGTCGTGACCGTTCGCCCCGAAGCAATCTCGGTCTCACCGCTTGCGGTGGACGCAGGTGAAAACGCCGGCAATTCCACCACGGCGCGGGTGGAGCAGGTCGTTTATCGCGGTTTCATGCTGCATTATTACCTGCGGCTGGACAATGGCGAGCCGATGATCGCCTACCGGCAGACCCAGACGGAAGGTTTCACCAATGCCGTCAGCGCCGCTGGCGACCGGGTGAGACTGAGCTGGATGAGCGACAGCAATCACGTGATCCAGCTGAATTGACGATTTCGCGGCCGGGTCGCTCAGGCGGCCCGGCTGGCGACGGATCGAAATCCTTGCCGTATTCCATAGCCGACAAAATTACGGCACCGCGCTCCAGACATGGAATGCGGTGCCGTAATTTTTGTGCTTCAGAATATGAGGCGTATCCCGCTTCAGGCGACCACTTCGCGAGCCGGCACGACACTACCGCCACAGGCCTCCACCTCGCTGCGCACCGTGCGCGCAAGCTCCAGCGAGCCAGGTGTGTCGCTATGAACGAGGATCGATCTGGCGCGAACGGGAATGGTCTCGCCCTCGATGGTCGTGACCGTGCCTTTTTGCAGAAACTGGCGCACCCGCGCGCGAACTTTTCCCTCTTCCTTGATGACGGAATTTGGCAGCTTGCGTGGCACAAGCTGGCCCTTCACATCATAGGCCCGGTCGGCGAGAAAGAGGTTGAGCACCTTCAGCCCGCAATCCAGCGCCGCCTTTTCGATCAGCATATCAGGCATCGAAAAGACGATGAGATTGGGATCGACCGCCCTGATCTTTTTCATGATCCGTTCGGCAAGCGCCGCATCGCGGTTGATCATGTTGCCCATGGCGGCATGGAAGCTGATATGGGAGAGCGCAACCTCCTGCGCCCTGGCAATCGCCGAAAGCGCGCCGAGCTGGTAGAGAACCTGCTGTTCCATTTCTTCCGCATCGACGGGAATTTCGCGGCGGCCGAAGCCGAGACGATCTGCGAGGCCCGGATGTGCGCCGACGCCGACGCCGTTCTGTTTGGCGAGACGCACCATGCGCGCCATCATTTCCGGATCGCCGGCATGGAAGCCGCAGGCGATATTCGCCGAAGAGACGACTTCCATAAGCTTCTCGTCGTCGCAGACCTTATAGACGCCGAAACCTTCGCCCATGTCGGAATTAACATCGATCTTCATGGTTCCCTCTCCGTGTTCTTCAGGATTATCGTTTTGCGAGCGTGCCGAGTGCGGCGGTGACCAGCGGCAGGGTCTTGCGGATATCGGCGAAATAGGCGTCGATCGCCTGTTCGACTTCCAGCGCCTCGCGCACCGTCGCCTGAACGAAACGGATGCGGCTGCCGATGCGCGCCTGTCCGAGCCGCCAAAGATCGCTGTCGATAATACCCGCCATCTTGGGATAACCGCCGGCGGTGTTGGCGTCGCTCATCTGGATGATCGGCTCGCCGCCCGGCGGTACCTGAACCACACCCGGTATGACGCCATAGGAGCGCAGTTCCACGGGAGCCGAAAGCATAAGTGGCGTGCCGGCCAGCCGATAGCCGGTGCGGTCGCTCTGCGAGGTGATTTTCCAGGCTTCGGACCAGAAACGTTCCGCACCTTCGCCGAAAAGATCGTGTTCGGCGGCGGGAATGGCCCTCAGCAGCAATTCGCCATTGTCGGACACCGGAAACATATCCGGCATCGCATCGGCAAGCGGCATGACGCCGAGGCCGCTTGCCGGCAGCGCCGGTGGCTCGCATGGCAGAACGGACAGCCTGTCGCCGGTGGTGAGATGGCGTCCCTCATGGCCACCGAAGGAGCCGCGAAGCGAGGTGCTGCGCGATCCCATCACCACAGGAACATCGACGCCGCCCTGAAGGCAGAGATAGGCGCGCGCATTCTTAAGCGGCGTCGAAAATTCGAGGATCTGACCCTTTTCTGCCCGCGCGCACCAGTAAGGCGGCAGATCAGTACCATTGAGCCGTGCGGCGCAATCCGCACCGGTTACGGCGAAGGTCAGCGCTTCTTCGAATTCGATGCGGAACGGAAAGGTCTGGATTTCAATCGCGGCGGCATCCTCGCCGTTACCGGCGAGAATATTGCCGACCCTGAGCGCAATCGGGTCCATCGCGCCCGTGGCGGTGATGCCGATATTGCGATAACCGGCGCGGCCGAGATCCTGAACGGTGTTCAGCGGTCCGCAGGCAAGAATATGGATCATAGTTCGATCCTTTCGGGAAGGAAACGAACGCGGTCACCGGGCGCCAGCACCGCCGGCTGTTCGGCGGTGGCATCGAACATGGTGATTTCGGTGAAACCTAGCGAATTCCAGCCATTCGGCCCGGTCAGAACCGAGATGCCGGACTGCATGCCGCCGATCGTCACCATGCCCTTCAACATGCGAAGCGACGGAACTTTCTTGCGCGGCATGAAAATGCGCGGATCAAGGCCGCCGAGATAACCGAAGCCCGGCGCACTACCGACGGCGAAAACCGTATAGGTCCGCTCGAAATGCAGGCGCACGACTTCCTTGTCCGGCAGGCCGGAATAATCGCAGATCGCCGCAAGGTCGATGGCGTGTTCACCGCCATAGGTCGTCGGCACCTCGATGGTCTTGCCGAGAAGATCGAGTTCCGCGGTTGTTTGCCAGATGTCGAGAAGCTCGTCCTGCAAACGCCCGGCATCTTCAGGCGTGCCGCGTAGCACGATCAGCAGGTTGGTCATGCCGGGTATGAGTTCCAGCACCTCGGGGCGGTCCTTCAAAGCGCGTGTCAGTGCCCAGATGCGCCTCTGGGCGGGCAGGTCCAGCTCGCCGGGCGCCTCGATCAGAAACGTCTTGTTGCCGATCATCGAGATTTTCGGCAGGCCCAGATGGGCGAGGGTCAGGTGGGGCGTTTTCAGCGGGAGGTTGCTCATCGACGTCACCATCATGTTTCGGTCTTGAGAAGGGTGGAGCCATAGCCGACAAGCGCGCCGGTTTCCGTCACGATTTCGCTGACGGTGCCGGCTTTTTCGGCGATAACTGGAACGATCACGGGTCCGGCCGCGATAAATGCGACGATCTCGCCTTTCACCACGGATTGTCCGGCCTGAACCACCCGGTCGGGGCGCTGCGGATGTGCGGGTGTGAAGATGCCGGCCATCGGTGCACGGGCAAGAATATCCCCCGCCTTTGCCGACACTTTGGCCGCTTCAATGGGCCGCTGTGCGGCAGGGGCCTGACCGCCTGCCATGGTGACGATCTTCAACGATCCATCCGGCGTCTCTATTTCAATGGCGGAGACGTTGTTGCGTTCGAGGTGAGCGGCAAGATCGGCAATCGTGCCGGGCTCGCTGTAGCGGGATATGGAAACAGGCTGTCGCTTCACTTTGCACTCCGCGCTGCAAGCCAATGCTCGAGGTAATGAATATCCGTGCCGCCTTCGGAAAAGGCCGGGTCCTGCAATATTTCCCGGTGCAGCGGCAGGTTGGTGGAAACGCCTTCGATGCGCATTTCGCCAAGCGCGCGCCGCATGCGCAGGATCGCCTGCTCGCGGGTCGGCGCATGGACGATGAGCTTGGCGATCAGCGAATCGTAATGAGCCGAAACCCGATAACCCGCCGTCACATGGGTATCGACGCGAACGCCGGGGCCGCCCGGCAGGTGAAGGGCCGTGATCAGGCCGGGGCAGGGAATGAAGTTGTAAGGGTCTTCGGCATTGATGCGGCATTCGATCGAATGGCCCTCGCAGACGATATCCTCCTGCGAAATTTCCAGCGGATGGCCGAGAGCGACGAGAAGCTGCTGGCGCACCAGATCCACGCCCGAGGTCATTTCCGTGACCGGATGTTCGACCTGCAGGCGGGTGTTCATCTCGATGAAATAGAATTCGCCATTCTCGTAGAGAAACTCAAAGGTGCCGACACCGCGATAACCGATCTGGCGGCAGGCTTCGACGCAGCGATTGCCGACGAAAGCCGCGACATCAGGCGGGATGCCGATAGCTGGGCCTTCTTCGACGACCTTCTGATGGCGGCGCTGCATGGAGCAGTCGCGCAGTCCCACCCAGACCCCGCCGCCCTGACCATCGCAGAGAACCTGAATTTCGACATGGCGCGGATGTTCGAGAAATTTCTCGATATAGAGTTCCGGTGTCCCGAAGGCCCGGCTCGCTTCTTCACGCGTGACGAGAACGGCATCCTGAAGGGCGGAGGCTTCGCGCACGACACGCATGCCGCGCCCGCCGCCGCCGCCGGCCGCCTTGACGATGACGGGATAACCGATTTCGGCGGCGATTTTCGAAACCTCCGCCATATCATCCGGCAGGGCGGAATCTGGGCCGGGAACGCAGGGCACGCCTGCTTCCATCATCGCCCGCTTCGCCGCGATCTTGTCACCCATGGTGCGGATGGCGTCGGCGTGCGGGCCGATGAAGACCGCCCCTGCCGCCTCCACGGCTTCCGAAAAAGATGCTCTTTCGGACAGGAAACCATAACCGGGGTGAACCGCGCCAGCGCCGGTCAGCTCCATCGCAAGCAGTATGGCCGGCGCGTTGAGGTAGCTCTGGCCGGGCGATGCCGGGCCGATGCAGATGGCGGTATCGGCCGCCTTCAGATAGTCGGCATCCCTATCGGCTTCCGAATAGATCATGACCGTCTTCAGGCCGAGTTCACGGCAGGCGCGCTGCACCCGCAAGGCAATCTCGCCGCGATTGGCGATCAGGACGCTATCGAATGTTCTTGGCTCAGCCACCTTTGGGAGTGTCGCATCCATCATTCGAACTCCAGCACCGGCTGTCCAAGTTCGACGTCTTCGCCGTCATTGGCGATAAATCTGGCGATCCTGCCGCTTCGCTCGGCCCTCACGGTGTTGAACACTTTCATCGCCTCGATGATGAAGAGTTCCTGTCCTTGCCTGACCTCATCGCCGGCTTCGGCGAAAGGCGCCGCACCCGGGCTCGGGGCGCGATGGAAAAGGCCGAATGAGGGTGCCGCGACGATGCCGGATGACGCCGGTACGGCTGCGGCGGATGCCGGCGCCTGCTCTTCGGCGCGGGGTGTCTCGGATGCCGTTTCGGCTACCGCAACGGGCCGAGGCTGCGATGATGGCGCCTGCGGTGAAACAGCATTGTTTTCGCGGATGATCCGGACCGTGGTTCCCTCCTGGCTCACGGTCAATTCGGACACTCGCGAAGAGCCGACGAACTCGATCAGTTTCTTGATCTTTTCCAGATCCATATTGGTTTCCAACGTCTTTTTTGTCCCCACGGCGGCGGGCGGAGCGGAATCCGCACCCTGTCCATCAGCAATAGCTACCATGGGGGCGGGATTGATGGGGTCAGACGAAGTTCCTATGGACATTGCTTTCCGGTTTGATATCCCGCCGCCGCGTGGTGAAACGGTTCAAAGACGTCCGAAGGAACGAACCATGGATTCCCGCAAAGGCATTCTCCTCAAAATCTCCGCAGCGCTCGCTCTGGTGCTGATGGGTGCCTGCATCAGCAGCCTCAGGGGCGAGATACCCATCGGGCAGGTCGTCTTCTTCAGGTCGGCGGTGGCCATGCTGCCGCTCTGTCTATGGATGGCGGTGCAGGGCAGTTTCCGAAGGCAGGTGGCCACCAGCCATATTGGCGGCCATCTGGTGCGGAGTTTTTCCGGCACCGGCGGCATGGTCTTCAGCTATCTGGCGCTCGCCTATATCCCGCTGGCCGATGCGACGGCCATCAGCTACGCGACACCGCTCTTTACCGTCATTCTGGCGGTGCTGCTTCTCAAGGAAGTCGTCAGGATTTACCGCTGGACGGCGGTGGTCGTCGGGCTGTGCGGCATCGTGCTGATCCTGTCGCCGCATTTTTCCTTCGATGTTTCGGATGTCGCTTCCGGTTCCGGCGTAGCCATGCTCGGCGGCCTGTTCGGTCTGGCGGCGGCTCTTTTCTCCGCCATATCGATGATTCAGATCCGACATCTGACGCAGACGGAAAATACCGGCGCAATCATCTTCTATTTCACCCTGCTCACCACCGTCATTGGTTTCGCGAGCATCGGCATGGGCTGGAAAATGCCGACCGCGTGGCAATGGACCCTGCTGATCGGCACCGGTCTCATTGGCGGAACCGCGCAGATACTGGTGACGCTCAGCCTGCGTTATGCCGAGGCCTCGCTGCTGGCGCCGTTCGATTACACCACGATGATCTGGGCGCTGTTGATCGGTTACACCTTCATGGATCAGGTTCCGGCCCTGACGACCATTCTGGGGGCTTCTATCGTGGTTGCCGCCGGTTTGTTCACGCTGTGGCGGGAAAGACGGCTGCACAAAAAGCGCGTTACGGAACAGCTGACGCTTTCGGCTCCCTGAGGGCCTGTTTCGCCAGCCGGTTTTCGCGCCACATGGCAAAAAGTCCGGCGGCGATGACCGTCAAGGCGCCAATGATGGTCGCACCCGTCGGCACTTCGGCCATGAAGAGATAACCGAGGGCGATTGCCCATATCATCGTCGTATAGTCGAACGGCGCCAGCAGCGAGGCCTGGGCGTGGCGCAGGCTGAGCGTCATGGCGATCTGGCCGATGCCGCCGGCAAGGCCGCCGCCAGCGAGCAGCAGGAACTGGTGAAAATCCGGCATCTTCCATCCGAATCCGAGCGTGGCGAGGCCGGCCATCACACCCGTCAGCGTATAGATGAGAACGATGCGCGACGGCTTTTCGATGCTGTTCAGATGGCGGACGGCGATGGAGGAAAAGGCGGCGCAAAGCGCACCGGTCAGCGCCAGTGCGGTTCCGATCATCGCAACGCCGTCGATCCGGGCGGGGCCTGATGCGGCATCAAAGACCAGATTGGGTGATAAAGTAATAAAGACGCCAATGAAGCCAGTGAGCACGGCGGACCAGCGGTAAATCCGCACCTTTTCGCGCAAAAGCAGCGCCGCCAGCATGATGGTGAAAAGCGGCGTTGTGTAGCTCAGCACCGTGACATTCACCAGCGGCAGATAGGCGAGCGCCAGAAAGCCGAAGAACATGCCGCCGAGCCCGGCCGAGCTTCCGGCAAGCAGGCGGCCTATATTCTTCGTGGCGGGCACGGTTATCCGCTCGGACGAGGCGACGAACCAGAGACAGAGGGGAATGAGCGCAAAAAATCCCCGGCAGAATACGACTTCGCCGACCGGGATCGCCCCGTCCAAACCCTTCACGCAGGCGGACATGACTGTGAATGCCAGCATGGCCGTCAGCTTGAGCAAAATACCGGTCTTAGGATCCATCCCGCTCCCCATCGCAGCCGAGACCGTGTCATGGGGAAGAAGCGGAGAAAAGCCTTGGCCCGCTGTCATAAGAATCTTGTCTTACCCCATCACTTGGCCCATTGCCCACCTTTCGCGGAAAAGGGCTTTTTGCCCTAGGTCATGGCGGCGATTTGGTGTCATGATCACCTCTCGAACTGGCGGGAGGTTTAAGCGGGCATGTTGGATTTGCGCAGGCTGCGATATCTGGTCGCGATTGCCGATTGCGGCTCCATGTCGGCTGCGGCGCGGCAATTGGGCATCGCCCAGCCGGCGCTCAGCCACCACATCACGGAACTGGAAAGGCTGGTGGGGTTTCCCGTGCTGCACCGGCTGGCGCGCGGCGTGAAGGCGACGGAGAAGGGTGAAATCCTGCTTTCCCATGCGCGGGAGATTACCGAGAGGGTGCGGCAGGCGGAGGCGGAAATCCGCGCCATGGCCTATCTGGATGAGCGGGTGGTCCGACTGAGCCTCATTCCCTCCTGGGCGACCGCCTTTGCGCCGAGCATCATCAGCGAGGTTGCCGCTTCGATGCCCAAGGTCTCATTGCGGCTGATAGAGGCGCGCAATGATGAATCGCTGCGCCTCATCCGTCTTGGCAAGGTGGATATGGCGGTCGCGCTTGTCGGTGCGGAGGAAAAGGCAGACGATCTTATCGTCAAGGAGAGCCTGTTTGCCGTGTCGTCAAGGCCACTCGGCAGGGCGATGCCGCTTGAGGGGGCCGCAAAGCTCGACCTTATTCTGCCGCCAAAGGACAATCCGCTGCGCGTATCGATAGACGAGGCTGCCGCCCGTGCCGGCATTATACTGAACGTGACTATGGAAATTGACGGGCAGGATACGATCAAACGCGCCGTCAGCGCCGGCATCGGTGCGACGATTCTGTCATGGAATTCGGTTCAGCAGGAGCAGGAGGCTGGCCAGCTTCAGGCCGCGCATATAACCGATCCGGTTATCTATCGCTCCATCCATCTGCTGAAGGGCAGGGAGGTGGACGAGCGCACCTTCAGGCTGTTTCGAGACCTGTTGCGGTCGGTCGCAAGGCGTGAGCCTTCGCTCAACCCATAAAAGATTTGTATGGGTAATTTGAAAACTCGGTATTTGTGTTGTTGATGGCTTCTTCCTAGCATCCCCGGTGAAAGCGTATCGGGGAGGAAAAGATATGCGTTTGAAGACATCTCTGTTTGGCATGCTGGCGGCGGCGGGAATGCTGGCTGCGGGAGGGGCGGCGGCGGAATATCCGGAGCGGCCGGTGACGCTCGTCATCGGTTATCCGGCCGGCGGCGGCACCGATATCCAGTCGCGGGCGCTGGTGCCCTATCTTGAAAAATATCTCGGCACGTCGGTCGTGGTGGAAAACCGCGAAGGTGCCGGCGGGTTGATCGGAGCGACCTATATCGCCAATGCCAAGCCTGACGGTTACACCATCGGCGCGCTGAATTTCCCGTCCATGTATTCGCCGATCGTGCAGGGCAATGCCAGCTACAAGGAGGATGCCTTCACGCCGCTCGCCAACCAGATCGGCGGCGATCTGGCGCTGACAGTCAACAAGGCGTCGCCGATCAAGACCGCCAAGGAATTTGCCGAGGCGGCCAAGGCGAACCCGGTCGTCGTCGGCGTGACGGGCATCGGCCATCCGAGCCAGATCACCGCCCTGCTGTTTGAAGACGCAGCGGGCGTGAAGCTCAATTTTGTGCCCTTCAACGGTGGCGGGCCGGCAAGGCTCGCCATGCTTGGCAACCACGTGACGCTCGGTTTCATGAACCTCAACGAGGTCTTTGCCGACAACCGTTCGGGCGCGCTGCGTGTGCTCGTGACCTCCGGTGCAGAGCGTTCGCCGCTCTCGCCTGATGCGCCGACCTTCAAGGAAGCCGGCTACAATGTTCAGTTCAGCCTGCTTGCCGGTTTCGGTGCGCCTAAAGGCCTGCCAGCGGATGTGGAGGCAAAGTTGGTCGATGCCTTCCAGAAGGCGCTGAAGGACCCGGATTATCTTGCCGACGCCAAGAAGCGCGAACTGACGACGCTGCCGCTGACCCAGGCCGAATTTGCCGAGGCGCTCAAGAAGGGCAACGCCAATCTGGCCGAGCTCTGGAAAAGCAAACCCTGGACAAAATAAGCGGCCGGCACCGACCGCTTCTCTCACCCTTAACCAAAATGACGCCTGGGCCGGCCTGCGGCCCGGCTATGACCCACTGTTGAAAGGAATCCGGCCAATGGCCCATGTCATCCGCAATTTCCAACGCCCTTCCAGAGCCGATATCGAGGCGATCAGCAAATTCAGCCCCGCCACGATTCACGAGGCGCAGGGCAAGCTCGGTGCTCTCGATTATCGCATCAAGCCGATCAAGCCCGGCCTGAAAATCTGCGGCCCGGCAATCACCGCAAAATGCCATATCGGCGATAATCTGATGATCTTCGAGGCCATCAATCTGGCAAAGCCCGGTGATGTGCTGGTCATAGATGGCGGCGACAATCCCAATCAGGGCGGCTTTGGCGATGTGCTGGCCGCCGCCTGCATCGGCAAGGGCATTGTCGGCTTTGTGGTCAGCGCCGCCGTGCGTGATGGCAAGGGTCTGCGCGAAATTGGTTTCCCGGTGTTCTCGCTCGGGCTTTGCATGAAGGGCACCTCCAAGGACACGCTCGGTACCATCAACCATCCGGTCGTGGTGGGCGGCGAATTGATCAGTCCCGGCGATATCGTCTGCGGCGATGATGACGGCGTCGTCGTCGTTCGCGAGAAGGATATCCCGAAACTCGTCAAGGCCTGCCAGGAGCGTGACGACCACGAGAACCACATGATGGAACTGCACCGTCAGGGCAAGATGGATATCGAGGATCGCTACGACATGATGCGCTCAAAGGGATGTGTCTGGGCCGATTGAGCCTGTGATTAAACGTTGGATACGTCGTGTCGGGAGGCGCGGCGTATTTCCGATGAGGGGAGATAATCATGGCCGCAAACGGCTCGAAACTAACCGCGAATATTCTGTCGGGGGCCTTCTTTCTGGCGGCCGCCGCCGGGCTTTATTACGGCGCGCGGCCGCTGAGCATGGGCACTAATTTCCAGCCCGGACCCGGCTATATGCCGACGGTCATCGCAGCCTTGATGTTTGCGCTGGGTATCGCGCTGCTTTTACAGGATATTCTGGGAAAGACACCATCGGAAGCCTGGGTGGCGCCGAAGATGCGTCCATTTCTGGCGGTGGCCGGCATTGCCGGTTTTGCGCTGCTGATCGAGCCTTTGGGCTTCATCGCCGCCGCCTTCGTACTGATCGTGCTCGCCTGCATCGCTTATGGCAGGATCCGCCCGATTGAGGTTCTGCTGCTTTCCGCGGTGCTCATCTTCGCCTGCATCCTCATTTTCATTGTGGGCCTCGGACAGAGGATACCGTTGCTGCCATGACCGATCTTCTCTCCAATATCGTCCTCGGTTTCGGCGTGGCAGTCACGCCCGTCAATCTTTTCTATTGCCTGCTGGGTGTCACGCTCGGCACGATGATCGGCATCCTGCCGGGCATCGGTCCTTCCGCCACCGTCGCACTGCTTCTGCCGATTACCTATACGATGCCCGATACGGCGGCGCTGATCATGCTTGCGGGCATTTTCTATGGTGCGCAATATGGCGGTTCGACAACGGCGATCCTCGTCAATCTGCCGGGCGAATCCTCGTCCGTCGTCACCTGCATCGATGGATATGCCATGGCCCGGCAGGGCAGGGCGGGTGTGGCGCTGGCCACGGCGGCGCTCGGGTCGTTTTTTGCCGGCACGGTGGCGACGGTCCTGATCGTCGTTGTCGCAAAGCCGCTTTCGGCCATTGCGCTTGCCTTCGGGCCGGCTGATTATTTCAGTCTGGTGATCTTCGGGCTTCTGTTCGCCGTGTTTCTGTCCAGCGGATCGCCGGTCAAGGCGGTCGGCATGGTCGCCTTCGGTATCGCGCTCAGCCTCGTCGGCATTGATCCGACATCCGGTGAGCAGCGTTTCACCTTCGGCATGGCGGAACTGTTCGACGGTATCGATTTCGTGGTGCTGGCCATCGGGCTGCTCGGCGTCAGCGAAATTCTCTTCAATCTGCAGCAGGGCGTGGAGCGCGATGCGGGCGCGGCAAAGACCGGATCGCTGATGCCGACCCGGCAGGATTTCAAACAGGCCTTTCCCGCTGTGTTGCGCGGCACCGCACTCGGCTCTTTCCTCGGCGTGCTCCCCGGTGGTGGTGCGATCATGAGTTCGTTTGCGAGCTACGCGCTGGAGCGCAAGATCGCCAAGGATCCATCCCGTTTCGGCAAGGGCGCAATCGAAGGGCTGGCAGGGCCGGAAAGCGCCAATAATGCCGGCGCGCAGACCTCCTTCATTCCGCTTCTGACGCTTGGTATTCCCGCCAACGGCCTGATGGCGTTGATGGTTGGCGCGATGATGATCCAGGGCATTACGCCGGGACCGGAGGTTATGCAATCGCGGCCCGACCTTTTCTGGGGGCTGATCGCCAGCATGTGGGTGGGCAATTTGCTGCTGCTGGTGCTGAACCTGCCGCTGATCGGCATCTGGGTGCGGCTTCTCGGCATTCCTTACCGCTTTTTGTGCCCCGCCATTCTGATGTTCTGCGCCATCGGCGCCTATGGCCTGTCCTACAGCGTCGTCGATGTTCTGTTCTGCGCAGTCTTTGGCATTGTCGGCTTCTTCCTGCGCAAGATCGGCTGCGAACCCGCGCCTCTGGTTTTGGGCTTCGTCCTCGGTCCGCTTCTGGAACAGAACATGCGCCTCGGGCTGTTGATTTCGCAGGGCGACTTTTCGACATTCGTCACTCACCCAATCAGCGCCACCCTGCTCGCCTTGTCTGGCATGGTCGTCATCATGATGGCGATGCCAGCGATCATGCGCCGTCGCGAGGTGGTGTTTCAGGGTGACGACGACTGACATTCAATCGAGCCGGCACGGCTGGCCAAACAAAGGTGAAATATGCATATTCTGATAATCGGCGCGGCCGGAATGATCGGCCGCAAATTGACGCAACGTCTCGCCTCTGACGGAACGCTTGGCGGTGTAAAGATCACTGAAATGACGCTGACGGATGTTTTCGAGCCGGTTGCGCCGAAAGGCTTCGGCGGCGCAGTGACCATCGAGCGTAGCGATCTGTCGAATGTCGGCGTCGCCGAAAAGTTGATCGCCAAGCGACCGGATGTGATCTTCAACCTCGCCGCCGTGGTTTCGGGCGAGGCGGAGGCCGATTTCGAGAAAGGCTATCGCATTAATCTCGATGGCGGACGTTCACTGTTCGAAGCCATCCGGCTGGAGCATCAGAAGGATGGATACCGGCCGCGTGTGGTCTTCTGCTCGTCGCTCGCGGTTTTCGGATCGCCATTCCCCAAGGTGATCGGCGACGAGTTCCTGCCTGCACCGCTGACCAGCTACGGCACGCAGAAGGCGATCGTGGAGCTGTTGCTTGCGGACTATAGCCGTCGTGGTTTCTTCGATGGCGTCAGCATCCGCCTGCCCACCATCTGCATCCGCCCCGGCAAGCCGAATGCGGCCGCCTCCGGCTTCTTCTCCAATATCCTGCGCGAACCGCTGGTGGGCCAGGAAGCGGTGCTGCCTGTCGCCGATACCGTGCGCCACTGGTTCGCCAGCCCGCGCTCGGCCGTCGCTTTCCTGCTGCGCGCCGCGAGTGTTGATCTCTCCGGGCTTGGCGTTCGCCGCAATCTCATCATGCCGGGGCTTTCTGCCACGGTGGCCGATGAAATCGAGGCCCTGCGCGCCTTTGCCGGGGAGAAGGCTGTGGCGCTTATCAAACGCGTTCCCGACGAGCGGATCATCCGGATCGTCGATGGCTGGGCCGAGGATTACGATCCGCAACTGGCTCTGTCGCTCGGCTTCAGGGCGGAAACGTCCTTTGCCGAAATCATTCAGGCGCATGTGGAAGATGAGCTGGAGGGGAAAGCAGCATGAGTGATGGAAAGATCGCGCTCGTCACGGGCGGAGGAACAGGAGTCGGCAAGGCGATTGCCAAAGCGCTCCTGGACGATGGTTATAGCGTCGCGATCACCGGGCGACGGCGGGAGGTTCTGGACGCCGCTGTCGGCGAATGGCGCGAACATCGAGACCGCGTTCTGGCCGTCGCGGCCGATATTTCCGTTCCGGCCGATGTCGAACGCCTGTTTGCGGAGGTCACCGGACGTTTCGGCCGCCTCGACCTTTTGGTCAACAATGCCGGCATGTCGGCGCCGGCTGTCCATATCGAAGACGTGCCGTTCGAAACCTGGAACGCGGTGGTCGGGGCCAATCTCACGGGTGCCTTCCTCTGCACCCAGGCGGCATTTCGCCAGATGAAGGCGCAATCGCCGCAGGGCGGGCGCATCATCAATAATGGCTCGATTTCGGCCACCACGCCGCGGCCGCGTTCGGCGCCTTATACCGCGACCAAACACGCGGTCACTGGCCTTACCAAGTCGGCCGCGCTGGATGGCCGGGCATTCAACATTGCCTGCGGGCAGATCGATATCGGCAATGCCAGCACCGAAATGACGCGCGCCATGGCCACCGGTGTGTTGCAGGCGGATGGCAGCACCGCCATCGAACCCACCATCGATGCGAGTATCGTCGCCCGGGCCGTGGTGCATATGGCCTCGCTGCCGCTCGAAGCGAATGTGTTGACCATGACGGTGATGGCGAGCGGCATGCCTTTCGTCGGTCGCGGCTAAGGAGCGCGCATGAAGCCCGATCTTCTGCAAACCTACCCGCTTCAGCCACAGATAGAAGCCGAATTGCAAAAGCGCTTCCGGGTCCATCGCTGGCACGAAATATCCGACAAACAGGCGTTTTTGCAGGCGGAGGCGGCGTCGATAAAGGCTGTCGTCACCGGCGGCCATATCGGTGTCGCCCCTGATCTCGCCGCCTGCCTGCCGGCTCTCGAAATCGTCGCCATCAACGGCGTCGGTTTCGACAAGGTCGATCTCGATCAGGCCCGCGCGCGCGGCTTCAGGGTGACGAACACGCCGGACGTGCTGACCGAGGACGTCGCCGATCTCGCCATTGGACTTTCCATCATGCTGCTGCTCCAACTCGTCAATGCGGATCACCATGTCCGCTCTGGCGCATGGAAAAGAGGCGAGATGCCGCTCGGCAACAAGGCGTCGCGCCGGCGTTACGGCATTTACGGGCTCGGCCGCATAGGCCGGGCCATCGCGGCACGGCTGGAAGCCTTTAATGCGGAAATTTCCTATTTCAGTCGGCAAAAAAAGGATGTGGCCCATGAATATCATCCGACGGCGGTGTCGCTCGCGCGTGCCTGTGACGTCTTGATTGTCGCGGCTGCGGCGACGCCGGAGACGAAACATGCCATCAACCGCCAGGTGCTGGAGGCGCTGGGGCCGGATGGGGTTCTAGTCAATGTCGCCAGAGGGTCGCTGGTGGATGAAAAGGCGCTGGTCGATATTCTCATGGCGGGTGGGTTGAAAGGTGCGGCGCTCGACGTCTTCGAGAACGAACCGCATGTTCCCGAGGCACTCTTCGGCATGCGCAATGTGGTTCTCGCACCGCATATCGGCGCTGCGACCCATGAGACGCGGCTGGAAATGGGCGCTCTGGTTCTCGCCAATCTGGATGCGCATTTTGCGGGGAAAGATTTGCCGACGCCGGTCGTCTAGGCGGTTCGGGTGGTGACGGGGCAGGTGTGCCCTTTCGCCAGCCGGACTGACGCAGTGCCGAAAGTAGCGTTCGCATCCGTCATCCATACAAGTTGCTTATTACTCCAAAAAAAATCGGTCTTAGGCAAGCGATGAAAGCTTCACTAATGTTTGCTCAACGATAGGGGACAAACATGCCATTCTCAGACTACAAGACCGCACTCGTTACCGGCGCATCTTCCGGAATTGGCGCCGCCGTCGTTGAGCGCCTTTGCCGTGAAGGGCTGGAAGTGCATGCGGTTGCCAGAAGCGCGGACGCTCTCAACAAGCTAGCGAAGCGCACGGGCTGCTTTGCCCATGCCATCGATGTGACGGA
This sequence comes from Agrobacterium sp. 22-210-1, assembly GCF_053522525.1. Lineage (NCBI taxonomy): Bacteria > Pseudomonadati > Pseudomonadota > Alphaproteobacteria > Hyphomicrobiales > Rhizobiaceae > Agrobacterium > Agrobacterium sp. 22-210-1. The sequence continues at coordinate 1,070,567 of NZ_JBNWCI010000002.1, read as the reverse complement.
CCGGCCGGCGCTTGCAAAACTCACCAGTGAGGTTGCGTTCGATGTCCTCGTGAACAATGCCGGCGTCGACCGCCCGAAGAAGTTCCTGGAAGCGGATGAGAGCGATATCGATCTCCTGATCGACGTCAATCTGCGGGCCGTGCTGCATCTGTGCCGCATGGTGGTGCCGGGCATGGTGGCGCGTGATCGCGGCCACGTCATCAACATCTCCTCCATCGCGGGCAATTATAATTTCGGCGGCAACTCCACCTATCATGCCAGCAAGGCCGGCGTGGCGATGTTGTCCAACCAGTTGCGCATCGATGCTTTCGGCAAGCGCGTGCGGGTGACGGAAATCTGCCCCGGTCGCGTCGCGACTGATATTTTCAATCATGTGCATGGCGATGATCCGAGCATTCGCGAACGTTTCATCGATGGTTTCGAGCTGCCGCAGGCATCCGATATCGCCGATGCGATTGCGTTTGCCATCGCCGCACCCGTGGCCATGAATATCGGCCACATGGAAATCACCCCGACACTTCAGGTCATGGGCGGGCTGCAGACGGCCAAGCCCCAGACCGCCGAATATCAGGCAGCTGCGGGCGGTTCCGGAGGAAAACTCGCGTGAGCGGTTTTGACCTCTGGGCAATTCTGAGCAATGCAGATTACGTCTCGATGCTTTTGCATGGCATCCAGATGACGTTCATCATCTATGCCGGCTCGTGGCTTCTCGCCATGTCGCTGGCCATCGTGCTTCTCGCCATCCGCCTGTCGCCCTTCCGCTTCGGCGATCCGCTGGTGGCGGCCTACGTTTCCTATCACCGGAACGTTCCGACGCTGGTGCAGCTGATGCTCTGGTATTTCGGCGTCTTCACGCTGTTGCCGAGCGGGCTGGCCAGCTGGCTTTCCAGCCATAATGCGGAAGCGATCTTCGCCATTATCGGCCTCGGCCTCTGTCAGGCCGCCTATTTCAGCGAAGATCTGCGTTCCGGCGTGCGCTCCATCAACCCCGGCCAGATGGAAGCGGCGCGTGCGCTCGGGCATAGCTATGTCTCGGCCATGCGTTTCGTCATCATGCCGCAGGGCGTTCGCAACGCGCTGCCGCCGCTGATCAACCACAGCACCTCGCTTTTCAAGAACAGCAGTCTCGGCGTTCTGATCGGCGCGCCCGAACTCACCCATGCGGTCAAGGAAGTCGAGAATCTGAGTTTCCGGACGTTTGAGGTCTATCTGGTCGCCACAGTGCTTTATCTGTTCTTCTCGCTGCTGATCATGGGTCTCGGAGCCTATATCTCCATGCGTGCCGATCCACTGCGGAGGGCGCGGGCATGATCCACGACATGATCGCAATCATCAAGGATTACTGGCTGCTTCTCCTGATCGGCCAATATCCCAACGGGCCGCTGGGCGGTCTTGCCAACACGCTCATCCTTTCTGCGCTCAGCATCGCGCTTGCCTTTCCCGTCAGCATTCTGATGGCGCTGGCGCGGCTGTCGAAATGGCGGCTCTTGCGCTGGCCGGTCACCGCCGTGGTATATTTCACCCGTGGCGTGCCGCTGCTGATGCTCATTCTCTGGAGCTACTTCCTCGTTCCGTTGTGGACCGGCGCCGATGTGCCGAGCTTCGTTACCATGCTGGCGACGCTCGTCATCTATCAGGGCGCTTTCATGAGCGAGGTTGTCCGCGCCGGCATCGTGTCGCTTGGCGCGGGGCAGATGGATGCGGCGCGTGCGCTGGGGCACGGATATTTCAGCGCGATGCGCTATATCATCCTGCCGCAGGCGCTCTACAACATGATCCCGAGCCTGATCTCGACATTCGTGTCCACCATCAAGGATACGACGCTCGGCTACGTCATCAATGTGCCTGATCTGACCTTTGCGGCGAACCAGGTGAACAACCAGCTTTTGACCCAGCCTTTCCAGGTCTTCCTCATTCTGGCGCTGGTTTATTACATCATCTGCTGGTCGCTGACCCATGTCGCCAATCTTCTCGAGCGGCGTATCGCCCGCCGGCGGGCTGGCCCGCGTGGCAAGCTTGCCGCAGACACGGCCCCGGCCCCCGCCAATATCGTTACGGAGCAGCTATGACCGCGCCAGTTTCCGCCACTCAAGATCCCTACACCATCACGCTCTCGCAGGTCTGCAAAAGCTATGGCGATTATCAGGTGCTCAAGGATGTCAACGAAAACGTCACCCGTGGCGAAGTCGTTGTCATCTGCGGGCCATCGGGTTCCGGCAAGTCCACCCTCATCCGCACGATCAACCGTCTGGAGGAGATCAGCAGCGGCTCGATCATGCTCGATGGCAGGAACATCCATGCCCAGATGCGCGCAAAGGAGCTGAATGCGCTGCGCAGCCGGGTGGGTTTCGTCTTCCAGAGCTTCAACCTCTTCCCGCATCTTTCGGTGGTGGAGAATGTCTCCATGTCGCCGATCCGGGTGAAGGGTGTTTCTCCGGCCGTCGCCCATGACAAGGCGCTGAAGCTTCTCGATCGCGTCGGCCTTGCCGACAAGGCCAATTCCTATCCCGCACAGCTTTCCGGCGGCCAGCAGCAGCGCGTCGCAATCGCGCGGGCGCTCGCCATGGAGCCGCCGGTCATGCTGTTCGATGAGCCGACCTCAGCGCTCGATCCGGAAATGGTGGGTGAGGTGCTCGCCGTCATGAAGAGCCTCGCAGCCGAAGGCATGACCATGCTCTGCGTCACACACGAAATGGGCTTTGCCCGTGAAGTGGCCGACCGCATCTGGTTCATCGACGCCGGGCGCATTCTCGAAACGGCTAAGCCGGACGAGTTTTTCAAAAATCCGCAACATCCCCGTGCCCAGCGTTTTCTCGCTGATCTCAGGCACTAGGGCGGGATGGCGAAAAGTGTGAGCGGTTTTCGCCTGAAATCCCGCTCAGGACCGAACTATCAACCCAAACCTCTATAATAACAGGGAGAACTGAAATGAACTGGAAGTGCATTACTCTTACCGCCGCTTTGGCGACCTCGGCTGCCATCATGCCGGCCAAGGCCGACCAGCTCGATACGATCATCGCGAACAAGACGCTGCGTTGCGCCACTTTCGCCGACGTACCGCCTTTCGCCTCGCCGGATCCGAAGACGCGTGAAATGGCCGGCTTCGATGTTGATCTGTGCGGCGCCATCGCCAAGGAACTCGGCGTCAAGGCCGAGGTCAAGCCGGTGTCGGTCGAAGCGCGGGTTCCGGAAGTCAAGCTCGGCCGCGTCGATCTTTCGGTCGCCAACCTCGCCTATACCCAGAGCCGTGCCGAGCAGATCCAGTTCAGCGACCCTTATTATCTGGCTAAGGAAATGCTGATCGTTCCGGTCGATGACCCCGGCACCAAGAAGTCTGACTTCGTCGGTCAGCGCATCGCTTCCAGTAAGGGCTCGACATCGGAACTCTCGGTCAAGCTCAACAAGTCCGAGCCGCTGACATTCCAGGATACGGCGTCGGCCTATCTCGCCGTCCAGCAGGGCAAGGCGCGCGGCATCGTTGGCAACACCATGACGATGACCAAGTTCGTCAATGAATCCAAGACCAAGGGCAAGCAGATGCGCATGATCGAAGAGCCGATGCTCTTCCAGCCCATCGGCATCGGCATGGCCAAGGACAATCCGGCGCTGACCGCGAAGATCAACGAAATCCTGCGCAAGCTCGATGCGGATGGCGAGATCAACCGCATCTGGGACAAGTGGCTTGGCCCGAACACCGAATACAAGATGACACGCACCGACAAGGTCGTGCCTCTGTCCGAACTGAAGTTCGACCCGATCCCCTGAGCTTCGGCTCAGCCTCGGTCAAATTTTCCAACTCTTCAACACTATCGGTCGGCGAGACGCTCTCGCCGACAGCTTCAACGTGGGAGGTTTTCATGATCCACATTAAAGATATCGCGCAGCGTCCGGCCAAGGCCGATGTCGAAGCCCTTGCCAAATTCTCTCCTGCGACCATCCATGAGGCGCAGGGGCGTCGCGGCGCATTGTCTTCGCGGCTGAAGCCGGTCGATTATCGCATGAAGCTCTGCGGCCCGGCCTTCACGGTCAAATGCGCGCCGCGCGACAACATCATGCTGCAGCTCGCCATCAACTATGCCAAGCCGGGTGACATCATCGTCGTTTCCGCCGGCGAATATGAAGAAGCGGGTTCCTTCGGCGACGTTCTCGCCAATGCCTGCCTCGCAAAAGGCATCGGCGGTCTGGTGACGGATACCGGCGTGCGCGACACGCTGCAACTGCGGGACCTCGGTTTTCCGGTCTTTTCGCTCAGCGTTTGCATCAAGGGCACGGTCAAGGAGACCATTGCTGCGGTCAACGACCAGGTGATTGTCGGCGGCGAAATCATCAATCCGGGCGATATCATCGTCGGTGATGCCGATGGTCTTGTCGTCGTCAGGCGCGAGGAAGCGCAGGAAGCGGCCAAGCTTTCGCAGGCCCGCGAAGATGCCGAGGCCGGTTACATCGAAGCCTACAAGCAGGGCAAGTCGGTGATCGAGGTCAGCAAGCTTGAGCCGGTTCTGAAAGCCAAGGGCCTCGTTGTCGATATCTGAGAAAAATCCGAGGAAAGGCCTGGCGGCAATAGCCGCCGAGCCAAACCCTCAAGGGAGGAGAGACTATGAAAGCGGTTGTCATCCACGCGGCCAAGGATCTGCGGATCGAGGAACGGGAGACCGAGCAGCCCGGTCCGGGGCAGGTCGAGGTTGCTATCGAAGCGGGTGGCATCTGCGGCTCCGACCTGCATTATTACAATCACGGCGGCTTCGGCACGGTGCGCGTGCGGGAGCCTATGATCCTCGGCCATGAGGTGGCCGGCACCATCAAGGCTCTGGGAGAGGGTGTCTCCGGTCTCGCCGTTGGCGACCGGGTTGCCGTATCGCCGAGCCGGCCCTGCAACCATTGCGAATTCTGCCTGAAGGGCCAGCAGAACCAGTGCCTGAACATGCGCTTTTACGGCTCCGCCATGCCCATGCCGCATATTCAGGGCGCGTTTCGTCAGCGTCTCGTCGCCGAGGCGTATCAGTGCCACAAGGTGCGGGACGGTATCTCCATTCATGAAGCGGCCATGGCGGAACCTTTCGCGGTAACGTTGCATGGCGTCAATCGCGCCGGCGCACTAACGGACAAACGTGTTCTGGTCACCGGCTGTGGGCCGATCGGGGCGCTTGCCATCATCGCCGCCCGCGCCCATGGCGCCCGGGAAATTGTCGCGACCGATGTCATGGATGCGGTTCTGCAAAAGGCGCTCGCCATTGGCGCCGACCGCGTCATCAATGTCGCTAGCGACCCGGATGCGCTCTCCGCTTATTCGGCAAACAAGGGTTATTTCGACGTCCAGTTCGAGGCGTCCGGCAATGAAAGAGCCGTCCGTTCGGGTCTTGAAGCGCTGAAACCGCGCTCCACCGTGGTGCAGCTCGGTCTTGGCGGCGATGTGTCCATTCCGCAGAATATGGTGGTCGCCAAGGAAATCGAGATGAAAGGCACCTTCCGTTTCCATGAGGAATTCGGACTTGCCGTCGATTTCATCAACCAACGCCGTGTCGACCTGAAACCTCTGCTGACCGGAACTTTCCCATTGGAAGAGGCAGTCACGGCATTTGAAACCGCCGGTGACAGGAGCAAATCCATGAAGGTTCAGCTCGCCTTTTAATTTTGTCGGCGTGGCCCGGCCTTGAGAACACAGGCGCAATAGCTTGCGCCTGTGGTTTCGCTCGGACGCTCAATTGTTCAAATAGGTCTTGAGGAAGCTGCGCGTCCTCTCCTGCTGCGGCCGGACGAAGATTTCGGATGGTGGGCCTTCCTCCACCACCAGCCCCTTGTCCATGAACACTACGCGGTCGGCGACTTCCGCGGCGAAGCGCATTTCATGGGTCACGATCAGCATCGTCATATGCTCGCGCGCCAGTTGTTTCATGACCTGGTTGACCTCTTCCACCAGTTCCGGGTCGAGAGCGGAGGTTGCCTCGTCAAACAACATGACTTTCGGCCGCATGGCGAGCGCGCGGGCAATCGCAACCCGCTGTTTCTGGCCGCCGGAGAGCATGGAAGGATAAGCGGCGGCCTTGGCATCCAGCCCCACTTTGGCCAGCAGCGAAAGGGCAAGCTCTGTCGCCGCGCCTTTGGTCATGTTCTTGAGCGTGATCGGCCCCAGTGTGATGTTTTCCAGCACGCTGAGATGCGGGAACAGGTTGAAATGTTGGAAGACCATGCCCATGTCCTGCCGCACGGCATTGATGTGGCGTTCAAAAGCGCGGCCCGTGAGCGGCTGGTTGACCTGCAGGCTTTCGAGGTAGATTTCTCCCGAGTTGACCGTTTCCAGATGGTTGATGGAGCGCAGTAGCGTGCTCTTGCCGGAGCCGCTCGGCCCGATGATCGCGACGATCTGGCCCTTTGCTACCGAAAGATTGATGTTCTTCAGAACTTCGAGGTCGCCATAGGACTTTGCGACATTGCGCACGTCCACGGTGGGCTGGACCATCGGCTGGGAATTGCTCATCGGATAAACTCCATTTTCTTGTCGGTCCTGCGCAATGCGAATTCCAGCGTCAGATTGATCGCGTAGTAGATCGCGGCGGCGACGAGATAGAATTCGAAGGGGCGATAGGTTTCGCTGATCGCCTGCTGGGAGGCGAGAACCAGTTCGGAAACGCCGAGAACCGAAACCACGGCGGTGTCCTTCAGCATGGCGATCATGTTGTTGCCGATTTGCGGCAGCGCGCGGACCACGGCCTGCGGCACGATGATGTAACGCAGCGTCTGCACCTTGCTGAAACCGATGCTGCGGGCGCCCTCCGTCTGGCCGTTATCGATGCCGAGGATGCAGACACGGATGATATCGGCATTGTAGATGGCGAAATGCAGTCCGAGGCCGATGATGCCGGTCCATATTGCCGGAATGTTCACCCCAATCTGGGAAAGGCCGTAGTAGATGAAATAGAGCTGCAGTAGCAGCGGCGTTCCCATGAGCACCCAGCTGACGAAACGTACGGGATATTGGGCGATACGCGGTGCATAAAGCGTGGCGAGCGCGATGAGCACGCCGCCGGCAAAGCTGATGACGGCGGCGCTTGCGGCGATGATGACCGTCCACAGCGCGCCGGTGAGGATCGCGGCGGCAAAGGGCGGAACGATGGTGAAATCCAGCATGGAATACCTCCTATTTCAGCGCAAAACGGGCATCGAGCGCGTCGATCAGACGGGCAAGCAGATAGACCAGCACCATGTATATGGCTGCCGAGACGGCGAAGATTTCAAAGGGACGATAGGTCGAGCCGATGAAGCGTTGGGCGGTATAGGTCAGTTCCACGACCGAGATGGCGGAGACCAGCGAAGAGCCCTTGAGCAGCATGATCGTATTGACGCCGATGGAACGGATCATCAATCGACCGGCTTGCGGCAACACCACGAGCCGCATTGTTTGCCCGCGGGCGAAACCGATCGACCGGGCCGCTTCCGTTTGCCCCTTGTCTACGGTCAGGATCGCACCGCGCATGGCTTCGGCAAGATAGGCACCGACATTGATGCCGAGGCCGATCGCGCCGGCAGTGAAGGGGTCGAGATCGATACCGATCTGCGGGCCGCCGTAATAGAGGATGAAAAGCTGCAGCAGGCAGGGCGTCCCGCGAAAAACGCTGACATAGGCGCTCCCGACAAAGCGCAGAAGCTTAGACCGGGCAAGGCGCGCCGCTGTTGCGAGCGTGGCGAGGACGAGGCCGAGCGCCAGAGCGAGTACGGTGATTTCAAGCGTGACGAGCGCGGCTTCCAGAAAAAATGGAAACACCTGCGTCATTAAGGAGAAGCCCATTGTGCCTCCTCTCGAACTGAGAAAGGAAAGGGAAGGTCCACGGAGGGAACCTTCCTTCCACGGTTTGCGTCGGGGCGGCTGTCAGCGAATGTCGCGGCCGACCCATTTCATCGAAATCTTTTCGTAGGTGCCGTCGGCGCGCATGTCTTCCAGCGCCTTCTGGATCGCCTCCTTGAGTTCGCCGCTGTTCTTGCGCAACGCAATGCCGATACTGTCGCCGTTTCCGGCATCGGGAATGGCGATTTCCCGTACATTCTGCCCGCTGCTTTTCGAGGCCACGAGAACGGGAATGGAATCGGCGGCGATGGCGTCGATGCGGCCGGCCTGGAGGTCGAGCAGCGCTTCCGACAGAGCCTTGTATGTCCGCACGGTCCAGTCGCCGCGCTGGCGCGCCCACTTGTCACTGACTTCACCGAGGGTGACGCCGACGCTCTTGTCCTTCAGGTCATCGAGGGATTTTGCCGGGGATGTCTCGGGGACGAAGACGGCCCTGCCGCTATGGTAATAGGGGCCGGCGAAGGCGACGGCCTTTTCGCGTTCCGGCGTGATGGTCATGGATCCCACGACTGCTTCGTATTTGCCGGAAATCAGGCCGGCGATGATGCCGTCCCATGCCGTCGTCACCACAACCGGCTTCACGCCAAGGCGCTTTGCCAGTTCATTGCCGATATCGACATCGAAGCCGACGACTTCGTTCTTGTCGTTGACGAAGCTGAAGGGTGGAAAGCTGCCGCTCATGGCGAAGCTGAAAGTGCCGCGTTCCCTGACCTTGGCCAGATCGTCGGCGGAGGCCGGCAAGGCCGATGCCAACGCCGCGACGGCCAGCCCGGCAAGAGCTATTTTCTTGAGGATCGACATGGGAAAACTCCGTATAAAAAGCGTGCAGCCATCTGGCTGCGGACAGCGGAACGCGCTGCACGAAGGTGAAAAACAACGGGGAATATATGTTGAGGAAACGCCCTTTTGCTGTCGCGGATCATAGAGACGGCACGGGGCTTCTTCTGGCGACGAACGTCAGAACATGAGCAGTGATTTCTTTATTTTTATCTTCATGAGGAAGGCCCTCCCAAGCCTTTGGATGACGAGAGATGCGCTGGCGGCCCAGATGAAAGGACCGCCGCTGCATCGATAAAAAACAGTCTAGCGAAGTTGAACGGCTATAAAAAATGGCATTTCAGCGCATTTTCTGCAGGCATTTTGAGCGATTTGTATAGTCGCATTGGTGAAATCGACATTCGCTCAAAATCCCGGCCTGAGATCCCATCATCGTGGTGTCAGGTGAATGCCGGCAAGCGTGCAGCGAACTGAACCGCCGGCCTTCTCGACGGTCGGTATGTCAAGCGCGACTGGGACGGCGCTTTCGCGGATCGTGTCCCTCTGCGCCGCGGTGAGCGAAGCGTAAGCGGTGTTAGAAAGGGCGAGGATGCGGCCGTCCCGCCCCTGCAACTCCAGCGCGTTGCCGGCGAAGTCACGGATCTGGGCATTGGTGAGCGCGATGACCCGTCGTCCCGATCGTTCGAGGCGGGCGACGATTTCCGCGCGCCGGCCTTCGTCGGTGATCATGTCGAGGCCGATCATTGCGTAATCCGTGCCGATGCACATCAGGACATTGGTGTGGTAGACCGGCACGCCCGCCTCATCACGGGCATCGAACACCATCGGCTCGAAATTGAAATGCGTCGAGAAGCGCTCGAGCGCGATCGGGTCGGTGCGGTCGGACCGCACGGCATAAGCGACACGGTCGATATGATCGAGAACCATGGCGCCCGTGCCTTCCAGAAAAAGACCGTCCGGTTCCAGGCCGGAATAATCGATGATGTCCTGAACGCGATAGCGGCTCTTCAACATCTCGATGACATCGTGCCGACGCTCGCGCCTGCGGCTTTCGGCCTTCATCGGATAGATTGCGACATGGCCGCCGGCATGGGTGGAAAACCAGTTGTTGGGAAAGACGGAATCGGGTGTTTGTGTGCCTTCGTCTTCAAATAGATGCACCGTCACGCCATGGCTTTCCAGTGTCTGTGCCGCTCGGGTGATTTCCGCATGGGCGATGGCGCTGAAGTCCTCGCCGCTGTCGGGTGTTGCCTGAAACCGGTTGTCAGCGGCGGTCTCTGTATTGACCGTGAAATGATGCGGACGCACCATGACGACGGCGGCCGGCGCCTGAATGGAATAGTTTTTTTTCATCATTCTACTCCTCAGGTCCGGGCGCGTTGCAACATGCCGAAGAGATCACGCGGATCATCGGGATCGGCGATGATGTCGATTTCCTGATAGAAGCTCGAGCCTTCGAGTTTGCCACGCACGTAACGCAGGGCGGAAAAATCCTCTATGGCGAAACCGACGCTGTCGAACAGGGTGATCTGGCGTGTGTCCTGACGGCCTTCGGCCTCGCCGAGAACCACTTTCCAAAGCTCGGTCACCGGATAATCCGCGTCCATCTGCTGGATTTCACCTTCGATGCGTGTCTGCGGCGGATATTCGACAAAGGTGTCGGCGCGCAGCAGAATATCCCTGTGCAATTCCGTCTTGCCGGGGCAATCGCCGCCGATGGCGTTGATGTGCACGCCGGCGCCGACCATATTGTCGGTCAGGATGGTCGCATATTGCTTATCGGCGGTGCAGGTGGTGATGATGCCGGCCCCTTCGATTGCAGCCTGTGCCGATTTGCATGGGATCACCGTCAGGCCGCTTTCCTTCAGGTTTGCGGCGGTCTTTTCGGTAGCGCGGGGATCGATATCGTAGAGGCGTACCTCCTCAATGCCGAGCACCGCCTTCATCGCCAGCGCCTGAAACTCCGCCTGAGCTCCGTTACCGATCATCGCCATGGCTTTCACACCCTTCGGCGCGAGATGCCGGGCGGCCATTGCCGAGGTGGCGGCAGTGCGCAGCGCCGTCAAAAGGGTCATCTCCGTCAAGAGCACCGGATAACCGGTGGAGACGGATGCGAGCAGGCCGAAGGCGGTGACCGTCTGAAGCCCTTCCGCCATGTTTTTCGGATGGCCGTTCACATATTTGAAGCCGTAAATCTCCCCGTCGGAGGTCGGCATCAGTTCGATGACACCTTCGCGCGAATGCGAGGCGATGCGCGGCGTCTTGTCAAAGCATGGCCACCGGCGAAAATCCGCCTCGATGGCATCTGTAAGCTCAACCAGCATCTGCTCTATGCCGATATGATGCACCAGGCGCATCATGTTCTCGACGCTGACGAAAGGAATAAGGGCTTTTGGGGACGGGGACAGGGGCATATGGGCAACTCCTCGCTTGCTGGAACGAAGATAGCTGCCGGGCCTGTTCAACCGAAATCGCAGAAGCTTGTTGTTTCTGAAGTCATTTTGAACAATATGTTCAATCCAATTGTCAAATCGGTCAGATTCCATGAGTATTGCAAAATACATACCCGATGAACTCGACCGGCAAATCATCGCCCATCTCAGGGTCGATGGCCGGGCGTCGCTTGCCAAACTTTCCGATGCGCTGGGTGTCGCGCGCGGCACGGTACAGAACAGGCTGGACCGGCTGACGGAAACCGGCACACTGCTTGGATTTACCGTGCGGGTGCGCGAGGATTATGATGACCGGGCGGTCCATGCGGTGATGATGATCGAGGTCATGGGAAAATCGACCACGCAGGTTATCCGCAAGCTTCGTGGCATTGCCGAGATTTCCTCGCTCCATACCACCAATGGCAATTGGGATCTGGTGGCGAATATCCGCGCCGGCAGCCTCTCGGATTTCGACCGGGTGCTGCGGGAGGTCCGTATGATAGACGGCGTCTCGAACAGCGAAACCAGCCTCCTGCTCAGCAGTGTTTAAGTGCGGCCATCGGTTTGGCTGCAGGGTGTCTGTGAGATCAAAGCTCTCGTGGCCTGACGAAACGCTGCTCCAGAACCTCGCTTCCCCATTGGCTGCCGGGACGTTCCTCGACACAGGCGAAACCATGGCTCTCGTAAAGGTGCCGTGCGGCCGAAAGACCGTTAAATGTCCATAGATGCGTTTCGGCGAAAGCCTTTCTGTCGGCAAAGGCGAGTGCCGCGGCGAGCAGCCTGCGCCCTACACCGCCACCGCGCACGCCGTCATCAACAATGAACCAGCGTAGATGCGCGATGTCCGATCCCAAGTCTTCGCCGTCGATGGCGACGGAGCCGATAATCTCTTGCCCGCGCATTGCGGCCCATATTGCGTTTTGTGGTTTTTCGAGCCGGTTGCAAAAGGAGGCGAGACCCTCAGCCACAACGGATTCGAAAGGCTGGCCAAAACCGGATGTCCGGGCGTAATAAAGCGCATGCATCTGCGTGATGCGGGCGATGAGACCGGGCCTGTAACCCTCTACGATCTCCACGGTGGGCACCGCGGCATCGCTCCGGTCTTCCAGCGCGTCGGCGTAAAGACGAAGCCCTTCCAGAATGGCGCGGCCATCCGCCAGGGCAAGTCGTGAAAGGGCGTTCGATACCTGCCGGTTTGCGAAGGCGTGAATGGCACCGACCCGATCCTGCCCTCGTCCGGCCAGATAGAGCCGCTTGATGCGGTTATCTTCACTGTCCGCCGCCTCCAGAACATCTCCGGACAGAATGAGTTTGCGAAGCATGCGGCTGACACTCGATTTTTCGAGCCGCAGAAGCTTCCCCAGATCGCGCGCCGTGATGCCCGGGCATGTCTCGATCTCGATCAGGGCATGCACGGCAGAGGGCGGCAGATCGGTGCCGGCGAAATCCCCGCCCATGAAGCCGAGTTCACGGACAAGCCGGCGCGAGGTGAAGCGGATGTCATTTATGGGAAGGGACTGTTTGGGCATGCTAAATCCATTATGGTTGCATCATGCAACCATAATCACATTCTGCGCTGTCTGCCAAGTTTGGATTCCGTAAAATGCTGGATTTCTCTGTAAAATAGGGCAAGCTCCCGTTCGGGAACGCCAACATGACGTTGCTGAACGGCGGCTTTCGAGAAAACACCATTAAAGCAGTCCGTATGGAAGTTTGCGGGCAAGTCGCAACATTTAATTATCCGGCTATGGAGCCGATATGCCCGATACGCCTCGTTTCTTCCGTTATGCCGTTCTCGCTGCGATGTTGCCCGTCGCCGTCCTCGGTGTCGTGACAACGCCGGCTGAGTATCGCGCCATCGGCATCGAGGCGGCAGATTGCGACGGGCCAATATCGGTTCTGATGCCTGCCGTACCAGCGCTTGCAGCCTATGCCATCATCGGCTGGCTGTTTCTGTCGGGTGCCAAACGCCACCGCTCATTGATTTCCGGTAGCATTTGCGTGCTGGTATCCTTGGCGCTTATCTGGAATATCGGTGCAGCGCTCCTGGAATATCGGCGAAACGCGGTGGAAATGGCCTGTGATTACAGCGGGAAGCTGTGAGCTTGCTTGGAAATACGGAATACGGCTCTAGCCGTGAAACCGTAGATTTCGTCGCGTCAGCTGCTCGACAGTGGTGCAGCCCATCAGCTTCATGCCGCGTTCGATTTCGATACGCATCATTTCCAGCGCCCTTTCCACCCCGGGCTGGCCGGCGGCAGCGAGAGGGAAAAGATAATAGCGGCCGAGCCCCACAGCCTTTGCGCCCAGAGACAGGGCTTTCAGGACATGGGTTCCGCGCTGTACGCCGCCATCCATCATCACATCGATCCGGTCGCCAACCGCATCGACGATCTCTGCCAGCTGGTCGAAGGCGCTGCGGGAACCATCGAGCTGGCGGCCGCCATGATTGGAGAGCACGATGCCGCTGCAGCCGATTTCGACGGCGCGCCGGGCGTCGTCAACCGACATGACGCCTTTGAGGCAGAAAGGCCCATCCCATTCTCGTACCATCTGCGCCACATCGTCCCAGTTCATGGAAGGGTCCAGCATCTCGGTGAAATAGCGGCTGATGGACAGAGCCCCGCCATCCATTTTGATGTGGCCGTCGAGCTGTGGCAGGCTGAAGCGCTCATGTGTCAGATAATTGATGCCCCAGGCCGGCTTGATGGCGAATTGCGCGATGCCGGAGAGATTGAGCTTGAAGGGGATGGCAAAACCGGTGCGCTTGTCGCGCTCGCGGTTTCCGCCGGTAATGCTGTCCACGGTCAGCATCATTGTCTCGACGCCGGCGCTTTTGGCGCGTGCCATCATATCGCGGTTGAGGCCACGATCCTTGTGGAAATAGAACTGATAGACCTGCGGCCCGCCGCTGATCCGCCGCGCTTCCTCGAGACTGGTGGTGCCGAGCGAGGAGACGCCGAACATCGTGCCGAATTTCCCCGCCGCGGCCGCGACCGCTCGCTCTCCCTGATGGTGGAAGAGGCGCTGCAGCGCTGTCGGGGAACAATAGACCGGCATGGAGAGCTTTTGCCCCATGACGGTGACCGACATGTCCACGTCGGACACGCCGCGCAGCACATCCGGAACAAGATCGCAATTTTCGAACGCAGCCGTGTTCCGCCGATACGTTACCTCGTCATCGGCGGCGCCGTCTATGTAGTTGAAGATCGGCCCGGGAAGACGCTGTTTGGCCATGCGGCGAAAATCGTGGAAATTATAGCAGTCTTTGAGTTGCATCTGTCGCTCGACCGGTCCGGTTTGAAAGCTCTGAAAAGATTGCTCGAAACCTATACCGGCGATTTGGGGCGGGCAATCGGCCTGCCGACGATTTCCGCAGGCTCGAAGCATGAATAATTCAGGGTCGGGGCGGCGGCGGCAGCTCCTGGAGCGAGGTGCTTCGCCGAAAGCCGGAGAACCGACATCCACATTTCCGTGTCCACAGTCGGGAAGGATGAAAATACATGTTTCATCCAAAGGTTACGTGCGACCGGGGTTACGAATGTCCTGTCACCGGCGGCAGCGCTAAACGGGGCTTGCAAGCTGCCCGGTGGAAACCGAATGCAGCGCTTTGCCAGTGCTGATGAAGCTCTCGATATTGCCGATCGTGGTGTCCGCAATGTTTTTGAGGGCTTCCTCCGTGAAAAACCCCTGATGACCGGTTACCAGAACATTGGGGAAGGTCAGCAACCGCGCAAAGACATCGTCGCGCAGCACGTCATTGGAAAGATCTTCGAAAAAGAGATCGCCCTCCTCCTCATAGACATCGATGCCGAGAGAACCGATCCTGCCATCTTTCAGACCCGTGATCGCGGCCCGCGTGTCGATGATCGCGCCGCGGCTGGTATTGATGAGCATCACGCCTTTCTTGAGGAGGGGCAGCGTCTCCTTGCGGATCAGGTGCCTGGTTTCCGGTGTGAGGGGGCACATCAGCGTAAGAATGTCCGATGTCCGAAACAATTCCTCCCGCGTAACATAGGCCATGCCCAACGCCTCGCAATCAGGATTCGCATGAAGATCGTGACCGATGAGACGGCAGCCGAAGCCGGCTGCAATACGCGCAAAAATCGCGCCGATCTTTCCCGTGCCGACGATGCCGATGGTCTTGCCGTGGAGATCGAAACCAAGCAGGCCATCAAGGGCGAAGTTGCCTTCGCGGACGCGGTTATAGGCGCGGTGGATCTTGCGGTTGAGTGACAGGATGAGCGCCATTGTGTGTTCGGCAACCGCATAGGGCGAATAGGCGGGGACGCGAGCGATGGTGAGGCCCAGCTTCTCGGCGGCCGCAAGATCGACCTGATTGAAGCCGGCGCAGCGCAGGGCGACGAGCCGCACACCCATTTCCGCCAGCTTTTCGAGCACAGGCCGCGACAGGTCGTCATTCACGAAGGCGCAGATCGCATCGGCTCCCTCCGCCAGGGCCATCGTTTCAAGCGACAGGCGCGCTTCGCAATATTGTATCCGCATGCCCGGCCCGGCGGCGGCGTCAAGGAACTGCCTGTCATAGGGCTTGGCGCTGTAAACCACGATCCGCATCTGCTTCTCCAGTATCGAGTACGAAAGTTACCGTTGCGGAGACCATGCGTCTGGTAAGTCTCCTCAGCTGCGAAGGCCCGGTGCTTCCTGCCCGGTGCTTTCGACATATTCCGTGTAGCCGCCGCCAAATTGGTGAATACCATCCGGGGTCAGTTCAAGTACCCGGTTTGAAAGGGCAGCGAGGAAATGGCGGTCGTGAGAAACGAACAGCATCGTACCCTCATAATCCGACAGGGCCTTGATCAGCATCTCCTTGGTGTCGAGATCTAGATGGTTCGTCGGCTCATCCAGTACGAGGAAATTCGGTGGATCGAATAGCATGGCCGCCATAACGAGACGGGCTTTTTCGCCGCCGGAAAGAACACGACAGCGTTTTTCAACATCGTCGCCGGAGAAGCCGAAACAGCCGGAAAGCGCACGCAGAGGCGCCTGCCCGGCTTTTGGAAAACGCTCCTCCAGCCATTCCAGAATGGTGCTGTCGCCATCCAGAACATCCATGGCGTGCTGGGCGAAATAACCGAGCTTGACGCTGGCGCCTAGCGTGACATTGCCGGAATCCGGCTCGGTCGTGCCGGTCACCAGCTTCAGTAAGGTCGATTTTCCAGCACCATTGACGCCCATTATGCACCAGCGCTCCTTGCGCCGCACCATGAAGTCCAGCTCGCCATAGATCGTGCGGCTGCCATAGGCCTTGTTAACCTTCTTCAGCGCCACGACATCTTCACCCGATCTTGGGGCCGGTGCGAATTCGAAAGCGACCGTCTGACGCCGTTTTGGCGGTTCGACGCGGTCGATCTTTTCAAGTTTCTTGACGCGGCTCTGCACCTGCGAGGCATGCGAGGCACGCGCCTTGAAGCGTTCGATGAACTTGATTTCCTTGGCGAGCATGGCCTGCTGACGCTCGAATTGCGCCTGCTGCTGCTTTTCGTTCTGTGCCCGCTGCTGTTCGTAAAATCCATAATCGCCGGAATAGGTGGTGAGGCTGCCAGCATCAATCTCGATGATCTTGGTGACGATGCGGTTCATGAATTCGCGGTCATGCGAGGTCATCAACAATGCGCCGTCATAGTTCTTCAGAAAATCCTCAAGCCAGATCAGGCTTTCGAGATCGAGATGGTTCGACGGTTCGTCAAGCAGCATCACGTCCGGGCGCATCAAAAGGATGCGGGCGAGCGCCACACGCATCTTCCAGCCGCCGGACAGTTTTGAAACATCACCGTCCATCATTTCCTGGTTGAAGCTCAAGCCATCCAGAACCTCACGGGCGCGGCCCTCCAGTGCGTAGCCATCAAGCTCTTCGTAACGCGCCTGCACTTCACCGTAACGTTCTATGATAGCGTCCATTTCGTCCATCCGGTCGGGATCGGACATGGCGGCTTCCAGCTCCCGCAGTTCCGCCGCCACTTCGCTGACCGGGCCTGCGCCTTCCATGACTTCGGCGACCGCGGAGCGTCCGGACATTTCACCGACATCCTGATCGAAATAGCCGACCGTCATACCCTTTTCGACGACGACCTGCCCCTCATCGGGCTGCTCCTCGCCGGTCATCATCCGAAACAGCGTGGTCTTGCCGGAACCGTTCGGCCCGACAAGGCCAATCTTCTCGCCACGATTGAGCGCGGCGGAGGCCTCGATGTAAAGAATGCGGTGACTGTTCGACTTGCTGATATTTTCGATGCGGATCATGACAGGGCCTATGAATGGGAGCGGCCCTCCTATGCCACGGGTCGCCGCCGCTGTCACCTGCCGCGCATGTCTTGTCAGCCATGCAGAGCCTGAGAACACTGGCCTCCGGGGCAAATACCCCGGAAGCGATATGTTTGCGTCTTCGTCTGCCGAATTTTCGTCAGTTGGTCAGCGTGGCTATGCTGCCGGCTGCCTTGCGGGCGATTTCGCCAAAGGCGGTGACAATCTGCTCCATGTTTTCGGGCGCGTAATAATTGTCCAGGCTG
Source organism: Agrobacterium sp. 22-210-1 (assembly GCF_053522525.1). NCBI lineage: Bacteria > Pseudomonadati > Pseudomonadota > Alphaproteobacteria > Hyphomicrobiales > Rhizobiaceae > Agrobacterium > Agrobacterium sp. 22-210-1. The sequence goes on along the minus strand of NZ_JBNWCI010000002.1, from coordinate 1,052,991 downwards.
GAAGCGCAATATTGCAGCAGCGACTTGCCCTTGTCCGGCGCCATGAAGGCGACGCTGAAAATCTTGATCCCGTCTTTCTTGGCGGTCTCGCAGGTGGTGCGCACCGACTGGTCGATGCTGGAACTCCACGAGGCGCTGTTTCCAGTCATTTCACCATCGGTCATCAAGACGATATAGCGCTCGAAGGATTCGTTTTCCTGTGTCTTATGTGCCGTCGCTTCGTCCGGATTCGTTTTTTTAAGGGCGTTATATGCGGCGTTCAGGCTGCTGCGGGCATCCGTGCCGCCAGTGGGAAATTCCGGAATCTGTTTATTGACGTAGCTGACAACGCTGCTCGTACCCCAGCTGATGGCCTGAGCCGCATAGGTCTCATGTGTATATACCGATGCGCCGGTGCGAACGAGCTGGGAGCCGCCGCTCGCGGTGTAGGTCGGATCGGCCTTGTTCAATGTAGCAACGAGAAAGCCGACGGCGGTCTTCAACGATGCGGCCTTGTTGACATAGCAGGGCGATGTCTTGCCGAGATTGGGATACTTGCCCCAGTTATCGGATGTGTAGTTCTGGCAGGACGTTTTAGTGCTGTCGACACTGTCCGTCTTGAAGGACATCGAACCGGAGCGGTCGAGCACCAGATACATGGAGATCGGTGCGCCCTTGTTGACGGTACTCTTCGCGGTACCGGTTGCCGCGATATCGAGTGTCTTCACACCCACGAACCCCAGCAGCGGGTTGAGCTGCACTTGACGGTATAACGTGGTCTCGATGGTGTAGGTCTTGCCGCGTGCATCTTCCTTTGCAGAAATAGCGACTGAGGAGTTCTTCTCCAGTTCCTTTTTCTCTTCCTCGGTCAGGTTCTTTTCCATCTGGGCAGCGATGAAAGCCTTGGCGATTTCCTTGATTTGCTCGTCGGTGGCATCGCCTTCTTTCAGGCGCGCCTCGGTTGCTGCAGCGAGCGCCGCAGAATCTGCCGTGTTCTGCAGGTCGGCTTTCACCTGCATCACATTTGCCAGCTCCAAACCGGCTCCGGCCACGCCCAACAACACCGGCAGCAATATTGCCGTCATGATGCCGAAATTACCGCTGGTATCGGCAAGGAAACGGCGCTTCAGTTTTTTGTCTGTGGAGGCGGTCATGATGGGGCTCACCGATTAGAATATTCGATTAAGCGCAGGAAACCCGCAAAGGATGTAAAATCCGCTAACACGAAGATTATAATTTTATAAACCGTTCAAATTGGCGCAGTTTTCGAAGTATTTTCAAGAATTAATGGGTTGGAAGATTGAAATAACACACAGTGTGTCATTGCTGGACGGGAACCACATCCACGGCCTGTTTTATCTGCTGGTTGCCGTAGCTCTTCAGGACCCCGATCACCGGTGCAACATCCGAATAGTCGCGGCCATAACCGACGACGATGTGGTCGCTGCCGGCCACGATATCATTGGTAGGGTCCAGTTCCAGATAACCGGCCGCTTCTCCGCACCAGATGCGGACCCAGGCATGCATCGCATCGGCGCCTTCCAGCCGTTCCTTGCCCGGCGGAGGAATGGTGCGCAGGAAACCGCTGACATAACCGGCGGGAATGCCGAGGCTGCGCAGCGCCGTGATCATGATATGCGAAAAATCCTGGCACACGCCGCGCTTCAATTTAAAGGCTTCGGATGGTGTCGTATCCACGGTGGTCGCCTCGCCATCATAGGTGAAGTCTTTGTGGATGCGTTTGCACATGGCCAGCGCGATTTCGCGGATGGTCATTCCCGGTTTCAGCAATTCCCGCGCATAGGCCGAGATCGCCGCATCCATCCCTATTCTCGGGCTTGTGCCGATGAAATGATGCGGTGACTGGAAATCGATGGACCAGACATCGGCAAGGTCTTGCGGCAGGCGGGAAAGCTCGGGTGAAAAATCGGCCGTCATGGCCGGCGCTTCCACCATCACCCGCGCCTGCATGCGGATATCCAGCTTTTCATGCGGCGCGCGCAGATGCACCGAGGTAGACGATTGATGAAAGAAATCGTCAAAGACGGCACGTTCTTCCGGCACGGGCGAAACGTCGATGGAACCTGCGACCAATCTCTGCCGACCCGGGATCGACAGCGGCAGCACGCGGATAATGTGGCGTGCGCCATGGGCCGGCGTGTCGTAGGTGTAACCCATATGCAGGGAAAGATCGTAAAGCATAAGGCTATCCGAGATAGGTGCGGGCCAGAACATCGGACAGATGTTCCATGTCGGTTTCGAGCTGGCGATAGACCGCACCGTTCATGTTTTCCGGAGTCATGACGGCGAGTCCGGAATGCAGACGCATCGTTTCGCGGTAAAAAGGAGACATCTGGCCGTTCACGAAGGCATTTGGAAGCTGTTCCACCTCGGTGCGGATTTCGTTCAGCTGAAACAGGATCGAGCGCGGATTGAGCGGATCAAGCGCCAGAAGATCGGTGACGGTCAGACCTGCCGTAGCGACATTGTAACGGCGGCGATGGGTCATGACGCTGTCGCCGATTTCGAGCAACATGTCATAGGAACCGTCAGGCGCGTCCGGCCCGGTCATGTGGCCGAGAAGTCGCGTCATATGCAGGCCGCGCTCGAGATAACGGCCGATCGACAGGAAACGCCATCCGGTGAAGCGGTACATGTTTTCATGCACGAGACCGGCAAAGCCGGCAAGCTTGCGCAAAAGGATCGTCATGGCGTGGGTAGCATCGTCGCCTGGCGCCACTTTCGCGTGGAAACGGCGGGCTGTCTTGGCAAGGTCGTTCAGCGCCAGCCAGCCATCGGGCGAAAAGCGGTCACGGATATTGCTGGCGGAATAAAGCGCGCTGTTGATGTTGTTCAGCAGGCTTTCCGGCACGGCATCGTTCATCTCCACGTCAAGCGCTTCGAGATACCGCGTCACATGGGCGAGCAGGGGTTGGCGCGGATCGGCCGACTCGGCATAACGCCCGTGCCAGGCACGCAGGATGCGCAATGCGCCTTCAGAACGTTCGATATAACGGCCGAGCCAGAAGAGGTTATCGGCAGCCCTGCTTGGCAGGCTGCCCGGCATATTGCGGGTAAAGCTCTCTTCCGCCGGCAGGAGGGTCGTGCGTTCCACCGGTTTTTCGCTGACGATCCAGACATCCGCCGCGCTGCCACCCGATTGCATGGCAATGGCGGAAACGTCATCTCCGCTTCCAATTCGTGCAAAGCCACCCGGCATGATCTGCCAGCCATTCTGCGTGCGGGCGGCAAACACACGAAGGCTCATCGGACGCGGCACCAGCTTGTTGTCGATATAGGCCGGCGTGGTTGAAAGCTTCACGACTTCCTGGCCCACCAGCTTGTGACCATCGGAGGCCAGCCAGTCGCTGATCGATTCCTTCGCCGTCTCGCGCAGGGACGAGCCGAGCACGGATTGACCGTTGTCGTCGAAAAAGGGCAGGCGGGAATAGGCCGGGCCGATGACCATGCCTTCGATATTGCCGGCAACGTGGCGGCGTTCCGATTCCTGTCCGCACCACCAGGTGGCGATCGACGGCAGCTTCAGCTCCTCGCCCAGAAGGTGGCGGCAGATGCGCGGCATGAAGGCAAGCAGCGCCCGCGTTTCGAGAATACCGCTTCCCAGTGCGTTGACGATGGTGAGCGCTTCGTTGCGCAGCGCCTGTACCATGCCGGGTGTGCCGATATGGGATTGCTGGTTGAGTTCCAGCGGATCGGAATAGGAGGCGTCGAGACGCCGCCAGAGCACACCGATCGGCTTCAACCCCGCCACGGTTCGAACCATGACGCGGCCGTTGACGACAGTCAGGTCCTCGCCCTCCAGCAGCATGAAGCCGAGATAACGGGCGATATAGGCGTGTTCGAAGTAGGTTTCGTTGGCGGGGCCGGGCGTCAGCACCGCGATGCGATCGTCAGGATGCTTCCTGTGGGCCTGCAGCGTGTCGCGGAAAGCGCCGAAAAATGAGGCGAGACGGTGAACATGGGTTTCGGCATAGATATCGGAAAGCGCGCGGGTGGTCGCCACCCGGTTTTCCAGGGCAAAGCCCGCGCCGGAAGGCGCCTGCGTCCGGTCCGCCAGCACCCACCAGTTTCCATCAGGTCCGCGTCCGATTTCGAATGAGCAGAAATGCAGGTAATGGCCACTTGCCGGTTTGACGCCGACCATTGGACGCAGATATTCCGGATTGGAGGCGATCAGCGCCGGCGGCACGTAACCTTCGTTCACCAGCCGGTTTTCGCCGTAAAAATCGGCGACCATGGCCTCCAGAAGATCGGCGCGCTGTTTCAGCCCTTCAGAGAGAACCGTCCATTCCCTGTCGTCGATCAGCACTGGAATATGCGAGATCGGCCAGTTTCGTTCGCTGCTACCCTTGCTGTAATCGCGGTAGAACACACCCGCGTCGCGCAGATAGCGGTCGGTGCGGGCAAAGCGCTCGTGCAATTCGCGTTCCGACATGCGCGAGAGCGCACCGAGGAGGTGCTTCCAGACCGGCCTGACCTTGCCGTCGGTATCGAGCATTTCGTCGGCCACGCCCGGCAAAGTGGAATAACCAAGCCCGCGCAGCGGCGCGCCGGTTTCCGTCTTGCGTTCCGTTGCCGGGGCTTTGGACAATTTACACTCCGTATGGCCGACGCAGATCGAGCGTCAGCGGAAATTCTGGCGACACGGTTTCCGCATGAAGCGGATATTGCCCTGCCGTATGTCCCCATGGTTCGAAACGGGCAAGGCGGCGTGCCTCGGCCTCGTTGCCGTTGACGGGAAACGTCTCGTAATTGCGCCCGCCCGGATGAGCAACATGATAGATGCATCCGCCGATCGATCGCCTCGACCATGTATCATAAATGTCAAAGGTCAAGGGTGAATTGACGGGCAGAACGGGATGCAGGCCGGAAGCGGGCTGCCATGCCTTGAAGCGCACGCCGGCAACCGCGACGCTGCGGTTCTCCGTCGGGGTCAGCGGAACGGCGCGGCCGTTGCATGCCACGGCGTAACGGGCGGGGTTGGAGGTTTCCAGCCGCACCTGCAAACGTTCGACCGAGGAATCGACAAAACGCACGGTACCGCCGATGGCGCCCTGTTCGCCCATCACATGCCAGGGTTCCAGCGCCTGACGCAACTCCAGTTTCGAGCCTTCATATTCCACTTCGCCGAAGAAGGGGAAACGGAACTCCTGCTGGGCGGTAAACCACTCGGGTTTCAGATCGAAGCCGTTTTCCCTGAGATCGGCGAGCACATCCAGAAAATCCGCCCAGATGTAATGCGGCAGCATGAAGCGGTCGGCGAGCGCCGTGCCCCAGCGCACGAATTTGCCGCCGGCGGGGTTTTTCCAGAAGCGGGCGATAAGCGCGCGCACCAGCAATTGCTGGGCCAGCGACATGCGGGCATTCGGCGGCATTTCGAAGCCGCGGAATTCTACAAGGCCGAGGCGACCGGTCGGTCCGTCAGGCGAAAACAGCTTGTCGATGCAGATTTCGGCGCGGTGGGTGTTGCCCGTTACATCCGTCAGCAGGTTGCGGAACAGACGGTCGACCAGCCATGGCAGCGGCGGCGCGCCCTCACCGGGAGCAGGCACCTGTGCGAGTGCGATTTCCAACTCGTAGAGACTGTCGTGGCGGGCCTCGTCAATGCGGGGCGCCTGACTGGTCGGGCCAATGAACAGCCCGGAGAAGAGGTAGGAAAGCGACGGGTGCCGCTGCCAGTGCAGAACGAGGCTTTTCAGAAGATCGGGTCGGCGCAGAAAGGGGCTGTCATTGGGGTTGGCGCCGCCCACGACCACATGGTTGCCGCCGCCGGTGCCGGTGTGGCGACCGTCGATCATGAACTTGTCAGCACCGAGGCGTGTCTGGCGTGCTTCCTCATAAACCGCCGAGGTGATATCGACGCATTCCTTCCAGCTTGCGGCGGGATGGATGTTGACCTCGATGACACCGGGATCGGGCGCGACGCGGATGACATTGATGCGCTCGTCATGCGGCGGCGCATAACCCTCGATATGAACGGGCAGCCCAAGTTCTGCCGCCGCGGCTTCCGCCGCTGCGACTAGCTCGAGGTAGTCTTCAATGCGTTCGACCGGCGGCATGAAAACACAGAGACGGCCGTCGCGCGGCTCTACGGAGAGAGCGGTACGCACCGCACCGCCGATTTCTCCAAGCGTCTGTTCGACACGCGCTTGGGCGGCAGCCTCATCCACATGGAAGGACGCTGCCGGCAGGGCGCGGCCAGACGGCGAAGCGAGATCGGGAAGGGCCCCGCGGTGGATCGATGGATCGGCCTCGTGGATATAGGGGTAAGCAGAGGGTGGCACATATGGCAGGGTACCGAGCGGCAGGCGGTAACCGACCGGGCTGTCACCCGGAACAAGGAAAATCTTGCCGCGCCGCGTCTTCCATTTTTCGCTGACCCAGCGTTTGCCTTCGGCTCTGGCGTTCCACGCCTGCACGGGAAGAATATAGCCCGTCGGTGTCGTAAGCCCGCGTTCGAACACGCGGGCTATGCGGTTTCGCTCTTCGGGGTCCTTCAATTTGGAATTGGACGGGTCGACATTATCGGGAAGGCTGCCTTCCTTGATGATCCATTCGGCCGGATCCTCATAGGCGGGCAGTACCAGTTCCTTCTCGATGCCGAGGTGGGTGGCGATGCCGCTGAGCAGCTTCTGCGCATCCTCGGCCTCGACGCCGGCATCTGCGCCTTCTTCGGCTATCAGCGCCGGGTTCTGCCAGATCGGCAGCCCGTCCTTTCGCCAGTAGAGCGAAAAGGTCCAGCGCGGCAGGCTTTCGCCCGGATACCATTTTCCCTGCCCATAATGCAGAAAGCCGCCCGGCGCGAAACGCTCACGCAGGCGGCGTATCAGGGCGTCTGCCTTTTCGCGTTTTGTGGGTCCAACCGCGCCAGTGTTCCATTCGTCGGATTCGAAATCGTCGATGGAAACGAAGGTCGGCTCGCCGCCCATGGTAAGCCGGACGTCATGGGCGTTCAGAACGTCATCGACCGCTTCGCCAAGCGTATTGAGGTCTTCCCAGCTATCGTCGGAAAAGGGCTTGGTGATGCGCGGGGTTTCGGCAACGCGCCGGACCTGCATGTCGAAAGCGAATTCCGTGTTGGCGTGGCCGAAATAACCGCCTGAAATCGGTGCGGCGTTGCGATAATGCGGTGTTGCCGCCAGTGGAATATGGCTTTCACCCGTCAAAAGCCCCGATGTGGGGTCAAGACCGATCCAGCCGGCGCCGGGCATATAGACCTCGGCCCAGGCGTGCAGATCGGTGAAATCCACCTCGGTGCCGGAAGGGCCGTCCAGCGCCTTCAGATCGGGCGTCAATTGGATGAGGTATCCGGATACGAAACGCGTGGCGAGACCAAGGTGCCTCAGAACCTGTACGAGCAGCCAGCTGGTGTCGCGACACGATCCCTTGCCGGAGGCCAGTGTTTCCTCCGGCGTCTGGACGCCCGGTTCCATGCGAATGACATAACCGATTTCCTGTTGCAGACGGGCGTTGAGGCCCACGACCATATCGACCGTCGGCTGGCCGGGCGTGTGGTCGACGGTCGCCATGAAGGCGGCGAGCAGCGGGCCGGTTGGCTCCGGTTTCATGTAGATGGATAAGTCGTCCCGCAATTCCTGCGGATAATCGAACGGCCATTTGGTCGCTTCTTCCTCGACGAAGAAATCGAACGGATTATAGACCGTCATATCGGCGACAAGATCGACCTCGATCTTAAATTCCGTTGCCGGCTCGGGAAAGACAAAGCGGGCAAGGTAATTGCCGTAAGGATCCTGCTGCAGGTTTACGAAATGATTGGATGGCGAAACCTTGAGCGAATGGCTGATAACACGGGTTCTGGAGTGCGATGCGGGCTTTAATCTGATGATTTGTGGTCCAAGGCGAACCGGATTGTCATATTTATAATGCGTCAGATGATAGATGCTCGCTTTGATCGCCATTAATCTGCCTTGCCCGGTTTTTCCGGTCTATGCGGTTTATCCGCCCCTCTGAAATTATTCGGATTTTGTGCAATGCAGGAAAAGAAAGCAAGGATCATTTCCGGGGACATCCGCATTGTTGCTACGGGCCGCGAGGTTTGCCCGCGCGAAGATCTATCCGCGCTTTTCAATCGCCGCCGCCGGGATTTCGCCGGGATTGTGGACAAGGTCGAACAGCGTGTTATTGCTTGGCATCGCAAGGCGCAGAATCGCGACCCGCTTTCTTTGCCGACTGACGTTTCGGAATGGAATGAATGGCAACAACCGTGACCGACGATCAGCGCAAGAGCGCGGCTAACCCTTCGGGTTTCGATCTCGATTTTCCTGCGCAATTGCGCATGATGGGCAATGCCTTCTGGACATCGCCGGTGCGTAACCGGCTGATATTGCTGTCGTTTGCTCTGCTTACGGTAATATTGCTGACGGCCTACGGGCAGATCCGCCTCAACGAGTGGAATGCGCCATTCTATAATGCGCTGGAGCGGCGCGATCTTGATGCCTTCATTCACCAGCTCGAGGTCTTCGCGATCATTGCCGGGCTGCTGCTGCTGCTCAACGTCATCCAGACCTGGCTCAACCAGATGACGGCGCTGAACATGCGCGAGGGTCTTGCCAAGGATATGGTGGACCAATGGCTGAAACCGGGCCGCGCCGCCCGTCTTGCCGGTTTCGGCACGATCGCCATCAATCCGGACCAGCGTTTGCATGACGATGTCCGCAACCTTGCCGAAAGCAGCACGGCGCTGTCCATCGGTCTCGTGAACGCAACGATCCTGCTTATTAGCTTTATCGGTGTTCTCTGGGGCCTGTCGGCGGGTTTCTCCATCACCATCAATGGCGATCTTGTCCCTATTCCCGGGTATATGGTCTGGGCCGCGATCCTTTATGCCGGTTCTGCGTCTTTGCTGAGCAACCTTGTCGGTTATCGTCTGGTTGGGCTGAACGCCGAACGTTATTCGAAAGAGGCTGAACTGCGCTTTTCCCTGATGCGCGCCAGCGAAAATCTGGCCGCGATTGCGCTGGCCCGCGGTGAAAAGAATGAACGGCGGCGGATCGGTGTCGATATTGATGCCGTGCTCGGTGTGATCCGGGGGCTGGCCATGGCACTGACGCATCTGACCTGGGTTTCGTCGGGCTATGGTTGGCTGGCGGTTGTTGCGCCGATCCTGATCGCTGCCCCGGTCTATTTTTCCGGCAACCTTACCTTTGGCGGGCTGATGATGGCTGTCGGCGCCTTCAACCAGGTCAATACCGCGCTTCGCTGGTACATCGACAATTTCGGCCCGATTGCCAGCTGGAAGGCGACATTGCAGCGCGTCTCGGTGTTTCGCAACGCCTTGATCCAGATGGACAGCGTCGAACAGCACGGGCTGGCGATTGATCTGCAACGGAGTGCGGAGAATGAAAAGATCCGCCTTCGGTCGGTCACGATCTGCCGTGATGCAGGCGGGCAGGATGTGGAGCGCGGTTTCAGACTGCGTGAGGAGAATGTGGAGATCGGGCCGGGCGAGCGGCTGATGATCAATGGCGAGCAGGGCGTGAACCGGCGGCTGTTATTTGCCGCCATGGCGGGATTGTGGCCCTGGGGGCAGGGCAGAATAGAAATGCCCGAACAATCCGACACGCTGTTCATTGCCCAACATGGTTATTTGCCGACGGGTTCGCTGCGCGAAATTCTGGCCTACCCACGTGCGCCGCAGCGGTTTGCCGAGGAGGATTATGTCGCGGCGCTCATCGCGTGCGGGCTTGGCGATATGGCGCCCCGTCTCGATGAAAACATCCGCTGGGACAAGAAACTGGATCCGGACGAACAGGCCAGCATCCGCGTCGCCAATGCCCTGTTGCTGAAGCCGAAATTCGTTGTCATCGACGATTTGCTGGAAGGGCTGGAGAAACAGACGCAGGATACGCTGGCCGAGGTTTTGAACGGCATCGACGGCGCGGCGATCATCTATATCGGTCGCTCTGAGACGTTTCTGTCGGTTCTTTCCCCGGCTGTCGCCCATCTGGACCACGCCGTACCGAAGGAAAATATCGCCAAGCGCGATGGCAATCCGCAATAGTCGTCTCGCTATGTTACCCTTTGCGTTGGTCGCTGCTGATCACAGCCGCAAATGCCACTTTTCCAGGTCGAGCCGCTGTTGTTTGGCGAGATTTATGGTGGTCTCCGGTCCCGCCTGCGAGCGCAGGGCAATGGTTCCGGTCGCCAGACTAACGGCGATAACGCTTGCGACCACCACGATGATGCGGTCGTAACGTTGCTGTATCGTGTTGTTCCCACTCCAGTCATAGGCCATTCGCACGCCCTCGCGTTTTTTGGAATCGTGCCCCATCATGGTTAACCGAAGCTTACGATGGCTTTGTGATTCCTTGCTGTTTTGGAAGGGCTGCCGCGATAAATCAGCTATTGGCTGATGAAGCGCTGTTGTCTAAGTCCGGCAGCGGGAGGTTTGTGAAAGGAATTTGACATATGGATCAGCAACCGCCCGCCGATATGGAACTCACCCTCAGAACGCTTGCGATGCCCGCCGACGCCAATCCGGCCGGCGATATTTTCGGCGGCTGGGTGATGTCGCAAATGGACCTTGCCGCTTTCGTCCGCGCCAATGATGTGGCCGGCGGCCGCACCGTGACCGTGGCTGTTAATGAAATCGTCTTCAAGAAGCCGGTCAAGATCGGCGATACATTGTGCGTCTATACCCGGATAGAGAAGGTTGGGCGTACCTCCGTCACGCTCAAGATCGAGGCCTGGACCCGCAGGCATTATCAGGATTCGCGCGAAAAGGTCACGGAAGCGGTCTTCATCATGGTCGCGGTGGACGACAATGGCGAGCCGCGCCCCGTCCGCAAAGACGCGTGAGGCGGTTCCCGTTCAGTTCGAAGCAAATTCCGAAGCGCTGAAAGAAGCTCAGGAGAGTAAGAAGCGCTTCGGCTCCGGCAGTTCGATCGTCCACCGCTCAATACTTTAGAAATATCCAATTTATTTATCAATTTTTGCGATCAAGGTACGGAATAGGACGGGGATCAGGCTTTGACCATTCCAGGTGTTGTTATTGTCGGCGGCGCTCACGGCACGCTTGCCCTTGCCCGCAGCCTTGGCGCCCTGAATGTGCCTGTTTATTATCTCACCCATGATTCACCCCTGCCGGGCTGGTCGCGTTTCGTGCGGGAAACGATCCGCTGGGCCGGCCCGCACGATGCCGGGGCGTTGCCGTTTTTGCGGGAAATGGCCGAAAAGCATCATCTGAAGGGCTGTCTGCTCGTGCCATCCGGGGATGGCGAGGTACAGCTCGTTTCACAACATCGCGAAGAACTCTCCGCCCTTTACAAAATCATCCTGCCGGATTGGCAATCCCTGCAATGGTTGTGTGAGAAGCCGCTGCTCTACAAACGCGCGGCGGCGCTTGGCGTCAGCTTTCCCCGAACCTATGCGCTGACATCGACCGCTGACATCGACGCGCTGGACGCGACGTTTCCCGTCATTCTCAAGCCGAATATGGGTGGCGGCGATACTGTGATCTCCCGGGCGAAGGTCGTTCGCGCTGATGACCGGCAGGCGCTGAAAACTGCCTTTGCCGATGCGAGCGCAGAGATAGGCGCAGGCAATGTCGTTGTGCAGGAACTCATTCCTGGCGGCGGAGAAAGCCAGTTTTCCTATGCGGCGCTGTGGCGCGACGGAGAACCGGTTGCCGAATTCACCGCCCGGCGCACGCGTCAATATCCCGTTGATTTCGGATATACCAGCACCTGCGTCGAGGTTGTCGACAACCATCAGGCGACCGAGGCGGCCCGGACGATATTAAAATCGGCCTGCCACAGCGGTCTGGTCGAGGTGGAATTCAAATTCGACGGCAGGGATGGTTCGCTGAAGCTTCTCGATGTCAATCCGCGCCCATGGTCGTGGTTCGGGCTCAGTTCGGCGGCGGGCGTCGATCTTGGCGCGTTATTGTGGCAGGTTGCCAATGACGTACCCGCCGGCCAGTCCCAGACTGTGCGACAAGGCGTGTCGTGGTCCTATCTTGTCCGTGATGCGGTTGCCGCCTTTACATTAAGCCGGCGCGGCAAGGCAGATATCGGCGACTACGTTGCGTCTCTGGGCAAAATCCGCAGCTGGGCCGCTTTTGCACTGAATGATCCCTTGCCGGGTCTTATCGATCTGCCGCTCACCGCGTGGAGAGTCGTCAAAAAACGGGTTCTACCCGGCCTGAAGTCAAAACAATCCGCAACGGTTTCCTGGCAGCCGGTAAAGCGCCTCTTGAAATACGGAGCCATAAGGGCCGGGCTGGAGGCGAGTTCTCTGCCCGTGGTCCGCGCCGCATTTCCGTCCCTTGCCGGGCGTGGCGTGATCTTTACGCTTCATCATGTGCGCCCGGGGGCGGCCATCTCGCCTTTTGCGCCCAATGTGCAATTGTCCGTCACGCCGCAGTTTCTGGAAGAGGCGATACAGGCCGCACTCGAATGTGGTCTCGTTCCCGTCCACCTGCACGATTTACCGGCGCTGCTTGCCGACAATCGCGAAGGCCGGTCTTTTTGCGCCTTCACGCTTGATGACGGTTATCGCAATAATGCCGATCATGCCGCGCCGGTCTTCCGCAAATATGGCGTTCCCTACACGATTTTCATCACACCGGGTTTTGTTGAGCGGACGCGCAGCCTGTGGTGGGAAACCGCGGCTGCGCTGACGCAAAAAGCCGCATCGTTTGACTTCGATTTCGGCTCTGGGTCGGAGCCTGTGACATCCGCCACGCCTCAGCAGAAGGCGGAAGCATTCACGCGCCTGGAGAATTTCGTGCAGAACTTTTCAGAGGATGAGGCAGTGGAAAGGATCGACCGCGTCGCGAGGCAGCACGGCATCGATCCCATAGCGATCGTGGATGAGCTTGTCATGGATGCGGACGAACTCAGGGCGCTGTCGGACGATCCTCTCGTGCATTTCGGCGCACACACCATGACGCATGTGAATATGCGCAAGATAGATGCCGCGCGTCTGGCGCAAGAGATCAGGGAATCGACCCGCCGGTTAGAGGCTTATGTCGGCCGTCGGCCACAATCCTTTTCTTATCCCTATGGCTGGACAAAGGCCGTGGCAGAGCGTGAGGCGCAGGCGGTGCTTGACGCGGGGTTTTCCGTGGCGGTCACCACGCAGGCTGGTGTTCTTGGCCCTCACAGCCTCGAAAAGCCAACGCAGTTGCCGCGTGTTTCGCTGAACGGGCGCTTTCAAAAGAAGCGTTTTGTCAAAGCGCTTATCTCAGGGCTGCCTTTCCGGTTCATCTAGCGGCGACATCCTGTTTGTCGTCTTTCGCCTTGCCTGCAGATCTGCATGCCGGCGGGCCGCGTTTGCCGTTTGTCTCCATCGTTTCTGAATTCGGCGACGGCCCGGCGGGCCTCTTCATGGCCAGCAGGCCAATCCGAGAGCCTGCATAATAATTTTTGTTATTCACATCTCTTTATCTATTGATTATAAATAAATTTATTGAGGTAAAACATTACAACTTTTTTGAAAGCTCCGCCCGTGCTGCTGATTTTCGCCGATGATCTGACAGGCGCTCTCGACGCCGCCGCACCCTTTGCCGGGCGTGGGCTGGCGACTGAGGTTGCGATCGGGCTTGACGGTGTACCCGCAGCACTGGCGGATGCGCCTGCTGTTCTCAGCGTCAATCTGGGTTGTCGTGACGGTGATGCGGATGAAGCCGGGCACCGCACGCGGTCACTATTGGCGCTGGTTCCAGCGGATACCATCCTGTTCAAGAAGGTCGATTCCCGGCTGAAGGGGCATATTGCGGTTGAAATGGATGCGATGTCCTATCGGCACGCGCTTGTCGCGCCCGCCATCCCTGATTTTGGACGTATCGTTGTTGGCGGGTCCGTATCCGGCTTTGGCATTGATGTCGTCATTCCGGTTCATGAGAAGCTCGGCGGACATGCTGGTCGCTGCACGATACCCGACACGCGATCGCAGGGCGACATCCGGGAAGCTCTTGTCGCCGCACAGGCTAAAGGCGTCGATCTTCTGGTCGGCGCGCGCGGGCTTGCCGAGGCGCTGGCCGAGGCAATGACGGGGCGGACTGTTCCCGAGACGGCGATCATTCCGGCCGGCAAGGGACTTTTCGTCGTTGGTTCGCGTGATCCGATTACGGTAGAGCAAATCGAAGCGCTTGAGCGTGCCGGGCTTGCGTCGATTATCGATGCGCCCAATGGTGCGGTGCCTTCCCATGCACATGATGGTTCCGGCCTGACACTTGTTCGTGCAACGCAAGGGGCAGAAGATCTTTCACCGCTTATCGTTTCCGATCGGCTGGCGGAGGGCGTTGTGCCGCACTTCACCGCAGGTGCCGGCAGGCTGCTTCTGTCGGGCGGGGCCACGGCCGAAGCCGTGCTGCGCGCCATGGGCATTTCGCGGCTGCGTCTTGCCGGCGAATGTCTGCCGGGCCTGGGCGTCGGCTGGTGTGGCGACCAATGCATCATTGCGAAGTCCGGCGGTTTTGGGCAAGCTGACACGTTGAAACACATTGCGAAAATGATGCTTGGCGTAAACGACGCTGGAGAGAGCTGACCAGATGGGGTTGATGAAAGAAACGGCGCGCAAGGCACTTCCGGACATTATTTTCGAGAGAATGCACAGGGCGATCAAATCCGGTGCTTACAAGCCGGACGAACGGCTGCCGACAGAACACGAACTCGCGATGGAATTCGAGGTCTCAAGGCCGGTGGTGCGTGAGGCGCTGCGGCGGCTGCGCGAGCAGGGATTTATCTATTCCCGAAGAGGGTCCGGCAGCTATGTGCGGGCTTTCGGCCTGCGCGAGCCGCTCGGCTTCGGCCAGCTGGAAAATGTCGCCGACCTTCTGAATTGTTACGAATTCCGGCTGACGCTGGAGCCGGCCGCGGCCGCTGCGGCGGCATTACGGCATGATGGCGAGAGGCTTGCGGCGATCAAAAAGGCGCTCGAATTGATGCGGGACGCCACCAATCGCCAGTCCCACCGTGAGGATGCCGACTACCAGTTCCACCTCGCCATCGCGCGGGCGGCCAGGAACAGTTATTTCTCCACCGCGATGGAGGCTCTGAAAGATCATATCGCGATGGGAATGAAGTTCCACGGCATGTCGGTAAAGCGCGAGGCCTCCGGCCTGACGCGCGTTTTTGCCGAGCATGAGGCCATTGCGAAGGCTATAGCCGATGGAGATGCCGAGGCGGCGCGTCAGTTGATGCTCCAGCATCTAACGGGATCGCGCGACCGTCTGTTCGAGTCTTCGCATTCGGATTGAGGCCGATGCGCCCGGAGGCGCGCCGGCCATTCTTTCAAAAGGCGCGGCGGTAAATGCCGAGTACATCTTCAAGGCTCATATCGACCGGATTATTGTCCATCAGCCGGCGGATGGCGTGTGCGTCCTCGGCATAACGGGGAAGATCGGTCTCTGTCGCTCCATGCCTTGCCAGCGACATTTCGATGCCGAGCCCGGCGCAGAAATCCGTTGCCGCCTTGCGCAGATCATCAGGCGAAAGATGCTCGCGAAGCCCCAGCGCATCTGCCACTTCCGCTGTTTTTGCTGAAACCGCAGGCTGGTTGAAGGCCAGAACATGCGGAAAAACTATGGCATTCGCCAGTCCATGTGGCAGGTTGAGAAGCGTGCCGAGCGGATAGGCGATGGCGTGGCCGGCCGCCGTATTGACCGGGCCGAGGCAGATGCCGCCATAATAGGAGGCAAGCATCATTCCCTCACGGGCTTCAGTATCCGCGCCATCGCGAACGGCGCGCGCCAGATATTTGCCGACCAGCGCAAAGCCCATGCGGGCAAACCCGTCGATCATCGGGTGAGCCTTGCGGTTAGTGAAGGCTTCGACACAATGGGCCATGGCATCCACGCCCGTCGCTGCCGTCACGGCTGACGGCACGGAATAGGTCAGCTCCGGATCGAGAACGGCGAAATCCGCGATGAGATAGGGGCTTTCGACCGCGATCTTGTTGCCCTTGACGGGATCGGTGATCAGCGAGCGGATACCGGCCTCCGAGCCGGTGCCCGCAGTGGTGGCTATTTGCACCAACCGTGTATCGCGCCCTGTGACCCTGTTCGGTCCGGCCACCTGTTCGAGCGTCTGGTTGGAATTCCACAACGCGGAGACCAGCTTTGCCACATCCATCACGGAACCGCCGCCGAGGCCGATGACGAGATCGGGTTTGGCGGCGCGTGCTGCCGTCAATGCTGCATTGAGTGTCGCCGTGTCCGGCTCGCCGGGAATGGCATCGAAGACCGTGAATGGGCCCTGCAATTGCAGACGGTCGACGAATTTCGCCGTCAGTGGCGTGGCGATCACCAGGGTCGACGCGGTTTTGCCAGCGAAGGCGCCGACCTGCGCGATGGTGCCTGCGCCAACGGCGAGTCTGCGTGGCTGATGGAGGAGAATGGGAGCTATGGACATGGTGTTTATCCTTTCGCGCTCTTGCCCGCCACGAGCTTGCGGGCATAGGCGATGGCCTCATTCATGTTGCCGTGATTGGCGATGCCCTTGCCGGCAATATCGAAGGCCGTGCCGTGATCGACGGAGGTGCGATCTATCGGCAGATCGACCGAAACGTTGACGGCGGTATCGAAGGCCACGAGCTTGATCGGGATATGGCCCTGATCGTGATATTGCGCCACGACGAGATCGAAAGCGCCGGAATAGGCCCGGTGAAACACGGTATCGGCGGAAATCGGTCCCTGCACCTCGATGCCTTCGGCGCGTGCGGCGGCGACCGCCGGGGCGATCTGATCGTCATCTTCGGTGCCGAACAGACCGTTTTCACCGCAATGCGGATTGATGCCGGCAACCGCGATGCGCGGCCGCTCGTAACCGATGCGTTTCAGGTGGGCATTGCCGGCGCGGATGGTCGCCAGCACCCGCTCTGTCGTCGCCCGGCGAATGGCGTCTTGCAGGGAGACATGGGTCGATACGTGGATGACCTTCAGCCGTTCGGAGGCAAGCAGCATATAGGCGGCCGAAGAGCCGGTGAGGCTGCGCAGCATGCCGGTGTGGCCGTCATAATGGTGACCGGCAAGGTTAAGCGCCTCCTTGTTGATCGGTGCGGTGACGATACAGCCGATTGCGCCCGCTTCGGCATCGCGCACGGCCTTTTCGATGAAACGGAAAGCGGCGTCACCAGCGACCGGCGACAGTGTACCCCAGGGCAGCGGCGCGCCCTCGATGGGCAGGTCAACCACATGCTGCGAGAGATCAATGTCAACGCCAAGCGCATCCCGCGCCGCCAGAAGCGTGGCGAGGTTGCCGTAAATCCGCGTCGCGGCCCGGTCAGGCGCGGACATTTCAGCCAGCGCCCTGACGGTGACCTCAGGGCCTACGCCGCAGGGGTCGCCCATGGTGATGCCAATAATATTGCTCATCTTTTTTCCTCGTCCTTGGCCTCGGCCCAGCCGGGCGCCAGCCGGACATATTTGATTGCGCGGCGATGATAGGTGTAGCTTGCGTGCAGCGTACCGTCCGGCGCTTCCAGAAGCCATGGATAGGACATTTCCAGATTGCGGCCGTCAGTCGAATCGTTCGACAGGCAGGTGCCTGGACCATCTTCGATCAGGATACGGATGGGGAAGCTGCGCCCATCGTCATCGGAGATGCAGATGGAAACCGGCGCGCGCGGCACGCCCCAGACGGGCACACATCCGCCTGTCGGATCGGCCTCCGGCCTGCCGTCATCCTCTCCAAGCTCGTCATAAAGCGAGGCGCGCCGGTCGCTCGATTGCGCAGCGCTGACGGGATTGCAGATCATCGCCAGCCGACCGTCACCGAGCCTGATTGCGGCGATGGAGGAATTGTTGTTCGGCACGTCGGTCGGCTGTGGCTTTGACCAGGAGCGGCCGCCATCGGCGCTTTCCGTGCGATAAACGAAATCGGCCTGCCGGCGACGGAAGAAGGCGGAATAGCGCGTATTACTGCCCGCAACAGGACTCATATGCACGCAGCCGGTCGAATCTCCTAGGTCTTGCAAGTGCCACGTCAGGCCATTGTCCTTGGATATGCCAAGCGCTGCCGTATCATGGCTGCCGTTCCATTTCTGGCCGGGGCGCTGGATGCAGCGGAAGATCGGCAGCAGCCAGGCGCCGTCATCACGAATGCGCAGCGGCGCGCGGATGAAGCAGCCCTTCGGAAGATCGAGAAAACGCCCCTCTTCGGAGATGAGCTTTTCCGGTGCCGTCGCATCACGGGTAACACGCGCCATGCGGATGCGGCATTCGTCTTGATTGCCGGAGGGCTGGGCGGTGTGAAACAGCCAGAGGGCGCCATCCGGCGCGGTGAAAAGAACCGGGTTCTGTTCGGAATGGGCAGGATCGTGGCTCAGGCGCTGTGGTGCGCCCCAGCTGGTAGCGCCGGGCATCAGCACGGAAGCGAAGATCGAAATATCCGATTTTCCTTCCAGCGTGCCGCCGAACCACGCGCACAGCAAAGCGCCGTCATCAGCCAAGTGCAGAAAGCTCGCGTGGTTCTGGATCATCGGCGACGGCAGAAGCGCTTCCTGCCGTTTTTCTGACGTGGCGCGGATGGCTCCGGTCATGGCGTGAGCGATGTCATCAGGGGTCATCGTGGTCTCCTCTTGGCCTGATGAAAATGGCATATTTGAAAAGTTGTCAAGTTTATTTAGACAAAAAACGGATCTTATAGGTTTTGATTATTTTATCTAATTATCTGTTTTAAAATAATAAAAATTGTTATTATGGCGCGAATAAAAAATGCTTACGAAAAATAAATTGACAAAAAATGTGATAGCGTCGATGCTCTGTTCACGGGTGGAGGAGACGATCATCCGCACGCCATGCTCCTCGATGCAGGAGGCGGGGCTTTTTTTAAAACCCCTTGCGGCACGCCGCCATGTTGCTGAATTTCTGATCTGGGAGGAGAACGGAATGAAGAAGTCATTGATTGCGGGCGCCCTTGTTTTGGGTTCCCTCAGCGCCGCGGTTTCGCCGGCGCTTGCGGCATCGGGGCCGATCAAGATCGTGCTGGCGGAAGAGGCTGACCTGCTGGAGCCCTGCATGGCGACCCGCTCCAACATTGGCCGCATCATCATGGAAAATGTCAGCGAGACGCTGACCGAGCTTGATGTGCGCGGCAAGAACGGCGTTCAGCCGCGGCTTGCCGAAAAATGGGAGCAGAATGCCGATGGAAGCTGGCGCTTCCATCTGCGTGAAGGCGTGAAGTTCTCTGACGGCACCACCTTCGACGCCAAGGACGTGAAGCACAGCTTCGAGCGTATCATGAGCGACAAGAACGCCTGCGAATCCCGCCGTTATTTCGGTGGCATGACGGTGACGCCTTCGATTGTTGACGACCACACGATCGACTTCAAGACAGACCCGGCCCAGCCCATTCTGCCGTTGCTGATGTCGCTGGTCACCATCGTTCCTGAAGAAACCAAGATGGAATTCATCCGCGAGCCTGTCGGTACCGGACCTTACAAGCTGACCAACTGGACGCCGGGCCAGCAGATCGTTCTGACTGCACGTGACGATTATTGGGGCAAGAAGCCGCAGGTGACGGAAGCGACATATCTTTTCCGTGCCGATCCTTCGGTTCGCGCTGCCATGGTGCAGACCGGCGAGGCCGATCTTTCGCCCTCCATTTCCCAGCTCGACGCGACCAATTCGAAGACCGATTTTTCCTATCTCGATAGCGAGACGGTCTATATGCGCCTCGACCACAACATCGCGCCGCTAAACGATGTGCGGGTGCGTCGCGCGCTCAACCTCGCCATCGACCGTCAGGCCTTCCTCGGCACGCTGGTTCCGGAAGGTGCTGTGCTGGCCACGGCGCTCGTTCCGCCGACGACGCTTGGCTGGAACCCCGACGTCAAGGTTTTCCCTTACGACCCTGACGGCGCAAAGAAGCTGCTGGAAGAAGCGAAAGCTGCCGGTGTGAAGGTGGATACGCCGATCACCATCATCGCACGCACGGCGAATTTCCCGAATGTCACCGAAATCATGGAGGCGATCCAGCAGCAATTGCAGGATGTCGGCTTCAAGATCGACCTGAAATTCGTGGAAGTGGCCGAACACGAGAGCTATTATTCCAAGCCTTTCAAGGAAGGTCGTGGACCGCAGATCGTCGCCGCGATGCACGACAATTCCAAGGGCGATCCGTCTTTCACCATGTTCTTCAAATATGCCACCAAGGGCACGCAGTCCGGCTTCTCGGACCCCAAGGTGGATGACCTGATCGAACGCGCCTCCGCAGCTGTTGGTGACGAGCGCGCCAAGCTCTGGTCCGAACTCATCGCCTATTTGCATGATGATGTCGTGGCCGATGTGCTGCTGTTCCATATGGTCGGTTTCTCCCGCGTTTCCGAACGTCTGGACTTCAAGCCCACCATTGCCACCAACTCGATGCTGCAGCTTTCGGAAATCGGCATCAAATAAAGCCCCGAACCTTAAGCCAATGAGCGGCGGCAGGGCGAAAGCCTTGCCGCCGCGTTGAAACCCGGAGGCAACCATGCTGAGCTTCATCCGAAAACGTTCCGTTGCGAGCCTGATCTCCCTGATCGGCCTCATCGTGATGGTTTTCTTCCTGTCCCGCCTGACGGGTGATCCGGCCGCGCTGTTTTTGCCGGTGGAGGCTTCGGAGGAATTGAAGCAGCAGTTTCGCGCGCTGCATGGGCTGAACGATCCGCTGATGGTGCAATTCCTGCGTTATGCGGGTGATGTGATGACGGGTGATCTGGGTGAATCGCTCCGAAAAGCCCGCCCGGCGCTGGATGTGGTGCTGGAGGCTTTCAACTGGACGCTCTGGCTCGCGGTCATCACCATGTCGCTGGTTACCACTGCGGCCATCGTTGTCGGCTCGCTTGCGGCTTTCCGGTCCGGTGGCTTTTTCGACCGCATGGCCTCGACTATTTCGCTCGTCGGCGCTTCGGTTCCGGATTTCTGGTTGGCCATCGTGGCGATCGTCGTTTTTTCCGTCAATCTCGCATGGCTGCCCACATCAGGCACGGGCTCGGTGCTGCACTGGATATTGCCGATCTCGGTGTTGTTCGTGCGCCCCTTCGGTATCATCGTGCAGGTGGTGCGCGGCTCGATGATCGGGGCTTTGTCGTCGGCTTACGTGAAAACGGCGCGCGCCAAGGGTGTGAAATCCGGGCCGATCATCTTCATCCATGCCCTGCGCAACGCCATGCTTCCCGTCATCACCGTCATCGGCGATCAGGCCGCAAGCCTTCTCAATGGCGCCGTCATCGTTGAAACCATCTTCGGGTTTCCGGGTGTCGGCAAGCTGATGATCGATTCCATTCTTCAGCGCGATTTCAACGTCGTTCTGGCCGCCATTCTCGTGACGGCGCTGGCGATCTTCCTGATGAACCTGCTGATCGATATCGCCTATGCGCTGCTCGATCCGCGTATCCGGCACTGAGGAGGCCATTCAGCCATGAGCCTTTTGAACGCCGATACTGAGATCATCGACGAGCCGTCCTTTGCAACGCGCATGCTGCACATGTTGTGGGCGGATAAATTCGCGCTCTGTGCCGCGATCTTCCTCATCGTCATCGTCATACTTGCCTTTGTCGGCCCGGCCTGGCTTGGCGATCTCGCGACGAAACAGAACCTGCGCGGACGCAATCTCGCCCCCTTCGACTGGCAGCGTGAATGGTACTTCTGGCTGGGAGCGGATGCGCTCGGCCGCTCGCTTCTGGCGCGTATCATCGCCGCCACGCAAAACACGCTGATGATCGCCGCCGGCGCCGTGCTTCTCTCCGCTGTCACCGGCACAGTGCTTGGCCTCATCGCCGGTTTTTCCTCAAACCGCGTCGGCCAGATCATCATGCGGCTTGCCGATGTGATCATGTCGTTTCCGTCGCTGCTGATCGCGGTCATCGTGCTTTATCTGCTCGGTTCCTCCATCCTCAACCTGATGCTTGTTCTGGCGATCACCCGCATTCCCGTTTACATCCGCACCACAAGGGCCGAGGTGCTGGAGGTGCGCGAGCGCATGTTCGTGCAGGCGGCAAGGGTGATGGGCGCATCGGGCAAACGCATTCTGTTCCGCCACATCTTGCCCGTGGTGCTGCCAACGCTGACGACGCTTGCGACGCTCGATTTCGCTTATGTAATGCTGGCGGAAAGCGCATTGTCTTTCCTTGGCATCGGCATTCAGCCGCCGGAAATCACCTGGGGCCTGATGATCTCGCAGGGGCGGCAATATCTCACCAATGCCTGGTGGCTGTCCTTCTGGCCGGGCCTTGCCATCATCCTCACCACCCTGTCGCTCAACCTGCTTTCCAACTGGCTGCGCATCGCGCTTGACCCCGTGCAACGCTGGCGGCTGGAAATGAAAGGCCGCAAGCATGGCTGACCATCTTCTCGACGTGCGCAATCTTTCCGTGGAGTTTCACACCGCAAGCGGTGTCGTCCATGCGGTCAAGGATGTTTCCTACCATATCGACCGTGGCGAAACGCTGGCGATCCTCGGTGAAAGCGGCTCCGGCAAATCGGTATCGTCCTCAGCCATCATGAACCTCATCGACATGCCGCCCGGACATATCAGCAGCGGCCAGATATTGCTTGACGGCAAAGACCTTCTGACCATGCCGGCAGAAGCGCGCCGCGAGGTCAACGGCCGGCGCATCGCCATGATCTTTCAGGATCCGCTCAGCCATCTCAATCCCGTCTATACTGTCGGCTGGCAGATCCGTGAGGCGATGACCACCCATGGCATGGGCAAGGCGGAAGCTGAGGCGGAGGCAAAGCGGCTTGTCGCGCGTGTCGGCATTCCCGATCCGGATGGCGCCTTGAGGAAATATCCGCATGAATTTTCCGGCGGCCAACGCCAGCGCGTCATGATCGCCATGGCGCTGGCGCTGCAGCCCGACCTGCTGATCGCCGACGAACCGACCACCGCGCTTGACGTGACGGTGCAGGCGGAGGTGCTGTCCCTGCTCAAGGAGCTGCAGCGGGAAACCGGTATGGCCGTACTCATCATCACCCATGATCTCGGCGTCGTCGCCGAAATCGCCGACCGGGTAGTGGTGATGGAAAAGGGCGTGCTGGTGGAAGCCGGCACGGTTCGCGAGGTCTATCGCAATCCGCAGCACCCCTATACCCGCAAGCTTATCAGCGCCGCCCCCGGCCGGGGCGAAATGCACGAGCCGCAGGCGGTGGGCGAAGCGCTGCTCAGCGTGCGTGACGTGCGCAAGCGGTACGGCGCATTCGAAGCGCTGAAGGGGGTTTCCTTTGATCTGATGGCTGGTGAGACTATTGCTGTCGTTGGGGAAAGTGGTTCCGGCAAGTCAACGCTGGCGCGCATTCTGCTGCGGCTCGATGAGCCGGATTCGGGCAGCGCCTTGTGGAAGGGCCGCGATCTCTTCAAGCTTCCGCCTGCGGAACTCTTTGCGCTCCGGCGTGATCTGCAAATGGTGTTTCAGGACCCCACCCAGTCGCTTAATCCCCGCATGACGGTGTTCCAATTGATTTCCGAGGCCTGGGTTATCCATCCGGAGATATTGCCCAAGGCAAGATGGCGCGAGCGGGTCGCCGAATTGCTGCATCAGGTCGGCCTGTCTCCGGAACATATGCGCCGTTATCCCCACCAGTTCTCCGGTGGCCAGCGGCAGCGGATCGCGATTGCCCGTGCCTTGGCGCTTGAGCCGAAGCTCATCATCTGCGATGAGGCGGTCTCGGCGCTTGACGTTTCGGTTCAGGCGCAGGTCATCGCGCTTCTGGACAAGCTGCGCCGCGAAATGGGCCTCTCCTTCATCTTCATCGCCCATGACCTGCCGGTGGTTCGCGATTTCGCCGATCACGTCATGGTCATGCAGCGCGGCGAGGTAGTGGAATTCGGCAGCGTCCGGCAGGTTTTCGAGGCGCCGCGCGAGGAGTATACCCGCGCGCTGCTTTCGGCGAGCCTCGATCCCGACCCCGATATGCATTCCGCGCGCAGCCCGGCGGATGCCGGCCATGTCATCGGAAATTCAAGTGGAGTTCTTTCATGACCAAACAAGCCTTCGTCGCGCTCGTCACCTGTTTCAACGAGGACGAAACGATCAATTACGAAGCCACGCGCGCGCAGGTGCGCCGCCAGGTGGCGGCCGGCAACAACATCATGTGCGCCGGCACCAACGGCGATTTTACCGCGCTGACCCATGAAGAAAAAATCCGCCTGACCGAAGAAGTGGTGGACGAAGTGGCCGGTCGCGCCAAAGTCATCGTCAATGCCGGCATGCCCGCCACATTCGAGACCATACAGCTTGCCAAAGCCTTCGACCGTATCGGCGTCGATGGTATCGCCGTTATCACGCCCTTTTTCATCGCATGCACGCAAGACGGCCTGATCCGCCATTTCTCGACGGTGGCCGATGCCGTTGAGACCCCGACCTATCTCTACGATATCCCCGCCCGCACCCAGAATCACATAGAGCCGGAAACCGCGCGCAGACTTGCAACCCATGGCAATATCGCCGGCATCAAGGATTCCGGTGGCGCGCAGCAGACGCTGGAGGCCTATCTCCAGGTGGCGAAGGAAATATCCGGTTTCGAGGTCTATTCCGGCCCGGATCACCTTGTTCTGTGGTCGTTGCAGAACGGCGCGGCAGGCTGTATTTCCGGCCTTGGCAACGCCATGCCGGATGTGCTTGCCGGCATTCTCAATGCATTCAACGCCGGCAATGTCACTGAGGCTGAACGCCAGCAGGCGATCTACACAGCCTTCCGCACTGACCTCTACGCGCTCGGTTTTGCGCCCGCCATGGTCAAGCGCTCGCTCTATCTTCAAGACCCCTCCGTCGGCGCCAGCCGTCAGCCGGCTCTGTTGCCCGATCCGGACCAGGACGGCCGAATTATGGAAATCCTACGGCGCTATCAACGGCTCTAACACCGCGGTCGGACATGAGGTGCATGCTTCCAGGCCGAGACGCGTCACATTAAAAACATTCACGAAAACCGCCAAAAGCCGAAGCGTTTCTCCACCATCGTCCATGACGAATAATTTGTGACACAAACACGAAATTTCCCTTGTCAGCCCGGCCATTGATGTTTATGAGGAGCGCGCAACGCAAGCGTTCGCGCATGCGGAGAGGTGGCAGAGTGGTCGAATGCACCGCACTCGAAATGCGGCATACCTGCAAGGGTATCGTGGGTTCGAATCCCACCCTCTCCGCCATTCGTTGGGTCACTCTTCCCCAATTACCCGCAAGCCCTTGGGTTTCCTCGTAAATTCCTGACCGATTGCCCTCAAAAGGGAAGTTCAGTCATGAATGTATCGCGCATTGTATCGCTCCATGTACAGTCCGATGTATCGCCGGATGCGGAAATGATTTCCGCGAAGAAACGGAATCGCAAGCTTAAAAAGCGATCATCCGGGCTCTATCTGGTCAGAAGCGGCGGCATCTACCTTTTTCAGATCAGATTGCCGAAACGCATCGGTGGCGGCGCTGGCTCCCGACCGATCCGGATCAGCCTCGGTGCCCTCCCGCATCAGGAAGCACGGGAGTTTGCTGATGCGCTAGCTGCTTTGGCGCGAACTGTGTTCAGGGAGATCGAAAAGAGAATGGCTGGCTACGAGGGACTCGATCTGGCGCACATCGTGAGTGCCTTTGCTGATGAGGATATTCCTGCCGACGACTGGCCGTTCGAATTCGCGACGCTGATTCTCAAAGGCGGATTGTTCGACTTGCGCGAGCCCGCTCGCGCCCCGACCTCTGAAGAGGCCAAAGGTCTCGAGATGATGCGCGGGCTTGTGCGCATCGGTCGGGAGGTTGCCGCGAAACAATCGGGGCAATCTCATGATGAGATGATTGCCGACAACGCAGACATGCTCGTCACACGGCATATCGCCAAATATGACGAAATGGCCGGACCTGTCTCGATTCTCGAGCAGCTCTACTCATCGACCCAGATACCGGTCCCACCTGCACAAACCACGATGCCAATTGCGCCTTCGATCAAGCGATCGAAGAAAGGGCCGATTTCACGCTCGGAAACGCCCGCGTTCAAGGCAGACCGTCGAACCGTTGAGCGCAAGCCGTCCACGAAACCTCTATTCAGTCAGGTCGCATCCGAATATCTGACGCTGCGTCAATCAGGCAAGTCCGGGAAAAGCACGGACCTCGACATTGCGGAATTCCGTCTCAACCTGTTCGTCGACCTGATCGGCGACCATCCCATCGACACCTACACGCCCACGGACTTGCAAGCCTTTATCGACCTTATGAAATATTGGCCGGCTAAGCAGAAGGATCGAGATAGCAACCTGACACCACGCGAGATCATTGCCAGCAACCAGGATTTCCATCTGGAAACCTTGGCGCGCAAAACGTTGCAGGAAGGGTACGTCGCGGTCGTCAAAACGGTCTTCGGGTCCCGGACAACCACCTATGACTATTCCAACCCGATTGCTGGCACGAAACTGGTTTACCCGGATTCCGCCCGGGAATCAGTTCCGACGGAACCGCTGTCGAAAAAGAAGGTCGAGCTGCTGCTCAACACGGGTGTGCAGTCGGGTCTGTTGGACAATGCAATGCTGCCACTCCTCGGCCTGCTGACCGGAAGACGGCTCGGTTTGTTAGTGCATCTCCAAGGCATCGATTTCCGCGAAAAATTCGAAGGCGTGTGGGTCGCGCAGACTGGCGGCATCGTCTACGGCGACGGTGTCTGGCGGCGAGTTCCGTACAAGACAAATGCCAGCGTGAGCTTTTTCGTTCTCCACAATTTCCTCGTCGAAATCGGGTTTCCGCAGTGGGCGAAAGAACAAGGTGTTGAGTTTATTTTCAAGGAACTCAATAGGCTGGCTGACCCAAGTAAGAGCGCCTCTTCATATATGGCTCGGCTATTTGAGCGGGCGGGCATCAAAGAGGTTCGTCAGGAAGTGTACCATTCCCTGAGGGGCGGCTTCATTTCAACCTCCGGCGACGAAGGCATCGAAACCCGTGATCGAAAACTGCAGGCCGGCCACGAACTCGGTGCAGATGAGCATGAGCTCTATGGTTTCAAAACGTTGACCGAAACGAAAGCTCGACAGATTGCATACATGCCGCTTCCCGACATCGATCTGTCTCCATATCGGGGGCTGGATTTTGATAAGTTGGCCAGGGAGGAACGCACGCGAGGACGTAAGATTAAAGGTGCTTAGGTCGTGCGCCCCTCCGAAGCGTGATTCCCGGCTAAGGGTTCAGCCCATTTCCAAGCCGTTGAGAGGCTTTCAAATCTCGATCACCTGATACTCGTGTACGACGGTGTTGTACAACAGTCCGCGGGACGGTTGCGATTCAACGGTTATCCGTCAATGAACCAGCGATAGAACTGTGTTTATTAAGCGTTCCGAGCATTCCCCCGGTTCCGGGCGGAGTACGAAACACTGGGGATCGTGGTTCGATGAAGGAGAGTTGGCAGCTACGAGTCATCGGAACTTGGTGCAGCGTCAATCGTCTGAAAAAGCTGTTTATCGGCGGTCAGGGTGCCTAGCGCAAAAGTAAAGCCCGCAGCTATGTTTCTACAACTTCTCATACCTAAGTGAGTCGCAGATGCGCCTACCTACTAATCCTTGGCCCGATACTCAGGGCAACCGATCGATCTTGATGTTTGCGCAGCTGATGCGCGAGATGCTGACGCCCAACACATTCGAGAGCTTCCGCGTCTACTCCCTCGATACCCTAGCCCGAATGAAGGAAGCATTGGTGCTGGTGGACGATGTGAGGCGAGGCAGAATACCCGTGGCGACATTGCATCCAATAATGGATGAAATCGACTGGTCGCTGGACAAAGACCCCGTAGCTAGGCTGTTAGCCGAATCTGAGATCAAGTCCCTGAAGGCGGTGGTCGCCCAGAAAGCCAAAACGAACTTTCCGCTCGATCTCTTCGCTTCTCACCTAAAGCTGATCATGAAACTCGTCGGCGCAACTTACAAGGAGACCGTTGAGCAGCAGATTGTTGAATCGATTGGTCGACAGAGGGACGCGATCAACCTGCGAAAACTGACTGGCTTCTATTGCAGTTTTCTGATCAACGCTGGCTACCTTCGTGGACATGTTTTGCAGACGCTAAACGCCTACTTCTTTGACAACCCGGTCCAGCGCATGGGCGCGGCCAAAGTCTCGAAATTCTTTAGGGAATTTGACTGCAAGCAAAAAAAATTCCTTGTCTACGCGACTGTGACGCAGGAACTGAGCAATTATCTGGTGGCATCGAACTTCATCGTCCATGACAACAGCCGCCTCACGCCGGCTCAGAGCACAGCGCTCACCAGAAACCCCAATTTCCGCCAAACGCCGTCTTTTACACAATTTGAGACAGAGCAGCTTGACCCGCACGGCGCAGCGAATGAGGCATACCAGTCACTCAGCTCGCACCGTGCTATCGCGTTTCTTGACCCTCACGGCATGCATTGCGACTGGGGTGACAGGATGTATGTCACCCGTCCTCGCGCTCAGTCAGGAATCAGCGTCGGCAGGAACGAGTTTATGCTAAGGTTTCCGGCTTATAATCGTTCGCGTATGCCTCGCTGGCGGAGCATCGCCAACCATGCGAAAGCCATCAATTCCAGCTTTGATGCTCCTTCAACAGAACGGCTTCTGAGTTCCATTAACACCGCAGCCCTTGCCACCAATTCTACCAATCCCGAAAATCAGTTGATTTCGCTGTGGTCGGCTTTCGAAGTGCTTCTGAGCGATCCGCGGGATGTTCCCCGTATCGTTCACTACAACGAGCTGATTGCACCCTGCATAGCCTACCGGCATGCGCGTCGGCAAATGGCGGCAGTCTACAACGGGCTGTTGGTCATTTACCGACGCCGCTTTCTTGATCTGATATGGCGGGCCGAGCCATCCCGCACGCCGGATGCAGCAAACGCCTTTGCCAAATTGATCATGCTTCCTGAGCATGAAGGCCTGCGCACGGAACTGTGCGCTTTGATCGCAAATAATCCGCTTGCGCTACATCGGACGTGGAAGCTTCACTCTGACTACGGCACACCTAAGAAAGTGCACGATGCGCTGACCGACCATCTCAATCGTGTCACTTGGCAGATACACCGCATATATCGGGCCCGTAACCAGTTGGTTCACTCCGGGCGCACGCCGACTTATCTTGAATCGGTCATCATCAACGCAGCGGAGTATTATCGCGCCGCGACTTCAGCAATCGTCCGGTCTGCCTTGAAGGAAGGCGGCAAATCAGACGTGGACCAGATCGTGGCTGAAATCGGCATACGAAACCGAATTTATCATTCAAAGTTTGATAAGCGCGGGAACGAGCCGATGACGCCAGATGACGTGACGCTAATAATGAGCCCGACATAGCCCTACAGCTTCAGCTCCGGCTTCTTACCCTTTGTTTTCCCCAACTCGGCTGCCAGCGCAAGGATGTTGGCGTGCTTCTCATCGAGCACCTGTTCGAGGATATGGTTCTGCCTACAATCTGGCTTGCCTGAGAGTGCCGAGGTCGAAGGCGACGAGGCCGAAGCCGAACTGACCATCGCCGCAGAGTAGACTGTCTTACCTGCTGGAATGCGGAAATGATTTCCGCATTTCCAGCTATAGCACGCGATTACTCCTCGACGAAGAAGTCCTCGTCCAGCCGCTTTACGTCCACCGTGCGCGCCACGCGGACACCAACGCCGTGTTCGATCATAAGGTCGGCGAGGCGGTCGCCGTCGATCAGGACGATGCGCTGGGGGAGATGGCGGACGAAATCCTTAGCGGGCGTGCTGAAGCTTGATGTGGTGACGAAGACGCCCTTGGTTGCGCCGAAGCCGACGAGGCTGCCGACGAAACCTTGCACCTCTGGTCGGCCGACGCCGACATGTGCGGCGTAGCGCTTGGCTTGGACATAGATGCGGTCGAGGCCGAGGCGGTCCTCATCGATCACGCCGTCGATGCCGCCGTCCCCTGTCTTGCCAAGCCGTCGGGCCGCATCCTCGTGACTGCCGCCATAGCCCATGCCGACCAGAAGATCGACGATGGCGCGCTCGAAGAAGGTTGGGCTCTGCGCCAGAATGCGTTGCAGCAGGTCCGCCTTCAGGGCCTGATTCAAGAGCGCTTGCGCGGCATCAATCTGTTCCTCCGGCGTGGCGGAGGTGGTCGCATCGATGGCCTCGCCCGCACCGATTGCGGCCGCATCCGGACTGCCGGAGCCGGATTTGCTGGAGGCGTAGAATTCGACGAATGCCGGATAGGCTTTCAGCGTATCGACGTTGATGGAGGCGGGCTTGGTTTCGAGGAGTTTGCGGCCTAGATCGCTTGCCACGAAACGACCGCGCGCCGGGCTGTCGATCAGGCCCGCCCTGGTCATATAGAATTTTGCCCAGTGCAGGCGGTTGTGCAGCAGGCGCTGCCGTCCGCTGGGCAGCATCTCCTCTCGCTCCTCAACGGAAAGGCCGAGCTGATCGGCAAGCTTGTTCGCCGCCTCCGGCACGCGCGTTTCGCCGTTAGCGGCAAGCCGCAAGACTGGAAGCATGAGGGACTGGTAATCGGGAATGGGCATGATCTTGTCCGAGGTCAGGAGGCGGCGCGGCGGCCGCGTTTCGGCTTCGGCGCAGCATCACGTTCTGCACGGATGCGCTCCAGGAGCTTTTCCGCCGGCTCGTCCCTCGGGTCCTGCGGCACCAGCTCGCCGCGAAAGGCCTTGGCAAGGATGGCGGATTCCAGCCGGTCGAGAAGTTTGCGGGCGCGGGCGGCTTCGGCTTCGAGGCGGTCGGCGCGCGCTCGCAACTCTGTCACCCGTTCAATGCCGGCGCGTTGCGCGGATAATGTCGGCACCGGTATTAGAATAGCTTTGATAATTCCTAGATTTAGATTCGGTTGCACACCGCCCGCTGCTTCCAACCGTGTCTCTTCGTATCTTGCTTCCAGAAATATTCTGATCCAATCCGGCTCGATCCGAGATCGGTCAAAAGAATGCAAGACCGCCAACGCTTGATTTGTCGCCGCAGCGATCTGCATTTCGGCCACTTTTCCTCGAGTTTTTCCCTCACCGTAGAGTGCAACGACAAGCGAACCCGCCGGAAACACCTTGCAATTTGTCTCTGTGATCGCCGCGTTGGTTATTAGCTCGGATGGCTGCGTGATTGACCTATCGTTTACGGCACCGGATGTAATCCAAGGAATGCTTCCACCCTCGTAGTACCGGACGTCTCCACGTTTTGGTGTTGAACCAGTACCTATTCGGCAAAGGCTTTCTAGCGCAGATATCTCACACTCATCGTGGAGGGCGAACTCCCGCCTTATCGCTTTAATCCGCAAGTGCTCGGCGAGTCTTGGCACCCGATCCAGCTCCGCACGGGCTCGAGCGATGCGGGCGGTCAGCGCATCCAGCTTTGCAACGATCCGGCGTTGTTCCGTTATGGGAGGCAAGTCGAGATGAAATGCCTTGACCGCAGGGAAGTAAATCGTGGTGTGTGTCGATCCCTCTCCAAACTTCCTAATATCGTCCCCTTCTGCCAAGAGGGCGGACATTAGAAAGTCCGGATCAAGCGCCTGACTACAACTCCATGTAACAAAATCCTGGCTAGTCGCCATGTCGCGGCCCATCTTGACGACGTAGCCGACTGACGCTGTTCGGGAGAGGCAGACGGTTTCTTTCGGCAACAGCCTTGCCGACGAATTTTCCAGCCCAAGCGGCGTTATCGTTTGAGCGGTCGTGTTGATAATTCCTCCATGATGAGCGCCAGCATCGCGAATTCCGATCCAGGGAACATCCCCGTCCCAATACTCCGGATGATTTCTACTTGGCGTATGTCCTGTCCCGAGGTCGGCAATATCGGTCAATGGTGTGCGAACCCATCCCGGGGGTGTCGGATGCCCTGGATCATTCACGGAAATGCCGAAGCGACCCCGCAGTACGCGGTCTGTTGCTGCCCTTCCGCTCATTACTCCGCTGCCTCCGGTACCACCAACTCAATCGCACCTCCCTCCAGTTCCGCCATCAGCGCCGCAATTTCCTCCAGCGCCGATTTCAGATGGCCCTCGATGGCAAGCACAATATCTTCCGGCGTCTCCAGCCCGTCCTCGGCCTCCGTGCTGGTATCCTTCAACCAAGTGATATCGAGATTGTCGCCACGAGTGGTAATCTCCTCGCGGGTGAAGCTGCGGAAACGGCCGGTTTCGCCCTGATCTTCACGCGGCGAGGCACCGTTGGGGTCTTCGCCGAAGGCGGTTACGAAGGCTTCGAGGTCAGCAGCCTTGAAGGCATTGGTCTTGCCATAGGAGGGCGCGCCGGAACGGGCGTCGTAAATCCACACTGCTTTCGTCGCATCCTCCATCGGCGCTTCCTCGGTGGCGCGGGTGAAGAACAGCACGTTGGTCTTGACGCCTTGCGCATAAAAAATGCCGGTCGGCAGACGCAGGATGGTGTGCAGATTGCACCAGCTCATCAGCCGGCGGCGCAGCTCCTTGCCGCGCCCATCATCAAACAGCACGTTATCCGGCACGACGACAGCGGCGCGGCCGCCCAGCTTCAGAGCGCGGATGCAATGTTCAACGAAGGGCAACTGGTAGGACGAAACACGATCGGTGATCGTCAGGTCGTCGCGGGTTGGCGGACCGCCGGCGGGTCCGAAGGGCGGATTGGTGAGGATGAGATTGGCATTCTTGAACTTTGTCTCCGAGCCGCGCGGGCTCAGCGTATCGGCGAGGTCGATATGGTTGGGGTCGATGGCATGCAGATGCAGGTTCATCAGCAGCAGGCGGAAGGTGTCCGGCACGTTTTCCACGCCGCGCAATGCGTCCTGCAGCTGGAACGCCTGCTGCTTAGGTGACAGGGCAAAATAATCGTCGGTCTTCTCTTTCATATAGCTGTTGGCGGCGATCAGAAAACCGCCGGTGCCGGCGGCTGGGTCCTGGATGACCTCGCCCGGCTGCGGCTTCATCAGCTCCACCATGACCTCGATTAGCACGCGCGGCGTGAAATACTGACCGGCGCCCCGCTTGGTCTCTTCCGCCATCTTTTGCAGGAGGCCCTCGTAGGCGTCGCCAAACCGGTCGCGCTCCTCGCTGAACCAATGCAGCCCGTCGATGGCGTCGATTAGCTTGCGCAGGTTGGCGGGCTCGCGCACGATGGTGGCGGCATTCTGGAAGATGGCGACCACGGAGCGGTCGGCGATCTTGGTGCCGTCGCCGAGATCGATCAGCGCCTGCCGGTAGCGTTGCAGCACTTCGGTTTCACTGGCCGATTTCAGCGCGCCCCAGCGGTATTGCTCCGGGATGCGGCTTTCGTCCTTCTGCTCTGACGCCATCTTCAGGAACAGCAGATAGGTCAGCTCCGTGACATATTGCTGATATGTGACGCCGTCCTTGCGCAGCAGAGCACAGAGACGCCAGAGCTTGTTCACGAGATCGGCAGAGGGGTTCATGGCAAACTTTCGTCAGGCTACCTGGCCGCCATCCCAGATGGCGGCATTCAAATCCTTGAGCACATCTCCTAGCCCGGAATCGAACTCCCGGTCCACCATGTCGAACCCGCCGGCCTGTGCAAACAGCGGTTCGGACAGGATTTCGGGATCGCTGATCGGCTGAGCCTTCAGGGCGCGGCCGATACGGGTCAGCCATTGCTTCTGCTTCTGGCTCCAGGCCCGGCTTGCCAACATCTTCTCCACGCCGTTTTCAACGCGCGTCTCGTAGGGCACCAGCGGATCGCCGAGTGCTGCCTGGCGCACGAAGCCGATGATATGGGCGGCGATATCAGCATTGCGGGCGCTGCCGTAGGCACGCCTGAGGCGGGCTTCGGAAAACCCTTCCGCATCCAGCCGGATCGCCAGCTCCTTCAGCTCCTTGCGCGTCAGCTCGCGTGGACGCTGGGTGGCGGCGACCATGGCGGGAATGGCGTTCATGTTGCTGCGAACAAACGTCTCGAAGCTTTCGATGTAATCGACCGGGCTTGCCTTGCCGCCAAAATCGTCCTCCACCGAGATCAATTCGTCCTCGTGTTCGGAAATATAGATGCCATCGCCACGGACGCCCTTGCGGGACGCATCCAGGATAGTCGTCAGCGCGGGGTATTGCTGGAACAGGGCGGCGGTCTCTGCGGGCGGCGCAGATTTCAGGCGCTCCACCAAGGGCTCCAGAGGCCCGAGGACCGTCTCCAGTCGTTCCCGCTGATCGTCATCGATCCGTTTCAACCGCTGGCGAAGCTTCACCACGATCTGGTCACGGACGAAGGCACGATCCTCATCGGTGGTCGCCCGGTTGAGATCACCGACCAGCGTCGCGAAACTCAAGGTGGGATCAACCACGACCGGCCGCATATCCGTCACCTCCTGCAGGTTCGCGTAGATATCGACGGCGTCGAAGATGCGGAAATATTCCTTGCCGATCTCATCGCAGCGACGGGTGGCACGGCCAATCATCTGGTCGTAGAGAATGCGGCTGTTGACGCGGCGGACAAAGACAAGATTTGTGATAGCCGGCACGTCAATACCCGTCGAGAGAAGGTCGACGGTGACCACATATTTGGGCCGCGGATCGTTCTTGAAGGCCTTGATCCGGTCTCCGGGTTTATCGACGGACCCGGTGATCTTCTCGACGAGATCATGGGGCTGAGGACCGTATTCCTCGACGAGTGCTGCACGCAGTTCCTCGACAAGGATATCCGCATGGTCGTCCCGCGCAGCAAACAGCAGGGTCTTGCCCGGCTGGTCGGGCGGACACTCCGCCGCTACAGCGGCGGCTACCGCCCGGTTGAAGGCGCGGGTGTAGACCTTCTTGTTGAACTCGGAGACCTCGAAATCCACATGATCGTCCAGATCGAACAGATCGACCTGGCCCGTGTGAGGATCGATGATGTTGACTTCTTCGCCTTTGTCGAAGGAGATACCGGTTTGGCTGAGCGCGGTGGTGATGCGGCGCGGCGGGCGATGGTCGATCAGATAACCGTCGATCACCGCCTGCCGGTAGCCATAACGGAAGACCGGCGCGCCAAAGATTTCCCGGGTGTGGAAGGCGGGCGTGGCGGTGAGCGCTATCTTGGTGGAGTCGAAATAATCGAGGACACGGCGATAAGCTGAGAGGTAGTCATCCAGATTACGAAAGCCGAGGTCATCCTCACGCAGCTCCGCATCCAGCGTGTAGCCGCGATGGGCTTCGTCCACGATGATGAGATCGTAGGTTCCAGGGGTCGGTCGCTCGGCGTTGGGGTCGTCGAAAATGCGCCGGATCATGGCCTGGACGGTTGCCACCTGCACGCGGTCCGTCGCCTCAGGCAGCTTGCGCGCCATTTCGGCAACGGGAAAGACCTGATCGAACTTGAGGAAACCACTGGTATCCGTCGTGCTCATAGCATCAAGCGTCTGACGCCCGAGCGCGTTGCGGTCCACCAGAAAGAGGATGCGGCGAAAGCGCTTGGCACGAAGGAGTTCGTACATCAGGGCAATCGCAAGCCGGGTTTTTCCTGTACCGGTCGCCATGGCAAGCAGGATGTGGTCCTGTCCCTGTCCAATCGCGTCTTCGACGGCGTGAATCGCTTCCTGCTGGTAGGGTCGAAGGCCGGTGACGCCAATCTCCCGGTCCGCAAAGCCTGGGTTGGTGTCAGAAACATCCTGCTCCAGACGCTCGATCAGGTCTCGCGGGGAAAACCATTCTGCCAGTGCTCTCGGCGGCGCTTTAGTTCGGGCATCCCAAAACCACGTGCCCGATTTCGTCGCGAGCTGCTTCACATAGGGCCGCCCGTTGGTGACAAACATGAAGGGGACGCGGAATTGATCAAGACCATCGATCCACGGGCTGTCGGGGACTTGCTCATCTGGAGTCAACTTGATGCCAAGGCCATAGCGTTTCGCCTGACCGAGACGGCCCGGCACATCCCGGATTTGTCGCTTCGCTTCGATGACACCGACGCAGCGGCCATCGATAAACAGGGCGTAATCGACGGGACCGCTGTCCGTCGGCCATTCGGCAATCGCAATGGCTTCAGCTTGGCCCGGGCGTGTTCCGTTTCCATGGCGTAGTAGCGCAGTATCTGCCTTCCAACCGGCTGATCGCAACTGCTCATCAATGAGGACACGCGTCGTCGCTTCGTCGATCTCGATATGGTCGGCGCTTCTCGCCGCCGCTTCAGCCAATAGGTCAAGTTGCTGGGCAGGCATGGCTGCGGCACGGGCCTGTGTTTCGGCAAGAACCCGCTCGGCGTCCCGCAGGGCCGCTTCGGTTTCCTGCGCCTGCGCTTCCCAGAAAGCCCGATCCTGCGCCTCGGCGGCGGCTCTGCCTTCCAGTGCCCGGCGCGCCTCCTCTGCCTGCTGCGCCGCCAGCCGTGCCTTGGCCTCAGCATGCGTGCTTTCCGTGACGACCTTTTGGAGACGTTCAATTTCCTGCCGCAGAGCTTCACTGGCATCTGCGGGTGGCGAAGGTGGGACGAAGGGACCCGGTCGAAACGACGGCGCATTCCCATAAGATTGGTGGAACCACGCTCCGATGGCGCGTGCAACTTTGAGAGCAGTCAAGGCATCGCTTCTGGTGCCCCGGTCTTCGTGGGCAGCCAGATTGCCCGCACGCTTCAGATGATAGAAATATTCGGCGACCTCTCGCTGAAGAACTGAGCGCGCGCGCAAAACGCTCAGCACTTCATCAAACGACATACGGTCAGTTGTCAGAAGCGCCTGGCGGGCGGCGACGTCCTTTGCGACGAGTTCAGCGAATTGGCGTAGCTTCACCAGGGACGTCGGCGGGTCGTCGTGAAAATAGCGCTCGGCAAGTGAACCCAGCCGCGCAAGCTGCGGACTGTTTCCGGCTAGAAAAGCAAAGTTTCCCGCGTCTCCCATCATGCGATGAAACTTATCTATTTCAACCGCTTACACAAGCCTGTTTCTAGGCAAGGTAGCACTCACGGAATTGGCTGCACCTCTTCTAAGGTCCGTGCTGCCGCCCGAAGGATACGACTCTGTTTTTTCGATTCCTCTGCAAACGCCGTGATCAAGAGTAATGGGGAGAGGACGGGGGTATAGAACAAAACAGCGTTTGCAGGAGAATGCCGACAGAGCGACAGCTAGACAGGCATCAGATGACGTTTGGGACGGAAGGGAACGAAACCATCGACATAACGATCGGCAAGCTCTTCGAAGACATCCTCGCTTTCCCGGACATCAAAACCCTGGCGTTCCAGCTCGCCGACGATGGCTTCGGAGAGCTTGTCCAGGGCGACCCGCGCATCTTTCCGTCCCTGAGCGGCCGTGATCATTTGCCAGAGCAGCACCCTCGCCAGATCGTCACGAGACGGCCGACGTCTGGCCTTGGCCGCATCCCTCACCCGCTGCTGCCGGGCGACTTGTTCTGCACTGCGTTGTTTCTTCGATTTCCGGGGCATTGCCTGTCTCCTTGTTGTGGAGCCTCAGCCTCGGTGCCGGCCACGCAAGGAACAAGCGGGGCTGCCTGTGTTGACATTTCGGACAGGGAGGGCCGGATCGTCTCCAATCGCCAGCCGGACGGTGCGCGGCCTGCAAACGCAATCTGCCGGAATCGCCGATCGCGACTTTGGCAACGACAAATGTGGGATAGGAATCGCGGAAGGGTAAATTGAGATGATGTGTTTCGAGTTGCCCGAAACGTAGACCAAGGTGTGGTGCTTTGATCTGATGGGTGTTGATTTGCAGAAGACTTGATCAGGCGTGAAGCGCATTGCAGCCACGTTGAGATGCCGACTTCGGGGGTGGACAGCATCATAACTCTCGATAACGTACCCTGAGGCCTGTCCAACCAGCTCTGCGGCTAGATTGTGGTGAGGCATCGAGGGTCACGCGATGCACCGCGTCATCGGCCTCTTGCAGCCTACGAACCTCCGACGGCTGCCGATGGCAGGTCACCCGAACTCGTCCCAACGATGCTGGTACCGGGGCGGGAATCGAACTGCCACAGATCGGAATCGATTTCCGCGACTTCGGAATCGGCATTCGGGAACGGTGAATCGCAGTGGTGCCGGCAGGAATCGCGGCTTCAGAGCTCCCCGTCCGGTTTCGTCAGGCCGGTGGACCGGGGGATGCGATGAGCAGGCGCGTGATCTCCTCGCCCGTCATGACCCCGACGTCCTTCAACCGCGTGGCGATGGCGACCAGCGCGTCCCGCCTGTTCTCCAGCAGACTGCGTGCCATCGCTTCGGCTTCCATCAATCGACTGTTGACCCGGTCAGCCAGCTGCCGGTCGAGACTGAGCTCGTTGATGCTTCCCGCCACTGACCGATAGAGCAACGGCTGATGATCGGAGAACCCGAGCCGGGTCTCGGCGGCGACCGCATGTTCGGTGGCCCTGGCCAGATCGCTATCACCGTATCCACCTGCCCCGGCCACCGTGTCGCCAAAGATCAGCAGCTCTGCCGTCCGCCCGGCCAGCATGCAGGCGATGCTGCGCATCAGCCAGTCCTGCGTCTGCGGGAGATGTTGACCTTGCCGGCTGACCACCTGCCCCATTCCTCCGATCCCGATGCTTGCGGTAATGACCTCTGCGATCCCCATGTCACAGAAGGCGATCGCATGACCGACCTCGTGGATGGAGGTGCGCCAGCGCACATCGTCCGAGAGTTTCACCTGGCCGGCCAGCAAGGCATGCTCAAGATCGCCCCAGGTCGGCGACCGCTGTTGTCTTCTGGTTTTCCTGCGAACCTCACGAACAAGTCGTTCGATGTCGGCTCCGGTGCTGCCGGTTGCCAGCAAAGCCAGCCGTCGAAGTTCATGGGGCTGTGTTGTTGCGATCGTGTGGATCGGCTCAGACATTGTGGGGCGCTCCTCTGTTGGATTGGTCAATGACGTCCGCATCACTGCCGACATCGGCATGGCGCTGCCGTGTCGCTTCGATCGTTTGGGGGCTGCCAGACGGCGCAGATGCCAACACACCAGCCAGATCAGCTCCGAGATGGTGAGCGAGGATGCCGACCAGCGCCTCCGTATCCGGCAGGGGGATCGCAACATGCTTTTCCAATCGTCCGGATCGCAACAGTGCCGGATCGATCTTTTCGGGGAGGTTTGTCGCCGCAACGACGATGACACCATCGGTCTTTGCGGTTCCATCGAGAAGCTCAAGTAGCCGGTTGATCAGCGAGCGCCAGTAGTCATCATGCTGCTCTCGTCGACCTGCCGACCGGCTTCCGATGTTGTCGATTTCGTCGATGAACAGGATGACCGGAGCATTTTCCCGTGCCAGTTCGAAGGCCTTGGACATGCGCTTGAGAACGTCACCGAGATAACCAGGCTCAAGCCAGGAGGCTACAGACGTCACCAGCAGCGGAACCTGCAAACTGTTGCAAAGCGCGCGGGCATAGGTCGTCTTGCCCGTACCGGGCGGTCCCGACAGGAGAAGTTTCGTACTCATCTCGCTCCAGGCCAGCCTACCGTCGCGCCAGAGCTGAAGGTCGATCTTGAGGTCGAGCGCCCAGTCGCGTGCCTCGCCATAACCCAAGAGCGTCTCGACCCGCAGCTGACGCAGCCGGCTGTGTTCCGGATTAGCCGGACCAGCGGATGCGCTACCGCTGCTCTCTTTCCCGGATGTCTCCGCCGACTTCTCCGGCTGAACGACATCGATCCCATCCACGGATTTTGGTGGGTCATCACCGTCCTTGATCAGGAAGCGGCTCTTGACCTTCGGCCGCCCCGACCGATCGCTGCCGCGCCCGGAGCCGCGGCCGTCATCATCGTCATCGCCCGACTTGTCAGCGGATCGCGCCCGTTCGCCGAGGACTTCGAGGATCGACAGGATGTGTTCGAGACCGCGCCCGGGACGAATTGCCAACGCCAGCGCGTCGATCGAGAGACCTTCAAGATCAAGCGCCATCTTCTCCATCTGCCGCAGCGACTGCTTCGGCGCGATACCGCAACACGTCTGCAGGAGTTCCGCGATCAGTTCATGATCGAGGCCACCGCTCTCGAAAACGAGATCGGCCGTCATCGACACAAAGGGCGGAAGCGCGGTCTTTGTCTCATCGGCAAGAACCACGGGCGCTGACCGCTCCAGCAGAACATCCACGAGGAACCGGCTCAACGACCGCTCTACCGCCTTCGGCACATCGGTGCCGGCGAGTGTCTTGATCGTCTTGCGGGTCTTGACCCGGCGGCGATCACCGTATCCGTCCGAGAGCGGGCTGCTGCGATGGACGTCTTCGAGCTTGGTCCAGCAAGGAACGATCAGGCCGTCCTCGAGCATCAGACCGAAGCGGCGTTCGAAACGGCCAACCGGCGCTTTGATCAGCACGAAGGCTCCAGGGTTCCGAAGGACGGCCGACAGGGCCAACAAGTCGGGAACGCTTGAGCCAACCGCACGGGCGACCAGCAGGGCGACAGCGACATGGGCGACGCTCGGCGGAGCAAGCTGCTCACGAAGCAGCGCCAGGAATTTGCTGGACGCCGATGGTGCTTCAGAAGCGCTCGATGCAGCGACAGGTCCCGATTTCGGGCGGCGGCCTGCGGCACGGTCTTCCCGATCGGTCCTGTCTTTCGGGGTGGAACGGACGTTTTCATGGGGCGGTTCTCCTGGAATGTCCTGAATCAGCACGTCGATTGTCGTCGTCCTGTATGGCGCTTTCCCGAGACGCCGCATGATCTCGGCGCGCGCCTTGACCGGATCGGCGTCGAGCAATCGCAAGGATTGATCCGAACCGCGCCACACCGTGCCGGTCGTCTCATCCCCAGCCACGATGAAGTCCGCCTCCAGCAATCCGACGACTGAGGCGCGCTCGTAAAGATCGAGGATGGCCAGCCGGCGGATGCGGGCCAGAAGGTAGCGCGTGATGCGATCAGTCAGGGTTTCCATCAGACGCCCTCCTCCGTTCCATGAATACCGTGAGGTGTCGGCATCCCATTGACGTCCAGCAGCTTGCGATTGCCCTCGAGCCACTCGCGTAACATCCGCGCCGTCGGGTCGCCGGCCGCGCAAAGCGTGAAGAGTTGCTCACGGAAGATTTTCGGGACGCTGGTCATGGCGATCCCCTTGCGTCGGGCGAAGCCAATCACGACCTGGGCGACGATCGCCGGATCGGGCAAGGCATCGGACGTTGCCGCGCACATGGCCATGGCCTGTGGAATGGCTTGTGACCCGGAAGTCACGCCGGCGCTCGTAACATCCTGCAACTTCGCCAGTCGCTTCAGCCGGCTGGATGGCTTCGGTGTCAAAGGTACCTGGTGCGCAGGGTTGTTTGGGAAAGGGATCACGTTGGAAGGGTGTCGGCTCATGACAGACGTCTCCTGTCGCCGAACAGCACGGTT
Organism: Agrobacterium sp. 22-210-1; assembly: GCF_053522525.1. NCBI lineage: Bacteria > Pseudomonadati > Pseudomonadota > Alphaproteobacteria > Hyphomicrobiales > Rhizobiaceae > Agrobacterium > Agrobacterium sp. 22-210-1. Next base: position 1,011,898 of record NZ_JBNWCI010000002.1, on the reverse strand, counting down.
CGGCGTGAACGAATGGAACAGAAAGGGGAAAGGAACGTGAGCGGGCTGCTCAGCCCGTGCCGGTCCGTGGGATACGGGCGAAGCCGACACGGATTTGGCCACGACCCGCTGGCTGAGGGACCTCGGTGATCGGGCCTGGGTCACACACCTCGTTTCCGTTCGCGTCAATGATGTCCGCCGAGGCACCGCGACGGACTCGTTCTTCCTTCGGTTCGGCAAAGACATTCCGAGCCAGCTTCCAGTTCTCGTCGATCCGACCATGGAAGCGTTCGCGCAGCATGCCGATCGCCTTCCCCGCCCCGCCGATCTCGACGAGATGATCGAGATCACTAAGTGGCCAGACGCCGCCGGCGATGTCGGAGCGCTGGTTTTCCGCGTTCAGGATGACGACACGAACTTCTTCGGCCACCAGCCGATGATGATCGCGGTAGAGGAGATCGGGAACGACGAGGGCTGCGGCCAGCATGCGGCTCTTCAGCTCATTGATACGTGAGACCTCGTACGAGCCGAGGCTACGCTTGACGTCGATGACGTGTGCAAGCTTCGTCTTGCGGTTCACGATGACCAAGTCCGGCGTATAGGTTTTGCGTCCGCCCGTATCCGCATCGAGCGTCAGCGATCGAAAGTGTTTCGGATCGTTTTTCTCGACCAACTCGAGCGCTGTCTTCGTAACCGGCAGCCGTAGATTTTGCGTCAGCACCACGAGGTCCGGGTTAAGGTCGGCGATGATCCCAATCCCGCGCTCGAGCAGCCGCCCTTCCTGGATGGGAATGGCGCGCAGGATCGCGGCCGCGTCAGAGACACCGTCGGCAAGCGCCTTGGAAAGAGCGCCGGCCGAGAACGGTTGCGACGAAAGCTCGTCGATGAGGACTTCGAAGCGCGGCTGAAGGGCGTCGAGATCGGCGGCATGCGGATAGGTTGGCGCGCCAGGCGCACTGGATAGAATAGTCGTCATGGTACTGCTCCTGCTGACGTGGCGATCTGCCCTCAAACTTCAAGCGCGCGACCTCCGACGCGGAAATGATTTCCGCATCCGGTGGCCGGCTGGCTTCAAACGAAGCCGCGTTCGAAGTCAGGGACAATCAGTTGAATGAGATCAGGCGAGCGCCAGACCGGAGACGTGCGCGAGCTCACAGCATGCCAACCGGCGCCGCGGCGACGCACGGTCATCAACAGGATCAGGAGACGGGGAAGCTTCCCGTTCGGAAGCGAAGCAGATATGGGTCGACATAGCCCGGAGAATCGTGTCCGGCAAGCCGGTCAGAACGCATCCGGAACAAAGAGCCCTGGTATGGTTAACGGGACACGCGGCAGCCAGCGGACAAAAAATAGCCCCGCGCGAGCGGGGCCATGGGTGTCGTCTTTGCCGGGATCGTTACGCCGCAACGGCCGAGGGTACGGACCGGCGCTCCTGGGATTTGCCCGTAGGTGATGTCGGCGCGATCAATCCATTGAATACCCTGTTGATCTGAGCCAGCGTCGCTTCTTCTCCCGTTTGCATCCATTCGCTGGCCCCTTCCTGTTCCTGCGCTGCGAGCTGATCACTCGCATCGGCGATCTCCGGTTCCTCCTCCATCGAGGTCAGCGCCTCCCCATGAACCACGAAGCGTAGCGCCGGAATGACCTCGTCCCGAAGCCAGCCGACAAACTCGGTCCGATCAGGCCAACCGTCGACGCCGCCCATACGGTGAAGCAGCGCCTGCACCTTCCGCCACGCGCTGCCCTCAGGCAGACGTGCCGGCCGCCAGTTCACATGCGCAACCAACTCCGCCTTCATCGGCGCGGCGATGCTATTGAGAAGATCGTGGGCGTGACGGCAATCGTACACAATCGCCTCCTGGAGCATCCCCTTCTTCACCGCCCTGCTCTTGGCAAACGGCTCCATGGCCTTTTCCACTCGCTTGAGGATGGCGGACATCAGCCCGTGGAACTGGTCAACGTCCTGCGTGGTCTTCAACTCGGCGGCCTTACGCAAGCCAGCGAGGCCGCCGACATTGAGCGCGTCGTCGGAGGAAGCGACCTTCTTCTTCGCGGCCACCCCGACCATCGCCTTGACCTGGGCGACGGTGAGCTCCTCTCCGGCCTCGATCGCCATCAATACGCTTTCTACCTTCGCCTTGTCCGCATAGGCGAGGACGAAGAGCGTTGTCGGTGCGACGCTGGCCGCTACCAGCCTCTCCCTGTAATCGGAAAGCTTCTCGTAGACAGCGACATGGTTGCGCGCGGTCTTCGACGTGAACTTGCAGATGGCCTTCACCCATGCGCCAAACGCCCTCTCCGGAAGAATGGATTTTGCTCGCGCGAGGTAGCCGCCGAGTTCGAGGGCCTGCTCGGTCGTTCGGCGTCCGAGCGACAGGATACCTTCGCCGAGTGCTTTCAGTTCGCCTTCCTGCTCCGGGCTGATCTCGTCAGCGTCGGTCGCGGCCTTCGCCGCCAGCTTGGCAGCGATCTTCTTTTGCGTGTATTTCGCCATGTCTTCTTATCTCCATATTTCATCCGGTCTTCGTTAGCGACCGTGAGATAATGATGACATGTAATTTCGAAAGTCGTTACAACCGTCATTGTCAACGCATTGAAAAGCAATAGTAAACTGCAAAGTCTCCGAATTTATTCCCATTTTGAGACGGAAATTGTTCAATGATTCCGGTGCGCATTTTTTCTGAAATTATTTTCAATCAAGGAACGACTAATGCACCACAAGGTTGTTGTCAGTGTTCTTGGGTATGGCGCGGACGCCTCTGCTAGCCAGGCAGCGCGTCCCAAATGCCGTGTTTGCGATTGATCGCGAAACCTTTTCATCGACAACGACCAAGCAACCCGTTTTTCACCGCTGCTTCGGAAAATCCGGTTCCACCCCACCACGCGCGGAATAGCTTTTGGAGCCAACAAGATCAGTCCACCCTCTGTCTTGTCTCCAACCGAACTCAAAGCTCGAGGCGGGGCAAATACGGGCTACCCGCCAGTCTGTCGCCCTATCCGCTGGCACCTCTTGCGAATGAGAAACAGGATGTTCACCCCAAAATCTCGATGAAAAGAGGGATAGTGCTCTGTTTCCCCCAGTGCCTCTTCGAGCTTTGAGGCAACCCTGTCGGAGAGCTCCCGTACCCGTTTTGTCACGACAGCAGGGCTGAGGCCAACAGCCGATGCGAATTGCCGCCAGTCATTGCCGTGAAGTTCGTTGGCATTGCTCTTTGTCGCGATCTGCTGTGGGAGAGACTGGTCAACCTGCTTGTAGACTGCCGCGCACATCAGGTCGTAGAGCGGCGCGAGTTTGGCTGTTCCGGCGGCACCGACGAGAACGGAATAGTTCTTGGCGTGGGAGTCTGAGTTGCAAATCAAAACGTTGAAAATGACAGCGTCGAGCAGCGTCACTCTTTCGGCGGGGGAAACGTAACGCGCCAGCGCGTCAAACATCTGCGCGAGGGATGCGCCGCCCCGCTGGCCAAGTCCAGTCCGCTCGTATTTTTCCGACGGGAACAGGCCGAGCAGCTGGCAGAAATCTTCCTGATGAATCCGGCGGATCGTTCCCTGGGCGTCGGCGATGCGGTCATAGCGCTTGACCAGCAGATAGTCTCGCTTGCCGGCTCGACCGGTCGTCACCTCAGCCGTCTCCAGTTCGCACAACCTGGCGAGGGTCATGCAGAAGGCTTCATTATGAACACTGCAGGTCAGGCGTCTGATGTCGGGCTTCAGAATATGCGTGGATGGCGTGCCATCGACGGGAATCGCGATCTTACCATCCGCATCAAGGTAGACCGGCAGCTTGTCCTGCACGCCTGCCAACGACATCGACACGCCCTGCTCTCCGACCAGGAAAGGTCGCTCTGGCAGTTCGTTCAAAATGCGCTCGAGCGCCGCCTCATCCGGCACGACGCGGAAATTATTTCCGTCTCGGCGCGGTTCGCCGATCGAAAAGGCCCCGGCGGTATCACGGCCGAGGCGGGTGAGAAGACCGACAACGTCCTGAGGCGAGACCTTCAACTGCTGACCGATCTCGGAGAGGTGTGTTTCCGGAAGAAGATTGGCAAGCCAGGGCATGACCTGCTCAGCACCGTATGTGCCGGATCGCAGGGGCATGGTCAGCGAGATCGGGAAGGCCGAAGCCCGTTGTTCCCAGCTTGATTCATAGGCGAGCGAAATCCCATCGCGGTCGATGAGATGAGCAACGGGCCAGGTCTCGTAGAAAATCGTGGTCATGACGACGCCTGATCAGGAGAAACGGGGCAGGTAGCCGAGATCGTCGTCGGCTTCCGACGCAGGCGGCGGTGCTGCGGATTTCAGGTCGCCGAGATCGATGCCGACCGTTCGTGCCGCTATAAGCGACTTTTCGAGTTGGCAGCTGGGCTTACCGTTCTCCAGATCGACGATGAAGCGTTCACCGGTCCCACAACGCTCGGCGAGCTGGGTTTGCGTCCATCCCTGCTTTTTCCTGTGTTCGCGGACAAGTGCGCCGAATTCTGCGGCCGAACGGATCATGATATAGCCTTCCCCATGTTGCGCTTACCGTACAGGAAGAATTTTAAAGAATCCATGAAAACTTACCGAAGAGTAAGGAGCCCCATCCATCTGGGAAATCCTCCCGATCGGGACGGCGCAAATCCTGGACTTGATCCCCACTGAACTTTTGTTAAGCTGAGGTCGAATGGAGGCGAGACGATTTGCTCGCCTGGAGTTTTAACTCGTCAGCGAAATGTCCAATAAGGCGCTCGTACCGTTCAAAGACTGCGGAGTGACGTATGTATACGTCGTCTTGTGCGAGGATTTCCTCCCAACTGAGGGGTGGCCGTATCCGGCCATTGCACGTCCGCTTCAGCAATGAAGCAAAGGACGTGGACTCATGCCATCAAAAAACAAACTGAAAAATCTGAGAAAGCAGGCTACGCAGCGCCAAGGCGGACGATGCTTCTATTGTGAACGGCCGATGTGGGACACCAACCCACAGGAGTTCATCGTGCGCTATGGAATTTCGCCAGGTCTGGCAAAGCGGTTTCAATGCACTGCCGAGCATGTTGAGGCGAGAAGAGATGGCGGCAAGGACGTCGCGGCCAACATCGTGGCGGCCTGTCGGTTCTGCAACGCAACGCGACACAAGGCAAAGCGCCCGCTGGATGCCGATACGCACGCGCAGCAGGTGCGTCGCAGGCTGGCAAAGGGCAGGTGGCACCCGCCGCAGGTCAAGGCAGCACTCAGCAAACGAAGAATGCCACCGGTCTGAGCCGGACAGGCTCCACGATCATCCCGAGCGCGAGATTAAATCAGGTCAGACAACGCCCGAAAAACGTCGACTTGCCAAAATGTATCGCGCAATGTATCGCTCGAAGTATCGGAATCGGGCTTTTCCGTCAGAGAGTTGGCGGAAACCCTTGGATTTGCTGTAATTGGGGAAGAGTCCCACCCTCTCCGCCATAAAATCCTACTAGCATATTGTTTTTACACGATTTTATCGTACGGCAATTTACTTTTGGTACAATTATTGGTACAAAAAGTGGATGAACAAAGCTCGTCTTCCCGGCTTCGAAGCTCGATATCTGTATCTCCGTGGTGACGGTAATTTCGTCTATCGACGCCCGATTCCCGCACAGCTCCGATTGCTTGCCGGGCGAAAGTCCGAATTCAAGGAATCGCTGAGGACCCGCGATCCCGTCAAGGCGACCTTCCGTTACGGTGAACTTCACAGCAAATACGAAAATATTCTGGAACAGTTGAGAAACGGCATCCCCTTGTCGAGCCGAAAAATGCCGTCTCTCGCAGAGCTGAAAAACAAGGCAAAGGAGTTCAACCTCCCTTACAAGTCAGCCGATGACCTGATGGAAAAAGCTGACATGCGATCGATGATGAAACGTCTCGCAAAATGGGAAACCCTTGGCCGTCCCACCGGCATGGAAATGAGTGCACTGTTCGGGTCGCTGCCGGACCTTGTTACCATCCAGAACGTCCTCGAATTTTACGAGGAACATACCCGAGTGGACATGATCGGAAAAACCACGCGGGAGGCCAGCAAAAGCCAAAGCCCGGTCAAGGCCGCCGTCAAGCGGTTCAGGGATTTTGCCGGATCTGACATTCCCCTGGAGGAAATCAAACGTTCGACTGCAAACGAATACAAATCACACCTGATCGGGATTGTTGAAAAAGGTAAGCTCACCGCCGAAAGTGCCAACAAGACGATCATGCACCTTCGCAAAATCATCACCTTTTATATCGAGAACATGGATCTCGAAATGAGCAATCCCTTCGCCGGTATTCGGCTGAAGGGGAAGAAGAACTCGCGTCCTGTCTTTTCGCTTGAGTTCATCAAGCAGAACTGGCTGCGAGGTGATCCATTCGCGACGTTGAATGACGAAGCCAGAGGTGCACTCTTCGCCATGATCGATACCGGTTGCGGACCGAAGGAAATTATCGGTCTGGACGCGACAGAAATTCGGCTAGATGCCGAAATTCCTCATATCGTCGTTCAGGCCAACAAGTACCGACAACTCAAAACCGATCATCGTGGCCGAACTATTCCCCTCATCGGCCACGCCCTCAAGGCGTTTCAGGCGAACCCGGAGGGCTTTCCGGCATATAGGAGACCAACAGGGGCCGACGCCCTGTCAGCCGTGTTGATGAAGCACCTGAAGACGAACAAGCTTCTCGAAACTGACGATCACTCGGTTTACAGTCTCCGGCACATGTTCAAGGACCGGATGAGAAAGCACAAGATTCCTGAGGAACTGCAAAATTTCCTGATGGGTCACAAGAACACAATGATCGGTGCAAGTTACGGTACGGGATACGATCTCGCCAGCACACTCGAATACCTCAAAAATCTCGAATCCGACTGGAAATAACGGTTTACTTTTTTCAATAAATACAATATATTCAATCTGATGCTTAGGCATGACTGCCGTTAGTTTAAAGAGTCTATCCGGCTAGACAAAATCCCTAAAAATGAAATCAGATTTGAATGAGGATGAACTCGAGTGGTTCATCCAAGGGTTGTATTCGTTAGGAAATACGGCCCATAAAAACTCAGACCCGAAGATTGTTCGTTTGGTCAACTTTTATTGGAAAAAGGCCAAGGAATTAAGGGAAAACACCCGGCCTTTATGGCTTGAGGCGGCCTGATCCACCCCCCTTTAAAATAACATAATAGACGGCACACGTTATGCGTGCAAAGGTAGTGTTTGGGTGAGTTTGCCCTCGACTGCCTGTCTTATTGTGGCTATTAGATGGACTCGAGCGATGAGCCGAGCGGGTCCAATTGTTTATTATATTCTAAATATAGAATAACTTATAGGATATATTATAAAATCATATGGATAAATCTTCTAAATATAGTCTAGACTCTTCTTTCTCCCTCTTTATAGAGCAAGTATTTAATGAAAAATACATGTTTGACCTTCAGGTCAAGCATGTATGCCGTAAGGCATCCTTAAGTCATTTTTATAATCACCTGTTCTTTATTACAGTCCATTTTAAACCCGATATCTGCAAGATCGCCAACGAAAAATCTCCTGTTCAAACCAAGGCGATTTTCGATGCCTACAGGAAATGGCACCTGAACGTCAGCAAGAAGCTGCTGGGTCCAAAATTCAACAAGAAACCTCTGCTACAGCCGTTCAGCATGGCCTTCCTTGATGTCGAAGGAAGCCGCTACAAAATGGCTCCAAAGGTGTTTCAGATACCGCATATCCATGCCTTGCTTCTCGTTCATCCTGACACTCAGGCGGAGTTTGAGAAGCTGAGGAAAAGCGGGGTCCTGAAAGAAGCCAACGACAGTCGCATTACCGGCATCGATATAATCAAGTTCGAGCCGCAACTTGGCTCTGTTACGCCGCTGATGACCTATGCGTCAAAATATCCTCGCCAGACTCTTCGAGAGGCGAGGATCGATAAGACGTTTTGGTCGTATCCGGATTTGGATGCGGAGATTTACCCTTTTTATGGAAACGGCGTGGCAGGCTGATTGATTACTACTACCGAATTTTGCAGATTGAGTTTCTGCACCAAACCGAGAATACATTATCTACTGCTCTACAGAACTCTTTTGCTGTCGCTTCCATCTCTTTAACTTCCCCCGGGGTCTTAGTTGCAGAAGGATCTCCATGCGCAATGGCGTTCCTAGTATCAACAATCGTATCAATTCCGGTTTCTAAGATTGGTCCACGCCTTGTGAGTAAGCGCATAAAATCAAGCCTAAAATCTGCGTATCCAAACCTGCCGAAATAAGCCTTGATTTTATCGAATTTTGGATTTGAGAAACCAGAGTTGAAGTCGCTGGACGAAATTGGACCATGTAAGGGACCGTCAACTTGCCAGAACGGCGCATCGGTTTCGAAAAAAATCTGCACGTGTTTTGCTATTGAGTCTGGTTGACTACTGCCACGTATATTCTCAATACGATCCTTTGAAACGTAGTAAAAAAATTGGGGCGCCATTTGACTTCTGGAAACTCCGACACGGTGAGCAGTGTCGAGAGTATGCTCTCCCAGTTCCTTAATATATGCCTCTATGTGACTGGACAGCAAAACAACTGAAGCTCTACAAAGAGCACTAATTTCTGGGCCATGAGCGAACGAATTCTTTGAGCGCTCCAGCTTTGCTGCTTTCTTACGAAGTAAAGAAACTTCTTCGATACGTGAGGCAAACTCGCGGTAAATCGGAGTGTACCGTGTCATTATAAACCAATCTGGGCCATGCGTTGCAACCACATCTCGAAACGACGTTCAGTTCTTTTTTTATGGTCCACGGATCGACTGATTAAGTCTTGAAACTCTTCATTTTCACAAAGATCGACGTAGGTCGCTCTAAATTCGGGAGCTTTCTCGAAAGCAAGGGGCTGATCTACTCGACTCGCGGTAAACATCGTCAAATCGAACAGCGCTCGATTTATTGCTGTGCCATCAGGGCGACGGAAGCAGGTCTTTGGGCTAAACCATGTCAGCGAGGAGGAGATCGCTGAATGCCACTTTCTTCTTAAATCAGCGATTTCATGATCAGCTAGTTTTCTGCCAGCCTTTGCGGCATCATTTAGCCAATGTTTGAGAGGAGTTTTGTAGCTGCTTAGCTGTTGAATTTGGAAAGAAAAGAAACGAAGGATCATTTCCTCGTCAGCGAGCCGACTATCGGGAGCCTTCCGGCCCCGAATAGACAGCCAGTTCTTGTCGAAAGACAACTCCGCGAGCAGATCGTTAAGGGTACCCCGGGATACGCAATTTCTTAATTCTTGGGCATTTAACGGCATAGTGCTCGTGTTGAGGCGCTCAAATACGTCGAACTTTATCTCGGGATGAGATTCATTTGTGATAACCACGCACCGGAGTGTGTGCGTTCGCAACTTACGCTGCTCTTTGCTTGGCAATTCAAAAAATCTCTTGTTATCGAACTCTGGAAGCGCCTCAAGCCCCTTCAACGCAAACTGGTTTTCCACAAATCTGTAAAGCGAATATATTCGTTGCTGACCGTCGATTACATCGAGTTCACTCTCCTCGTTTTCGGAAAGATAACACGGCGGTATCGGAACATTTAATAAGACAGATTCGACTAATCGCGAGGCTAAGGTATCGGACCAGACGTATTGGCGCTGAAACTTTGGTCGAGAACTCAAAGGACGGAGAAAGAGAATTGACGATTTCACCTGTCCAACAATCGCATCAATTGCAAGGTCATATGGCTGGGTGACAACCTTTCTATCTCTCAGCGGTGTGGTCTCGGGATCCGGAAGCACGCCGTCGAGATCCGCTTCATATATCTGATTTTCCATGTTTCTCCCTCATTCAGGCGGAAATTGCCCTATCCCGGAACCTGTTTGGTCATACATTATCGCTGCACAACAATCACTAGTCGAACGTAAAGGTAGCGTTCGGTAGATTGATAAGGGAAAGCCGATCAAAAATCCCGGTTCGTATCGAAAGAAAGTTACTTGGAGCCCGTGGCTCCTGCTTTTATCGGGATTGAAACGTGAAACACTATAGATAATTCGGTTTCACAATTTAGCCGTTTTCATATCCTGCGGCACCAAATAGTCAACCCCTGATTGGGTATTTCGAAACACCTCGTATAAGAAGTGTTTCGATCAGCGAAGTGCGGCTTTCGACCTCTTCTTCAACAACTATTTCAGATTTTGCTCGCTCAAAGCATTCCTGAAACAAAATTATCTATTCGGTTTCAAAGGCAATGTTTTTAAGTGAGATCGGATGATGAACGAAAATAATGTTGATCAAAAAATATCAATAATCCTGCAAGTTCAGTTGCAGTTGGCGTCCTTCATAAATCCAAAAAATATCTAATTTATACGGTAAAATCAGATGTTTACACGATCTATCGTCTTGATAAAGTGTTTCAAGACGTAAAGGAATACCTCAGCAATGATCAATGATTGCAATGGAAAACGACTTTATCTTACCTCGTCAGAGCGACAGGCTTTCCTGAAAGCCGCCATCAAACGACCCGGAGCGATCCGTTCTTTCTGCGAAACGCTGCACTTTACCGGATGCCGTATTTCCGAGGCTCTCAACCTGACCGTTGACCGGATCGATCTCGAAAATGAGACGGTCATCTTCGAGACTCTGAAGAAACGACGCTCCGGCGTGTTTCGAGCCGTGCCGGTCCCTTCACAGCTTCTGAACACACTTGAACTTGTCCATCAAATTCGTCGGCCGGGAAAGCTGGATCGTCGCCTGTGGCCGTGGTCGAGAGCGACAGGGTGGCGATACGTCAAATCGGTGATGACAGATGCCGGAATAGCATCTGGTCCGCAATCGTCTCCCAAAGGTCTGAGACACGGTTATGGCGTGAATGCCATCTCTTCCGGTGTTCCCTTGAACATGCTGTCAAAATGGATGGGCCACTCAGCGATTGAGATCACGTCAATCTATGCCAACGCCGTGGGCAGCGAACAAAAGCAGATATCGGAAAGAATGTGGATCAACCCCTAGCGATGCCGTCGGTGCGTTCGCGTCGCAAAATTTGAAGCCAGAAGTAGCACTTGGGATGAGCAATGCTGAAAAGAACGAAATACATCTACCCCTTCCTCGCCGGAATTGCCTTGTCCGGTTGCGATCAGAACGTAACAGCAACGCTGTACACCAGCGACATTCAGGGAATGATTGAGACGCACGGAAAAAGCGTTCCCGTTGATATCACAATCGAAGTCCTCGAGTCCGGGATTGATAAGCAGTGCGCGAAGCCAGAAGGCAAAATGATCGTTGATGCCGTCGCGTCAGTATTCGAAAATGCAAGCCTGATTGGATGTGAAGATATTTCCGGAAGCATCAACGACAGGATGCTGATCAAGGCAAGAACAGTCCTTGATGCACCTACCTCTCCCGAGGTAGAGCCGGGGAAATTCCTGCTGCATTTCAGCACTTTTAAAGAAGACAAATCAAACTTCATCGTCGTACGCTTCAACGCCGAAGCCTATTCAACGCTTCAGCAGCAGCTTCAAAGAATTAACATGATGGCACGGCCGAAATTCGAGGACGCGTCCATGACCGTAACAATCGAAAACGATACGCGTGAACCTGTGGCGATTTATACCAATACAGGTTTGTTCGTTGACGGTGCACCTGCCGATCAAAACGTTGAAGCGAAGCTTGCTCCCCGGCAAAAAATGACGGTCAAGCTGGGTGACGTCAAGCAATCGTTTCTGGGCAAAAACGGCTGGGCTGGTATCGCCAACGTCGGCCATCGCCCTTCTTCAAACTAACTTATCAGGATTTCAAACAATGCAAAAAGCAGGCGGAATTATCGCACTCATCGCAGGTATTTTCGGCATTCTTGCCGCAGCGATAACATTGTTCGTCGGTGGTATCGGGGCTGGACTGGAAGCCGACGGTGCATCTACCGTCGTCGGTTTAGGATGGGGCGGTATCCTCTTCTCGTTCCTCACGATATCTTTGGGGCCGTTGCCATGGGAGCGACGAGCAAAACTCCCGGTGGATTGCTTATCGTCAGTGCAATCCTTGGAGCGGTTCTGGGTGGAACCCTCGTCGCCATTTTCATGGCCCTCGCTTTCATCGGCGGCATTCTTGCTGTCTTCGGCGCAAAGAAAGCGACTGTCGCAGAAGCAAAATGAAGCTCTTCTGGAAATCATTGTTCTGGATTGTGATCGTTGGTCTTGGCTTGCCGGTTTTTGGAAGCCTTTTGGGTCTCATCCTTTCGTCATTCATCGGCGTTCAAGGCGCGGGTAGCCCCGGTAGAGAGGTTTTGGACGAGACCCCGGTCAGCACCACGCCTCCTGACGATCTGGTGAATGCACTGTCATTTTTTTCAGGACTTACCGAGGTCCAGAAGAACGAGATCAAGGATTCCTATCGCGGAAAGCTGGTGGCGTGGAAGCTGCCGGTCTGGGACGTCTCGCAGCGGAACGAGGAATTTGTCATCCAGACGTCCAGTCAGGGTAAGATCGCGATTTTCTGTAAAATCAGACCGTCCGATGACAACGAGGCAAAGAGGATCAGGCAACTGGCCGCGGGCCATTTGATCACCTGCAAAGGTATCGTCAATGGCTACACTTTGGGAAACGTGAATATCTCCCCCGCCAAACTGGCAGATTGATGGGCGGCATCTTCATTCATAGTTTCAGAGAAAACGCACCCATGAGGAGAGATATTAATGAAAAAAGCTACCGTTTATGCAGCGATCGTCCTTGGTTTAATGGCCACCTCCGTTGAGGCGTCAACGATTGAACCTTCAGTCTACGTATGTTTCCCAACCGACGAGGGCGAGGCAGAGCTAGACAACATTGTTGAAATTGCCACCACAGCCGCACAGCAGAGAAAACTCTATTCGACGGCTAAGAAGGGCGTTCAAGAGGGATTTTACACGGACTGTCATCATGAGGGCGGCGCCAAGGGATATCCGGAGGTTAAGTCCGTTCAGGATTGTAAGAAACACGCGGATGAGTGGTACGGTCAGACCGGAGGGGCCTTGGTGATTATTTCTTGTGTCACAAAATAGAGCCGTACCTCAATCCGCGGCGCATTGGAGCGGGGTAAAAACTAGGAATTCCTCTTCCAGACGTTACTGCACCGTTTTTCCTGAAGACGGCGAAGGGCGAAGCTCATCTTTCAATACAAAAAATCCGTTGTTTGTATTCTCCCAGCTTAATATACTTTTATAAAGCTTCGTCTCTTTAAATTTATCATTATTAAATACTAACCGAAAGTGGAGTTCACATTCACTTCCATAGCTCTGCGCCTCCTTTCGGGCACCTAATTCGCATCGGAGGGAGGCACCTAACGCGCAGTGAAAATCATGACCATTAGTGAATTGGAGAAGATCATGGTTACCTTGAGCATTACTCTCAATCGCAACCCTTAATTCTTTCTTCTGTTGCTCGTTAATAGTCGCTTTTCCTATGAGATCGTCGATATACCGATCCAATCTCACGGAAAAGTTCAAAAAATAATCGCCGGCATTCAAGTGAGATACTTTGTATGGAATGAGGCGTTTGGCATTTAGATGTCGAGCCGATGAAATCGGGCGCAGGCCATCAACAATCTTATCAAAGATCGCTGACGCTCCTCCGTGTGCTACTACTTTGCTATCTTCGCCCACTTGCTCTAAATACAAACCCAGAATATCAGGTGTTATCCAATCAAGATCGAAGTCGTGCCTGTCAGAGTAAACAACTCGTACGTCCTTAGATAGTCGGTTGAGCATCCGGTCGAAATCAGCGTCAAGAATCGCGATAATACCGGCCGGTGGCTTTTGCTGAAGCAAAGAAACCGCTTCTAGAGCTTTGGGCCTTCCCCAACAGTTTACTAATATACATTTGCTGTTATCGACATATTGCTTAAAACGCTTTATGTCAGTGCCGCCTTCAACCATGACAATGGATCTAGACTTATCGCTTTGTCTTTCCATCCTAATGTGTCTGGCAACCATTGGCCCGGTCATATGTCTTTGTATTGAAAGGCTCACTTTGGATTTTCTTCCTCTTCCTCGTAGCTAAATTCTGACAGCTCATCCACGTCGCCAAGCTCAACTACTAGTTCCTCCCACTCCCCAATAAGCTGAGGAGAATGAGTGGCGAGTATAACGTCAAACTTATTAAGCTTAATTATGCTGAGAAGATCGCCTATGAACTGTCTTTGCCAAGCAACGTGTAAAGACAGCTCTGGTTCATCTATCAAAATGAGCGAGTTCTTTTTAATTTCGAAGAGCATCTCGAAGAAAAGAACGAGCTGATGCTGCTCGCCAGACGAAAGTTTTTCTAGGGGGATTTCACGCTCGCCAGAGCGAACATCTATGCCGTTCTTACGGTTGATTGTGACGTCTTTCGTAACAAAGCGCTTATCTATGAGCTTTTTGAAGAGCTTAATCTTGGCGAGCAGGTCAGATAGTGAAGCTAGTTTTTTCTTTGTATCCTCTGCGTAAACGTGAAGTACACTTGCAACTTCTCGCTTCAAGGGCCCCTCTGGAAGCTCAACGGGCTCATCTGTTTCTGTGTCGAGAATGCCTGCTGCCATCAGTTCTTTACGTTTATCGTCAAGGCCAGCCAAAACATCAGTGAGACCTTCGGGGCTTACGTTGCTGTCCTGACTGATAACTCGACGTGGGAACGAACGATCTAATGATTGTGAAAGAGTCGCATAAGCATTGATCTGCGCTGCAATAATTTGCTTGATTTTCTCTGATTTACGAGTAATGGCAAGATTTGATGTTGTCTTTCTTGGCGGTTGGTCGTAGTAATAACCACTATTTTGCTCATGTAGAATAAGAAGACGCTGCGTTTCAATTAGTTTGCACTCGATGCCGAGTAGTATTGATAGTTCGCTCGGCAATGCGCCGTAAAATTGCTCGATCAAATCATCAGGCAAGCGTTCGCCGAATTCATCAATGATTTCATCGAGCTTCATTACCCGACCAGAATGGTCATGCCGCCAACGTTCCGGGCCGATACGCGTAAGAAATGGAAGATAGCGCTCGACATGTGCAACTCTTTTGGCTTCGTTGGTCCGGGGGGACCACGCCGCTTTGCCTTTAGCCCCACGTAGCGAAACAGAAATTTTCGTATCGCTTTCGCCAGTTTTGGGCTTTCTTCGCACGTCGACTATCGAGCCATCAGTGAATGTATAGACGGCCTGATCAAAATCAACTTCTAAGAAGAGTTACCACCTTTTTGAGAAAAGCGCCTCGATCAACCTAAGGCAAAGCGTCTTTCCTGTCCCATTTGGCGCTATAAATGCTGTGACATGCTCCTCGATCTGGAGCGGTATCTCGTAACTAAACTGCCCAAATAGCCCAATAATCTCGAATTTTGCCAATCGCGCAACGACTTTTGGCTCATCAATTATGGATAAGGATTTAGTGATCTTCATACGGTTGCTCAATGCGATTATGGTTGATTAGTTAATGTTCAACTGTAAATGTAAAAATGCATATGCCCGTTTAACGCGCAATAGGCAATTTACTTTTCTATCGTTTTCATTTTGTATATCTCTGTTGCTCCGAGGGTTTGCCTCTGAAAGTTTGATGTTCAGATTGAAGTGCTAGTCTTATGAATATCAAGGTGTGCGGACGTTAGATGTGAACGCGATAGGTAGAGCAGATGATTGGGCTTTAATGTCCTCAACGCGCTCTGTGATGTCGATATAGAAGTTACTTTAAAACTTCTGCTTGTAGGATCGCTAAATCAACGTACCACTGTGACAAACGAAAAGGACCCAAATGGCGAAAGACGCAGACTCACCTGATAAGACGACTGCTGCTGCCGCTGACCCTCCAAGCGGGAATAGTGAAAAGACGGAGCGTCGTGAGATAAAGGGCGGTGTACCCTATACAGCCTCACCGGGGATATTCAAAAAGGCACTCGAAACGATAATCACTGCCGAACGCCCAGATAAGTTTAATCCAAATTTTATGGAAACAATTCTGGGTATCCGCGGCGGCGCCTCTCGTGCCGTTCCACCTCTCTTCAAGAAGATGCAGTTTATTGGTGCCGACGGTACGCCTACTGCATTATATTCGAAATTTAAAACGGAAGGTGGCAGAAGCCAAGCAGCTTATGAAGCGTTGAAAAATTCATTTGGTGAGTTGTTCAAGCGGAACGAATACATTTACCGAGCTGATGAAGGCGCTATCAAAGACGTATTAGTGGAAATAACAGGTCTGAAGAGAAATGACCCAGTTATCAGGCAAATGCATGCGACTTTTGAGGCAATCAAAGCTTTTATCGATGGTGAACCGAGCAAAGCTGTTGTTGAAAAATCTGATGACATCGCTACATCACAACAAGGCGCCGTAGACCATAGTGGAACTAAACTCAAACTAGGACTGTCCTATCAACTAAACATTATATTACCCGAAACGGAGAACATTGCGGTTTTCAATGCCATTTTCAAAAGTCTGAGAGAGAACTTGCTGCGATGAGCGACGACCGCGAGATCGAGTTGTTCATTTTGAAGAACGCGGTGATCACGAGAGAGCTTCGAGCTACGTTCACATCGAACAGAGTTGGCAATGCACGTGGGGCCTTGGAAACTCAGGCAGACTCTTTAGTAAACGAGTACTTACGGCAGGTTGATTTTGAAACCTTGGCGGATGCCGAGCGTATGAGCGAATTCTACAAGCTATTTTATGCTTTGGAAAATGACATCCGAGACCTTATCGAAGCGACTATGGTTGAGGGAAAAGGTTCTGACTGGTGGCATACAGCGGTGCCCCAATTTGTGCGAGATAACGCGCAGAAGAACAGTGACAAAGAGGCTGCAGAAGGTCTTCCACCCCGGTCGGACAGAATGCTGGACTACACCACCTTTGGTGAACTAGGCGAAATACTGAAGGAGAACTGGGATGTTTTCTCCGGCATGTTTTCCAATGCCACTCGCAGCCGTGTCTTAAGAGTAATCAACCGTTTGAACCTTGTGCGTGGCCCCATAGCGCATTGTAATTTTCTGCCAGAGGAAGAAGCTATTCGTCTTAAATTGGCTATTCGAGACTGGTACATGCTGATGGAATAATGGTTTGCGTTTATAATGCGCTTACATAAGCGTTATGATCGCCTACACGCTAATATATTACGAAAACATCGTCCAATATCTGGCGAATCCGCGTATTGTGCTCATAACCTTCCGTTCACATCGCAATTCAGTGTTTCCTGCCGGCGTTGCAGGTCACTCAATGCTGGTATTGGGAGTTCACGCGACCTGATTAATTTGGTACATTTTTTGGTACTTTAAATCTTGATAGAAATATAAAAAGCATAATAATTACAAGTGCATGATTAATATGTGGAGGTGAAATGACTTCCACCCTCTCCGCCATAATTTGCCTTGGGCAAGCAAGGTTTTCCCGCGATTTTTTGAACTTATGCTATCTTTGATGCTGCTGGAAATGGCTATGTCCATACTCGGCACTTCCATGCCTCCGGACTATATGAAGCCGTTGATGGGAGGATGCGTCGTCCCCTAGTGAAGATCGATGCCATGCAAGGGCATCCGATGCGTGATCTTCGATAACAATTGGAGATCACGCGGCATCGATCTGGAAGAACAGGGGGGACGCAGGCACGCGCAGGTTCATATCCGCCATTGCCTCTCGCGGTGGAGGCGCTATCATAATTGTGTCGTAAAGGACGGCGAGCTTTGGGAGGAGCGATACGTGAGACGGATGTGGCCAGACGAATTTGCCTTTCTGCTGGACGGCGCGGAAGAGGTTGACCTGCATATTCCATCGATGGAGCACAAAGATGGTTCCCCCGGGGAAACGATATCCAGAAGAGCCTTGAAAGCCCGTATCAGCCAACAGGATTTTGAGAAGATTTGGCCCCTGGCAGAAGCTCGCTATCGGTTGAACGGCCGGCTTTCGGGCAAGGCGATTACGCTGATTGCCAACAACCCTCATTACCAGAAATGGCATCCCTCCGACGGTGGCAGCGTCGAGAGCGTGTCCGACAGCGGTCAGAAATACACGACTCGTTATGTGATCGTGCATTTTCTTCTGGATGATGTTCACGAGCCTGTCGAAGCCTGAAGGTCTAAGTGCCGGTTCTTGCCAGTGGATTGGTTGAGTGGCGTCGAAGTCATTTTAGTCATCGGCGCCATTTTCCTGCCGCCTTCGATCTTCCCATACATCTGGCCGTCAAAGGCACATGAGCCGCGCGTGATCAGACTTTAGGTTGCTCATGGGTGGCGCAATGGATGCCGCCGCCTACCTCACCCACCGGGTCGATATTTAACGTGATGATCTCACGGCCGGGATAAAGCTTGCCAAGAATGGCTGCGGCTCGTTCGTCGGCTTCCCGGTCGCCGAATTCAGCGGCGATGACCGCACCGTTGCAGACATAATAATTGACATAGGAAGATACGAAATCGGCGCTGTCAGCACGAATGTCGTAGGGTTCCGGCAAAATGACCATGTCCAGCTTTCGACCCTCGGCATCGGTGGCTGCGGCCAGAATGTCATGGGTTTCGAAGGCGGCGATCGACCACGGATCATCGTGGTCGATCTTGTCTCCCATCTGGATCAGCAATTGGCCGGGCTTGACGAAACGGGCGAGTGCATCGATGTGGTAATCGGTGATATCGGCACCGATGATTCCGGGTGCCCACAACATCTTGCGCGCGCCCATCGTGTCGAGCAGCAGCCGTTCGATTTCGGCCTTGTCGCCCCGGTTGCGATTGATATTGATGAAGCTGCTTTCATGGGCGATCAAGGTGCCATGGCCGTCGGTTTCCACTCCTCCAGCCTCGCCCACCAGCCCTGCGTCAAAAATCGAAAGGCCCATACGTTCGGCTATCCGCGCGGCAATCTTTCCGTCGGCATTGTGGGTTTGCTTGTTGCCCCAGCCGTTGAAGTTGAACTGCGTGATGGCGAGCCCACCCTTGCCATCCACAACAAAGGACGGCCCGGAATCGCGACACCACAGATCATCCGTCGGAATGTCCCATAAGTCGACGTTGCGCGACACCTGTTTACGGATTGCACCATGGTGCTGCGCTGCGGCCAGCATCACGACGGGCTCAAATTCGGCTATGGTGTTGGCGATTTTCGCGATGGTTTTCTGAAGATCGTCAAGAAAATCGGGATCGTCATGCACGGCAGGGTTCACCGGCCACTGCATGAAAGTGCGTTCATGTGGTTCGGTTTCCTCAGGATACCAAAAACCGGCGGCACGGGCTGACGGACCTGCTGTCCTGCCCTGTTGGGCCGAGGACGAAAGGCCGGCGGTGGCAGCCGCGGCAAAAAGCAGTGTCTGGCGGCGGGTCATCATCGTATCACCATGAAAATACAAAGAAAACGATCGCTTCAGCTTATGGGTGCGCACCTTGGGTTTGCCCAGAGGTATTGCCAACCAAGGCTAAAATTGTCTTGCAACTTCAGCTCATATTCCAATGTGGCTTTTACATGGATGTGACGGATAAATGCATGTCTTTTTAGGCTGAGGGCATCTTATGTGCCGGAAACGACCATTATTTCGATTGCCGTAGTGTGTTGGCTCGACTTCTCGCGAAGCGTCACGGTTTTACTCCGTTCGGTTCAGAAACCGCTTTTGGCAAGAAACACCCTGCTGGCTGCAAGGTCATCCAGAATGCTGCCGGCGTTGCGCGGGTCGCGTTCCTGCTCGATGGTGATGTAACCGCCGTAACCGAGTTCCGTCAGAAGGCTGCGAATGGCTGGGTAATCGATAGAGCCGCGGCCGATCGGGCACATGACGCCCTTGGCGCAGGCGTCGAAGAAGCGGATGCGTTCTGCCATCACCTCCTCGAAAACCGCAGCGTCGATATCCTTGAAATGAATATAGTCGACACGGTCCCAATAGCGGCGAAGCGCGGTGACGGGGTCCATGCCGGAATAGGCCATATGGCCGGTATCGAGGCACAGGCCCGCGAGATCGGCGGGAATGTCCTCAACGATCTGCTGCAACTCATCGGCAAATTCGATGTAGCCGCCGGCATGCGGATGAATGGTGGCACGCACGCCGTATGTGTCGCGGGCGAGCGTTGCGATGGCACGGATGTTTTCGACCATCCCCCGCCATGCGGCTTTATCGAGGCGCGGTGCGCGATCGGAATGGCCGGCGGCGTAGTCGCGTTCGTCATGGCCCCAGTCCATGACCGTCAGATAGGGGGCGGGAAAACGCTGGCCGGCATGGGTTTCCGGTTTTGGCAGGCGAGTGATCAGCGCGCAGATTTCGTCGGTCTGGCGCAGCAGGTTGTCGCGGTTGTCAGGTGAGACCAGGTCGTCGAAGATCGTGCCGGCAACGATCTTAAGGCCGCGCTCGTCCAGCGCCTGCGAAACGCGGCTGAGATCGAGCGGCAGATAGCCATAGGGGCCAAGTTCCAGCCCGCCGAAACCGGCGGCATTCGCCTCATCCAGCACCTTTTCCCAATGGGGCAGATGGGGATTTTTGACGTCATCGACGCCCCAGCAGCAGGGAGCGGTGGTAATGGTGATCGGGTTGGTCATGGCATCCTCGTGGCGCGATTGGTGCCGGGCCGCGTTCTGCGGCCCGGGGCTTAGCTTCAGCGGCTGATGGTGGCTTGCAGGGCATCGATGGAGGACTGGATGCCTGCCTCGGTGGACATAGTGAAATCCTCCATTTCGAGACTCACCCAGCCATTGTAACCGGCCATGCGTACCACGGAGAAAAATTCCTTCCACCATTGCAGGTCATGGCCGGCACCGACAGCCACATAGTTCCAGCTGCGGTTGGCGACGTCAGTCACCTCTTTCAGCTCCAGCAGACCGTTCACATCCGCCAGGCCGCGTTCGATGCGGGTGTCCTTGCCATGGCAATGGTGGATCGCGCTGCCGAGGGCTCGGGCAGAGGCGATGGGGTCGGCTCCCATCCACATCAGGTGCGACGGATCGAGATTCATGCCGACCGTCGGGCCAACCTCGTTGCGCAGGCGAAACAGGGTTTCCGGGTTCCAGACGAGCATGGCCGAGAAATTCTCGAGCGCATATTTTTCAACGCCCGCTTCCTTGGCGAGCTTCACGAGCCCGTGCCAGAGTGGGAAGGCGCGGTCTTCCCACTGGTAACGGTCGCGCTCCGGCATCTCGTTCGGCCAGCTCTTGGTGTACACGAGCCAGTTCGGCACCGTGTCGCCGGGTGCAGCCTCCGGCAGACCGGACATGGTGACGATCTTCGTCACGCCGATTTCGCCCGCCAACCGAACCGTATCCTGCATTTCCCTCAGGTGGCGCTTGCCCATATCGCCGGGATCGAGCGGATTGGCAGAGCAATTCAGCGCGGCGATCTCGAGGCCGCGGGCCTCGATTTCCTTTAGTTTGGACTTGAGCAGCCCCTTGTCCGCCAGAAGTTCGTCCGCCCGGAAATGTGGGCCGCTGGACCAGCCGCCGCCAGTCATCTCGATGCCCTCGACGCCGAGCGCGACACATTTGTCGAGCATTTCGGTGAAGGGCAGGTTTGCCATGACGTCGGTACAAATTGCGAGTTTCATCGTGTCGTCTTTCTAAAAAGGCATGGGGACGCGCTTGAGGAGGAGGAGGACGGGAGAGTGGTCCGGCGCGCCCCCAAACTGGTTATGCGAAGTCGACCCAGGCGGCGCCGGCATCGGCCGAACGGACGCAGTTTTCCAACCAGCGGACGCCTTCCGTGCCAGCCGTGATGCCGGGATAATGGTGGGTTTTCAGGAAAGCCTGATCGCTGCGATTTGCCGCGTCGATCGCCTGGGCGATCCAGAGATAGATGTTCGACCAGCTGTCCCCGAGACCTTCAGTATGCAGCGCGCCCATGCGGTCGATGGCGAGGCTTTCCTGTTCCAGATAGGGCATGCCATGGTGCATGATGCGGCCGGGTTCGCCCTGAACTTCGTAGATCAGCTGGTCGGGATGGGAATCGGACCATTCGAGCGACGCCTTGGAGCCGACGAAACGGTAACGCTGCGACCCCATATTGCCGGCATTGACGGAGGAGACCCAGAGGCGGCCGCGCGCGCCATTGTCATAATGCATCAGGACGGTGGCGTGGTCTTCCAGCGGCGCGCGCGTGGGGATGAAGGCCTTGCGGTCGCAGAGCAGCCGTTCCACCTTCATATGCGGCAGCACGACTTCCGAGAGATAATAGAGATGCGTGCCGATATCGCCCAGCACGAAGGTCGGGCCGGCAGTGCGTGGGTTGGTGCGCCATTTGACGGCCTCTCCCGCGCCCACATCGTCGCCGGCATTGAAACCATGGGTATATTGCAGGTCGACGATACGGATGTCGCCCAGCATTCCCTTTTTGACCATGGCAGCCATCTGATGGACGAGCGGATGCCCGGTAAAGCCATAGGTGACGCCGACGATGAGGCCCTTCTGTTCGGCCAGCCGCGCCACTTCTTCGCATTCCGCCACGGTGAAGAACAGCGGTTTTTCGCAGATGACATGCAGTCCGGCTTCAAGGCAGGCCTTGGTGATCTCGTAATGGGTGAAATTGGGGGTGGCGATGGAGACGACGTCCACACCGTCTTCGCGCGTCGTCTCGCCGGCAATCAGCGCCTTGTAGTCCGCATAGCAGCGTTCCGCCGCCACGCCGAGATTGACGCCGAAGTCTCTGCCTCGTTCGGCATCGAGGTCGAAGGCGCCCGCGACGAGCTGGTAGTTGCCGTCGCGCAGGGCGCCGGTGCGGTGCTTGTAGCCCACCTGTCCCGTGCGTCCGCCGCCCACCATGGCCCAGCGCAGCGGGCGCGAAATCAGTCTTTCTCCGTTGATCATGTCAGTCGTCTTTCCATTTGATGTTGCGAATGGCCGCGGCGGGAGGCGGGGTCCGCCTCGGGCTCAGCGCCGGTTTGCCGCGTCATTTCTTGAAATAGAGGTCGATATAGTCCTGCATTTTGGCGCGCATGAACCGGCTCGATTCATCGGCCCTGTCCTCCCAGGCGAAGACGCAGGAGGTCATGATGCCGTCGAAGCCGATTTCAGCGAGCGTGCCGAAGAAATCGTCCCACGGCACCTCGCCCTGGCCAATATTCAGGTGCTGGTGCACCCGCGCCTGTGTGCCCGGCGGATTGAGGATATAGCGAAGCCCGGAGCTGGCCTTGTGGTTGAAGGTGTCGCCCACATGCACATGCGCCAGCACATCCTTCGCTTCGCGCAGCATCGCCTTGGTGTCGTCGCCGAAATAGAAGGTGTGCGGTGCGCAATAGAGGAACTTCACATTCTTCGAATTGACCGTGCGGATGATGTCCAGCGCCGGCTGCAATGTCTCGCACCAGTCCTCGGGATGCGGCTCGACATGCAGGTTGATGTTCTCGCGCTCGAAGATCGGCACCAGCTCTTCCATCGAGCGCCACCATGCATCCTCGCAGGCCTCGATCATCGAGCCGGTATGGCAGCAATAACATGACCCCTTGTCGGGATGCGGTCCGCGGCCGAATTCGGAATTCATCGTGTCGACCTCCAGTTCGATGGCGATCTCGATGGCGCGCTTCCAGTGTTTCACTGCCGCCTGCCGTTCGGTCTCATCATTGGAAGCCCAGCGATACATGGGCAGCAAAGAGGCGATGCCGACATCGGCGTCCTTCAGCGCCTTCTTGAAAGACCTGATCCGCTCGGGAAAGACGCGCGGCGCCTTGAACCATTCGAGGAAATCCGCGCGCGGGCTGAGTTCGATCCAGTCGTAGCCGAGTTCCTTCACTTTGGCCGGAAGCTCATCGAGGCTGGTGAAACGATGCATGTGGGGGTCGATGGCGATCTTCATCGGTCTTGATCCTTGCTTTATGTCTTAATTCGAGGGTGGCTGCGGCGGATGGCCGTCATGGCTGGCCATGTAATTTTCCACCTCCGCGCCGAGGTCGGCGAGCGCTTCACCGCCGGCCATCAGATCGGTGATTTCCTCGCGGGATTTTTCACCCTTGCGGAAATTGGCGGCGACCGCGCCGCGAATGAGCACGGCGAAATGGTCGCCGACGGCAATCGCATGGGTGACCTGATGGGTGATGAAGATCACTGCGATGCCCCGCTTGCGCGCTTCCAGCACGATGCGCAGGACATGGGACGCCTGTTTCACGCCCAGCGCCGCTGTCGGCTCATCGAGGATCAGAACGCGTGCACCAAAATGCACCGCGCGGGCGATGGCGAGTGATTGCCGCTCACCGCCCGAGAGCCCGCCGATCAGGCGGTCGCCGTCATCGATGCGGGTGATGCCAAACTCCTGCACCGCCTTGACGGCGATTTCGTTTGCTCTCTTGCGGTCGTAGATCCGGAAAGGCCAGAAACCCTTGGTCGGTTCCGCGCCGATGAAGAAAGAGCGACCAATGCTCATCAGCGGAAAGGTTCCGCCGAACTGGTGTACGGTGGAAATGCCCATGCGCTGCGCATCGCGCGGCCCGTCGAAATCGACCGGCTTTCCATCCATCAGCACTTCGCCGGAACTGGGCTGGTAGACGCCGGCCAGCGTCTTGATCAGCGTGGATTTTCCAGCGCCATTGTCGCCAAGCAGGCAGAGCACCTCGCCGGCGCGCACCTTCAGCGAGATATCGTGAAGAACATCGATGGGGCCGAAGGATTTATTGACGTTTCTAAGTTCGAGAATGGGTGTCGACATCGTCTTGCCTCACTTCTTCTTCGGCGAATAGGTGAGCGCCATCACGCGGAAGGTGTTGTTCATCAGCACTGCCAAAAGCAGCATGACGCCGATGATGAGGCTCGACCAGTTGCGGTCAAAGGCGGTGAAATAAATGCCCTGATTGACGATGGCGAAGGTGATGGTGCCGAGAAATATGCCGATCACCGAACCGAAGCCGCCGGTCAGCAGCACCCCGCCCACGACGACCGCGATGATGGAGTTGAAGATGAAGGTCATGCCGGCCGAAACCTGGGCGACATTGAAGAGGATCGCCTGACAGACACCGACGAAGGAGGCGCTGACGGAGGAAAGGACAAAAAGCGTCACCGTCAGCTTGTCAGTGGGAATACCGGCGTTGCGGGCGCTCACGCGGTCGCCGCCCATGGCGAAAATCCAGTTTCCGAAGGGTGAATAATGGACGTAGAAGATATAGATCGCCGTCAGCAGTAGCCACCAGATGATGCTCACCTGAAAACTGCCGCCGATAAACTGTCCGAACAGGAATTTGGCGATGGGGCCGGATTGGGCGGGGCTGAGCGCCACGCTGGTTGTGCCGGTCAGCAGCACGGAAAAGCCGAGGATCAGCCCCTGCACCGCAAACAGCGTGCCGAGGGTGACGATCAGTGACGGCACCACGGTCCGTATCACCAGAAAGCCGTTGATCAGCCCGACGAGCACTCCAAGGCCAAGCGCGCCGATGATGCCAAGCCAGATCGGCATGCCATAATAACCGGTGATGATGGCGACCGTCAGCGCGCCGGCCGGGATCATAGCGCCGATGGAAATATCCAGCTCGCCGGAAATCATCAGCAACCCGACGGGAATGGCAACAATGCCGAGATTGGCGGCGACATTCAGCCAGCTTGCCGCGCCGGCCGGTTTCAGGAATTCGATGCTGCCGAAGACAACAAAGAAGGCAAGAACAAAAACAAGGCCAAGAAAGGCACCTGATTCCGGGCGACGCAGAAGGTCGCCCAAAGAGAGATTTTTCACGTCGTTCACTCCACTATTGACCCTGGGTTTTGCGGGGATGCCCTTGCCTGCCGATCCCGAACGCCGGCATTGCCGGGTGTCGGGATCGGGCGCGGATCATCGCTCAGCGCGCACCCTTGGCGACGCCGGCAAGCGTGGCCTGGATGTTGGATTTGTCGACGATGTTGGGGCCGGTCAGCACCGGCGCGGTCGGCAGATCGGTTCCGAAATCGATGGCTGAGGCGAGAAGCGTCACCGCCAGCAGCGATTGCAGATAGGGCTGCTGGTCGATTGCAAAACCCTGTGTCCCGTCCTTGATGCGGTCGAGGCCGGACTGGTTGAGGTCGAAGGTGCCGAGCAGGGCCGTTTCGGTTTTGCCGGCCTGCATCACGCCAATGGCGGCTGAATCCGCGTCACCCGCCGAAATGGTGAGGACGCCGTCAATCTTGCTGTCCTGAAGCAGCGTCGCCTTGATCGCCTCGGCGACCGCGGTGGCATCGCCAAAGCTGGTGGCGGGCAGCGGCAGCTGCTTGCCGCTGCCGCCGGCCTTGGTGATGCCGTCCAGAACACCCTTGCATCTGGCTTCGAGATTGGCGGCGCCCGGGACGGTGTTGACGCAGATGACGTTCTTCTTGCCCTGCTTGGCGAAATATTCGCCACCGGCGACGCCCGCCAGATATTCGTCGGAGCCGACATAGTTGATCGCACCGAGTTCCTTCGCCTTTTCATGGCCGCCGGCATTCATGAGAATGACCTTGATGCCGGACTTGATGGCTTCGCGGATCGCCGGGTCCTCGCCTTCCGGCACCCAGTTCGGAATGACGAGACCATCGACCTTCTGGCTGATGGCGGTCTGGATCAGCTGCACGACATCCGGCGCGAAATTGTCATAGGTCTGCAGACGCAGGTAATTGACCTTGCCGCCATTCGCCTCGACCACGAGGCGCGCGTCATCCACGCCCTTTTTGATGAGGTTCCAGAACGCATCATCGTTTTTACCGCCGACAACGGCGATGTTGGCCGCAGATGCGCCGCATGCCATCAACAGCGATGCCGCGCCCGCTATAAGAAATTTCTTGAAATATGCCATTGTTTCCTCCCTGCCCATTCTCCCGATGGGCCAAAATGACAAGATGATTTATATCTTTCATTTTCCTGAGAATGGAATTTATATTTCATTTAATGTTGCATTTCATATCATTCCGTGTCATTCATCGATGATACAATTGTGAGGCGCCATGAACCGACCCACCATTACCGATCTTGCGAAAGCCGCCGGCGTCAGCATCTCCACGGTCAACCGGCTGCTGCACGGTTCGACCGCCGTGCGTCAGGATACGATCGACCAGATTCTCAAGGCTGCAGAGGAGATCGGTTTTTATGGTCTCGGCACCATCAAGGACCGGCGTCGTGAGGCCATGCCCCACTACAGGCTCGGTTTCCTGCTGCAGCAATCCCATCGGCCGCTCTACCGGTTGTGGGCGGAAGGGATCGTCGCCGCTGCACGCCAGAGGCCGGACAGCGTTATCGAGCCGGATGTGGTTTTCGAGGACGATCTTTCGCCCGAGGCCGTTTCCGCCAATCTCCTGAAGATGGGGAAAACCTGCAGCGCCATTGCGGTGGTGACGGCCGATCATCCGCTCGTCAGCCAGGCGATCGACGAGCTGCGGGGCATGGGGGTTCCGGTGGTAACTTACGTGTCCGATCTATCGGCGGCGAGCCGCGCGGGTTTCGTCGGAACCGACAGTTGGAAACGCGGTCGGACTGCGGCATGGTTCCTCAGCCAGACGGTGAAGGGCGAGGGTGTGGTCGTGCCGCTGATCGGCAGCAACCGCTATCAGTGTCAGGATGTTTCGGATGCCAGCTTCCGCTCTTACATGCGCGAGAACACACCTGAATTGCAGGTGGCGGAAACGCTGCTAACTTTCGAAGAGCCTGAAAATGCCTATGTTATCATCCGCGACATGATCGCTGCTGAACCCGGCCTCCGGGGGATCTATGTCAATGGTGGTGGTATATCCGGCGTTCTTCGGGCACTTCGGGAATTACCGGTGGAAAGGCAGCGCGGCATAAAGATCGTCTGCAACGATATCGGCCCGGAAACGCGCAAGGGCCTGAACGAAGGGCTGATTACCGCCTCGCTGCCGCTTCCCCTCGACAGGATGCCGCAGCAATTGATCGATGTGATGTTACGGCGCGTCGAGAATGGGGACACATCCTCCGTCGAACAGCGGATCGTTCCGTTTGAAATCCTGACGCCCGAAAGCATCTGGACATAGCCAATAGGATCACTGGAATTCGAGGCTCATCCGGGCAAGATCGTCCCACAGGCTTTCGGCAAAACCGCGCAAAACGATGACTTCGAACACCTGCCCGTCAAGCCGGGTGAGATGGGCGGCGATATGGCCGATCAGCGTCGTGGCGGAGCGTCCCACCGGAAAAGCGGCGATGGAAAGATCGACCGCCGTTCCTTTTGCCAGCACCCGCTCGGCCATTCTGCCTTCGATTCGGATTCGTACGCGCCCCTGGCTCTGGTCCACACCCGTTGCCTGCGGTTCAAGCGCCGCAAGAAACGTCTTCATGTCCACGTGAGAGAGCGGCTGTTCGCCGACGATGAACCACTGGCCGGGAGAGACCGCCCGCACATCGCCTTTTGCGAGACTGGACAGGCGGACTTCCATATCCGCTGCACCGGGCGCGGCCAGCACATGGATGATTGCGGCTTCCGGCAGGGGAGAGAGCTTGATGGTGGTGGAAGCAATTGCTCCCTTTTTGCCCAGCATCGGGCGCAGGGTCGGCCGGAAACCAGATTTGAAATCAGGCTTGAAATCAGACATGGAGCTTCTCGTTCTCAGGGTCGAAGAAAACCGGATTGCACAGGCGCGCGGCGGTGAATTCATTGCGCAGACCGTTCCAGACCACGACTTCCTCGCCATCCCGCGCGGGGCCATTCTTGACGAGGGCGAGGCCGATGGTGGAACCGAGATGGGGTGAGAACGCGCTGGAGGTCACATAACCCTGATCGTTTTCCAGCGTTGCCGCTGCATCCTTCGCAAGAATATGCGAGCCGGTGCGGAAGGACTGGTTTTTATCAAGCGGCACGACGCCGATGAGGCTCGGACGGTCGGCGGCGGAAAGCCCCTCGCGCTCCAGCATCCGCCGGCCGATGAAATCGGCCTTGGTGGCAGAGACCATTTTGGCAAAGCCGAGATCGGCGGGCACCACCGTGCCATTGATCTCGTTATGGGTGACGTGGCCCTTTTCGATGCGCAGCACACCGAGTGCCTCAACGCCATAAGGCATGATGTTCTCGGACTTGCCCGCCTCCATCAGCGCATCGGCAATGCTTTCACCGTAACCGGCGGGGACGGCGAGCTCGTAGGCCAGTTCGCCGGAGAAGGAAATCCGGAACAGGCGCCCGTGCAATTGCCCGCCAAACAGCGAGATTTCTTTGGCCGCAAGAAAGGGGAAGGCCTCATCGGAAATATCCTCATCGAGGATTCTCTGCAGAATGGTACGCGCCTTCGGTCCGGCAATCGCCATCTGCGCCCATTGGTCGGTGACGGAGGCAAGCCGCACGTCGAGATCCGGCCAGAGCGTCTGGGCGCAGAATTCCAGATGGTTCATGACGCCTGCCGCATAGGCCGTGGTGGTCGTCATGAAGAAACGGTTTTCCTCCAGCCGGCTGGTGGTGCCGTCATCATAGATCATGCCATCTTCACGCAGCATCAGGCCATATCGCGCCTTGCCGACCGGCAGTTTCAGGAAAGCGTTGCAATAAACCCGGTTGAGGAATTCGGCGGCGTCCTTGCCGCAAATCTCGATTTTGCCGAGCATCGATACATCGCAGAGGCCGGCATTTTCGCGCACATTCAGAACTTCGCGGTCAACGCTTTCCCGCCAGCCGTTTTCACCGCTGCGGGGAAACCAGGAGGAGCGATACCAGAGCCCGGTTTCAACGAAGATGGCCCCATTCTTTTCGGCCCAGCCATGCAGCGGCGATTTGCGCACAGGCTGGAAATGCTGGCCGTGATAGGCTCCCGTCAGTGCGCCAAAGGAGACGGGCGTATAGAACGGCCGGAAGGTGGTGGTGCCGACATCCGCCGGGGAAACGCCGCGCGCCTCGGCCAGCAGCCCGATGGCATTGACGTTGGAAAGCTTGCCCTGATCGGTCGCCATGCCGTTTGTTGTATAACGCTTGGCCAGTTCGACATGGCCGTAACCTTCGTTGACGGCAAGGCCAAGATCCTTGCGATGGACATCATTCTGGTAATCGACAAAAGCTTTGGCCTTGATGCCGGGGATGGACCAGAGCGCCTTTGCGGGCCGGGCGACAACATCGTTTTCCACGACGCCGAATGTCGTTGTGGTCGCTGCAAAACCGAGATCCTGCGCAAGCGCCGCGCCCTTTCGCGCGCCATCCTCAAGGCAGGCGGCGATGCCGTTTATCGCGGACACCGCTCCGGCGAGTTCGAGCCCCTTGAGACTGGCGGGTGCAAGGAAGGCAACATTGTCTTCTGACCAGACCGGTTTTCCACCGCGATGGCAGGCAAGATGGATGATGGGGCTGAAACCGCCCGACATGGCCAGCGCATCGATATTCATGTTCTCCGTGCGGCCATTAGCATAAATCTCTATGGTGGACAGCGCCTTGCCGCCTTTTGCATTCGAGACGACTCCACCTTTGATAACACGCGCCTTGCCTTCGTAGCCCAAATTACCCTGCTCGCGACTATCGATGATGGCGGCGAGGGTGACACCCTGTGCTTCCAGATCGCGGGCGAGCGCATAACCGCTGTCGTTGGTGGTGAAAATCGCCGTCGCCGTGCCGGGGCTTACGGCATAATGGTTGAGATAACTGCGCATGGCGCCGGCCATCATCACGCCGGGAATATCATTGCCCCCGAAGACCAGCGGCCGTTCTTCCGTGCCGGTGGCGAGCAGCGCACGCTTGGCGACGATGCGCCACAGGCGCTCCACCGGCACATGCGCTTGCGGGTGGGCCACATGTTTTTGCACACGCTCCAGCGCGCCGAAGACATTGCCGTCGTACCAGCCGAAGGCAGTGGTGCGCGTCAGCACCGTCACATTCGGCAAGGCTTCGAGTTCGGCGACACATTGCGCCGCGAAATCGGCAGCGCTCTTGCCGCCGATTGTCGCGGTTTCGGAAAGGAGCCCGCCGCCTGCCATGGAATGTTCATCGACAATGATGACGCGCGCACCATGACGTCCTGCAGCAAGGGCAGCGGCCAGCCCCGCCGCGCCGGAACCGATCACCAGCAGATCGCAATGCGCCCAGCATTTGTCATAGGTATCCGGATCCGCCTCGTAACTCGCCTTGCCGAGACCGGCGGCTTTGCGGATGAAGGGCTCGTAGATTTTTTCCCAGAAGGCGGCGGGCCACATGAAGGTCTTGTAATAGAAACCCGCGCCGAGGAAGGGCGAAAGAAGGCCGGTCAATGCGCCGATATCGAAATCGAGTGAGGGCCAGCGGTTCTGGCTTCTCGCTTCCAGCCCGGCATAAAGCTCCTGCATGGTGGCGCGCGTGTTCGGTTCGGTACGGCCACCGCTGCCGATGGTCATCAGGGCGTTCGGCTCGGCGGCACCCGCCGTCAATATGCCGCGCGGGCGGTGGTATTTGAAGCTGCGGCCGACGAGTTGCTGGCCATTGGCGAGCAGGGCGGAGGCGAGGCTGTCGCCTTCGAAACCCTGCATCACCTTGCCATCGAAGGTGAAGGAACGCGGCTGGGTGCGGTCAATCAGACCGCCGGTCTTCAGGCGGCTGGATGTCATGGGCTTGTCACTTCCTTCTCTCCAGCGGCATCTCGGCAGGCGGATATCTCATGGGTGATCGTGTCGCGGGCGACGACCAGCCAGCGGCGGCAACCGGAGGTATGGTGCCAATATTCCTCATAGGCGCCGCGCGGATTGTCGCGCAGATAGACATAATCGAACCATTCATCGGCGCCGGCATCCGCCGCCGGCCGCTGAAAGGCGGCACCCTTGATGGTGAATTCTTCCTTGGGTCTTTGCCCGCAATGCGGGCAGGGCACGAGACTTGCCATTTCAGATGTCCTTGATCCGCCAGATAGCGGGATGGCGAAAAGTGTGAGCGGTTTTTCGCCTGAAATCCCGCTACAGATTTAGTGAAGGTTGGGCTGGGCGCCCTGGCCCTTTTCATCGATGAGGTATCCACGCCGGAAACGATCCAGCCGAAATGCGGTCGCCGTTTCCTGCGGTGTGCCGCGTGCGAGAAGATGGGCGAAGCAGAAACCGGAAGCGGGCGTCGCCTTGAAGCCGCCGTAACACCAGCCGGCATTCAGGTAGAGATTGTCGATTGGGGTTTGGTCGATGATCGGTGAACCGTCCATTGACATATCCATGATGCCGCCCCAGGAGCGCAGAACCCGGACGCGGGAAAGTGCCGGTATCATCGCCTTGCCGGCTTCCGCCACATGTTCGACTGTCGCAAGATTGCCGCGCTGGGCATAGGAATTGTAGCCGTCTATATCGCCACCGAAAACGAGGCCGCCCTTGTCCGATTGCGAAACGTAAAAATGGCCTGCGCCAAAGGTGACGACGCCATCGATGAAGGGTTTCAGGCCTTCCGAGACGAAAGCCTGCAGCACATGGCTTTCGATCGGCAGTTTCAGCCCGGCCATGGCGGCCACCTGCGATGAGTTGCCGGCTGCCGCCAGCGCCAGCTTGCCGCAGCCGATGAAACCCCTGTTGGTCTCGACACCCACGACACTGCCGTTTTCGCGGCGAATGCCCGTCACTTCGCAGCCCTGGATAATATCGACGCCTCGGCTGTCTGCACCGCGTGCATAACCCCAGGCCACGGCATCATGCCGCACGGTGCCGCCGCGCCTTTGCAGCAACCCGCCCTGAACTGGAAAGCGGGCATTGTCGAAATCGAGAAACGGCAGCATTGCCTTGACCGAGCCGCGATCCAGAAGTTCGGCATCGACACCGTGCAGCCGCATGGCATTGCCGCGCCTTGTATAGGCATCGCGCTGCGCATCCGAATGGAAGAGGTTCAGCACGCCCCGCTGGGAAACCATGGCGTTGAAATTGAAATCCTGCTCCAGCCCTTCCCACAGCTTCATCGAGAGCTCGTAGAATGGGTTGTTGCCCGGCAGCAGGTAATTGGAGCGGATGATTGTGGTGTTGCGGCCGACATTGCCGGAGCCGATGTAGTTTTTCTCCAGCACAGCGACATTGGTGACGCCGAATTCCTTGGCGAGATAATAGGCTGTCGCCAGCCCATGCCCGCCGCCGCCAACGATGATGACGTCATAATGCGGTTTCGGCGACACATCCCGCCAGGCGGGTTTCCACGCTTTGTTGCCAAAAAGGCCGTTCTTGAAAATGGAAAAGGCGGAATAGCGCATCTGGCGTACCTCGAACGATATCGTGCAAGCTTATCGGCGTCGTTCGAAAGATCATTGCAGATTAGGGACATTATGATTTAAAAAAGAGACATGACGACAATCGAGCAGAAGAACGCCCAGCGCATTGGTTTCATCCTGGTTACGAATTTCGCGTTGATGTCCTACGCCTCGGCGGCGGAGCCGCTACGGGCCGCCAATCTGATCGCCGGAACCGATCTTTACGACGTGGTTCCCCTGTCTTTCGACGGGGAAGCCGTCAGGAGTTCGTCCGGCATCATTGTTGGCTGCGAGGCACTCGCCGCCGCAGGGGAGCGATGCCACACGATTTTCGTCTGCGCGGGCGGCGGACCGCAGGACTGGACCGTTGCGGAAAATTCCTACGGGACGTTACGGCGGCTGGCGCGGCAGGGTGTCAGGATTGGGGGCATTTCCAGCGGCGCCTATGTGCTGGCAGCGGCGGGATTGCTGGAAAACCGCGATTTCACGATTCACTGGGAGCATGCGCCGGTGCTGAAAGAGGCCTTCGGCCATCTCACGCCCCGACAGGCGCGGTTTGTTTTCGATGGAGACCGCATCACCTGCGCCGGCGGCGTTGCCCCCCTCGACATGATGCATGCGATGATCTCGCAGAGAATGGGTGCTCATTTCGCAAGGCGCGTCAGCGACTGGTATCTGCACACGGCGGTGGCCGAACCCGGCGCGCCGCAGCGTGGCTCCTCGGCGGAACGCCATGGCACCAACCATCCGGCCCTGCTGACCGTGCTGGAAAAAATGGAGACGACCATCGAAAGCCCGCTCGACCGGCAGACCATGGCGAAACTGGCGGGAACCAGCGCGCGCCACCTCGACCGGCTTTTCGCAACCCATCTGAAAACGACGTTTCTGGAAACATACCGCGCGATCCGCCTCGATCACGCCCGGCGACTTCTGGAGCAAAGTCCTCTTTCCATCGCGGAAGTTGCCTTCGCGACAGGCTTCTCCAGTGCGGGGCATTTTTCAGGAAGCTTCAAGGCTCGCTTTGGTCACACACCGAATGCACTGCGGATAAAGATTTCCTCCGAATTAAAATAGTTTTCCTGTAAGGAAGAGAAAACACGATAATGCCGGAGAACCCCATGGCGAAGGACACCCCCAAGACCGAACAAGCGCAGTTCCTGTCGCAGGATCCGCATGCCGTTCGTGAGCCGAGGGTCAACAATCTGGAAATGGCGATCGGCCATGAGGTGCGCGCCTATCGCAAGAAGCTCGGTATCACGGTTACCGATCTCGCATCCGCCACCGGCGTTTCCGTGGGCATGCTCTCCAAGATCGAAAACGGCAATATCTCCCCGTCGCTCACCACGTTGCAGACGCTCTCCAAGGCGCTGGGGGTGCCGATCACGGCCTTCTTCCGCGGTTTCGAGGAACCGCGCAGCGCCACCTTCGTCAAGGCGGGGCAGGGCGTGAACATTGACCGCAGAGGCACTCGCGCCGGTCATCAATACAGCCTGCTCGGCCATATCGACAACAATACCAGCGGCGTCACCGTCGAGCCCTATCTCATCACGCTTACCAAGGATTCGGATGTGTTTCCGACCTTTCAGCATGAGGGCATGGAGTTTCTCTACATGCTGGAAGGCGAAGTGGTTTACCGCCACGGCGAGCAGCTTTTCACCATGCAGGCCGGCGACAGCCTGTTTTTTGACGCCGATGCGCCGCACGGGCCGGAGGAATTGGTGAAGCTTCCCGCCCGTTATCTGTCGATCATTTCCTATCCGCAAAGGCGGCTGGGCAATGATTGATAGTTTGCCTTAGAAGAAAAAAATATTCCTGTTAGTTGACGGAATGGAATTTCATATGTTAGCCCTTCATTCAGAAACGAATGGAGGTGCCTGTCGATGTGCGGCATTGTTGGACTATTCCTGAAAGACAAAAGCCTTGAACCGCAGCTGGGTCAGCTGCTTTCGGATATGCTGGTCACGATGACCGATCGCGGCCCGGATTCCGCCGGCATCGCGATCTACGGAAGTGTTGCCGATGGCCGGGCGAAAGTGACCATACAGTCGGCCGATCCGGCTGCCGATTTTTCCGGCCTCGCCGAAGCGCTGAAGGAAAGCGGCGTCGATGCCGTGATCACGGTGAAAAGCACTCATGCGGTCCTCGATATTCCCGCCGAAAAGCTGGACGGGATCCGCGCGGTTCTTTCCGCAATCCGCCCGAATGTGCGCGTGATGGGTTCCGGCGACAGCGTCGAAATCTACAAGGAAACCGGTCTTCCGAAGGATGTCGTCACCCGTTTCGACGTGCGCTCCATGGCGGGCACCCACGGCATCGGCCATACCCGCATGGCGACGGAATCGGCGGTGACGACGCTTGGTGCGCATCCCTTTTCCACCGGCGCCGACCAGTGCCTGGTGCATAATGGCTCGCTCTCCAACCACAATAATCTGCGCCGCGAACTGGTGCGCGAGGGCATGAGCTTCGAGACCCAGAACGACTCGGAAGTGGCCGCCGCCTATCTCACGGCGGAAATGGCCAAGGGCAAGGATCTGGGCGAGGCGCTGACCGGCGCGCTCGATGACCTCGACGGTTTCTTCACCTTCGTCGTCGGTACCAAATCCGGTTTCGGCGTGGTGCGTGATCCCATCGCCTGCAAGCCGGCTGTCATGGCCGAGACCGATCAATATGTCGCTTTCGGCTCCGAATATCGCGCGCTGGTCAATCTGCCCGGCATCGAAAATGCCCGTGTCTGGGAGCCTGAACCGGCGACCGTCTATTTCTGGGACCATGAAAAGGCCGCCTGAGACCCGTTCATCGGCGTATATTGCGAAAGTCATAATCCATGCCAGTTTTCGATCTCTCTCACACGCCATTGCGTGAACTCAACAAGGCGCTCCACGGCCTTTCCTCGGGCGCGAACGACACCGAATTCGAAGTCGTCAATCCGCGCGGCCATCATGCCGTCGCGGTCGGTATCGACAGTCCTGTGACGGTCGATGTCCACGGTTCGGTTGGTTATTATTGCGCCGGCATGAATGATGGCGGCACCGTCACCGTGCACGGCTCGGCCGGGCCGGGTGTCGCTGAGAACATGATGTCCGGCACGGTCGTCATCGAGGGCGACGCCTCGCAATATGCCGGCGCGACCGGTCGCGGCGGGCTTCTGGTCATCAGGGGCAATGCCGCTTCCCGCTGCGGCATTTCCATGAAGGGCATCGATATCGTCGTGAAGGGCAATATCGGCCATATGTCCGCCTTCATGGGCCAGTCCGGTCATCTCGTCGTCTGCGGCGATGCGGGCGATGCGCTGGGCGATTCCCTTTATGAAGCGAAGCTTTTCGTGCGCGGTTCCGTGAAGAGCCTGGGTGCCGATTGCATCGAGAAGGAAATGCGGCCTGAACATCTGGAGAAGCTTGCCGAACTTCTGGAAAAGGCCGGCGTTACCGATGTTAGCCCCAACGAGTTCAAACGCTACGGCTCGGCCCGCACGCTCTACAATTTCAACATCGACAACGCCGACGCGTATTGAGGCGAGGGATTTTCCGATGAGCTATCACAACCCCTTCACCCCGCCGCGCAAATCCGCGACATTCGACGACCATACGCTGGCGGAAATCCGCCGCGCGGCTGCGACCGGCATCTATGATATTCGCGGTGCGGGCACCAAGCGCAAGGTGCCGCATTTCGACGACCTCCTGTTTCTCGGCGCGTCCATCTCGCGTTATCCGCTCGAAGGCTATCGCGAGAAATGCGATACGACCGTGACACTCGGCACGCGCTTCGCCAAAAAGCCGATCACGCTGAAAACGCCGATCACCATTGCAGGCATGAGCTTTGGCGCTCTGTCAGGCAACGCCAAGGAAGCGCTCGGCCGTGGCGCGACAATCGCCGGCACATCCACCACGACGGGCGATGGCGGCATGACGGATGAGGAGCGCGGCCACAGCCAGACGCTGGTTTACCAGTATCTGCCCTCGCGTTATGGCATGAACCCGAAAGACCTGCGCCGTGCGGACGCCATCGAGGTCGTTGTCGGCCAGGGCGCGAAACCGGGCGGCGGCGGCATGTTGCTTGGCCAGAAGATTTCCGACCGCGTCGCCAATATGCGCAATCTGCCGAAAGGCATCGACCAGCGCTCCGCCTGCCGTCACCCTGACTGGACCGGCCCTGATGATCTCGAAATCAAGATCCTCGAACTGCGCGAAATTACCGACTGGGAAAAGCCGATCTACATCAAGGTCGGCGGCGCGCGGCCCTATTACGACACGGCGCTGGCGGTGAAGGCCGGTGCCGATGTGGTGGTACTTGATGGCATGCAGGGCGGCACGGCCGCCACGCAGGATGTCTTCATCGAAAATGTTGGCATGCCCACGCTTGCCTGCATTCGCCCCGCCGTGCAGGCGCTTCAGGATCTCGGCATGCACCGCAAGGTGCAGCTCATCGTCTCCGGCGGTATCCGTTCGGGTGCTGATGTCGCCAAGGCGCTGGCGCTCGGCGCCGATGCGGTTGCGATTGGAACGGCGGCGCTGGTGGCGCTCGGCGATAATGATCCGCATTGGGAAGCAGAATATCAGAAGCTCGGCACAACAGCAGGCGCTTATGATGACTGGCATGAGGGCAAAGACCCCGCCGGCATCACCACGCAGGACCCGGAGCTTGCCGCTCGCCTCGATCCCGTCGCCGCCGGCCGCCGCCTTGCCAATTATCTGAAGGTCATGACGCTGGAGGCGCAGACCATCGCGCGCGCCTGCGGCAAGAACCATCTCCACAATCTGGAGCCGGAAGATCTGGTGGCGCTGACGATGGAGGCTGCGGCAATGGCGCAGGTTCCGCTGGCGGGAACAAACTGGTTCCCGGGGAAAGGCAGCTTTTAAAACAAAAAGATCGGACGGACGCATTTGGGAGGATGTGTCCGTCTTTTTTCGATGAAGTGTCTGATACCAAAAAAAGGGGAATGACGTGACACTGGACCTCTCCAAATTTGCTGCCGAAAAGGGCATCAAATATTTCATGATCAGCTATACCGATCTCTTCGGCGGCCAGCGCGCCAAGCTGGTTCCGGCAGAAGCGATCGCCGATATGCAGAAGGGCGGCGCAGGTTTTGCCGGTTTCGCCACTTGGTTCGATCTGACGCCGGCCCATCCTGATCTTTTCGCCTTGCCCGATGCTTCGTCGGTCATCCAGCTGCCCTGGAAAAAGGATGTCGCCTGGGTCGCTGCCGATTGCGTCATGGAAGACCAGCCGGTGGAACAGGCGCCGCGTGTGGTCCTGAAAAAACTCATCGCGGAAGCAGCGGGCGAGGGGTTAAGGGTCAAGACCGGTGTGGAGCCGGAATTTTTCCTGATCTCGCCGGATGGCGCGAAAATCTCCGACGAATACGACACGGCGGAAAAGCCGTGCTACGACCAGCAGGCGGTGATGCGCCGTTACGATGTGATCGCCGAGATTTGCGATTACATGCTGGAGCTGGGCTGGAAGCCCTACCAGAACGACCATGAGGATGCGAATGGCCAGTTCGAGATGAACTGGGAATATGATGATGCGCTGCAGACCGCCGACAAACATTCCTTCTTCAAGTTCATGGTCAAATCGGTTGCTGAAAAGCATGGGCTGCGCGCCACCTTCATGCCGAAACCGTTCAAGGGGCTGACCGGCAATGGCTGCCATGCCCATATTTCGGTCTGGGACCTTGAAGGCAAGGTCAACGCCTTTGCCGACAAGGCAATGCCTTTTGGGCTTTCCGCCAAAGGCAAGACGTTTCTTGGCGGTATCATGAAACATGCGTCGGCTCTTGCAGCGGTTACCAATCCGACGGTCAATTCCTACAAGCGCATCAACGCACCGCGCACCATCTCGGGCGCGACCTGGGCGCCGAACACGGTCACCTGGACCGGCAACAACCGCACCCATATGGTGCGCGTGCCTGGGCCGGGGCGGTTCGAACTGCGCCTGCCGGATGGAGCGGTGAACCCCTATCTGCTGCAGGCCATCATCATCGCCGCCGGCCTCTCCGGTGTCCGCTCCAAGGCCGATCCCGGTCCGCACTACGATATCGACATGTATCGCGAGGGTCACAAGGTCACGGATGCCCCGAAGCTGCCGCTCAATCTTCTCGATGCGCTGCGCGAATATGAGAAGGATGCGGAATTGCAGCAGGCGCTGGGCGTCGAATTCTCCAAAGCCTATCTCAAGCTCAAGCAGGGTGAGTGGAACAGCTATTGCGCGCAGTTCACCGCCTGGGAGCATCAGACCACGCTCGACGTCTGAGTTCGGTTTTCCCCGCCGCCCTTGCGGCCCTTCCCGCGCTCGTCAAACAGCGCGGGTTTTTCCCTTATTGATGACAGAGAGAACGCCAGATGACGAATTTCGTCCTGACCGTAACATGCAAGTCCACCCGTGGCATCGTCGCCGCCCTTTCCGGCTTTCTGGCCGACAAAGGGTGCAACATCGTCGACAGCTCGCAGTTCGACGATCTGGGTACGGGCCGCTTCTTCATGCGTGTGGGATTTATCTCCGAAGAGGGGGCAAAGCGCGATGCGCTCATGGCCGGGCTTGCGCCGATCTCCGAAAAATTCGGCATGGAGGTGGCGTTGCACGACCAGTCCGAGCGGATGAAGGTTCTGCTGATGGTCTCGCGCTTCGGCCACTGCCTGAATGACCTGCTGTACCGCTGGCGTATCGGGGCTCTGCCGATCGATATTGTTGGCGTCGTCTCCAATCACTTCGATTACCAGAAGGTCGTCGTCAACCACGACATTCCCTTCCACCACATTCCGGTGACCAAGGAAAACAAGCCGCAGGCCGAAGCCCGGATCATGGATATCGCCGAAAGCACCGGAACGGAACTCATCGTGCTCGCCCGTTACATGCAGGTGCTTTCCGACAGGATGTGCGAGGCGATGTCGGGAAAGATCATCAATATCCACCACTCCTTCCTGCCATCCTTCAAGGGCGCCAACCCCTACAAGCAGGCTTATCAGCGCGGCGTGAAGCTGATCGGTGCGACTGCGCACTATGTGACTGCGGATCTGGACGAAGGCCCGATCATCGAGCAGGATATCGTGCGCATCACCCACGCCCAGAGTGCGGAAGACTACGTGTCGCTTGGCCGCGATGTGGAAGCGCAGGTGCTGGCGCGCGCCATTCACGCGCATATCCACCATCGCACCTTCATCAACGGCAGTCGAACCGTGGTGTTTCTTCCCGGTCCCGGCTCCTATGCCTCGGAAAGAATGGGATAAGGTTTTATGGCGCTACGGCAGGCGGTCCTGCCGCACGTCTGCTGTTGCCATAAACATGATGCGCGGCTAAATAAGTTGGTACGCCATAATATCAAGAGCCAGAACCCGCTTCTGCGTGCGGCGAGCGCAGGCGGGATGTGCCAGACGAGGTGATACCATGACCGGTGCTTTGCAGGGAACTGCCATTCGCGTTGAACGTCCGACGAAGACGCTGAGGGAACTCGCGCTCGACAAGGTGCGGGACGCCATCGTGAACGGGTACTTCCGTCCGGGAGACCGTCTCGTGGAGCGTGATCTCTGTGCCCAGCTCGGTGTTTCCCGCACCATCGTGCGCGAGGTTCTGCGGCATCTGGAATCCGAAGGGCTGGTGGCGAACCTGCCGAACAAGGGTCCGATGGTCGCGCTGCTCGATCTCGATGAGGCCAAGCAGATTTACGAAATTCGCGGTGCGCTGGAGGGAATGGCGGCGCGCCTTTGCGCCGAACGTCGCGATCCCGCCATCGTCGAGGCGCTGGAAGTTTCGCTGAGGCACATCCGCGAAAGTTATGTTGCGAAGGATATGCCGGGCGTGCTGGCGCATACTTCGTCCTTTTACCAGACGCTGTTCAGCAAGATCGACCGGCATGTCGCCTGGGGCGTCGTCAATCTGCTGACGGTTCGGATCAACCACCTGCGCTCCATGACCATCAAGACGAAAAGCCGGGACACCGACGGTCCGGCGCAGATGGAAAAGATTGTTGAGGCGATCCGAAAGGGTGACGGGGATGCCGCCTACAAAGCCGCGCTCGATCACGTCACGAGTGCTTGCGCCATCGCCGAAGCTGTTCTCACGGCGCAGAAAGCCGCCGACTGACGGTTTTCGGCACTCTATTGTCTTATTCTTGCGGTTGCCCTGCCGGGAGCCGCAAGCTTATGCTTTTTTGATTTTATCGTTATTTTTCAATATTTTAGAAAAATCCTCGACCGCTTCTTGACAGGGCAAACTGTTTGGTGTGATGGTATGCCATAATAAATAATATAAAGAGCGGAGCTTAATATGAACTGGAATCCGATTTCCCGGAAATGCACAGCCGTGCGCGCAAAAACCTTTCTGGCGGGCGTTGCCATCACTCTTTTTGCCGGTGCCGCCGTCGCTCAGGACTGCACGCCGAAAATATCCGACGATCATCTCATCAAGCCCGGCCACCTGGTGATGGCCACCAGCCCGACCCTGCCGCCCATGGCCTATGCCGATCAGCAGGGCGTATTGAAGGGACTGCGCATCGAACTGGGCTATGAGATCGCCAAACGGCTTTGCCTGAAGCCGGAATATATCAGCACCGAATATGCGACCATGGTGCCGGGCCTGCAGGGTGGCCGCTGGGACATGATCAATGCCGGCCTGTTCGTAACGGCAGAGCGGCGCAAGATCCTGTTCATGATCCCCTATGAAAACCTCGCCATCAGCATTTCCACGGCGGTCGGCGCGTCCGAGCCTATCACCAAGGTCGATGATCTCGCCGGCAAGGCCGTCAGCACCGATATTGGCGGTTATGCCGAGCGCAAGATCAAAGAACTGAACGAAGACTTCAAGAAGCGCGGTCTGGCGCCAATGACCATCAACCTGTTCGACAACTACGCGACGGTTTATCAGGCCTTGCGCGCCGGCCAGGTGCAGGCGGCGGTATCGATCGATCCGGTTGCCAAACAATATCAGGACCGCGGCGAATTCACCCATGCGCTTTCCGGCATGTATCCTACACCCGGCTCGCTTTCCTTCGGCAACAAGGACGTCGCCGACGCCGTTTCAGCCGCTCTGAAGGAGATGAAGGCCGATGGCGCGCTCGAGAAGCTGATGGGCGGTTATGGCGTCAGCATTGCGCCGGGCGATCTCGCCGTTCTCGGCCCGGAAGGCTGAATTCCATCCATCTGAACAGTCATCGCGGCGGGAAAGCTCTCGCCGCGACCGTTCCCGCATGAATTGGAGAAAGACGTGAAGGGTTGGAACTGGGAAGGTTTCTTCGAATATCTGACGAATTATTATCTGTTCGAGGGCGCGCTGGTGACGCTCGGCCTCACGGTTTTCGCCATGACGGCGGGTCTTGCACTGGGCTTTGTCATCGCGGTGATGCGCATGTCGAAATACCGGTTCCTGTCCGGGCCGGCCTATTTCTACACCTGGATCTTTCGCGGCACGCCGCTTCTGGTGCAGCTCATCATCATCTATACCGGTCTGCCGCAGATCGGCATCAAGCTGACGGTTCTGCAATCAACGCTGATCGGCCTGTCGCTCTGCGAGGCCGCCTATCTGTCGGAAATCGTCCGGGCAGGCATCGCCGCCGTTCCAAAGGGCCAGATCAACGCGGCCCGCGCCATCGGCATGACCGAGGCGCAGGTGATGCGTTACATCGTTGCGCCACAGGCCTTCCGCATCATCATTCCGCCGCTTGGCAATTCCGTCAACGGCGTGCTCAAAACGACGTCGATCGCCTCGATCATTTCCATGGAGGAGCTTCTGCGCCGCACGCAGGTGCTCATTCAGGAAAAATTCCTGGTTCTTGAGCTCTTTATGGTCGCAGCCCTTTATTACCTCGCCATGACGACCGCCTGGGAACTGATCCAGCGCCGGATCGAAAAGCGGTTCGGCAAGGCCTATGGCCCCATGTCTACCGACGTGCATTAAGGAACGGTCCGATGTCGCAAGCAATCAGCATGATCGAACTACAATCCGTCAACAAATGGTACGGCCCGAATTTTCAGGTTCTGACCAATTGCAGCCTGAATGTCGCCAAGGGCGAAGTCGTCGTGATCTGCGGGCCTTCCGGTTCCGGAAAATCGACGCTGATCAAATGCGTCAATGCGCTGGAGACGATCGGCAACGGCGTCATCACGGTCAACGGCGTGGAGGTGACAGATCCTAAGACCGATATGCCGAAACTGCGCTCCAAGGTGGGCATGGTGTTCCAGCATTTCGAACTTTTCCCGCATATGACGATCCTTGAAAATCTCTGCATCGGGCAGGAGAAGGTTCTGGGCCGTTCACCGGCGGAAGCGCTTGCCAAGGCAAATGCCCTTCTCGAACGGGTGGGGTTGACGGCGCATGCCAAGAAATATCCCGGCCAATTGTCGGGTGGCCAGCAGCAGCGCGTTGCCATTGCCCGCGCGCTGGCGATGGACCCGGTCGCCATGCTGTTCGATGAGCCGACATCGGCGCTCGATCCGGAAATGATCAACGAGGTGCTCGACGTCATGGTTTCGCTGGCGCAGGAGGGCATGACGATGATGGTGGTAACCCACGAGATGGGTTTTGCCCGCAAGGTGGCGGACCGCATCGTCTTCATGGATGGCGGCGAGATCGTTGAGATCGGTGA
This sequence comes from Agrobacterium sp. 22-210-1, assembly GCF_053522525.1. NCBI lineage: Bacteria > Pseudomonadati > Pseudomonadota > Alphaproteobacteria > Hyphomicrobiales > Rhizobiaceae > Agrobacterium > Agrobacterium sp. 22-210-1. Next base: position 968,463 of record NZ_JBNWCI010000002.1, on the reverse strand, counting down.
GGGCGAGAGCTTCTTCACCCATCCGAAGACGGAGCGCGCCCGCTCGTTCCTGTCGAAAATCCTGGCGCACTAGGCTCATGTCTGCCTGAGCGGGATAACCATATTCCGCTTCAGGCCATATGGCCTTCGGCCGTTCCGAACAACGCAGAATGAGAGTGGCGGAGAACTGCAATGATAAACCGTGTCCTGATGCCCCGCGAAATGTTGATCGGCGGCGGCAGCCGCTTCCGATTGCCTGCCATGCTGAAATCGCTCGGGGTTAATCGTCCTCTGCTCGTCTGTGACCCCGTGATGCAGAAGCTCGGCCATGCCGATGCGCTTTTGCAGGCGCTTCCAGGCGAAGGCATAGACGGCGCCATTTTCTCCGAGGTCGTTGAGGACCCCACGGACATATCGATCACTGCTTTGGTGAAGCGCATTTCCCAAGGTCGTCATGATGGTCTTGTCGCCCTCGGCGGTGGTAGCGCCATGGATACCGCAAAGGCAGGCGCCATCGTCGCGACCAGCGGTGAAGACTTGCGTGCACTGAAGGTGCCGCGGATCGTGGATTTCGCCGTCATGCCGGTGATTGCTATCCCCACCACCGCTGGCACCGGATCGGAAGTGACACGCGCCGCCGTCGTCACCGATACGGTCGCGAGCGAAAAAATGCTGATCCTCGGTACCGCAGCTTTGCCGGTCGCCGCCATCATCGATTACGAGCTGACGCTGAGCTGCCCTTACCGCGTCACCGTCGATACTGGCATCGATGCGCTGACCCATGCGCTGGAGGCGCTGGTCAACCGCAACGGCAATGCCCATTCCGAAGCGCTGGCGCTTTCCGCGCTGAAGCTGATTGGGGCAAATCTTGAGAAGGTGGCTAATAATCCTGATGACCGGGATGCGCGTGAAGCGATGATGCTGGGCGCAACCCATGCCGGACTTGCCGTCTCCAACACATCGACGGCCCTGATCCATGGTCTCAGCCGGCCGGTCGGTGCTTTTTTCCATGTGCCGCATGGCATGTCGAACGCGATGGTGCTGCCGCTGGTCACGCAGTTTTCGCTGAATTCCGCTTTGCCGCATTATGCCGCCGCCGCCCGCGCGCTGGGTTGTGCCAGCGCGGCGGATAGCGACCAGATTGCCGGCACGAAGCTGGTGGAGGCCTTCATCGGCCTGAACAGGCGGCTGAAGGTGCCGACCCCGCAAGAGTTCGGCATCGACAGGAGCCGCTATCTCGAACTGTTGCCTGAAATGGTGCGCCAGGGCCTCGCTTCCGGCACGCCGGCAAATAACCCCCGGGTGCCCACAGTTGCTGAAATGACGCGTCTGTATGAGCTTGCCTATGACGGGCGCATCGCGGAATTTTAAGTCGTAACACGTTGTTAAATTTCAATATTTTCGATTTTTCAAACGAAAATCACCTGACCCTTGACAGTAATGTATTATGGCATACCATAAGACATCGTATTTACGGAGAGAACGCCCATGTCCATCCAGATCCGCAAGACCTTGCTGCAGGTCGAAACGACGTTGATTGAGGGAGGCAAGACTGCCGCTACGCCCTTGAAGCTGTTCAGCGCGATTGCGGTCGTGAAAAACCCCTGGGCAGGCAAAGGCTTCGTGGAAAACCTGAAGCCGGAAATCCATGCGGGCGCGCCGGTGCTCGGTGAGTTGCTGACGAAGATGATCCTCGATGCCGTCGGCTCGGGCGAGGCGGTGGAGGCCTATGGCAAGGCGGCGGTTGTCGGTCTCGACGGTGAGATCGAGCATGCGTCCGCGCTCATTCACACGCTGCGGTTCGGCAATCACTATCGCCAGGCGGTTGGCGCGAAATCTTACCTGGCCTTCTGCAACACCCGTGGTCCGGGCAATGCGCCGATCATGATTCCATTGATGGACAAGAATGATGAAGGCCGCCGTTCGCATTATCTGACCATTCAGACTGCCATTCCCGATGCCCCGGCCGCCGATGAGATCGTCGTCGCGCTCGGTGCTTCGGTTGGCGGTCGGCCCCACCACCGTATTGGCGACCGTTACCAGGATCTGCAGGATCTCGGTCAGGATGTTGCCAACCCGGCCGGCGTTTGAGGGTGATGTAATGCAGGAGGCCGCCACCACCTCACGGGTCAATGTTGCAAAGGCAGGTGCTGCCGCGCTCCCTCGCAAGACGACCGAGGGCGGGGCGGCTTACTTCGAGGCCGGTGCGGGTGAGGACCTGATCCTCATCCACGGCGTCGGCATGCGGCTTGAAGCTTGGGAACCGCAGATCGAAGTTTTTTCCAGAACACACCGCGTTATCGCGGTCGATATGCCGGGCCATGGCGGTAGCGCGCGCTTGGCTTCAGGCAGCACGCTTACGGATTTTGTCGGCTGGTTCGGCCGTTTTCTTGACGATATGCGGATCGCACGCGCCAATGTTGCCGGCCATTCCATGGGCGCATTGATTTCCGGCGGAGCGGCCGCAACCTTCGGAGATCGCATTGCGCGCGTCGGTTACCTGAACGGTGTCTATCGCCGTGACCCGGTGGCGAAAGCAGCGGTGCTTGCCCGTGCGGCGGCAATCCGCACCGAGGGCGTGGACAAGGAAGGCCCGCTGCTGCGCTGGTTCGGCGATGACGCCAAGAGCCGGCACGCGCGGGAACTGACACGCGGCTGGCTGGAAATGGTCGATCCCGAAGGTTACGCGGTTGCCTACACGGCCTTTGCTGGTGGGGATGAGACCTATGCGGATCGCTGGCCTTCGGTCGCTTGCCCCGCGCTCTTCCTGACCGGTTCCGACGATCCGAATTCGACGCCGCTGATGGCCGAGCAGATGGCGGCGATCACACCACGCGGTTACGCTCGCATCGTTGAGGCGCACCGGCACATGGTCAATCTGACCGCCCCTGAAACTGTCAATGCACTGATGGCCGAATGGCTGGCTATTGAGGAGGAGCCGCAATGACTGTTGCAACCCTTGACCCGCGCGCCTTGCGCGACGCATTCGGCGCTTTCGTGACGGGAGTAACGATCGTGACCACGCGGGATGACGCGGGAAAGCCCGTTGGCTTCACCGCAAATTCCTTCACTTCCGTTTCGCTCGATCCGCCGCTGCTTTTGATCTGCCTTGCCCGCACCTCGCGCAATTTCGCGACGATGACCGGTGCGAAAAGTTTTGCCGTCAATATTCTGTCGGAAAACCAGAAGGACCTCTCCAACACCTTCGCCCGCCCGGTGGAGGATCGTTTCGCTGCCGCGGAATGGTCGGATGCACCGCAGGGATCGCCTGTCTTCGCCGATGTCGCGGCCTGGTTCGAATGCACGATGCAGGAGGTTATCGAGGCGGGTGATCATGTCATCCTGCTCGGGCGCATCGGTGCTTTCGACAATAGCGGCCTGAACGGTCTGGGCTATGCGCGGGGCGGTTATTTCACGCCGATGCTGGCCGCCAAGGCGGTCTCGGCGGCAGCCGAGGGCGAAATTACGGTTGGCGCGGTGCTGGAGCGGCGCGGAGAGATTTACCTCGTTGGCGATGATGTGCTGTCGCTGCCCGGCTGCGTCGTTGCGGGTGGTGATCCCGTTGCGGCGCTGACGTCGCGCCTTGAGGAACTGACGGGCCTCTCCGTCAGGACCGGCTTTCTCTACTCCGTTTATGAAAACAAGGCGGATGGACGCCAGCATATCGTCTACCACGCACTTGCCGAAGGTGATGATGCGCCGCGTCAGGGGCGCTTCCTGTTGCCGAGTGCGCTTGGCTCTACAAAATTCGATTCCGCCGCGACGGCGGATATCGTCAATCGTTTCGCGCTGGAAAGTTCCATCGGCAATTTTGGTGTCTATGTCGGCAACGAGACCGCCGGCAAGGTGCATCCCATTTCCATGAAGGGGACAAACCCATGAAATTTTCGCTCTTCGTCCATATGGAGCGGCTGGACGCCTCGCAGGATCACAAGACGCTCTATGAGGAGTTCGTCACCCTTTGCGAAATCGCTGACCGTGGCGGCATGCATGCCATCTGGACCGGCGAACATCACGGCATGGATTTTACCATTGCCCCAAACCCCTTCGTGACGATCGCCGATCTCGCGCGCCGCACGAAGACGGCGCGTCTCGGCACCGGCACGGTGATCGCGCCTTTCTGGCACCCGATCAAACTGGCTGGCGAAGCTGCTATGACAGACCTCATCTGCGATGGCCGCCTTGATATCGGCATCGCCCGCGGCGCCTACTCTTTCGAATATGAGCGCCTGCTTCCCGGCCTCGATGCCTGGGGCGCCGGCCAGCGCATGCGCGAGCTGATCCCGGCCGTTAAAGGTGTATGGGCGGGCGATTATGCCCATGACGGCGAGTTTTTCCAATTTCCGGCCACCACCTCCGCCCCCAAGCCGTTGCAGCAACCCTTTCCGCCGATCTGGGTGGCGGCGCGTGATCCGAATTCCCACGAATTCGCTGTCGCCAATGATTGCAATGTGCAGGTGACGCCGCTCTGGCAGGGCGATGACGAAGTGGAAACCCTGATGGGGCGCTTCAACGATGCCTGCGCCAAAAACCCGGAAAAACAGCGCCCGAAGATCATGCTGCTGCGCCACACCTATGTCGGCTCGGATGAAGCCGACATCGCGCAAGCGGCGCATGAGATGAGTGTCTATTACAATTATTTCTTCGCGTGGTTCAAAAACGAAAAGCCTGTTCATCAGGGCCTCATCGAGCGCATTGCGCCAGAGGATATCGCGGCAAACGCCATGCTTTCCGGCGACGTCATGCGCAAGAACAATGTCGTCGGCAATGCCGATGAAGTCATTACCCGGCTTAAAGCCTATGAGGCCATGGGTTACGACGAATATTCCTTCTGGATCGACACTGGCATGAGCTTCGAGCGAAAGAAGGCCTCGCTGGAGCGTTTCCTTTCCGATGTCATGCCGGCTTTTGCGGAGTAAGATGATGCGCCGTTTTCAGTGCTATATCGACGGACGTTTCGAAGATGGCGAGGCCAGCTTTTCAAGCCTTGATCCGGCAACCGGCACGGCGTGGGCGGAAATGCCGGAAAGCCGGGAAGCGGATATCGGCCGTGCGGTAGATGCCGCGCACCGGGCACTTTACGAAGATGCGGCCTGGTCGAAACTGACGGCGACACAGCGCGGCAAGCTGCTCTACCGGTTGGCCGATCTGGTTGCGGAAAATGCCAAGACGCTGGCCGAACTCGAAACACGCGATACCGGCAAGATCATCCGCGAAACCTCCGCGCAGATTGCCTATGTCGCGGATTATTACCGCTATTATGCCGGGCTTGCCGACAAGATCGAGGGCGCTTATCTGCCGATCGACAAGCCGGATATGGATGTCTGGCTGCGGCGTGAACCCGTTGGCGTGGTGGCGGCCATCGTGCCTTGGAACAGCCAGCTGTTTCTCGCCGCCGTCAAGATCGGTCCGGCGCTAGCCGCGGGCTGCACCATCATCGTCAAGGCCTCGGAAGATGGTCCGGCACCGCTGCTGGAATTTGCCCGGCTGGTGCATGAGGCCGGTTTTCCAGCTGGCGTCGTCAATATCGTTACCGGTTTCGGTGCCTCCTGCGGCACCGCGCTCACCACCCATCCTAAGGTGGCTCATATCGCCTTTACCGGCGGGCCGGAAACGGCGCGTCACATCGTCCGCAATTCAGCTGAAAATCTTGCCTCCACTTCGCTTGAACTCGGCGGCAAATCGCCGATCCTCGTTTTCGCCGATGCAGATCTCGAGAGCGCCGCCAATGCGCAGGTTGCGGGCATTTTTGCCGCAACCGGCCAGAGCTGCGTCGCCGGCTCGCGGCTGATTATCGAAAGAAGCGTCAAGGACCGTTTCCTCCAGATTCTGGCGGCGAAGGCCGAGGCGATCCGCATCGGTTCGCCGCTGGATATGGCGACGGAAGTGGGGCCATTGGCGACCGAGCGCCAGCGCCAGCACATTGTCTCACTGGTTTCTGCTTCGGTGGATGCCGGTGCGAAGGTGGTTACCGGTGGTGAGCCTTTGGATGGTGACGGCTATTTCTATCGGCCGACCATTCTTGATTGCGACGGCATCCGTTCGCCCTCCATGGAAAAGGAATTCTTCGGCCCCGTTCTTTCGGTTGTTTCCTTTGAAACCGAGGCGGAAGCCATCGCGCTGGCCAATGACACGGTCTATGGCCTCGCCTCCGGTGTCTTCACGCAAAATCTCACGCGCGCCCACCGGCTGATGAAGGCGATCCGCGCCGGCATCGTCTGGGTAAACACCTATCGCGCCGTCTCGCCGATTGCGCCTTTCGGTGGCTTTGGCCTCTCGGGTGATGGGCGCGAAGGCGGGCTTGCGGCGGCGCTCGATTACACGCGCACCAAGACCATATGGCTGCGCACCTCTGACGACCCGATTCCCGACCCTTTCGTGATGCGGTGAGCCGATGTTTTACGAGATACGAACCTACAGGCTGAAGAACGGCGCCATTCCGGCCTATCTCAAGGTCGTGGAGGAAGAGGGCATCGAAATCCAGAAAAGCCACCTCGGCGAACTGGTGGGTTACTTCTTTTCGGAGATCGGCCCAATCAACGAGATCGTCCATATTTGGGCATTTTCCAGTCTGGACGACCGCGAGGAGCGGCGCGCAAAGCTGATGGCCGATCCGCGCTGGTTATCGTTTCTGCCTAAAATCCGTGACCTCATTGAAGTCGCCGAAAACAAGATCATGAAGCCGGCGCGGTTTTCACCACTGAGGTGAAAGCTGCCGGCCGCGACGTGCATGCCAACGACAAGCTCTAAAACGGAGTAAGGGAACATGAGATCGAAACTGGTATTGACGACATGCGCAGCACTTTTCGCCCTCGGCACAGCCGCACAGGCGAATGATCTGGTCTTTTCCAGCTGGGGAGGAACCACGCAGGACGCCCAGAAGGCGGCGTGGGCCGAAAAATTCATGGTGTCGAGCGGCATCAATGTGCTTCAGGATGGCCCGACCGACTATGGCAAGCTGAAGGCCATGGTCGAGGCAAACGGCGTGACATGGGATGTGGTCGATGTCGAAGGCGACTATGCCGCACAGGCTGGGCCCAAGGGTCTGCTTGAAAAGCTGGATTTCAGCGTCATCGACAAGACGAAACTCGATCCGCGTTTCGTAACGGATTATTCCGTCGGCAGCTTTTATTACTCCTTCGTCATCGGCTGCAATGTCGATGCCGTTGCCGCCTGCCCCAAGAGCTGGGCCGATCTGTTCGACACGGCAAAGTTTCCCGGCAAGCGCACCTTCTACAAATGGTCCGCACCGGGCGTGATCGAAGCTGCCCTTCTGGCCGACGGTGTGGCCGCCGACAAGCTTTATCCGCTTGACCTCGACCGCGCTTTCAAGAAACTCGATACGATCAAATCCGATATCATCTGGTGGTCGGGCGGCGCACAGTCGCAGCAACTGATAGCATCGGCGGAAGCGCCCTTTGGCAGTGTCTGGAACGGCCGCATGACGGCGCTTGAGAAAAGCGGCGTGAAGGTGGCGACCTCCTGGGAACAGAATATCACCGCAGCAGATTCCCTCGTCGTGCCCAAGGGAACGAAGAACAGGGAGGCGGCTATGAAGTTCATCGCACTCGCCACCTCTGCGCAGGCGCAGGCGGATATGGCGACCGCGACGGGTTACGCCCCTGTTAATATCGAATCCGCCAAGCTGATGGATCCGGAAACGGCGAAAACCCTGCCGGACCAGCAAACCGCAAGCCAGGTCGACGCCGATATGAGCTACTGGGCACAGCATCGCGATGAAATCGGCGAGCGTTGGTACGCCTGGCAGGCGAAATAAGATAACGGCGCGGGCAGCGAAAACGCCCGCGCAATTTTCCACGTCCGGGGAGGTTTGGGCATGGTCTCGCTAACCGATGAAACAGTCAGCACGAAGGCAAGGGCGCGAATACCCATCCGGCCCGGCAATTTTGCCGCCACCCTGCCGGCGCTGGTTCTGCTTGTCCTGTTCTTCGTCGTTCCGGTTCTGATCCTGCTGTCGCGCAGCATTACCGAACCCGTCTTCGGCTTTGGCAACTATGCGGCACTCCTGGGCAGCTCCACCTATCTGAAGATTTTCTTCAATACCTTCGTGGTATCGGCGCTGGTAACGGTGGTGTCGCTGGTGATCGGCTTTCCCGTCGCCTGGGCGCTTGCCATCATGCCGGCGCGGCTTGCCTCCATCGTTTTCGCTATTCTGTTGCTCTCGATGTGGACCAACCTGCTGGCGCGCACCTATGCCTGGATGGTGTTGTTGCAGCGCACGGGTGTGGTGAACAAGACGCTGATGGGCCTTGGCATCATCGATCAGCCTTTGCCGCTGGTCAACAATCTTACCGGGGTCACCATCGGCATGACCTATATCATGCTGCCCTTCATCATCATTCCGCTTTACGGCGTCATCCGCAAGATCGACCCGGCCATTCTGCAGGCCGCGGCGCTGTGTGGGGCAACGCGTTTGCAGGCGCTAATCCGCATTCTTATTCCGCTTGCCGCGCCGGGCATGATCTCCGGCGCGCTGATGGTCTTCGTCATGTCGCTCGGTTACTTCGTCACTCCCGCGCTGCTCGGCGGTACGGCGAACATGATGCTGGCCGAACTCATCGCGCAATTCGTGCAGTCGCTCGTCAACTGGGGCATGGGCGGGGCTGCCGCGCTGGTGCTTCTGGTGGTGACGTTCACTCTCTACGCCGTGCAGCTCAAATTCTTCGGCGCGGCCGGGGCAGGGGGGCGCTGACATGCTTTTGAACTATAACAGCCTCGGCCTCTGGAAATGGCTGCTTCTGCTCATCACCGTGCTAACCTCGGCATTTCTGATCCTCCCGATCATCTTTATCGCCGCTTTGTCCTTCGGTTCGTCGCAATGGCTGATTTTTCCGCCGCCCGGCTGGACGCTGAAATGGTATGCGGATTTCTTCGCTGACCCTAGATGGCTGGATGCCGCCTGGACGAGCCTGCGCATCGCGCTGATGGTAACCGTTCTGTCCGTGCTCATCGGTCTTGTCGCCTCCTTCGGGCTGGTGCGTGGCCGTTTCATCGGGCGCGGCACTCTGCGCGCGCTATTCATGACGCCGATGATTCTGCCCGTCGTGGTGCTGGCGGTGGCGCTTTACGCCTTTTTCCTGAAATTCGGTCTTGCCGGCACCACCACCGGTTTCGTCATCGCCCATCTTGTCGTGGCGCTGCCCTTCTCCATTCTGGCGCTGACCGGTGCGCTTGAGGGCTTCGACAAGTCGATCGAGGATGCAGCGGTGCTGTGCGGCGCAACTCCGCTGCAGGCAAAAATTCGCATCACGCTGCCCGCCATCAGCCACGGCCTGTTTTCGGCGGCGATCTTCTCCTTCCTCACCTCCTGGGATGAGGTGGTGCTGGCAATCTTCATGGCAAGCCCGACATTGCAGACGCTGCCGGTTAAAATCTGGGCGACGCTGCGTCAGGATCTGACGCCTGTCATCGCCGCCGCCTCCACGCTTCTCATTGCGGTGACCATCATTCTCATGCTGCTTGTCGCGGCTGTGCGAAAAGGACTGAAAACATGACCAAACCGCTCCTGCAAATTCGCGGTATCCGCAAGCAATACGGACCGGTCGTCGCCGTTCAGGATGTCAATCTCGACGTGCAGCCGGGCGAGTTCATGACATTTCTCGGGCCGTCCGGCTCGGGCAAGAGCACGACGCTTTATATCCTTGCCGGTTTCGAACAGCCGACCGCGGGCGATATTCTGCTGAACGGTGAAAGCCTGCTGTCGACCCCGTCGCACAAGCGCAACATCGGCATGGTCTTCCAGCGCTACACCCTGTTTCCGCATCTGTCGGTCGGCGAGAACATCGCCTTTCCGCTGAAGGTTCGCCGCAAGAGCAAGGCGGAAATTGATGCCAAGGTGAAAGAAATGCTACGGCTGGTACGCCTCGAAGGTTTCGAGGACCGGAAGCCCGCACAGATGTCCGGTGGCCAGCAGCAGCGCGTGGCTCTTGCGCGGGCACTAGCCTATGATCCGCCGGTACTTCTGATGGACGAGCCGCTGTCGGCGCTCGACAAGAAGCTGCGCGAAGAAATCCAGTTCGAGATCCGCCGCATCCACCAGCAGACGGAAGTGACGATCCTTTACGTCACCCACGATCAGGAAGAGGCCTTGCGCCTTTCCGACCGGATCGCCGTGTTTTCGAAAGGGGTGATCGACCAGATTGGCACGGGGCCGGAGCTTTATGCCCATCCTGCCACCCGCTTCGTGGCCGAATTCATCGGCGACAGCGATTTTATCGCCTGCGATCTCCTCGCCGCATCGGGTGGCATGGCGACGGTGTCGCTGGGCCGGGATATCGTCTTCGATCATATTCCGATGCATGGCGAGGTCGCACCGGGCAAGAAGGCGGCGCTGATGCTGCGCCCCGAGCGCCTGCAGCTCAGCCGCAACCGGCCGGGTTCCTCCACAGGTTTTCAGGCAACGGTCAGCGACATCACCTTCCTTGGCAACAACGTCCACGTGGTTGCCCATACCGGTTCGGGTGAACCGCTTGCCGTGCGGCTGCCCTTCGGCCACGACGCGATTTCCGGTCTCAACCGAGGCGATCTCGTGCATCTTGCCTTCGATCCGGCGTCGGCTCAGGTTTTCTGTTGAAGGATCGGCTCATGCATCTGAATGATCCCACACTCCTGGGTGAAAAAGTGCCCGTGGCCGGCCGCTGGATCGGCTGCGATGGCCGTCAAACGGCGACGATCCGCAACCCCGCGACGGGGGAGGTCGTCGGCCAGGTTCCTGAACTCGGGGCAACGGAAACACAGGAAGCAATCGCTGCCGCCGTGATTGCCCAGAAGGCATGGGCGCGCCGCACGGCCGGTGAGCGTGCGACCATCCTGAAGGCGTGGCACCGGCTGGTCATGGAAAACCGTGACGATCTCGGCATGATCCTGACGCTGGAACAGGGAAAGCCACTCACTGAGGCCAAAGGTGAAATTGCCTATGGTGCAAGCTTCATCGAATGGTTCGCGGAAGAGGCACGCCGTATCAATGGCGAGACCGTGCCCGGCCATCAGCCGGACAAGCGCATTCTGGTTCTGCGCCAGCCGGTCGGCGTGGTCGCGGCCATCACGCCGTGGAATTTTCCCAATGCCATGATTACCCGTAAAGTCGGTCCGGCCTTGGCCGCGGGTTGCGCGGTGGTGCTGAAACCCGCGCCGCAGACGCCTTTTTCAGCGATCGCTCTTGCCATCCTCGCCGAGCGCGCGGGCCTGCCGCTCGAACTTTTCAGTATCTTGACAGGACCTGCCGCGGAAATCGGCGGCGTGATGACGGCAAGTCCGGATATCCGCCTTCTGACCTTCACCGGCTCGACGCGCACGGGAGAACATCTCTACCGGCAATGCGCGCCGACGATCAAGAAGCTGGGTCTGGAACTCGGCGGCAATGCGCCCTTCATCGTTTTTGACGATGCGGATCTCGATGCAGCCGTGGAAGGGGCACTGATCGCCAAGTTTCGCAACAATGGCCAGACCTGCGTCTGCGCCAACCGACTTTATGTGCAGGGCGGCGTGTATGACGCCTTCGCTGAAAAATTCGCGCGAGCCGTCGCGCAGTTGAACGTTGGCAACGGGCTGGACGAGGCAAGCATTCTCGGTCCGCTTATCGATGGCAACGCCGTTGCCAAGGTGGAAGCGCATATTGTCGATGCGCTTTCGAAAGGCGCCGAGATCGCCACAGGCGGCAAAAAACACGTGTTGGGCGGCAATTTTTTCGAGCCGACGATCCTGCGTAACGTCGATGCCAGCATGCAGGTGGCGCGGGAGGAAACCTTCGGACCGCTTGCCCCGCTTTTCCGTTTCGAGGATGAAGCGGATGTGATCGCGCAGGCCAACAATACGGATTTCGGCCTTGCCTCCTATTTTTATGCGCGTGATCTCTCGCGAGTCTTCCGGGTTGCCGAGGCGCTGGAATACGGCATGGTTGGCGTCAATACGGGGGCGATTTCCACGGCCGAGGCGCCGTTCGGCGGGGTCAAGATGTCGGGGCTCGGACGGGAAGGGTCTCGCCATGGCATCGAAGAATATACCGAACTCAAATATGTCTGCATTGGTGGCATCAGCTGAAGGCAGGATGACGGGGGTTACGCCAGCAGTCCGCGCATGAGCAGGTCGAGATGAACTTTCAGAACGGCCTGCCTGTCCAGACTGCGCCGATCATCGAAAATCAGCCGGAAAACCAACGTCCCGACCATGGGTGACATGACAACCTTTGCAAGTTCGGGCGGATTGGCCCTGAACCTTTTTTTCGCCACGCCCTCATCGAGGATCATATTGATGCGCCCCAGAACTGGCGCCATCAGGACATCATGGTGGTGGTCGATGAGATCAGGGAACTTCGCGCCCTCCGCAACGACGAAGCGGAACAGTTCCCGCATCCGCCTGTCATCGACAAGGTTTTCGAACAGGAATTCGAGCAGCAGGCGAAGCTCCTCGACGGGATCGTCGGAGGTACGGGCATAGGCTTTGAAAGCCTCCTGAAAAGGCTTGCCGACATGCTCGATCATTGCCGCAAAAAGGGCTTCCTTGGTTTCGAAATAGACGTAGACCGTCCCCTTCGTCACCCCCACCCGGTCAGCGATGTCTTCGACCCGCGTTGCCGTAAACCCCCTTTTGGTGAATTCCTCAAATGCGGCATCGAGAATTTGCAACGGACGTTGTATCTTCTGTTCTGCACGTGTCAGTTTTGTTTTCGTCATGACCCCGGCTCCTCAGGTATTTTCGGCGCGTGCCCTTCTATCCGTCGTGAGCGGCGGACGTAATAGGTGGCCTGCCTATCGCACCGGCACGAAAACCGGAATCGATTTTTGCAGGTGGTGCGTGGTTCATTCTGTCAGCCTATTCCCGGTGTCTCCCAAGAACGCCCCGGGCAAATCTTCGATCACCATCCGGGATTCCGGCGTCGAACGGTTTCCGGATCGGCGGCATAAGAATTTCATTGACTATTCAGTCAGTCAAATATTATAGGATGGGGCAAAGATCAAGAGGTCACCATGAAAACCATTCTTATCGTGCTTGCGGTTGGCGGTGTTTTTGCCCTGTCGTCCTGCAGCAATGAAGAGCGGCCGGCCGAAAAACCGCTGCGGACCGTCGACGTGGTCGCGGCGGTGAAAAAGCCGGTCGATCGTGGCAGCGTCATCACCGGTGAAGTGAGGGCAAGGGTGCAGACGGACCTGTCCTTCCGGGTCAGCGGCAAGATCACCGAGCGGCTGGTGGATGTGGGAGCGCGGGTGACGACCGGGCAATTGCTCGCCCGCATCGATCCCGAAGAGCAGAAGGCCGACATTGATGTCGCGCTTGCCAACCTGCAATCGGCCGAAGCGCAGCAGACGCAGGCGCAACTGACGTTCGACCGTCAGCAGAGCCTCTTCAAAACACAGGTGACCTCGCGCTCTGCTGTCGACAAGGCCCAGGAAACCCTGCTCACCACGCAGGGCGCGGTGAGATCGGCGCAGGCGCAGCTCGATACGGCCCGCGATGCGCTTTCCTATACCGAACTCAGAGCCGATGCGGATGGCGTGATCACGGCGCGTAACGTCGAGGTTGGCCAGGTGGCGCAGGCCGCTCAACTCGTCTTCACGCTGGCGCATGACGGGCCACGCGATGCGGTTTTCGATGTCTACGAATCGCTGTTCCTCGAGCGCGATATCGACAATCTCGTCAATGTCAGCCTGCTGTCGGATCCGTCCCGTACGGTTGCGGCGCCGGTGCGGGAGATTTCCCCGACGATCGATCCGGACAATGGGACGATCAGGGTCAAGGTTGGCCTCAACGGCGATCTGACCATGCCGCTCGGCGCGCCCGTATCCGGCCATTTCCGCTTCAAACAGGTTGATGCCATCGAACTTCCATGGTCGGCGATGACGTCGCAGAACGGTCTTCCCGCCGTCTGGGTTGTCGATCCGCAATCTTCGGAAATCGCCATACGACGGATCGAGGTCGCCGACTACGAGACCGGCCAATTTGTCGTCGCGGACGGGCTCAATTCCGGCGATATCGTCGTCACCGTCGGGACCAAATTTCTGCGAACCGGTGAAAAGGTCGCCTATGAAAAGGGGCAGGCACAATAATGTTCAGGATAAACAGAAGCTTGTTTTTGCTCATTGCGGCAATCGCGGTCTCGTCCTGCCAGGAAAAGCAGGAAGCCGCCGCGGAGGCACCGCGCCCGGTACTCTCCGTTGTGGTGGAGGAGAAGTCGCCCGATGCGCTGCGGCTCACCGGCACGGTGGAATCGCGCATCCAGACCGATCTCGGTTTTCGCGTTCTCGGCCGGATCATCGCCCGCAACGTCGATGTGGCCGATTTGGTCAAGAAGGGTGATGTGGTTGCTTCGATCGATCCGCTGGCGCTAGAACTGTCGGTGAAAAGTGCGCAGTCCGATCTTTCCAATGCCGAAGCGCAGCTCGCCAATGCGGTGACGACCGAACAGCGCCAGCGCGTGCTGGCCGAGGCCCGCAGCGGCACGGAAGCAGCACTTGAAGAGGCCGAGCAGGCCACCCGCACCGCCAATGCCGCCGTTGCCAAGGCGCGGGCAAATCTGGACAAGGCCGAAGAGCAGCTGGGTTATGCGCAGCTGCGCGCGGAATTTGACGGGGTGGTAACCGCCACTTCGGGCGAAATCGGCCAGGTCGTTTCGGCCGGTCAGACAGTTGTGACTATCGCCCGCCCGGAAGTGCGCGATGTGGTGGTGGATGTTCCGCAATTTGCGGCGCAGCGGCTGGAAATCGGCTCGACCTTCGAGATCGCCCTGCAGCTCGATCCGAAAATCCGCACCACCGGTGTGGTGCGCGAAATCGCGCCTGAGGCCGAAACGGCGACGCGCACGCGCCGCACGAAAATCAGCCTGCAGGATGCGCCCGCTGCCTTCCGGCTGGGCTCCGTCGTCACGGCCTCGGTGCTTGCCGCATCAGAACCGCAGATTGCGCTTCCGGCATCAGCCTTGCTGAAAACAGATAATGGATGGAGCGTCTGGATCGTAAATGCCGATACGGCAACGGTGACGCTGCGCCCGGTTACGATAGCGGGCGAGCCGGTTGACGGCGGCAGCGTGCGCATTACCGGCGGCGTCAAACCCGGCGAGCGTGTTGCCAGCGCCGGCGTTCACAAGCTTAAGGATGGGCAGGCCATCAGGATCGATCAGGAGGTCCGTCAGTGAAGAAATTCAATCTTTCCGACTGGGCGCTCGAACACCGTTCGCTCGTCTGGTACTTCATGCTGGTTTTCGTTCTTGCCGGCGTTTTTTCCTATCTCAACCTTGGCCGTGAGGAAGATCCGAACTTCACCATCAAGACGATGGTGATCAGTGCGCAATGGCCTGGCGCTTCGGCAGAAGACGTGGCCCGGCAGGTGACCGACAGGATCGAGAAGAAACTCGAGGAACTCGATAATCTCGACCATCTGCGCAGCCAGACGGTGGCCGGCCGCACGACGATCTTCGTGGAGCTGGTGCCGGAAACCAAGGCCAGGAACGTTGAACCGACATGGGTGCGGGTGCGCAACATGATCGGCGATATCAAGGGCGAGTTCCCCTCGGGCGTCGTCGGTCCTTTCTTCAATGACCGTTTCGGCGATGTCTATGGCAATATCTACGCTTTCACCAGCGATGGCCTCAGCCAGCGGCAATTGCGCGATCTGGTGGAGGATGCGCGTGCGAAGGTTCTGACCGTCGACAATATCGGCAAGGTGGATGTCATCGGCGCGCAGGACGAGGCGATCTATCTGGAGTTTTCCACGCGGCAGATCGCGGCGCTCGGCATCGATCAGCAGTCGATCATCAAGACGCTGCAATCACAGAACGCCGTTACCCAGTCTGGTTTCGTTAATGCCGGTCCTGAGCGTGTGGCGTTGCGGGTCAGCGGCCAGTTCACCTCGGAAGACAGCCTGCGGTCCATCAACCTGCGCGTCAACAACCGGTTCTTCCCGCTGACGGAAGTGGCGACGATCCGGCGCGGTTATGTCGATCCGCCATCCTCGCTGTTCCGTTTTAACGGCCAACCGGCCATCGGTCTTGCCATTGGCATGAAAACAGGTGCGAACCTCGTGCATTTCGGCGAGGCGCTGGATGCGCAGATGAAGCGCATCGTCGCGGACCTGCCAATCGGCGTCGATCTGCACCGGGTATCCGATCAGCCGGCCGTGGTTGACGAGGCGGTATCGGGCTTTACTTCGGCGCTCTTCGAAGCGATCGCCATCGTTCTCGTCATCAGCTTCATCAGCCTTGGCCTCAGGGCCGGCATGGTGGTTGCCGTCTCCATCCCGCTCGTGCTGGCGATCACCTTCGTTTACATGGAATATACCGGCATTTCGCTGCAACGCATCTCGCTCGGCGCCCTCATCATTGCGCTCGGGCTGCTTGTCGATGACGCGATGATTGCCGTCGAGATGATGGTCGCGCGGCTGGAGGTCGGCGACGATCTCAGAAAAGCGGCGACCTATGTTTATACCTCGACGGCCTTCCCGATGCTGACGGGTACGCTGGTCACCGTCGCCGGCTTCATTCCTGTCGGTCTCAACAACAGCGCGGCGGGTGAGTTCACCTTCACGCTCTTCGTGGTGATTGCGGTTTCGCTGATCGTGTCGTGGATCGTCGCGGTCCTCTTCACGCCGCTGCTCGGCGTGACGATCCTGCCGAAGACGATGAAATCGCATCACGAAAAGAAGGGCCGTTTCGCCTCCGGCTTTTCGTGGCTTCTTGGCCGGGCGCTACGCTGGCGCTGGGTGACGATCATTCTGACCATTGCGCTGTTTGGTCTTTCCGTCGGCGGCATGAGCCTCGTGCAGCAGCAGTTCTTCCCGTCATCCGACCGCGTGGAGCTGATTGTCGACTGGAACCTGCCGCAGAACAGCTCGATTGCCGAAACCAACCGGCAGATGGCGCAGTTCGAACAGGAAATGCTGGCGAAAAATACGGATATCGATCATTGGACGACCTATGTCGGCGAAGGCGCGCCGCGTTTCATCCTGTCCTTCGACGTGCAGACGCCTGATGTCACTTTCGGCCAGACGGTCATCGTCACCAAGGGGCTGGATGTGCGTGACAAGGTGCGTGCCGAGTTGCAGGATTACCTGAACCGGACCTTCACCGGCACCGATGCCTTCGTGAAATTGCTTGATATCGGCCCGCCGGTCGGGAAACCGGTGCAATATCGCCTGAGCGGTCCTGATATCCAGAAGGTTCGTGAGCTTGGACAGCAATTGTCGGGCATCGTCGGCGAACACCAGCTGCTGTCCAACATGGTCATGGACTGGAACGAGCCGACGCGTGTGGTCAAGGTTGACGTTCTGCAGGACAAGGCCCGCCAGCTGGGCGTCTCGTCGGAAGACATCGCCAATGCCATGAACAGCATTGTCGAAGGTTCCACAGTTACCCAGGTCAGGGACGACATCTATCTCGTCAATGTGGTGGCGCGGGCGCAGATGTCGGAGCGCGGCTCCATCGAGACATTGCAGAACCTGCAATTGCCGGCGACCAACGGCAAGGCCGTGCCGCTGTCGGCTATCGCCAATTTCCGCTACGAACTGGAACAGCCGACCATCTGGCGCCGCGACAGGATCCCGACGATCACGGTCAAGGCCGCCATTATCGGCCCGACGCAGCCTGCAACGATCGTCGAGCAGCTGAAGCCGAAGATCGAGGCGTTCCAGAAAACACTTCCCGTCGGCTACAAGCTGGAAACGGGTGGTTCGGTGGAATCCAGCGCGGATTCGCAAGCGCCGATCGTTGCCGTAGTACCGCTGATGCTGTTTGCGATGGCGACCATTCTGATGTTGCAGCTGCAAAGCTTCAGCAGGCTGTTCCTCGTCTTCGCCGTGGCGCCGACCGCATTGATCGGCGTGGTGGTGGCGCTGCTTCTCTCCAATGCGCCGATGGGCTTCGTCGCCATCCTCGGCGTGCTGGCGCTGATCGGCATCCTGATCCGCAACTCGGTCATTCTTGTCGTGCAGATCGAGCATCTGAGAAGCGAGGGCGTCTCGGCCTGGCGCGCGGTGGTCGAGGCGACCGAGCACCGCATGCGGCCGATCATGCTGACGGCGGCGGCGGCAACCCTTGCCCTCATTCCCATATCGCGGGAGATTTTCTGGGGACCAATGGCTTATGCGATGATGGGCGGCATCGTGGTCGGTACGGCGCTGACGCTGCTTTTCCTGCCGGCGCTTTATGTCGCCTGGTTCCGCATTCCGCGTGAGGATGACGAGCCGGTGGGACAGGACGTGAAGGCGTGATATTGGAAGGAAGCGGTCGCCGCTTCCTTCCTCCGATAAAAATATCCGCCGTCGTTGTTCCATCCGGCCGGATAGTGTTAGGAAGGTCGGCTTAGCCGCGTGAGCGGCAGCCGTCCTTTCATTGCTGGATGGCAGGCATATTGAGGGTGCGGAGGGTTTAAAGATGGGCGGGTTGTCGGATTGGCTTGCGGATGCACAGCCGATCAATCGCAAGAATGCCGCGGAAGCGGTGTTTGAAGATATCCGCTCAGCGATTACCTCGGGGCAGATTGCAGTCGGCACGCGGCTGCCTTCCGAGGCGCATCTGGCACAAAGATATGGCGTTAGCCGGCCGATCATTCGCGAGGCGTTGCGATCTCTCCAGACTTTGGGGCTGACGCAGACCCGCACCGGAAGCGGCACCTATGTGATGACGCCGACGCCGCCTTCCGAGTTGAATTACGGCGCTTATTCCGCCCGCGATCTTATCGAGGCCCGTCCCTTCATCGAGGTCCCGGCCGCCGGATGGGCGGCGCTCAGGCGCACCGATGCCCAGTTGGAAATATTGCTGCACCTTTGTGACAGGATGGAAATTGAAGAGAGGCCGCACCCCTGGGTGCTGCTGGACGGGCAATTCCACTGTGCCATCGCGGAGGCTTCCGCCAATCGTCTCTTCGCCAAGGTGGTCGCCGATGCCCGCGAGGCTGTGTCCCAACAGTCAGAGATGGTCAATCTGATGGCGGGCCGTCGCGTTGCGTCGAATTACGAGCACCGCCGGATCGTCGAAGCAATCCGGCGGGGTTCAGCACCCGAGGCGCGCGAGGCGATGGAGCTTCACCTTGGGCAGGTGAAGCAGGTGGTGACGACGATCATTGGAGAAGATCGGGTTCGTCAACCGTAAGCGCCGGCAGGTTGGCGAGGTGCCGCGGGCTCAGCGCCCGCTGCAATTGCGCTTCCGTCAGATATCCGCGTTCCAGAACCACCTGCGGCACGGTGCGCCCGCTGGCGAGCGCCTCCTTGGCCACTTCCGTCGCTGCATAATAACCGATCAGCGGATTAAGCGCGGTGGCAAGGCCGATCGATTCTTCCACGCGCTGCGCCATAATGGTGGGATTGGCGACGATGCCGTCAACGCAGCGTTCCGCCAGTGTCCGGCAGGCGGCGCTGAGCTGGCTGATGCTCTGGGAAAGGGCGCGCACGATGATCGGTTCGAAGGCGTTCAGCTGCAGCTGCCCGGCTTCGGCGGCCATGGTGATGGTGATATCGTTGCCGATGACCGCATAGGCGACCTGATTGACGACTTCGGGAATGACCGGGTTGATCTTGCCCGGCATGATGCTGGAACCCGCCTGAACCGACGGCAGGGTGATTTCGCCGATGCCAGCACGCGGGCCGGAGGAGAGCAGGCGAAGGTCGTTGCAGGTTTTCGACAGCTTGACGGCCACGCGTTTCAACACGCCGGACAGATGCACGAATGCGCCGGGGTCCTGTGTCGCTTCAATAAGGTCTACCGCCGTCACCAGCGGCCGTCCGGTCAGCGCTGCCAGATGCTGGCAGGCAAGCGCCGCATAACCGCGCGGCGCATTAAGGCCGGTGCCGATGGCGGTGGCGCCGAGATTGATCTCGTGCAGCAGGGCCGCGGATTCGATCAGGCGGGCCTGATCTTCACCCAGCATCACCACGAAGGTGCGGAATTCCTGGCCGAGCGTCATCGGCACGGCGTCCTGCAATTGCGTGCGCCCGATCTTGATGAAGCCGGCAAATTCCTGCGCCTTGCGGTCAAAAGCGTCCTTCAGCACGCCCATGGAGGCTGCCAGATCGTCGATTGATTCGATCAGGCCGACATTAACCGCCGTCGGATAGGCGTCGTTGGTGGACTGGCTGAGATTGACATGGTCGTTGGGGTGAAGGCGGGCATAATCGCCTTTTTCGTGGCCAAGCAGTTCAAGCGCCCGGTTGGCGATGACCTCGTTGGCATTCATGTTGGTGGAGGTGCCGGCTCCGCCCTGGATTTCATCCACCACGAATTGCTCGTGCAGCGTGCCGGCGCGGATTTCGCGGCAGGCCGCAGCGATCGCCTCCATTCGCTCCGTGTCGAGCAGGCCGAGTTCGTGATTTGCGCGCGCCGCCGCCTCCTTCACATAGGCCAATCCCCTGACGAGATAGGGATTGTGGCCAATGGTTACCCCGGTGATCTGAAAGTTTTCCACGGCGCGTGCGGTGTGCACACCCCAATAGACATCAGCCGGAATATCCTTCGTTCCGAGCAAATCATGCTCCCTGCGCGTCACACTCACTTTTTCCTCCACTGGCTTTTAAGTGTTGCTATATCTGTAAAGCTGTCTTACAGATTTTTCGACCTTAATCTGGGCTGAGGAGAAGGTCAATCATATCGAATACCCTTGACGAACGGCATTATCTGCCATTATGAGGGGCGAAAATCTGTCATGCAGCTTTACAGCATGCATGAGCATGCTGGCCATGTTTCCAGCACGGACTGTGCCAGTTTCATTTTGATTTCCGGCTTATCGCCGACTAAAGCACTTTATCGGGAGGATAAATATCCATGCATTCTGGGAAAACGGCGCCTGCCGAACGTGAGGTCTTCGTCGAAGAGGAACTCGGTTACCACAAGGCCCTCAAGCCACGTCAGATCCAGATGATCGCCATTGGTGGCGCGATCGGCACCGGCCTGTTTCTTGGCGCCGGCGGCCGGCTGGCGCAGGCAGGTCCGGCGCTTGTGTTTGTTTATGCGCTCTGCGGCTTCTTCGCGTTTCTGGTGCTGCGTGCGCTCGGCGAGCTTATCATGCATCGCCCGAGCTCCGGTTCCTTCGTGTCCTATGCCCGTGAGTTCTACGGTGAGAAAATGGCCTTTGCCGCCGGCTGGATGTATTGGCTGAACTGGGCGATGACTTCGGTGGCGGATGTGACAGCCGTCGCCCTCTACATGAATTTCTTCAAGCAATATGTTCCGTGGCTGGTGGGCATCGACCAGTGGGTCTTCGCGATGACGGCGCTTCTGGTCGTGCTGGCGATGAACATGCTGTCGGTGAAGGTCTTTGGCGAGCTTGAATTCTGGTTCAGCCTGATCAAGGTTCTGGCGCTTGCCATTTTCCTCGTCGTCGGCGTTTATTTCGTCATCTTCGGCACGCCCATTGAGGGCCATGTCACCGGCTTCAGCCTCATTACGGACAATGGCGGCTTCTTCCCGAACGGCATTCTGCCGGCCTTCGTCATCATTCAGGGTGTCGTCTTCGCTTATGCCTCGATTGAGCTGATCGGCACGGCGGCAGGCGAAACAGAAGATCCGCGCAAGGTCATGCCCCGTGCCATCCGCGCGGTGGTTCTGCGCCTCGTGGTGTTTTACGTCGGCTCGGTGCTGCTGTTCACGCTGCTTTTGCCCTATACCGCCTACAAGGCGGGTGAGAGCCCCTTCGTCACCTTCTTCGGCTCCATCGGCGTAGAGGGCGCTGACGTGATCATGAACCTCGTGGTTCTGACCGCCGTGCTTTCCTCACTTAATGCCGGTCTTTATTCCACCGGCCGCATTCTGCACTCCATGGCCGTTTCCGGCTCGGCTCCGGCCGCACTTGCGAAGATGAACAAGGCCGGCGTGCCCTATGGCGGCATTGCGGTCACGGCCGTCGTCACCGTTCTCGGCGTGGCCTTGAACGCCGTCGTTCCCGCCTCCGCCTTCGAAATCGCCCTCAACCTCTCGGCGCTTGGTATCATCTGCGCATGGGCCGTCATCGTGCTCTGCCAGCTGAAGCTCTGGCAGCTTTCGCAGCGCGGCGAACTGGCGCGTCCGGATTTCCGCATGTTCGGCGCACCTTATACCGGCATTCTCACGCTCATCTTCCTGTTCGGCGTGCTGGTGTTGATGGCGTTCGATTATCCCGTCGGCTCCTGGACAATCGCTTCGCTGCTGGTCATCATTCCGGCGTTGGTGGTCGGCTGGTATCTGTTGCGCGACCGTATCCACCGTCTGGCGGCTGAACGTGCGGCCGGTGCAGGGGCGTCGCATTGAGCGGGCAGGGTGACACTCAACTGGTGGCGGTCATCGCCACCGGTGGCACCATCGCCAGCCGGCGTGGTGCCGATGGGGCCAGTACCCCCAGTCTTTCCGGCGAGGACCTGCTGGCGCTGGTTCCGCAGATCAGCGCCCGGCTGAAGCCGGTCGATCTGATGGCGAAGGATTCTTCCAGCCTGACATTGGCAGACATGCAGCGCATCAGCGATGCGGTAGGCCTGGAACTCAATGACCCCGCGGTGGCGGGCGTCGTGGTTCTGCATGGCACCGATGCCATGGAAGAATCCTCCCTGCTCGTCAATCTGCAGCACAGCCTCACCAAACCGGTGGTCTTCACCGGTGCGCAGTTTACGGCAGACCACCCGAATGCGGACGGACCCGTCAATCTGGCGCAGGCCATAGAAACCGCGCTCGATCGGCAGAACGTCCAAAAGGGCGTGCTTCTTTCCTTCGGCGGTCGCTGTCTGCCGGCCTGGGGGCTTTACAAGCTGAGTGCGGATGCGGCTGACGCCTTTCGCTCGGCGCGACCACTGGTTCAGGCCTCAGCGCCGAACCTTGCTGCGCCCGTCGCCGATATCAGGGTTGATATCGTCGCTATCCATCCCGGCTGCGACGCAACCCATATCGACGCGAGCCTGCAGGCGGGCGCTAGAGGTATCGTGCTCGCCGCGCTCGGTTCCGGTAACGCCAATCCTGATATTGCCGAGGCGGTGAAACGCTGCGCGGAACACGGCGTCCCTGTCGTCGTTTCCAGCCGCGTGCCGGAAGGCCGTCTTGTCGCAAGTTATGGCGGCGGCGGCGGCGGACATGACCTCGTCGCGGCCGGTGCCGTGCATTCTTCCACGCTTCGCCCGGGCCAGGCCCGCATTCTGCTGGCGGCGCTGCTGGCCAGCAAAAGCACCGCGGAAACCATTGTTTCCGCTTTTGGCGAGCCGCTCTCTCACTAAGGGATGGCAGCGGTGCCCGCGTCTGCGGGCATCGAAATTCCTATAGGATTCCTATTTTATTCCCTTTGAGGCCGTCTCGAACCTTTATGCGGTTCGGGTGCATTCTTCTGTTCGGGAAGGGATGGTGTTCCCTTCCTGAGCCAGAAAGAATGAAAAGCGACGTCCCACATGGCGGCGCTTTTCTTCCTGTCAGGCTCCTCGTGGAAAAAAGGAGTCCCATCATGATGGACCTTGTTCTGATCGGCGCAGCGACGGTGTTTTTCGCCCTCTGCTTTGCCTATACGCGCGCCTGCGACCGGCTTTAGACGGAGGCTGCGATGATATTCGACTATGTCCTCAGCGGTGCCGTCACCGTCTTTATCGCCGCCTATCTCACCTATGCTCTCATTCGCCCCGAACGCTTCTGATCGGGAAGCGGCGGCTATTGAAAGTCCAATACAATGACCCTCAATGGATGGTTTCAGATTCTGCTGTTTTGCGGGATCATTTTTGCGCTGGTGAAGCCGCTCGGCTTCTATATGGCGCGTGTCTTTAGTGGCGAGCGCACCCTGCTTTCGCCGGTTCTTGTGCCTGTCGAGCGCGGCCTCTATGCCCTTGCCGGAACAAGCGAGCGCGAAGAGCAGCACTGGACGACCTATGCGTTTTCCATGCTGCTCTTCAACCTTCTCGGTTTTGTCCTGCTTTATTCGCTGATGCGTTTTCAGGCCGTGCTGCCTTATAATCCGCAGGCAATGCCGGCCGTCGGGCCGGAACTGTCGTTCAACACGGCGGTCAGCTTCGTCACCAATACCAACTGGCAGAATTATGGCGGCGAAAGCACCATGTCTTATCTGACCCAGATGGCTGGTTTAACCGTTCAGAATTTCGTTTCCGGCGCCACGGGCATGGCAATCGCCATCGGTCTCATCCGCGCCTTTTCGCGCGCTTCAGGCAAGGCCATCGGCAATTTCTGGGTGGATATGATCCGTGCGACGCTCTACGTGCTTTTGCCCCTCTGCATCGTACTGACCCTTGTCTATGTGTGGCTCGGCGTGCCGCAGACGCTCGGCGCTTATGTCACGGCACAAACGCTCGAAGGTGCGCAGCAGACGATTGCGGTCGGGCCCGTCGCATCGCAGCTGGCGATCAAGATGCTCGGCACCAATGGCGGCGGTTTCTTCAACGCCAATTCGGCGCATCCGTTTGAAAACCCTGATGCCTTCTCCAACATGATCCAGATGGTGTCGATCTTCGCCATCGGTGCGGCCTTCACCAATGTCTTCGGGCGCATGGTGGGCAACCAGCGCCAGGGTTGGGCGATCCTTTCGGCCATGGGCGTGCTGTTCATCGCCGGCGTCGCCGTCACCTATTGGGCGGAAGCGGCCGGAAATCCGCTGATGCACGGCTTTGGTCTCGCGGGCGGCAATATGGAAGGCAAGGAAGTTCGCTTCGGTGTAGCGCTTTCATCGCTGTTTGCAGTCATCACGACAGCCGCGTCCTGCGGTGCGGTCAACGCCATGCATGGCAGCTTCACGGCGCTTGGTGGTTTAGTCCCGCTCATCAACATGCAATTGGGCGAAGTGATCGTCGGCGGTGTCGGCGCGGGTTTTTACGGCATCCTGCTGTTCATCATCATCGCCATCTTCGTGGCGGGTCTGATGGTTGGGCGCACACCGGAATATCTCGGCAAGAAGATCGAGGCCAAGGAAATGAAGATGGCAGTTCTGGCCATTCTCTGCCTGCCACTCGCCATGCTGGCTTTCACCGCCACGGCCACGGTCCTGCCATCGGCGGTGGCGTCGATCGGCACGGCCGGACCGCACGGCTTCTCCGAAATACTCTATGCCTACACTTCGGCAGCCGCCAATAACGGCTCGGCTTTCGGCGGTCTGACCGGCAATACCACCTGGTACAACATCACACTTGGTTTCGGCATGCTGATGGGGCGTTTTCTGGTGATCATTCCGGCGCTCGCCATCGCCGGCTCGCTGGTCACCAAGAAGACCGTTCCGGCATCGGCCGGCACCTTCCCAACGGATGGTCCGCTGTTTGTCGGTCTGCTTGTCGGCACGATCCTGATTGTCGGCGGCCTCACCTTCCTGCCTGCACTGGCTCTTGGTCCGGTCGCGGAACATCTGGTGATGGCGGCAGGTCAGGTCTTTTGAGGTGGTGCCATGACCAATGACATACCCCGACACCGACGCAACCTTCCTGTCCGCACTGGTGCTCCCGTCAAAAGGAGCGCCGGTCCCGGCGGCTGGTGCGCCTCCAATCTCATTCTTGCGATGATGGCGGCCCTGTTCGCCGCCGTCGTCGCTCTCGAAGTTCTCACGGGCTGATCGACCCTCATCGGTCGCCCTTATTCAAACGCTGGAGCCTCTTCATGAGCCAGTCCAAACAAGCGAGCATCCTCGATTCTCGCATTCTCGTTCCGGCCATCGCCGCCGCGTTCAAAAAACTCAACCCGCGCACGCTGGCGCGCAACCCGGTCATGTTCGTGGTGGCCTCGGTATCCGTGCTGACGACGGTGCTGTTCATTCGCGATCTCATCGTCGGCAGCGCCAATCTCGGCTTTTCTTTCCAGATCAATCTCTGGCTCTGGTTTACCGTGTTGTTCGCCAACTTCGCCGAAGCCGTCGCCGAGGGGCGCGGCAAGGCGCAGGCGGATTCGCTGCGCCGGACCCGCACCGAAACCCAGGCGAAGTTGCTGACCGGTGATGATCGTAGCCAGTACAAGATGGTGGCGGGCACAAGCCTGAAGGTCAACGATGTCGTGCTTGTCGAAGCCGGTGATATCATCCCGTCCGATGGTGAAGTCGTCGAAGGTGTGGCCTCCGTCAATGAGGCGGCGATAACAGGCGAATCCGCCCCCGTCATCCGCGAATCCGGTGGCGACCGCTCGGCTGTCACCGGTGGCACGCAGGTTCTGTCGGACTGGATAAGGGTGCGCATCACCGCTGCTGCCGGTTCCACCTTCCTCGACCGGATGATTTCGCTGGTGGAAGGTGCCGAGCGCCAGAAGACGCCGAATGAAATCGCGCTCAACATCCTGCTTGCGGGCATGACGCTGATCTTCGTTCTTGCCACCGCGACCATTCCAAGCTTCGCCGCCTATGCCGGCGGCTCCATCCCGATCATCGTGCTGGTGGCGCTGTTCGTCACGCTCATCCCCACCACCATCGGCGCTCTTTTGTCCGCCATCGGTATTGCCGGCATGGACAGGCTGGTGCGTTTCAACGTGCTTGCCATGTCCGGCCGCGCCGTCGAAGCGGCCGGTGACGTCGATACGCTGCTGCTGGACAAGACCGGCACGATTACGCTCGGCAACCGGCAGGCGACGGAGTTTCGGCCTATCGCCGGCGTTTCGGAGCAGGAACTTGCCGATGCCGCACAGCTCGCCTCGCTTGCCGATGAGACGCCGGAAGGCCGCTCCATCGTCGTTCTAGCCAAGGAAAAATACGGCATCCGCGCCCGCGACATGCAGAAGCTGCACGCTACCTTCGTGCCTTTCACCGCCCAGACCCGCATGAGCGGCGTGGATTTCGAAGGCGCCTCCATTCGCAAGGGTGCCGTTGATGCCGTTCTGGCTTATGTCGATGGCGGCGTTACGCAACATGGGAACGCGGCGTTGGCCGTCAAAACCGAAACCGATGCCACGCGTGGAATCCGCACGATTGCGGAAGAAATCGCCAAGGCTGGCGGCACGCCGCTTGCCGTGGTGCGGGATGGAAAGCTGCTCGGGGTCGTGCAGCTGAAGGATATCGTCAAGGGCGGCATTCGGGAGCGTTTCGCCGAGCTTCGCCGCATGGGCATCCGCACTGTCATGATCACCGGCGACAATCCGATGACGGCTGCTGCCATTGCGGCGGAAGCGGGCGTCGATGATTTCCTTGCCCAGGCAACGCCTGAAAACAAGCTGGAGCTGATCCGCGAGGAACAGGCCAAGGGCAAGCTCGTCGCCATGTGCGGCGACGGCACCAATGATGCGCCGGCGCTGGCGCAGGCCGATGTCGGCGTCGCCATGAACACCGGCACTGTGGCGGCCCGCGAGGCGGGCAATATGGTCGATCTCGACAGCGATCCGACCAAGCTCATCGAGATCGTCGAAATCGGCAAGCAGTTGCTGATGACACGCGGCGCATTGACGACCTTCTCCATCGCCAACGATATCGCCAAATATTTCGCCATCATCCCGGCGATGTTTCTGGTGCTCTATCCGCAGCTTGGCGTCCTGAACGTCATGGGGCTTTCAACACCGCAGAGCGCGATCTTGTCCGCCATCATCTTCAACGCGTTGATAATCATCGCGCTCATCCCGCTGTCGCTGAAGGGCGTCAAATACCGCCCGATCGGCGCCGGCGCGCTGCTGTCGCGCAATCTGGTCATTTATGGCCTCGGCGGCATCATCGTTCCCTTTATCGGCATCAAGGCCATCGACCTCGCCATTACGGCGCTTGGTCTAGCCTGAGGAGTAAGACAATGTTTAGACAGCTTCGTCCCGCACTGGTGCTGATCCTTGCCACCACCGCCATCACCGGCCTTGCCTATCCGCTGGGCATGACGGGTCTGGCGCAGGCGCTCTTTCCCTTTCAGGCCAATGGCAGCCTCATAGAAAAGAACGGCAGCGTGGTGGGTTCGCAATTGATCGGGCAGGCCTTCACCGGTGAGAAATATTTCCACGGCAGGCCCTCCGCTGCCGGTGACGGATATAATGCCGCCTCGTCTTCCGGCTCCAATCTCGGTCCGACCAGCGCCAAACTCATCGACCGGGTGAAGCAGGATTATGAGGCCGCGAAAGCCGAAAACCCGGCAGCCGAGGTGCCGGCCGATCTGGTGACGGCATCGGGCAGCGGTCTCGACCCGCATGTCACGCCTGAGGCCGTTTATTTCCAGATACCGCGTGTCGCAAAGGCAAGGGGCATGGATGAAAGCTCGTTGCGTGCCATCGTCGAGCGTCATGTCGAGGGACCGGAACTGGGCTTCATGGGCGAACCCGTCGTAAATGTGCTGGCGCTGAACATGGCTCTTGACGCAGCCGGCTCATGAACTGAAATGGCTATGGCTTCTTCGGAAGCCATAGCTTCGACCACTGGTGGGTTAAATGCCTGACGATATCAGCAATATGCCGAGCAGACCGTCGCCCGATGCGCTGCTGGAAAACGCCCGGCGCGAGGCGCGGGGCCGGCTGAAGATTTTTCTAGGCGCAGCCCCCGGCGTCGGCAAGACTTATGAAATGCTGATGTCCGGCCGTGCGAAACTTGCGGACGGCGTCGACACCATTATCGGCGTCGTGGAAACCCATGGCCGCCGCGAAACTGAAGCTCTGGTCGAAGGGCTGGAGGTGATCGCCCGCAGGCACATCGATTATCGCGGCCAGATGCTGGATGAGATGGATCTCGATGCGATACTCGCCCGCCGCCCCGCTCTGGTGCTGGTCGATGAGCTTGCCCATACCAATGCCGCCGGCAGCCGCCACCCCAAGCGCTATATGGATGTTCAGGAAATCCTCGCGCAGGGCATCGATGTCTATACGACGCTGAACATCCAGCATGTCGAAAGCCTGAACGATGTGGTGGCACAGATCACCCGCATCCGCGTGCGGGAAACAGTACCTGACAGCATCATCGACAGGGCCGACGACGTCGAAATCATCGATATCACCCCCGACGATCTGCTGAAACGCCTGCAGGATGGCAAAGTCTACATGCCCCGCACTGCGCGGCGCGCCATCGAGAATTATTTTTCCCGCGGCAACCTGACGGCGTTGCGTGAACTGGCGCTGCGACGCACCGCCCAGCGGGTGGACGAGCAATTGCTAAACCACATGCAGTCGCATGCCATTTCCGGACCATGGGCGGCGGGGGACAGGGTTCTGGTCTGCCTCGACCATGGCGGCAATGGCCCGGGTCTCGTGCGTTATGCCCGAAGGCAGGCGGATCGCCTGCGCGCGCCCTGGACGGCGCTGCATCTCGATACGCCGCGTTCGCAGCAATTATCGGAGGCGGAGAAGGACCGGCTGGCCGGCACCATGCGGCTTGCCGAGAAGCTGGGTGGCGAGACGGTAACCCTGCCGGCGCTTGATCTGACGCGCGAGATCATCGCCTATGCAAACGCCAATAATTTCACCCATATCATCATCGGCCGCCCTAAAAAGAACTGGTGGCAGCGCCTGTTCCAGCGCTCGCTGACCCATGAACTGATCGACCATGCGGGCGATATCAGCGTCCACGTCATTTCCGGCGACAAGGCGGCGGAAAAGCCGGTGCAGACGGTGAAGCAGGCGTCTCCGCGTCGTGGCAATCTGCTCAAGGCTTATCTCAGCAGCACGTTGCTGGTGGCGGTGGCTATCATTGTCGGCATCGGGCTGGACCAGATGCTCGATGTTCGAAATCTGGCGCTGGTCTTCCTGATGGCGGTTCTGGCCGCTGCCGTGCGCGGCGGGCTGGGGCCGGCGCTCTATGCTTCATTGCTTGGCGCCTTCGCCTTCAACTTCTTCTTTCTGGAGCCGCGCTACACGCTGACGGTGAGCGCACCGGACAGCGTCGTGGCGCTGCTGTTTTATTTCGGTGTGGCCTTGGTCGCCTCCAATCTGGCCGTCGCCGTGCAGCGGCAGGCGGCGTCGGCGCGGGCGAGGGCGCGAACCACCGAGGACCTCTATCTGTTTTCAAAAAAACTGGCAGGCACTAGCACACTGGATGATGTGTTGTGGGCAACCGCTTACCAGATGGCTTCTATGCTGAAGGTCCGGGTTGTTCTGCTGCTGCCGGAAAACAATACGATCACCGTCAAGGCGGGTTATCCGCCCGATGATACTTTGGCGGATGCCGATATCGCCGCCGCGCAATGGGCATGGGAGCATAACAGAGCCACGGGCCGCGGCGCGGATACGCTACCGGGTGCGAAGCGTCTTTATCTGCCATTGCGCACCGGCAGCGGCGCCATCGGCGTGGTGGGGCTGGATGATGACCGGGTCGGCCCGCTTTTGACACCGGAGCAGCAACGGCTCTTCGATGCGCTGGCCGATCAGGCGGCCCTTGCCGTCGAACGTATTCAGCTTGCCTCGGATGTCGACCAGGCAAGGCTTGCGGCGGAAACCGACCGGCTACGCACTGCTCTCCTCACCTCCATTTCCCATGACTTGAAAACACCACTTGCTGCCATTCTGGGTTCGGCCGGAACGCTAAAGGATTTTGCGGACGACATTCCGCCCGATGCGCGGACTGAGTTACTTTCGACAATCATTGAGGAGTCCGAGCGGCTTAACCGTTTCATCTCCAACCTGCTGGATATGACAAGAATTGGTTCAGGGGCGATGGAGCCAAATTACGGGCTGCATTTCGTCGGGGATATGGTCGGCACGGCGCTTTCGCGCGCGGCGAAAATCGTTGTCCGGCACGAGATCATTCTGGATATTCCCTCCGATCTGCCGATGCTGAAGGTCGATCCGGTGCTTTTCGAACAGGTGTTGTTTAATTTGATCGACAACGCGGCTAAATACGCGTCCGAACAGACGGCTATCGAGATCAGGGGGTGGCGGCAGGGCATGCATGTCTTCCTGTCCGTTGCGGACGAGGGGCCGGGCATTCCCCCTGATGATACGGAGCGGGTGTTCGACAGTTTCTACCGGGTGCGCAAGGCGGATCATGTGCAGGCCGGCACGGGTCTCGGGCTATCCATCTGCAAGGGTTTCATCGAGGCCATGGGCGGGTCGATCCGGGCGGAAAACAGGTCGGGTCGCCCAGGCGCGCAATTTACCATAAGCCTGCCAGCTCCCCCTGACGCACCCGTGCTAGATCATGATTAGGGCGCGATTTCAGAAGAGAATCATTCACGTGCTTCGTCGTGCCGCTAAAGGAGATCGGGAATGACCAATTCCGCCGTCCGCATTCTGATCGTCGACGATGAACCGCCGATCCGCAAGCTTTTGCGGGTGGGGCTGTCGACTCAAGGATATGCGGTGAGCGAGGCCATGAATGCGAAGGTGGCGATGGAGCTTGTCGGTGAGGACAAACCCGATCTCGTCGTTCTCGATCTCGGGTTGCCGGATATATCTGGACATGATCTCCTGGCGAAATGGCGTGGCGAAGGGCTGGCGCTGCCGGTGATCATTCTCTCCAGCCGCACGGATGAGGCGGGTATCGTCAAGGCGCTGGAACTAGGAGCGGATGATTACATCGCCAAGCCTTTCGGCATGAACGAGCTTGTCGCCCGCATCCGCGTCGCCCTGCGCCACCGCCTGCAGAGCCAGGGGGAAAGGCCGGTATTTCGAACCGGTGACCTTTCGGTCGATCTCGTCCGGCGCATCGTCAAGGTGGAGGACCGTGAGGTGAAACTCTCGCCCAAGGAGTATGATATTCTGCGGGTTCTGGTGCAACATGCGGGCAAGGTGCTGACGCACCGATTTTTGCTTGAGCATGCGTGGGACGAGTTGACCGACGTCCAATATTTGCGGGTCTATGTGCGCCAGCTTCGCCAGAAGATCGAAAAAATTCCGGACCAGCCCCGCTATATCCTGACGGAAACCGGTGTCGGTTACCGGCTTCAGGAGGTTTGAGGGCGCCGTTATGGGACGCCCTCAAATGTTGTGTTAGACAGAAGCGCAGATCGACAGGAATTCGTCCACGTCGGCCTCGGTCGTCGCAAAGCTGGTGACCATGCGGATCAGCAATTCGTCCTTGCCGACCTTTTCCGGCATGTCGCGCGGCTCCAGCCAGTCATAGAACTTCGCACCCTTGGCCGTTGCGGCTTCGGCGGCGGCCTTCGGCAGAATGGCGAACACTTCGTTGGCCTGTGTCGGCCAGGCGAGGCGGGCGCTGTTGAGCGAGCCGAAGCCGGCGCGTAACCGGTTGGCCATGGCATTGGCGTGGCCGGCGAGACCAAGCCACAGATCGTCCTGCAGATAGGCTTCGAATTGTGCGGCGATGAAACGCGATTTCGAAAAAAGCTGGGCGGTGCGCTTGCGCAGGAAGGAGAAGTCCCGGGCGAGCGAAGGATCGAAAAACACGATCGCTTCCGCACACCAGCAGCCGTTTTTCGTGCCGCCGAAAGATAGCACGTCGACGCCGCGTTTCCAGGTCATTTCGGCCGGCGTGGTGTCGAGTGCGGCAAGCGCATTGGCAAACCGCGCGCCATCCATGTGCAGTGGCAGACCGTTGTCTTTGGCGATCCTGGCGATGGCGTCGATTTCATCGAGCGTATAGACCGTGCCGGCCTCGGTTGCCTGCGTCATGGTGATGGCGGCGGCGCGGCCATGGTGAACGGCGTCTTGCGGATAACGCGCGATGCGTTCGATCAGGTTTTCCGGCAACATCTTGCCATCAGGCCCTTCAACGGCGACCATGCGCATGCCGCTGAAGAAATCAGGCGCGCCGCATTCGTCTTCGATCACATGGGCTTCCGAATGACAGAAAGTCAGGCCGCCGGGGCGGGCGATGCTGGCCAGCGAAAGCGAGTTGGCCGCCGTGCCGGTGGCGACGAAAAACACCGCGACCTCGCGCTCGAATATCTCGTTGAAGCGTTTTTCGATGGAGAGATCGAGTTCGCTGGTGCCGTAAGCAGCGGCAAAGCGGGTGGATTCCCGCGAAAGCCGTTCGTTGACGGCCGGATGGGCGCCAGCCCAATTGTCTGAAGCAAAAAACATCTCTGAAGGCTTTCCGATAGCTGAGTGTCTGTTTTGGGGCTGCGTGAAGCGATGACGGGGAAAGTTCTAGGACCTAACCTTGCGATTGGCAAATCCGGTAATGAAAGCAATAGCTCGGCCCATTTTGTGACAAGAAAGTTTCGCGCAATAGGTCAGTATCGAAACTTCACTGCAAAATGACCGTCCGACTAATTGGATTCGCACCCTTGCCAATTCCGCCGGTTTCTGCCAAAATCCTCGTGAATTGAGACAGCTTTGCTGTCCTAAATTTGCTCGAACCGGGTTGAGTGCGATTTTTGCGGGAAGCGAGAATTCGTGGTCGAGCCGGATCTTCGCATGAAACCATGCAAGTAATTTTGCAGGAGGGACAAAAATGACGCACAAGCCGCAGGCAGAGATCGCCGCCGCAACCCTGACCACAGACTGTCCCACCGCGGCCGTGGCCGCACCCGTTTCTGCGAAGGCGCGTTTCGCGGGCGGCCTGCCGGAAAAGCAGGGTCTTTATGATCCGGCCAATGAACATGACGCCTGCGGCGTTGGCTTTGTTGCCCATATGAAGGGCCAGAAGTCGCACCAGATCGTCAAGGACGGCCTGTTCATCCTCGAAAACCTGACGCATCGCGGCGCTGTCGGCGCCGATCCGCTGATGGGCGATGGTGCCGGCATTCTCGTGCAGATCCCCGACCGTTTCTTCCGCGAGGAAATGGCGGGCCAGGGCGTGACGCTGCCCAAGGCTGGCGAATATGCCGTCGGCCACATTTTCATGCCACGCGATCCGTCCCGCATCGAGCACTACAAGAAAGTCATCGTCGATGTAATCGGCGAAGAAGGGCAGCAGTTCCTCGGCTTTCGTGATGTGCCGGTTGACAATTCCTCGCTGTCCAAGGCCCCGGATATTGCCGGGACAGAACCGCACCATGTTCAGGTCTTCATCGGTGCCGGGCGCGATGCCGCGACCAATGCCGATTTCGAGCGCAAGCTGTTCCTGATCCGCAAGGTGCTGTCCAACCGCATCTATGACGAGGGCGGCGGCAAGGAGACGCAGGATTTCTATCCCGTGTCGCTCTCCTCCTCCACCATCGTTTATAAGGGCATGTTCCTCGCTTATCAGGTGGGTGCTTATTACAAGGATCTGGCCGATCCGCGTTTTGAATCCGCCGTCGCCCTCGTGCATCAGCGTTTCTCCACCAACACCTTCCCGTCGTGGAAGCTTGCGCACCCCTACCGCATGGTCGCCCATAACGGTGAGATCAACACGCTGCGCGGCAACGTCAACTGGATGGCGGCGCGTCAGGCATCCGTCTCGTCGGCGCTGTTCGGCGACGATATCTCCAAGCTCTGGCCGATCTCCTATGAAGGCCAGTCGGACACCGCCTGCTTCGACAACGCGCTGGAATTCCTCGTGCGCGGCGGTTACTCCATGGCCCATGCCGTGATGATGCTGATCCCGGAAGCCTGGTCCGGCAACCAGTCCATGTCGGCTGAACGCAAGGCATTCTACGAATATCACGCAGCACTGATGGAGCCGTGGGATGGCCCGGCCGCCGTTGCCTTCACCGATGGCAAGCAGATCGGCGCGACGCTTGATCGCAACGGCCTGCGCCCGGCACGTTATCTCGTCACCGATGATGACCGCATCATCATGGCGTCTGAAGCCGGCACGTTGCCGGTGCCGGAAGAGCGCATCGTCAAGAAGTGGCGTCTGCAGCCCGGCAAGATGCTGCTGATCGACATGGAAAAGGGTTCGATCATTTCCGACGAGGAAGTGAAGCATGAACTTGCCGCCAAGCACCCCTATCGCACCTGGCTCGACCGCACGCAGCTTATCCTTGAAGAGCTGAAGCCGGTAGAACCGCGCGCGCTGCGCCGCGACGTGTCGCTTCTCGACCGCCAACAGGCCTTCGGTTACACCAGCGAAGATACGAAGCTCCTGATGTCGCCGATGGCGACCACCGGTCAGGAAGCCATCGGCTCGATGGGCACGGATACGCCGATTTCGGCCATGTCGGACAAGTCGAAGCTGCTCTACACCTATTTCAAGCAGAACTTCGCGCAGGTGACGAACCCGCCGATCGACCCGATC
The DNA here is from genome assembly GCF_053522525.1 of Agrobacterium sp. 22-210-1. Classification (NCBI taxonomy): domain Bacteria; kingdom Pseudomonadati; phylum Pseudomonadota; class Alphaproteobacteria; order Hyphomicrobiales; family Rhizobiaceae; genus Agrobacterium; species Agrobacterium sp. 22-210-1. The sequence continues at coordinate 933,610 of NZ_JBNWCI010000002.1, read as the reverse complement.
CGTGAAGAGCTCGTCATGAGCCTCGTGTCCTTCATCGGTCCGCGCCCCAACATTCTCGATCACGAAGGTGCGGCCCGCGCCAAGCGTCTGGAAGTGCGCCAGCCGATCCTGACCAATGGCGATCTGGAAAAAATCCGCTCCATCGGCCACACGGAAGACCGCTTCGACACCAAGACGCTCGACTTCACCTATGATGTGGAACGTGGCGCGGAAGGCATGCCTGATATGCTGGACCGCCTGTGCGAGCGGGCTGAATCCGCCGTACGCGGCGGTTACAACATCATCGTGCTTTCCGACCGTCAGCTCGGCCCTGATCGCATCGCGATCCCCGCGCTGCTGGCAACGGCTGCCGTGCACCATCACCTGATCCGCAAGGGTCTGCGCACCTCGGTCGGCCTCGTCGTGGAAACCGGCGAACCGCGAGAAATCCACCATTTCTGTCTGCTGGCCGGTTATGGTGCCGAAGCGATCAACCCCTATCTCGCCTTCGATACGCTGCTCGACATGCACAAGCACGGGGCCTTCCCGAAGGAAGTGTCCGACGACGAAGTCGTTTATCGCTACATCAAGGCGGTTGGTAAGGGCATTCTCAAGGTCATGTCCAAGATGGGCATTTCCACCTACCAGTCCTATTGCGGCGCGCAGATCTTCGACGCTGTCGGCCTGTCTTCGCAATTCGTCGAGCAATATTTTTTCGGCACTGCCACCTCCATCGAAGGTGTGGGCCTGACGGAAATCGCCGAAGAAACCGTAACGCGCCATACCGCGGCTTTCGGCAAGGATCCGATCCTTGCCAATACGCTCGATATCGGCGGCGAATACGCCTATCGCATGCGTGGCGAGAGCCACGCCTGGACGCCGGATGCCGTCGCTTCGCTGCAACATGCCGTGCGCGGCAACAGCCAGGATCGCTACCGCGAATTCGCCGGCATGGTGAATGATACGGCACTGCGCATGAACACCATTCGCGGCCTGTTCAACGTCAAGTCAGCGGAAGCGCTCGGCCGCAAGCCGGTCTCCATCGATGACGTCGAACCGGCAGCCGATATCGTCAAGCGATTCTCGACCGGCGCCATGTCCTTCGGCTCCATCAGCCGTGAGGCGCATGCGACGCTGGCCGTTGCCATGAACCGCATCGGTGGCAAGTCCAATACCGGCGAAGGCGGCGAGGAATCCGACCGCTACCTGCCGTTGCTCAACGGCAAGCCAAACCCCGAACGCTCGGCCATCAAGCAGATTGCGTCGGGCCGCTTTGGTGTGACGACGGAATATCTCGTCAATGCCGATATGTTGCAGATCAAGGTGGCACAGGGTGCAAAGCCCGGCGAAGGCGGACAGCTACCCGGCCACAAGGTGGATGCAACCGTTGCCAAGACCCGTCACTCCACGCCGGGCGTCGGCCTCATTTCACCACCTCCGCATCATGATATCTATTCCATCGAAGATCTGGCGCAGCTGATCTACGACCTGAAGAACGTCAACCCGGAAGCCGATGTTTCAGTGAAGCTGGTGTCGGAAGTCGGCGTCGGTACGGTTGCCGCCGGCGTTGCCAAGGCCCGCGCCGACCACATCACCGTTTCCGGTTTTGATGGCGGCACCGGCGCTTCGCCGCTCACCTCGCTCAAGCATGCCGGCAGCCCTTGGGAAATCGGCCTTGCCGAAACCCAGCAGACGCTGGTGCTGAACGGCCTTCGCTCACGCGTCGCGCTGCAGGTGGATGGTGGCCTTAAGACGGGCCGCGACGTCATCATCGGCGCTCTGCTCGGTGCGGACGAATTCGGCTTTGCCACAGCGCCGCTGATTGCAGCGGGCTGCATCATGATGCGCAAGTGCCACCTCAACACCTGCCCTGTGGGCGTTGCGACGCAGGACCCGGTTCTGCGCAAGCGTTTCAAGGGCACGCCGGAACACGTCATCAACTATTTCTTCTTCGTAGCTGAAGAAGTGCGCGAAATCCTTGCCTCGCTTGGCGTTACCAGGCTGGACGAAATCATCGGCGCTTCCGAACTGCTTGAGAAGGATGAGATGCTGGCGCACTGGAAGGCCAAGGGGCTGGATTTCAGCCGCATCTTCCACAAGGTCGAGGCTCCCAAGGAGGCAACCTTCTGGACCGAGCGCCAGAAGCACCCGATCGACGACATTCTCGACCGCAAGCTGATCGAGAAGTCGCTGCCGTCGCTCGAAAACCGCGAGCCCGTGGTTTTCGAAGTGCCGATCAAGAACGTCGACCGCTCCGCCGGCGCGATGCTGTCGGGTGCGCTTGCCAAGCGCTGGGGCCACAAGGGCCTGAAGGACGATACGATCCACGTGACGCTGCGCGGCACGGCCGGCCAGTCCTTTGGTGCGTTCCTGGCACGCGGCATCACCTTCGATCTGGTGGGTGATGGCAACGACTATGTCGGCAAGGGTCTGTCGGGTGGCCGCATCATCGTGCGCCCGCCGGAGAACACCCGCATCGTCGCTGAGAACTCGATCATTGTCGGCAACACCGTGCTTTACGGCGCGATCACCGGCGAGTGCTATTTCCGCGGTGTCGCGGGTGAGCGTTTTGCGGTGCGCAACTCCGGCGCTGTCGCGGTTGTCGAAGGTGTGGGCGACCACGGCTGCGAATATATGACCGGCGGCATCGTCGTCGTTCTCGGTGAGACGGGCCGTAACTTCGCGGCCGGCATGTCCGGCGGCGTGGCCTATGTTCTCGATGAGACGGGCGATTTCGCCACCCGCTGCAACATGGCGATGGTCGAGCTGGAGCCGGTTCCGGAAGAGGACGACATGCTGGAGAAGCTGCACCATCACGGCGGCGACCTCATGCACAAGGGACGCGTGGACGTTTCCGAAGACATGACGCGCCACGATGAGGAGCGCCTCTACCAGCTGATCTCCAACCACTTCCACTACACGAACTCGTCGCGCGCCAAGGATATACTCGACCGCTGGAGCGAGTTCCGTCCGAAGTTCCGCAAGGTCATGCCGGTCGAATACCGTCGCGCACTTGAGGAAATGGAACGTATGCGCATGGGCGTGGCGGCGGAGTAATCCGCCGCGTGAAGATACTACACCAACTGGTCTCGCTGTTGATCGCGGTCGCCGTTCCCACGGCGATCTACTGGACGAGCGGCGAGATCGGATTTGAGTTCATCGTATTGGGGGCGGCTTTCGGTTTCGCCTACTGGTACTGGGGCCCGACAGGCGCTCCGCTTTGATGTGAGGACATAAACGTGGGCAAGGTAACAGGTTTTCTGGAAATCGACCGGCAGGTGGGCAAGTATCAGCCCGCATCGGATCGTATCCGCCATTTCCGCGAATTCACCATTCCGATGTCGGATGCCGAAGTGCAGAAGCAGTCGGCACGCTGCATGGACTGCGGCATTCCCTATTGTCATGGCCCGACGGGCTGTCCCGTGCACAACCAGATCCCCGACTGGAACGATCTGGTCTATAACAACAATTGGGAAGAGGCGATCCGCAACCTCCATTCCACCAACAACTTCCCGGAGTTTACCGGTCGCGTCTGTCCCGCGCCTTGCGAGGAAGCCTGCACGCTGAACCTCGAGGATGCGCCGGTCGCGATCAAGACCGTCGAGCAGGCGATTGCCGACAAGGCCTATGAGCTGGGTTTCATCGTACCGAAGCCGGCGACCATTCATACCGGCAAGAAGGTCGCCATCATCGGCTCCGGCCCTTCCGGCATGGCGGCTGCGCAGCAGCTTGGCCGCGCCGGTCACGAGGTTCATGTTTATGAGCGTGAATCGAAGGCCGGTGGCCTGCTGCGTTACGGCATTCCGGATTTCAAGATGGAGAAAAACTTCATCGACCGCCGCGTCGAGCAGATCAAGGGTGAAGGCGTCACCTTCCATTACGGCGTCAATGTCGGCGTCGATGTAACCGTCGAGGCGCTCCTGGCTGATCACGATGCGGTGCTTTATTGCGGCGGTTCGGAAACCCCGCGCCCTGCCGGCATCGGCGGTGCAGATCTGCATGGTGTCTACGACGCCATGCCCTATCTCGTGCAGCAGAACCGTCGTGTTGGCCGTGAGAACATCGACAGCGTCGGCTGGCCGGCCGATCCGATCCTCGCCGGCGGCAAGCATGTTGTCGTTGTCGGCGGCGGTGATACGGCGTCTGACTGCGTTGGCACCGCTTTCCGTCAGGGCGCGGTGAAAGTCACGCAGCTCGACATTCGTCCCATGCCGCCGGAAAAGGAAGACAAGCTGGCTGTCTGGCCCTTCTGGGCAACCAAGATGCGCACCTCTTCCTCTCAGGCCGAAGGTGCCATTCGCGAGTTCCAGGTGGCGACGCTTGAGTTCGTCGGTGAAGACGGCGTGTTGACCGGCGTGAAGTGCTGTCAGGTGGATGATCGTCGCAAGCCGATTGCCGGAACGGAATTCATCATCAAGGCTGATCTCGCTTTCATCGCCATTGGCTTCTCCGGTCCCTTCACTGACAGCGTGCTGAAGGAAATGAACGGCAAGCTGGCGCTCAATACAGACCGTCGCGGTTCCACCAATGTGATCGCCAATGAGACTGACTATAAAACCTCCGTCGATAAGCTTTGGGCGGCGGGTGACGTTCGCCGTGGCCAGTCGCTGGTGGTCTGGGCGATCCGCGAAGGCCGTCAGGCGGCACGTGCGATCGATGAAGCCTTGATGGGTGCAAGCCTATTGCCACGTTGAGCGGATCGATGTGCGCATAGGCCGCACAAAGAAAAACAAAAGGCCTGTTGTGAGAAACACAACAGGCCTTTCGTTCGACTGGACGACCAAAAATGCGATTGGGGTGTCGCATTCATGGGGACAGGCAAAATATCGTGCCTGTGAATTACACCGGCATTACGAGTTTTTCAAAAAGCAGCTTTTTACGAAAAACGGTGTGTCAGCAATAGGGGAGGCTGATGCGGAAACAAGCGCCCCCGGTCGATGAATCACTGATGGTGATTTCTCCGCCGTGGTAACGGATGATTTCCTGAACGAGGTTGAGACCAAGCCCGGTGCCGCGATCTTTCGGCCTCAAGCGGTGAAATGCATCAAACACCAGCTCCCTGTCCTCTTCTGGAATCCCGCTGCCTTCGTCGCATATGTCGATAACGCGGTTGGCGGCGACCTTTATGGTGATTGTTCCGCGATTGCCGCCATGTTCAATGGCGTTTTGCACGATATTCATGAGGGCGCGTTGCAATGAGGCGTCATCGGCCAAAGCAAGGATCGGTTCTTCTTCCGGCTCGAAGGAAAGCTCATACCCCTGGGAGATGGCGAGCGGCGCCATGTCAGCCACAACCGACCTGCACAGGCTGACAAGATCAAGCGGAATAAGCGGCGCTTTCTGTCCGCCCAGGCGCTGCAGATCGAGCAATTGTTCGGCCAGCACGGCGATGCGGCTGGCATCGGCCAATATCCTGCTCCGGGATGGGCCTTCCAGCAGTGTTTCGACACGGGTCTGGAGAATGGCGACGGGGGTTCGCAATTCATGGGCCGCGTCAAGAATGAAGCGCTTGTGCCGCTCGTAACCATCGTCCAGCCGCTTCAGCGCGCCGTTGACGGCATGCACCAGTGGCTGCACTTCTCTTGGAATATCGCCATCCGGCAATCGATATCCGCGTTTGTCGATGTCGATGGTCTCCGCTGTGCGTGCAATGGCGGAGAGGGCGAGAAATTCCCTGCGGATGATCCAGGGAATGGTCACGATCGTTACAATCGACATGAGAATGAGGATCGGCATGATCAATATGTTGGAAAACAGCAGCACAGGGAATGTCATGCTGAACGGTCCGCCTTTGCCGATCATCGCAAATTCGCCCACTGGCCCGGAAACGCGGCGAACGACGGCGATACGTACGACGGCGAGATAGGAATAGGACAATGCCGCATCGCGTATATCGGAGAGCTTAACGTCGCTCAGCTGCTGATCCATGTTGCTGAATGCTTCTGGCACTTGCCCGCCCTGCACGATCTCCCCTGTTTCGCTGACGGCGACGAACCAGAAATCGGGTGTGTTGCTGCGCAACTGCACGAATTCACTCGTTTCCTTGAGGACCAGCCGGCCATCCTTGTCCCGCACCAGCGCATTGGCGGTAATCTGGGCTGCCTGTGGGCTGAGCAGTGCACTGCCCCCGCCGCCGGTGGACAGATAGGCGACGAAGCCGGCGCTGACGATGAAGAGGCTGCCGATCTGGAACAGCAGCAATTGAATGGTCAGGCGGCGTTTGAGCGATTTCCTCTTGGCCGGTTTCATGATGTCGCCCTCAAAAGATAACCGACGCCGCGAATGCCATGGACCTCCACCCCCGCATCGGCGGCCAGCAATTTGCGGCGCAAACGGGAAATGTGGGAATCGAGGGCGTTAGACTGGATTTCATCATCGAAATTATAGACGGCTTCCTCCAGCAGCGAACGCAGCACCGTTCGGCCCTGTCGCCGCAACAGCGCTTCAAGGATGAGCAGTTCCCGCCTGGTCAGGGCAAGAAACTCGCCCGCAATGCGGACTTCACGGGTTTCGAAGCAAAATTCCAGCTTACCCAGCTTCGCCGTCATCGTCACGGCGCTGGCGGGTCGTCGCATCAGGGCGCGGATGCGGGCGAGAAGCTCTTCGACGGCGAAGGGCTTGGCCAGATAGTCATCCGCACCGAGGTTCAGGCCCTTCACGCGGTCGGCAAGCGCACCCTGCGCCGTCAATACGATCACCGGCGGGGTGACGGGCAAGAGGCGCAGATCTTCTATAAGCTGGATACCGTCTCCATCGGGCAATTGCCGGTCGAGCACGACAAGATCGTGGACACCATCCATGATGGCATGACGGGCAAGATCCAGCGTGCCGACATTATCCACGATGATATCGAACCGGTGGAGCGCGGCGGACAGGGCTGCTGCCATTTCGCGTTCGTCTTCAACTAGCAGCAGGCGCATGAATTGGTCCCGGCAAAATCTTGACGCGGCTCCCGCGGGCCGTGCATGAAGTAAAAATGACAGCTTTTTGGTGGTAACGAAGAAATATCGCCATACAAAATGCGGCTACAGGCCGCATCTCTGTAAAACTTCAGTTATCTTGCCATTTTCGCATTGCCTAAACATTACGCCCGCTTGCGTTTGTAATGCCGGTGCAGAAGCGCCTATTGTCGGGCTTGCACATTCTCCGGGACGACCCGATAGTCATCGATGCGGCCCGCCGGCGCATCGGCCATTTCGCCACGCTTTGTCAGCCGTTCACGCGGCGATTCCACCACCGAGACGCGTGTCGGCCCGGCTGCCAAAGGCGCATCGCCCAGCAGCTTGTCGCCGCCATCGAGATTGGGATCGGTGAGGCTGATCGGCTGCGTGCGCACCTGCCCCGCATCGATGCCAAGCGCCGGCAGCGAGGTGAGTGCTGGAAGATTGCTGCCATCCAGTTTCACGAGATCAGGGCCAGCGCTGTCGAGGTGCCGGCGCACGAATTTCTCGACGTAGAAGGCGAGCTTGCGCTTGCCGGCCTGCGTCATACCGATGCCATCAGCCTCGCGCAGACGGGCCTGCTGGCCGTTCATATCATATCCGGTGATGACGAATTTTCCGCCCTCATCGACGAAGCCGTCCCACACATCCACGAATTCGCCGCCATATTTTTCGACATGGTTGCGGTAGAGCCGGTTGAAGCCGACGAGATCGGCTGTGAGCGAGGGGGACTGGAAGGCGGGCAGGCCAACCCAGAGCAGCGGCACTTTCGGGCGGCCGGCAAGGGTCAGAAGTTCATCGATCCGCCGTTCATATTCCTTGAACCAGACATCGGTGCCGAATTTTTCCCTGATATCGCCGATCTGCATTTGCTGGCGATCGTTCGAGCCCATCATGATGACGATGGTGGCCGGATTGGTCTCGCTTATGAATTGCGGCAGGTTGGAAAACCAGTCGTAATAATCCGTGCGGACGAGACCGGAAGAACCATTCGCACGCACATCGACGGCAATTGCCGGTGAACTGGCAAAGGCATTGACCAGCTCTTCCCCCATGCCGCCGGCCAGGAAGTCACCGATAACCAGAACGCGCCTTGCGTTTTCAAGCTTGGCGGCTGGCTCCGGCTTTGCGGTTCGCATTTGAACCACCGAAGGTGCCTTTCGGGCGGGTTGCGGGCGGGTAACCGATCTTTCGCGCGGGGCAGAGGGGAAATCCCGCCGGTTGCGGGGCTGGTATTCACGCCCGGATCCGCCATCGCGACCAACCGGCCTGCCGAACAGCATTTCAAACAGGGTGCGCCGCTGTTCCTGGGCAAAGGTCTGGGATGGAACGAGCGGCACGCAAAGGGCAGCAGAAAGAATGATGGCGCAGATGCGCCATCCGGTCTTTCCGCTATTCACCGCAGGTTTCCTATTCATAACATCGACCTTTCCGGATGCTTCGGCGGTGGTGAACCCCCGCCGAATTCGCCGGCATATTATCAATTGCGCAGGGCTCTCAGCAATCTCTGCGACGGCTGGCCGTCATTTTCCATGCCCATACGCGACTGGATGGCGCTGATGGCGGCTTTCGAACCGGAGCCGAAATTACCATCGATCTCGCCATCATAATAACCGAGTTCCTTCATGCGGGTCTGGAGCTCGAATTTTTCGCGAATGTCGAGCGTGCCATCCGGGCGCGGCCATTTCTGCTGCATGCCGCCATAACCGGCGATTTCATCCGCGAGCAGGCCGACGGCCAGCGCATAGCTGTCCGACGCGTTGTATTTCTTGATGGTGAAGAAGTTCTTCATCATCAGGAAGCCAGGACCGTTTGCGCCACCCTGCAATTTCAGCATGGCGCGATCAGAACCGCGGGTGAAATTCTTGCCGTTCGGGCGGGAAAAGCCGAGCTTTGTCCATTCCGAAATCGTCTTCGTCTGGCCTTCGTAACGCGCGCCGCCGCGCGGTACGGCGGTTTCATAACCCCAGGTCCGGCCGGGTTCCCAGCCGTTCTTGGAAAGCAGATTGGCGGCCGTCGCCAGCGCATCGGGAACCGAATGCCAGATGTCGCGCTTGCCGTTGCCGTCGGCATCCACCGCATAAAGCAGGTAGCTGGTCGGAATGAACTGGGTGTGGCCCATCGCGCCCGCCCACGAGCCCGTCAGCTGCTTCGGCGTGACATCGCCCGCCTGAAGGATTTTGAGCGCGGCGATCAACTGCGTGCGCGCGAACTTGCCGCGTTTGGGATCGGAATAGGCAAGCGTCGCCAGGGCCTGCGGAATATTGTGCAGCCGCTCCGGCTTTTCGAGAACCGCGCCGTAATTCGATTCCATCGACCAGATGGCGAGAATGATGTGCTTGTCGACATTGAAGTTGCGCTCGATCCAGTTGAGGGTCGTCGCATGCTTCATCTTCATCTCGCGGCCAATCCGCACCGTATAGGGGTTGACGCGGGAATCGAGATAATCCCAGACCTGGGTGGTGAATTCCGGCTGAAAGGTTGCCTTGCGCAGCGCATCCGGATCCGGTTCGCTGACGCCGGCGAAGGCCTTCTGATAGGTTGCCTTGCTGATGCCTTCTTTCGCGGCTGTTGCATAGAACTGGTTGATCCATTGTCTGAATCCGGCATCGGCATGGGCCGAAACGGGTGCCAGAGAAATCACCAGGCCTGCAACCATCATGCAGCCGAATTTGCGGACATCTGAAAGGATCATCTTTGTCATCGTCAGTCTTTCGTTCTCTCGAATGTCATTTCGATTGCGAAAACGCATCGGGCGTCGTCATGGATAACAAAAGAACGTCAACAAATTCTTTACCATTAATTGATGGTAGCGTCACCCTTTACAAAACGTTGTTATTTTTGAAATAACAACAGCGTGCGGGGATTGTGATCAAGTTTTATCTCTCAGGAGGGATATGTGGCAGAACAGAAAAAAATTCGGAAGGCCGTATTTCCAGTCGCAGGTCTCGGTACCCGTTTCCTGCCCGCAACCAAAGCGGTTCCGAAAGAAATGCTCACTGTCGTTGACAAGCCGGTCATTCAATACGTCGTCGATGAGGCGGCGGAAGCGGGCATCGAGCATTTCGTATTTGTCACCGGCCGCGGCAAGGCGGTGATCGAAGATTATTTTGATATTCAATTTGAACTTGAACAGATGCTGCGTGAGCGCAACAAGAATGCCGAGCTGACATTGCTGGCCGGCCTTCTGCCAAAGGCAGGCACGGCAAGCTTCACGCGCCAGCAGGTGCCGCTCGGTCTTGGCCATGCGGTCTGGTGCGCCCGTGATATCGTCGGCGACGAGCCTTTCGCCGTGTTGTTGCCAGACATGATCATGCATTCACAGAAAAGCTGCCTGAAAGGCATGGTCGAACTTTACGACCAGACCGCCGGTAACGTGATCGCGGTGCAGGAATGCGCTCCCGACCAGACCCACAAATACGGTATCGTTGGTGTGGGTGATGCCGTGGGCGAAGGTTTCAAGATCACTGAAATGGTGGAAAAGCCTGCCAAGGGTACGGCGCCATCGAATTTCTACATCAACGGTCGTTATATTCTTCAGCCGGAAATTTTCGATATTCTCGAAAATCAGGAACGGGGTGCAGGCAATGAAATCCAGCTGACGGACGGCATGCTGACGCTTGCCCAGTCGCAGGAGTTTGCCGGCTATCATTTCCGCGGCCAGACTTTCGATTGCGGTGCCAAGGACGGCTTCATCCTGGCCAACGTTGCATTCGCTCTTGAACGTGGTGATATTCGTCCGGCGATCGAAGAGCCGATCAAGGCCTTGATCGACGGATTGAAGTAACCGACCAGAACGCAATAAAATCCCGGCCTTCGCGCCGGGATTTTTGTTTGGCGATCATCGCTTCAGGACAAGTCCTGCACCGACGCGGAATTCGTTGCTGTCATAGACCGGTGTCCACTGGTAGCTGACGTCGGCGGTCAGGTCGAGATAGCGGTTCAGCCCCCACGTCAGGCCGGCGCCTGCCGTATATTCCACGGCATTCTCGGTGTCGGAGGAGGGGAATGTGCGGTGCACGATCTGTCCCGTCAAACGTGCGACCAGATTGTTGCGTAATTCGTGGGTAAGCCCGGCATCCAGCCGATAGGAAATCCAGCCGCCCTGCGGACCGCCGGCAAAATCCTCAATCGTCGTGCGCAGGCCGAGATTGACATTCGTGCCGCGCTGCGGCGACCAGTTGAGTTCGCCGTCCAGCGTCAAAGCGCCGATGGCGGCGAGACGGTCATCATCATATTGCTTGCGCAGATAACCGATGGCGGCCTCGCCACGGGTCTTTTCGCCGAGATCGACCTCGGTTCCGATCTTCGCGCCATAGGAGTTGGAGGAGCGGGCGTAACCGGAATTGTCCAGACGGCTGTCATATTTGGTCTTTCCCGCGTTCAGTTCCAGGAACGGGATCAGCGCCGGCGACAATTCGTAACCAATGCGCCCGCGCAGGTTCGCACCGTTCTGGTCGCGGTCGCTGAGGCTGATCGGCCTGCCATCAAGGCCTTTCGCATCCGTATAGACCGTGCGGGAGAGATCGAGCGCCGCAAGCCCACGCAGTTTGCCGAAGTCCCGCTCTATCGAAGCGCCGGTCGTAAAACGGTGTTCACCACCCTGCACGGCAGCGCCGGTCAGAGCATTGGGGTCTGTTGTGTCTTCGCGGCTGAATTCGTAACCGGCCTTGAGATTGGCCTTCGTCTCTTCGCCGAGATCAAGGCGCAGATCGGCCTCTATCCGCGCCCGGGGCTCTTCACCATCCTTGTCGCCGCCGAAGTTTCTCTCCCAGGCGCCGTCGCCCGTCACGGTCAGTGCGTGGCGAGACCAGTCGCTGGTAAGCGTACCGCGGATGCCTGTTGTCAGATAGTTGCGTCTGGAGGGACCGCCGGTGTTCGTCTGTTTTTCCGTGTTGATGGTCTGGCTGATCGCGGGACGCAGCAGAAATGTGCCGATCCGGATGCCCGGGGTCTGGCCAGGCTCAGCCGCTATCTGCGGATTTTCACCGCCATCCACCGTCGGCTCATAGGGGTTTTCAGCCTCGGCATAGGGTTGGCCCGCATCGTCCTGCTGTTCGTAAATCGGGTCGCCGGGATTGTTCGAGGGACGCCAGAGCTGTTGTGGCGCAGGCGCTGCCGCAGGTGCAGCCTGCCGCGCATCTGTCGCTGCTCCAACGCCCGTCGCTGGGGTGGCCGAAGTTGTTCCGTCGCCGGCGGGAGGAGCGCCGGGCAATAAGGGTGTGGCTGTGACGGTAGTTTGTGCGAAAAGGCTTGCCGTGGTGGAGCAAAGAAGCGTGCAGGCAAGCAACAGGGTTGCTGCTTTCCGCGACGTCTGCAGACGTGTGGCGGCGCCCTTCACATTCATTCCTCTTCACCCGGCGAATTTGGCCGATGCCCGATCGACAATTCGCCAAAACACTTCCCCGGGCCAAATGAATGAGAGGCCGATGAAATGACGTGGACAAACCAGGGACCAGACAGGCGACGCAAGTTTTAACATCACTTTAACAATAGGTTTTTTATGGTTAACAGTTGATAAAGATCGATGAGATTTCAGAGTTTTGGCAAGCACGTGAAAATCGGCGAGCCTCGCGCTCATTGCTTCTATTCAGAATGCTGCCAACCGGAGAACTGGAAAAACGTGCCGCAGTGCAAAATATTTCTAATATGATAAGATTTAAACGTTTCAATTTGGCACGGAATCGCCCTATGATTTAGGGGTAAAGGTCTTTCTATTGCTTGGTAAATTCTATTGATTTTTATTTTATGTGACAGCGTCGTTTCATGAATCCCGTTTTGAACATCAAGCAGGTCGGTTTTTATTGCTGGGATATTACCAACGACCGATTCTATCTGGATGAGGTCTGTGCGGAACTCTTTGGAATTCCGCTGAGACAGGCGATGCAGGGCATCAGCATTTTTCAGATGCTCGAAAAAGTGCATCTGGATCACCGAAATCGTGTGATCGAGACCGCGTTGATCACCCTGAAAGCGGCAAGCTTTTACAATCAGGAATATGCCGTGCGCCGGGATGACGGTTCGGTATCATGGGTAAGGACAGTCGGGAGATATCTCGTCGATGAAGAAAACATCCCTTTCAAGCGGCTGGGAACGATGGAGGAAATCTCTCCGCCGGACCTGCGGCACTAAAAAGCAGCACCGGCTGGCTGAAGAGTGGACTTCTTTCAGGTGAAAGAGTAACAGTCGGCCATGATTACGCGCGCCGTCAAACTGGTCGAAGACAATGCCATCTCATCCGCTGTGCGGACGATTTCGATGGAGCGGGCTGGTCTTGCCGCCCTTGAGACCGCTCTCACAAACGGTCTTTCCGAGCCTTTCTGCAAAGCCATTGAAACAATCGGCCAGTCGAATGGCCGTCTCATCATCACCGGGGTCGGCAAAAGCGGCCATATCGGCGCAAAGCTTGCAGCCACCTTCGCCTCCACCGGCACACCGGCGTTTTTTGTGCATGCGGCCGAGGCCAATCATGGCGATCTGGGCATGATCGGCGGTGACGATGTGGTTCTGGCGATCTCCAAGGGTGGTGAAAGTGCGGAACTGCGTAGCATCATCAACTATTCGCGCCGCTTCTCCATTCCGCTGATCGCACTCACCTGTTCCGAGGCTTCATCGCTGGCGAAGGCCTCCGATATCGTGCTGCTGGTTCCCAATGAACAGGAAGCCTGTCCGCTTGGTCTGGCACCCACCACCTCCACCTTGATGCAGCTCGCGCTGGGTGATGCTCTTGCCGTGGCACTTCTGGAAGCCCGCAATTTCACTGCCGGTGATTTCCGGGTGTTTCATCCCGGCGGCAAACTGGGCGCCAGTCTGACACTGGTCAGCGATATAATGCATACCGGCGACCGTGTGCCGCTGGTGGCCAAGGGAACAGCCATGCCGGAAGCGGTTGGCGTTCTTTCCCGCAAACATTTTGGCTGTGTCGGCATTCTGGATGAGGATGGACGTCTGTGCGGCATTGTCACCGAGGGTGATCTGGCCCGCAACCTGTCGCGCAATCTCGCCGAATTGACGGTGGACGATATCATGACCCGCAACCCGAAGACGGTCAAAAAGTCGGTGCTTGCGACCAGCGCGCTGGCGACACTGGAAAAATTCCATATCGGCGCGCTGATCGTGGTGGATGACGACAACCGGCCGATCGGCCTGGTGCATTTCCACGATCTGTTGCGAATCGGCGTGGCCTGAGGCCCGCTCGGTTCTGCTATTGGTCTATCGGTTCGATCGTCAGCGTGCGGCCGCGTGCTGATGCGATCCTGACACGGGTTCCGGCTGGAAGGTCTTCGCCATTTACTGGCCACCATGTGTCGTCCAGTCTTATCCGGCCGCGTCCTTCGACAATTGGTTCCTGCAGCGTCGCTGTGCGGCCGACAAGGCTTGCCTCGCGCTGATTGAGGAACGGTTCATCGGTGGCGGCCCGGTTCCTGCCGAAATATTTCCGGCCGAGCAGGGCAAAGACGATGGAGAGCGCGGCAAACAGCACCAGCTGCAATTGCCAGGCCCAATATGCCGCATCCCATAAAAGCAGCGAAAACGCTCCAATGACAAGCGCGGCAAGCCCGATCCAGATCAGGAAAACGCCCGGAGCGATGAGCTCGGCTGCAAGTAGCACAAAGCCGACGATCCACCAGCTCCATGGTCCCAGCTCAGTGGCAAGCCGTTGCAGCATCGTCACTTCTCCGATGAAGAGCCGAAGGGGGAAGGCCGCGTCGGAGGTACGGAGCGGGCCGGAGCCGGGGCGGACGGCGCATCGCCTCTATCGCCAAAAACCTCTTTCGCAATCGTGCCGATGCCGCCGAGCGAGCCAATCAGCGCCGAGGCTTCCATCGGCATCAGCACGATCTTGGAATTCTTCGCCGTGCCGATTTCGGCCAGCGCCTCGGTGTATTTCTGGGCAACGAAATAGTTGATAGCGTGGACATTGCCGGCGGCGATGGCTTCCGACACCATCCGGGTGGCATTGGCTTCGGCTTCCGCGAGACGCTCACGGGCTTCGGCGTCCCGGAATGCTGCCTCGCGCTGGCCTTCGGCTTCCAGGATGGCGGATTGTTTTGCGCCTTCGGCGCGCAGAATCTGGGCGTTGCGGGAGCCTTCAGCCTCCAGCACCTGCGCGCGCTTTTCGCGCTCGGCCTTCATCTGCCGCGCCATGGAATCAACGAGATCCTTCGGGGGCGCGATGTCCTTGATCTCGATGCGGGTGACCTTGATGCCCCATGGTCCCACCGCCTCATCCACCACGCGCAGAAGGCGATCGTTGATGGCATCGCGGTTCGACAGCAACTCATCGAGGTCCATCGAGCCCATTACCGAACGGATATTGGTCATTGTGAGGTTTTCGATCGCCATTTCCAGATTGGAGATCTGGTAAGCGGCCTGTGCAGCATTGAGCACCTGATAAAAGGTGACGGCATCAGCAGAGACGCTGGCATTGTCGCGGGTGATGACTTCCTGTGTCGGAATATGGAGCACCTGCTCCATGACATTCATCTTCGAACCGATGCTTTCGAAGAACGGCACGATGAGGTTCAGGCCGGGTTCCAGCGTGCGGGTGTAACGCCCGAACCGTTCAACCGTGTAACGATGCCCCTGCGGTACGGTCTTGATGCCGGCAAACAGCACCAGAATAACCAGAACAACCGCCGCTATGACGACGATGTCAAAACCGCCCAATGCAATCATCACTTTCCCTCCAAGGATCAGAACCGTCAGGGTTTTACCCCAGTAGCGTTATGGCAAGATTATACCCAGCCTTGCAACTCCTGTCTTACAACCTTTTCGAGAACGTTCATGCCCTCGGCGCTGTCGTTCAGACACGGAATATGGGTGAATTTCTCGCCGCCATTGTGCAGGAAGATTTCTCCGGCTTCACCGGCAATTTCCTCCAGCGTCTCAAGACAATCCGATACGAAGCCGGGGTTCATGACGGCGATGCGTTTCATGCCCTCGGATGCCAGCTTTTCCACGGTCTTGTCTGTATAGGGCTGCAACCACTCTTCTGGCCCGAAACGCGACTGGAAAGTGATCATGAAATTCTTGTCGGTCCGGCCAAGAGCCTCCCGCAGCAGGCGTGCGGTTTTCTGGCAATGACAATAATAGGGATCGCCCTTTTTGAAATAGGATTGTGGAATGCCGTGGAAGGAGGTGATCAGCATCTCCGGCTCCCAATCCAGCGTTGCCAGATGGTTTTTGACGGAAGCTGCTAGCGCCTCGATATAGGCCGGGTCGTCGTGATAAGGCGGCACCGTGCGAATGGCGGGCTGCCAGCGCACCTTCATCAGATGTTCGAATGCCTTGTCGTTCACCGTTGCTGTGGTCGAAGCGGCATATTGCGGGTAAAGCGGGAAAAGCAGGATTTTTTCGCAACCCTGTTCCTTCAACGCGTCGATTTTCGAGGCGATGGACGGCTGGCCGTAGCGCATCGCCCAGTCGACGACGACATTGGGCAGATCCGTCAGCGCCTGTGCCATCAGTTCGCCCTGGCTGCGGGTGAAGGTGCGCAGATAGCTTTCGTTACGCTCGTGGTTCCAGATTTCCTCATAAGCCTTGCCAACCTTCTGTGGGCGCTTGTTGAGAACGATGCCGTAAAGGATCGGATACCAGTAGAGGCGCGACCACTCGATGACGCGCTTGTCGCTCAGAAATTCCGCCAGATAACGGCGCATCGGCCAGTAGTCCGTACCGTCAGGTGTGCCGAGATTAACGAGCAGGACGCCAACCTTGCCAAATGCCGTACGGGGGTGGTCTGCGGGGAGTGCGGATAGTTCTGTCGCCATGAATGACACCTGAAACTCGGACTGGTTGCGTGAGAGCTTTTCCGCTTGGGATAGCGGCGGAGAGGCTCCATCTTCTATTTATGCATACCGGATGCAAACCTTGATGGCTTTTGCCGGAAATGCACGAGCTATACGCCCGTGTCGTCGATTTGTTCACGTGTTCTAGACGAATTTTTTCAGGATTGAACCACCAACGGATGTGATTTGCGCCTTCAATGAAGGGGCATGTTGCGTTTTGGCAATTCGTAGCGCCTAACAGACTGTTTTTTAAGGAAAAATAAGAAGCCGGCCCCATGGGTGAGGGCCGGCTTCCGGTCTGCGGCAAATTGCCCTGTCTTTCGGTGTCCGGCTTATTGAGCCGGAAGTTCAAGTTCCTTGCCGATTTCGATATGGTTTGGATGCTGCAGCGTGTTCGCCTTGGCAATTCGGGTCCAAAGCGCGCCATTGCCATATTTTTCCGCTGCGATCTTCCAGAGCGAGTCGCCCTTTTCGACAACATATTTGCTGGCTGCGGCTGCTGCTGCGGCAGGAGCAGCGGTGGCCGGTGCGGTTGCCGCAGGCGCTGTGGGGGCCGGGGCCGGTGTGGCCACTGGCGCTGGCGCCGGGGCAGCTGGCGCAGGCGCGGCCGGTGCAGCCTCTTTCGCGGGAGCCACATAACCGGCCGGCGTCACTTCGCTGATGCGGCCGTCCGTAAAGGGCTTGTAGGGGCTGTTGGCGCTGATATAGGCCGCGACCGCTTCCTCCAGGTTGGGGCCGAAGTCATAGGCGTTGATCGCTTTGGTCGCAAAGACCTTGAAGCCGTCGCCACCGGTGCGCACATAGTTATTGGCCGCAACGATATAGGTCTTGGCCGGGTCGAGCGGCACGAAGGCCTCGCCTTCCTTGACGTCAACCGAAATGACGCGGCTGCCAGCCGGCTTCGACCGGTCAAATGAATATTTCATGCCGGAAACCTGCATGAAGCGGCCCGCACCGTCGTCGATCTGGCTGACGCCGTTTTCGAGGGCGGCGCGAATATCCTCGCCCTTCAACTGGAAGGTTGCAACGGTGTTCTGGAACGGCAGAACCGTCAGAACTTCGCCCATGGAAACATCGCCGGCATCGATGGAGGAGCGCAGCCCGCCGCTATTGGCGAAAGCAATGGTGACACCCTGATCCTTGACGCGTGCAAGCGTTGCATCCGCTACCAGATTGCCCATGGAGCATTCCTTGACGCGGCAAACCTTGCGGTCGCCCTCGATCGGACCTTCCGAGGAACCAACGACCTTGGTTTTCAGTGCCTCGATCGGGGCCTTCAGCTCATCGATACGCTTGAGTGTGGCTTCGTCGGGCTTGAAGGAGGAATCGATCAGGATGGGATCGCCCTTGCTTTCCTTGACCACGCCGCTGTCGTCGAAGATGACTTTCAGGTCGCCGAGATATTTGCTGTATTGCCCGGCCTGAACGACCGGAACCTTGTAACCACCGGGATTGTCAACGAGGGTCGGATAAGGGCCTTCGGCCTTCTGGTCGGTGTTGGAAAGCAGCGTATGCGTGTGGCCGCCGACCACGACGTCGACGTCAGGGATTTTCGCGATGAATTCGAGGTCGCGCGGATATCCGACATGGGTGAGCGCGATGATCTTGTTAACACCGTCCTGCTTCAGCTTCTGCACCTGTTCGCTGATCTTCGCGACATCTTCGGCGATGGTGATGTTAGGGCCGGGCGTTGCCAGTTCAGCCGTGTCGTTGGCGACAGCACCGACGATGCCGATTTTCTGTCCGCCGACTTCAAGCACGATGGAGGGCTTGACGCGGTCGCCGATTTTCGAGGCGGCGGTGGCCACCACATTGGCGGTCACGACGGGGAACTGCACCTTGTCGAGGAAGCCGGCAAGTCCGTCCTCGCTGTCGTCGAACTCATGGTTGCCGACGGTCATGGCGTCGAACTTCATGGCGTTCAGCACTTCCGCTTCCACCGTGCCCTTGTAGGTGGTGTAGAACAGCGATCCCTGGAAGTTGTCGCCGGCATTGAGCAGCAGAACGTTCTTCCCTTCAGCCTTCAGCGCGTCACGGGTCTGGTTGATTGCGGTCAGGAGGCGGGCAGCGCCGCCGAAGCATTCGTTTTTGCCTTCCTCTTCCGCCGAGCAGGTCGAGTCGAATTTATTGATCGATTCGATACGGGAGTGAAAATCGTTGATGTGAAGAATGTTGAGTTCGTAATCGGCCAGAGCTGCTCCGGCTGAAAGCGTTATCGCCGAAACGCTCAGCATGCCCAGTCCCAAAATTTTCTTCATGGTCCTATCCCCTGTTCAAGGCGAAAGCCGGGCTTCCCGATCATCATCCGCCCGTGCTCCGATCATTCTTTAATCTGAAAGTATGTCAGGCTTTCAAAGCCGGATGTTTCCATTTAGCGGCAATTGCCGCAAGCGAAATTATGACAGGTGCGCAACAAACAAAAACGCACGCTGGAAGCGTGCGTTTCAAAAGGTCATCACATTGAAAAATTGGAAGTATCAGCCTTGGCGGGTCAGCGAGAACTGGCTGTTGCTGTCTGTCGTGCAGTTCAATTGTGAAGGCGAGACGAGGGCGCAGTTGACGCGCGATTGCGTGTTGCGCACCAGCGATGTCATGTTGATTTCGTAAAGCGTCGGCGAAATCGTCACATAGGTGCCGGAGGCCAGAAGCGTGTTGGTGTCGGTCGAACGGGTGGAGAAGGCGCCGTTCTGGAAGGTCGACACGATGCCGTTGCGGTCGATCCAGCGGCCATCCACAGCCGGGCCGCGGGAAAGCGAAGGCGCCATCGAGGTCTGCTGCGAGGGACCCGGCGCGACGCATGAAGACACCGCGATGGCGGCACAAAGCAAAGCAGCGCTTGTCTTGAAGTTCATGAGCCTGTTCTCCTGCGATTCGATGAAACTTTCTGCGTTTCGACCATGCCGTGAAGCGTTCCTTATTTCAAGGCAACGTTGTTTGCTCCTGCCGGTTCCTCATCTGCCGCATGAAAGCATGGATGTGACAAATATGAGACGCCGCTTTCCTCACCGCACCAGAATATTGCGGAACTGCCATGGATCGGCGGTGTCGATATTGTCCGGAAACAGGCCGGGGCGGCCGTCAAGCGGTGTCCAGTCGGTGTAGTGTCCTTCGACCGGGCCTAGATAGGGGCGCTGCACCTCCAGGCATCGGCGATAATCCATTTCATCCGCCTCGACGATGCCGACCTGCGGATTTTCGATGGCCCAGACCATTCCGGCCAGCACCGCTGAACTGACCTGCAGTCCGGTCGCATTCTGGTTGGGGGCGAGCGAGCGCGCTTCCTGCAGGCTCAGCCGTGAGCCGTACCAATAGGCATTTTTGTCGTGGCCATAAAGCAGAACGCCCAGCTCGTCGGCACCGTCGACCAGTTCGTCTTCGCCCAGCACATGCTGCACCGGCTGCGGGATGCCGCCGTTGCCGAAAAGTTCATGCAGCGAAAGAATGGCGTCGTTGCAGGGGTGATAGGCATAATGACAGGTCGGCCGATAAGTCACGTCGCCATCGTCATTGCGGACCGTGAAATAGTCGGAAATCGAGATCGCCTCATTGTGGGTGACCAGAAAGCCATATTGCGGCCCCTGTCCCGGACACCATGTCCGCACCCGCGTATTGGCGCCGGGTTGGTCGAGATAGATCGCCGCCTTGCTGCCCTTCTTCTGTTTTTTCGCGTTTTTCGGCATCCAGTTTTCATGGGTGCCCCAGCCGAGTTCGGCGGGCTGAAAACCCTCGGCGATAAAACCTTCCACCGACCAGGTGTTCCAGAAAGCGCCGAAGGGCTTGGGATCTTTTGCCCGCTGCGTATCGCGTTCAGCCACATGCACGCCCTTGACGCCGAGTTGCTTCATGAGCTTTGCCCAGGCTTCGCGGTCATGCGGCTGCGGCTCTTCGATATCAAGGCCGGTATCCTTGGCGAGATTGATCAGCGCCTGCTTCACGAACCACGACACCATGCCGGGGTTCGCCCCGCAGGTGGAAACGGCCGTCGTGCCGCCCGGCTTGCGTGCCTTTTCCTTCAGCATGGTCTCGCGAAGCGAATAATTGGTTCTGGAAGCATTGTCGGCATCAGCGTCGAAATAAAAGCCCGGCCATGGCTCAACCACCGTGTCGATATAGAGCATGCCGTGTTTGCGGCAGAGCCGCATCAGATCGACGGAAGCGGCATCGACCGAAAGATTGACGCAGAAGCCCTGGCCCTGAACGCCCTTGAGCAGCGGCTTCAGAACTTCCTTGTAATTCTCCTTGGTCAGATGTGTGCGGATGTGGTGAATATTTCTCTCGGCCAGAAACGCAGCGATATCCTCGCGCGGATCGATGACGACGAGCCGGGTCTTGTCGAAATTGAAATGACGTTCGATCAACGGAAGAGTACCGCGCCCGATGGAGCCGAAGCCGATCATGATGATGGGGCCGTCAATATCGCCGTAAATCGGATGGTTTGCGTCCGTCATTCGTCAATTTTCCTTTTTCAGCCAATAAGTAAGCTAGATCACAAAAGCGTGCCACAATAAAGGGCAGGTGGATGACGGACATATGACGGTTGGGGTGAAAGCACACATGCAGGCGCATTCTGCCCCTTCGCATTTTAGAGACTGCGTTTATAATCAAGTTCTTCTTTTCGTGTTGAGACCAGGTGCTGGGGGGCTCTGGTCAATGACGACAAGGAGTTTTCGCCATCACAGGAGAATTGCCTGTTGGACAGTTTCATCGAGCGTGTCGCAGCGCTTCAAGGTGCCACCCCCGTTCTGATTGCCCTTTATGATTCCGAAGACCGGCTGCGCCATGCCAACCCGTCATTTCAGGAAAGCTTCCAAATTACCCCGGAAGAATTTCCGACTTGGGCGGATATCATGCGGCTGAACCATCGCCTGCAAACCGGTGTTGTCGTTCGACATAGGGATTTCGAAGGCTGGCTCCTGTCGGCGCAGTCCCGGCGCGGCAAGCTGCCCTACCGCGCCTTCGAGATGGACATGTATGACGGTCGCTGGTTCTGGATGACGGAAACGGTGCAGCAGGATGGCTGGATGCTGTGCATTGCCAGTGACGTGACCGAACTACGCCAGGGTTACCGGGCGCTGCGGCAGGACCGGGACCTGGCTGTGCGCGCCTCGCAGACGGATGAGTTGACGGGAACGGCGAACCGCCGTTTCGTTTTCGCCAAGCTGGCACTACAGGTGGAACGGGTCGGCAAGGGGCTTGAAGCACCCTTTTGCCTCTGCACGCTCGACATCGATTTTTTCAAGCAGATCAATGATCGTTTCGGCCATAAATGTGGTGATGCGGTGCTGCGCGATTTTGTCGGCATCGCCCATTCCGTCATCCGGCGGGTGGATTTTTTCGGCAGGATCGGCGGTGAAGAATTCATGCTCGTCCTGCCGCGCAGCACCGTGGCGGAGGGCCGGGAAATCGTCGAGCGGCTGCTGCAGAGGGTGCGGCTTTCAAGACCTCTGGCCGAGTTTCCCGATTTTTCTTACAGCTGCTCGGCCGGCATGACGACCTATCGGATGGCGGAAAGCGCCGATGATGTTTTTATGCGTGCCGATCAGGCTCTTTATGCGGCCAAGGAAAAAGGCCGCGACCGGCTTCTGGCGGTGACTGCTTAAATCAACTCAGCCGCAATAAGCCCATGCAGCGAATTGCCGACGAACAGCCGCCGCCCGCCGACGTCCTGCGGTTTCAGCGCCTGTCCGCGCGCCTTGCGTCCGCGGATCAGGTCGGCGCGCAGCACGCCCGGCAGGATGCCGCTGTCGAGCGGCGGCGTCAGCAGCTGCCCATCCGGCATTTCGACGAAAATGCTGGTCGATGATCCCTCGCACAATTCGCCGCGTTCATTGAGCAGAAGAACCTCATCCGCTTCCTCGGCTGAAAACTCGGCGCGGGCGGCATCATAGGGCTCGCGGCGCGACGACTTGTGGCGATAGAAGGTATCCGTGGAATCGAGCATGGTTTTTGTCGCGATACGAACGCGCCAGACCGCATTTGTTTGTACGGGACTGAAATCGGCCGCCTCGATATCGAGTTCGCCCTTGTAGTTCATAACCAGCCTGACGCAGAGCGGTTTTTCGCCGCCCACCGTCTTTTCCAGCGCCTGAACGGCGTTGGCCGGGGCGCGGAAACCGAGCGCATCGGCCGAACGCAGCAGCCGGCGCATATGCTGGTCGATGCGCTGAAAGCCGGTTTGCGGCTCCCAGCGCAGGGTTTCCCTCAAGGTCAGATCGGCAGGTTTGCGTTTCATTGCCTGTGCTCGTCGCCTGTCATCATGGTCGGTTTCTGCGCCGGCACTATCAACCGGCAAAGCTTGTCCGAAATAGGATAGCCCTGCCGGCTGGTGAGAGGTTAAGCCTGTTTTTTGTCCAGCGCTTCCAGCTCGTCGATCAATCCCTCGATCATCGAAAGCCCCTTGTCCCAGAAGGAAGGATCGGTGGCATCGAGGCCGAAGGGTTTGAGAAGCTCCGAATGGTGCTTGGTGCCGCCTGCCTTCAGAAGTTCGAAATATTTCTCCTGAAAGCCCGTCTCGGCCTTCTGGTAAACCGCGTAAAGCGAGTTTACCAGGCAATCGCCGAAGGCATAGGCATACACGTAGAAGGGCGAATGGATGAAATGGGGGATGTATGTCCACCATGTCTCGTAGCCTTCGGAAATGCGGATTGCCGGGCCGAGGCTTTCAGCCTGCACGGAAAGCCACAATTCGCCGATCTGTTCGGAGGTCAGTTCCCCCTGCTTGCGGGCGGTGTGCAGCTTGCGCTCGAATTCGTAAAAGGCGATCTGGCGCACGACCGTGTTGATCATGTCCTCGACCTTGCGGGCGAGCATGGCCTTGCGCTCCCTCACATCCTTCGTGTCGTCGAGCAGCTTGCGGAAGGTCAACATTTCACCGAAGACGGAAGCGGTTTCGGCAAGCGTCAGCGGCGTGGCGCACATCAGGGCGCCCTGCTGACCGGCCAGCACCTGATGTACGCCATGACCAAGCTCATGGGCGAGCGTCATCACGTCGCGCGGTTTGCCGAGATAATTGACGAGCACGTAAGGGTGGGCCGAAGGCACGGTCGGATGCGCGAATGCGCCCGGCGCCTTGCCGGGACGGGCGGGGGCGTCGATCCATTCCTCGTCAAAGAAACGGCGGGCGATATCGGCCATCTCAGGTGCGAAGTTTCCGTATGCGGAAAGGACGGTGTCCTTCGCTTCATCCCATGGAATGATCGTGTTCGAGGTATCGGGAAGCGGCGCGTTGCGGTCCCAGTAATTCATCTGCTCCATGCCGAGCCACTTCGCCTTCATGGCATAATATCGATGCGAAAGACGCGGATAGGCTTTCTTTACGGCGGCGGCCAATGCATCGACCACTTCGCGCTCGACGCGGTTGGCCAAATGGCGGCTATCGGCAATATCCTCGAACTTGCGCCAGCGGTCGGAAATATCCTTGTCCTTGGCGAGCGTGTTGGTGATGAGGGTGAAAACGCGCAGATTGTTCTTGAAGGTGGCGCTCAGCGCCTGTGCCGCCTTCCTGCGGGTTTCAGGCTCCGGCTCCTGCAGCATGTTGAGCGTCACTTCCAGGGGAAGGCTTGCGCCGTCAATGTCGAAACGTAGATCGGCCATCGTTTCGTCGAACAGGCGATTGAAGGCCGCCGCACTGGTCATCGATTTTTCGAGGAACAGCTGCTCCAGCTGGTCGTCTAGCTGGTGCGGCTTGTCCTTGCGCAAATCCACCAGCCATGGCCGGTAGTGGCCTGCAGCGGCGTCATTCGCCATGCAGGCGTCCATCGTCGCATCATCGATGCGGTTGAGTTCAAGCGTGAAGAACAGGAGATGTGCGGAAATATCCGTCAGCTTCGCCTGGGCATCCCCATATAGCTTGCCGTTTGCCGGGTTGGATGTATCGGAAAAATAGGTCAGTCCGGCAAAGGAGCCGATACGGCCGATAAGATCGTCCAGCGCCTCATATTCCTTCAGCGCCGCGCCGATGCCTTTTTCGCCCGATGCCTTTGCGGCTGCCTCAAGCTTGCCCTTCCACTTATCCTCGAAAGCGGTCGCCATTGCCGCCGCTTTCTCGATATCGCCCTTATATTCCGGTGAATCGCCCGACGGGTAGAGATCCGAGAGCTTCCAGCCGGGCAGGTCACCGAGCACGGGACCGGAGGTTTCGGCAAGGGAGAATGCGGGCTGCGGGGTGAGGCGATTGAGGGTCATCGAACGCGTCCTTCTGATTATGCTTGCGAAGCATATGGGGCCTTTGTTTCCCGCAGCAATGGATAAAATGCAAGCAAATCTCAAAACTGGATGTTCAAGTCTCCCGTGCCAGAGTGCGGCACAAGGGACCGCATGACGCAGGTCCATAAACCGGAAACCGGAGCCAAAAATGACCGCGCATGTTCTCGTGATAGACGATGATCCCGTCCAGCGCCGCCTGCTCAAAAATGCGGTGGAACGTTATGGGCATCTGGCCTTGCTTGCCGAAAACGGCAGGGCGGGGCTGGAGCTGCTCAAGCAATATAGCGGCGAGATCAATGTCATCGTCCTCGACCTCATGATGCCGGAAATGGACGGTCTTTCTTTTCTGAAAGCCGTTGGTGAACTTGGCACCGATGTTCCCGTCATCGTTCAGACCGGCCAGGGTGGCATCGATACCGTCGTGCAGGCCATGCGCGCCGGCGCTTTTGATTTCGTCGTCAAGCCAGTCTCGCCGGAAAGGATAGGCGCGGCCATTTCCAATGCCCTCAAGCTGGACAGGAGAGAGGCAAAGGCCCGCACGGGCAGGCGCGGACGGAGCAATGCAGTGAATTTTACCGATATCGTTTCCGCCAGCCCGGCAATGCTGAGGGTCATAGAACTGGCGCAGCGCGCCGCCCAGTCCAGCATTCCCGTGGTGCTGGAAGGCGAATCCGGTGTCGGCAAGGAAATGGTCGCCCGCGCTATCCAGTCGGCAGGCGACAGGGCGAACAAGCCGTTCATCACCGTCAATTGCGGTGCCATCCCGCATAATCTGGTGGAGAGCATCCTGTTCGGCCACGAGAAGGGCGCTTTTACCGGTGCTACGGAAAAACACATCGGCAAATTCATGGAAGCCGATGGCGGCACGCTGTTCCTCGATGAAATCGGCGATCTGCCGCTGGATGTGCAGGTGAAGCTGTTGCGCGCGGTTCAGCAGGGTGAAATCGAAACCGTCGGCTCGGCGCGGGTGCAGAAGGTCAATGTGCGGCTGATCTCCGCCACCAACAAGAACCTGATTGAAGAGGTGAAGGAAGGTCGTTTCCGCGAAGACCTTTATTACCGTCTCAACGTTTTCCCCATCACCATTCCGGCGTTGCGTCGCCGTAAGGAAGACATTCCTCATCTGGCGCGGGTTTTTGCCGAGCGTTTTTCCGCCGAGCAGAAATTGCCCAATCCCGTTGGCCTCGATGCCAGCGCGCTGGCGCTTCTGACGGCCTATGATTGGCCCGGCAACATCCGCCAGCTTGAAAACGCGGTCTTCCGCGCCGTCGTGCTGTCGCAGGGCGAGGAACTGGCGGATACCGATTTTCCGCAGATCGCGCTGCAGCTGCCGGAATTCGCGGCGATGGACGATACGGGTGATGCCATCCGTTCACCATCCGGGTCGTCGCTGAAGCTGGCCGCCTATTCGCCGCCGCCTCCGCTTGCCGAAAGCCACGCTGCTGTGGAAGAGGCAACGGATGTTTCCACCACCATATACCGGGGCGGAAACCTGATCTCGAGCATGGACGAAGCGGGCAACATTCGAAAGCTGGCCGAGATCGAAGAAGAGCTTATCCGCTTCGCACTCCGTTTCTATCGCGGGCAGATGAGCCAGGTCGCCAGAAAACTCGGCATCGGCCGCTCGACGCTTTATCGGAAACTGAAGGATTATGGCATCGATCCCGACGATCCTCTTCGAGATGCCGCATGACGCCGCGAATGGCGCATTGCCCGGCAGATCGTGAAATTTGTTAACTTCTGAGCAAGGATATCCGCTTACCGTCTATAAACCTCTTGTTAGTGGCTGATTCACTATGTAGAGGAAGGTTGCATGTGTGTGGCAATTTTGCCATCGTGTCACCGTATTTGACGTTCATTTGAGGCAATGTGACATAAATTGTCTTCCAGGCGGGGATCGAATTGCCATATCTGCATCGGAATAACGCGCTTTCGACAAAGATTGCGCGCGGCTTGATCAAGGATATATGCACGAAGCTGTCGGCGCGCGCTGTCACCTTTGCCTGCCTGATGCTCGCCGCAATGCCCTTCGTAGGTGTTTCGGCGACGGAAGCCGCCGCCGAAACGCGCAGCCTCAAACTGTATTATATCCATACACGCGAGAAGGCGGTCATCACCTTCAAGCGCAATGGAAAATACGACCAGAAGGGCCTGCAGGAGCTGAACCGCTTCCTGCGCGACTGGCGTCGCAACCAGCCGACGCGCATGGACCCGCGCCTTTTCGATCTCGTTTGGGAAGTTTATCGCCGTAGCGGCGCGACCGATTATATCAATGTCGTTTCTGCTTTCCGCTCGCCGGAAACCAACGGTCTCCTGCGGACACGTACCAAGGGTGTCGCGGAAAAAAGCCAGCATATGCTCGGTAAGGCCATGGATTTCTACATTCCTGGCGTCAAGCTCTCCCGCCTGCGCGAAGTCGGCATGCAGATGCAGATCGGTGGCGTCGGCTTTTATCCCAGTTCCGGTTCTCCCTTCGTGCACATGGATGTCGGCGGCGTTCGCGCCTGGCCGCGCATGAGCCGCCAGGAACTGGTGCGTATCTTCCCGAACGGCAACACGCTGCATCTTCCTTCCGACGGCAAGCCGCTTCCCGGTTATGAGCAGGCGCTGGCGGACTACAAGAAGCGCGTCAGCTCTTCCTCCATTCAGGTTGCGTCCAGCGCCGGCTCCGGCCCGGCCTCCTCGGGTGGCGGCGGCAAGCGCAAGACATTGTTGCAGGCACTCTTTGGTGGCGGTGGCGACGAGGATGAAGATCCCGATAGCATCGCAGCGCCGGAACCCGCAGAACGCCCGGCTGTTGCTCGCCCGGCAACGCCGCCACAGGCCGCTCCCGAGCCTGAACCGACGATTGCGGTTGCTTCGGCACAATCCCTTCCTGGCGTGAACGATGCGCCGCTGCCGACGGCTCGCCCTGCCTTCGGCAACCAACCGCCGGCCAATACCGGTCTCGCCACAGCGCTCTATTCGCCGGCCCGCAATGCCGCGCAGGATGCTCTTCAGGCCGCGACAACGCCGACGCCCGCTTCCGCTCCGGCCGAGCGCCAGCAATTCGCCGATCTGGCTGAGGTCTCCGTGCCTGTGCCCACCCTTCTCGGGCCGCGTGGCATGAGAGGCGATGCGGAAGGATCGATCCTGACGGCGTCCGCCGATGGTGCGACCCCTGCGGCGACCGGTGAGCTTGCCTCGGTTCCGGTTCCCGCCAATCGCCCGGCAGTGGCTGAAGCCCTTCTTGCTGCCGCCAATGCCGATCCGGAAGGCGAAGACGATCTCGCCGAGGCTCGGCAGGATACGCTTTCTCCGACGGTTGTTGCGGCTCTGGAGCAGAGCGGCCAGGCTGCCCGTTCGCAGGTCCAGTCCGCCGCCATGCCGACCGCCGCGCAATTCCCGGCTGCCGTCAACCACAAGGTCACGGTTGCACCTGCTGAAACCGCCAAGGCGGAGCCGCAGGAAGGTTTCGGTGACGCTTTCGATCTGAAGCCCGCCATCAATGGTGGTCTCACCGCTGGCCTGCCGACCAAGGGCTCGCGCCCGAGCAAGCAGGATGCGGCCGTTTCCCACCAGGCGATGGTCGGTGGTGGTCGCCTGACGCAGGATTCGATCTCTGACTGGGCGCTCAACCAGAACAAGGGTACGACCGGACGTTCGGTAAAGGCGCCGCGTGTTATCGCCAACCGCATGCTCAGCCACGACATGTCGGCTTCGGCCACATCGGCAAGCTTCAAGCCGGGTGCGGCAGCAATCGAGTCCAGCCGCTTCAGCACACCGGTGAAGATGCACTGAACCCTGCTTTTTCTGATATGGCCGAAAGGCCAACAAAAAAACCCGCCGTTGCCGGCGGGTTTTTTAATTCCTGGATATTCCTTTATCAGACGCCGCTCTGGCCGTCCGAGCCGATATAGGCGATGCGCACCATATTGGTGGCGCCGGGGGTGCCGAGCGGCACGCCGGCAGAGATGATGATGCGGTCACCCGGCTTGCCGAAACCTTCGGAAACAACGATGCGACAAGCGCGGTTCACCATGTCATCGAGATCGCTCGCATCACCGGTGACGACGCAGTGCAGGCCCCAGACGACCGACAGGCGGCGTGCGGTCTGGATGATCGGTGAAAGGGCAATGATCGGCACCTGCGGCCGTTCGCGTGCTGCGCGCAGACCCGTCGTGCCGGACGAGGTATAGGTGACGATCGCCGACAGTTTCAGCGTTTCGGCGATCTGGCGGGCAGCGAGCGAAATCGCGTCGGCGCCTGTCGGCTCCGGCTGGGCGCGCTGCGCATAGATGATGTTGGAATAATGCGGATCCTGTTCCACGGTGCTGGCGATGGAGGCCATGGTGGAAACGGCTTCGACCGGGTAATCGCCGGAGGCGGATTCAGCCGAGAGCATGATGGCATCAGCGCCTTCGAAGACGGCGGTGGCGACGTCAGACACTTCCGCGCGGGTTGGGACGGGCGCGGTGATCATCGATTCCAGCATCTGAGTGGCGACGACGACCGGCTTGCCGGCGCGGCGGCAGGCGCGTGTCAGCTGCTTCTGGATGCCCGGAACTGCTTCGAGGGGCATTTCGACACCAAGATCGCCGCGCGCGACCATCAAGGCGTCGGAAAGCTCGATGATTTCCTCGATACGCTCGACGGCCTGCGGCTTTTCGATCTTCGACATCAGGCCAACGCGGCCGCGCGCGATCTTGCGCACTTCGGCAAGGTCTTCAGGGCGCTGGACGAAGGAAAGCGCAACCCAGTCCACCTCGTTGGTGGCGAGAACGGCATCGAGATCGACGCGGTCCTTATCGGTCAGGACACCAACGCCGAGCAGGGTGTCGGGCAGGCTGATACCCTTGCGGTCTGAAATCTTGGTGCCGGAAACAACGGTCGTGACGATGCTCTTGCCGTCGCATTTTTCAGCGCGCAGATGCAGCTTGCCGTCGTCGATCAGCAGACGGTGGCCTGGCTTGACCGCTTCGAGAATTTCGGGATGCGGCAGGAAAACGCGGGTATTGTCGCCGGGCGTGTCGTTATTATCCAGCGTGAAGGTCTGGCCTGCAACGAGATCGACCTTGCCTTCGGCGAATTTTCCGACGCGCAGCTTGGGACCCTGCAGGTCGGCCAGAATACCGATGGGACGACCGTTACGGCTTTCAACCGAGCGGATACGCTGAATGAGCGTCCGCATCACGTCATGGCTCGCGTGGCTCATGTTGATCCGGAAGAGATCGGCGCCGGCGAGATGCAGCTTCTCGATCATCGCCTCTTCCGAGGAGGCTGGGCCGAGAGTTGCAAGAATTTTGACTTTGCGGTTACGCTTCATCAGTTTTGATTTCCCTGTGTGCCTGGCGTATCGGAAAGCTGGACCATCCAGCTGCCCTGTCTGCCCGTGTCATATTCCTTGAAACCCATTCTCTGGAAGCTGCGGGCATAACAATCATCTACGCCGCCGATCTTGAACTCGTTTTCCGCCACGCACATGTTGACGTCACCGGTCCAGCGGCCGCCATGGGCGGCATCTTCGGCATAAAGATAATAATAACGCGATTGCAACTCACCCTCGATCAGCGTCGCGCAGGTCGAGGAGGGGACCTGCCACCAGCCTTCGCTGACCCAGCCCTCCTGTGCCCGATAGCCGATTGCGACCCCCACGAGATTTTGCGTGCTGTTGCAGACGCGAAAATCCGCATGTGCGGTTTCCACGAACACAAACGGGGTCATAAACAATGCCGCTGCGGAAAAAAGACGGGCGAGATGCCGAAAGTGGCGAGGACGAGCGAGAGATGACTGAGTCACGGCTTCCATCCGGATTCCATGGTTATAATGAACACACTTCTTGGCGTGGCCGCCAAAGAAAGTCAACGCGAGTTTAATCGATTATATTGTTCGTGGGATCGTGAGTGCGGTAAGGTAGATGGCTGTTCTTCCGCCGAAACTTGCGCCCGGCCTCAAGCCATGCCATCAAGCTTTTCTCCTCAATCCTGCCCCAGAAAATCATCGATGAACGACTTCATACCTTATGAAATCATAGAAGGCGAATATGACAAAGGCATGGTTCTTCTGGCGGACCACGCGATGAACCTTCTGCCGGCACACTACGGCAAACTTGGCCTTCCGCAAACCGCTTTTCATCGGCATATCGCATTTGATATTGGCATAGAAGGGCTGACGCGCTCGCTCGCGGCCCGTCTTGGCGTTCCGGCGGTGCTCGGACGGTTTTCTCGGCTGCTGATCGACCCGAATCGCGGTGAGGATGATCCCACTCTCATCATGAAAATTTCGGACGGGGCGATCATTCCCGGCAATCACCCGATTTCGGATGAGGAATGGCAAAGGCGCATCGAGATTTTTCACAGGCCGTATCACGATGCCGTTGATCGCGTGCTGACCGGTGTTGCCGAAGCCTCGGGTGAAGCGCCGCTTGTTCTGTCGCTGCATTCCTACACGCCCTTCTGGAAAGAAACGCCGCGACCGTGGCATGCGGCGGTTCTGTGGGACACGGATAACCGTGCGGTCGACCCGCTCCTGGCGCACCTGCGCGCCACTGGCGACATTCTCGTCGGCGACAACGAACCCTATGACGGGGCGCTGAAGGGCGATACCATGTATCGCCACTGCATGATGAAGGGCATACCGCATGCGCTTCTTGAGGTTCGGCAGGATCTGATCGCGGATGAGGAGGGTATTGCGGCCTGGTCGGACCGGCTCGCTCCCATTTTTGCCGCAATGAACGACGATCCGGTTTTGCATGAATATCAGCTGTTCGCCTCCCGCACCGGCCCGTACTGAGTCTGGAGTTGCCCTATGACGAAAGAGAATGACAACAGGCAGATCGAGTTCGAGGCAGCCGCCTTCCGCCGTCTGGTGCAGCATCTTCGCGAGCGCCACGATGTGCAGAACATCGATATGATGAATCTGGCGGGCTTCTGTCGCAATTGCCTTTCTAACTGGTACCGGGAAGCGGCTGAGGAGGCGGGTGTTCCGCTCAGCAAGGAGCAATCTCGCGAAATCGTCTATGGCATGCCCTATGACGACTGGAAGGAAAAACATCAGGCGGAGGCGAGCGACGCCCAGAAAGCCGCCTTCGAGCAGAACAGACCCAAGGAATAACCCCCGATCGATGGAAACGACTTGACGTGAGGCCCCGCAATGGGCAGTTCACAGGCCTGAATTTGTGCCGCCCGAGTGGCGGCGACCGGTGGGAGCTTCCAACCGGATCGAATGAACAAGGCTCAGACGAGCCGCCACTACGAAGGATGATATGATGGACGAAACGAGCACCACCGAAACCGTCGCCGCCGCAGAACTGCGCCAGTTCATTGAGCGCGTCGAGCGTCTCGAAGAAGAAAAGGCTGCCATTCAGGGTGATATCAAGGATGTCATGGGTGAGGCGAAGGGTCGTGGTTACGACACCAAGGCAATCCGCACCATCATCCGCCTGCGCAAGAAGGACGCCAACGAGCGTATCGAGGAAGAAACCATCCTGCAGACCTATATGGCGGCACTTGGCATGGAGTGATCGGCTGACGATCGCTCAATAAAAAATCGCCGCTTTTGCGGCGATTTTTGTTTGGTCCCTTAGGACTTAGCCGCGTGTACCGGCAAGCTTCTCGGAAAGATCGATGGCCTGTTTGCGGGCATCCTTGTCGGCAGGATAAAGCGCCAGATAACGCTCCCAAGCCTTCAGCGCCAGCTCTTCGCGGCCGGAGGCTTCGAGGATATTGGCGAGGCTCGCCAGCGCCGGAAAATAGCGCGGCTCCTTTTCCAGCGTCAGGTTTATGTCCGCCATGGCCTTGCGGGTGTCGCCATCGGCAAAATGCACCATGGCGCGGCGATAGGGCGCCTGCACATAGCCCGGATCGAGCAGAATGATCTGGTCGAGAAAATCATAGGCGGCGGCATTGCGCTTTTCGTCGGAGGCTTCGCCTGCCCATTGCATCAGGAGATTGATCGTCGCGCTGCCGGAATCGTTCCACTCGGACGCGATCTGGTTGGCGATGCTGCGCGCCTTGACCGCATTCCGCTCTTTTTTTAGCGATGCAAAAAGCGTGTCGATGGTTCCGACCGGTGAAGGCGCGGCTTCCGCCGCCGCCGGCGTTTGTCCGTCTGCGGCATGAGCAATGGAAGTCAGTCCTGATAACAGGAGACCCTGAGCGACGATAATAGCCATGCAAAAACGATTTGGGCGCATGGGCTAAAGATTAACCCGCCTGCGCCCAATATCAAATGCAAAGTTTTGCTCTGTCAACAAAGTGATCCGCGACATTGATCGCGAACCGCAGTCGCAGTCAATCAGCCCTGACGAGCCTTGAAGCGCGGGTTCTGCTTGTTGATGATGTAGACGCGGCCCTTGCGGCGAACCAGGCGGTTATCGCGATGACGGGCCTTAAGCGCTTTAAGCGAATTCTTGATTTTCATTTTACTGGTCCGCAGTTTTGCACGGCTTTTACCGTGCTTATTCAAACAATCAAAAGCGCGCAACAGGGCGCGCTCTTTTCGGTTGGCAGGCAATTACCCGTTTGACCCCTGCCTGTCAACACTTTCCGGTGTCTTTGCCTTAAAAGACTGAGGCTTTTCCTGTGTGCAAAAGCTCGGTCACGTGGCCCATCTTGCGGCCGGGCCGTGCTTCCGTCTTGCCGTAGAGGTGCACGAGACAGTCTTTTTTCGACAGCCATGCCGGAACATCATCAATGTCGTCACCGATGAGGTTGGTCATGACGCAATCCGAATGACGGACCGCGCTGCCGGGGGCAAGGCCAGATACCGCGCGCATATGCTGCTCGAATTGCGAGATCACACAGGCTGCTTCCGTCCAGTGGCCGGTATTGTGCACGCGCGGCGCCATTTCATTGGCAACCAGCGAGCCATCGGGAAGAACGAAGAATTCGATGCCGATGACGCCGACATAATCGAGCGCCGCCAGAAGCTTCTCCGCAGACTGGACGGCAACTGCCGCAGCCGCTTCGGAGAGCGCTGCCGGCACGGTCGATGTGTGCAGAATGCCGTTCAGATGGACGTTTTCAGCCGGATCGTAGCAGACGACGGTGCCGTCCCTGAAGCGAGCGGCGATGATCGATATTTCCCGCTCGAAGGCGACGAAGCTCTCAAGGATGAGCGGCACGCCACCGAGCGCGTCGAAAGCACCCGTGCTGTCCTCGCCGCCGCGGAACAGGCGCTGTCCTTTGCCGTCATAACCCATGCGGCGGGTTTTCAGGACGCCCTTGCCGCCGAAAGCTGCCAAGGCGGCCTCCAGCTCTTCCTGGCTGTCCACGTCGCGAAAATCGGCCGTCGGAATGCCGCAACCGTTTAGGAAGCGTTTCTCCGTCAGCCGGTCCTGTGAGGCGCTGAGCGCCTGCGGCGGCGGATAGACGGGAACGGAGGCGGCGAGCGTTTCGGCTGCCGCCACAGGCACGTTCTCGAATTCGTAGGTCACGACATCGCAGCGACGGGCGAGTTCCGCAAGGGCGCGCTCATCGTCATAATCTGCGACGATCTGGTCGTTGCAAACCTGGGCGGCCGGACAATCAACCTGCGGTTCCAGCACGATGGTACGGTGGTTGAGGCGCGCCGCCGCCATCGCCAGCATGCGGCCAAGCTGCCCGCCGCCAATGATGCCGATGGTCAGATCATTCATCTTCGCCATCACTGGGCGCTGTCCATCGGATATTCGGCGACAGCCGCCGACTGGCGTGCGCGCCATGCATCCAGCCGGTCGGCCAGATCGTCGTCGCCAAGCGCCAGAACCGCGGCCGCAAGGAGTGCGGCATTGATGGCGCCGGCCTTGCCGATGGCAAGCGTGCCGACAGGAATGCCGGCGGGCATCTGCACGATGGAATAGAGGCTGTCCTGTCCGGACATGGTCTTGGACTGTACGGGAACGCCGAAGACAGGCAGCGGCGTCATGGCGGCCGTCATGCCCGGTAGATGGGCGGCGCCGCCCGCGCCTGCGATGATGACCTTGAATCCTTCGTCTTTGGCGCCATTGGCGAAGTCATAAAGCCGGTCCGGCGTGCGGTGGGCGGAAATGATGCGCGCTTCATATTCCACATCAAGCGCATCGAGCGTATCGGCGGCGTTCTTCATGGTCTCCCAGTCAGACTGGCTGCCCATGATGATGGCGACGGGGGGTGTCTCTGCTGTCACGTGATTTCTCCAGATCAGGCGATGATATCGGGAATGACCTGATCTTCGATCTGGGTCATCTTGTCCTTGACGGCCAGCTTCTTCTTTTTCATGCGCTGTATCCGCAGCGCGTCGCAGCTGGTCTGGATCATCGCGTTGATCGCCGCGTCATAGTCCTCATGCTCCTGGCGCAGCCGCGCCAGCGTGAGCCTGATGTCCGCCTGGTCCTGATCGGGCATCTTGTCATCCCCATTTTATGCCAGCCGGATAGCCTCCGGCGCGTATGTCATCGTTCACGAGCCTCTATCATCAAATCGCGGTAACGGGAAGTTATCCCTTGCGACCAAATTGCCCACTTATTGCCTTCATTTCGCCTTCGACAATATCGGTAATCCATGTCACATTGTCGTCGCAAACCTGAAACTCCAGCGATGGAGAGCTGGAGGTAGGTTTAAAAAAGGAAGGACGTGCCGCATGACCATTCAGGCTCATATTGCATCGCTCGAAAAGAAACACGGCGCTCTGGAGGAGCAGCTCGAAAGTATTCTTTCTTCCCCGTCTTCGGACGATACGGAGATTGCCGACCTCAAACGTCGTAAACTGCGCCTGAAGGACGAATTGCAGAGGCTCAAAGCCTCCACTAGGCATTGAATAATGCCAAACCGCAGCCTTCGATGAAATGAAGGGCTGACGGTTGGATTTCTTTAAGCCCTGGCAGCACCGCGGTGCAGCCGGGGCTTTTTATTGGCTCGAAGGCTATAAAGGCAGTCCGTCCCATAGCAGTTTCAGCGCCGCGACAAGCGCCATGGCATACATGAGCGGATAAAACACCGCCGGTTTCATGTATTTCACCACCTTTGCGCCGGCGAGTGTCGCCAGCATCGCCACCGGCAGCAGGCTTGCCGATGTCTTGAGGTTGGTGGCGTCCAGCGCGCCCAGTGCGAAGTATGGGATGAGCTTGATCGCGTTCATAATGGCGAAGAAACGGACGCTCATGCCGGTATAGGTTTTGGGATCGAGCTTCAGGGGGAGGACATAGATCTGGAAAGGCGGGCCGCCGGCATGGGCCACGAAGCTTGCATAACCCGACAGGCTGGACCAGAGCGTTGCGGCTGTCGGTCTTTGCGGTTTCGCCGGAATTGCCTGTCCCCTTCGGCTTTTGAAGCTCTCGTAAAAATAACGCATGACGAAGAGGATGGTAACCGAGGCGACGACAAGGCGCATGGCGTCTGCCGATATGAGGCTAGAGGTGGCCCAACCGAGCGTGATGCCGGCGATTGCGCCGGGTAGCATGATGAGGAGCGTCTGGCGATGATTGTGGTGCCGCCAGGCCCAGAGCGCAACCAGATCCATGACGATCAGGATCGGCAGGAAGATCGCCGCAGCCTGCACGGGCGGGATCGCAAGCGCCATAAGCGGCACACCCATCAGTGCCAGCGCACCGCCCAGTCCACCCTTGGAAAGGCCGACAAGCACGACTGCGGGAATGGCGACGAGAAAAAAATGAAAATCGGTCAGCATGGATGGATGGTTGATCCTTTCGCCGGTCCGGTTTATCGGATTTATCTTATCAAAACGAGTGCAGATCGCGCCGGAAGTGTCTTCTGCCTGAAATGGACGAACCGATGACCATAGTTGAAGACCGTTGCCGCCTTGTCCTGATCGTCCCGCAATCGGGCGATGCGCAAAAGCAGGCGACAGATTTGGAAGGCGCACTGCGTGGCGGCGATGTGGCTTCCGTCATCATCCCGCAATACGACCTGGATGACGCCTCTTTTCAGAAATGGGCCGAACTCATTGTGCCGATCGTTCAGAAGGCGGGTGCTGCCGCCCTCATCGCCGGCGACAGCCGCGTCGCCAGCCGGGTGAAGGCGGATGGCCTGCATGTGGCTGGTAATGCCGAGGCGCTTGCCGAGGCCGTGGAAAACTTTACGCCGAAGCTCATTGTCGGCGGCGGCAATGCGGATGACCGCCACAAGGCTCTGGAGATGGGCGAGTCCAATCCGGACTATGTGTTTTTTGGCAAGTTGGAAGGTGACATCAAACCGGAGGCGCATCCCAAAAACCTGGCGCTCGGCGAGTGGTGGGCATCGATGATCGAAATCCCGGCCATCGTCATGGGCGGTACGGATCCGTCGTCGGTGGTTGCCGTGGCTGAAACCGGCGTGGAATTTGTGGCGATGCGCGGAGGCGTTTTCGACAATGCCGCCGGTGCCGCCCAGGCCGTTTCCGAAATCAACGCTTTGCTTGACGAAAAAGCGCCACGGTTTGGCGGTTGATACAGGCGATGTTCATGCGCTCGGTTCCTTTATGCTTCTCCGTTTCGCTGCTGGCGCTCGTTTTCGGCCCGCCGGCGGGCGTTGCCTTTGCTCAATCCGGGCCGCAGAGCGAAAGCAATGCGCTCTCCCGCCAGATGGAGGATGAGGCGCAGCCTTCCCGTCAGGGCAGGGTGCAATCCGAGGAACAGAAGGATCTGCAGCCGTCGCAGGGCGTCAATGTCTATCAGCGCATGGGCGCGGACCTGCCGGCACTGCCGCCTGAGAAGGAATTCAAGGGGCGAGTGGATGAGGCCTACGGGCATTTCCAGCGAGGCGAATATGTGCAGGCGCTCGACAAGGCGCTGAACCGCGCGCAGAACGGCGACGCGTCCGCACAGACGCTGGTCGCCGAAATGATGTCGCGCGGCCTCGGCATTGCCCGCGATGAGAAGACCTCGGCCTTCTGGTATCAGCAGGCGGCGCAGGGCGGCGATCCCGTCGCCATGTTCAAATTCGCCCTGATCCTGATGGAAGGCAAATTCGTCACCCGCGACAAGGTCAAGGCCGACGATTTCATGCGCCGTGCGGCGGAAGCCGGCAATGCGTCCGCCCAGTTCAACTGGGGGCAGATACTGGTTTCGGAAAATCCCGGCGCCAAGGGCTTGCTGATGGCCATGCCATTTTACGAAAAATCTGCCGAGCAGGGCATTGCCGACGCGCAATATGCGGTGTCGCAGATTTACTGGTCGGTCAAGGATGTGCCGGCAGACAAGAAGGCCAAGGCGCGGGACTGGCTGATGCGAGCCGCAAAGGCAGGATACGATACTGCACAGGTCGATCTCGGCATCTGGCTGGTCAACGGTTTTGGTGGCGAGAGAAATCTGGAAGAGGGCTTCCGCTGGCTTTATGGCGCAGCGCAGCGCGGCAATGTCATTGCGCAGAACAAGGTGGCGCATCTTTACATTCAGGCGCTTGGCACCCGGCCCGATCCGGTGGAAGCGGCCAAATGGTATGTGCTTTCCCGCCGCGCCGGACTGAAGGATCCGGCTCTCGAGGATTTTTATCTCGGCATCACCGACGAGCAGCAGAAAAAGGGGATCGAGGCCGCAAATCGTTTCCGCCCAACGTAATGCAGGCCCGGTCTTCTGGTGCCAGCTTGCCGATGCGGGCTTTTTGCCTTGAATTTCCGCGCGTTTTGTGGTCTTGAACCGCAAACTTTCAATTCAAGAAAATAATGACGTGCCTGCCCGATGCGCTTTCGGGCGGTTCGCAAGCTTTCCAGGAAACAAATTCGATGGCCCGTTCAGCCCTTCTCAATGTCATGGTTCAGGCCGCCATCAAGGCGGGTAAGTCTTTGTCGCGTGACTTCGGTGAAGTGCAGAACCTTCAGGTTTCAGTCAAGGGACCGAGCGATTTCGTCTCGCAGGCAGACCTGAAAGCCGAAAAGATCGTGCGCGACGAGCTGATGAAAGCCCGCCCGACCTACGACTTTCTGGGCGAGGAAGGCGGCGAGGAAAAGGGCTCGGATGGTGCGCATCGCTGGATCGTCGATCCGCTTGATGGCACCACCAACTTCCTGCACGGCATTCCGCATTTCGCCGTTTCCATTGCGCTGGAGCGCAACGGGGAAGTCGTTGCCGGCGTGATCTTCAATCCAGCCACCGACGAACTCTACACCGCCGAGCGCGGCGGCGGCGCTTTCCTCAACGATCGCCGCATTCGCGTTGCTGCGCGCAAGGCGCTGACCGATTGCGTCATCGGCTGCGGCGTTCCGCATCTCGGCCGCGGCAATCACGGCAAATTCCTCGTCGAGCTTCGTCACGTCATGGGCGAAGCTGCTGGCATCCGCCGTATGGGCGCTGCAGCACTCGACCTTGCTTATGTCGCAGCGGGCCGTCTCGACGGTTTCTGGGAAGCCGAACTTTCGCCCTGGGATATGGCGGCCGGCCTGGTGCTGATTCGTGAGGCCGGCGGCTTTGCTTCCGACATCAAGGGCGGCACGGATATCTTCGGCAGCGGCACTGTTGCGGCTGGAAATGAATATATCCACAAGTCGCTTGTGGAAGTCGCCAACCGCCCGATACCGGGCCGCTGATCGATTTCGGCAGAAAACCTGCCGTTTAATGCAAGTTTCAGGCGCCCGGCGAACCCCTGCCGGGCGTTTTTGTTTTTCTCCGCACGGTCCGCTTCCGGTTTTGTAAAATGCCTGTGACGAAAGACCGGCTTTTCGCTTCAAATCGTCGCAATTTTCAAATAGCTTCCGCTAGATACGTGACCGAAGGGAATGCGAACGTTATGGCGGATTCGGAGTTACTTGATCTCGGCGTCGAGAAACCGGTGACCACGCGGCAATACAGCCACAAGCTGTCCAGCCCCACACCGTTTCTGTGGACGATGGTTCTGTTTCTGATCCTCGTCGGTTTTCTGGCGGCCATTCTTTACCGGCAGGCGCATACCGCCTTCATGACCAATCCCGGTCTCAACGGCTTCATTCTTGGCGTTCTCGCCATCGGCATCATTCTGGTGTTTACCCAAACCATGAGCCTGCGTTCGGAAGTGCGCTGGTTTAATGCTTTCCGCGCCGCCGGCAGCGCCGAAAAGGTTGGCCGCGCGCCGAAATTGCTCGCCCCCATGAGCACGCTGATCGGCAAGCGCGGTGAAGTCAGGCTTTCCGCCGTCACGCAGCGGACAATTCTCGATTCCATCGCGACGCGCCTTGATGAGACCCGCGACACATCGCGTTATCTCGTTGGCCTTCTGGTGTTTCTCGGCCTGCTCGGCACCTTCTGGGGCCTGATCGGCACCATCGGCGCCATCAGCAATGTCATCCAGTCGCTCGACCCGAGCGCCGGCGACAGCAACGATATTCTAGGTTCGCTCAAGGCCGGTCTCACTGCACCGCTGGCGGGCATGGGAACGGCGTTTTCTTCGTCGCTTCTTGGTCTCTCAGGCTCGCTGATCCTTGGTTTTCTCGATCTTCAGGCGGGACGTGCGCAGAACCGCTTTTACACCCAGCTTGAAAACTGGCTGTCTTCGGTAACGGATACGGGCGTGGAAGGACCGAGGGAGTTCAAGGCGGAACCGGGCGCCATGGTCAGCACCGAGCGCTCGCTTGCGGCCATGACCAGCCTTGCCGAAGGCATTCAGGGCCTCGTCAAGAATATGCGCAGCGAACAGCAGATGCTGCGCGACTGGATCGAGGCGCAGCAGGAGGAATCGAAATCGCTCCGCCGCACGCTTGACCGATTATCGACCCGGATCGACAGCGAGACAAAATCTCCCGGACGCACCCGGCACGATAACGGGAGCGAGTAGCCATGGCGCTTGCGCGCAACCGCCGCCGCGACAGGGGTGTGGATTATTGGCCGGGTTTCGTCGATGCGCTGTCGACGCTGCTCATGGCCATCATGTTTCTGCTGACCGTCTTCGTGCTGGCGCAGTTCGTGCTGTCGCGGGAAATTACCGGCAAGGACGAGGTGCTGACGCGCCTCAACAGCCAGATTGCCGAATTGACCGAACTTCTGGCCATGGAAAAGGGCAACAAGCAGGATATTGAGGACGCGCTGGCAAGCCTGCAATCGACGCTCGCGTCATCGGAAAACGAACGGTCGCGCCTGCAGGCGCTTCTCGATGCGGGATCGGGCAGCAATGCCAACGCCAATGCCCGGATCGGTAGCCTGACCGGCGAACTGGACGACCAGAAACAGGCCAATTCCCGTGCCTCTGCGCAGATCGAATTGCTCAACCAGCAGATCGCGGCGCTGAGGGCACAGATCGCTTCGGTGGAAGCTGCCTTGCAGGCATCGGAAGCCAAGGACACTTCCTCTCAGGTCAAGATCGCCGATCTCGGCCGCCGCCTCAATGTCGCGCTGGCGCAGCGGGTGCAGGAACTGAACCGCTATCGTTCGGATTTTTTCGGCCGGCTGCGTGAAATTCTTTCAGACCGCGAAAACATCCGCATCGTCGGCGATCGATTCGTCTTCCAGTCCGAAGTCTTGTTTCCCTCCGGTGGCAACGACCTCAATCCGGCAGGGCAAATTGAAATGGAGAAGCTCGCGGCTGCACTGATCGATCTCGCCAAGGAAATCCCGGCGGAGATCAACTGGGTCCTGCGCGTGGATGGCCATACGGACAATGTCCAGCTTTCCGGTTCGGGCCGTTTCCGCGACAATTGGGAGCTTTCCTCGGCCCGCGCCACCTCGGTGGTGAAGTTCCTGATCTCCAGGGGTGTGCCGGCAAACCGGCTGGTTGCCGCTGGTTTTGGCGAATATCAGCCGATTGCAGAAGGCGATACGCCTGATGCGCGGCAGCAGAACCGTCGTATCGAACTCAAGCTGACCGAACGCTGACATCGCCGCCGCATCATGGTGGTTGCCTTCTTGCCGAAGTGGATTTACGTTCGCGTAAAGGTAATTCCGTCATATCTGGGAGGGGTTGATGGAACGATATGATGTGATCGTTGTCGGTGCAGGGCTTGCCGGGCTGGTTGCGGCGACCGAAGCGGCCGAACGAGGACTGAGCGTCTGTGTCGTGGATCAGGAGGGCGAGCAGAACCTTGGCGGACAGGCCTTCTGGTCGCTGGGAGGTCTGTTTTTTGTCGATAGCCCCGAGCAGCGCCGGATGCGGGTGCGTGACAATCTCGATCTCGCAAGGCAGGACTGGTTCGGTTCGGCTGGTTTCGACCGTCCCGAGGATTATTGGCCACGCCGCTGGGCTGAAGCCTATCTGACTTTCGCCGCTGGTGAGAAACGTGAATGGCTGCACCGCCTCGGCATGCGCTGGTTTCCTGTGGTCGGCTGGGCCGAGCGTGGCGGGGCGCTGGCCGATGGTCACGGCAATTCCGTTCCGCGGTTTCATGTGACTTGGGGAACCGGCCCCGGTGTGCTGGCGCCTTTCATCGAAAAGGCGAAGGTCATGGCGGCAAGTGGCCGGCTCAACTTTCGTTTCCGCCACCGCGTCGACCATCTGGATATCATCGATGGCCGGGTGGCTGGCGTTTCCGGTGCAGTCCTTGCAACGGATCCGGTGTTGCGTGGGCAACAGAGCAGCCGCGAAGTTGAGGACGATTTCACCCTTTCGGCCGCGGCGATTATCGTCAGTTCGGGTGGCATTGGCGGTAATCAGGAGCTGGTACGGCGCAACTGGCCGGTGGAGCGGCTGGGCAAGCCGCCGGCAGATATGGTCTGCGGCGTGCCGGCACATGTGGATGGCCGCATGATCGGGATCACCGAAGCGGCGGGCGGAGCCGTCATCAACCCTGATCGCATGTGGCACTACACCGAGGGTGTGAAGAACCACGACCCGATCTGGCCGGGCCACGGTATCCGCATCCTGCCCGGCCCCTCATCCTTCTGGTGCGATGCGGATGGAAACCGTCTTGCCGCCCCCGCCATGCCGGGCTTCGATACGCTCGGCACGCTAAAAATGCTGGGCGAGCGCGACAGCGGTCATAGCTGGTTCATTCTGACCAAGGCGATCATCAAGAAGGAATTCGCCCTCTCAGGCTCCGAGCAAAACCCGGATCTGACGGGTAAGGATGTGGGGCTGCTGCTCAAAAGGCTGGGCAAGGAGCCGCCGGGGCCGGTGCGGGCTTTCATGGAACACGGTGAGGATTTCGCTGTCCGCGACACGCTGGAGGAGCTTGTGGTGGCAATGAACGCCATCAGCGGCGACGCGCGGCTGGATATCGATCATATCCGCCGGCAGATTGAAGCGCGTGATCGGGAAATCGTGAATGGTTTCAGCAAGGATGCGCAGGTAACCGCGATCCATGGCGCGCGCCGTTATCTCGGCGACAAGCTGATGCGGACCGCAAAACCGCACCGCTTGCTTGATCCGGCGATGGGGCCGTTGATCGCGGTGCGCCTGCACGTGCTGACGCGCAAGACGCTCGGTGGCCTGCATACGGATATTGAGGCGCGCGTGCTGGATGCTGCCGGTGAGCCGGTGCCGGGCCTCTATGCCGCTGGCGAAGTGGCCGGTTTTGGCGGCGGCGGCATGCATGGCTATAATGCGCTCGAAGGCACATTCCTTGGCGGTTGCCTGTTTTCAGGCCGCATTGCGGGGCGCAGCGTGTTGGCTTAAACGGCTCACGCCTGGGCGCGCAGCTCATCCGGGCCGGTCTGGAATTGCAGTCGTGCAAGCCGCGCATAAAGGCCGTTCTGGCGAATGAGGCTCTGATGTGTGCCTTCCTCGATGACGCGGCCGTCATCCATCACCAGAATGCGGTCTGCCTTCAGAACCGTGGCGAGGCGGTGGGCGATGACGATGGTGGTACGGGTGTTCATCAGCTCATCGAGCGCCTTTTGCACCAGCGTTTCGCTTTCCGCATCGAGCGCCGAGGTCGCTTCGTCGAGAAGCAGGATCGGCGCGTCGCGCAGAATGGCGCGGGCAATGGCGATGCGCTGGCGCTGGCCGCCGGAAAGTGTCACACCGCGCTCGCCCACCTGCGTGTCGTAACCATCTGTCAGGCGCTCGATGAAACTGTCGGCCTGGGCGGCGATGGCGGCGGCGCGGACCTCTTCGCGGGTCGCCTCCGGCCGGCCGAAGGCGATATTATCGTGAATGGATGAGGCAAAGATCGCCACATCCTGCGGAACGATAGACAGGCGTGCGCGCAGATCGGTAAGGCTGATGTCACGAATATCAGCGCCATCGACCGTGATGCGGCCCTGCTGCGGATCGTAAAACCGCATCAGCAGCGAAAACACCGTGCTTTTGCCCGCGCCTGATGGGCCGACAATGGCAACGGTTTCGCCGGCGCTGACCTTGAAGGAAAGGCCGGAAAGGGTCGGGCGTCCCGCCGCCAGCGGATAGACAAAATCGACATTTTCGAATTCCGCTTCGCCGCGTGGCGGTTGCGGCATGGCGAGGGGCGCCGTGGGTTCCGCGACGGGCGAGCGCTCGTTCAACAGTTCGGAAAGCCGTTCGGCGGCACCACCCGCCTGCGCCAGTTCACCCCAGACTTCCGAGAGTTGGCCGAGGCCGCTTGCGGCGATGACCGAATAAAGCACGAACTGACCAAGCGTACCCGCCGTCATGCCGCCGGAAAGGACGCTCTGCGCGCCATACCAGAGAATGCCGACGACGCTGCCGAAGACCAGCGCAATGGCGACCGCGGTGAGGATGGAGCGGGCGCCGATCGCCGCGCGTGCACCCTGATAGGCCGC
Organism: Agrobacterium sp. 22-210-1; assembly: GCF_053522525.1. Classification (NCBI taxonomy): domain Bacteria; kingdom Pseudomonadati; phylum Pseudomonadota; class Alphaproteobacteria; order Hyphomicrobiales; family Rhizobiaceae; genus Agrobacterium; species Agrobacterium sp. 22-210-1. Next base: position 889,163 of record NZ_JBNWCI010000002.1, on the reverse strand, counting down.
TTCCACGGAGGCGCCGTAACGGGCATTCGCAAGCGCTTCGGCATTGAAGGACTGCACCGTGCGGCTCGCGGCGATCGTTTCGGACGCATAGGCGGCGGAATTGGCCAGCGTATCCTGCGTCGTGCGGGAGCGGGCGCGAACAGACCGTCCAAAGGCGATCAGCGGAAAGACGATGAAGGGAATGGCAAGCAGCGCGAGGCCGGAAAGGCCGGGGCTGGTATAGATCATCATTGCCACTGCGCCACAACACATGATGATGTTGCGCAGCGCCACCGAGGCCGATGAACCGAAAGCTGAGCGTATTTGCACCGTATCCGCGGTCAGCCGCGAGGTCAGTTCGCCGGAGCGGTTGCTATCGAAAAACTGCTGCGACAATGTGGTGAGGTGGGCAAAGACATCGCGACGCAGATCGGCGACGACCCGCTCACCAATGGTCATGACATAATAATAACGCATGGCGCTGGCGAGCGCGAGCAGGACAGCAATCGCCAGAAGCACGGCGAAATAGCTGTTGATCATGCCGCCATCCGGCGTCTGGAAACCGTGGTCAATGATGCGACGAACGGCAAGCGGCAGGGCCAGTGTGGTGGCGGAAGAAAGAACAAGCGCAAAAAGGGCCGCCGCCATCAGGCCGCGATAACGTCTGAGATAGGGAAACAGGCTGAGAAGTGGCTTCAGGCTTCTCTGTTTTGCCGCTTTCTGCTCTTCTATGTCTGCCACGTGCCTGATGCTCCTCGTTCCATGCCATTTTTGGCTTTTTAGGGAGAGATTTCCGGCGTGCGGTAAAATTCCTGCCCTAGCGGCCATCTCCTTTCACAAGGGTATGGCAGGCTCTTGTTATCTCGGCGACCTTCATGTATAGGCTCCGCATCGAATTGGGAAGCCATAGCCCATCTGGTCTATGGCTTCATTTATTGAAATGGCTCAATTGACGCAATTGCGGCAATGGACCGCACGTCACTTAACCAGGAAGATTGTCATGAAGGCTGATATCCATCCCGCTTACCACACGATCAAGGTGGTCATGACCGATGGCACCGAATACGAAACCCGCTCCACCTGGGGTTCGGAAGGCGCTGTCATGAACCTTGAAATCGACCCCAAGTCCCATCCGGCATGGACGGGCGGCAACCAGCAGCTTATGGACCGCGGTGGTCGCGTTTCCAAGTTCAACAAGCGTTTCGGCAACCTCGGTTTCTGATTCTCTTGCGAACGGATCGTTTAAAAAAAGCCCGGTAAAACCGGGCTTTTTTGTTGCCGTTTCCAGGGGCGACAAACGGTATTGGCGGACACAAAAAAGCAGGCTGGTGAGCCTGCTTTTCAAATTGTCCGGATAAGGTGGTCTTTTCTCAGTTGATCGAGAAAGCCGTGCGCAGGAGATTGAGCTGCGCCTGCACGCTGTTTTCATTGTCCGGCACCTTGGTGGCTTCGGTCGGACGATAGATTTCGCGGTCGAGCAGGGCGATGCGGTTCTGGAGGCGTAGCGAGCGCTCGATAAGATCACGGAAGGATTCCGGCAGGTCGTTCCAGCCGGGCGCGTTGCGGTCGACGTTGAAGCTGTCGAGACGCACCTTGCTCTTTTCGCTCAGAACCTGGTCTCGCGTCATTTCGCCATTGTTGACGGCGCGCTGCAGAAGCAGCCAGGAGGCCATCTGCATCAGGCGAGTGGTGAGGCGCATCGATTCCGCTGCATAAAGTACCGATGCCATGCGCGGCAAAACCTTCGAGGCAACACGGCCGGCGCCGTCGAGATAGCTTGCCGTTTCCTCAACCAAAGTCATGCCTTCAGTATAGAGGGTTTTGAACTGGTTGGAAGCAGCAGCGCGCCCCGCAAAGCTTATGGTATTTAAAACCTGTTCCGACATTTCTTTAAATCCCTGCTCACGCACCACACTGTCAGGCAACGAAGACTCGGATGTTTTGTTCCGGCCTTTTAGTGTTTTCAGGATGGTATCTTTACCCGAAATGCGCAAGGCAATTATTAAAGAAGGGTTAATACCCACAGTTTTACCGAATCCGGTGCGCGGTAAAAAAAGAGCCGCGAAAGCGGCTCTCAAGGTAAAACAGGGAGAAAAATCAGACCAATTCGCCGAATGGAGAAGATGCCTGAGGTCCAGAAGAACTGGACATGTATAGTAATCTCTCAGAAAGCTTAATTTTTGGTTAATGGTAAACGAAAGACTGCGCCAGAATATTTATTCCCGTTTACCATCAGCGCGGCAGACTGCTGCCGAAGGGCATTGCCTGCGGCCTTTTCTTGAATTGCTCTCAGGATCGGAAGAGGTTCTCCGCCGCTAGTCGGCCGGCGGATTTTCGGGTCCTCTCCTCCTCCAGCCGGGTGATTTCCGCTTGCAGAAGGTCGATACGGCTACCCAACTCATCGACTGAAAGAAGGCTGAGATCGCTGCCGATCTCATGCGCCACGGGTTTTTGTGGGCGGTCATCGTCAAAGAGGCTCATATGCCTGCTCCTTTTTCCACATAGTCGCCATCGTCTTCGGGATATTGCGGCGCGCGGGGGTCAAGCGCAATACTTTCCGGCGTGACGAGCGGTGAAGGTGTGGTTGGCATCATCGTCGAGAAATTGTCCTTCTCGCCGGTTGAAAGGGCGGCGCGCTGACGGCTTCTGATGATGGCATAGGCGGTGATCAGCACGTGGGCCACGGCTGTCACAAAAAACAGGGCATAAGGGCCGGAATAGGTCATGACCGCACCGCCGAGTGTTGGGCCGATAATGGTGCCGATGCCGTAAAGCAGCAGCAATCCACCCGAGACCTTGACGAAGTCTTCAGCGGCGGCATAGTCGTTGGCATGCGCCACGGCGATGGGATAAAGCGCGTTGGCGGCGGCGCCGTAAATGGCGACCATGGAAATCAGTACATAGACATCACGCGGCTGCACCACGGCAACGGCAAGGCCCGCGACGGCGCCAAGCCCGGCCAATCCAGCCAACACGTAACGGCGGTCTATCCGGTCTGAAAGACGGCCTGCCGGAAATTGCGCCAGCGCGCCGAAGAAAATCGTGACGGACACCATGATGGCTATCATGGTCGGGTCCAGGCCAGCCCGCGCGCCGAAGACAGCGCCGAGCGTACCATAAGCGCCGTTGGCGATGCCGATCATCAGAATACCGATGAAGGACACCGGTGAATTGCGGTAGAGCGCCGGTAAATCCAGGCTGACCTTCTGCAAGGGTTGGGGGCTCGCCGCCTTGGAAAGCGTGGCCGGCAGAATGGCGATGCAATAGATGATGCCGCAGATCATGAACAGCGACGTATTGCTGATGTCGCCCATCGGCACGATCATCTGCCCCGCCACGACGCCGAGCAGCGTGATGGCGATATAGAGCGAAAAGATCATGCCGCGGCTCTCATTGGTGGCACGCTCGTTCAGCCAGCTTTCGATGATCATCGAAGTGCCGGCCGTGCAGAAGCCGGTCAGTGCGCGAAGGGCAATCCACCAGACATCATCGACGATCAGGCCGGTCATCAGCACCGTCAGGCAGATGAGCGCGACAAAGGAGCCAAAGGCCCTCACATGCCCCGCACGGCGAACGATGGCGGGCGCCACAAAGCAGCCGATGACGAAGCCGGCCGCCCAGGAAGTGCCGAGAAAGCCCAGGATTTCATTGGAGTAACCTTCCGCCGAACCGCGAACCGGCAGCACGAGGCCCTGAAGGCCGTTGCCAAGAAAAAGAAACAGAGTGCTGGATAAAAGAGCGAATACGGGTAGAAGATTTCTGCTCATGAAGACACTCTCATGCGTTCGGACGGGCGGTCGGACAGGTCACAAAACGGGATTACCCGAATGAGTTGCACTCTTCTGGTGAACGGTAAAAATGTCCAGCCTGTGACGATGCAGAAATAAAGAAAAGGCTCAATAAATGACAAAGGCGATCGGCCTTTTTTTACTGCTTGCCATGGTGGTCCAGATCATCCGGCCGCTCGGCCTGCCGGGCCTTAAGAAAAGAGGCGATTGCTGGAAGATAGCGGTCGCAGCCTTTGTCATCTGGTCGGCGACGCTGCTTCTGCGCCCGTAAAGAAAAAAGCCGCCCATGGGGCGGCTTTGATTTTTCGGCATGGCTGTCGGCCTGGCCTTATGCGGCCTTTTCGAGTTCCAGCTTCCAGTTGCCCTTTGCGGCAAGGCTGTTCATGGCGGCGCGGTGCGTGAAGGCACGCTGGCCGGCAGCGACATTCTCCTGCTTGCCGCCCCATGTCTTGAGCGCTGTATCCTGGAGGGCGCGGCCATACGAATAGGTCAGCGACCAGGGCAGGTCGTAGCCGGCATTCATGGCGGAGAGATGCGCCGTCGCCTCTTCGGAGGACTGGCCGCCGGAAAGGAAGGCGATGCCCGGAACGGCGGAGGGCACGGTGGCCTTCAGAACCTTGACGGTCTTTTCCGCCACTTCCTCGACGGAAGCCTTACGAGCCTTCTTGCCGTCGATGATCATGTTCGGCTTGAGGATCATGCCTTCAAGGTTGACGCGGGCGTCGAACAGGTCTGCGAAGACGGTCTGGAGAACCCATTGCGTGACTTCCGCACAGCGATCGATGTCGTGCGTGCCGGGTTCGCCGTCCATCAGCACTTCAGGCTCCACGATCGGCACGATATCCGCCTGCTGGCAGAGAGCGGCGTAACGGGCGAGCGACTGGGAGTTAGCCTTGATCGAACCCCAGCTCGGACGCTGCTCACCTATGGTGATGACGCCGCGCCACTTGGCGAAACGGGCGCCAGCCTCGTGGTATTTGCGCAGGCGCTCGTAAAGACCGTCGAGGCCTTCGGTGATGAATTCATGTGGGTGGTAAGCCATCGGCTTTGCACCGATATCCACCTTGATGCCCGGCAGGCTGCCGGCCGCCTTGATGATATCCACGAAAGGCGTGCCGTCGGCAGCCTTCTGGAACAGGGTCTCTTCGTAAAGGATGACGCCGGAGATGTATTTCTTCATGGCGTCGTCGGAACGGAACAGCATCTCGCGATAATCGCGGCGGGCGGTCTCGGTGGACTCCAGATTGATGCTGTCGAAACGCTTTTTGATCGTTCCCGTGGATTCGTCGGCGGCGAGCAGGCCCTTGCCGTCGGCGACCATTTTGATTGCAATGTCTTCGAGACGTTCGGTCATTTGCTATTCTCCCAAGGCACAATAAATTTCCGATAACAGAAGTTCCAGGGCAGGGAAATGGCACGCTAACTCATTGAAACGATTGAAATGATTTCAATCGTTTGAAACTTTTCCTCCCGGTGCCGCTTACCAAAAAGCAAGGCCGGACAAGCATGGCTTGTCCGGCCTCGTGTCAGGCAAGTAGGGTGAGTTTACTTGGCGGCGGTCAGGATGGCAACGCCCGGCAATTCCTTGCCTTCCATCCATTCGAGGAAGGCGCCGCCAGCCGTCGAAACATAGGAGAAATCCTCGGAAACGCCGGCATGGTTGAGCGCGGCAACGGTGTCGCCGCCGCCGGCGACGGAGACGAGCTTGCCGGCTTTGGTGCATTCCGCCGCGTGTTTTGCAGCGGCAACGGTCGCCGCGTCGAAGGGTTCGATTTCGAAGGCGCCGAGCGGGCCGTTCCAGACCAGCGTTTCGGCGCGGGAAATCCAGGCCTTGATGCTTTCAACCGATTTTGGGCCGACATCGAGAACCATCGCGTCGGCAGGAATGGCGTTGATGTCGACGATTTCATTGGCGGCACCGGCCTTGAATTCGCGGGCGACGACGCCGTCCTCCGGCAGCACGATGGCGCAGCCGGATGTCGCGGCCTCGATCATGATCTGCTTTGCAGTCTCGGCGAGATCATGCTCACAGAGCGATTTGCCGACCTGTGCGCCGCGGGCGGCGAGGAAGGTGTTGGCCATGCCGCCGCCGATGACAAGGGCGTCGACCTTTTTGACGAGGTTCATCAGCAGATCGATCTTGCTCGAAACCTTGGCGCCACCGACGATGGCGACGACCGGACGGACTGGCTGGCCGAGGCCCTTTTCCAGAGCCTCAAGCTCGGCCTGCATGGTGCGGCCGGCATAGGCGGGCAGATGGCGTGCAAGGCCTTCGGTGGAAGCGTGGGCGCGGTGGGCGGCGGAGAAGGCGTCGTTCACATAGATATCGCCATTGGCCGCCAGAGCTTCGACGAAGGCCGGATCGTTCTTTTCTTCGCCCTTGTGGAAACGGGTGTTTTCCAGAAGCAGGATATCGCCATCGTTCATCTTCGCGACCGCATCCGCTGCCGGCGCGCCAATGCAATCGGCTGCGAAGGAAACGGCGTGATCGAGCACTTCCTCGACGGTGGGGACGATCTGCGAAAGCGACATGTCGGCCACCGGTTCGCCCTTCGGCCGGCCGAAATGGGCAAGCAGAATGACTTTCGCGCCCTTGCCGGACAGTTCCAGAATGGTCGGTGCAACCCGCTCGATACGGGTCGCGTCCGTTACTTTGCCATCCGCAACCGGCACGTTGAGATCAACGCGGACGAGAACGCGCTTTCCGGCAATGTCGTTAAGGTCGTCGATGGTCTTGAAAGCGGGCATAGGTCGATCCTGATTTGTTGCGAGTTCGGCACGGACCATACTATGCCTGATTGCCGACGCAAGCCGGTCAGGCCTCATTTTCTCTCACTGCGTTCGAAGGCGCGGCAGTGTCCTCGATGGCATTGCCGGAGCGCAATTGACGCCGCTGCGCCAGATGGTCGCGCACCCGGCGGATGATCTCGCCGAAGCTGATGAAGATCGGCAGGCTGGTGGCCGGCTCGACCGGTTCCAGTGAGATGCCGATGCCGGTGATGGCCTCATGTTCGTCCAGCGTTCGAACGATGAGGACAATGGAACCAAGGCGCACGCGGTCGGCATAATCGGCTTTTCCTGCAAGACGCGCCTCGATCAATTCGGCGATGCTCATGGCTTGTTCGGTCTGAGAAATCAGGCCGGGACCATAGGCCGCATCCAGCTCTTTGGCCGGTCGGGCGGGTGAGATCGCGAAGGTGCCAAAGAAATCGGCGTCGTCATCGGCAACCGGCAGGGCGCTGGCGAACAGCCGGTCGATCAGGCGGGAATAGCCGGGCGCGATGAAAAGATAGACGAGATCGTTTTCGCGCAGCCGACCGGCATATTGGTAGCGGATCGACTTGCCGTCGCGCACCACCAGCGAGGGCATCGCCCAGCGTGGAATGCGCTCGCCCTGCATGATGGCGCTGCCCTTGGCGACACGGTAGGAAATCAGCTCGTGATTGGCGGTGCCGGGAAGGTCCACTTCCAGCTTGTCGACGTCGCCCATGCGCGGGGGCACGATCAGCCCGAGCCTTGTCGCCACCGGCTTGATGGTCCAGCCCTGCACCAGCAGCGATACCAAAACGATGATGAAGGCAGCGTTGAAATAGATCTGCGCATCGTTGAGCCCACCGAGAATGGGCATGATGGCAAGCAGGATGGAAACCGCGCCGCGCAGGCCGACCCATGCCACGAAGGATGTTTCCTGCTGGGTATAGCTGAAGGGCATGAGGCTGAGCCACACCGCGAGCGGGCGGGCGACGAAGATCAGGAAAAGCGCCAGCAGCACGGCCGGGATGGCGATTGCCGGAAATTGCGACGGGGTGGCCAGAAGGCCGAGCATCAGGAACATGATGATCTGGGCAAGCCAGGTCAGCCCCTCATGGAAACGTCTGATGGTCTCCTTGGCGAAAATCCTGCGGTTGCCGGCAACGATGCCCGCCACATAGACCGCCAGAAAACCACTGCCGCCAATTGTCCCTGTGAAAGAGAAGACAAGTAGCGCCAGCGCCAGCACGAAGATCGGCGCAAGCCCGCGGTCGGCGGCGAAGCGATTGACCACGGTGGCGATCATGACGCCACCGAGCAGGCCGAAAATCACGCCAAGGCCCATCTGCTCAATGAAAAGCAGCAAAAAGCCGCTGTCGATGCCGGCCAGCCCCTGGCCCTTGGCGATGATTTCGACCAGGGCGATGGTGAGGAAGATCGCCATCGGATCATTGGTGCCGGATTCGACTTCAAGCGTCGAACGCACCTGATCGCGGATATGGATGCCGCCGATGCGCAGCAGGAAGAACACGGCCGCCGCATCCGTGGAGGCGACGATCGCGCCGAGCAACAGTCCCTCCAGCCAGGAGAGCCCGAGGAGCAGGGCGGCCGCGCCGGCGAAAAAGACGGAAGTGAGGATGACGCCGACTGTGGCAAGTGCGACGGCGGGGGCTGCCGAAAGTCGGAAGGACTGTATCGACGTGCCGAAACCGGAGTCGAAAAGAATGACGGCAAGCACAAGCGAGCCGAGCATATAGGCAAGCGGATTGTTGGTAAATTCGATGCCGAGGCCATCTACGCCTGCGGCAAGGCCGATCATCAGAAAGAGCAGCAGCAGCGGTGCGCCGAACCGGAAGGCGATGAGGCTGGAAAAGGCTGCGACGAGAACCAGAACAGTTGCCACGAGCAACAGGAGATAAAATGATTCCACGTCCACCGCCTCATTCAAACCGCGTTGGCCGATGCAATGAATGCTCTGCGCGTCTGCAGCCAATGCGCCACGGGTTGCGGTCTGTCAGCGCTTCAGTCGGTTGGCGTTGAAAGGCGACGCAAGGCGGGGTGTATCGAATGATACGGCAGGGCCGAAGTGCATTGCGCACGACCGTTGTCCCTGTGCTTCTTGTCGGTCTCAAAATGGACCAGACAAAGGCAGGAAATGGGAATTTTTTCGGCGAGTGAGCGAAGGTTCGCGCTTGAAGCAACGCCTGTCCCGCACCTGGAGCTTTTGCTTGGGAGGGATAGGCAGATTGTTGAAATAGATTCGGCAGCCGTGTTTTCACGTAACATAGCGATAATCCAGCTGCGCTAGTTGTCATCTCCGAATTGCTTTTCATCATTACCGGAGCGATCGGATGAAACGAATATCCATCTTTATATTACTGGCGGCAGGCTCGATTGTTTCGGGTTGCTCCAGCACTGAGCAGACAGCTGAAAACATGGCCGCGCAACGCGAGCGTTGTCGTGTCTTTGGCTACCCTGAAGGTTCACGGGATTTTGCCGACTGCATGATGAAGCTTTCCATGCAGCAAAGTGATTTGCGGCAACAGACTTTCGATACGATCTGGAGCAGTGCCGGTTCACACGACCCGATCATCATCAACAACAGAAAGTGAGGGTTGCCTGCCGGAAGGCTGGCGACGGGCTGGTTCCTCTCGCCTCCGGTGATTGTTTCGATCCGAAGCGTCCCCGCCTTGCTTCAGGATCGGCGCCGGCGGGATCCCTCAGTCCCGCCGGCTTTTTTCGACAAACAAAAACCGGCAGGATTGCTCCTGCCGGTTTTTTGATGGAGCGATTTATGCTCAGATGGTCTTCGCGAAGGCGACGGCCGTGTCCGACATGCGGTTGGAGAAGCCCCACTCATTGTCGTACCAGGACAGAACGCGCACGAACCTGCCTTCCATGACCTTGGTCTGATCGATCGCGAAGATCGACGAATGGCTGTCATGGTTGAAGTCGCGGGAAACCAGCGGTTCTTCGGTATAGCCGAGAATGCCCTTCAGCTTGCCGTTGGAAGCGGACTTGATCGCTTCGTTGATTTCCTCAACGCTCGTGTCGCGCTTGGCGATGAACTTGAAGTCGACGACCGAAACGTTCGGGGTCGGAACGCGGATAGACGTGCCGTCCAGCTTGCCCTTGAGGTGCGGCAGAACGAGGCCAACAGCCTTGGCGGCGCCCGTCGAGGTCGGGATCATGGACAGGGCTGCGGCGCGGGCGCGGTACAGATCCTTGTGCATGGTGTCCAGCGTCGGCTGGTCGCCCGTGTAGGAGTGGATCGTGGTCATGAAGCCATGATCGATGCCAACGACGTCATCGAGAACCTTCACAACAGGCACGAGGCAGTTGGTGGTGCAGGAGGCGTTGGAAATGACCAGATGGTCCTTCGTCAGCTGGTCGTCATTGACGCCGAAAACCACGGTGAGATCAGCGCCGTCAGCCGGAGCGGAAACGATGACGCGCTTTGCGCCAGCCGTCAGGTGAGCGGCGGCCTTGTCGCGGGCGGTGAAGATGCCCGTGCATTCGAGCGCGATATCGACACCCAGTTCCTTGTGCGGCAGCGTTGCCGGATCGCGAACGGCCGTTACCTTGATCGGCTTGCCGCCACCGACGATGATGGTGTCGCCTTCGACCTTTACGTCGGCCGGGAACTTGCCGTGGATCGAATCGTAGCGCAGCAGGTGAGCGTTGGTTTCAACCGGGCCGAGGTCGTTGATGGCAACGACTTCGATATCGGTGCGGCCGGATTCGACGATGGCGCGCAGAACATTGCGGCCGATGCGGCCGAAGCCGTTAATGGCAACTTTTACAGTCATTTACAGTCTCCCGATCAAGATATGGGCTTGGTCTTTGCGTGAATGGTGAGGGCTTGGGGCCCTCACGCGAGTTTTGCCTCGACTGCGGCGACAACGGCTTCCGCCGTGATGCCGAAGTGCTTGAAGAGATCCTTCGCCGGCGCGGACGCACCGAAGGAATGCATGCCAACGAAAGCGCCGTCGGAACCGATGAAATAATCCCAGCCCTGGCGGATGGCGGCTTCCACCGCGATTTTCACCGGCGCCTTGCCGATTATGGCATTGCGATAGGTTTCCGGCTGTTCCTTGAAGAGTTCAAAGCAGGGAACGGAGACGACGCGGGCCGAAATGCCGTTGTCCTTCAGCGTTGCAGCGGCTTTCAGCGCCACTTCGACTTCCGAACCGGAGGCGAAGATCGAAACCTTCGCGTCGCTTGCCGATACGAGCTCGTAAGCGCCGTAGGCGGAAAGGTTCTTTTCTTCATATTCCTTGCGCGAAGGCGCCAGGTTCTGACGGGTAAGCGCCAGTGCGGACGGGCGATGCTTCTGCTCGAGAGCCAGCTGCCAGCATTCCGCCGTCTCGGTTTCATCCGCCGGGCGGAAGACGAGAAGGTTCGGAATGGCGCGAAGGGCAGCGATCTGCTCGACCGGCTGATGGGTCGGACCGTCTTCGCCGACGCCGATGGAATCATGCGTCAGAACGTGGACGACGCGGATGCCCATGAGGGCCGCAAGACGGATCGACGGACGGCAATAATCCGAGAAGATCAGGAAGCCGCCGGCATAGGGGATGAGACCGCCATGCAGCGCGATGCCGTTCATGGCCGCTGCCATGCCGTGCTCGCGGATGCCGTAATGCAGGTAACGGCCTGAGAAGTCGCTCGGCGTGATGGACTTCATCTGGCTGGTCTTGGTGTTGTTGGACGGCGTCAGGTCAGCCGAACCACCGACCATTTCCGGCAGGATGCCGTTGATGACTTCGAGCGCGTCCTCGGAGGCCTTGCGGGTGGCAACCGTCGGGTTGTTTTCGATGATCTTCTTCTTGAAGGCATCGATGGAGCTGTCGAAATTGCCGGGCAGGTCGCCGGCGAAACGACGCTTGAATTCGGCCTTCTTGCCGGCTTCAGCGGCTTCGAGGCGGGCTTCCCAATCCTGGCGGGTCTTGGTGGAGCGCAGGCCGGCGAGGCGCCATGCATCGAGCACGTCTTCCGGAATGACGAAAGCTTCGGCTTCCCAGTTGAGGCTCTTGCGCGCAGCGGCGATTTCTTCGGCGCCGAGCGGGTTGCCGTGCACCTTGTGGGTGCCCTGCTTGTTGGGCGCGCCGAAACCGATCACGGTCTTGCAGGCGATGAAGGTCGGGCGGTCGGATTTCTGCGCGGCTTCGATGGCGGCGGCAATCGCGTCCGGGTCATGGCCATCGACGCGGATGGTGTTCCAGTGAACGGCCTGGAAGCGGGCAATCTGGTCGGTGCTGTCGGAAAGGCCAACTTCACCGTCGATGGTGATGTTGTTGTCATCCCAGAACAGAACGAGCTTGTTGAGCTTCAGGTGGCCGGCAAGCGCGATGGCTTCGTGGCTGATGCCTTCCATGAGGCAGCCGTCGCCGCAAAGCACATAGGTGAAGTGGCTCTGCAGGTCGGAACCGAACTCCTCTTCCAGCTTGCGCTCAGCGATTGCCATGCCGACGGCGTTGGCGATGCCCTGTCCGAGCGGGCCGGTGGTGGTTTCGATGCCGGTCGCATGGCCATATTCGGGGTGGCCGGCGGTCTTGGAACCGAACTGACGGAAGCGCTTGATCTCGTCGATCGTCATGTCCTCGTAGCCCGTCAAATAGAGCAGCGAGTAAAGAAGCATCGAACCATGGCCCGCCGACAGCACGAAGCGGTCACGATCCGCCCAAAGCGGCGCCTTGGGATCGAATTTCAGGTAACGGGTGAAGAGAACGGTGGCGACATCAGCTGCGCCCATCGGCAGACCGGGATGGCCTGAATTGGCCTTCTCCACTGCATCCATGGCAAGAAAGCGGATCGCATTTGCCATCCGGTTGTGTTTGTCGCGAGAAATCATGGCTTTTCCGTCTGTTTCCGGGTGAAAGGAGATAGTTTTACGCAACTATCCAAAAAGCGGGTTGATCCATAGCAGGTGAGGCCGGCAAGTCAATAAATCCACGGGCGTTTGCGGTTCGCTCCGGGAGAAAAAATCGTTTAGAAAACCGGGTGTCCTGACAAAATTCGTGCGATATGGGCCGGCGTCTCTTCGTTCATCCACAGAGCAAAACGCCTCAATGCACTGGTTTGATTGACGGGATGATAAATCGGGTAATAACCTCGTGATTGTTGAAAAGGCCTGAAACCGGACGATTCGCCCGGTGGCGTGCGAGTTGGAAAAAACGATGTCGGCTGAGAAGACCGTACAATCTGCGCTGACGGAGCTGAATGCTGCCATCACAAATCTCGAAAATGCCATCGATATGCGTATCGAGCGGCAAAGGGAGACGGGCGAGATCGATAATGAGGTCAAACGGGTCCATGTCGACCGCGCCAGGCTGGCGCAGGAACTGGATCAGGCCGAGTTTCGCGCCAACCGTCTTGAAGAAGTCAACCGCGAGGTTTCCCGCCGTCTGGTGACGGCGATGGAAACGATCCGCGCGGTGCTGGATCGATAGGAGCGGTTTCATGGCGCAAGTCACTGTTATGATCGACGGCAAGGCCTATCGCATGGCGTGCGAAGCGGGGCAGGAAGATCACCTGACCGACCTTGCCACGCGTTTTGACCGTTATGTCGGGCACCTCAAGAGCCAGTTCGGTGAAATCGGTGATCTCAGGCTCACCGTCATGGCCGGCATCATGGTGATGGACGAGCTTTCCGAAATCAACCGCAAGCTCGAGAAGCTGGAAGGCGAAGTCACTTCCCTTTCCCGCAACCGCGATGGCATGGCCGAGCACAAGGCGAAGTCGGACGAGATGGTGGCGCTTGCCATCGGCGATCTGGCTGACCGCCTGAACGGAATAACCGACAAACTGCTGGCCCGGCCGAAGCCCGCGGCGCATTGATTGGTTGAAGAGTTTTGAGGCGGCAAAATTTCGCACCGCCCCTCTGGCGGTTTTCCCCGATCCGTCCTATATCTTGGATGCGTTCTGCGCTTCCCGACAGGAACCACAATCCCTGGGGCCATACTCGATCCAAAGGGAGCTGTCCCTGGCCAGTCCCGTGGGGCTGGACACACGGTGCCCACCTACTTTTGTAGGCACCCAGGATCGTAAATCTCCATCGGTCGCCGTGGATCGCGCTTGAAGTTTCGGGTCAACCCCGGTTCTTCACCTGATTATTTTATCGTCGACAGTTATTTTTAACTACTGCCGGGAACGGCTTTTTTATAGCGCCGTCATTGCAATGGCGGAACAATTCCCTATTATCCGGATTGGTATGTCTGTCATGCCCTTTTTATAGAAAGGGCGCTGCGGCCAAAACCGCGACGTGCCGTTCAACAGCCCAAAGAGCTAAACTTGTTTACTGAAATTATGATCGTGGTCCTGCTCACCGTATTGAACGGTGTGCTTGCCATGTCCGAGCTTGCCGTTGTCTCCTCCAGACCGGCGAGGCTCAAGGTGCTTGCCGCGCAAGGCAGCAGAGGCGCCACCATGGCGCTCGGCCTTTCCGAAAATCCCGGACGCTTTCTTTCCACAGTGCAGATCGGCATCACGCTGGTCGGCGTTCTGTCCGGTGCATTTTCCGGCGCCACACTCGGCGCCCGGTTCACCGCATGGCTTCTGGAGCAGGGCGTTCCGGATCGTGCCGCCGATGCAATCGGTGTCGGCTCGGTGGTTGTCGCCATCACCTATCTGTCGCTGATCGTTGGCGAGCTGGTGCCCAAGCAGATCGCTCTGCGCGATCCCGAAAAGGTTGCCGCGCGCGTCGCGCCCACCATGGTGATGCTGTCGCGGGTCGGCGCGCCGCTGGTATGGCTGCTCGACAAGTCGGGCAAGGCCGTTCTTGCCCTTCTCGGCCATAGCGGCGAGTCCAACGCGTCGGTGACCGACGACGAAATTCGCACCGTTCTGGCCGAGGCGCACAGCGCTGGCGTGATCGAGACCGAGGAATCGGCGATGATTACCAGCGTCATGCGTCTTGCCGACCGCAATGCGCGTGGCCTGATGACGCCGCGCCGTGACGTGGAAGTGGTGGATATCGAAGACAGCGCGGAAGAAATCCGCGAGCAGCTTCGCGGCACGCAGCGGTCGCGCCTACCTGTGCGCAACGGCGCTTCCGATGAAATTCTCGGCGTGCTTTTCGCCAAGGACGCCTTTGATGCGCTTGCCTCCGGCAAGGAGCTGGATGTGCGCGAGCTTCTGCGCGAAGTTCCTGTCGTCTCGGATCTGACCAGCGCCGTGGACGTCATCCAGTCGCTGCGCCGTTCAACGGTGCATATGGTGCTGGTCTATGACGAATACGGCCATTTCGAAGGTATCGTCAGCTCCGGCGACGTTCTGGAGGCCATCACCGGCGCGTTCCAGGAAGATAATGACGAGGAGCCGGCAATGGTCGAGCGCGAGGACGGTTCATTCCTCGTCGCCGGCTGGATGCCGGCCGATGAGTTCGCTTACCGCATGGGATTCCAGATCGACGAGGATGCCGAGTTCGAGACCGTTGCCGGTCTGGTGCTGGATGAGTTCCGTCGTCTGCCGGAACTGGGCGAGCACATCACCCGCAACGGCTGGCGTTTCGAAGTCATCGACCTTGATGGCCATCGTATCGACAAGGTGCTCGTGAGCCGGGCCGCCTGATGTCTGGCGACATTGCCGAAAAAGCGAGACTGCGCGGCGAAAGGCTTGCCGTGCGTGATGCGCTGACGCAGGCCGAGCGGCAGGAAAAGAGCCAGGCGCTGACCGCCCATGGCGCATCCGCCATCCCCTTTGCGCCGGGCGCGATCATTTCCGGTTTCATGCCGATCCGTTCCGAGGCCGATATCCGGCCGCTGATGGAGGCGCTGCGGACAAAGGGCGGGCGCCTTGTGCTTCCCGTTGTGCTGGACCGCGAAACCATCGTTTTTCGCGCCTTCGACGCGGACACCACATTGGTGAAGACCGGCTTCGGCACGACCGGGCCGGGGGCGGATGCGGATGTTCTCGATCCGGATATTCTGCTCGTGCCGCTCTCTGTCTTTGACGCGCATGGTCAGCGTATCGGTTATGGCGCGGGCCACTATGACCGCGCCATTGCGCGATTGCATGGCAAGGGTCGGAGCCCCGTTCTCATCGGTGTCGCCTTTGATTGTCAGGAAGTAGCGTTGGTGCCGGCGGAGCCGCATGACGTGCCGCTTGATGCAATTCTGACGGAGAGCGGCCTGCGCTGGTTTTCCGCACGGCGGTCAATGCCCGATCAAGGGCAAAAGGCGCTTTAGCACTTTTTAAAACACGGATTACCCGCTAGAGGGACGCAATCCAAAGAACATACGCAAAACGGGGCGGTGAATGAGACTTCTTTTTCTCGGAGACATGGTGGGCAAGACCGGACGCACGGCGGTCTGGGACAGGTTGCCGGGACTGATTTCCGATCTGAAGCTCGATTTCGTCATCGTCAACGGTGAAAATGCCGCCGGCGGTTTCGGCATTACCGAGGATATCTACCTCGAGACCATCAATGCCGGCGCCGATGTGGTGACGACGGGCAACCATGTCTGGGACCAGAAGGAGGCTGTTTCCTTCTGCGAGCGCCACGACCAGTTCCTGCGTCCCGCCAATTATCCTGAGGGTACGCCGGGCAAGGGCTCGGGCATTTTTTATGCCCGCAACGGCGCGCGCATCCTCGTCGCCAACATTATGGGCCGCGTCTTCATGCATCCGGAACTGGACGATCCCTTCAAGTCGGCCGAGACTATTCTTGCCGCCTGCCCGCTGAAAGAGCAGGCCGACGCCATCATTTTCGATTTTCATGCCGAGGCAACCAGCGAAAAACAGTGTTTCGGCCATTTCGTCGACGGCCGTGCGAGCTTCGTTGTCGGCACCCATACGCATGTTCCGACGGCGGATGCGCAAATCCTCAATGGCGGCACCGCCTATATGTCGGATGCCGGCATGTGCGGTGATTATGACAGCTCGCTCGGTATGGAGAAGGAAGAGCCGATCAACCGTTTCATCTCCAAGATGCCGAAGGGGCGCTTCGAGGCGGCAAGCGGGCCGGCGACGATCTGCGGCGTCGGTGTCGAAATTTCCGACCGCACCGGACTGGCTGAAAAGATTGCGCCACTGCGCATCGGACCGAGGCTCTCCGAAACCCTTCCGTCTTTCTGGGCCTGACCCTCCTTCAGCGGGAATGCTCACAATGACGAGATTGTGAGCATTCCCACAGCTCTTGCAACTGGACGCCTTGCAAAACCTGTCTCATCCTCTGCCCTTCGCAAGTTCAGGGGAGTGGCATGATGCTGCGTGTGCTAATGCTTGCAATAACGGGACTGCTCACCTGCGCGGGAGCGGCCTTCGCCCAGACGGAAAGTCGCCCGCCCGTCAGCCAGTGCCAGGCGATTGCCCGCAATATTCCCGGTGTGATGTTCGCCAGTTTCAATCCACCCGGCGTTCAGCTTGCCCAGGCCGCTTCCCGGGAAGAAGTGAAGATCAGCTTCATCGGCCATTCCACCTATCTTATCGAAAGCCCCGGTGGGGTGACGATCGCCACCGACTATAATGGCGTCTATCGCCCGCCCGTCACCCCGACGGTGGTGACGATGAACAGGGCGCATTCGACCCATTTCACCCTCAATCCGGATCCAGCCACTCAACACGTGCTGCATGGCTGGAGCGATACGCCGGGCGAAAAGGCCGAGCACAAGGTTCTGGTGGGCGATGTCTATATCCGCAATGTCGCGACCGATATCCGCAACCGCTGGGGTGACTATGAATCCTTCCAGGAAAACGGCAATTCCATCTTCATTTTCGAAGTTGCAGGACTATGCATAGGCCATCTCGGCCACCTGCATCACGAATTGACGGATACGCATTATGCCGAAATAGGTCGCCTGGATGTGCTGATGGTTCCGGTGGATGGCGGCCTGACCATGGGGGCCGACAGCATGAGCCGGGTGGTGAAACGCCTGCGCTCCGCGCTGATCCTGCCGATGCACCGCACCGGGCCGCCGCTCGAGCAGTTTCTGACAATGTTTGGTGAAAGTTTCCAGATTGCCTATGCCGCCGATCCGGTGATCCGCGTTTCAATGAGAAACCTTCCCCGCCAACCGCAGATACTGGTGCCGAAAGGCATGTAGCAGGCGGTGGGCGAGGAAGGCCGGGGGAGCCCGGAAAATCAGGAGCTAGAACCAGGCAAAGGTGTCAGGCGAAGGTGAGGTGCTGGCGGACGCCGACGTCGGGTGTCTTGTCATCCGACATGTTGGCCTTGGCGATTTCCCAGCCGAATTTCAGCGTGCTGTCGGTTGACGCCCAGATATCGGCATCATCGACGTGAAGCGCCAGCATCGTCAGCAGCGGATCGGCCTTGCCATGTTCGAACCAGGCGGCAGTGACGGAATTCCAGTATTCGTCGATCTTCGCCCTGTCGTCACGCGCTTCCAGAATGCCGGAGAGGCAGGCGTGATAATCATGGTCCTTGCCGACGAGGCAGAAATGCGCACGCGAGCCTGACTTCAGCGATTTTACGAGATCGGTGTCTTTTTTGGAGAAAAACCAGATGGTGTTGGTCTTCGGGTCAGCATGAGGCGCCATGGGCTGCATATGGTTGTGCAGGCCTTCCAGACCGAGCATGCCGGCATGGACGGAATTGATCTCGTCCCAGAGCTGGCGGGCCGGGGCTTCTCTTGCTTCAGTCAGGCTGACCATGTGTTTTCTCCTTCCGGTCTGTTTTGCTGCGACGGCGAGAAATCCATGCCCTCATGTGCCGCGTTCATGATCAAAACGAGAAGCGGATAAATCAGTTCCTTCTATTGTTGACGGAAGAGAAAGCGCTTGCGGGGTTGAACGGCGGGCGTATCGCACTTATAAGGCCCGCAATCTCCAAATTAAGACAATCAGGTTTTCCATGGCTGGTCATTCACAGTTCAAGAACATCATGCACCGCAAGGGCAAGCAGGACTCCGTACGGTCCAAAATGTTTTCCAAGCTTGCGCGTGAAATCACCGTTGCGGCAAAGGCGGGCATGCCCGACCCGAACATGAACGCGCGCCTGCGTCTGGCAATCCAGAACGCCAAGGCCCAGTCCATGCCGAAGGACAATATCGAGCGCGCGATCAAGAAAGCTTCCGGTGCAGACAGCGAAAACTACGATGAAGTCCGTTACGAGGGTTACGGCCCGGGTGGCGTTGCCGTCGTCGTCGAGGCCCTGACCGACAACCGCAACCGCACCGCCTCCAACGTGCGCTCCATCTTCACCAAGGCCGGTGGCGCGCTGGGTGAAACGGGCTCCGTTTCCTTCTCCTTCGACCGCGTTGGCGAAATCACCTATAAGGTCGAAGTCGGCGATGCCGACAAGGTCATGGAAGCGGCCATCGAAGCGGGCGCCGACGATGTCGAATCCTCCGAAGACGGCCACACCATCATCTGCGGGTTCGAAGCGATGAACGAGGTTTCCAAGGCGCTGGAAGGCGTGCTGGGCGAAGCCGAAAGCGTCAAGGCCATCTGGAAGCCGCAGAACACGGTGCCGGTGGATGAAGAAAAGGCGCAGTCGCTGATGAAGCTCATCGACAATCTCGAAGACGATGACGACGTGCAGAGCGTCTATTCCAACTTCGAGGTTTCCGAAGAAATTCTCGCCAAGCTCTCCGCCTGACGTTTCAGATTTAATAAAAAGCCCCGGTAGCTCTCTCGCTCCGGGGCTTTTTTATTCAGGCCGCCTTCCTGATGGAACTCCGCACATCGGCGAAAATTTCCACGGAACGCAGCCGTTTTTCGATGTCATGGATCGGCATCGATACGATCAGTTCGTCTGCCTGCGTTTCGGCAAGGAAACCACCGAGATGACGCTCGATCGTTTCGGGCGAGCCGACGGCGGCGAAACGCAATGTATGCTCCACCGAGAAACGCTCCATCTCGTTCCAGTAACCGTCCATGCTGTGCACCGGCTTCGGGAACGGGGTGCGGACATTGCGGCGCAGATTGACGAATTGCTGCTGGGACGAGGTGAAGAGATGTTGCGCCTCCTCATCCGTATCCGCGCCGACACCCATCACACCCACCATCACATAGGGCTTGTCCAGCACTTCGGAGGGCTGGAAGCGCTCGCGATAGATATGGATCGCCTCCATCAGCATGTCAGGGGCAAAATGTGACGCGAAGGAATAGGGCAGGCCAAGTGCCGCGGCGAGATGCGCGCTGTATGTGCTGGAGCCGAGCAGCCAGAGCGGCACGTTGGAATTCATGCCCGGCACGGCGAGGATCGCCTGGTCTTGCTGTGGCGGGCCGAGGTAACGCTGCAGTTCGATGATATCCTGCGGGAAGTTTTCCGCACCGGCATCAAGATTGCGGCGCAGTGCCCGTGCCGTGCGCATATCGGTTCCGGGCGCGCGGCCAAGACCGAGATCGACGCGGCCGGGCAGCAGCGCCGCTAGCGTGCCGAACTGCTCGGCGATGACGAGAGGGGAATGGTTGGGCAGCATGATGCCGCCGGAGCCGACACGGATATGTTTCGTGGCCGCACCCACATGGGCGATGACGAGCGATGTTGCCGCGCTGGCAATGCCCGGCATGCCGTGGTGTTCCGCCAGCCAGATGCGGTTATAGCCGTGGTCTTCGGCCTTGATTGCCATGCGGCGGGAATTTTCAAGCGCCGTGCTGACGCTCTCGCCTTCGCCGATGGGCGAAAGGTCGAGAATGGAAAAGGGGATCATCCGACGCTCCTGCGTAAATTCAAATCTTTGCTGCGGATGTAAGGCGCGTGTCCCGATTTACCATAGAAGTCGCATAGAATTGATGGATGGTTCAAAAAAATTGGGGCCTCCGAAGAGGCCCCTTTAACTCAGCTGGCCCGCCGGAACTGACGGGTTTTGCCGTGTCCCGCTGCTTGCCCGTCAGTGGCCAGCACGAATTGTCCGAGCCTGCCGTCCATCTCGCCCGCTTCGGAGGCGAGGTTATGAATGGCGGCCGTCGTTTCCTCCACCATGGCGGCATTCTGCTGCGTCATGGTGTCGAGGCTGGTGACGGTGCCATTGATTTCCGCAAGCGTTTGCGCTTCCTCGCGGGTCGATTCCATGATCTCCTCGATGCGGGAGCTGATGGTCTGTACATGCTTGCCGATGCCGGTGAGCGAAGCGCCTGCCTTTTCGACTAAGACAACACCTGCGGAAACCTCGTCGGTGGAGCGTTTCAGCAGGCTGGAGATTTCCTTGGCAGCGGCGGCCGAACGCTGCGCCAGTTCACGCACTTCCTGTGCCACAACCGCAAACCCCCTGCCGGCGTCGCCCGCGCGGGCAGCTTCCACACCCGCATTCAATGCGAGAAGGTTCGTCTGGAAAGCGATTTCATCGATGACGCCAATGATCTGGTTGATCTGGCGCGATGAGGTCTGGATCGCCTCCATGGCGGCGATGGTCTGCTCCATCACGCGGCTGGATGCCGTCGCCTCCGTGCTCGCGTCATGGGCGATCCGCGTTGCCTGTTCGGCACGTTCGATCTGGTCGCGGACGGCCACGGTGATGGCCTTGATGGCGCTTGCCGTCTCGGTAATGGAGGCCGCCTGCCGCTCGGTGCGCTCTGCCAGCTGGTCGGCACCCACCCGCATTTCTTCGGAACCGCCACGAACGGCTGTGGAATTGCCGCCGATGGCCTGCATGGTTTCGCTCAGCCGGGCAAGCGCCGTATTGAAGTTGTGGCGCAGGCTTTCGAGATCGTCGGGGAATACGGTGTCGATACGATAGGCAAGATTGCCGTTCGCCAGCCGGTCCAGACCTTCGTCCAGAGACTGCACGACCATTTGCAGGGTTCCGGCCTCGGCCTCCCGTTGCGCAAGATGCGCGCGGCGGGCTGTTTCGGCTTCCTCCCGGGTGCGTGATGCGGTCTCTTCCATCTCCCGCTGCAGAATAAGCTTTTCACGGAAACTGCCGAGCGCACGCGCCATGCGGCCGATCTCGTCCTTCCGGTCCTGATTGCCGATCTCCGCATCAAGACGACCTGCCGCCACTTCGCCGGTCAGCCCGGCGAGCTTTTCCAGCGGGGCGAACAGGCGCCGTGCGAAAAAGGCCGTCGCCGCACACATGGCGGCCAGAACGCAAAGGCCGATCACGGCAAGTGTGCCGGCAATCGAGATGGAACCCGCGTTCAGCTCGCTGCGCAACATGCTTTCGACGGCGAGATATTTTTCACCTGCAAAGGAGAAGGGGCGGGCATAGGCATTGGCCTCGCCATCCGGGCGGTCGATCTTGGCAATCGTCATGCCGGCGGCGTTCAGCGCCTGTCCATGGAAACCGTAGATTGCCGGGTCGAGGCCGATGAGCTTTTCGCTCTGCTCGCCCAGAACCTTGCCATCCGCCGAAATGATTGCCGATTGTTCGGAACTGCCGGCCGCGATGCCCTTTGCGAGTATCTGGCTGAACACGTCCTCCTTGACGCGGAAGAGGACGATGCCCTTGAAGGCACCGAATTTGACGACCGGAACGCCGAAATAAATACCGACCTCTTTCGTTGCGGCATCTATGCGCAGGCCGGAGAAACTGGTTTGCGCCATGTCGTTGACGGCTTTTTCGGCATTCGCGGCACCGCGTGTAAATGCTGCGCCGAGACCGCTTTCCGCCCAGACGCCGCCGGTCACGGTTTCCGCAAAGGCCGTTCCCTTCAGATAAGAGTAATAAACCGTGCCGGCCGGATCGATGAAAAGGACGTCGCTGAACGGCGTTCCCTGCAGATATCCGCCGATATCCGTCTGGGTCTTTTCATGGGTCGAATAATAAAAGCCGCTTGGGCTTTCCGGCTTGATCAGCTTTTCCTTTTCACCGAAGGGATTTTCCTTGACGAAGACTCGCTGCAGTTCCGCCTTCGCGTCACCGGAATTCTTTTGTACGGTTGCCCAGCCGCTGCGCATGGAAACAACAGCCATTTGCAGTGCTTCGATCTTGGCGATGGAGTCCGCCTGCGTCTTCAGCTGTTCAAGGCGTTCCTGAAGCATGTCGCCACGGAAGACGAGAATGCTCTCCATGGATTTCGACGCCTGTTCTTCGAGAACGCCACTGCTGCTTTGATAACCGAGAAGGGTCAGAGCCCCGGTAGAGATTGCCATCAGCGCCAGGAAAATCACCAGCACTTTGGTGGATATGGAATGAAAACGATTCAGCATGGCCGAAGCAGCCCCCAATGCCGGATCAGTTCCCGCGCCACGCATGGATGGCGCCATCGGACGGCTGATATGGCGAAAATATTGTGCTGCGGATCATCATGTCCGCAGCTCCCCTTTTGTTGGTTTTGTGGGGGAACAATGCGGTACGCGGTTTAAGCAGAGGTAAATGCTGCATTGCAAATTTGAGCAATGTTGTCGTTTTGTTCACTTATCGCTGGCAGGGTCGCAGCCGGAAAGATAAGGTAACTCATGCAAAAGACGATTCGAATCATTGGCATCGACCCCGGACTGCGGCGCACCGGCTGGGGTGTCATCGACACCCTTGGCAACAGCCTGCGGTTTGTCGCTTCCGGCACGGTAACGTCGGATGGTGATATGGACCTCGCCTCCCGGCTCTGCCAGTTGCATGACGGGCTGGCGGACATCGTGCACAGCCACCAGCCCGATGAGGCGGCGGTGGAGCAGACTTTCGTGAACAAGGACGCAGTGGCGACGCTGAAACTCGGCCAGGCGCGCGGCATTGCGATGCTGGTTCCGGCACGTGCGGGATTGCCGGTCTTCGAATATGCGCCGAACGCTGTGAAGAAGGCGGTCATCGGCGTCGGGCACGGCGAAAAGCAGCAAATTCACATGATGCTGAAAATCCTGATGCCGAAGGCCGAATTCAAGGGTAACGATGCAGCGGACGCGCTCGCCATCGCCATCTGCCACGCCCATAATCGCGGCGGTGACAGGATGCGGCGGCTCCTGGCGGCCGGTTGAATATAAGGTCTCATTGAGCGGGCGGCATCATGATCGGAAAACTGAAGGGCAGCATCGAGGAAATCGGCGCGGATTACGTGCTGGTGGATGTGCACGGCGTCTGTTACGTCGCCTATTGTTCGGCGCGCACACTGTCGAAAATCGGCTCCGTCGGGGAGGCGGTGGTGCTGTTCATCGAAACCTACGTGCGCGAGGACCAGCTGAAGCTGTTCGGCTTTCTGTCGGCGCTGGAGCGAGAGTGGTTCAACCTGCTGCAGAGCGTGCAGGGGGTTGGTTCGAAAGTGGCTTTGGCCGTCCTTTCCACGCTGTCGCCCTCCGAGCTTGCCAATGCCATCGCGCTTCAGGACAAGGTAATGATTTCGCGTGCGCCCGGCGTGGGGCCGAAAGTGGCGGTTCGCCTCGTGACGGAACTTCGCAACAAGGCGCCTGCGTTCGCTGGGGATGCTTCGGCGTCCATCGGGCTCAAGCAGGAACTTGGGGAAGGCGTTGCTTCCGCGCCTGTTGCCGACGCAGTCTCCGCGCTCACCAATCTTGGCTATTCGCGTGATCAGGCCGCCAATGCCGTTGCCGCCGCGCTGAAGAATGGCGGCGAGGGCGGGGACAGCGCCAAGCTGATCCGGCTCGGGCTGAAAGAGCTTTCGCGGTAAGAATGGCTGGTAAGCGGGCGTGTAGCCCATACATATCCTGAATTTCGTGAAGCGCGTTGTTGCGATACTCATGATATAGCGGCGGCGGTTACCTGATGAATTCGGCTATAACAATGGAATGCCCTGAATGAGCGATGCGGAGAGACTGATTACCCCGGAAAAGCGCGGCGAGGATATCGACACCACGCTACGTCCGCAGTCGCTGGACGATTTTACCGGCCAGGCAGAAGCCCGCGCCAATCTCAAGGTATTTATTGAAGCCGCCAAGAACCGGGGCGAGGCGCTTGATCACGTACTGTTCGTCGGCCCGCCCGGCCTCGGCAAGACGACGCTGGCGCAAATCATGGCCAAGGAGCTTGGCGTCAACTTCAAGTCCACATCAGGGCCGGTCATTGCCAAGGCAGGCGATCTTGCCGCGCTTCTCACCAATCTCGAGGAGCGCGATGTTCTGTTCATCGATGAAATCCACCGTCTAAACCCTGCTGTGGAGGAAATCCTCTATCCGGCGATGGAGGATTTCCAGCTCGATCTCATCATCGGCGAGGGACCGGCGGCGCGCTCGGTGAAGATCGATCTTTCCAAATTCACCCTTGTTGCCGCAACGACCCGTCTCGGCCTTCTGACGACACCGCTGCGCGACCGTTTCGGCATTCCCGTCCGGCTGGCTTTCTACACGGTCGACGAACTGGAACTGATCGTTCGGCGCGGCGCACGGCTTATGGGCCTCAATATGACCGATGAAGGCGCGCGCGAGGTGGCAAGGCGTGCACGCGGCACGCCGCGTATCGCCGGAAGGCTATTGCGCCGGGTGCGTGATTTCGCCGAGGTGGCGCGGGCGGAAGCCGTTACCCGCGAGATCGCCGACGAGGCTTTGACACGGCTTCTGGTCGATAAAATGGGTCTCGACCAGCTGGATATGCGCTATCTCACCATGATCGCCGTCAATTTCGGCGGCGGCCCTGTCGGCATCGAAACCATCGCCGCCGGGCTCTCGGAGCCGCGCGATGCGATCGAGGACATTATCGAACCCTATATGATCCAGCAGGGTTTCATCCAGCGAACGCCGCGCGGGCGTATTCTGACCGGCACGGCCTGGAAACATCTGGGCATGCAGCCGCCGAAGGACCTTGAGGCGGCGCAGTTCCGACTGACGCTGGAGGAGGAGTGAGGGAACAAGCCCGGCGGGCTGGCATTTGACCATCTTTGGCAAGGAGATGATCATGTCGGCATTTCGCAAGGGAACGAAAGTTCGCTGGAATTGGGGTAGTGGCACCGGTGAAGGTAAGATTGTCGAGACCTTCACTGATGACGTTGAGCGCACAATCGCCGGCTTCAGGATCAAGCGGAAGGCGAGCAAGGACGAGCCCGCTTTTCTGATCGAACAGGAAGACGGCGCAAATGTTCTGAAAAGCCGATCGGAGCTTGAGCGGGCCGATTGAACAACGCCGCCATCCGGCGGTCACGGAGGGACGCTGATGCCTTACGATCCGCTGCGGATTTTCCGCAAACTCGCTCGTTACAACCGGTTGGCCAACTTTCGACTGCATCAGGCCTGTCTGCAGCTTTCGCAGGAAGCTTTCATCGCTCCGCGCGTCAGTTTTTTCCCCACTCTCAGGGCTACGCTGAATCACATCTACACTGTCGACCGCTTCTATATCGATGCCCTGCAGGGTGGAACGCTCGGTCTGGCCGCCTTTGCCGAAGATGAGCCCTTCGCCACCATGGCGGAACTGGGCAGCGCCCAGACGGAACTTGACGAGGTACTGATCGCCTTTGTTGACGGTTTGGATGAAGACGGCCTCGCGGCCACGGTCAATATCCATCGCGGCACGCGCATCCAGCAGGATCGCTGCGACGATGTCCTCTCACATCTCTTCCAGCACCAGACGCATCATCGCGGGCAGGCGCATGCCATGCTGTCCGGCACGGCGATAAAACCGCCGCAACTGGATGAATTCATTGTGGGAGATGATGCAAAGGCGAGAAAAGACGAGGTGGATGCGTTAAGGTGGACGGAAGATGATTTGATGTTTCCAGCCCACAGGCCAGCATGATGACGCATGATAATAAAAGCCAGGACACCCGCATCCGTATGAAATTCAAGCCGAAGCGCATCTTCCAGATGCGCGTTGCGGGCCTGGCGTTTCGTGATGGTCATGTGCTGGTGCACCGGGCGTCACATGAAAAATTCTGGACCTTTCCGGGTGGCCGTGCCGAAATGGGTGAGCGCTCGGAAGAAACGCTGGCGCGTGAAATGGTGGAGGAGCTTGGCGTCGAGGCCAAGGTCGGGCGGCTTTTATGGGCGGTTGAGAATTTTTTCCACTACGAGGGCAAGGACTGGCACGAACTCGGTTTTTATTACCTGATGGACCTGCCGCAGACGCTGGCCTTTCATCCGACCGACATCATCCATCGCGTTCAGGATGGCGACAACGAACTGGAATTCCGCTGGGTGGCGGCAAGCCGGCAGGCGTTGACGGAACTGGATATTCCGCCTTATTTCATCGCCGACGAAATAGAACACCTGCCGCAGACAACAAGACACCTCGTCTGGCATGACGGCGATCTGGATGACAAATGACTTTTGCCCCCGAACGCCATATGATCCGGTTGGACCGGAAACCGCAGCTTTTCAGCATGCGCGTGGCGGCGCTGATCTTCCAAAATGATCATATTCTCGTTCAGCGCGGTGCTGGCGACAATTATTGGGCCTTGCCGGGCGGACGGGCGGAAATCGGCGAAAGCTCCGAGGAAACCATCATCCGCGAGATTGGCGAGGAGCTTGAGCGAGATTGTTCGGTCGAACGCCTTTTATGGTCCGCCGAGAATTTCTTTGTTTATGGCGATTATGCCGCCCATGAGCTGGCGTTTTATTATCTGGTGTCGCTTCGCCAGGCTTTTCCCTTCCATGAAAGTGATGTCGTTCACCGGGTTCTGGATGGTGTCGAGGTGGAGTTCCGCTGGCTGCGTGCGCAATCTCCCACTCTGCGAGAGCATGATCTCAGACCCCGCTTTATTGCAGACCGCATTGAGGTGCTGCCGCCGCGCCATGAACATTTCATCGTTCGTGAAGGCGACATCGATAGAGACGAATTTACCGAGGAGACATTATGAGCGAGCTTGTGGTTTCGCTTTCCGGCGAACTCATCGAACATGGGCACCGCCTGACGCAACGCGTCTATTATGAGGACACGGATTTTTCCGGCCTCGTTTATCACGCGCGCTACCTGCATTTTCTCGAGCGCGGCCGCACCGATTACCTGCGCTGCCTCGGCTGCGAGCAGAGCGCGCTTTTGACCGCTGACGAGGAAGGCCTTGTTTTCGTCGTTCATCGCATGGAGATTGATTTCAAGACCCCGGCGCGGATGGATGATGTGCTGATAATCACCACTGTGACCGAAAAGGCCGGTGGCGCAAAAATGGTGCTCAATCAGGAAATCCGGCGCGGCGAAACACTGCTTGTTGCCGCCAAGGTCATCATCGCCGTCATCAATGCCAATGGCCGGCCAAGGCGTCTTCCGGAGACGGTGGCGGAAAAATTCCTGAAGTAATTGACGGCCCCGTCGAGTAAATCCATCTGGCGTGGCCCGGCTGTAACACTCCTTTAACCATAATGGTGTCTTACTTTAGCAACTGGCATTTGTGCGGCGCACGCCTTCCTTTCACCAAATTTATTGGCAAGTAAGGCTTACTGGCAAGTATCGGGGTATGGCAAAGGGGTTAACGGCTGAGGCCGCATGACTTCGAGCGTTAACACGCGTTTGAATCGCCCGGTCCCGTACCGGGCGTTTGGATTCGGGGATTGGATATTTATGGAACAGGCAGGTTTGGCAGCGGCGACGCACGATGTAAGTCTCTGGGCACTGTTTATGCAAGCGGGCCTCATCGTGAAGCTCGTGATGATCGGACTTATCGCCGCCTCGGTCTGGACGTGGGCGATCGTCTTTGACAAATATGTGAGCTTCGGCAAGGCAAAGCGCCAGTTCGACCAGTTCGAACAGGTGTTCTGGTCAGGCCAGTCGCTTGAAGAGCTTTATCGCACTCTGGCGGAGCGCCAGAATGGCGGTCTTGCGGCAATTTTCGTTTCCGCCATGCGGGAATGGAAAAAATCATTCGAACGCGGTGCGCGTTCGCCCATCGGTCTGCAGATGCGCATTGACCGGGCAATGGACGTGACGATTGCCCGTGAAGGCGAACAATATGAGGCCCGCCTCGGTTCGCTGGCTACCATCGGTTCGGCAGGTCCCTTTATCGGCCTCTTCGGTACGGTCGTTGGTATCATGACCTCGTTCCAGGCGATTGCCGGTTCGAAGTCCACCAACCTTGCGGTTGTGGCGCCCGGTATCGCTGAAGCGCTTCTGGCAACGGCCATCGGCCTTGTCGCGGCTATTCCGGCGGTTATCGCCTATAACAAGTTCACGGCCGACGCGCACAAGCTTTCCGCCCGTATGGAAGGTTTCGCCGACGAGTTCTCCGCGATCCTGTCGCGCCAGATCGATGAAAAACTTCAGACACGGCAGGCCGCCCAGTAAGCGGCCGCGCAACTTGCATGCTGTGCAATAATTTGCCGCAAGGCAAAATGGAGTAAATAATATGGGTATGTCAGCAGGTGGCAGCGGCGGCGGTTCCGGTGGACGCCGGGGTGGGCGCGGCGGACGGCGCAAAGGCGGCGCGATCAGCGAGATCAACGTGACGCCGCTCGTCGACGTCATGCTCGTGTTGCTCATCATCTTCATGGTGGCGGCACCGATGATGACGGTCGGCGTGCCGATCGATCTGCCGCAGACATCCGCCAATGCGCTGAATTCGGACACGCAGCCGATCACGATTTCTGTCAATGCCAATGGCCAGATCCATTTGCAGGAAACCGAAATCCAGGCGGCCGAGGTGGCCGACAAGCTGCAGGCGATCGCCACGACAGGTTATAACGAACGTATCTTCGTACGTGCGGATTCCGTTGCCGCATATGGCGTCGTCGCCGATGTGATGGCGCGTATCCAGGCGGCGGGCTTCAAGAATATCGGCCTTGTGACCCAGCAGAAACAGGACAATTGACGTAAAACGATGAAGGGCAGCATCACCACATCCGCGATTGTGCATGCGTCGCTTCTGGCTTTCGCCCTGGTTTCCCTGGGCTCGCCGGAACCGCTAGACGTGTCGCAGGCCGAGGCCTTGCCGGTGGAACTGGTGCCTATCGAGGAGCTGAGCCAGATTCAGCAGGGCGACAAGAACGCTCCGAAAGCGGAGAAGTCGGCCCCTGTTCCGACCACGCGTCCTGACATCGTCGAAAACGCCCAGAATGTCGGCAATAACACGGCCGATATAGAAGCGCCGCCGACGCCGACCACAAAGCCCAACGACAATATCAGCGCCGCTGCTCCGCCAAAGCAGGAGAAGCCGCAGCCGGTCGTCGATACCAAGGCGAATGAAGTAAAGGAAATCGTCAAGGAAGAGACCTCGGCTCCGAAGCCGCAGGAAATGGCCGCCTTGCCGCAGACCAAGCCTGAAATCGCGCCGCAGCCGAAGACGGAGCCGCCGCCGCAGGAAACCAAGGCCGAAGAGCCGCCGCCCGCGCAGCAGGAGCCGGCCGAAATTCCCGTGCCGCAGAACGTGCCGCGTCCGAATTCCCGTCCTGAGCCGCCAAAGCCGGAAGAGCCGAAGCAGGCTGAGACCAAGCCTGCCGAGCAGAAGCCCGCTGAAAAACCGGCCGAGACCAAGCCCGATCAGGCAAAGTCGACCGACAAGCCTTCCGACAAGAAGCCGGGCGAGAAGAAGCAGGAGACGGCGAAATCCGCCTCGTCCAAGGAAAGTGATTTCAACGCCGACGATGTTGCAGCCCTGTTGAACAAGCAGGCGCCCTCCGGTGGCGGGGCGAAGCGGTCGACGCAAACCGCTTCGCTTGGCGGCAAGAAGACAACGGGCGGTTCTACGCTCAGCCAGACGGAAATGGATGCGCTGCGTGGCGCGATCCAGAAGAACTGGCAAATCATTCCCGGCATGGCGGATGCCTCGGACGTTCGCGTTCGGGTCACCATGAAGCTCGACCGTGATGGAACCATCATCGGCCGGCCCGAGATCGAGGCGACGGGTGGTTCCGAAGGAACGCGCCGTGCCCTTTCTGGCGGAGCCTATCGCGCCATCATGCGTTCTGCTCCGTTCACGAACCTTCCTGCCGACAAATATGACGCATGGAACGAAGTCGTTGTGAACTTCGATCCCAGTGAATTGCTATGAATGCTGAAAGGCCTGGCAACATGAAAATATTCTCGCCGATCCGGCTGGTGCTCGCTGTCGCGGCCCTCATGTCGGTTTTCTCCGCACCGGCTTTTGCGCGGGTGGAAATCAACATCAACAAGGGTAACGTCGAGCCGCTGCCCATCGCCATCACCGACTTCATGTCGAGCGACGGTATCGGCGCACAGGTCTCGGCGGTCATCGCCGCCGACCTGCAGCGTTCCGGCCTCTTCGCGCCGGTCAACAAGAGTGCCTTCATCGAAAAGATTACCAGCCCGGATCAGCAGCCACGTTTTGAAGACTGGAAGGTCATCAACGCACAGGCGCTCGTGACTGGCCGCGTGACGCGCGAAAGCGATGGTCGCCTGCGTGCCGAGTTCCGTCTGTGGGATACTTTCGCGGGCCAACAGATGACCGGCCAGCAATTCTTTACCCAGCCGGAAAACTGGCGGCGCGTTGCCCATATCATCGCGGATGCCATCTATGAGCGCATCACCGGTGAGAAGGGCTACTTCGACACCCGCGTCGTTTTCGTCTCCGAAAGCGGCCCGAAGACGGCCCGTAAGCGCCAGCTGTCGATCATGGACCAGGATGGTTTCAACGTCCGCAACCTCACCAATTCGAACGACATCGTTCTGACGCCGCGTTTCTCGCCGAACCGTCAGGAAGTGACATACATGTCTTTCGAGGGTCAGCAGCCGCGCGTTTACCTGTTGCAGCTAGAAACCGGACAGCGCGAAGTCGTCGGCAACTTCCCCGGCATGACGTTCTCGCCACGCTTTTCGCCTGACGGACAAAAGGTTATCATGAGCCTGCAGCAGGATGGCAACGCCAATATCTACACTATGGATTTGCGCTCGCGCACCACGACTCGGCTGACGAACACGTCGGCGATCGATACGGCGCCGTCATTTTCGCCGGATGGTCAGCGCGTCGCCTTTGAAAGCGACCGTGGCGGCCGCCAGCAGATTTACGTGATGAATGCCGATGGTTCCGGCCAGCAGCGTCTTTCTTTCGGCGACGGTTCCTATTCCACGCCGGTATGGTCGCCGCGTGGCGATCTGATCGCCTTTACCAAGCAGTCGGGCGGCAAGTTCTCGATCGGCGTGATGAAGACCGACGGTTCGGGTGAGCGCATTCTGACCAGCGGCTTCCACAATGAAGGCCCCACCTGGGCGCCGAATGGCCGCGTGCTGATGTTCTTCCGCCAGAATGCCGGTGCCGGTGGTCCGCAGCTCTATTCGATCGACCTGACGGGCTACAATGAACAGCTCATCAAGACGCCAACCTTTGCTTCGGACCCGGCATGGTCGCCGCTTCTGGACTGATATTGACTGCCATGGTGGCGCCGGCTCGTCCGGCGCCACCATGTTTTTAAGCATGCCACACGGGAAAGCGCCTCTTTCTTGCCGCAAAGTGTTGTGAGGGAGCAAAAAAGTGGGACATTTCCTTTCTGTTAACCATAAGCGTTTGCCGGCTATTAACCGCGATCAGTTAGTGTCTGGCAACGTTATTGAAATTCCAAGGAGAGACCGGCGATGAGCCGTACACACATTTCGGCACTCAGCCCGATGCAGAAACTGGCCCGTAACCCGGCTGTTATCGCCATGACGCTCGCGCTTGCTCTTGCAGGCTGCGCGAAGAAGAACATGCCGAACAATGCCGGTGAACTCGGTCTCGGTGGCGCAGGTTCCGCAACGCCGGGCTCCCAGCAGGACTTCACGGTCAACGTCGGCGACCGTATCTTCTTCGATACGGACTCGACCTCGATCCGCGCCGATGCGCAGCAGACCCTGCAGCGCCAGGCCCAGTGGCTTGCCCGTTATCCGAACTACGCCATTACGGTCGAAGGCCATGCCGACGAACGTGGTACGCGTGAATACAACCTGGCGCTCGGCGCCCGTCGTGCGGCTTCGACCCGTGACTTCCTGGCCTCCCAGGGCGTACCGGCAAACCGCATGAAGACGATCTCCTACGGCAAGGAACGTCCGGTCGCCGTTTGTGACGACATCTCGTGCTGGTCGCAGAACCGCCGCGCCGTGACAGTTCTTGGTGGCGCGGGCATGTGATTGCCTGACGTTATTGTGATCTTGAATGGAAGGCGGTCTTCGGGCCGCCTTTCGTTTTTTTCATAGTTTGGCCGAAGTTAAGTTGCTTTTTTGGTTGATATGGAAAAAATCCGGCTTGCGCCATTCCGGTGCAAATCAGTTAAGGCAGGACGAATGAGATGAAGAAACTTGTCGTGGCGGGAATGCTGGGGCTTGCAGCCTGCACCGGCTTGAGCGGCATCGCCGTTTCGGGTCCGCTGTTCGGTGCGGGGGGTAGCTTCGGCACGATCAACTCTCAGCAGGCCCCGATTGTGCGGGTTCAGGCCAATGAAGCCTATAAGGTTCAGCAGCTTGAAGAGCAGATCCGGCAGCTCAACGGCCGTATCGAAGAAATGAGCTTCCAGCTTTTGCAGATGCAGGAAACGATCCGCAAGGCGCAGGAAGACAATGAATTCCGCTTCCAGGAACTGGAAAGTGGTAATGCCGGCGGCAAGGGCGCAAGTCCTACGGCGCCGAAAAAGAAGGCGGAGGCCAGTCCGGTAAGTCCGGCCACGCCGCCGACCGACGACGTTGCAACGATCATCGAAACGCCACCCGAGGGTGGCGCTTCCGTTTCGCCGTCTGCTCCATCCAATGCACCGACAGGCGCACCGGGAGAGACGACGCTCGGCTCTATCGAGCTTGATTCCAAGGGAATGCCAATCGGTGGGACGCTAAATCAGGGCGCCAACAATTCTTCCGGCAGTCTTCCCGGTGTGACCACCGGCAATACGCCGCGCAAGACCGATCCGGTCAACACGGCGGCGCTGACCAGCGAGAGCGATATTTATCAGGCCGCTTACGGCCACGTTCTTTCCGGCGATTACAGGCTGGCCGAGCAGGGGTTCCAGCAATACCTGCAGGGTTATCCCAAAGGAACCAAGGCTGCGGATGCGAGCTTCTGGCTGGGCGAGGCGCAATATTCGCAGGGCAAGTTCAACGAGGCGGCTAAAACCTTCCTCAATGGTCATCAGGCCTATGGCAAATCGCCAAAAGCTCCGGAAATGCTGATGAAGCTCGGCATGTCGCTTGCAGCTCTCGACAATACCGAAACCGCCTGCGCCACGCTGCGCGAGGTGCCGAAGCGTTATCCCAGTGCGTCGAAGACCGTACTGAACAAGGTTGCGAGCGAACAGAAGCGGCTGAGCTGCTGATCTTTTTCCTGCCATGGTGGCGGTCTTTCCATGCCGGTTGATGCCCGCATTCTAAGCGAGAACACAGTTGCGCCGCTTGCGGCGGCAAGGTCTTTCGTCGAAAATTTCCGTAAACCCACTCATATCCTCGTCGCAATCTCCGGCGGCAGTGATTCCACCGGCCTGTTGCTGGCATTACATGAGGTAATGACGGAGGCGGGTTGCGACGGATTGCGGCTTTCCGCCATTACTGTCGACCATGCGCTGAGAGCGGAATCCGCCGATGAGGCCCGCAAGGTTGCCGCGCTTTGTGCAGAACTGAATATCTTTCATGCCACGCGCCGATGGGGTGGCATCAAGCCGGCTGCCGGCATATCCGAAGCATCCCGTCTTGCCCGCTACCGCCTGATCGCCGAGGTCGCCCAGGAGGTCGGCGCCGATCTCGTCGTGACTGGGCATACGATCGGCGACCAGCGGGAAACAGTGGCGATGCGTGCCGCCCGCAGCGCGGAGGCTGACAATCTCGGCCTCTCCGGCATGGCGGACGCGGTATTATACGATGGGCGCTATTGGATCATGCGGCCGTTCCTGAAATGTGAGAGGCAGGCAATCCGCGACTACGTATCATCCCGCTCGTGTGGCTGGTTTGATGATCCGAGCAACGAGAATACAAAATATGAGCGCGTGCGCGTGCGGCAGGCGCTTCCCGATTCTCCGGTGCAGCCTGATGCGGAGGCCGCCGTCAAAAGGCAGGCGCTTTCTGAAAAAAGCGCCGATTTCCTGCGCAACCACGCGCAAATCTTTCATGCCGCAGTCGCCAGATTGCCGGTGGACAACAAGCTGGTCGATCCCCCCGAGTTCCGATACGGGCTGGCGGCGCTCATCGCCACGCTTGGCGGGAGGGCCTATTTTCCGGCTGCTCGTAGCATGGCGCGAGTTCTGCAATTTCTCAAAGCCGGTGAAAACGGTCGGATGACAGTTGGCCGCGTTCTGCTCGATCGCAGACGGGATGGGCTTTATATCTTCCGTGAGCAGCGAAACCTGCCGGAGCTTCGTCTCGAGGTTTCCGAACAGGGGCTGTGGGACGATCGCTTTTTTGTGAGGAACGGACCCACATTTCCGATCCGCGTTGCCGCAGCCAGTGTGGGCGGTGCTTCGGAAGCGGCCCGGCTTTTTCCTTCGGTGCCGCCCGGTGTGGCAAAATCGGCGATGGCGGGCCTGCCGCAAATCGCCGCAGCGGTTGCCGGATCGAACTCCCTTGAGGGCGGCGTTGAGATTATGCCAAGGCTTGCACCGTTTGATCTTTTCCTGCCGCGTTTCGACCTTGAGTTGGCGAATGCAATCGCAATTTTATTCGGCCGCCCGGCATATCCACAGCCCCCGGTTTAAATCGGGCCTCTTTTTCGTGAATTGCCTTGGAATACTTTTTACACCAAAACGCATCAGATAACGCCGTTCGCCTTGGCAACGGCAGATGTCGTCCTTATGTTAGGGGCACATAATAGCGGGCAGCAGATATGTCCGTGTGAGTTCGGGGAGTTCGATGAACCCAAATTTCAGAAATTTCGCCTTGTGGGCCGTGATCGCCCTCTTGCTGATCGCGTTGTTCAGCATGTTCCAGACGTCGCCGACGCAAACGGGTTCGCGGGAAATCCCGTATTCCCAGTTTCTTCGTGACGTGGATTCCGGGCGAGTTCGCGACGTGACCGTCACCGGTAACCGGGTTCTCGGAACCTATACCGAAAATGGCACGGCCTTTCAGACCTATTCCCCCGTCATCGACGACAGCTTGATGGAGCGCTTGCAGAGCAAGAACGTCACCATCGTGGCGCGTCCCGAAAGCGACGGCTCCTCCGGCTTTCTGAGCTATCTCGGCACGCTTCTGCCGATGTTCCTCATCCTCGGCGTGTGGCTGTTCTTCATGCGGCAGATGCAGGGCGGCTCGCGCGGCGCGATGGGCTTTGGCAAGTCCAAGGCGAAGTTGCTGACAGAAGCCCATGGCCGTGTGACGTTCGATGATGTTGCAGGCGTGGACGAAGCCAAGCAGGACCTTGAGGAAATTGTTGAATTCCTGCGCGACCCGCAGAAGTTTCAGCGGCTCGGCGGCAAGATCCCGCGCGGCGTGCTGCTGGTCGGCCCGCCCGGTACGGGTAAGACGCTTCTGGCGCGCTCCGTCGCTGGCGAAGCCAATGTGCCGTTCTTCACCATTTCCGGTTCGGACTTCGTGGAAATGTTCGTCGGCGTCGGCGCAAGCCGCGTGCGTGACATGTTCGAGCAGGCCAAGAAGAATGCACCCTGCATCATCTTCATCGACGAAATCGACGCCGTCGGCCGCCATCGTGGCGCCGGTCTTGGCGGCGGTAACGACGAACGCGAACAGACGCTGAACCAGCTGCTGGTCGAGATGGACGGTTTTGAGGCGAATGAAGGCATCATCCTCATCGCCGCCACCAACCGTCCTGATGTTCTTGACCCCGCACTTCTGCGTCCCGGCCGTTTCGACCGTCAGGTCGTTGTGCCGAACCCGGATATTGTTGGCCGCGAGCGCATCCTCAAGGTGCATATCCGCAACGTACCTCTGGCGCCGAATGTCGATCTCAAGGTTCTGGCCCGTGGCACACCCGGCTTTTCGGGCGCGGATCTGATGAACCTCGTCAACGAAGCCGCCTTGATGGCCGCCCGCCGCAACAAGCGCGTGGTCACCATGCAGGAATTCGAGGATGCCAAGGACAAGATCATGATGGGTGCGGAACGCCGCTCTTCCGCCATGACCGAGGCCGAAAAGAAGTTGACCGCCTATCATGAGGCCGGTCATGCGATTACTGCGCTGAAGGTTGCCGTGGCCGATCCGTTGCACAAGGCAACGATCATCCCGCGCGGCCGTGCGCTTGGTATGGTCATGCAGCTGCCGGAAGGCGACCGCTACTCCATGAGCTACAAGTGGATGGTGTCGCGCCTCGTCATCATGATGGGTGGCCGTGTTGCCGAGGAACTGACCTTCGGCAAGGAAAACATCACGTCAGGCGCGTCTTCGGATATTGAGCAGGCCACCAAGCTTGCCCGCGCGATGGTGACACAATGGGGCTTCTCCGACGCTCTCGGCCAGGTGGCCTATGGTGAAAACCAGCAGGAAGTGTTCCTTGGCCATTCCGTCTCTCAGTCGAAGAACGTCTCCGAGGCGACGGCGCAGACCATCGACACCGAAGTTCGACGTCTGATCGACGAGGCCTATACCGAGGCACGGCGTATCCTCACGGACAACCACGATGGCTTTGTGGCAATTGCCGAGGGCCTTCTCGAATATGAGACCCTGACGGGCGACGAGATCAAGGCATTGCTGAGGGGCGAGAAGCCCGCGCGTGATCTGGGTGACGATTCTCCGGGCAGCCGTGGTTCGGCGGTGCCGAAGGCCGGTGCCAAGAAGGACGGGCCCAGTGAAGTGAAGGGTGACGGCGAAGCCAAGGGCGACGGCGAGGCCGAAGGCGGCATGGAGCCGCAGCCGCACTGATTGCCGGTACCAAGGCAAGCTATTGTAAAAGGCCATCCGGTTTTCCGGGTGGCCTTTTCAGTTTGGTAACAAGATATAAGCCATTTTTGCGGTAATTTACGTGCTGTTTATCGTGGTTTGTGGCATCTAGCCAAAAAACGCTTCCGGCTGTTTCACCCTTTGCCGGAATGCTGGAAAAGATTTGGAGTTCAAATGGCACGCCGTTATTTCGGAACCGATGGTATCCGCGGACAATCGAACGTCTTCCCCATGACGCCGGATCTGGCGATGCGTGTGGGCATTGCCGTCGGCACGATCTTCCGGCGTGGCCATCATCGCCATCGCGTCGTGATCGGCAAGGATACCCGGCTTTCGGGCTATATGCTGGAGAATGCGCTGGTTGCCGGTTTTACCGCCGCCGGCCTTGATGTCTTCCTGCTCGGGCCTATTCCGACGCCGGCCGTCGCCATGCTCACCCGCTCGCTGCGCGCCGATATCGGCGTGATGATCTCGGCCTCACATAACCCGTTCTCGGATAATGGCATCAAGCTTTTCGGGCCTGACGGATACAAGCTTTCCGACGAGCTGGAACTGGAGATCGAAGATCTTCTCGACAAGGATATATACGCGCAGCTGGCGAAGCCCAGCGAGATCGGCCGCGCCAAGCGCGTGGATGGCGATATCTACCGCTATATCGAATTCGTCAAACGCACCTTGCCGCGTGATGTGACGCTGAGCGGCCTGCGGATCGCCATCGACTGCGCCAATGGCGCAGCCTACAAGGTGGCTCCGGCGGCACTCTGGGAACTCGGCGCTGAAGTCGTCACCATCGGCAATGAGCCGAATGGCATCAATATCAACCTCGAATGCGGCTCCACCCATCCGGAAGCCCTGCAGAAGAAGGTACATGAAGTGCGGGCCGATATCGGCATCGCGCTCGATGGCGATGCGGATCGTGTCATCATCGTCGATGAACGCGGCGAGATCGTTGATGGCGACCAGCTGATGGCGGTCATCGCCGATAGCTGGGCCGACGATAACACGCTGCGCGGCGGCGGTATTGTCGCGACCGTCATGTCCAACCTTGGCCTGGAGCGGTTCCTCGGCGACAAGGGCCTCACTCTTGCCCGCACCAAGGTCGGCGACCGTTATGTGGTCGAGCACATGCGCAACCACAATTTCAACGTCGGCGGTGAGCAGTCCGGCCATATCGTATTGTCGGATTACGGCACGACCGGTGATGGCCTTGTCGCAGCATTGCAGGTTCTCGCCAAGGTCAAGCGTTCCGGCCGCACGGTCAGTGAAGTCTGCCGGAAGTTTGAGCCGGTGCCGCAGCTCTTGAAAAATGTGCGCATTTCCGGCGGCAAGCCGCTTGAAAATCCGGTCGTGCTGCAGGCAATCGCCGATGCGGAAAGCGCGCTGGCCAATAATGGCCGTCTCGTCATCCGTCCTTCCGGCACCGAGCCGCTGATCCGCGTCATGGCGGAGGGCGACGATAGCGCAAAAGTCGAAAAGATCGTCAACGATCTGGTCGGCGTCATCTCCAGCGCCCGTTCGGCCGCCTGAGTTATCGCGACAGTAACGAAAGACAAAAGCCGGCCTTTAAGCCGGCTTTTTCTTTGCGTGTTTGCTAATAAATATAGTGAATGATCGTGGTTAATCGGGACTTAACCATTTTACGCCACTCTCCGTGACTGAACAGTTCACTGGCAGCTGCCGCAACGCACGTGCCTATTCTGGAGTGGAAGTCATGAAAAACGCCCTGGCCGGATTTCTGGCCGTTCTGCTGACCGGCACAAGCGCCGTCGGCGCCGACCTTTACCAAGCCGAACCAGCGCCCGCCTATGTCGAGGCGCCGGAAGTTCAGATCACGCAGTCCAGCGGCTGGTATCTGCGCGGCGACGTCGGTTATTCCTTCAACAAGCTGCGCGGCGCCCATTATTATCAGGGCGGACCGGGTGGTTATCTGCAGGATTTCGATACGGCTGATATCAAGGACAGTTATGTCGTCGGCGCCGGTGTCGGTTATCAGTTCAACAACTATTTCCGCAGTGACGTGACCTTCGACTATATGGGCAAATCGGATTTCCGTGGCTCCACGAGCGGTTTCTGCGGCTCCGTTCCGGGTCGCTGTGTTTCGGCTGATCTCAGCTCGCTGAGGGCCTACACGCTGATGGCCAACGCCTATGTCGATCTCGGCACTTATGGCCGTGTCACGCCTTATGTCGGCGGCGGTATCGGTGGCTCCTACGTCAAGTGGGACAAGCTGCGCAACACATCATGCAGCGTCAATGGCCTGGGCTGCGACCCGACCACCGAGCACGGCGGCAAGGGCAAGTGGCGCTTCGCTTATGCCCTGATGGCAGGTGCTTCGATCGACGTCACCTGTAACCTGAAGGCTGATATCGGCTATCGTTTCCGCCACATCAACAAGGGCGATATGTTCGCTTACGAGAATGGCGGCGGTCCGGGCCGTGACAAGGGCCTTTATTCGCATGAAGTGCGCGTCGGTGGCCGTT
This sequence comes from Agrobacterium sp. 22-210-1, assembly GCF_053522525.1. NCBI lineage: Bacteria > Pseudomonadati > Pseudomonadota > Alphaproteobacteria > Hyphomicrobiales > Rhizobiaceae > Agrobacterium > Agrobacterium sp. 22-210-1. The sequence goes on along the minus strand of NZ_JBNWCI010000002.1, from coordinate 849,722 downwards.
ATGTCTTCAACGGTTGCGATACGGCGCAATATATGCCGCCTGCCGATATTCCGCTGCAGCCTGCCGTTTACAAATAAACGTCACGCCAGACTGATAGCTTCAAGCCGCCTGCATCCTCCTTGGGTGCAGGCGGTTTTGTTTTAGCGGCTTGGCGCATGACGCATATGGACCAAAATTCTTCTGCGCAGCGACATATTCCGCTTGACTGAGATCGGCGACAGGAATAGCAACGACGGCAGGACACCTCTCCCTAACGAGAGGCGCCTATCTGAAAGGGTAGTCAAATGACAGATATCGTGAAGCCGGACCTCCGTCCGGGCAATGCACATTTTTCTTCTGGTCCCTGCTCGAAGCGTCCCGGTTGGTCGTTAGATGCTCTCTCCGATGCACCGCTCGGTCGCTCGCATCGCGCCAAGGTTGGCAAAGCCAAGCTGAAGCAGGCCATCGATCTCACCCGTGAAATTCTTGATGTTCCCGCCGATTATCGCATCGGCATCGTTCCTGCATCCGACACCGGCGCTGTTGAAATGGCGCTCTGGTCGCTGCTCGGTGAACGTGGCGTCGATATGGTCGCCTGGGAAAGCTTCGGCGCCGGCTGGGTCACAGACGTCGTCAAGCAGCTGAAGCTGAAGGACGTGCGCAAGTTCGAGGCCGATTATGGCCTGTTGCCGAACCTTGCTGAAGTCGATTTCGACCGTGACGTGGTTTTCACCTGGAATGGCACGACATCAGGCGTTCGTGTTCCCAATGCCGATTTCATTCCGGCCGACCGCAAGGGCCTGACCATCTGCGATGCCACCTCGGCAGCCTTCGCGCAGGACATGGACTTTACGAAACTCGACGTCGTCACCTTCTCCTGGCAGAAGGTTCTGGGCGGCGAGGGCGGCCATGGCGTCATCATTCTTTCGCCCCGCGCTGTCGAGCGCCTGCTGAGCTACTCGCCGGCATGGCCGCTGCCGAAAATCTTCCGCATGGTCTCCGGCGGCAAGCTGATCGAAGGTATCTTCACCGGCGAAACCATCAACACCCCGTCCATGCTTTGCGTTGAGGACTATATCGACGCGCTGCTGTGGGCGAAGAACCTCGGTGGCCTCAAGGCGCTGATCGGCCGTGCCGATGCCAATGCCAAGGTTATCTACGACTTCATCGAGAAGAATAGCTGGATCGCCAATCTGGCCGTCAAGCCGGAAACCCGTTCCAACACCTCCGTCTGCCTGAAGATCGTCGATCCCGAAGTACAGGCGCTGGACGCGGCCGCACAGGCCGATTTCGCCAAGGGCGTCGTTGCCCTGCTCGAGAAGGAAAATGTCGCCCTCGATATCGGCGCTTACCGTGACGCCCCGTCCGGTCTGCGTATCTGGGCCGGCGCAACCATCGAGACGGCGGATATGGAAGCCGTCATGCCTTGGCTCGCCTGGGCCTACCAGACGCAGAAGGCAGCACTTTCCAAGGCTGCCGCCTGATTTAGATACCGGCCCTGCGCTGATGCAGGGCCGCGCATTCCCCGCTTTCAAAACTGCACCATTTTTCAAGGAGCCCGTAAACCATGGCACCTCGCGTACTCGTATCCGACGAACTGTCGGAAACCGCCGTCCAGATTTTCCGCGATCGTGGCGTCGAAGTCGATTTCCAGCCGAAGCTCGGCAAGGACAAGGACAAGCTTGCCGAAATCATCGGCAATTACGATGGTCTGGCCATCCGTTCCGCCACCAAGGCAACCGAAAAGCTGATCGAGGCGGCGACCAACCTCAAGGTCATCGGCCGCGCCGGTATCGGCGTCGACAATGTCGATATTCCGGCAGCCTCGCGCCGCGGTATCATCGTCATGAACACGCCTTTCGGCAACTCCATCACCACTGCGGAACATGCGATTGCGCTGATGTTCGCCGTCGCCCGCCAGCTTCCGGCCGCAGACAGCTCCACGCAGGCCGGCAAGTGGGAAAAGTCAAAATTCATGGGTGTCGAAATCACCGGCAAGACGCTCGGCGTCATCGGCGCCGGCAATATCGGCTCCATCGTCTGCTCGCGTGCGCTGGGCTTGAAGATGCATGTTCTCGCCTATGACCCCTTCCTCTCGCCGGAGCGTGCGCAGGAAATGGGCGTCACCAAGGTTGAGCTGGACGAACTGCTGGCCCAGGCCGATTTCATCACCCTGCACGTGCCGATGACCGACAAGACGCGCGGCATCCTCAATGCAGAGAACCTTGCCAAGACCAAGAAGGGCGTTCGTATCGTCAACTGCGCCCGTGGCGGTCTGGTGGATGAAGCGGCGCTTGCCGAAGCCATCAAGTCCGGCCATGTCGCCGGCGCCGGTTTCGACGTGTTCGAAGTCGAGCCCGCCACCGAGAGCCCGCTTTTCGGCCTGCCGAACGTCGTCTGCACCCCGCATCTTGGCGCATCCACCACGGAAGCGCAGGAAAACGTCGCTCTTCAGGTTGCCGAGCAGATGTCGGATTACCTCGTCAAGGGTGCGGTTTCCAACGCCATCAACATGCCGTCGATCACGGCTGAAGAAGCACCGCGCCTGAAGCCCTTCATCCGTCTGGCGGATGTTCTCGGCTCCTTCGTCGGTCAGGTGCAGGAAAGCGCCACCAAGGAAATCGAAATCCTTTATGACGGCGCAACCGCCAACATGAACACCAAGGCATTGACCAGTGCGTTGCTGGCCGGCCTGATCCGCAGCCAGGTTGCCGATGTGAACATGGTTTCGGCACCTGTCATGATCAAGGAAAAGGGCATCATCCTGTCCGAAGTCAAGCGCGACAAGACCGGCGTTTATGACGGTTACATCAAGCTGACGGTCAAGACGGAAAACCAGATCCGCTCGGTCGCCGGCACGGTGTTCTCGGATGGCAAGCCACGCTTCATCCAGATCAAGAACATCAACATGGATGCCGATGTCGGTTCGCACATGATCTACATCACCAATACCGACGTTCCCGGCATGATCGGCTTCATGGGCACGACGCTTGGTGAAGCTGGCGTCAACATTGCCAACTTCCAGCTTGGCCGTGAAAAAGAAGCCGGCGACGCCATCGCGCTGCTTTATGTCGATGGTCCGGTTTCCGAAACCGTGCTGGACAAGCTGCGCGCCAACCCGGCGATCCGCCAGGTCAAGCCGCTGACTTTCAACGTCGACTGATACCCATCGTTCCTCCCAAGGGGACAATAAGGCCCGGTTCAGGGGAGACCCTGTGCCGGGTTTTTCGTTTTTCCGACCATTGATTTCACGGCAATGTGCGACCGTCTCGCGTGTCGGTTGCGTATCACGAAAAATTTAAGCCGGGTGGTCTAAAAATGATGATCATGAGTTGCTATATCGCCTGCTGACATGCCGCTCATGGGAGGGCGGCCAACAGGAGATAGTGATGTTTGCTGCCTTTCGGCGCTTCAAGGGTTTGTTCGCAGTCGCCGCACTTGGTATCGCGGTGTCTTTCGTGGCGGTTGATATGGCCGAGGCACGCCGTGCCGGCGGTGGTTTCGGCAGCCGTGGTACGCGGACATATTCAGCACCACCTTCGACCACCACTGCACCGGGCCAGACCGCGCCGATTAATCGCAGCATGACCCCCAATACCAACCAGGCGGTACCGGGTGCTGCCCAGCCGGCGCGCCCCGGTGCGCAGGCGGCCCCGCAGCAGAGCCGTGGCCTGTTTGGCGGCATGATGGGTGGTCTTATGGGCGGCCTGTTGATGGGCGGCCTGTTCGGCATGCTGATGGGCGGCGGTTTTGGCGGTATGGCCGGTTTCTTCGGCATGCTGATGCAGGTACTGCTTATCGGTGGTCTGGTGATGCTCGCCATGCGTTTCTTCGCATCGCGCCGTCAGGGCCAGCCCGCTTATGGTGCAGCCGGCGGCTCGCAGCGCACGGATCATTCCGGTTCCTCCTTTAATGGTGGCTCGCAGGCAGGTCCTTCCGCATCCTCGTTCAAAATCCCGAAGATCGGCGCGCTTGCCGGTGCTGCGGGCGGCGCGGCCGCGGCCACTGCCGCAACGGCCAAGCCGGTGGCGCACGCCAACGCCATTTCGGAAGGCGATGAAATCGGCATCACCCAGGGCGACCTCGAAACCTTCCAGAAAATGCTGGAAGACGTCCAGTCGGCCTATGCTGCAGAGGATTACGGCACGTTGCGCAAGCTGACGACCCCGGAAGCCATGTCCTATCTCGCCGAGGAACTGAGCGACAATGCCACGAGCGGTGTGAAAAACGACGTCCGCGACGTGACGCTGTTGCAGGGCGATGTCGCCGAAGCCTGGCATGAAGAGGGCCAGGATTATGCGACGGTGGCCATGCGCTACTCCGCCATCGACATCATGCGCGATCGCACCTCGGGCAAGGTTATCGAGGGTGACGAGAACAAGCCTTCCGAAGCGGTGGAAATGTGGACCTTCGTGCGCCGTGGCGGCAACGACAACTGGCAGGTCGCCGCCATTCAGGCTGCCGCCTGAGGCGATAGCGAGTTTCTTTTTTAAACTGAGCGGCCCGGAGGTTTACCAACCTCCGGGCTTTCGTTTGCCAGAATCCCGCGATGTCTTCGATTTTGGTGTTGATTCGGGTTGCGGCCCGGCACAGGCGGAGGCGGGACAGGGCAACAAAACGGCTGATAAATCTAACGGGTGATATCTGCCGCACCCGCAAATTCCGATTTGGCCTTTCGCCCTGCCATGCAAGGGTTTGCGTGCTCCCTGCCAAGGCATCTTGTCTGCGCATGGCTCAGCGCTTCCACGGAATGGCCTTTTTTCATTCATCCGGCATTCAGTCCCCGCGTCTTAACCACGGGGCATACACGTCAATGTGACTTTTCGCGCCGGTTCTAAACCGCTTTGGAAAGGGAACCTCAGCCGCAAAACAGCGTTGACAATCCAATCCCCGGCCCGCCTCCCGCAAGCCGGGCTGGGTGGCCGGGCAACGCAGGCCCTGTGAGAACGGAGAGCTATCGAGATGAAACGCTTTGATCTGATCGACGGGATGCGTGGTTACTTCCTCGTTTTCATGCTGATCAACCATCTGGTGTTTGCCGGCGGCTTCTGGCTGGTGGAAATCAATCACCGGCAGTTTGCCTTTGTCGAGGACGCGCAGGGCTTCGTGTTCCTGTCCGGCCTGCTGATCGGCATGGTCTATGCGCGCAAGATGATGAAATACGGCTATGATGCCGGCAAGCAGATGATCTGGAACCGGGCGCTGGAACTCTATCGTTACGCGATGGGTCTCGTCATCGCCGTGCTGTTCTTCCGCATGGTCATCCCGCATGCACCCTATATCTGGTACAACTGGCTTGGCATGACGTCATTTGACGATCCGTTGCGACTTGCGGCGATTGCGACATTCCTCTTCCAGCCGACCTTCATGGATATTCTGCCGCAATATATCGTCTACATGATATTTGCGCCGGTGCTGGTGAAGCTCTGCCTCGATGGCAAGTGGGCCTATGTCATGGCCGGCTCCCTGCTGGTCTGGATGGCGGGCCAGCTCGGCCTGCAGCAGATCGTCACGACGCCGCTCAACGAACTCGTCAAGGGTGCGGACGAGCAGGGTATACGCGTCAGCTTCAACCTGCTGGGCTGGCAGCTGGTGTTCTATTCGGCACTGGTTATGGGTGCGATGACGGCGCAGAACCGTATTCCGTGGAAGGCGATCTTCTCGCCGCAGCACACGTGGCTGCCGAAGGCTGCGCTGCTGATCTGCCTGTTCTTCCTGCCGCTGCGCATCGCCACGGCCTGGGGCCTGATGCCGGAGTTCATGATGGGCAAGTTCTCGACCATGGAAATCCGCGCCGATTTCGGGCCTGTTTATCTCATTAACTTCCTCGCCGTCGGCGTCGGCCTCACCTGGCTGGTGATTGCCGGTCCGAAGCATCACAATCCGCTCGTGCGCTCCATTGCCGAAGGCGTGATCTGGGTGCTGTCGTTGAAGTTCCTGCAATTGCTCGGCCGCCACTCGCTGCAGGTCTATGTCTGGCACGTGGCGATCGTCTACGGCGTCTATTATCTGGACGGCCGTACGGCGGAACTGTCGCAGGTCAGCAAGACGCTGATTGCCTTCACGGCGATCGGATTGCTGGCTTTGCCCGCCCTGTGGCGGGAGCGCGACAAGTGGATCGGCAGCAGTGGCCAGAAGACGGCCGGCGCTTAACACCACTGTCATTTCCGGTGTTTGAGGGCTTTACGGGGCGGTTTTCCGCCCCGTACTTGCGTGCGCGGCCATTCCTTTCTATATGCAGCCCTTAAATCCGCAGGATGGCGAGGCACGACAGTCCGGTTTTTCCGGCTGATGCCCACGCAGCGGATGACCGACAGGCGGCGGGGCCTTTACCCCCGTTATGACTGACGATGGGAAAAAACGTGAATACGCTCGATTTTGACAAGAGGCCGGAAGATACCCGGATCGTTGTCGCCATGTCCGGTGGCGTCGATTCTTCTGTTGTAGCCGGTATCCTCAAGCGCGAGGGCTATGATGTCCTCGGCATTACGCTCCAGCTCTATGACCATGGTGCTGCCGTGCACCGCGCCGGTTCCTGTTGCGCGGGGCAGGATATTGACGATGCGCGCAGGGTTTGCGAAACGCTGCGCATTCCGCATTACGTGCTGGATTATGAAGCACGGTTCCGTGAAACCGTCATCAATCCCTTTGCCGAAGCCTATGCGATGGGCGAAACGCCAATCCCCTGCGTCGCCTGCAACCAGACGGTAAAATTTGCCGATCTGCTCGCCACGGCGCAGGAGCTGGGTGCCGATGCGCTGGCAACTGGCCATTATATCCGCTCGCGCCCCAACCCCGTCTCCGGCCAGCCGGGACGCCGGGCGCTCTATCGCCCGATCGACAGCGACCGTGACCAGAGCTGGTTCCTGTTTGCCACCACGCAGGAGCAGATCGACTACCTGCGCTTTCCGCTAGGCGGCCTTTCCAAGGCCGAAACGCGGGCGCTGGCGGAAGATATGGGGCTTGTCGTGGCCAAAAAGGCCGACAGCCAGGACATCTGTTTTGTGCCGCAGGGCAAATATACCGATATCATCAACAAGCTGAAGCCGAATGCGGCTCTGGCCGGCGATATCGTCCATCTGGACGGCCGTGTGCTCGGCCGCCATGATGGCATCGTGCATTATACGATCGGCCAGCGCCGGGGCATCGGTGTGGCGACGGGAGAGCCGCTCTACGTCGTACATCTTGATGCACGTGGTCGCCGTGTCATCGTTGGTCCACGCGAAGCGCTGGAAACCCGCCGGGTCTATCTTCGTGATATGAACTGGCTGGGCGATGACGCGCTGGCAAATGATGCCGGGCAGGGTTTTACCTGCTTCGCCAAGGTGCGCTCCACGCGTCCGCCAACCGAAGCGGTGCTGCATGCCGACGAAAACGGCATCTATGTGGATCTGATGACCGGCGAGGCGGGCGTCGCCCCTGGCCAGGCCTGCGTGCTCTATTCAGCGCCGGGCGCGGATGCCCGCGTTTACGGCGGCGGTTTCATCGAACGGTCGGAACGCTCGGTGGAAGCCGAGGCTTCGCTGAAGGCGCTTCTGGAAAAGCCGGTTGCGGCCTGAAACGGTTCGCTTTTTGCAGCGAGGTGGAAAGCGAATTTTTTGCGCATCTTGCGCTTGACACTTTGGGGAGCGGCACCTTATAAGCCGCTCATCCTGAAGGAACGGCCGGTCACATGACTGTCACGTTTCCCCTGTGGCGGGGTAGCTCAGGTGGTTAGAGCAGCGGAATCATAATCCGCGTGTCGGGGGTTCAAGTCCCTCTCCCGCTACCATTTTCATCCAAAGTACAAAATTAAATGAGCGCCTTGTGCGCCTGTTTTTTGCCGTCTGCCCAAGGCCGGAAAGTGCCTCAGCAGCGTACTGGCCCATAGTGGTTGCCAAAAAAAGGGAAACCCGCCTGCTGCCAAAATGCAGCCAGCGGGTCTCGACCTCTACCCCCTCCCACAAGGGCGGCTGCACAAAAGCACATCGAATGAATTATGGCAAGATCATGGCGACCATATTGTTGCCGTGGACGGCTCCGTTCGCCAATTTAGTGGCGGATGGCAGAGCGTGACCAGCTCCGTATGCCGCTGGTAAGGCGCTTGATAGGAGACGATGTTCTCGGAGCAGCGCATTTCTGTACGATTCGAATAGGTGTTCTCAGCCGTGCGTGGTTGATAATGGTTTCTGTGCCGTGGAGGCTGGTCGTGGCCATAAATGATCATGTCTGCGGCGAAGGAGGCGGCCGGCATCGTCACGGCAGCGAGTGCTGCAATCAAAAGAGTTTTCGAGATTGCGGACATGGGTGTTCCCCCGGTGTTGATCAAGCACAGGAGAACGCCCTGTATACGGGCGGTGTTCCAGACGGGCGGATTTATTTCTTGGCGACAGTTGCCCTAAAAAAATGCCCGCTCATGGCGGGCAATTCAGAGGGGAACTGAGGTTAGGAGCCTCGCATCTGAAACGGCCATTTCCGGGGGAAGTTCCATTCGTCCGATAATTTCACCGCTGTTCTGACGGGGCGAAGAAGATGGCGAACTCTTGAGCCCGAACCGCATAACCCTGCATAACTCGCTGGTCTGAAGTTCAGTATTCCGTGAAGATTCGGCTTTTTTGGAAAATTTGGAGCGGGCGAAGGGATTTGAACCCTCGACCCCAACCTTGGCAAGGTTGTGCTCTACCCCTGAGCTACACCCGCTCAAATCCACCGGTCCGGGGTAGTCGCTGAACCGTGGGTCACCATGTTGCGGCGACGGGCGCTATATCGCTCAATCGATTTTGGAATGCAACAGGGAAATGACAAAAACGCGAAAATTTCTTTGAAAAATGCGACAAGCGACGGAAATGATTGGCGGTTTTTCATATCTGCGGTTTTTCCTGCGTTGCCAAGCGCCGGTTGCCACCTTAATCAGGAGTGCAACGGTATCGAAATCGGCAGGGGCGGGCGGCGGAATATGGCGGAGAATTCTCCCAGGACGGCAACGGAGCTTTTCCAGTTTCTGGATGGGCTCGGCATTTCTCATACCACGAAACAGCATGAACCGGTGTTTACCGTTGCTGAGTCCCAGTCGCTGCGCGATCTCATTCCCGGAGGCCACACGAAAAACCTTTTCGTGAAGGACAAAAAGGATCAATATTTTGTTCTGACTGTCGAAGAGAATGCGGTCGTCGATCTCAAAAGCGTTCACAAGACGATAGGTGCTGCAAGCCGCGTGTCCTTTGGCAGGCCGGAAAAAATGCTCGAATATCTGGGCGTCGTACCGGGATCGGTGACGGTATTTGGGGCGATCAACGACACTGGCAGGCAGGTCACCTTCGTGCTCGACAGTGATCTTCTGGAAAACGAACTGGTCAATGGCCATCCGCTTTCCAACGACCAGACGACGACGATCGCGTCGAAGGATCTCATTCGCTTTCTTGAGGCGACCGGACATGCGCCGCTTGTCTTGAAAGTCAGTGAGTGAGATACGATCTTTGCTTCAACTGAGACATGCGACAGAAATTGCGGGAGACCGGCATGAGCGACACGAATAATCCTTACGGCGGTTCCTATGGCGGGCAGATGTCTGCAAGCGCGCATCATAATGGCGAGCTGAATGGTGCGGCCTCCGGTCACATCAAGGACACAACGACGGCTGCTTTCTCCAAGGATGTTCTTGAGGAATCGCGCCGCCAGCCGGTTCTGGTGGATTTCTGGGCGCCCTGGTGCGGCCCGTGCAAGCAGCTGACGCCGGTGCTCGAAAAGGTCATCAACGAAGCGAATGGCCGTGTGAAGCTTGTGAAGCTGAACATTGACGATCACCCTTCGATTCCGGGCCAGCTCGGCATCCAGTCCATTCCCGCCATCGTCGCTTTTGCCGATGGTCGGCCGGTGGATGGCTTCATGGGCGCGGTGCCGGAAAGCCAGATCAAGCAGTTCATCGACAAGATCGCCGGCCCGGATGCGGGTGATCCGAAAGCCGAAATCGAGGCGGCTCTGACCGAGGCGAAACAGCTTCTGACGGATGGCGATTTTAACGGTGCGGCACAGCTGTTCGGCGCCGTCATGCAGGCCGATCCGGAAAACCCCGCGGCGATTGCCGGTATCGCTGAATGCATGATCGCTGCCGGTCAGTATGAGCGGGCCAGCGAACTGCTCTCCTCCCTGCCTGCGGAGCTCAACGAAGATGCGGGCATTCAGCTCGTTTTGAAAAAGATCGCGCAATATGAGGAAGCTCGAAAAATCGGCGATCCGGTGGCGCTGGAAAGTGATCTGGCGCTCAATCCCGATCATCACGAGGCGCGGGTAAAGCTCGCCAAGGTCTTGAACGCCCAGGGGCGGCGCGATGAAGCGGCAGACCATCTGCTCTATGTCATGCGCAAGGACCGCACCTTTGATGATGACGGCGCGCGCCGCCAGCTTCTGGAGTTTTTCGAAGCCTGGGGCTTCAAGGACCCGGCAACCGTCGCTGGCCGCCGGAAGCTTTCGGCAATATTGTTTTCGTAATGCGGGCATATCCCGGCCGCGGCGGTTGATTCCGCCGGCCGGGCAGCGGTGAACAGGGGGCTTGATCCCATGCATGTCGGAAATGCGAGATATGTGAAGAACGACGATCTGCCGGAAACCGTACCGGTGTTTCCCTTGCCGGGTGCCCTGCTGCTACCGGAAGGCCATCTTCCGCTCAATATTTTCGAGCCGAGATATCTCGCCATGATCGACATGGCCCTGGCTGGCCACCGTGTCATCGGCATGGTGCAGCCGGCCCTGCATGTCATTGAGGCGGGGATTGAAGGCGGGCCTTTGAGTGCGGTCGGATGTCTTGGCCGCATCACTTCCTTTTCCGAAACCGGGGATGGCCGTTACGTCATCTCTCTCACCGGTGTCTGCCGTTTCCGCTTGCTTGAAGAGGTGGAGGCCGACAAGCCTTATCGCAGCTTCCGTCATGCGCCCTTCATTGCCGATCTTTCCGGCGAATATAACGAAGAGGCGGTGGATCGTGAAAACCTGCTCAGGGTATTCCGCGCGTTTCTGGATGCAAACCAGCTGGAGGCTGATTGGGAAAGCGTGGAAAGGGCGGGCAATCGTGTCCTCGTCAATTCCCTTTCCATGATGTCTCCCTTCGGTCCGGCCGAAAAACAGGCGCTGCTTGAAGCACCCGACCTGAAGACGCGGGCCGAAACATTGATCGCCATCACCGAGATCGTTCTTGCCCAAGGGTCGGGCGAGGGCGGTACCGTGCTGCAATAGGATTGTCGCCATGGACGACAGGATGAGCAATGTCGATCCGAAGCTCCTGGAGCTGCTGGTCTGCCCTTTGACCAAGGGACGCCTTTCTTATGACCGGACCCACAACGAGCTGATCTCCGAAAGCGCAAGGCTCGCTTACCCGATCCGCGACGGCGTACCGATCATGCTGATTTCCGAAGCGCGTAAAATAGAAGACTAGCCTTCCCCCCTTTGCTGGCCTCCACGCATCCTCCTGTTGTGAATTGACGAAGATGCGTTGACAACCATGCGTGGATTTGACCAGAGTCCCGCCCGACATGTCTGTTGCGGGGAGAATACTGATGTCGTTGCGCGCGCTCGTTCGGATTTCGTTGGTTGCGGTCTCTACCGCCCTGATTTTTCTCCCGGCTACGGCGGCCGAACCTTCGCGGAAAGTGGTAACCACGCAAAACGGCGATTATTTCGGCTTCGATCTTCGAACGGAGCAGAATGTCTCGCTGGAACAATGCGGCGAGATTTGCGTCGGCGACGCTGCCTGCAAGGCTTTCACCTACAATCCCAAGGTGAAATGGTGCTTCCTCAAATCGGATTTCAACCAGCTGAACGCCTTCCCGGGCGCAGTTGCCGGCAAGATCGTGGAAGTGGCTGCGGAAGCCGATATCGGCGCGCCGCAGCGCCTTTCCTTCGTGACGGACAGCCTGCAGCAGGAAGCCCGCCGGCTGAAATCAGGCCTCGCTGCCAGTGACGGTGACGAACAGGGCGTGGAAGCCCTTGTGCAGACGGCGCGGCAGCAGGTCGCTGCGGGCAATATTCCCGATGCGGTCACGACCTATAAACAGGCTCTTGCGATCACGCCTGATGACGGCGCGCTCTGGGCGGAATTGTCGGAAAAGGCGGCGCAGGTCACCGATAATTATTCGATTGCCGGGCAGGCGGCGTCTGCTGCCATCAACGCCTATCAGCTGAGCCGCACGGTCAGCGCCCGTACCGAGGCCCTGAACCGGCTGGCGAAGGCTTTCGAAAGAACCCAGAATTATCGCGCAGCACTCAACGCCTATAAGGAGAGCCTTGCGCTCACCGACAATGCACAGACAAAGGCGGCCTATGCCGACCTGCGCACGCGTCAGGGTTTCCGTGTCATCAACAACACGGTGGATACGGATAGCGTCAGCCCGCGCGCCTGCGTGCAGTTTTCCGAACCGCTGGTAAAGAACGGTGTCGATTATTCCTCCTTCATCACGCTCGATGGCGCTGCCCCCAAGGCCATCGAGGCGAAGGGCAGCGAGATCTGCGTGGAAGGCCTGAGCCATGGCCAGCGTTACAAGATCGCGTTTCGCGCCGGCCTGCCGTCCTCGGTGGAAGAGCCTCTGGAAAAGCAGGTCAATCTCGATATTTACGTGCGTGACCGCGCCGCGACCGTGCGCTTCACGGGTGAGAATTTCGTGCTGCCGGGGACTGCGCGCCGCGGCATTCCGATCGTCTCTGTTAATGCCGACAAGGCTGATCTGAAGCTCTATCGCGTCGGTGATCGCAACATCACTTCGCTTCTTTCCAATTCGCAGTTTCTGACGCAGATGGACGGTTACAATGCCGACCGTATCGAAAACGAAATCGGCGAACTCGTCTGGCAGGGCGCGATCGATATCCAGCCGGATCTCAACAAGGATGTGGTGACGAGCTTCCCGGTGGATGAAGCTTTGCCGGAACGTAAGCCCGGCATCTATGTGCTGACCGCCGTGCCGCCGGGCACTGCACCGGAAACCTGGGATTCGCGCGCCACGCAATGGTTCCTGGTGTCGGATACCGGCATCACCACCTATGCCGGAACCGATGGTCTGAATGTCTTTGTCCGTGCACTTGGCAGCGCGAAGCCGCTGGCAGATGTGGATTTGCAGCTGCTCGCCAAGAATAACGAGGTACTGGGCACTGCGAAGACCGATGCGGATGGCCGCGCGGTGTTTTCCGCCGGCCTGATGCGCGGCACCGCTGCGCAGGCGCCCGCAATCTTGACGGCACGGAACGGCGACAAGGATTACGTGTTCCTCGACATGACCCGTGCCGGCTTCGATCTTTCGGATCGCGGCGTGACGGGACGTGCAGCACCCGGCGCGATCGATGTGTTCAGCTGGACCGAACGCGGCATCTACCGCGCCGGCGAGACCGTGCATGCCGCAGCGCTTGCTCGCGACGTCGATGGCAAGGCAATCGAGGATCTGCCGCTTACCTTCATCTTCTCGCGCCCTGACGGTGTCGAGGACCGGCGCTTCGTCAGCGATGGCAAGGCGCTGGGCGGCCATGCGGTCGATCTGCCGTTGCAGGCAAATGCGATGCGCGGCACCTGGACAGTGCGCATCCATACCGATCCGAAAACGCCTGCGATCAGCGAAAAGAGTTTTTTGGTCGATGATTTCGTGCCTGACCGTACCGAGTTTGACCTCTCGAGCAAGGCAAAGCAGATTGACCCTGGCGCGGAAACGGCAATCGATGTCGACGGCCGTTATCTCTATGGCGCGCCCGCCGCCGGCCTGACACTGGAAGGTGAGGTTGCCATCAAGCCAACGCGCACCAGCGCTGATTTCGAAGGTTATTTCTTCGGTCTGGCGGATGAGGAAAGCGAAGAGGAGAACCGCACGACGCTTGCCGATCTGCCGGTGCTGGACGAAGAGGGCAAGGCGAGCTTCAATGTTGATCTCACCGATCTGCCCTCCACCACACAGCTTCTTTCCGCCAACATCACCGTGCGCATGCAAGAGGCGGGTGGACGTGCCGTGGAGCGTTCGCTGACGCTGCCTATCAAGGCGGAAGCTTCTGTTATCGGCATCAAGCCGCAATTTTCCGGCGATCTCGCCCAGAATTCCGTCGGTCGTTTCCATATCATCGGCGTTGGTGCCGATGGCGTAAAACAGGCGATGAGCGGCCTCAACTGGAAGCTCATCAAGGTTGAGCGGAACTATCAATGGTATCGTCAGGGCAATTCCTGGCGTTACGAGCCGGTGGAATATACCAAGCAGCAAGAGGCCGGCACCTTGTCCGTCGATGCCAATGGCAGCGAGATTTCCGTGCCGGTCACTTGGGGCCGCTACCGGCTGGAAGTGGAGGGCGCCGGCAATGGCGCACCTGTTTCCAGCGTTGAATTCGATGCCGGTTTCTACGTTGAGGCAAGCTCGACCGAAACGCCGGATGCGCTGGAAATCGCGCTGGACAAGCAAAGCTACAAGATCGGCGATACGGCCAAACTCAAGGTCTCCTCTCGTTTTGCCGGCGAGCTGATGATCACGTCCGGCTCTGAAAAGCTGATTTCCGTTCAGAATACCGAGATCGGCGCGGATGGCGGCGAGATCGACATTCCGGTCACCGAGGAATGGGGTGCGGGCGCTTACGTCACCGCCACGCTGTTCCGGCCCGGCGATGCGCAGGAAAGCCGCATGCCGATGCGGGCCATCGGCATCAAGTGGCTTGCTGTCGACCCGGTCGAGCGCAAGCTTGCCGTGACCCTCGGTGCGCCGCAGAAGACGCTGCCGCGCCAGCCGCTTGAAATTCCGATCACGGTTGCGGGCGCTGGTGTCGGCGAAAAGGCCTATGCCATTGTTGCGGCGGTGGATGTCGGCATCCTGAACCTAACGCGTTATGAGCCGCCGAAGCCGGATGAATGGTATTTCGGCCAGCGCCGGTTGGGGCTGGAAATCCGCGACCTCTATGGCCGCCTGATCGACGGTTCGCTGGGCGCCACCGGCCGGCTGCGCACCGGTGGTGATGGCGCAGGGGCAGCCCTTCAAGGCAGCCCGCCCACCGAAAAGCTGGTGGCGTTCTTTGCCGGTCCGGTCGAGCTTGACGACGACGGCAAGGCGACTGTCAGTTTCGATATTCCGCAGTTCAACGGCACGGCCCGCATCATGGCGGTCGCCTGGACGAAGACGGGTGTCGGCCATGCGGTCTCCGATGCCGTCATCCGCGATCCGGTTGTGGTGACTGCCAGCGCACCGAAATTCCTCGCTCCCGGCGATGTCTCGCAATTGCGGCTCGATATCGCCAATACCGATGGCGAGGCCGGCGATTACCGGCTGGATGTGACAAGCAACACGGCCCTGACGGTCGATCAGGGCGAGATGTCGCAGACATTGGCGCTTCAAAAGGGTGGGAAGTCGTCGCTGACAGTCCCTCTGACCGGTGAACAGCCCGGCAATGGCGCAATCACCATCAAGGTTTCCAATGCCGCTGGTATCTCGCTGGAGCAGGTTCTGAACGTTCCGGTGCGCCCGGCCGTTCTGCCGGTGACGACGCGGCGCGAAATCAAGATTGCGCCGAACAGCAGCCTGACGATCAACGGCGATCTTCTGGCCGACAGCATGCTGCTCGGCTCTTCGGTCGCCGTCAACGTCACGCGCTCGCCCGCCTTCGATATTCCGGCGCTGGTGATGATGCTGGATAAATATCCTTACGGCTGCGCCGAGCAGACGACGAGCCGCGCTTTGCCGCTGCTTTATCTCTCGGAAATGACGAAGGATACCGGCCTCACCGAAGATCCGGATACCCGCAAGCGGGTGCAGGAGGCGATCTACCGCGTGCTGTCCTTCCAGTCGAGTTCCGGCAGTTTTGGCCTCTGGTCGCCGGGTTATGGCGATCTGTGGCTCGATGCCTATATCAGCGACTTCCTGACAAGGGCGCGCGAGCAGAATTACGATGTTCCCGAAGCGGCCATGGTGCAGGCGCTGAACAATCTGCAGAACGGCCTGTCCTATGACAGCAACGTCAAGGATCGCGGTAACGAGATCGCCTATTCGCTTTATGTGCTGGCGCGCAACCGCAAGGCGGCGATCAACGATCTGCGTTATTACGCGGATACGGCACTTGCTGATTTCCCGACGCCGCTCGCCAAGGCGCAGGTTGCCGCCGCCCTTTCGCTTTATGGCGATCAGGCCCGTTCCAAGGCCGTGTTCGGCGCTTCGCTCGATATGGCAAGTCGCGCCACCAATGTCAGCTTCGCGCGGGCAGATTACGGCTCTGCGCTGCGGGATGGTGCTGCGACGCTGGCGCTTGCGGCCGAAAGCCGCCCGGTTCCGGCCGTCGTGCCGCAGCTTGCCGGTGCCGTGGCGAAGGAATGGGAAAAGAAGCCCTATACCAGCACCCAGGAACAGGCTTGGATGCTGCTGGCCGCCCGCGCTGTCAAAGGCGAGGACAAGGATATCCGTCTCGATGTGAACGGTGATTTGCAGACCGGCGGTTTCGGCAAGCGGATGAGTGGCGATGAATTGCTGGCAGCTCCCCTGAAGATCGCCAATGCCTCGGCCGATCCTGTCACGGCTGTTGTCACCACGGTGGCGCCGCCGGCGCAGCCGCTTGCCGCCGGTGGCGAGGGCTTCACCATCACCCGCACCTATTATTCCATGGATGGTGAGGAGGTGAACCCGAGCGAGGTCACGCAAAACGAGCGTTATGTGGTGGTGCTGAACGTCGTGCCGCAGAATAACTGGCAATCACGCATTCTGGTGACGGATCTGTTGCCCTCCGGCTTCGAAATCGACAATCCGAGCCTCGTCAATTCGGCAGCGCTTTCGAATTTCGACTGGTTGCCGGAAACGGAAGCGGCCCATACCGAATTCCGCTATGACCGTTTCGTGGCGGCCTTCGACCGCTCGGCCGGCGACAGTTCGGAAATTGCGCTTGCCTATGTCGTTCGTGCCGTTACCCCGGGCACCTATGATCATCCGGCAGCCTCGGTGGAAGATATGTACCGGCCGCAATTTGCCGCCCGCACGGCAACCGGCCGCATGGAGGTGCGCTCGGCAACCCCATGAGGCGACGCAAGGCGATCATTGTCGGCATCGTGACGGCCGCGTTGCTTATGGGCGGCGCGGCCTTCGGTCTTGATGCGCTGGACAAAGCCTATCCGCCGCCGCTGGATGCTGCGCGGCAACGATCCTTCGAGGTGCTGGATCGTGACGGCAAGTTGTTGCGCGCCTTTGCGACACCCGATGGCCGCTGGCGGCTGAAAACCACCGCTGCAGAGGTCGATCCGCAGTTCCTGCGCATGCTTGTCGCTTATGAGGATCAACGTTTTTATGATCATCACGGGGTCGATCCATGGGCGCTTTTGCGCTCCGCCTGGCAACTGGCCAGCAACGGCCGGATCGTCTCCGGCGCTTCGACTCTTTCCATGCAGGTGGCGCGGCTGATCGAGCCGCGCGCCGACCGCTCATTCTCGGCAAAATTGCTGCAGGCCATGCGTGCGCTCCAGATCGAAAGGAGGCTCAGCAAGGCTGACATCCTCGATTTCTATCTGAATATCGCGCCCTATGGCGGCAATCTCGAAGGTGTCAGGGCTGCAAGCCTCGCGTGGTTCGGCAAGGAACCGGGCCGGCTCGATACCGCGGAGGCGGCGCTTCTGGTGGCGCTGCCGCAACTGCCGGAGAAACGTCGTCCGGACCGTTTTCCGGAGGCGGCGAAGCAGGCGCGCGAGCGGGTGCTGCAACGGCTTGCCGTGGAACGCGTGGTGGGCGAGGGGGAGGCGGAACGGTCGGCACTTGCGGATGTGCCTTCCAACCGGCGGGACCTGCCGGCCTATGCGCCGCATATGGCCGTTGCCGCACGGGTGAAGTTCCCCAATGCTGCCGAGGCGCACTCGACGCTCAAATTGCCGATCCAGCGGGAACTGGAAGGTGTTGCGCGCCATGCTGCGGAGAAGCTTGGCGATAAGGTCTCCGTCGCCATCGTCATGGCCGACGCCCAGACCGGTGATATTCTCGCGGAGGTCGGCTCGGCGGATTATCTCGATACGGCAAGGCGTGGTTTCGTGGAGATGAGCCGGGCTGTGCGTTCGCCGGGCTCCACCCTCAAGCCGTTCATTTACGGTCTTGCCTTCGAAGACGGTCTTGTCGGGCAGGAAACCATCATCGAGGATCGCCCGGCCGACTTTTCCGGTTATCGCCCTCGCAATTTCGATATGCATTATCAGGGCGATGTCAGTATCCGGCAGGCGCTGCAATTGTCGCTCAACGTGCCTGCCGTCAAACTGCTCGATGCCGTCAGCCCATCGGCGCTGATGGTGCGGTTCCGGCGGGCGGGTGTCCGGCTGGTACTTCCGTCAAACGAGGCGCCCGGACTTGCCATTGCGCTTGGCGGTGCGGGTACTTCGCTTGTTGATCTGGTGCAGCTTTATGCCGGGCTTGCCGGCAGCGGTGACCCCGTGCGGTTGGGTGACGGCGTCCGCTCAGTCCCTGAGCGCCTTGTCGGCGACCGGTTGTTTTCCGATGCCGCAATCTGGAATGTCTCGGACATTCTCTCTGGCGTGCTGCCGCCGCTCGGCATGAAACAGCGCGGCATCGCCTACAAGACAGGCACGAGCTACGGCTACCGCGATGCCTGGTCAGTGGGTTATGACGGGCGGCATGTGATCGGCGTCTGGGTCGGTCGGGCCGATAATGGCGCGGTGCCGGGTATTGCCGGTTATGCGACGGCGGCCCCGATCCTGTTTGAGGCCTTCGCAAAATCCGGTGTGGCGATCACGCCGATGCCTGTTGCGCCCTCCGGCGTTGCGCGCGTTACCGTTGCCGACCTTCCCGCCAATCAGCGGCGTTTCACCCTGACCGCAAGCGGCCTGCTTTCGGCCTCGAGACGCGAAAGCGCCCCGCGCATCGTTTATCCGCCGGAAGGAGCAAGGGTTGAGCTTTCCGGCCAGTCGGGCATTTCACCGCTGGTGCTGAAGCTGCAAGGCGGGCGTGCTCCCTTCCGCTGGCTCGCGAATGGCATGCCTCTGCCCGACGCTTCCCATCGCCGCAACAGCGAATGGCGACCCGAGGGGCAAGGGTTTTCCACCCTCACGGTGATCGATGCCGATGGGCGTGCTTCGAGCGTACGCGTTTTCGTCGAATGAGTTTTGCGGCCAGACCGTGCCGCTTTCATCTGCTCTTCCTCAAAAGCAATAGGGAGCATTTCCAGGAGAAGTGGCTCCCGGTTTTCCGTTCGGAAATGCGACAACGCTCTAGTCGCACGGTGCGGTCCGCGAAACCGTGGCATCCGGGTTTGATGGGTCCAGGTCGACGAGTGAGATTTTGGAAATTTTATTGCCGTATATAAATTCTGCAATTTTTGTTGCGAATCTTGTTTCATCCAGCTATGTTGAAACTGCGCCCGGAAAACACCCGGTCGCATGGGAGAGACGGGCGTAGCACTAAAGCTGCGCGCAAACAGTGCTGCCGTTTCGACTGATCGACAGGACATGACTTCGCTTGAGGCGGATTTTGCTGCTGCATCCGTCACCGGCGAAGCCATGCCTGGAGACAGCCGGGAGGCGCCGGTTTGGGTGATCGCACACATTCGTCACGTGCGGGGAAAAGAGGAGGAGAAAATCTCGTGATCAAAAAAATCGCAATCACAACCGCATTCTGCGCCCTGATGGCAAGCGCTGCCCATGCTGAGAAAATCGGCGTGGCAATGTCGCTTTTCGACGACAATTATCTCACCGTATTACGTCACAACATTCAGCGCCATGCCAAGGATCTCGGCGTCGAAGTCCAGATGGAAGATGCGCAGGGCGATATCGCCCGTCAGCAGTCGCAGATCGAAAACTTCGTGGCGGCCGGTGTTGATGGCATCATCACCATGCTGGTGGACGCGGATTCCGGCAGAGCGATGTCGAAGATCGCCGATCAGGCGGGTATCCCGCTTGTCTTCGTGAACATGCTTCCGGCTAATATGGAGAAATTCCCGGAAAAGCAGGCATGGGTTGGTTCCAATGAGGAACAGGCTGGCGAATTGCAGGCGACAGAGGTTTGCAAGCTTGCGAGCGGCAAGGGCGATGCGGTCATTCTGATGGGCCAGCTTGGCACCACCGGTCAGCGCGGCCGCACCGCGGCGGCCGAACGTGTCCTTAAAAGCGATGCCTGCAAGGACATCAAGGTGCTGGACGCGCAGACCGCGAACTGGATGCGCACCCCGGCCATGGACCTGATGACGAACTGGATTACATCGGGCATGAAGCCGACCATCGTGCTTGGGAACAATGACGAGATGGCGCTCGGCGCGATCCAGGCGCTGAAATCATCCGGCGTCAGCATGAAGGATGTCGTCGTCGCCGGTGTTGACGCAACGCAGGATGCGCTGGCGGCCATGGAAGCGGGCGACCTTGACGTTACAGTCTACCAGTCCGCCAAGGGTCAGGGCGAAGGATCGCTCGATACCGTGCTGAAAATCGCACGTGGTGAAAAATTCGAGCACAAGGTCGATGTACCCTTCGAACTCGTCACCCCTGCGAATGTCGCTCAATACAAGTCCAGCAACTGATTTGTGGCCGGCGACCGAGCATTGCCCCGGTCGCCGGCACGGCAAATCACGGCCCGGCCGCTGGCCGGATAAAGGACGGGTGAGACATGATTTCCACAACCACCTTAGAGGCGATCGAACGCTTCAAGCAGGCCGCAGGCCCATACCTTCTCGAAATTGAGGGTGTGCGCAAGGAATTTCCGGGTGTCGTCGCGCTGGATGATGTGCAGTTTCGCCTGCGCCCCGGTTCCGTGCACGCGCTGATGGGCGAAAACGGCGCTGGCAAGTCGACGCTGATGAAAATTATCGCCGGCATTTACAGCCCCGATGCCGGCACCGTCAGGCTCCGGGGAGAAGACGTCCGTCTGAAAAGTCCCCGCGATGCGCTGGAGCGCGGCATCGCCATGATCCATCAGGAACTGGCGTTGATGGACTGGATGACCGTGGCGGAGAACATCTGGATCCGCCGCGAACCGAAAAACCGTCTCGGCCTCATAGACCATGCGAAAATGCTGGCGGAGACGCAGGCGCTGTTTAACCAGCTGAAGATCAATATCGATCCGGCGGCGGAGGTCAGCACGCTGACGGTGGCGCAGCGGCAGATGGTCGAAATCGCCAAGGCCGTCAGTTACCAGTCCAGCGTGCTCATCATGGATGAGCCGACATCGGCCCTGACGGAATCGGAGGTCGCGCATCTCTTCGATATCATCCGCGACCTGCGGTCACGCAATATCGGCATCGTCTACATCACCCACAAGATGAACGAGCTGTTCGAGATCGCCGACGAGTTTTCGGTGTTCCGCGACGGACGATATGTCGGAACCCATGCGAGCACCGATGTCACGCGGGACGACATCATCAGAATGATGGTCGGCCGTGAGATCACCAACATGTTTCCCAAGCAGGAAGCCTCGATCGGTGACGTCGTCCTTGAGGTTCGGGATCTCGGTTTGGCCGGGGTTTTCCACGGTATTTCCTTCGATCTGCATCGCGGCGAAATCCTCGGCGTGGCGGGGCTGGTGGGCTCCGGCCGCTCCAACGTTGCGGAGGCGATTTTTGGGGTGGTGCCGGCGAGTGAAGGGACCATCCGCATCGACGGTGCCCCGGTCACGATCCATTCGCCGTCGGATGCGATGCGCAGGGGCATGGCGCTGCTGACGGAAGACCGCAAGGCAACCGGTTGTTTTCTGCCGCTTTCGATTCTTGAAAACATGCAGATTGCGGCCCTTCAGAATGGCCACGCGACCATGGGTTATGTCGATGAGCGCGGGCTGACGGTGCTATGCGAAGACATGAAGAAGGCGCTGCGCATCAAGACGCCCGATCTCGACGAGCGGATCGAAAACCTGTCCGGCGGCAACCAGCAGAAGGTGCTGATCGCCCGCTGGCTTCTGACGAAGCCGGCAATCCTCATCCTCGATGAACCGACGCGCGGCATTGATGTCGGCGCCAAGGCAGAAATCCATCGCCTTATTTCCAGTCTGGCGAAGGAAGGTGTCGCCGTCATCATGATCTCGTCGGAACTGCCGGAGGTTCTCGGCATGTCGGACCGGATTGTCGTGATGCATGAGGGGCATATGACCGGGATTCTCGATCGCGCCGAAGCGGACCAAGTCAAAATCATGGAACTGGCGGCCCGCTGAGGCTGCGACGGCGGCAATGCCGGGGAGGAAAAATTATGGATAGCGTACAGACCGAACCGGTCGAACGAAAAAGGCGCAAGCTGCCGCAGGAACTGAATATTCTGACCGTGCTGATCGGCGTCGCACTTGTGTTTGAGTTGCTCGGATGGTTCGTGCAGGGGCAAAGCTTTCTCGGCAGCCCGCAGCGCCTGACGATCATGATCCTGCAGGTCTCCGTCGTCGGCATCATTGCCGTCGGCGTCACCCAGGTCATCATCACCGGCGGCATCGACCTCAGTTCGGGCTCGGTGGTGGCGATGACCGCCATGATCGCCATGAGTTTTGCGCAAAGCAGTGATTTTGCCAGGGCCATCTATCCCGCACTGACCGATATGCCCGTGGTGGTGCCGCTGGCCGTCGGCCTGGGCCTCGGCCTCATTGCCGGCATCGTCAACGGCATGCTCATAGCGGTGACGGGAATACCGCCCTTCATCGCCACGCTTGGCATGATGGTCACCGCACGCGGCATCGCCAAATGGTATACGAAGGGTCAGCCGATCTCCTTCCCGACCGAGAGCTTCGCCTCGATCGGCTCGGGCGCATGGCCTGTCGTGATCTTCCTGCTCGTTGCCGTCACCTTCCATATTGCCCTGCGCTATACGCGTTATGGCAAGTTCACCTATGCGATCGGCGCCAACATGCAGGCGGCCCGGGTGTCAGGCATCAATGTTCAGCTGCATCTGGTCAAGGTCTATGCCATTGCCGGCCTGCTCGCGGGCCTCGCCGGCATCGTCACCGCCGCCCGCGCGGAGACGGCGCAGGCCGGCATGGGCATGATGTACGAGCTTGACGCCATAGCCGCGGCGGTTATCGGCGGCACGTCGCTCTCCGGCGGGCGGGGACGCATTTTCGGCACGGTTATCGGCACCGTGATCCTGGGGTTGATGATGTCGGGCTTCACATTTTTGCGCGTGGATGCTTACTATCAGGAGATCGTCAAGGGACTGATCATCGTCAGCGCGGTCGTTGCTGATGTCTACCGTCAAAAAGCCCGGCTCCGGAAGGGCTGATATCCATACGCGTGGTGCCCCGGCTGGGGTGCCGACGGCATTGCCGAGGAGATGCACTTGAACCTTTTCAACTCTCCTCTGGAACTGGGCGTCACCGTGCTCGCCGTTGTGCTGGTCGGGCTCTCCAAGGGCGGGCTCGGCGGCATGAGCCTGCTTGGCGTGCCGCTGATGGCGCTGGTGATGTCGCCGGTCACGGCGGCCGCCATCCTGCTACCTATTCTGGTGGTCATGGACATGGTCGGCGTGGCGGCCTGGCGCAACTGGGTCGACTGGCGGATCATGCGGCAGCTTTTGCCGGCAGCCGTCCTCGGCATCGGGCTTGGTTGGATGACCGCCGAGATCACCTCGGATGCCGTGGTGCGCCTGATTGTCGGCCTGGTCTCGGCCGTGTTCGTGCTGCGCGTCGTGCTGTCGAGGGGCGTTCTGGTGACGGTTGCGAAGGAGCGGCCGATGGCAGGCCGGTTCTGGAGCCTGCTTGCGGGTTACACCAGTTTCGTTGCCCATGCCGGCGCGCCGCCGCTGCAGGTCTATCTGCTGCCGCTTCGCATGGACCCGAAGGTTTTCACCGGTACCAATGTGATGTTCTTTGCCATCACCAATGTCCTGAAACTCGTGCCCTATGCGGCTCTCGGCGGTTTCGGCGCACAGAATCTCGGTCGCGCCGCCCTGATGGTGCCGCTGGCGATCGCCTCTACATGGCTTGGCGCCTGGACGGTGCGCCACATGCGCGCCTCGATCTTTTATCCCCTGACCTATGTTTCCGTGGCGCTGGTGGCGGTGAAGCTGATCTGGGACGGCGTGACAGGGCTTTAAGGAGTGTGGGTGCCTAGAGGCCCGTAACCGTCGGAATGCGTGGCGCCGTTTCGTTCTTCTGAACGCGCGCGGCCACGGCGACGGCCAGAGCCTGCGCAAGGCACATCGGCGCGGCCAGAGACCGGGAAAAGCTGTAATCGTGCTCGGGGACCGAGAACAGGACCTTTGCCGATTTTGCCAGAGGCGACAGGGTACTGTCGGAAATTGCCACGGTCGGCACGCCGATCTTTTCCGCCTCCTCGACGATATTCACCACCTCCGTCGCATAAAAGCGGAAGGATACGGCGATCAGCACGTCGCCAGTCTTCATCGTCCGCGCCATATGGGTGGCGAGGCCGCCGCCCGGATCGAGAAGGATGCATTGCTTGCCGAGCATGGTGAGGATGTAGCGCAGCAGTTCCGCCACTGGCGCGGAGCGCAACTGGCCGACGAGATAGACGGTGCCGGCGGCCTCTATGAGGTCTGCGGCGGTGCCGAGCTGTTCGGCGCTGATGCGCTCCAGAAGGTCCTGCAGGGAGGCAATGTCCCTGACGACAAGGTCGTGAAGGAAACCGTATTCGGAACGGTCCTCGCGGCTCTGCAGCTCGTCATCGAGTGCGCGTACGCGCGCCTCGAAACCTGGAGCCGCTGTCGCTAGCCGTTTCTGGAACAGCGCCTGCAGCTCCTTGAAACCCTTGTAGCCCAACGACTGCGCAAACCGCACGAAGCTGGAAGCGTGGATATTGTGCCGCTCGGCAATGGTATTGACCGAATGCACGGCGACTTCATTGGGGTTCTGCGTCAGATAGACGGAAATCCGCTGATAGGTCTTGCTCATCTGATCGTGACGATCATGGATGAGGCGGATCAGTTCTTCGTAATCTTTCGGAGGTTCGACGGGCTGCGGTTGTTGCTTCATGGCATGATACTGCAATATTTATTGCAGTTTTCCAAGGGGCATGAAGGCCCGCAGCCCGTCTCGCGATCACGGTTTTCAGCCGGCGACCTCCATCCATTGGCGGGCGGATGATGAGCGCTGGATTGTCTCGACCAGCCGCTGGATGCGCAGGCCGGCAGCAAAACCGAAAGGCTCTGGCGCCTCTCCCGCGATCGCCCTCAGATAACCTTCGATTTCGATGGCTTTCAGGTCGTTGAAGCCGAGCTGGTGACCGGGTGCCACGCAGAATCGGCCATAGGGCGCGTGATCGGGCGAAGCCTCGATCCTGCGGAAGCCACGGCGGCCGGCCGGATCGGCGGCGGAATAGAAATGCAGCTCGTTGAAGCGTTCCTGCGTGAAATAAAGCGCACCCTTGTCGCCGTAGATCTCGAAATCATGCTGCATCTTGCGGCCGGTGGCGATCCAGTTGCCTTCGATCGAACCCTGCGCGCCGTTGGCGAAGCGCAGGAAGGCACGGCCCACATCGTCCACTTCCACCTTGCGTTTGCCGCCCCTGCCATCCGGCCGCTCGGCAATCAGCGTCACGCAATCCCCCATCACCTCGGTTATCGGGCCGAGCAGGAATTCGGCTGTGGCAAGCGCGTGAGAGCCGATATCGGCAAGCGCGCCGCCGCCAGCAGGATCGTGACGGAAGGTGAAGGCGCCGGAGGCCTCGGCCATATAGTCTTCGGCATGCAGACCGCGATAACCGCGTATCTCGCCAAGTTCGCCCGCCGCCACCATGTCCCGCGCCAGCCGCAGCATGGGATTGCAGAGATAGTTGAAGCCCACCTGCGTTTTGACGCCACGCGCAGCCGCGGCAGCGGCCATCTCGCCGGCATCTGCGGCAAGCGGCGCCAGCGGTTTTTCGCAATAGACGTGTTTGCCGGCGGCAATGGCGGCAAGCGCCATCTCCTTGTGCAGGGCGTTCGGCGCGGTGATGTCGACGAGATCGATATCGGGATCGGCGATGATGCTGCGCCAGTCCGCCGTGAAGCGGGCAAAGCCGAAATCCGCCGCCGCCCGTGCGGCTGCGTCTTCGGTGATGTCGGCAACGGTGTGCAGTTCGATCCGGTAGGGCAGGTCGAAGACCTTCTGGGCAGAGGCGAAACCGAAGACATGGGCTTTGCCCATGAAGCCGGTGCCGATGAGGCCGACGCGGAGAACGGGTTTTTCAGACATGGGCAAATTCCGGATTGACGATGAGGCCGGGATCGATCGTCCCTTTCAGGTAATTGACGGCGTTCTGGATGGACGCAATCGCCATCCTCTCCCCGCATTCCGTCGTAAGCCCGGCAATATGCGGCGACAGGACGGTATTGAACTGCGACAGCAGCGGGGAGGAGCTTTCCGGCGGTTCGTCATCGAAGACATCAAGCCCGGCCGCACCGACATGACCCGAGGCAAGCGCTTCGCTGAGCGCCTTTTCACAAACGACACCGCCACGGGCCGTGTTTGACAGGACGACACCGGGTTTCATCAGCGCGATTTCGGCGGCCCCGATTGCCGGGCTTGGCCCTTTGGGAATATGCACGGAAATATAGTCGGCCCAGGGCAGGCCCTCTTCCAGCGATACGGGTCTTGTTGGCCCTTCTGGCCATCCCGATTGCAGCAGGTAGGGGTCGTAGGCGCGGATATGCATGCCGAAACCCGAAGCCATTCTGGCGAGATGCCGCCCGATCCGGCCATAACCGAGAATGAGGAGGTTCTTGCCGGATATTTCCTGCTGCTCCAGCCTGTTTCGCCAGCTCCACTGCCCCGGTTCGCGAACCGCACGGTCTGCAAGGATGGCCCGCTTTGCAGCCGCCAGCAGCAGCATCATCGCATGTTCGGCGACGGAGACGGAATTGACGTCGCCGACGATGGTGAGCGCTATGTTGCGGCGGTTGAGTTCGGCAAGATCGACGCTATCGTAACCCACCCCATGGCGGGACACCACTTTCAGCCGCCCGGCCTTTGCAATGGTGGCTGCCGAAAGCGGTTGCGTGCGGATGACGATGGCATCCGCTTCCTCGATGAAGGGTGCGTAGGAGGCTTCGGAGACGTCCTCGATATAGCGGACGGAGAAGCCGAGGGAGGGCAGATCGCGCAGCATCGCCTCGCCGGAAGGATGAAGTTTTCCGGCCACGAGAAGGTTCGGCATTCAATACCCCCCTTTGCCATCGGTTTTTTTGGTGGTCTTTTCCACCAGCCTGCGCCACGTCGCGGTCGATTCCGTCGCCGCCGCGGCCAGCAGGCGCGAATCGCCGGATACGGTGGTCATGTCGAAACCCCATTCCACCGCGCGTGCTGCGTAATCCGCCGTGCCGCAATGGAGGGCAGCCTTGATGCCGTTGCGGTGGCAGGCATCGAGGATGCGCTTGATGGCGTCGATGACTTCAGGCTCTTCCCGGTCGAAGGCGGGCGTCAATTGCCCTTTCGAAAGAGAGAAGCTGAGATCGGCGGGGCCGACATAGATCCCGTCGAGGCCCGGGGTGGAGGCGATCTCCTCGAGATTGTCCATCGCTTCCGCCGTTTCGATCATCGCAAAGGCGAGGATTTCGTCATTGGCCTCCGCGGCGTAATTGCCGCCGGCGGCGTAAACGGCGCGGGTGGGGCCGAAGCTGCGTTCCCCGAGCGGGGGGTAGCGCATGTACCGGACGAATTGCTCAGCCTGCGCCCGGTTGTTGATCATCGGGCAGATGATGCCATAGGCGCCCGCATCCAGAACCTTCGATATCCATGCCGGGTCGAGCCAGGGCACCCGCGCCATCAGCACCTTTTCGGAGGCGCGCATCGCCTGAAACATGCCGAGCACATCCTTGTAATCAACCGCGCCGTGCTGGATGTCGATGGAGATGGCGTCATAATCCTGCGCCGCCATGATTTCGGCGCTGAACGGGCTGGCGATGGAAAGCCAGCCATGCAGCACCGGACGTCCTTCGGCCCAGATTTCCTTCAGTTTGTTTTTCCGCATGATTTTCTCCTGCAAGAATATCCGTCGCTAGAACACGTCCGGTTAAAACGGGTTTGTCGGACGTGCTCTATCACTTTGTTTTTTCGCATTTTCCGGACGCAAAACCGCTACGCACTTTTACTGGAAATGCTCTAAAAGACGATCTGGGCGAGTTTGGTTTCGAGATAATCGCTTATCCCTTCTATACCGCCCTCACGCCCCATGCCGGAATGGTTCGTGCCGCCGAAAGGCGCTTCGGATGCGGCGAGCGCGAAACTGTTGATACCAACCATGCCGGCTTTCAGCGTCGCTACCGTTCGGCGTGCCCTTTCCGCCGAACGGGTGAACGCATAGGCGGAAAGGCCCATGTCGGAGGCATTGGCCCGTTCCAGAACCTCTTCCTCGGTGCTGAAGCGGGTGATTGCGGCAATCGGGCCGAAATTCTCTTCGGCAAAGACCTTCATCGTGTCCGTCACACCGGTGAGCACGGTGGGCTCGAAAAAGAAGCCGTGGTTGAGGTGAGGCGGGCGTTTACCGCCATGGGCGATTTTTGCGCCGGCGCGTAGGGCGTCGGCGACCACCGCCTCGATTTCCTCAAGGCGGCCGGCATTGATGAGCGGACCCATGCCGGTATCGGGATCAAGCCCGTCGCCGAGCCTGATCTTCGCCGTGCGGGCCACGAAACCCTCGACAAAGGAGTCGTGAAGGCTCTCGTGAACAAAGATGCGATCCGGCGTGACGCAGACCTGGCCGCAATTTGCAAACTTGGTGGGTACGACAAGGTCGAGGACATTATCGAGATCCGCGTCGTCATAGACGATGAGAGGCGCGTTGCCGCCCAGTTCCATGGAGACTTTCTTCACGGTCTGCGCCGCATCGCGGATCATTTGCTGCCCCACACGTGTCGAGCCGGTCAGCGACACCTTGCGCACGCGCTTGTCCGCCATGATCGGGCCATAGGTATTGGCGGTCGAACCGACAACGAGATTGACGGCGCCATCCGGAAGGCCGGCTGCCCTGAGGCAGTCGACCATCACCATGGCGACACCCGGCGTCTGGGATGAGGGGCGCAGCACGACGGGGCATCCGGCGGCGAGCGCCGGGGCAAGCTTGCGCGCCGGAAGGGCAGCCGGGAAATTCCAGGCGGTGAAAGCGCCAACGATGCCCACGGCCTCGCGGGTCACTTCAAACCGTCCGCCGGGCACCCGGCTGTCGACGATGCGGCCATAGATGCGGCGCGCTTCTTCGGCGAACCAGCGGAACTGGTCGCAGGCAAGGCTCCATTCTCGACCTGCCTGGGCAATCGGTTTGCCGGTCTCCAGCGAGATCATCTTCGCGCCTTCGTCGGCACGTCGTAACATTTCGTCAGCGGCCCGATGCAGCGCTTCGGCGCGGGCGAAGCCACCCATGGCGCGCAGCTTCGGGAGGGCGGCTGCCGCAGCGTCGATTGCATCGCCGGTGTCGCGGGCAGTGGCAAGCGACACTTCACCCAGCGCCGCGCCGGTGACCGGAGAGACGACTTCTCCCGTTGCAGCGCCGGTAAGCCAGCGGCCGTCGATGAAAAGTCCAAAATTCGCGTACATGGCTTATCCGATCTCGCTGGTGTTGACGGTGCGCCCTTCGGCGGCGGAACGGATCGCCGCTTCGGCAAGGAGCAGGGCCTGCCTGCCGTCTTCGAAGCCGACCTCCGGTGCTTTGCCCTGCTCCACGGCATCGACAAAGGCGCTGATTTCGGCTGCGAAGGCATCGGCATAGCGGTCGATGAAGAAGTTCATCAGCGGCGCTGCATGGTCGGTGCCGCTTTCGGTGTAGAGACGCAGGTGATTGAGCGTCCGGTTTTCGGAAATCGCCATGCCGGCACTTCCGAAGGCTTCGACCCGCTGGTCGTAGCCATAAACGGCACGCCGCGAATTGCTGATCATGCATTGTTTGCCCGAAGCGGTTTTCAAAACTACGGTCACGGTGTCGTAGTCGCCGCATTGCTCCATCAGCGCCGTGTCGACCAGCCGTGAACCGGTGGCGGAGACTTGGCTGATTTCTTCACCCAGAATGAAACGGGCCATGTCGAAATCATGGATTGTCATGTCGCGGAAAATGCCGCCCGACATTTCGATATAGGCGGCGGGAGCCATGCCAGGGTCGCGCGAGGTGATGACGACCTGATGCAGATCGCCGATCGTTCCGTTTTCGACGGCCTCACGCACGGCGCGGTGTCCGCTGTCAAAACGCCGGACAAAGCCGAGCATGATCGGCACGCCGCTGCCGGCAATTTTTGTTGCACAGGCGTTGACGCGGTCGAGGGAGAGATCGATGGGTTTCTCGCAGAGCACCGGTTTTCCGGCGGCAACCGCCTTTTCCAGCAGATCCGCATGGGTGGGGGTTGAGGTGGCGATCAGTACGGCGTCGACCTCAGGCGAGGCAAAAACCGCCTCGGCCGACTCAAATCGTGTCACATCAAGCTTTTCGGCAATTTCTTTCGCCGAGGGCTCGTATACATCAAAGATACCAGCCAATGTCGCGCGTGGATGAGCGACGATGTTTTCCGCATGCATGCGGCCGATACGGCCCACACCAAGCACTGCAATTCTCAGCATTGAAATTTTCCTCCCGAGGTATTTGGCAATAATCATTGCAAAGTACCGAATTTGTCAATATGTATTCCAAAAACATATCAACAACCATCCGCAGGAGGAGGCGAGATGACCGCAAAGACCTTACGCCTGACCATGGCCCAGGCGCTAGTACGTTACCTGTGCAACCAGTTTACCGAGATCGACGGAGAGCGCGTTCCCCTGTTTGCAGGCGTGTTCGCCATTTTCGGGCACGGCAACGTCACATGCCTTTCCGAAGCTCTGGAGACGGTGCAGGACCAGTTGCCGACATGGCGCGGGCAGAACGAACAATCCATGGCGCTTGCCGCAATCGGTTTTGCCAAGGCAAAACGGCGCAGGCAGATCATGGTGGCCGCGACATCGATCGGCCCGGGGGCGCTGAACATGGTGACCGCTGCCGGCGTCGCCATGGCCAACCGGCTGCCCGTTCTCCTCATTGCGGGCGATACTTTCGCAAGCCGCCTGCCGGACCCGGTTCTGCAGCAGGTCGAGCATTTTGGCGATCCGACCCTCACCGTCAATGACGCGTTCAAATCCGTGGTGCGTTACTGGGACAGGATCGTGCTGCCGGAACAATTGCTGCAATCGCTGCCGCAGGCGGTCGCCACCATGCTCGATCCGGCCGATTGCGGCCCGGCCTTCATCGGTCTTGCGCAGGATACGCAGGAAATCGCTTTCGACTATCCGGCGGTCTTTTTTGAACCGAAGGTCTGGAAAATTCCTCGGCCGCGTCCTGACCGTGACGCTGTGGCGGCCGCAACCCGGCTGCTGGCGCAGGCAAAACGTCCGCTCATCATTTCCGGCGGTGGCGTGCGTTATTCGCTGGCGGAAGAACGCCTTGCCGATTTCGCTGCAAAGCGCGGCATTCCCGTTGTCGAAACCATCGCCGGCAAGGGCGCGCTCACCCATCACCATCCGGTCCATGCCGGGCCGATCGGCATCGTCGGATCAACTTCGGCGAATGCGCTGGCCAAGGATGCGGATGTCGTGCTGGCGATCGGTACCCGGCTTCAGGATTTCACCACGGGTTCCTGGACGGCCTTCTCCCGCGATGCGCAGTTCATTTCCGTCAATGCCGCCCGCTTCGATGCGGTGAAACACCGGGCGCTTTCCGTGGTCGGCGATGCACTCGAAACCATTGACGAGCTGGACCAGGCGCTCGGTGCGTATAAGGCCGATGCCGCCCATATGCAGCGGGCAAAAACGCTGTTCGCAGAATGGGATAATCTGCTGGACGAGCATCAGCGCGTCACCAATGCGCCGGTTCCCTCTTATGCGCAGGTGGTCGGCGTACTGAACCGCGTCGCCCGGCCCGAAGACACCCTGATTGCGGCGGCGGGCGGAACGCCGGGTGAGGTGACGAAGGGATGGCGGGTGAAGAACCCCAATACGTTCGATTGCGAATTCGGCTTTTCCTGCATGGGTTATGAAATCGCCGCCGGCTGGGGCTGCTCCATGGCGCAGGAAGGGCCGGGCGGTGCCGGCGGCGTTCCGATCGTCATGCTGGGGGACGGCACCTATATGATGATGAACTCCGACATCTATTCCGCCGCGCTCACCGGGCACCGGATGATCGTGGTGGTCTGTGACAATGGCGGATATGCCGTCATCAACCGCCTGCAGCAGGCCAAGGGTGTGCCCGGCTTCAACAACCTGCTTGCGGATTGCCGCATCAGGGATCGGGAAAATCCGCTGCATGTGGATTTCGTCAAACATGCGCAAGCCATGGGTGCCCATGCGTGCAAGGCGGAGAGCCTCGCCGATCTTGAAGAGGCGATGATCTGGGCGCAGGGCAACGAGGGCGTGACCGTCATCTCCATCGTCTCCGATGCATGGAAATGGGTGCCGGGCGATGCCGACTGGGATGTCGGCGTTCCCTCCGTCTCCACCTTCGAGACCGTGCGAGCCGCTCGCGCCGCGCAGGAAAACATCCGCAAGGCGCAGCGAGTGGGAGTTTGACATGAAAGCAAGACTTGGTATCGCGCCGATTGCCTGGTGGAATGACGATCTTGCCGAGCTTTCCGATGATGTCAGCCTTCAGGAATGCCTGCGGCAGGCGAGCGAAGCCGGCTTTACCGGAATGGAGACCGGACGCCGGTTTCCCATGGACATGGCCGAGCTTGGGCCGATCCTCGACCGTTACGGCATATCGGTGTGTGGCGGCTGGTTCTCCGGCCTGCTGCTGGATGGCGACATCGAGGCGGAGAAAGACCGTATCGCGCAGCAGATGGAATTCTTCATCGCCGCCGGTGCGCCCTGCATCGTTTATGGGGAAACGGCACGCTCCATTCAGGGCGTGCGTTCCGCCCC
Organism: Agrobacterium sp. 22-210-1; assembly: GCF_053522525.1. Lineage (NCBI taxonomy): Bacteria > Pseudomonadati > Pseudomonadota > Alphaproteobacteria > Hyphomicrobiales > Rhizobiaceae > Agrobacterium > Agrobacterium sp. 22-210-1. Next base: position 817,020 of record NZ_JBNWCI010000002.1, on the reverse strand, counting down.
GCTTGCCACCAAGCCCCGGCTCGATGAGGCTGGCATGGCGGCCTATGGCCGCAGGATGTCTGATTTTTCCGACTGGTGCACGGGGCAGGGCATGCCGATTTCCTACCACCACCATATGGCGGCCGTCGTGGAGACCGAGCCTGAACTCGATCTCTTCATGAAGCACTCTTCCGTTCCGCTGCTGTTCGATGCCGGGCATATGGCTTTTGCCGGTGGGGACGTCATGCGCGTCATCGAAAACCACCATGCGCGCATTACCCACGTCCACACCAAGGACATCAGGCAAGAGGTTGTCGATGGGCTGGACAGAAGCCGGGAGAGCTTCCTCGACGCCGTCATCAAGGGCGTCTTTACCGTTCCGGGCGATGGCAGTCTGGATTTCGAGGCAATCGTCAAGGCGCTGGCGTCGAAAGGTTACGAGGGCTGGTTCGTGGTCGAGGCGGAACAGGATCCTGTCAGGAACCCGCCGCTGGACATGGCCCGCAAGGGGCACAGGGAATTGCTGCGCGTCATGGACGCCGCTGGTTATGAGGTTGTGAAATGAACCGTATTGAAGGAAAAATCGCCGTTATTACCGGCGGAACCCAGGGCTTGGGCGCAGCCGTTGCGCAGCTATTTGCGCAGGCCGGTGCCGCGGGGATCGTCATCGTCGGGCGCGGTGTGGAAAAGGGCCAGGCTGTTGCAAGCGCCATCACCCAGAAAACGGGCGTGCCTGTCGAAGTGGTGGCGGCCGATCTCGGCAACATCGATGATGTCCGCACCATCATCCCGGCTGCCGACAAACGCTTCGGGCGTGTCGATATTCTCGTCAATGCGGCGGGGCTGACGGATCGCGGCAACATGCTGAACACGACGCCCGAGCTCTTCGATCGCATGTTCGCGGTCAATACGCGCGCGCCGTTCTTTCTCATTCAGGATGCGGCGAAGGTGATGATCCGCGAGGGCATCGAAGGCCGTATCGTCAACATCGGATCGATGTCGGGCCTGACCGGCCAGCCTTTCCTTGCGCCTTATGCGGCCTCGAAAGGGGCACTAGCCACCGTCACCCGCCATGCCGGCTTTTCGCTGATGCGCCATCGTATCCATGTGAACCAGCTCGATATCGGCTGGATGAATTCCGATCACGAGCGCAAGCTCGTCCTCTCCGAGACGGGCGATCCCGATTTCATCGACCGTGCGGCGGCGGCCAAGCCGTTCGGGCGGATTCTCGATCCTGTCGAGGTGGCCCGCGCCATTCTGTGGATGGCGTCCGACGATGGCGGCATGATGACGGGTGCGGTGATCCCCTTCGACCAATCGGTCTATGGCGGTTACGACGACGCGCCGGTGCCCGCCAAAAAGCTGGAGGAATAGGCCATGCGGACCATCAAGGGACCGGGCGTTTTTCTGGCGCAATTCGCGGCGGATGAGGCGCCCTACAATTCGCTTGCCTCGCTGGCGCAATGGGCCTCGGCCAAGGGTTTCAAGGGCGTGCAGATTCCCACCTGGGATACGCGACTGATCGACATGAAACAGGCGGCGGAAAGCGATGCCTATTGCGACGATCTGAAAGGCATGCTCGGCGAGCATGGGCTGGAGATCACCGAGCTTGCCTCCCACATCACCGGTCAGCTTGTGGCGGTTCATCCCGCCCATGACGCGATCATGGACAGTTTTGCGCCGGAGCATGTGCGCGGCAACCCCGCAAAGCGTCGGGCATGGGCCGAAGACCAGCTGCGCTTTGCCGCCCGCGCCTCCAAGCGTCTCGGCATCGACCGTCACGTGACCTTTCCCGGCGCGCTTCTATGGCCTTATCTCTATCCCTATCCGCAATGGCCGGAAGGGCTGGTCGAGGAAGGTTTCGACGAACTCGCCCGCCGCTGGACGCCGATCCTCAACGACTTCGACGCTTATGGTGTGGATGTCTGCTACGAAATCCACCCGAGCGAAGACCTGCATGACGGGCACAGTTGGGAACTATTTCTCGACAAGGTCAAGGAGCATCCCCGCGCGAACCTGATGTATGACCCCTCGCATCTCGTTTTGCAGGGAATGGATTATCTGGCTTTCATCGATCACTACCATGAGCGGATCAAGACCTTCCACGTCAAGGACGCCGAGTTCCGCCCTGACGGAAAATCGGGCGCCTATGGCGGATACCAGCCCTGGTCCAAACGGGCCGGGCGCTTCCGCAGCCCGGGCGACGGGCAGATCGATTTCGGGGCGATCTTCACGAAGCTGACGACCTACGGCTTCGATGGCTGGGCGGTGCTGGAATGGGAATGTTTCGTCAAAAACCCGGAGGACGGCGCGTCTGAAGGCGCGCGTTTCATCGCCGATCACATCATCCGCGTTTCGGACCGCGCCTTTGACGATTTTGTCAAATCCGGTGCCAATCGCAACGCCAACCGCGCCATGCTGGGGCTGGAGGAACAATGACTATCGAAAGACCACTTCGCCTGGGCATGATCGGCGGCGGCCAAGGCGCGTATATCGGCAATATCCATCGTCTCGCCGCGCGCCTTGACGGCAAATGGATACTGGTTGCCGGGGCCTTCGATGTCGATCCCGACCGGGGTCGCGCCTTTGCGATCAATGAGGGGTTAGACCCCGCCCGCAGCTATGGCAGTTATCAGGAGTTGATTGCCGGCGAGATTTCCCGAGAAGACCGCGTCGACGCGGTTGCGATCTGCACGCCGAATTTCACCCATTATCCGATCGCCAAAGCGCTGATCGAGGCCGGGTTTGATGTAATCTGCGAAAAGCCGCTGACAGCCACGCTGGAGGATGCCATCGCGCTGGAAAGGCTGTCGCGAGAGACCGGCCGTTTCGTCGGGGTGACCTACACCTATTCCGGCTATCCGATGGTGCATGAAGCCCGCGCGCGCGTGGTGGCTGGCGAGATCGGCGAGGTTCGCACCGTGCAGGTGGAATATCCGCTGGAATGGATGGCGACGGCCATCGAGCAGCAGGGGAATGCCCAGGCGGCGTGGCGCACCGATCCGAAAAAGAACGGCCGCGGCGGCTCCATCGGCGATATCGGCACCCATGCCTATCATCTGGCCGGTTTCGTGACCGGGCTGAAACTTCAGTCCCTCACCGCCGATCTCGCCACTTTCGTGGCGGGACGGGCGCTGGATGACAATGCCCATGTGATGATGCGTTATGAGGGCGGAGCGCGCGGCCTCCTATGGTCTTCGCAGGTGGCGCTCGGCAATTCCAACGGCGTGCGTCTGCGGGTGTTCGGCGCGACCGGCTCGCTGCAATGGTTTCAGGAACAGCCGAACGAACTCGTCTATAGCCCACTTGATGGGCGTGTGCAGACCATCAAGCGCGGTGCGGACGATCTTTCCGAAGACGCGAGGGTCCGAACCCGCACCCCGCCCGGCCACCCGGAAGGATATCTGGAAGCCTTCGCCAACCTCTATGCCGGTTTTGCGGAAGCCATCCGCGCCCGCAAGGCGGGGCGCGAACCGGCAGCCATCGGCCGCAACATCCCGCTTGCCTATGACGGGTTGAAGGGTGTGGCCTTTGTGGAAGCGGTGGTGGACAGTGCCGAAAGCGCCGATCCGCGCTGGATTACCCCGGTGGCGGTATAGGCGCGCAGCCAAAGACGGATTATGCCGAAAATCGGTCTTCCGGACAGGCCCTGCCGGCCCGGAAGGCCGCGCGAATTTCTCTGCCGGGCCTTCCATTGACGTGACACGGAGGACGTTCGAACGGCCATCCTCAAAGGCCGGTCATCTTCAGCACCGCTTCTGGAAGCCTGTTGCCGACGACTTCGATCTTCGTGAGGATCGTGTTGATTTCCTCAAGGTCAGTCGAGGTCAGTTCAAGATCGACGCTACCAAGGTTTTCTTCAAGGCGGTGCTGCTTGGTTGTGCCGGGGATAGGGACGATCCATGGTTTCTGTGCCAGTAACCAAGCAAGAGCGACTTGGGCGGGTGTCGATTGCTTGTTGTCGGCTATGGCCTTGATGGCATCGACCAGTGCGATGTTGGCTTTGCGGGCCTCGGGGGAAAACCTCGGAACAGCATTGCGGAAATCGGTTGGGTCGAACCGGGTATTTTCGTCGATCTTACCTGTCAGGAAGCCAGCACCGAGGGGGCTGAACGGCACGAAACCTATCCCGAGTTCTTCAAGTACCGGAAGCAACTCGGCCTCAGGTCCGCGCCAGAACAGGGAGTACTCGCTTTGGACGGCGGTGACGGGCTGAACGGCATGGGCCTTGCGGATGGTGCCGACACCCGCCTCGGACAAACCGAAATGCTGGACTTTGCCTTCATCGATCAGGTCTTTCACAGCGCCTGCGACATCCTCGATGGGAACGGCCGGATCGACGCGGTGCTGGTAAAACAAGTCGATGCGATCAGTCCTGAGCCGCTTGAGGCTCGCTTCGGCGACGGCTTTGATGTGCTTCGGCCGGCTATTGGTGCCGCCGCGGCGTTCGCCTGTTTCAAGGTCGATGTCGAAGCCGAACTTGGTGGCGATGACGACCATGTCACGTATGGGCGTGATGGCCTCGCCGAGAAGCTCTTCGTTGACGAAAGGGCCGTAGGCTTCAGCGGTATCGAACAATGTGATGCCCCGCTCATGGCCAAAACGGATCAACTTGATCATCTCGGTTTTATCGGCCGCTGGCCCATAGGCCGAACTCATGCTCATGCAGCCAAGGCCGAGGGCGGAAACTTCGAGGGTTCCGATTTTGCGTTTTTGCATGTTTCTGCTCCTTGATCAGGCCGCGCTTTCTGTCGGGGCGGCCTGTGTTTCGGCGGGTGCCCGCCGTGTGGCGGCCGGCACGATGGTTAAAAGCGCGATCACCAATGTTGCCATAAGCATCACTGTTCCGGCCTCGAAGGCATGCGACGCACGGTAGGCGGTGAGTTCCGCGCCAGTGAGGCCAGCAGAGCCGATGGCCGCAATGGCGATCAACAGGCTGAGACCGACCGAGCTGCCCATCTGGTGGGCAACGTTGACTGCGCCGGATGCGGCCCCGGCATCCGCATGATCCACCCGGGCGACACCGGAGGAGGTCAGGGGACTCAGTACCAAACCTTGACTGATCCCGATCAATATCATCGGCATTGCGATGGCGGTCCAGTAATTGGAGCCTATGCCCGCGCGGCTGAGCCAGCCCATGGCGACGATGCCGACAACCGTGCCTGTGACAAGGACCGTGTTACGCCCGAAGCGCTGGATGAGGCGCGGCACGATCATGGCGATCGGTACGTGCAGCATCGTTGCCGGCACGAAGGCGAGACCCGTAAGCGCCGGGCGCAAGCCGGCGACTTCCTGAAGGTAAAGCGTCGTGAAAAAGAAAAAACCGACCATCGCGCCGAGATAGAGGACACGCGCGCCGTAGGCACCCGAACGCTCGAGATCCGAAAACAGCCGAAGTGGGAGAATGGGTTGCGGTGCACGGCGCTCGATGAGGATGAAAAGGCCTAGGAGCGTGATCGAAATGACAAGGATGACGATGGTCGTCGTATCCCAGCCAGCCTGTGCTGAACGGATGAAACCGTAGACGAGCCCGCTCATGCCGATCGTCGAGGAGAGCGCTCCAGGAACGTCCAGGGCACCCGGCTGCTTTGCCGTCTCGGGGATGCAGGTGCGGGCCGCAAGGATCATTGCGATCCCGATCGGCAGGTTGATCAGGAAGCCGGCGCGCCAGGACAGCCAGTCAGCGAGAAGGCCGCCGGCAATCAGTCCGACTGTGGCTGAAACACCAGCCGCGGCACTATAGAGCGACACCGCACGGACGCGTTCTTCGCCTTCTTCGAAATTGATCTGGAGGAGGGCCAGCGTGGAGGGCGCAAGGATGGCGGAGCCCAGTCCCTGTATTGCCCGCCATGACAGCATCCATGCGGAGGACTGTGAAGCCCCGATGGCGACGGAAGCCAGCGTGAATATAGCCATACCGATGATGAACATGCGCCGGCGTCCCAGAATGTCGCCGGCGCGAGCGCCGAGCAGCAGGAAACCACCGAAGGTCAGCGTATAGGCGCTCTGCACCCATGCCAGCCCGGCGTCGGTGAACCCCAGTTCGTGATGGATCTTCGGAAGCCCGGTCAGCACGACCGAGATGTCGAGAACGATCATCACGTAGCTCACGAGGATAATCGCGAGGATCGCGGTTTTGTTGGCAGGGGCGGTGGTCGCTTGTCTTTTTGGCATCAGGGTTCCGTTCTACGGGTGGCAATACCGTTTTCCACGGCGAAGCTGTGGTTTTGATGCCATAAAGATATTCCTTGCCGATCTTTTCGATTAGGGGCAGTAATCGGCATGAAGCTATAAGGATGTCTAATGAATGCCGCAGGAGAACTTCAACGATCTGGCTGCCTTCGTTACCGTCGCGCGTGAGCAGAGCTTTACCCGGGCCGCCGTCAAGCTGGGTGTCTCGCAGTCCGCATTGAGCCAGACGGTGCGCAGTCTCGAGGAGCGACTGGGTCTGAGGCTTTTGACGAGAACGACAAGGCGCGTGTCGCCCACGGCTGCGGGTGAGCGCCTGCTCCAGACCGCAGGTCCAAGGTTCGACGAAATTCAGTCCGAACTTTCGGCGCTCAGCGACATGCGGGACAAACCCGCGGGAACCGTGCGCATCACGACAGGGGAACACGCCGCGATCTCCGTTCTTGCGCCGGCACTTGAAAAAATCATTTCGAATTACCCCGACATCAATGTCGAGATTACCGTCGATTACGGGCTGACGGATATTGTTGCGGAGCGCTATGACGCAGGGGTCCGGCTCGGTGAGCAGCTTGCAAAGGACATGATCGCGGTCAAGATCGGCCCCGAGATGCGCATGGCCGTGGTTGGCGCGCCATCCTATTTCCAGCAGAATCCCTGGCCGGAAGTACCCGAGGATTTAACCTCCCACAATTGCATCCAGATTCGCATGCCGACCTACGGCAACATCCTCGCCTGGGAATTCGAGAAGGATGGCCATGAACTCAAGGTCAGGGTGGAAGGGCAACTTGTCTTCAATAACATTGCAATGCGCCTCGATGCCACAAAACGGGGACTTGGCCTTGCCTATATGCCGGAGGACCTTGTTACGAACGAGATAGCGAAAGGAGCACTGATACGGGTTCTCGAAGACTGGTGCGCGCCTTTTTCCGGTTACCACCTTTATTATCCAAATCGACGTCACGCATCTCCGGCCTTTGCCCTTGTGGTGGACGCGCTTCGATATCGCGGATAACCCGCTAATAAACTAAAAGTGATTGATAAGCGTAGCTAATGGCTTCAATCGTAAATGGGTATCTAATCACTGGAGCGCTGTTCGCTTAGCCTTCTTTCAACGTCATGTTGTGAGAGAGCCATGCCAAAGATTTTTACCAAAACCATTTCAATCTTCGTATTTTCCGCCATCGCTGCGTCCTGCAGCGTCGCCTTTGCCCAGACAGCGTCAAAGGTCGAACCCCTTGTCATTGAGCAGCAGGGAAGCTTTGCAGTCGGCGGTACGGTTTCGAGCAAACCCGGAACCTACAACAACAATGCGCCGACAGCCGAAGGCCAGACGCTGCATGGCGACCACGCCTATGTGTTCTATCAGATTCCGCAAAATCCGAAGCCGCTGCCGATCGTCATGCTGCATGGCGCGTTCCAGTCGGCGCGCAGCTGGGAGACGACGCCGGATGGCCGCGAGGGCTTCCAGAATATCTTCCTGCGCCGTGGCTACTCCACTTACCTTGTCGACCAGCCGCGCCGAGGCCGCGCGGGCAACAGCACGGTTGCAACGACGATCGAGCCGACACCCTATGACCAGCTCTTCTTCGACCAGTTTCGTATCGGCAAATGGCCGGACTATTTCGGCAATGTTCAATTCTCCCGCGATCCGGCAGCGCTCGATCAATTCCTGCGTTCGGTCACGCCGAACACCGGACCGTATGATGCCAAGGTAATTTCCGATGCCATGTCGGCCCTGTTCGACAGGACGGGGCCTGCCATCCTGTTCACACACTCGCAGGCGGGTGGTCCCGGCTGGCTGACGGCGATCAAGAACCCGAACGTCAAGGGTATCGTGGCACTGGAGCCTGGAAGCGGGTTCATCTTCCCCGAAGGCGAGATACCCGGGGACATGCCGAGCGCCGCAGGCACACTGAAAGCCGAGGCTGTTCCCGCCGCCGACTTCGAAAAACTGACGCGCCTGCCGATCGTCATCTATTACGGCGATAATTTCCCGACGGAACCGACCGCCGAACGCGGGCAGGACAACTGGCGCGTCAGGCTGGCAATGGCGAAGCTCTGGGTGGAGGCCGTCAACAGGCATGGTGGCGACGCGACGCTCGTTCACCTGCCGGATATCGGCATCAAGGGCGGCACGCATTTCCTGATGTCGGACCTGAACAATGTCGAGATCGCCGATCAGGTCTCGAAATTCCTCGCCGACAAGAAGCTCGACTGATCCATGCGCGCGTACCTCAACAGGTCGGTGCGCGCGTTTCCGACAAATTGAGGAGCCTGACGATGGCGCACGAAATCATCAACGGAAAGAGACGGGAGTTCCTCGGAGCTTCGGCCCTCTTCATCTCTGGTGCAATGTTAGGAGTGTCAACCATGACGACGACCCAAGCCGTCGCTGCCGACTACAAGCAAAACCCCTTCACGCTCGTCTATGATGGCGCGCTGACCAAAAACGAGCCCGGCAAGGTGAACATCCATCCGGTGACGTACAAACTGAACGGCCTCGATATCGTCGCCAACGTTTATACCCCGGCCGACTACGATCCTGCCAGGAAATACCCTGCAATCGTGCTGGCGCATCCGAATGGTGGCGTGAAGGAGCAGACCACGGGCCTTTATGCCCAGCATCTGGCGGAGCGCGGTTTCATCACGATCACGGCCGATGCCGCCTATCAGGGCGGAAGCGGTGGCGCACCGCGAAGCGTCGATAAACCTCAGCATCGCATCGAGGATATCCACGGAATGGCGGACTTCATCAGCGGCTTCCCTGGTGTAGACACGGCGCGTCTGGGACTGCTCGGCATCTGCGGCGGTGGCGGTTATTCGCTTGCAGCGGCAAAGACCGACAAGCGCTTCAAGGCGGTGGCGACGCTCAGCATGTTCAATTCCGGGCGAGTCCGCCGCAACGGTTTTAAGGATACGCAGATGGATACGATCCAGAAGCGTTTGCAACAGGCGTCCGCTGCCCGCGCGCAGGAAGCGGCCGGCGGTGAGGTTCTCTATGCGGGTGACGCGAACCTCACGGATGCGCAGATCGAAGCCCTGCCTTTCGACCTCTATCGACAGGGTTATCACTATTACTGGCGCACTAATGCACATCCCGGCTCGACCTTCAGATACACGATGAGCAGCCTGATGGACCTGATGCGCTGGGATGCGACGGACGAGATCGAACTTATCGACGTGCCGCTGCTGATGATCGCCGGAAGCGAGGCCGATACGCTTTACATGACCGAAGATGCGTTCCCAAGGGCCACCGGCACGAAGGACAAAGAACTCTTCACGATCAAGGGCGCAAAGCACATCGAAACCTACTGGGTACCCGAATATGTCGAAGCGGCGGTGGACAAGCTGACACCCTTCTTCGGCCGGACCCTGGTTTGACATCTTCCATCAGCGGTTCGTTCACCGGTGACCGCAGGGTTAAGGGCTCGTCATGACGATGGGTCGTTCAATGCCTGCTGTCACCGGCCGTGCGAGCACGCGATCAATTTAAGGAGCCAAGCTTTGAAGGCATTCGCCACAAGTCTCTTTCTCGCAACGAGCATCACTCTCATCAACGGTTTCATTTCCATGACACACGCCCAGACAGCAACGCAAACGGCACAGCCGGAAAAGCAGCAGACGCGCGCCCAGCAATTGATGGGCGATACCGCCCCGAAATTGGCCGACCTGACGGATGGGGTTCTTTACAACGACATATGGGAACGTCCCGAACTCTCCAAACGTGACCGGAGCCTCGTAACGATCTCAGCGCTGATCGCTCTTAATCGTCCCGATCAACTTCGCTCTCACATCCGCCTTGGCCTGCAGAACGGGCTGAAGAAGGAGGAGATTGTTGAGACCATCACCCATATGGCTTTTTATTCGGGCTGGCCGAGCGGCGTTTCCGCGGTTGCGATCGCCAAAGACGTCTTTGCGGAGAAATAATCCATGAATACGAAATCGATGGTCACCGCCGCCATGGCCTTTAGCGCCACGGCAGCTTTCGCCGAACCGGATCGCGCCGTAACGGTTACCCGTTTCAACGATCAGACGACAACCGCAGGCTCGCCGGATTATTTCACCGGTTCCGTCAAGGTGCAGTCCCGTTTCCAGGCCCAGTCGCCCGCCCGGGTCGGTGGCGGTGTCGTTTCCTTTGAACCCGCTGCCCGCACCGCTTGGCATACGCATCCCCTCGGTCAGACATTGATCGTGACGGACGGTGCGGGGCGAGTTCAGCACTGGGATGGCGGCATCCAGGAGATCGGACCCGGAGATGTCGTCTGGATACCTCCAGGCGTCAAACACTGGCATGGCGCTTCACCTGAAGTCGGGATGTCGCACATCGCCGTGGCGGAGGCCCTGGACGGCCAGACGGTGGAATGGATGGAACATGTGACCGACGAGCAATACACCAAGATTGATGGAGGCCTTGATTGAACAGGGTCGTGTATATGGCGGGTGCCGCCGCCTTCGTAACAAGCGCCGTATTTCTCGTCGGCATGCAGGTCCGTGCCGAGCCGACCCGCGCAACCATGCCTGAAATCGACAAGCTCATACACTATACGACAGTCGAGCGGGGGGAGGTTACGGAGCACATCATGACCACCCGTGAAGCAATCGAGGCCGTCAAGCGTGGCGATCCCATTCCCAACGGCACCCATGTCGCGCTGGTCGACTATCGCGGTGGCAAGCTCTTCCGTTACTTCATCATGGAGAAGGGCGAGGGCTGGGGGCAGGATTACGACGAAAACCGCCGTACTGCCGACTGGCAGTTCCAATGGTTCAAGCCGGACGGCACGATCAACATGGACGAGAACACCGCCCGCTGTCAGCGCTGTCATACCTCACGGGCCGACAGGGATTTCCTGTACACGTTCAACGAAATGCGCCGGTTCGAACTTAAATGAACGGCGTCTTGCGGTTTCGTCTGGTCCTCGACCTCATTGCCGTCGGATTGATTGTTGCGTGTCTGGCCTATTGGTGGCTGGACAACCTGTCGCACGAGCTGTTCGGAACGGTGCTTTTCACGCTGGTGATTGTTCATAACGTCTTTAATCGCCGCTGGTATGGCGGCGTGACGAAACGGAAGCTGGATGTCACCCGCATCATCAATCTGATCACGATTGTCAGCCTGGCAATCGCAATGACCATCATGTTCTTAACGAGCCTGCTGATATCGCGCGATCTTTTCCCGCTCACGGCGATGGGCGGTGCTTTCGCCGTCCGGGAAATCCACATGTTCACGGGATACTGGATGCTACTGATCGTTGGCATCCATCTCGGAACGCGCTGGCAGGTTGTGATGAACGTTTTCTATGGAATGATTGGAATGCCTGCTCGGGGCGCTTGCCAGACTGCGATCCTGCGTTTGCTGACGGTCCTTATCATGGCCTGGGGTGTGAGAAGTTCGTTCGACATGGCGTTCGGATCGAAGTTGATGCTGCGCTATTCGCTGGACATGTGGGATTTCAATGCGTCGACGTTGGGCTTCTTCGTGAACTACGCCTCCATAGTCGGCTTATACATTGCCGCAACCCATTTCGGCTTGAGGCTTGTTTCAATGCGGGCGCGTCGAAGAATGGCGTGCGAGTGAGCACTATTCCAGACATGCCAAACGGATGATGTCATCTCGGGATCACCGCTTACCCCGGCATTATTGGTTGCGGGGGAAGCGGGGATATTCAGCCGTCAGGGCCTCGACAAGCACTTGAGCCAACTGGCCACCCTGTGGCGTGGCCCAATTGCCAGCCAGTTCAGCCATGAGCTGATTGGTGCTCGTGATTGTTGCTCCAGCCTTGTCCATCCCCGTGCAGACACCTCAGCCCAGAGCCAGACCTGGGTGCAGGATTTCGATATCGAAATCGCCGCGCAGATGACTGTGCTTGATCGAGTTGTCCAGATTGATCGGAAGCATCATGCGGTCGCCTGCTCGAGCGTTGGGTAGTCAATGAAGCCCTTAGCATCGCCACCGAAGTAACTCATACGGTCAGCCGGGTTCATATTGGCTCCCTTTTTGAGGCGCTCCGGGAAATCTGGGTTTGCCAGCGTGAACTGCCCATAGGACTCGATGTCGGCCAGTCCGTTGACAATATCCGCCCCTATGTCGGCCAAGGCGCGGCCAGGGCGGTTGATGATCAGCGCCCTGTGCCAAAGCTTGCGGATGTCGGCGAGCAACGACTCGCTACCGAGATGCATGACGTGAACATACGCCAGTCCCAGCTTGTCGAGTTCGCCGACAAGGTATCGGTATAAGTCTGGGCCGTCGGAGCCTTCATCGAGGCCGCCGAGCGTCGCGCCCGGCGACAGGCGGATGCCCGTGCGCTCGGGACCGATTTCGTCGGCTACCGCTTTTGCGACCTCGATGGCGAAGCGCGCACGGTTCTCGATCGTGCCGCCAAATGCGTCAGTGCGCTGGTTGGCGTTGGGCGCGAAAAACTGCTGGATGAGATAGCCGTTCGCGCCATGGATTTCGACGCCGTCTGCCCCGGCTTCGATGGCGCGCTTGCCGGCATAGCGGAAGTCGGCAATGGCCTGATGGATATCGTCAGCGCTCATCTCGCGGGGCTCTGGAACGGCCTGAAAGCCCGTCGGCGTGAAAATCTGATCCTTGGGGGCGATGGCGGACGGCGCGAGCGCCTGTCGGTGATGCGGCGTGTTGTCGGGGTGCGACGTCCTGCCCACATGCATCAACTGGATGAATATATGCGAGTCCTTGGCATGCACCGCGTCCGTGATCTCCTTCCAGCCCCTCACATGCGCATCGGTGTAGATGCCTGGTGTCAGGGTGTATCCTTGGCCATCATCCGAGGGCTGCGTGCCTTCGGTGATGATCAGCCCGAGACTGGCGCGCTGGGAATAGTACTCGGCGGCGAGCGGGCCAGGCGTACCGTCGTATTGCGCTCGGCTCCTGGTCATCGGGGCCATCGCCAGGCGGTTCGACACTTCGATCGCGCTGGAGCAGCGTATCGCTTGCCGCTATGAGCGCCTGCAAATAGGTTGCCGCCCCGACCTTCGCCGTGTCACGCTTCATCTGTCACGCTCTCTCTTCAGTAATCTTCGTGATCAACAAATAGGGGCTTAAAATATTGGAATAAACGCCTCATATTGGAATTGATTATTCCATAGGTGGAGCAATGCCTGACTATCTGAATGATATGGCGCTATTTGTTGAAGTCGTCCGAGCCAATAGTTTCCGAAAAGCCGCAGAAGCGCTTGGGATGCCAAACTCGACCCTGTCGCGGCGAATTTCCATGCTGGAAGAATCCATCGGACTGAGACTTCTTCACCGGACGACACGCAAGATCGAACTGACCGAGGCGGGACAACTTTATTACGAACGCAGCAAGCGGATCGTCGAGGAAGCGCGTATCGCCCATGAGGAGCTTGGCGACATGGTGGCGCGGCCGACCGGAGTGCTCAAGGTCTCTCTCCCGGTGGACTTCGCTACAACCTATCTCGCGCCATTGTTACCCGAATTCGCGCAGCGATATCCGGGGATAACCTTCGACATGGACCTGACGCCAAGGAACGTCGATCTTGTTGGAGAGCCGTTCGATCTTGCAATCCGCATGGGTTCCCCGGAGGGTTCCGGGCTCATCACTCGCGTAGTGGCGCGGGTTTCCGCGCGGCTTTATGCGTCGCCGAAATACCTTGAGGCGAATGGAGAGCCTGGGCATCCCAGCGATCTGGAGAAGTACGAATGCCTGGCCATCTCCACATCATCTTCCTGGACATTGCATTCCAGCCACGAGAGGATCACAGTCAAAACCTCGAGTAGCTTTCGGACAAACAGTGTAGCGATGATCCGAAAGCTCGCCGCACTGGATATGGGGGTCGTCTTTCTCCCCCAGCGGATCGTCGCGGACGAGCTTGCGGCGGGAAAGCTGCTTCCGGTGCTTCCAGAATGGATCGGAGAGCCCAACCCCGTTTATGCGGTGACGGAGACGCGATTACTTCCCGCAAAGACCCAGCGGTTCATTGAATTCCTGCGGGAAAAGCTCCGGGATGTGACCTAGAGCAAACCTGAAATGGACCGATCGGGTCTAGCGAGCGTCACCATCAAAGTCAGTGAAATCTATGCTCCGTGCGACCGGCCTATGGTGGGCCGGTCAAATTGGGTACTTCGTTCGGAACTCGGCACCCAACGTGGCATTTGCCCTTTTTCGCGCATCGAGTGCCGACACGCACGTTGATTGATCAGATCGCTGAAGAGATCGCCTGAAGCCATATGGTGACGGCGACCGCACCACCGTCAGGATGCCCGATGGCGCGATCCCCCAAATAGCTCGCACGACCCAGTCGAGGGCGCATGGCGCTCGTTGCTTCCGCTCCGCCAACGCCGGCGGAGACAGCCGTTTTCCAGGCATGAGTCGCGTCTTGATTGGAAGCGAGGCTCTCCGCGAAAGTCGTGGCGGCCGGGTGTAGTGCGTCGATCATCGTTCTGTCGCCCGGCCTGGCACCGCCCAGATCGGAGACTGCCTGAACCGCCGCCAGAAATGCGTCGGCAAGCTGCGTCGCTGTTGGAGCTTCAACGCCGGCAAGATGTCGAGAGGCACGCATGAGACCCGTCGCATAGAACGGACCCGAGCTGCCGCCGATGGCCTTCCTCATCGCGTTGGCCATGGCCATCAGTCCGGTGGCTACGTCGCAATAACTCTCATTGGGAAGGGCCAGAACTGCTTCCGCACCGCGTTTCATGCTCGCGCCGAGGTCGCCGTCGCCGGTTATGCTGTCCAGTTCGGTTAGATGCGGCTCTGCAGCGATCAGGGCCTTCGCCACAACTTCGACGGCCTGTTGAAGTCTTGCGCCGGCTGCGGTGACCTTGGTGTCGGAGGCAGGCGCATCGTTTTGCGCCGTGGAGGGAAGAACGCGGTTTCGGTTCACCGCTCCGCCGCGGGGCCAGGCGCTGGCGTCTGTCGGTGCGTCGATCAAAGCGAGCGACGTTTCGTCAACATGCATCACCGACAGTGAAAAGCCCGGCATGTCCAATGCGGACAGGAAGGTGCCGGCCCAGGCCCGTTCGACCGTGACCCCCTTTTTCTCAAGCAGTTCGACTGCGGCGCCGGCCACGATGGAAAGCTCCATTGGCGGTGTGGACCCAAGGCCATTCACCAGCAGCGCCACCCGGTCGCCGCTCTTGATCTTTCCATCGGCTTCGATCGTCTCAAGAACGAGAGCAGTCAGTTCACCGGCCGAGGCGATCGGCATTCTGCGGACACCCTGTTCTCCGTGGATTCCGAGACCGACTTCGATCTCTTCTTCTCCAAGAACGAAGCCTGGCTTTCCAACCGCTGGAAGGGTGCATGAGCCCAGGGATATCCCCATCGACGCGAGCTTGTCGGCCGCAGAACGGGCAATCTGCGCAACCTCGGCAAGTGGGAGACCTTGCTCCGCCGCCGCGCCAGCGAGCTTATGCACGAGGACAGTCCCGGCGATACCGCGGCGGCGGTCGGCGGAAACGGTGTCCTTGAGGGCGACGTCGTCTGCAACCACGACGATTTCAACGGGTATACCCTCGGCACGCGCCAGCTCTGCCGCCAGGCCGAAGTTGAGGCGATCTCCGGTATAATTTTTCACGATGACCAGCGCGCCAGCAGACCCGGCGGCGGCCTTGATGCCTGCGAGAACTGCGTCGGTGCTCGGTGATGTGAAGACATCACCTGCCACGGCGACGGTGAGCATGCCGCTTCCGACGTATCCGGCATGAGCTGGCTCGTGACCGCTGCCGCCGCCCGAGAGCACGGCGACTTTCCGGTTTCCGCTTTCGGGAAGACCGGAGCGTATCACCACGTTTTCGTCGGCAAGCAGTATAGTTGCGGGACTGAGGGCGACCACACCCTTGAGCATGTCACGTACGACGGTGGACGGATCGTTGATCAGCTTCTTCATGACTATCTCCAGATATACTCAGTTCGCGGGCGCTAGGACGGAGCGCTCACTTGTCGCGTCGAAAGCGTGGATGCTATTAGGACGGTGTAGCAGCAAGATCTCTTTTCCGACATCGATTTCAGGTCCGCGTTCGAACTGCGCCGATATCAAATCGCTGCCGACCGAAACCTGGATCATCACCTGGGAGCCGAGCGGCTCGATGAGTTCGATGCGTCCCTTAATCGCACCGACGTCGCTGGCGGCGGCATTAACCTGCGGCGAAAGGTGCTCGGGTCTAACTCCCGCGATCACGCTCCCGGTGCGCGAACGAAGCGCATCGCCGACGCTCCCCTCAGGTATCAGCCTGAAGTCCGGCCCAACCAGAGCGCCGTTGTCGATCCGGGCGCTGATGAAGTTCATCGGGGGGCTCCCAATAAAACCTGCGACGAACCGGTTGACCGGGGTGTCATAGATGTTCTGCGGAGTATCGATCTGCTGCGCGATGCCGCCTCGCATGACCACGATACGGTGCCCCATCGTCAATGCTTCGAGCTGGTCGTGCGTCACGTAGAAGGTTGTGATCTTGAGGCGTCGGCAAAGCTTGACGATTTCGGCTCTCATTTCGATGCGAAGTTTCGCATCGAGGTTGGAGAGCGGTTCGTCCATCAGGAACACGCGGGGTTCGCGTACGATGGCGCGTCCGAGGGCCACGCGCTGGCGCTGGCCACCCGAGAGCGCTGAGGGCTTACGCTCGAGAAGGGCCTCGATATCCAGCGCCTTCGCGGTCTTCCGGACCTGAGCGTCGATCTGATCTTTGGTCCACTTCCTCACCTTAAGGCAGAAGGCCATGTTTTCGTAGACCGTGAGATGGGGGTAGAGCGCGTAGTTCTGGAAGACCATCGCAACGTCGCGCTCGGAAGGAGTCTGGTCGGTGACGTTCTCGCCATCGATGCTGATCGTGCCCGACGTCGAACCTTCCAGCCCCGCGATCATACGCATGGTCGTTGTCTTGCCGCAGCCTGATGGACCGACGAGCACGACAAACTCCCCATCCTCCGTAGTCAGGTTGAGATTGTCGACGGCGTTGAACGCGCCGAAGGATTTGTGCAGGTTTTCGATTGCGATTACGGACATGAAATCCTCCCTAATGTTCGTAAAATCAGTCGGCGTCATCGAGTGGCCGACCATTCAGGCGTTGAAGTACGCCTGATAATTCTCTTCGTAGAATGCCAGCCAGCGCGGATCTGGATCGACGGTTCGAGTGGTTACGCCCGTGGAGAAATCGACGCTCTCCCCCAACCCCTCAGCGGCAAGAAGTGCCGCGCCGACGACCGCCGGTTCCTGTTCGCTCAGAACACGAATTGATCGACCGAAAATGCTGGCTCTGAGTTCCAGGAGCGCCCGAGAACGGCTCCACCCGCCCGTTGCGTAAATCGCAGCATCGCGGACGCCCGCCAACCGCATATGGTCGAACATTCTCCGCGCAGTAATGCCAGCCATTTCTAGAACCGCGCGGGCATCTGCTTCGCCGGGCAGGTCCTTTGTCGATGCAAAGAAGCGGGGCTCTCCGGAAATTTTTGGAAGCGCCAGCACGGCTCGGATATCGACACCCCGCGACTGCAAGGCTTGGACCGCCGAGGAAAACTCAAAAACGCCGAGGCAGGCTACGCCAAGTTTCGCCTGTACGGGCACCATGAACGCGAGATACTTGTCGAAGCGATCAAGCGGGAACGTCGCTGACTCCCCGTAAACAACGTTCGCGGTCCCTATCGAATCCACGCGGGCCGTTGGGTCGATTCTCTGGATCATTGCGGCAGCAACGGGGTGATCGTGTCCGCCTGCGACGACCAAAGTGTTGGTGCTGACCGCACCTGACGATGTCAGTGGACCGTCTTGCACACGGCCAACAACCTCTCCCGCCCGGAGCACCTCCGGCAAAGCCGGCGCGCCGCAGAATTCCAGCAACCCTTCGATCCAGTCTCGCTGCGCGACATCGTAGCAGCCAGTGCGGGATGCCAGTGTCTCGCTTATGAACGGGCGGCCGGTCCAAACAACCGATGGATAATCCGTGAGCGCGATCCACGTGCTGTCTGAGAACAGCGCCGGCTGGTGACGGCGTAGCCACAGCCACTTTGCTCCAGTGCGTGTGTGCTCCATTTCTATGCCTGCGCGGGTTGTGGCTGCCTCGCTGTCACGTATCTCTGAAGCCTCGGCGACGGCGCGTCGATCGTACCAGGGAATCGCGTGATCCAAGGGGGCCAGCGAGCGATCGACGCAAATGCCGTCCTCGCCAACGCCCGTCGTTGCGATCGCGGAAAGCGGCTGGCCCTGTCCAACCGAAGTCCAACCCTCGATGATGAGGTCTTCGATGGCCCGCACCAGCTGGGCCGCATCAACGCCGGCACCCGAAGGTGCTGATGCACGCGGCGTCGGTATTGCACGCGTCCACCTTGAGACGCCCGCCTCATCAACGATCGAGACCTTGAGATTGGTCGTCCCGATATCGACGCCGCACACTATCATTCAACGTTCTCCTCAATGCGAATGACGATGCTCAAGCAAAGCGGAGCTGGGTTTTGATGGACTTCCCGGCCTGCATGCTTTGAACCGCACCGTCGAAGTTCCAGACCGGGAAACTCTCGCCGATGAGGAGCTTGGCCTTTTCCTGGATGTCCGGCATCAGTTCGACAGCCGCGCCGAACTTGTCGGCGCAAGAGTTCGAACCGATGAACCGAAACTCCTGCTCGTAGAGTTTGAAGGGCACGAATGACGCTTCGGCATGCTCGTCGTGAACGCCGACCTGTACATAGGCTCCGGTCTTCTCGACCAGTTGCAGACCCTGCTTGAGGGCGGCAGGGACACCTGCGGCTTCGAAGACAACGTCGAATAGTTCACCGCCGAGTTCGTTGGGTTGTACCGCGGCATCCACGCCGACGCTGCGAGCGATATCCAGTTTCGCCGCGGCCGGATCAGCAAGGGTTACCTTTCCAGCGCCCGAGTGCCTGGCCGCGATGGCTATGAGAAGGCCCATGGTGCCGCCGCCGAGGACAAGAACCTGACGGTCCTTGATACCCTGGGAGGAGTTCACGGCATGCAGCGCACAGGCGAGGGGCTCGATGAGCGCAGCGACATCCGACCCGATGGACTCATTCACCCGGAACGCATTGCGGCCTGGCACCGCAACGTATTCAGCGGCAGCGCCTGGTCGGCCCACGCCGATCGGCGTCAGGTGGATGCAGAGGTTGGGACGGCCTGACTTGCACCAGCGGCATTCTCCGCAAACAACGTTCGGATCGACGGCCACGAAATCACCGGCCCTCACGTTCCGCACGTTTCGTCCTGTAGCCACCACATGGCCGGCGAACTCGTGGCCGGGAATGACGGGGTAGTTCGTTCCTACAAACCCGTGCTTGAGGATATGCAGGTCCGTTCCGCAGATGCCGCAGCAGGTCGGCTTCACCAGCACTTCGTCATCGGCAACCACTGGGACCGTCGTCTCGATCACGCTGATCTGATGGTCCTGCGTTATCCGGACGGCTTTCATCTTGCCGCTGGGCGCGCCGCCGAACAAATTATCCAAGCTCATTTCACTGCTCCGAATGTTAGGCCTCGTGTCAGGCTCTTCTGGGCCAACCAGCCAGCCACGACGACAGGAATGTTGATAAGTGTCGCAACGGCTGCCACCTGTGCTGTGTAAAGTTGGCCGAAACTCAGGAATTTCTGCAAGAAGACGGGAAGCGTGCTGACCGTCGTCGTCAAGTTCACCGCGAGGAAGAACTCATTCCAGGCAAAAATCGCGCACAAAAGTGCCGTGGAAGCGAGGCCCGGCTTGATCAAGGGCACAATGATCTGGACCATTTCCCGAACGCGGCCCGCTCCGTCGACCTCGACGGCGTCGAATACGTCCCTGGGGATTTCAACCATGAACGATCGGATCATCCAGATTGCCAACGGCAGGTTCATTGACGTGTATACTATGATCAGGACTGTCGATGTGTTCAAAAGATCGAAGGCGCGGGCGACGAGGTAGATCGGCACGATGCCAGCTGCGATGGGCATCATCTTCGTCGAGATGAAGAAGAAGAGCACATCCCGCCATTTTGGCACCGGGCGAACGGTGAGAGCGAAGGCAGCAGGCACGGCGAGGATGATCACGATGGCCGTCGAGACGACCGTGACGATGATCGATGCCGTGGCAAAGGACGCGAAATCGTTCTCGAAGATGCGACGATAGTGATCGAGCGTCGGCGTGAAGAACAGTTTCGGCGGATAGCTGACCGCGTCCTGTTCCGTCTTGAAGCTCGTGAGGATCATCCACGCAATCGGCGTGAACATGACCAGCGTACCGATCCAGGTTAGAGCGGTCAGAAAAAGATCGAAGTAACTTGTGCGCCGGCGGGTCATGCGCGCCCTCCTTCCTTGAAGATCCCGGACACGACTCGCAGCATCGGAATGGTCAGAGCCATGGCAAGCCAGAGAGAGATCATTCCGAAGGCAGAGGCGCGCCCAAGGTCGAAGGAGCTGAATGCCTCGAGGTAGACGTAATATGAGAGGTTGGTCGTTGAATAGGCGGGGCCGCCATTCGTCAGGATGGCGATGGCTGCAAAGTTCTCGAGCACGTACATGGCAACGAGGAGGCCTGTCAGTTCGATGAACGGACGCAGATGCGGCAACATCAGACGGCGGAACACATAGAGACGGCTTGCTCCGTCAACTTCTGCTGCCTCGGCGACTTCCGGCGGAAACGACTGCATGCCGGCCAGAAGGATGAGAAGCGCGAAGGCGGACCACTGCCACGTCGTCAGAATGATGATCGTTAGCCGCGGATACTGACTGATCCAGTTGATACGGCCTATGCCAATCTCGTCGGTGATCCAACCAAGAATGCCGAACGTCGGATCGTAGATGCCTGTTTTCCAGAAAAGCGCGGCGGCTACCGGCATGATGAAGAACGGTGTGATTGCGAGGGTGCGGGCAATGGTCCGACCCCGGAATTCCCGATTGAGCCCAGTCGCCAGCAGCCCGCCGACGACGACCGAAGCAATAACGATCGAGGAGGTCATCACGGCAGTGTTGAAAATCGCCTTGAGGAAGACGGCATCGCTGACGGCGTTGAAGAAGTTCCGAAACCAGACAAATCTCGGTGCCGTGGTCGAAACCAGATTCCAGCGCTGGAGGCTATAATAGAGAGTGATGACGAAAGGCAGCTGCGTGACCAAAATCACGAAGATCAGCGCCGGAAGGAGCGGGAGCCGGTTCCACCAGCCTGTTGCGAAACTACGACGGGCGCGTGCCGTCCGGCCGTTGCTTGATAGCAAAATCGGTGACATGATTTTTCATCCGCATAAACGATCCTGAAGTTTGGCGAGCCGCCGGGAGGTGGGCGGCCCGCCCGGGCTCAACTACTTGATGTAGCCCGCATCCTCCATGATCTCCTTGATTTTGGATTCACTGGTGGCTATCGCATCGTCAGCGCTCATCTGGCCGCTGATCGCGCCGGCAAGCTGCTGTGACGTGAAGTCGCCGATCTGTTCGAATTCTGGGATCGTGACGTACTGCACGCCAGTGTACGGAACCGGATCGACGGTCGGCTTCAGCGGATTTGCCGCGCTGATCGACTTGAGGGTCAGATCGGCATAGTCCTTGGTGGCCTTTTCGTATTCCGGCAGCTTGTAGGTGGACTGTCGAGAGCCCGGAGGCACGGTGCCCCAACCAGCCTTCTCACCTGCGAGCTTGATGTAATCTTCGCTCGTAAGCCAGGAGATGAGCTTCCAGGCAGCATCCTGATGCTGGCTGGTGGTCGGGATCGACAGACCCCACGCCCACAGCCAGCCAGAGCCCGGTTTCACTTTAATCGGAGCGAGAGCAAAGCCGACGTTGCCCTTTACCTGATCGTTTGCCTGGTCGATGACCGGGCCAGCGAAGACCGTGTCGTCATACCACATGGCGGTCTTGCCCTGGGTGAAGAGCTGCAGGCACTCCTGCCATCCGTCCTTGGCAGCATCCGGCTGGCCATGTTCCTTGAGGAGCTTGACGTAGAAGTTGATCGCTTCCCTGCTTTTTTCCGAGCTGAGCTGCGGCTCCCACTTCTCGTCGAACCAACGGCCGCCGAAGGTGTTGATCACGGTCGTCAGCGGCGCGAGGCTCTGGCCCCAGCCCGGGATACCGCGCAAGCAAATGCCGGAAACGTTGTTGGCCTTGTCGTCGAGCTTCGCAGCGAACTCGGCAACCTGATCCCATGTCGGCTGCTCGGGCATCTTGAGGCCGGCTTTGTCGAAGAGGTCCTTTCGGTAGAACATGAACGACGAAGAACCATAGAACGGCGTCGCGAACATATCTCCCTTGAAGGATACGAGGTCGCGTATTGGGGTCAGAAGGTCATCAGCCTTCCATTCCGTATCCTTTTCGACATACTCCTTGCTGAGGTTGGCAATCCAGCCCTTCTCCGCCCAGAGCGGGACTTCGTACGCGCCGATCATGACAACGTCGAATTGGCCGGACTTGGTGGCGACGTCCTTGAGGACTGTTGGACGCAGCTGGTTTTCCGGGAGCGTCTGGAACTTGACCTTGATGTCCGGGTACTTGGCATAGAAGTTGTCGATAAGCTTCGCTGCTGTTTCCATCTGTGGGTTTGCAGCGAGGGCAACCGTCAGAGTCACTTCCTCCGCATGGCCCGATCGGACCGCCAACAGGCCAAGAGCGATCGAAAGCGCAAGCGTGCTCACACGCGCACCGGCAATGGCCGGTCGCCACATAGTCATAGACATAGAGACTTCCTCTCCCAAAAAATCCGACACTATTGTCGGAAGCTTCAACGGTGGCGACGAGCGCGCCGAACCGACAGCAAGATAACTCTCTCCACCAGAGTAATTCGAACTGTATGTTCTGTACGTACAAAAATATTGAAAGGCCGTCAATCCAATTGTTAACCGGACTCAAAAATCTGATCGCCTATGGACAAATAACGTACCCCAGGTACGCTTTATATGTGCCGTTGTGGTTGTCCTGATAATGTGAGGGGAGAGTCTCAGCCCTTCACAGGCGTTTGTCAGGTGTGGCTAGCCTGGGATCGGTAAGCCAAATGACGTAGCGGATGGCGTAGAATAGCGCCCGTCGTATTAATGTAACGCTCGGGATCAGTTTAGGCCGTGTAAGGGCGCACCCAATGGACTGCGGCTATCAATTCGGTGTACGTTTCGTTCGGACAAAGGAAAAGATTCGTCATGCAAAACATCGATCGCACGTCTGCGGAACCCTACTATCTCCAGCTCGCGCGTATAATCGAAGGGCAAATCAAAACCGGGAAGTACCAGGTCGGCGACCGTGTCCCTGGCGAAACAGAGCTTTGTCGATCGTTTGACCTCGCTCGCTCCACTGTCCGTGAAACGCTCCGTGCACTTGAGCAACAGCGTTTGGTAAAGATCGTGCCCAGGAGGGGTGCTTTCGTTTCCGATCCTGCCGAAAATCAATGGAAGCTTCAGGTTACCCAGGGCTTTCTGGAAACGGGTGCACACTCACCTGATCGATCCATCGAGACCTCGGTTCTCCGTGCTGGTTTCGAGCCCTTGCCAGATTTCGCTGCGGAGGGATTAGGCGTTCCAAAAGGGGAGAACGGGTTCGCAATCGAACGCATTCGTCATATCGATGGAAAGGCGGCAATGCATTCCATCAATTATATGCCGGCGGATGTGGGGGCGTTGCTGCTCGGGAAGCCCGTGCTTGAAGGGAATGCGTCGTTGAACCAGACGCTCGCGCAGGCAGGTTTTTCGATCTTCGCCGCTCGGCGAGAAGTGGCAGCCGTTGGGGCTCCCGCCGATACGGCAAAGCTATTGGGCCTCGCCAGAGGAGCGCCTGTATTGTTCGTGCAGTCCACGTCTCGCTCTGAACTCGGACGTGTATTCGACTTCTACCGGTCCTTCGTACGAAGCGATGTTGTAACGATCTCCGTAGACGCGGAAGCTCCTGTAGAAGTTGCGCAGTCTAGCGCAGAAAG
The DNA here is from genome assembly GCF_053522525.1 of Agrobacterium sp. 22-210-1. Classification (NCBI taxonomy): domain Bacteria; kingdom Pseudomonadati; phylum Pseudomonadota; class Alphaproteobacteria; order Hyphomicrobiales; family Rhizobiaceae; genus Agrobacterium; species Agrobacterium sp. 22-210-1. The sequence goes on along the minus strand of NZ_JBNWCI010000002.1, from coordinate 793,010 downwards.
CGAATAAACCAGCGCATCTCAACATTCACGAGCATGAGTCTCTCCGCTCGATGCGGCGCATTGCTGACGGTGCGCCGACAATAGGCCGTGCCTACAAAATGGTAATCGTCCTCGTCGTCTGATCTGGCGGCAAAAATCCTCATGAAATCAGTGCTTCTCAGCTTCGTCGTTGACATGGAACGAAGACGATGGAGCTGGCCGCGCGCCTGCCGGCGTGTCTCTGCTTCCCACTTTATCCTTGACACCCAAAAAGATCGGAGTGTAGATACGTATCGTCCGTCTTGTCCGTACAAAATTTCGGAATGAGACTAGGGTGGAGCACTAATCCGACGGCCGGAGCCGTCGAGAAGATAGGAAAAAATCTCATGTCGATGGAATATCGTCTTCGTCGTACCTTGCCCAGCGATCGTGCGGCTATCATCATGCCTGTCGATCACGGTCTGATTTTCGACCGCATCGAAGGCCTCGAGACGCCGTCTGCACCGTTCGCGGCTTGGGCCAACAATGATGTGACCGGCTTCATGATGACCCCCGGCCAGGTCAAGCAGACCGAGAAGTTCTTCGCGGCCCATCCGCATCTCACGCGGGTCTTGACGATCGATACATACAACGAATTCCGCGAGCTGGACGGCGGTGGATCGCACGACCTGATCACGACGGTTGAAGAGGCCGTCCGCATGGGCGTTGACGCCGTGAAGATGCTTTTCCCATGGAATATGTCCAGGTACGAGCGCGTCCAGATGTGCGCGCGTGTCGGAAAAGTCGTTGCTTCCTGCGATCGTTGGGATATTCCCCTGGTTCTCGAACCAGTCATCATGGGTGCTCCGCGCACCGAGGAAGTGGTCGTCCAGGAAGAGAAAGTCGCACGTATTGCCTACGATTTGGGTGCGCACATCATCAAGATCGCTTTCCCTGGCGAGGAGCGCACAAAGCGTCTCGCTGAGGAATTGAAGGTTCCACTCGTCATCGCTGGCGGTCCGCTCTCCGGCCCTCCGTCGGAAACGATCGACGCGGTTGCTCAGACGATCCGCGGCGGTGCTCGCGGTGTTATCGTTGGCCGCAATATCTGGCAACGTGATCGCAAGACCGGTGAAGAAACCATCTCCGAGATCGCAAAGCTTACGCGCAGCGTGAAGTTCCAAGACTAATCGCCCGTTATCAGGATTGCCTCGCAGGAGGGCGAAGAATGGCTGCGATGTTGTCCCAGCGCAGCCGTCTTTGTTCGAGGTTTCAGCGGGTGCCCGGTCTGCTCGGTTCTGAGGCGAGCTCCTTTTCTTCAATGGAAAGTGCTCATTGACTTGCATTTGGGAGAACTTATGGTCCTTCTTGTACGGACAATACGGTCGGAATGTCGATTGAATGACTTCAAAAAGGAGGAGAAGTGCATGAACAAGTTAGCATTGCTTACGGCCGCGGCCGTCATAAGCGTCCCTGTTTCTTCATTCGCGCAGGACAAACTTACTGCAGCCGGCATCACCGTTGGTACGCTTGGCAATCCGTTCTTCGTTCCGTTAATCAAAGGCGCTGAAGACGGCTTGAAGGAAAAGAACCCGGCTACCAAGGTAACCGTGGTCGGCGCTGACTACGATCTCAACAAGCAGGCTTCCCAGATTGACAGCTTCATCGCCGGTGGCTCTCAGGTCGTGCTTATCAATGCAGTGGATGCCGTTGCTGTGAAGCCATTCGTGGAAAAAGCCAAGGCTGCCGGTGCCGTTGTAGCGGCAATGGACGTTTCTGCTGCAGGCTCTGATCTCACAGTCATGACGAATAACGTCCAGGCCGGTGAACTTGCTTGCACTGATCTTGCTGAGCGTCTCAAGGGCAAGGGCGACGTTGTCATCATCAACGGACCTCCGATCTCATCAATCATGGATCGCGTGAAGGGATGCAAGCAGGCTTTCTCGAAGTATCCGGACATCAAAGTGCTTTCGGATAATCAGGACGGCAAAGCCTCTCGCGAGGGCGGGTTGGCTGTGATGCAGTCGCTTCTGACCCGATTCGATAAAATCGACGCAGTTTTCGGCGCGAACGATCCGACTGCAATCGGAGCGGATCTCGCTGCCAGGCAGCTTAACCGCTCCGAGATGATCATCGCAGGGGTGGACGGTTCCCCTGATATCGTTGCCGCTCTCAAGAGCAGCAACAGCCGTATTGTCTCATCCTCGTCCCAAGACCCCTACGGCATGGCAAAGAAGGCAGCCGAACTCGCCGTCGACCTTCTGAACGGCAAGAAGCCCGAAAAGGCAGTGACGCTGCTCGATACCAAGCTCGTCACCAAGGACAACGTGAACGAGTACGTCGGCTGGGACGCAAAGCGCTGAGTGCTTGGGGCGGTGGGAGGTGCCGCCCCAATTTTTCTCGTCGCAGGAGGAAGAGGAGGACTGCCAAATGACGCCCAATCAACCGCTGTTGGAGATGCGGGGGATCAGCAAGACTTTCAATGCCACCCGAGCGTTAAACAACGTCTCAATCACTGTCTCGGCAGGAGAAACCCACGCTTTAATGGGTGAGAACGGGGCGGGCAAATCCACCCTCATGAAGATTTTATCGGGAGCCTATACACCCGACTCCGGTGGCGAAATCCTGCTTGCCGGGAAGCGTCTGGCAACTGGCGATCCCGTGGCGTCTCGTTCGAGCGGTGTCGCCGTCATCTATCAAGAGCTGTCGTTGGCCCAGAACCTGACAGTGGCGCAGAACATCTTTCTCGGAATCGAGCCCCGGCGTTTCGGCATGACGGATAGGCGATCGATTCTCCAGAAGTCGAAGCCGATCCTGCAGAAACTAGGTGCAACCTTTGCTCCGACCGATCAGGTCTCCTGCCTGTCGCTGGGAGAACGCCAGATGGTCGAAATCGCCCGCGCCCTCGCTGTGGATGCCCGCATCATAGTGATGGATGAACCCACGACATCCCTTACGTCCCGCGAAACGGACAAGCTGTTCGAGATTATCGCCGCCATCAAGGCGCAAGGTATCGCGGTGATCTATATCAGCCATCGGATGGAGGAAATCTATCGCCTGGCCGACAGGGTATCGGTGCTCAGGGACGGCAACTATGTCGGCACACTCGACAGAAGCGAGCTTTCCGCCGATAGGCTTATCTCAATGATGGTCGGACGAGACCTGACCTCGTTCTACAAGAAAGCCCGTGGCGGCTCGCGTCGTGGCAAGCTGATGCTGAGAGCGCTGAATGTCGACGATGGAGTGCGCGTCCTCGATTGCTCGTTTGATGCCTTCGCCGGCGAAGTTCTCGGGATCGCTGGTCTTGTTGGTTCCGGGCGGACGGAGCTTGCCCGACTGATCTTCGGCGCGGACTCAAAATTGTCCGGGACAATAGAGATTGACGGCAAGCCGGTCGCCATCGCGTCTCCGCGTGATGCGCTCGACGCGGGGATCGCTTACCTGACGGAGGATCGAAAGGGTCTTGGGCTCTTCCTCGACATGTCGATCGATCAGAACATCAACATCGCCGTTATTGCGAAAGATGCTCAGTGCGGCGGGTTACTGAATTTCGCGAAAGCCAAGGAGCGATCCGACGAAGCGGTTAGCAGGCTGTCGATCCGGACGAAATCCGCATCGGTGAATGTAGGTTCGCTGTCTGGCGGCAATCAGCAAAAGGCATTGATCGCCCGGATTCTCGCTGGAAAACCGAAGGTGGTCATCCTCGATGAGCCGACCCGCGGTGTGGACGTCGGGGCGAAATCTGAAATCTACCGCATTATCGACGAGCTTGCCGCAAGCGGCATCGCGGTCGTGGTCATATCGAGCGACCTTCCCGAAATCATCGGCATCAGCGACCGCGTCCTCGTGATGCAAGAAGGACGAATAGCAGGCGAAGTATGCCCCGCGCCGACAGGAGGGATATCCCAGGAAGCGATCATGGCGCTTTCAACGGGAGCCTCGGTCGCCGCCTGAAAACTAAAACCGGAGGAGACAATGTCTATGTCAATGAGCGGAGCCGCGGACCAGAAGCGAGCCAACTTTCGTGCCACGATGACCGCGCTGGGGATGCTGCCGGTCTTGGTGATCCTGACTGTCGGCTTCCATCTGCTGACCGGCAGATTCATCACGGTCAACAATCTGTCGATCGTGATGCAACAAGCCTCCATCAACACTGTCCTTGCGGCGGGGATGACCTTCGTCATCCTGACCGGTGGCATTGATCTGTCCGTCGGCTCGATCCTCGCCGCTGCCGCGATGGTGGGCGTCCTCGTCTCGTTATTTCCGGACATGGGGCTGCTGGGCATCCCGGCTGCGCTCGGTGTCGGTCTCATTTGCGGCCTCGTGAATGGTGCGATCATCTCGGCCCTGCGTTTACCGCCATTCATTGTGACCCTTGGCTCCCTGACCGCAATTCGCGGTGTCGCGCGCCTTCTTGGGAATGACACGACCGTATTCAATGCCGAACTTCCATTTGATTTCATCGGTAATGGGACCCTGTTCGGTGTTCCCTGGCTTGCCGTCATCGCACTCCTGACGATCGCCGCCTCGTGGTTCGTGCTCAAGCGCACCGTGCTAGGGACCTGGATTTACGCGATCGGCGGCAACGCCGAAGCGGCGCGCCTGACGGGGATCAAGGTGCCGCGTGTTCTACTCTTCGTCTACGCGACCTCGGGACTGCTCGCGGGGCTGGGTGGCGTAATGTCAGCGGCGCGTCTCTATGCAGCAAACGGCCTTCAGTTGGGGCAGGCATACGAACTTGATGCTATCGCGGCCGTCATTCTAGGTGGGACAAGCTTCGTGGGCGGCGTCGGCTCCATCTGGGGAACGCTGGTCGGAGCGCTGATAATCGCTGTCCTTTCGAACGGCCTCATCCTCGTCGGTGTCTCCGATATCTGGCAATACATCATCAAGGGCCTCGTCATCATCGTCGCCGTTGCGCTCGATCGCTTCAGACTTCAGGGCGGCCGTACCTAATCTCCAACTTTTAAAAGCAGGGACCACCAGACATGGCTTTGACCTCTCTGAGGCAGATTCTCGACCACGCCGCTGACAACGGCTACGGAATGCCGGCTTTCAACGTGACCAATCTCGAAACGTTGCTGGCCGTCATGCGTGCGGCGGCAAAAACGGAAGTCCCGTCATCGTCCAGGCGAGCCAGAGCGCCCGGAAGTACGCCGACGACGTGTTTCTGGCTCACCTCTTTCAGGCGGCAGCGGAGAGATTTCCGTCTATTCCCCTCTGCGTCCATCAAGACCATGGTAGCTCGCCGGCTGTCTGTCGGAGCGCAATGGAGCACGGCTTTTCAAGCGTAATGATGGACGGCTCCCTCGAGGCCGATGGAAAAACCCCCTCCTCATACGAGTACAATGTCAGCGTTACGGCTGAGACGGTCGCCTTCGCCCACGCCGCCGGGGTTTCGGTGGAAGGAGAGATCGGGGTTCTCGGGTCGCTGGAGACCGGAGGCGGGGAGCAGGAGGACGGCCACGGTGTCGAGGGAGTTCTCGATCGCCATCAGTTATTGACCGATCCGCAGCAGGCGGTGGATTTCGTCGCGGCGACCGGCGTGGACGCGCTGGCTGTTGCGATCGGCACCTCCCATGGCGCGTACAAGTTTTCGCGGAAGCCGACGGGTGACCTTTTGGCTCTGGATGTCATTGAGGCTATCCACAAACGCCTCCCGTACACACACCTGGTCATGCACGGCGCTTCGACCGTTCCTGAAGACCTACAGCAGTTGATAAACGAGAACGGCGGCTCGATCGCGCCGACCTATGGCGTCCCCCTCGAGGAAGTCGTCAAGAGCATCAAGATGGGGGTCCGAAAGATCAACATCGACACGGATTTACGGATGGCATTGACTGGTTCGGCGCGAGAGTACCTGTCCTCGAATCCCAATTCGTTTGACGTGCGCGGAATGCTGAAGCCCGGTATCGACCGCATGGAAGCCCTCTGCATCGAGCGGTTCGAGTGCTTCGGATCGGCGGGACAGGCTTCTCGTATGAGGACAATTCCGCTTGACGATATGGCGCGGCGCTACGCTGACGGGCTGGCATTCCATGCCTAAATTTCTTCAAGAATGGGCGGCGGAGCACATGCATAATGGTGCTGATCCCAATCTGGTCGAGGTAGCCCTTCTGACTGCCGACGCCTGCAGCGCGATTTCCAGACGCCTGAGAACATCCGCGTTAGAAGGCCTAGTTGGCGCGACCGGGAACATGAACATCCAGGGCGAAGTTCAAAAGCCGCTTGATGTGATTGCAAACCAGCTTTTCCTGGACGCCTGCAAGACCACCGACTCCATATCGTACGCGGTCTCAGAGGAACTCGATTGCGAAGTGCTAATATCCACATCCGGCAAGTATGCTCTGATCTTCGATCCGCTTGATGGCTCGTCGAACCTTGACGTGAACGTCACCGTTGGCTCGATCTTCTCAGTACTACCAGCCACGGTTCCCGAGGATTTGTTGCAGGTCGGCCGCAAGCAGGTCTTTGCCGGATTTGCTTCGTATGGCCCGGCGACAAGCCTATTCATTACGTTCGGCCACCAGGTGGACCTGTTTACGCTAAACTCAGAGCAGGATTGGGAGTTGACGCGATCCGGCATCACGGTTCCCGACGAATACCGTGAGTTCGCAATCAATCATAGCCGGCAGCGGTTTTGGCTGGCCGAAACCAGATCCTACATCGACGACTGCCTTAGCGGCGAAGAAGGACCTGCAGGCAAGCGTTACAATTCTAGATGGGTGGGTTCGATGGTGGCAGAAATCCAACGCATCCTCACTCGAGGCGGCGTCTTCTTGTATCCCTTGGACAAAGAAACCTCGAAAACCGGAGGGCGGCTTCGCCTGCTTTACGAGGCCAATCCCATAGCCTTTCTTCTCGCGGCCGCCGGAGGCATTGCAACGACTGGTCGTGAAAACATTCTTGACCTGCTACCGCAAAGTCTTCATCAGCGCGTGCCCGTCATAGCCGGTAGTATGGCTGAGGTATTTCGGGCATCGGGCTACTACTCGAGAATGGCGCAGCCCTGATCGACTCGCCACCTTCTCGTGGCGGCGCTGGGGATCGGCTTACATGCCGATTGCCGAGAATTTTGACGATCTTCTGGCCAAATTTTCCGACTGGTATGAGGAGCTTGCAAAGCTTCAAGTATTCGCTTCGAAGCGCCCCATCGGAACTGACGCAGCTTCCCTCAAAGGAAACTCAATTTCATAAGCAGGAAAATGGTGTCCACGAGAGGATTCGAACCTCCGACCCCAGGATTCATACCACTTCGGCTTTAACCGCCGTCCCGCCACGAATGGCAGGGCGTTCGTGGTCTGGACTGTCCCTTCACCATGGACCTTGCGGCCTTTAGGCGCTGCCCTACCAGTCTCTACACCTTCAACAGGCTTTCGCCTGAAGCTTGGCTCGGGATTGGCATGCTGGAAGCCCAGCTAAGCGTTCCCCGAATTTGAGCAGATCGACTACAGCCTTTCGGACTGAAGCCCCCAATTATCAACTAGGAATCCTGTGCTCTATCCTGCTGAGCTACGTGGACACTGAATTGCTCTTTAACCTGACGATGCCTGCGGATCAACCGCGTTCTTCATCGCGGTCGATCTCTTCCCGGCTTTCTTCGCGTCAGTCGGCAATCAGCTCGTCAGGCGCTGTTCAGCCAGCTTCACCCAGTAGGAAATGCCGTAGGCGATCGCCTCGTCGTTGAAATCGTAGCCGGGATTATGAAGCCCGGCCGAATCGCCATTGCCGAGGAAGATGAAGGCGCCCGGCCTTTCCTTCAGCATGAAGGAAAAATCTTCGCCGGCCATTGAGGGGTCGACATCGGGATCGACATTGTGGTCTCCCGCCACATCGCGGGCGACGCGGATGGCGTGGTCGGTCTCGGCGGCGTGGTTGAAGGTCACCGGGCAATAACGCTCATAGACGACCTCGGCTTCGGCGCCATTGGCAAAGGCTATGCCCTCCGCCATCTGTTTGATGCGGTCCTGCGCGAGATCACGCACCGTTTCGTCGAGGCTGCGCACCGTGCCGGCAATCAGCGCCTCGTTGGGTATGATGTTGTGGCTGGAGCCTGCATGGAAGCGGGTAACGGACACGACGACCGAACGGATCGGATCGGCATTGCGCGAGGCGATCATCTGCAGATTGCTGACGATCTGTGCGCCGATGGTGATCGGATCGATGGTGCGGTGCGGCTGTGCCGCATGGCCGCCCCGGCCTTTGACGGTGATGGAGAACTTGTCCGGTGCCGCCATGATGCCGCCCTTGCGGATGGCGAAGGCGCCGAGCGGTATTCCCGGCATATTGTGCATGCCATAGACCTCGTTAATGCCGAAACGCTCCATCAGGCCGTCCTCGACCATGGCGAGTGCACCAGCGCCACCTTCTTCGGCGGGCTGGAAGATGACGGCGATAGAGCCGGCGAAATTGCGGGTCTCGGTGAGATATTTGGCCGCGCCGAGCAGCATGGCGGTGTGGCCGTCATGGCCGCAGGCATGCATCGCGCCCGCTGTTTTTGATGCCCAGGGCTTGCCGGTTTCCTCGAGAATGGGCAAGGCGTCCATATCCGCGCGAAAGCCGATGGTGCGTCCACCGGCAAGATTGCCACGGATGATGCCGACCACACCCGTGCGGCCAAGACCGGTCACGATTTCGTCAACACCAAAAGATTTCAGCTTGTCCGCAACGAAGGCTGCGGTGTTGTCGACATCATACAAAATCTCGGGATTTTCGTGCAGGTGACGCCGCCATTCGCTGACTTCCTGTTGAAGTTCGGCGGCTCTGTTCAAAATCGGCATTCGTTCATTCCTGGGTTCATCGGTGCGGCGTGTGGTAAAAGCCATCCTCCGTGGTGGATAGTGCGCCGCATAATTGACGTAATCAATGTACTTTGCCATTGCTAGGACATATATGGTGAATATTGCCATTCCCCGACCGAAGACGGGAATTCGAGGACAAGCCTTGCCACAGACAGTTAAATCGCCAAACGCCGCCCGACGGCTCTCCGCAGCCGTTGCCATCATGACCGCAGGCCTCGTTGCCGTGGCGCCTGTGGCCAATGCCAATCCGAAAATGGTGGTGGATGTCAAAACCGGCAAGGTGATTTCCCATCAGGAAGCCTTCCGCAAGTGGTATCCGGCGTCGCTCACCAAGCTGATGACTGCCTATATCGCCTTTTCGCAGATGAAGGCCGGCAAGCTCAGCCCGCAGACGGAAGTGGTGATGAGCAAGAAGGCCGCCGACCAGCCGGCCTCTAAAATGTATTTCAAGCCCGGCCAGAAGCTGACGATGGACAGCGCGCTGAAGCTGCTGCTGATCAAATCCGCCAATGATATAGCCGTGGCGATTGCCGAGACCATCGGCGGCACCAGCGACAATTTCGTGGCGCAGATGAATGCGCAGGCGCAGCGGTTGGGCATGAGCTCCACCCGCTATGTGAACGCCAACGGCCTGCCCGGCAAGGGGCAATATACGACCGCGCGTGATCTGGCGCTGCTGGCGCTGATCATCAAGCGCGAGTTTCCGGAATATGCCCATTATTTCTCGCTGGAAGGCGTCAGCACCGGCAAGAAGAACTATGCCAATTTCAACATGCTGGTCGGCCGCTTTGATGGCGCTGACGGCATGAAGACCGGCTTCATCTGTGCCTCCGGCTTCAATCAGGTGTCGTCTGCCGTGCGCAATGGCCGCTCCGTCATCACCGTAGTGCTGGGCGCGGACAGCCTTGCCGGACGAACCGACCAGTCTGCCGACCTGCTGCAGATGGGGCTGACGGCGCCTTCCGGTCAGGGTGTTTCGCTCGCTTCGCTGGCGCCTTATGGCGATACCGGCGATGTGAACGATGTCAGCGCCGAAATCTGCAACCCGAAGGCTGCCAAGGTGCGTAGCGAGGGCCGCGATGAAGCCGGCCGTATGGTCATCCATTCGCCCTATGTGACGGAGATGACCCGCCCACCGGAATATTCCTTCGCCGGTCTCATTCCGGGCAGTGAGACGGTGGCTGTCAACACGACCAAGGGGGCTGCCGGCAAGGGCGAGTTGGCCAACGTGCCGATCCCGATCCCACGCCCGACATTCTGATTGCCTTGACCGCTCTTCAATGACGAAGGGCGACCACGCTTGTGGATTGGCTATTCGCAGCTCTGATCTGTTATGATATTACAGTTTCGCCCGCGGCTTCAGGCCTTGGGCGATTTCTGTTTTTATCACGCGGTTCCGGGTTTCATGTCGTCCAATGACCTGCCTGGGCCGCCATCAACACACAGGCAAGGCATGTCTCGCGATCGCATCCCGGTTTCCATTATCACCGGATTTCTCGGCGCCGGAAAATCGACGCTGCTCAATCGGCTTCTCAAAGATCCCGAGATGAGTGACGCCGCGATCATCATCAATGAATTTGGCGACGTCAGTATCGATCACATGCTGGTCGAAAGCGCAGGCGAGGGTATTATCGAGCTGGCGGAGGGCTGCCTCTGCTGCACGGTGCGCGGTGAGCTGGTGGATACGCTGGCGGAACTGATGGATGGTATCCAGACAGGCAAGCTGAAGCCGGTGAAGCGGGTGGTGATCGAGACGACCGGCCTTGCCGATCCTGCCCCGGTCATGCAATCGATCATGGGCAATCCGGTGATCGCGCAGAATTTCGTGCTCAATGGCATGATTACGGTGGTGGATGCCGTGAACGGCCTCTCCACGCTCGACAATCACGAAGAGGCGGTGAAGCAGGCGGCTGTGGCCGACCGGCTGGTGATGACCAAGCGGGCGCTTGCCGATGCTGCGGCGATTTCCGCGTTGACGGCCCGCCTTCAGGCCCTCAATCCGCGTGCGACAATCGAGGATGGCGACAAAACCGAGTGGAGCGCTCCGGGTCTTCTCGACAACGGCCTTTACGATGCCGGCAGCAAGAATGCCGATGTCGGCCGCTGGCTGGGTGAAGAGGCGGAGCATGATCACGGCCATGAACATGGCCACCACCACCATCATGGTGACCACGATGACCACCATCACCACGATGTGAACCGGCACGATGCGTCTATCCGTTCCTTCTCGATCATTCACGATCAGCCGATCAACCCGATGGCGATCGACATGTTCGTGGATCTGCTGCGCTCGGCACATGGTGAAAAGCTCTTGCGCATGAAGGCCATCGTAAAGCTGTCTGATAATCCGGGTAGACCGCTGGTGTTGCATGGGGTTCAGAACATTTTCCACACGCCTCAGCGTCTTTCGGCCTGGCCGGACCCTTCGGACCAGCGCACGCGTATGGTGCTGATTACGAAGGATTTGCCGGAGGCTTTCGTAAAGGACCTGTTCGCGGCCTTCACCGGTACGCCGGGTATCGACCGGCCGGACAGGCAGGCAATGACGGATAATCCGCTGGCAGTTTCCGGGTTACGGTTTTAGATCGCGCGACGGCGTTGAAATCGGCGGGTGGGGTTACCCCCCTCTGCCCTGCCTGGCATCTCCCCCTCAAGGGGGAGATCGAATCGAGGCGAGGTTTCGGCCATCTCGACATTTGAGAATGAAGTGATGGGGGAGCTTCTTGCAGATCTCCCCCTTGTGGGGGAGATGTCCGGCAGGACAGAGGGGGTAACCACGGCCGACGCCATTGAACGTCGGTTACCCGCCCTTCACGATCCGAAACCGATGCCCCTTATCCAAGGCAACAGTCTCAATAAGACTATGCCCATCCTCATTGCACATATGCGCAATATCGATCACCGCCAGCGGATCGGTCGTCTCGATAGTCAGAATATCGCCCGCTTTCAGTGCCGCGAGTTTCTTGCGGCTTCTCAAAACGGGAAGGGGGCATTTAAGCCCCCTCAGATCGAAAATTATCTCGGCCGTGTCGCTCATTCCTTGGCCCAGAACTTCCAGAACGGCTTCTTCTCGGGCGCTTCCGGTGCAGGTGCTGCGGAATAGGCGAGTGGGTTCAGGGCCGGAACCGGTATGCTCTGGGCAGCGGTTCCATTCTGTCCGGCCGCCGAAGGGGTGGCTGTGGCAACCATTGTCGGGGCCGCCGGTGCCGGGTTCGATTGCGGAGCGGCGGGCTGTGCTGCCGAAGGGCGCGGGCCGCGCAGGGAAGAGGCGGTTGCAGTTGTGGCCGGTGAAGACGACGTCACCTGCTGCGCCTTTTTCTCCATCAGCGCTGCATATTCCGTTTCCTTCATCAGCTTGCCGGCCTTCAGCGCCGAACCGGTCGGCGCATAGGCGGGTTCGCGGCCCTTGCGCTTTTCGGCGACCAGCGCCTTGCGCTCCGCTTCGCTGGGGTCGTACCAGGCCATGCCGTCATATTTTTTCATCGCCTTTTCATAGGCGAGATCATAGGTTTTTTTGTAGCTCGAAAGTGCGCTGACGAGCGCCGGCGGTGTGCTCATGGCCGGGCACTGCGCGGAGCCGTTGAAGGTGCCGCCTTCCGTCTGCTGGTTGAAGACATATTTCTTCTCGCAGACGTTTACGTCCGGCGGGCGCTTGGTGACTTCGAAATTGTCGTAACCGACCTTCAGCATCTTCCAGAATTCAAGATGTTCGCTCTGGCGGTGGCGGGCCATGTTTTCCGCCGTCATTCGGAACGGGAAGGCCTGCAGCTGCACGGTCTTCTGGCCGCCCTTGAAGGCGTCACGGGCGAAACCGTAAATCTCAAGAATCTGCGCATCCGTCATCGAATAACAGCCGGACGACGAGCAGGCGCCATGGATCATCAGATTGGTGCCGTTGCGGCCATTGGCGGCATCGTAACGGTTCGGGAAGCCGGTATTGATGGCAAGGTAATATTTCGAGTTTGGATTAAGGTGCGCGGGCGTCAGGTTGTAGAAACCTTCCGGCGCCTGCCGGTCGCCTTCCTTCACCTTCGGGCCGAGTTTGCCGGACCAGGCGCAAATTTCGTAGCCGGCGATCTTCTCGAAACGGTTGTCGCGTCTGGCCTTCCAGATTTCCAGCGCGCCTTCTTCCTTGAAGATGCGGATCATGATCGGCGAGGTGCGATCCATGCCCCGCTTGTCGATCTCGGCCAGAATGGACGGAGACAGCGGGTAATCAACCTTGTTCTTGACGTGGGAAACGTCGCGTTCGACGGTTTCGAGCGTATCGTTACAGCCGGCGAGAACGAGCGCGGTGCAGGCAAGAAGTGCAAAATGTGTCAAACGCATGATCTGATCCGAAAGACGATGGCACGAAGCGGCGGCAGTTCTACACCGTCCCGTGTGTATTTTAAATACGGTATTAACCGTTTACATCTTCTTAACTCAAATCGGATCCGCCCCCGCGGCCGCCGATACATCTTTTGATGTGACCGGACTATGGCCGAGTTGGGGCGATATTCAAGGAAAATAAGGCCGGAGTTAGAGATTCCGGCCGATATCCAGGAACTTCTGGCGGCGTTCGGCGCGAAGCTGCGTGCCCGAACGCTGCGAAAGATCGGCCAGCGCCTTGGCGATCACATCGCCGGTGGCGTTGATGACGGTTTCCGGGTCGCGATGCGCGCCGCCGATCGGTTCGGCAATGATACCGTCGATGACGCCGAGCGACTTCAGGTCTTCGGACGTGATCTTCATGTTGGTTGCGGCTTCCTTGGCGCGGGTCGAGTCACGCCAGAGAATGGAGGCAGCACCTTCCGGCGAGATCACCGAATAGATCGAATGTTCAAGCATATAGACGCGGTTGCCGGTGGCGATGGCGATGGCGCCGCCTGAACCGCCTTCGCCGATGACGACGGATACGATCGGCACCTTGACGTTAAGGCACATTTCCGTCGAGCGGGCGATGGCTTCGGCCTGGCCGCGTTCTTCGGCGCCAACGCCGGGATAGGCGCCAGCGGTATCGATGAGGGTGACGACCGGCAGCGAGAAACGGTCAGCCAGTTCCAGCACGCGGATCGCCTTGCGGTAACCTTCCGGACGTGCACTGCCGAAATTATGCTTCAGGCGGCTTTTGGTGTCGTTACCCTTTTCCTGGCCGATGATGGCGACGGGCTGACCGTTGAAGCGGGCAAGGCCCGCCTGAATGGCGGCGTCTTCGGAAAATTTGCGGTCGCCGGCAAGCGGCGTGAAATCGGTGAACAGCGCCTTGGCATAGTCAACGAAATGCGGCCGCTGCGGGTGACGCGCGACCTGCGTTTTCTGCCAGGCATTCAGCTTGGAATAGATATCCTGCATCGCATCATTGACGCGCGATTCCAGGCGGTTGATCTCCTCCGAGGTGTCTATGCTCTCGTCTTCATCGGCAAGCTTCTTCAGCTCGATGATCTTGCCTTCAAGGTCCGAGATAGGTTTTTCGAAGTCGAGATAATTGTGCATGAGATCCGTTTCCGATCGTTTTGCGCAAGGTTTGACCGGATTATCCGGCGGTTCCGGTCGCTCTAATCAAGGTTTTTGCCCTGTTTGGCAAGGGGGTGATGTGTTTGTACCAGTTCTTGCAAGCGTTCTTCCAGCACATGCGTATAGATTTGTGTCGTGGAAATGTCGGAATGGCCGAGCAGTTCCTGTACGGCGCGCAGGTCCGCGCCGTTCTGCAGGAGGTGGCTGGCAAAGGCATGACGCAGGACGTGCGGTGACACCGCCGAAGGGGTGAGACCGGCGCGAATGGCGATATCTTTGAGGTCGCGGGCGAAGACTTGCCGTGGCAGATGACCTTCCTTGCTGCTCGAAGGAAACAGCCACGGGCTTTCCGGTGCGTCGGCTTTTTTCCCCGCCTTGGCTTTATCCGGCGCGAGCGCCTTTCTGGCGGCGTCGTATTTTTCCATGGCCTCGATGGCCGCGCGTGACAGAAGCACCATGCGGTCCTTGTTACCCTTGCCCCGGATCATCAGGAAGCGGCCTTCCTGCCGCAGCACCTTGACCGGCAAGGAGACGAGCTCGCTGACGCGCATGCCGGTGGCATAAAGCAGTTCAAGCAGCAGATGCATGCGGATGCGGGCAAGCTGGCCGGGACCGACGGTGGCTGCTTCCTCTGCTGCGATGCGGAGAAGTCCCGTCACATCGGCAACACTCATCGTCTTCGGCAGGCTGAGACCCTTTTTGGGGGCGTCAATGATGCCGGTCGGATCGTCGCCGCGCAGCCCCTCCGAATAGAGGAAGCGATAGAACTGCCGCATCGAGGACAAGCGTCGAGCCTGCGAGGTGGCGGCAAAGCCTTGGGTGGAAAGATGAGTGAGATAGGCGGACAGGTCTGGCGTGGCGGCCTCGGTCAAAGACTGACCTCGGCCGGCCAGAAATTCGCGCAGATCCGAAAGGTCGTGTTCGTAAGAGGAAAGCGTGTTGGCAGCAGCACCTCTTTCGGCGCTCATCATCTCCAGAAAACTTTCGAGCCGCGCGCCGTCGCGCCCTGCCGCTAGTCCGCTCATGGAGTGCGCCTTGCCGGTTCTGCCGCCGGTGGGTTCAGACGTTCGGACGGAATGCGCACCGTCACCTCGCGGTCGCGCGGTTTGACGACCATGACAAGCAGCACCATGCCGCCATAGACCAGCCCCGCGATGGTCGCCAGTATCATCGTGAAGCGGAAGAGGGTGGGCATGGCGGCTCCGTGAAGGTGGCGGTCGAACTTATATGCGGTGCGGCGAAAGCGGCGGCAAGATCAAAAAGCCGGCTTTCGCCCCGTGCCGCATGCGGCGATGATTGTGATTCAACGCCATTCAGTCAGCAATTTGGCTTGACGCTTCGTAAACATTTGCAGATATCCATGCCAAACGGGCTTTCAAATTTATGAATGAAACGAATTTATCCGTCCCGGCCACACTCGGGGAACAAGCGCGGGCAAAGCTCGGACGGCGCAACATCGTCTTTGTCGGGCTGATGGGGGCTGGAAAGTCCGCGATAGGCCGAATGGTTGCCCAGCAGCTTAAAGTCCAGTTCATCGATACGGATGTGGAAATCGAGCGTGTCTCGCGCATGACGATATCAGAGCTTTTCGCCACCTATGGTGAGGAAGAGTTCCGGGCGCTGGAAACACGGGTCATCAAGCGGCTTTTGCGCGGCGGTCCCAAGGTTATCTCCACCGGTGGTGGAGCCTTCATCAACGACAATACCAGACGTCACATCACGCGGGGCAGCATCTCGCTGTGGCTTAAAGCCGATCTCGAGGTTTTGTGGGAAAGGGTCAACAAGCGCGATCATCGTCCGCTTCTCAAGACCGAAAATCCCAAGGCCACATTGGCGGCGCTGATGGAGAAACGTTACCCGATCTATGCCGGAGCTGATCTCACCATCGAATCCCGTGATGTCCGCAAGGAAATCATCGTGACTGAAGTGCTGGCCGCCATCGCCGGCATCGAACAGAAAGACTGACCACCATGACGCCTTCCGAAATCCACGCCGACGAACGCCTTGTCCATGTGCCGCTCGGTGAGCGCGCCTATGATATTCTGATCGGGCCGGGACTGATCGGCAGGGCGGGCGGCGAGATTTCGGCGCGGCTGAAGGGCAGGAGAGCGGCGATCATCACCGATGAGCACGTGGCGCCGCTTTATCTCGAAAGCCTGATGGACGGCCTGCAGACGGACGGTATCGAGGCGGTGTCGCTGACCCTGCCGGCTGGTGAAAAAACCAAGAGCTTCGAACATCTGGTCACCGTCTGCGATGCGGTTCTCTCCGCACGTGTGGAACGCAACGATGCGGTCATCGCACTCGGTGGCGGCGTGATCGGTGATCTCGCGGGTTTTGCCGCCGGCATCGTGCGCCGTGGCGTGCGTTTTGTGCAGATACCGACCTCGCTTCTGGCGCAGGTCGATTCCTCGGTGGGGGGCAAGACCGGCATCAATAGCCGCCACGGCAAGAACCTTGTCGGTGTTTTCCACCAGCCGGATCTGGTGCTGGCGGACACGGCTGTGCTCGATACGCTGAGCCCGCGCGAATTCCGCGCCGGTTATGCCGAAGTGGTGAAATACGGCCTGATCGACAAGCCGGATTTCTTCTTCTGGCTCGAAAAGAACTGGGATGAAATTCGCACCGGCGGCCCCGCACGCATCCAGGCGATTGCGACCAGCTGCCAGGCGAAAGCCGATGTTGTTGTGGCCGACGAGAAGGAAAACGGCGTGCGCGCGCTCCTCAATCTCGGCCATACATTCGGCCACGCGCTGGAGGCGGCGACCAATTACGACAGCAAGCGGCTGGTGCACGGTGAAGGTGTGGCGATCGGCATGGTGCTGGCGCACCAGTTCTCCGCCCGTCTCAACCTCGCAAGCCCTGACGACGCGGCCCGTGTCGAGGCGCACCTGAAGGCGGTTGGACTGCCCACAACGATGAAGGACATTCCCGGTGACCTGCCGCCGGTCGAGACGCTGATGACGGCAATCGCGCAGGACAAGAAGGTCAAGGGCGGCAAGCTCACCTTCATTCTCACCCACGGCATCGGCCAGTCTTTCGTGGCTGATGATGTGGCGGCCTCCGAGGTGCAGTCGTTCCTTTCGGAAAAGCACCCGGGGTGACGTGATTTATGGTGAGAAACGGTGAGGGTACCCCCTCATCGCCTCGCTTCGCTCCGGCACTTCTCCCCGGCGGGGAGAAGAACAAGCCGCAATGGCAATGCCATGCGGCATAGCTTTGAGCAAAGCGCTGCCGCATGGTTTCTTCTCCCCGAGGGGAGAAGGTGGCCCGAAGGGCCGGATGAGGGGGCTTGCTCTCGGCCCGGATGACAGCGTTAATCTAAAACCGCACCGTTTCTCCCGGTGCCGCCACCTCGATCGCGAGCGCATGCAGCCCCGCGTCGAGTTCCGGCTTCAAAACAGCATTGATCGCCCGGTGGCGTTCGACGCGAGACTTGCCGGAGAAGCTTTCCGACACTATCTGAACACGCATATGTGTCTCGCCCGTACCGGTTATATCCGGCTGGTGGCCCGCATGCATCTGGCTTTCATCGACGACTTTCAGGCGCTCTGGTGAAAAGCTCTCACGGAGCTTCGTTTCTATACGTTCTCGCAGGGACATGCGAAGGGCTCCATTCCTGTTGGCTGGTCTTGAAGGGGGTTACCTAAAAGCCAGCAACATTCCGCTTTGTCAATTCTTGTTGTGCGGCTTTTCGCACTCCATAATCAGGGCATCATGAAACTGGATTCGAAATATTTCGACCGCATCCGCACGCGCCGGAAAAGGGAGCGGGAACCTGAGGTTCAGGCTCCTACCTGCCAGTGGGACGGATGCGATAAACCGGGCGTTCACCGCGCACCTGTCGGCCGCAATGCCGAGGGGCAATTCTTCCTGTTCTGTTTTGAGCATGTGAAGGAATACAACAAGGGCTATAATTACTTCTCCGGCCTGTCGGACGGCGAGATCGCCCGTTACCAGAAGGAGGCGATCACCGGTCATCGTCCGACCTGGACGGTGGGCGTCAACAAGACGGCGCGCGACAGCCCTTTGCATTCGACACTTCGATCCGGCACCGCCAGCGGCAATGCCCGCATTCGCGATCCCTTCGGCTTCGCCGGCGGTTTTGCGGGCGGCGCAAAGGCCGGTGGACAGCGCATGCAGCAGGACCGCAAGCTGAAGACGCTGGAGGCAAAAGCCTTCGATACGCTGGGTCTTTCTGCCAATGCGAAGCAGGAAGAGATAAAAAGGCGCTATAAGGAGCTTGTCAAAAAGCACCATCCTGATGCTAATGGTGGCGATCGTGGTTCGGAAGAACGTTTTCGGGCTGTTGTTCAAGCATATCAATTGTTAAAGCAGTCAGGTTTCTGCTAAGCCAACTTACGTGTTTACCGCCTGATTGATGATGTGGCCGGGTGGCTGCCGCCCGCCTTGGAGACGTGATGAGCAAAATCGACCTTGATATTTCCAACCTGCCCGACACGACGGTGTCCGTGCGGGAGGTTTTCGGCATTGATACGGATCTGCGGGTTCCCGCCTATTCCCAGGGCGACGCCTATGTGCCTGACCTCGATCCCGACTATCTTTTCGACCGCGACACGACGCTTGCGATCCTTGCCGGTTTTGCTCACAACCGACGTGTCATGGTTTCCGGTTTCCACGGCACCGGCAAGTCCACCCATATCGAGCAGGTGGCTGCCCGCCTGAACTGGCCCTGCGTGCGCGTCAACCTCGACAGCCATGTCAGCCGTATCGATCTCGTCGGCAAGGACGCCATCGTCCTGAAGGACGGCAAGCAGGTTACCGAATTCAAGGACGGCATTCTCCCCTGGGCCTATCAGCACAATGTCGCGCTGGTCTTCGACGAATATGATGCCGGTCGCCCGGACGTGATGTTCGTTATCCAGCGCGTGCTGGAATCCTCTGGCCGCCTGACCCTGCTCGACCAGAGCCGTGTCATCCGTCCTCACCCGGCTTTCCGCATTTTCGCAACGGCTAACACGGTTGGCCTCGGTGATACGACGGGCCTCTACCACGGCACCCAGCAGATCAATCAGGCGCAGATGGACCGCTGGTCCATCGTCACCACGCTGAACTACCTGCCGCACGAGCAGGAAGTGAACATCATCGCCGCCAAGGTGAAGAGCCTCGACAATCCGAAGGGCCGCGAAACCGTCTCCAAGATGGTGCGCGTGGCAGACCTTACCCGTTCGGCCTTCGTCAATGGCGACCTTTCCACGGTCATGAGCCCGCGTACCGTCATCACCTGGGCGGAAAATGCGGAAATTTTCGGCGATCTCGCCTTTGCCTTCCGCGTGACCTTCCTCAACAAGTGCGACGAGCTTGAGCGTACCCTGGTAGCCGAGCAGTATCAGCGCGCTTTCGGCGTTGAGCTCAAAGAAAGCGCCGCGAACATCGTTCTCAGCGCCTGATCGTCCCCGGTTTTCCGGAGAAGATCACCGATGACTTGAAGACGCCGGCGGCTGCGCATCCTCTGATGGGTGGGCCGCAGGCGTCGGCAACTGACAGGAAAGACTATGGCAGGGCGCGGCGACAATTCCAGAGCGAAACCGGGTACGGCGGTTGATACGGAGCCGTTGCGTCAGGCGATTGCCGGGTGCGTGCGATCCGTTGCCGGTGACGCCGAGGTTGAGGTCGTCTTCGCCAATGAGCGGCCGGGCCTTGCCGGTGAGCGCATGCGCCTGCCGGAAATTTCCAAGAAACCCACGGCGCAGGAGATCGCCATCACGCGTGGTCTCGGCGATTCCATGGCGCTGCGTCTCGCCTGCCATGATGCGGATACCCATGCGGTGATGTCACCGCAGGGCGCCGAAGCGCAGTTGGTTTTTGATGCCGTCGAACAGGCGCGGGTGGAATCCATCGGCGCGCTGCGCATGCCGGGCATGGCCTCCAATATCAAGGCCATGAATACGGAAAAATACGCCAAGGCCAATTTTTCCGGCATCAACAATAAGGATGACGCACCGCTCGCCGAGGCTGTGGCACTTCTGGTGCGCGAGAAACTGACCGGCGAAAAGCCGCCGGCGAGCGCCGGCAAGGTTCTCGATCTCTGGCGCGACTTCATCGAAGACAAGGCCGCAGGCGACCTCAACGATCTTTCCCGCGTCATTACCGACCAGAAGGCGTTTTCGCGGCTGGTGCGCAAGATGTTGACCTCCATGCAGATGGCGGAAGATTTCGGCGACGAGGATAACGAGCCGGAAAGCCAGGAAGCGGAATCCAACGAGGATCAGCCGCGCACCAACGAGACCGAGGAAGAGCAGGTCGAGGAAGAGGCTGGCTCCGATGCGACGCCCGCCGATGAAAACGAGGCCTCGCAGGAGGAAATGGAAGAAGGCGAGATGGACGGCGCCGAGATGTCGGACGAAGAAATGTCCGACGATCTCGACGAGGATTCCGAAACGCCCGGCGAGACCCGCCGCCCCAACAGCCCTTTCGATGATTTCAACGAGAAGGTCGACTACCGCATCTTCACCGAGGAATTCGACG
Organism: Agrobacterium sp. 22-210-1; assembly: GCF_053522525.1. Classification (NCBI taxonomy): domain Bacteria; kingdom Pseudomonadati; phylum Pseudomonadota; class Alphaproteobacteria; order Hyphomicrobiales; family Rhizobiaceae; genus Agrobacterium; species Agrobacterium sp. 22-210-1. The sequence continues at coordinate 772,266 of NZ_JBNWCI010000002.1, read as the reverse complement.
AGGAAATCCGCGCCGAGGAACTGTGTGACGAGGCCGAGCTTGACCGGCTGCGCGCCTTTCTCGACAAGCAGCTCGCCCATCTTCAGGGTGCGGTGGGACGGCTGGCGAACCGGCTGCAGCGCCGCTTGATGGCGCAGCAGAACCGTTCCTGGGATTTCGATCTGGAAGAGGGTTATCTCGATCCGGCCCGTCTGGTCAGGCTCATCATCGATCCCATGCAGCCGCTCTCCTTCAAGAAGGAACGCGACACCAAATTCCGCGATACCGTCGTTTCGCTCGTCATCGACAATTCCGGCTCTATGCGCGGTCGTCCGATCACGGTTGCAGCCACCTGCGCCGACATTCTGGCGCGTACGCTGGAGCGCTCGGGCGTCAAGGTCGAAATTCTGGGCTTCACCACCAAGGCGTGGAAAGGTGGGCAGTCGCGCGAGCAATGGCTGGCCAATGGCAAGCCCGCTTCGCCGGGTCGCCTCAATGATCTACGCCACATCGTCTACAAGTCCGCGGATGCCCCGTGGCGGCGCGCACGGCGCAATCTCGGCCTGATGATGCGTGAAGGCCTTCTGAAGGAAAATATCGACGGTGAAGCGCTGATGTGGGCGCATAACCGCCTGATCGGCCGCCCCGAGCAGCGCAAGATCATGATGATGATCTCCGACGGCGCGCCGGTGGATGATTCGACCCTGTCGGTTAATCCGGGCAACTATCTGGAGCGACACCTGCGTGCGGTCATCGAGCAGATCGAAACGCGCTCGCCGGTGGAACTGCTGGCAATCGGCATCGGCCATGACGTGACCCGTTATTACCGCCGTGCCGTGACCATCGTGGATGCGGATGAGCTTGCAGGCGCGATGACCGAGCAGCTCGCAGCGCTCTTCGAGGATACGAGCAGCGCCTCCGGTTCGTCCCGCAGGGTTCGCCGTGCGGGATAAGCGGGGCCGGGCTTCTTCCGCCTGCAAAACGCTTGCGATGGCCGCCATTCTGGCGGCCATATCGCTATGTCCGGTTTCCATCGGTGCTTCCACCATCGATGTGCCGGTGGGCGTGCGTCTGCTCTCCTCTTTCGAAGTCGGCACCAGCGAAAAACGGTTCGGCAAGCTGGAATTTATCGGCGGCATGGTGATGAGCGCCCCGGAAAAGCTGTTCGGGGCGATATCCTCCATCCGCTTCCGCCCCGATGGTGAGGAATTTATCGCGGTGCTGGATACCGGCCACTGGCTGACGGGCAGAATCACGCGTGGTGCTGCCGGCGCGCTGTCCGGGCTTGCCGATGTCCGCATCACCCCCATGCTGGACATGAGCGGCCGCGAACCGCCGCGCAAGATGGAAATGGATGCGGAAGGGCTGGCGCTGCGCGACGGCAAGGTGTTCGTCAGCTACGAGCAGCGCCACAGGATCGATATCTATCCCGATCCGGGCTTCGCTACCTCAAAGCCGCTCGACCGCCTGCCATATCTCATTCCCAGTAACGAGCTGCGCCATAATGGTGGCATGGAGGCTCTCGCGGTATCGCCGGCCGATTCGCCGCTTGCCGGCGCTCTGGTCGTGGTGGCTGAAAAAAGCATCGATACGGACGGTAATCTTCTTGCCGCCATTCTGGAGGGCCCGCGCAAGGGCACATTTGCCGTTACGCATCATCCCTCATTCGACGTGACGGACGGTGCGTTCCTGCCCAATGGCGACCTGCTGCTTCTGGAACGCCGGTTCAATTTCGCCGAGGGCGTCGGCATGCGCATCCGCCGTATCCGCGGCGCCGATATCCATCCGGGTGCGGTGGTGGATGGTGAAATCCTGATGGAAGCGGGCATGGCCTACCAGATCGACAATATGGAGGGCATGGATGTGGTGAAGGGGCCGGATGGCTCGACACGCCTCATCATCGTGTCCGATGACAACCACTCGTTTCTCCAGCGCAATCTTATGCTGGAATTCAAGCTGGTGGATTGAATATCAGATCCGCTCCTGTGCCGCCTTGTAAGCAGCGAGGAGATCCTCGATCGGAATGCCGTCGATCTTCATGCCGGTCATTCGACATGCCATTATCTGCGCGCCGGACAGGTTCGTGTTGCTCAGCTTCAATCCGGTAAAATTGACGTCATCGATTGACCAGCCGGACATGTTGCTGTCCGTAAATGACGCGCCGGAAAAGTTGATGTCGTTGAAGCGTGTGCCGGCCAGATTGACATTGTTGAAGACCGTTCCCGACAGATTGACGTCGTCAAAGCTGGAGCCCGAGAGCGTGGCGCTCGTTGCATCCACAATGTCGATAACGTCCTTGATCTGCATGCCGATCCGCCTTCGTGCTTTGCCACGGACGCCAGATTGCAACGTCACCTGTGGGTTTGCAAGCGTGATTTGATGCACGCCTGCACAGCTTCAAATGCGGCTGGCGGATAATGTCAGCTCGATTTGACCGCGCCCGGCATGGGCTTCAGTGTGTTCATCAGCGCGCCGTAAGGCAGAAGCATGACGAGGCCGACGAGGATTTTCACCGAAAGATCGCCCAGCGCCCAGGAGATCCAGCGCGGCGCTTCGAGAGTGAAGACGCCAAGGATAGGCGCATTTTCAATGGCGAAGGCATCATTGGGGCCGACAAAAGCAAAACTCGCGGCAAAGGCGATGGAGAAGAACAGCGCCGTATCCAGCACGGAACCCAGCATCGAGCCGGCAAGCGGCGCGTGCCACCAGCGCTGGCGGCGCAGGCGGTTGAAGACAGAAATATCGAGCAGCTGGCCGATGAGATAGGCCGTGCCGGAAGCGACCGCGATGCGCGGGATGGATGTCCAGAAGGACAACGTTACCCCAACGACAAAGCCGGCCAGCACGACGCGGCGCGCAATGGAGGGCCCAAACTGGCGGTTTGTCAGGTCGGTGACGAGGAAGGCGACCGGATAGGTAAAGGCACCCCAGGTCAACAGATCGCCGAGATTGACGCCGAGCAGCGATCCGGAGAGCGGGTACTGCACCAGAATATTGGAAGCGACGACCACGAGTGTCATCAGGAGAACGTAGATCAGCGTATAGCGCAGGGTCAGCATTTTTTTATCCTGGGTGATGCCACCAGTTGGAGCTGAGCTGAAATAAAACAAAAGGCTTGAGCGGCAAAAGCCATTCAAGCCCTCTGAATATCGATGATGTCGAAACCGCTATTAAGCAGCTTCAGCCGTCTTCTTGGCGATCTGGCGGCGCAGGAGACGAGCGCGCATGCTCAGTTCGTTTTCGCCGGACTTCAGAAGGAAAGCATCGAGGCCGCCACGGTGTTCAACGGAGCGCAGAGCGGCTGCGGAAACACGCAGGCGGAAACGCTGGCCGAGAGCATCGGAGATCAACGTAACCTGGCAGAGGTTCGGAAGGAACCGGCGCTTGGTCTTGTTGTTGGCGTGGCTGACGTTGTTGCCCGTCTGGACGCCCTTGCCGGTCAATTCGCATACACGGGACATGGGTACACCTATTTCGTTTCGTCTGTTTCACCACTGGCTCGCCACCGGCAAAACCGGGGTGGCAATCCAACTGGCCATGATTGGAAAGTTGCGGTTCTATAGTCAGACGAGACTTAACAGTCAAGCCGCTCGCGATCAAATGAAAGGAAATTCCGGCGTTTTCAACCGGCATCCGCTTTTTTATTGCCACAAGTCAGCGTATATCATCGCCCGATAAGGCCGCTTCCGCGCCTCTTTTAAGGTGATATCGAAATGATTGCCAGAGGAAAAAGCATTTTTATGGCCGTGACGATGGCGTTTGCGGGCGTCTCCCCCTCGCTCGCCGCCGAAGCACGCCACACAAGCGAATACAGCATCAATCTTGGCATTTTGCCGATTGCGCGGGCAAGTTTTTCGACTCGCATGGACGGACCGAATTATTCGATCTCCGGTTCCTTCAGCGCCGCTGGCCTTGCCAGCATCCTCAAGGACATTTCCGGCAAGACAACGGTTTCCGGGGCCAAGCGTGGCCACCGGCTGCAGGCGAACGAATATTCGCTGGTCTATAAGGATGGCAAGCGGGTACGCACCTATGACGTCGTCTACCGCAACGGCAATGTCACATCGACGACGGTGAAACCTGAACCCAAGGCCCGACCGGACAATTGGGTGGATGTGAAGGACCGCGACCTGCGCTCGGTTCTCGATCCGATTTCCGGTCTCATCATACCCTCAGGCGGCCGCATCTGCCCAACGCGCCTGCCGATCTATGATGGCGAATCGCGACTCGACCTCGTTTTGAGCTCCAGTGGCACCAAGCCGTTCAAGACCAACGGCTTTAACGGTGACGCCATCGTCTGCAAGGCGCGTTATGTGCCGAAGTCGGGCTACCGGCAGGGGCGCACGGATATAGAATATCTGAAATCCATCTCGATGGAGATCTGGTTCGCCAAGTCAAACAATATGGATGTCTATGCGCCTGTTTATGCGATCATTCCGACGCGGGTGGGTCAGGTCTATATTACGGCCACGAAATACGGCGGCTGATTGCGGCTCATGGCGGGATGAGTGACGCCCGACAGCGCCAATTGTTTCTTCGCCCCGCCGGGGAGAAGGTGGCCCGAAGGGTCGGATGAGGGGGTGCCCTCTCCGAATATCTCTGGCGGCGCCCCCTCATCCCGCTGCCGCGGACTTCTCCCCGGCGGGGAGAAGAAGCAAGCGGCAACCGCTCACTCTATAGGCCGTCGTTGCGGGTTATAGCGCATCCCCAGGCGACCAGCCGGGCTCGGCCATAATGAAGCTCGAGAAGGCGAAGCCCGGTGAGACCGTGCAGCCGACAAGGGTGAAATCGCCGAGGCTTTCCGCCGATTGCCAGCAATTAGCGGGCACGATCACCTGCGGACGCTCGCCTTCGAGAATGGCGGGACCGAGCGTGAAGGTCTGTACCTCCCGCCCGTCTTGCGAAAGATGCAGCGCGATCGGCGCGCCGGCATAATAGTGCCATACCTCAACCGCGTCGGTGACCCGATGCCAGTGCGAGCGCACGCCCTTTTCCAGCAGATAATAAATCGCCGTCGAATGGCCACGCTCGCCGCCTGCCTTGTCGCGAAAAGTCTGGTGGTAAAAACCACCCTCCGGATGCGGTTCCAGCCCCAATTCGCGAATGATCGCTTCCGCAGACAGATCGGCGCTCATCAGAAATTGTCCTTGCGCGTGCGGATTTCCGCAAAGACGTCGGCATCGGCGGCCCCTTCAAGGCCGAGATGTCTGCGAATGCCGGCATCCGCCACGCGCATATAGGGATTTGTCTGCTTTTCGAGCCCGATGGTGGTGGGAATGGTGAACTCATTGGCCTTCCGCGCCGTCTCGACACGCGCCGCGCGCTCGCTCAACACGGCATTATCAGGGTCGACGGTCAGTGCAAAACGGGCATTCGAAAGCGTATATTCGTGGCCGAAATAGACCCGCGTCTCATCCGGCAGGGCCATCAGCTTCTGGAAGGAGTGCCACATGTCCGCCGCCGGGCGTTCGAACAGGCGACCGCAACCCATGGCAAAGAGCGTATCGGCGGCAAACAACAGGCCGTCGTCCGGCAGATAATAACAGATATGACCCGCCGTGTGGCCGGGTGTGGCGATGACCTGAACGCGGCGTCCGGCAAATTCGAACTCGTCACCATCGGCCTGCGAGCGATCGAGGCCGGGGATCGCAATCGCCTCGTCATAGGGGCCGTATACCTCGCAGCGGAACTTGTCCTTCAGCGCCAGATTGGCTTCCACATGGTCCTGATGGTGGTGGGTGGTGAAGATATGGGTCAGTTTCCAGCCGTGGCCGTCGAGCGCGCGCAGGATCGGTCCTTCTTCCGGTGCGTCGATGGTGGCCGTCGCCCCGCTTTCGGGATCATGCAGGAGCACTCCGAAATTATCGCTGCGGCAAAGAAAGACGTCTATTTCCAAAGGTTTCATCGTATCCTCTCCGTTTGCCGGCCAAAACCGGCGCATTCGCCCGCCTGACTTTCCCAACTGACTTCCAATGTAGGGGCAGACGCCTTGAAGTCCAACCGCCTGATGCTACATTCTCGCCCATGAATACCGATATCGTCGATCTGCGCGAATTCTATCATTCTCCGCTTGGCCGCTCGGCCGAGCAGGCGATCACCATGGCGCTATTGACGCTGTGGCCGCCCTTGCCGGAGGAGCGGCTAGTCGGCCTCGGTTATGCCGTGCCGTTTCTGGAACGGTTCCGCCATGATACGGAGCGCACTTTCGCCTTCATGCCGGCGGGGCAGGGGGCAGTGAACTGGCCGGCTGGCGAGCTGTCTTCAACGGCGCTGGTGTTCGACGAGGAACTGCCGCTTCCCGATTCGTCGATAGACCGGGTTCTGATGGTGCATGCGCTGGAATTTGCCGAAAACCCGCGCGAAACGCTGAAAGAACTCTGGCGGGTGCTGGCGCCGGGCGGCCGTCTGGTGATTGTCGTGCCCAACCGACGCGGTGTCTGGGCACGCATGGAGCATACGCCTTTCGGTTCTGGTCGACCCTATTCGCGCGGGCAGTTAACGGCGCTTTTGCGCGAAACCAATTTCACGCCGGGCGCTACCGCCGAGGCGCTGTTCTTCCCGCCCACCACAAGCCGGCCGGTGCTGAAATTCCGCCGTTATCTCGAACATACCGGCCGCCGGCTTTGGCCGCTTTTTTCCGGCGTCATCGTGGTGGAAGCCCAGAAACGTCTCTACCAAGGACTGCCCGTCACCCAGCGCGCCTCGCGCCGGGTTTTCGTGCCGGTTCTCGCCCCGCAGGGGGTGCCCACCACCCGCGCTGCCACAAGCCAAGTAAAGCCGCGCTGACCCTCGACAAAACGGCCATTCCGGTCTAATGCCTCCGGCATTGCTTTTGTCGGGTTCTCCGGCGTTTTTCCAAAGGTCGATCAAATGAGTGCAGAGCTTAACCAACCTGTTCCGCGTCCGGGTATCCTGGATATCGCCGCTTATGTTCCCGGCAAGGAACATGTGGACGGCGTTGCGAAGGTTTATAAGCTCTCCTCCAATGAAACGCCGCTTGGGCCAAGCCCGAAGGCGATCGAGGCCTTCGGTACGGCCGCCAGCCATCTGGAAATCTATCCGGACGGTCAGGCTATCGCGCTGCGTCAGGCGATTGCCGATGTGCATGGCCTCAACATCGCGAATATCATGTGCGGCAACGGTTCGGACGAGCTGCTCGGCCTGCTGTGCCATGTCTATCTGGGTGCAGGCGATGAGGCGATCATCACCGAGCATGGTTTCCTCGTCTACAAGATCCAGATCATGGGTGCGGGCGCGACCCCGGTGACGGTGAAGGAAAAGGATTGCGCGGTGGATGTGGATGCGATCCTCGCCGCCGTGACGCCGAAGACCAAGATGGTTTTCGTCGCCAATCCGGGCAACCCTACCGGCACCTATGTTCCGGTTGCGGAAATCCGCCGTCTTCAGTCCGGCCTGCCGAAACATGTCGTGCTGGTGCTGGATGCTGCTTACGCTGAATATGTGCGCAAAAATGATTACGAAGCCGGGCTGGAGCTGGTTTCCGGCAACCGAAACGTGGTGATGACCCGCACCTTCTCCAAGGTTTACGGTCTGGCCGCGCTGCGTGTCGGCTGGATGTATGGTCCGGCCGCCGTCATCGATGCGCTGAACCGCGTGCGCGGCCCGTTCAACATGAGCGCGCCGGCCATCGCTGCCGGTGCCGCTGCAATCCGCGATCAGGCCTTCGTTGAAAAGGCCGTGGCGCATAACACGCTGTGGATGGAAAAGCTGGTCACCACCTTCACCGGTCTCGGCCTCACCGTCACGCCTTCGGTCACCAACTTCATTCTCATCCATTTCCCGGATCAGGATGGCAAGCGTGCGGCGGATGCGGATGAGTTCCTGAGCCGCCGCGGCTATATTCTGCGTGCGGTGCGCGGTTACGGCTTCCCGAATGCGCTGAGAATGACGGTCGGCTCAGAAGAGGCCAATCTCGGCGTCATCGCTGCTCTCACCGAGTTCATGGGGCAGGCGTGATGGGCGAGATCATGTTTGAACGCATCGCGCTGATCGGCATCGGCCTGATCGGCTCGTCGATTGCCCGCGATATCAGGGAACTGGGTCTTGCCCGCCATGTGACAATTTCCACCCGCAGCGAAGACACGCTGAAACGGGCGGAGGAGCTGGCGCTTGGCACGGATTATACCGTCTCGGCGGCAGAGGCGGTGAAGGACGCCGATCTCATCATCGTCTCGGTGCCGGTCGGTGCTTCGGAAAGCGTGGCGCAGCAGATCGCGCCGCATCTGAAGCCGGGCGCCATCGTGACCGATGTCGGCTCCACCAAGGCTTCGGTCATCGCCCAGATGGCCCCGCATATGCCCGACAATGTGCATTTCATTCCCGGACACCCGCTGGCGGGTACGGAAAAATCCGGCCCGGATGCTGGTTTCGCCGGTCTCTTCCGCGAGCGCTGGTGCATCTTCACGCCGCTGCCGGGCACGGATGCCAAGGCGCTGGAAAAGCTGAAGGATTTCTGGCGGGCGCTCGGTTCCCGCGTCGATGAAATGGATGCCGAGCATCACGACAAGGTTTTGGCGATCGTCTCGCATCTGCCGCATATCATCGCCTACAATATCGTCGGCACGGCGGATGATCTGGAGACGGTGACCGAATCGGAAGTCATCAAATATTCCGCCTCCGGTTTCCGCGATTTCACCCGTCTCGCCGCTTCCGATCCCACCATGTGGCGTGACGTCTGCCTGCACAACAAGGATGCCATCCTTGAAATGCTCGCACGGTTTTCCGAAGACCTTGCGTCGCTACAAAGGGCGATCCGCTGGGGCGAGGGCGACAAGCTGTTTGAGCTGTTTTCCCGCACCCGCGCCATCCGCCGCTCTATCGTGCAGGCTGGTCAGGATGTTGACGCGCCTGACTTCGGCCGCCACGCGCTGGATCAGAAGAAGTAGGGCGCTGGCATGATACTGATATCGGCGGCGACGGATGACGATATCGAATGGCTGCTGCGCGAAGACAAATGGATCGGTGAGGATTGGTTGCGGCGTTGCGTCGGACACCGCGAATATCTCGTCGCGAAAGAAGATACGATTCTAGTCGGTTTTCTGCGGTTTTCGATGTTCTGGGGCAAGATTCCTTACATGGACATGATCCGCGTCGTTCCCGAGTTTCGCGGGCATGGCGTTGGTGCAACGCTTACAGTTTTTTGGGAAACCCTGATGCGTGACCAGGGTGCCTCACTGGTGATGACCTCCAGCCAGCAGGACGAGCCGGAACCGCAGACGTGGCATCGTCGCAATGGATACAAAGAAGCTGGCATCCTGAACCTTCCAAAAATTCAGGATGCCGCTGAGGTGTTTTTTACAAAAGCTCTCTGTTAAATCGGCGGAATCTTGCCCAGCGGAATGAAGCCGCTGACAGTGGCGCGGCCGCGATCCACCACGAGATCGACGGATGCCCTGTCTCCGCCGCCGGCGAGAGCGCCGAGCAGCTTGCGGGCCGTATCGATGGTGGATTGCAGCTGTGGAAAAGCCTGTTTGGCATTGTCCGACCAAGCGCCGAGCTTTTCGATCTCCAGCTTGAACTGGCCGGAGAGATAGCCCTCATTGTCAAACGAGAAGGGGCCGCTGATGCGCATGGTGCGGCCGTCGCCAATATCGGCCACCAGCCGGCGAAGCTCGCCGCTTGTGCCGTAAAGGCCTGACGTGTCGCTGCCGTCCACCATGCCCGCCTTACCCGCGAGCGTCACATCGACGATGGCGTCGAGGCGGGGAAGAACCTGCGGCCAGTCCTTGATGACGGTGGCCGAGTCGGTCAGCGTGATTGCGCCGTCAAGATCGGCCCCGTTCTGGCGCAGGTGCATCTCCGTCTTGACGGCATCGAAGTCGATCGTCTGGCCGGTGACGGAGGAAACCGCCTGCGCCTTCAGCCCGTCGATGACAAGCGAGCTGCGGTCGATGCCCTTCAGCTTGGTGACGACGCTCGACTGCATGTTCTGCCAGGAGGCTGAAACGGTCAGGCCATGGGCGGAGCGGATTTCTGCGGGCGAATCGAGTTCCCAGACGATGTGGCCGGGATTATAGACCTGTGCCGCCGAGCGAAGCTCGCCGAAAGACGCGGAAACGCCGTTCCCGCTGTCGTCCACGGTCACCTTTGAGCAGAAGAGGCCGATGCGGAAAGGATAACCCCGGAAGGCGATATCGCCGCATTCGGCGCTGAGATTCCTCGCCTGTGAGGGAGCAATGACGTTCAGCACCGTCTGCTTTAGCCTGTCGGCGGCATAAAACCACCCGGCCGTATAAAGTCCGATGACCACCGCGACGGCGATGGCAAGCCAGAGGAATTTTTTGGCGGTGCCGGATTGGCTTGACGCTGCCATATTGATCTCCGATGAACAGACTTCAGGGAATTTTGATTTGGCTTGGGATATGGACGATTTTTGGGTCTTTGGCTACGGTTCGTTGATGTGGAACCCCGGCTTTGCCTTTGAGGAAAGGCAGCAGGCGCGGCTGCATGGCTATCGCCGCTCCCTTTGCATCAGTTCCAGCGTTTATCGTGGCACGGAGGAAAAGCCCGGTCTTGTGCTGGGTCTGGAGCGCGGCGGCTCCTGCCTCGGTGTTGCATTTCGCGTGCAGGGCAAGGATCAGGATTCCGTCATGGCTTATCTGCGCGAGCGCGAACTGGTGACGAATGTCTACAAGGAACGGGTGGTTGCCATTGCATTTGCCGACGGCAGGCGCGGCAGCGCCGTAACCTATGTGGCCGACCCCGCGCATGAGCAATATATCGGCGGTCTTGCTGTGGCCGAGGCGGCCAGCATCGTCGCGACTGCCTCGGGTCGGTCCGGCCCGAACACGGATTACGTTTTCAATACCGTGCAGCATCTACAGGATATGGGCATTCGCGACTCTCTGCTGGAGAGCATTGCCGCCAATGTCGGCACGCTCGTGGTTCAGCCGGCGGAGGGCGTGCCCGTGCCTTGAAGTTCGGCGATCCGCTTGATGGCGGTTGGCGGCAACGGCAAGTGCGGATTGTTGCGCGCGGTTTCCAGCAGCAACTCGTCGCTCGCCTTTTCCGTGACGTCGATCAATCGCTTGAAAAACACATCGGGATCCAGCCCCGGCTCGATGGCTGGCAGGATACGCACCTTGAAATGGCCGGGATAACGCATGGTCGAACGGCGTGGCCAGAAGAGGCCGGGATGCATGGCGACGGGAATGACCGGCACCTGCAGATCACGGTAAAGCCGGGCGATACCGTAACGGTATTCTGGCTCGGCGCCGGGCGGGCGGCGTGTGCCTTCGGGATAGATGATGAGTTCGCGGCCCGCCGCCATTTCCTCTTTCGCCCGCTCCATCACCTTCAGCATGACCTTGCCGCGCGCGGCGCGGTTGACCGGGATCATCCGCTGTTTCATCACATACCAGCCGAATAGCGGAATCCACATCAATTCCCGTTTCAGAATGTAGACGGGGTCCGGCAGATTGGGCAGCAGCGCGTAAGTATCCCAGAATGATTGATGTTTGGGCGCGAAGATGCAGCCGGTTTCCGGGATGTTCTCCAGCCCCTCGATCTCGAAGGTGGTGCCGACGATGGTTTTCATCAGCCAATGGTTGGACCGCGCCCAGTTCTTGGGGATTTCGAAGGCGATCTTGCGCGGCAGAATGAAATAGATCGGTGTCAGCACGATCATGCGGACAATCAGGTTGAGATAAAACAGCGTATTGAAAAGAAAAGAGCGCAGCTTGAGCATCAACAGCCTTCCCGGGGCGCAGCCGTTCCGAAGCGTTGATGCGCCTCGATGCCGGATGCCGATGCCAGACGCCTACACGAAAACAAGGCCTCGCAGCAAGCGCGTTTCTTGCCGCTCATGGAGAAGCGGCCGCCACCTTCGGCGTGGAATGGTCAGCGGCGGCCTTGCGCAGGCCATCGCCCTTGCCGAAGCCGGTCAGATCGCGTCCTGCCGCCGCCACGAACTTTAAATATTCGTAGAGCATGGTTCTGACCACATCCGGCTCCACGAACCAGTTCGTGCGGGCAAGATCGGCGCTGATGACGGGATAGGCAATGAATTGCGTCTGCGGGCTGGCGCTGCGCAATTCATGCAGGCTGCGGTGCATATGATAATTGTTGGTGACGACGACAATCGAGGAATAGTTGTGATCGCGTATCCAGCTTGCCGCTTCATTGGCGTTGCCGATCGTGTCTATGGCTTTGTAACCCATATCCACGCAGCAGGAAAACATGTCGGATGAGCCCTGCGTCATCTTGCGGATCTGCGAGCGGGTGGTGGCCGGGTTGACGCCGGAAATCAGCAAACGTTTGCCCACGCCATCACGCAGCAGGCCGACCGCCTGTTCGATGCGTTGGTAGCCGCCGGTCAGAACGATGATGGCATCGCCCTTCGTGCCCTCCGGCGGGCGCATGGAAGCGACGGAGTCAGCGAACCACAGGAAGCCGCCTAAAAAAACGCCGAGAAGAACAACGCAAAGAAGGATAAAGCCGCGAATAAAACGGCGCAACGGACCACGCCGCGACAACAGGCCCTTTCTGGCCGGTCGCGTGGTCGTCTGATCCTGGTCCATCCGACTCACAAACATTCCTCCTGAATACTCGCCGATTAAGGCAAGGAACAGGCATTTTTGTCCACCGTCCGCAGGTTACATCCGGCCTGTGACGGTTTCAGTTTGCCACGGGATTCTGGGAGTAAAGTCATGATGTGAGGCCGTCACTTTTCGACGGATCGGAGCGGACGCGGTCGATATCGTCGATGGTGCGGATGACGGTCACGCGTGCCGTAATGGTCGTGAGAAGTGCTATGACGATCATCGTTGTGGCGATGCCGATATAGCCGCCGAGACCAACGGAAAAGGAACCGAAAAGCGCGCTTGCCTGGTCGCTCTGCGGCGTGGCGACCGTGTTCGATTGCCAGAAACCGGCGGCAAGGAAAACCGCTGCGGCGAGCGCGCCGCCTGCGGCCGCCCCTTTAAGGCTGATCTTCAGGAAGTGTTTCTGGAATTCCCGTGCCACAAAGCTGCTTTCCGCGCCGACGAAATGCAGAACCTCAACGATATGCCGGTTGCCGGAAAGCGCCCCGCGCGTTGCAAACACCACCGTCAGCACCATGGCGGTGAAAACGAGGATCAGAACGCCGAGGCCGATCATGACCGTGGTTCTGGCCATGGAGACCAACCTGTCCACCCAGGTGCGGTGGTCATCCAGAAACGCCTGCGGAAGCTCGGCCTTCAGCATGTCCCGCATCGCCTGAAAATCGGGCGGATTGTTTTCATCGATGGTGATGACGACGAGGCGCGGTATCGGCAGTTCGGAAAGGTCAAGACCGCTGCCGAGCCATGGCTCCAGCAGGCGCGATGTCGCCGCATCGTCAAGGATCGTGCCGTCTCGCGTGCCGACGAAGGTGAGCGCCAGATTGCGCGCCTTGTTGAGCGCCGCATTCATGTCCAGCCCGTCCTCGGGCTTGATCTGGATGGTGATCTCGCGGGAAATCTGGCTCTGCCAGGTGGCGGCGGTGGCGCGCACCATGGAGACGGCGCCGAGCGTCAGGCAGGCGAGAAATGCCATGATGGCGATCACCACCATCAGCGCATTGCCCTGAATGTTCGACGGCGGCAGAATGGGCGCCATCGGGCGGATGCGCATGGGCGGCCGCTTCGGCTGGGCCGCTTCCGGGGTCAGCTGTTTGCGGGTGATCTCATTCATAGATGTCGAGCCGCCCTTCGGTCAGGATCATCCGGCGCGCGTCGATCTGGTCCATCAGCGCGAAATCGTGGGTGGCGATGACGACAGCCGTGCCCAGCCGGTTGAGTTCGAGGAAGAGATTGAGAAGACGCTTGGCCATCGGCGGATCAACGTTGCCGGTCGGCTCGTCGGCCAGCAGGATTTCCGGCTGGTCCATCAGCGCGCGGGCAATGGCGGCGCGCTGCTTTTCCCCGCCGGACAAGATGGCCGGCAGCACATTGATGCGCTCGCCAAGCCCAACCCACTTCAGAAGCTCGATCACATCGTTGCGGTAAGCGCTTTCCTCCTTGCCGCGCACCCGCAGCGGCAGGGCGACATTCTCATAGGTCGTCAGATGATCCAGCAGCCGGAAATCCTGAAAGACGATGCCGACACGACGGCGCAACATCGGCAGCTCGCTGCGCGGAATGCGCGATACATCGCGGTTGAACATGCGGATATTACCGCGGGTGGGCTGCAGCGACATCAAAAGCATGCGCAGCAGCGAGGTCTTGCCCGCACCCGAAGGGCCGGTCAGAAACTGGAACGAACCCTTGGGAATATCGAAGGTCATGTCCCTCAGGATCTCGGGCCCCATGCCGTAACGCAACCCGACATTTTCGAAATGGATCAACGGACTTCCAGTCTCTTCGTTTCGTGGTGGTTCGCAAACCGCTGGCGCTTGGGGCCGGATGTCGCGGTGTAAACCGGTTCCGGTGGCCCGCGCGAGCCGTTTTTGCGAAGCATTAACCAATTAAATTTAAAACTTGGCAGGATTCGTTGCAATGCCCAGTTTTGCGGGCCGGAAAACCTGACCGGGGAATTCTATGGCTATGTTCCGTTCATCTCGCCGGCAAGCGGCATTCGATTTCGACCTCCTGATGCCGGAAACGCCGGTGCGCCGCGCGGCGCGGGCGGCAAATCCGATCCACGACGTGGTAGACGCGGAATTTGTCACCATCAAGGAAAACCGTTCGCGTCAGCCCGGAAACGACAATCGCGGCGCGGCACGCCGGCAGAGGGCAAAATCGCCCGTCACTATCGGTACGCTTGGCCTTGCCTTCATCGGCTGGCTGGATCGCAGATTGTCGCGCCTGTCGGCGGATGCCTATTCAGCGCTGGTTGCGGGGCTCGCCATTTTCGTTTTCGTCTGCTCCGGTGGCCTCTCGGTGGTTGTGCCGGAAAAGCAGGCCGCCGTCACGGCAAACCCGCTCGCCATTTCCCATGTGACCGTTACCCCGCAGGAGGCAGGCGGCATGGATATCCTGCTCATCAGTGGCATCGTGGAGAATAATGGCGGCAACCTGGAAGAGGTGCCGGCCCTTCGCGCCGATCTCTTTGCGGCCAAGGGGCAATTGGTGGCCAGCATGGTCATTGAACCGCCGGTACGAGAGATGCAGCCCGGTTTCAGCCACGGATTTTCGGCAAAGTTGCGCCATCCCGGTGGAAAAACGCCTGACATCAAGCTTTCCTTCGTTGAGGCGGGTGCGTCCGAACGTTGACTGTGCTAACGCGTGATCTTCGTATTTTTACTGAAAGGTAAAATCGGCAAGGCGCAGCACAGGAGAAAGAATGCCCGTCGTCCGTGGAAAAAACATCGAGCCGCTTTACACCGCCGAGCAGATCGCCGAGCGCAATCGCGATATGGCCAAGCACATTGCCGGTGGCCCGACCAAGGATTTGCTGGTCATTGCCGTGCTCAAGGGATCGTTTATTTTCGCAGCCGATCTTATCCGCGCGCTGCATGATAGTGGTCTTGCTCCCGAAGTCGAATTCATCACGCTATCGAGCTATGGCGCCGGCACGGTTTCGCAGGGGGTGAGGATCGTCAAGGATATCGACAGCGACGTGAAGGACCGCGATGTGCTCCTGATCGACGATATTCTCGAATCCGGCCGCACGCTGCGTTTCGCCAAGGAACTGCTTTACGAGCGCGGCGCGCGTAACGTCACCATTGCCGTGCTGCTCGACAAGAAGGTCAAGCGCAAGGAAGATCTGGAGGCCGATTATGTCGGTTTCGAATGTCCAGACTATTTCGTCGTGGGTTACGGCATGGATGTCGCTTATGCCTTCCGCGAACTGCCTTTCGTCGGCGTGGTGACAGGCGACGCCTGAGCATGTTTTCCGTGCCGGAACGGCACAGGGCGGAGACGCCTCATTAACCATTCACCCAGCGAAAGCCTGGGTGTTTACCTCTTGAAAAGAGGAGCCTGCGATGTTGCTCATGGCTGGAAATGATGCCCAGGAGCAATGATTAATGGCGAAAATTCTGATTACCGAAGACGAGGATGCATTGCGGGCTTTCGTCGCCCGCGCGCTGCGTCTCGACGGTCACGAGACCCATGAGGCGGCTGACGGCGAGCAGGGGCTGGAGAAGCTTCAGGAGACCAGTTTCGATCTTCTTCTTTCGGATATCCGCATGCCGGTCATGGATGGCATCGAGCTGGCGCACCGCGCCGCCGAACGCTTCCCGGCCATGCGTATCCTGCTGATGACCGGTTATGCCGAACAGCGCGAACGGGCTGATGATCTGGCGACGAAGATTGTGGACGTGGTTTCCAAACCCTTTGCGCTTCCGGATATTCGCAAGGCGGTGGCGCGGGCGCTGGCGGCCTGAGCGGCGAGATTGCAGAGATTTAAAGGGCGGCCTGTCGGGCCGCCTTTTTTGTTGGTCAGCCCCCTGGCTCAGCGCAGTCCCCTACCTCCGTCATTCCGGCCTTGAGCCGGAATCCAGCCAGCCCAAGTCCTTGGGCTGAAAGAACTCTTTCCGCCGCGCAGACGCGCGGCAGCTGGATGCCGGATCAAGTCCGGCACGACGGAAGCTTTAGCTTCTGAAACAGGATGTAACGAGGCGCGCCATTACCTGTGGGAACCCTCACCGTATATCCAGCAATCGCTCCAGATACCGCCGTTCGATTTCGCCGGGCGGATTGTTGCCGAGTTTTTCGCGGATGGCCTCAAGAATTTCGCGGGCGCGCTGCACGTCGATCTCGTCCGGCACCTTCACCTGATCGCCGAAATCCGGGCCGGTGGTGCTGCGCGGGCGGCCGAGCGGGTCGCGGCCGTTCTGTCCGCCCTGACCGGCCATGCCTTCCTGCCCTTGCCCCGGCTGCTGACCCTGCTGGCGCATGGCCTGCATGATCTGGCCCATCATGTCCTGCGCGCCCTGGCGCAGCGCGTTCAGCGCATTGCCCTGTCCCTCGACGGCCTGCTCACCCTGGCCCTTGCCCAGCGCCTCGCCGGCGCCCTGCATTTCCTGCTGCGCCTTGCCGAAGTTTTCGCCCGGTTCCATGCCGAGATCACGAAGGCCCTGCTGCAATTCGCCGAGCTGCTTGCCGAGCGCATCCTGCTGCGCCCGCAGGTTCTTCAGCGCCTCGCGTAACTGTTCAGCGGTCATCTGGTCGCTTGGCTGTTGTCCGCCCGGCTGACCATTTTGACCCTGTTGACCCTGTTGACCCTGCTGCCCCTGTTGGCCTTGCTGATCCTGCTGTGGCTGCTCACCGTTTTCGCCCATCTGTTGGTCTTCGCTTTCGCCGCCCTGCTGCGGGTCGCCGCGCTGCATGCGGTCGCGAAGCGCCTGATCGAGCTTGAAGGTCTCATCCATCAGCTTCTGCTGTTGCTGCAGAATTTCGCCCAGCTTGTCGATCTGCTGGCGCATCTTGCTGCTCTGCTGCTGCCCCTGCTGGCCCTGACGTTGCGGCCGGCCCGCCTGCAGATTGTTCATCATGCGCTGCAGCTGCGAAAGCATTTCCTGCGCCGCGTCGCGATTGCCGGAACGGGCAAGGTTCTCGATCTGGTTCATCATGTTTTCCAGATCGCGCTGGCGCAACACGTTTTGCGCCTGCTGGTTCATGTTGGCTTGCGGCGCGTTCTGCATGCGTTGCGCAAGCTCGCTCATGAATTGCTGCATCGCCTCGCGCAGCTCTTGCATCAGCTTGGCAACTTCCTCATCCGAGGCATTGCGCTGTAACGCTTCGGACAGCGCGTTCTGTGCATCGCGCAGGCGTTTTTCCGCCTGCGAAAGATCGCCATCCTCGATGCCGAGCGCGATTTCCCAGAGATAATCGGCCGTGTCCTTCAGCATTTCCTGATTATAGGCGAGCCGCATGCGGGTCTGCGCCGATTGCAGCAGCAGATAGTGCGTCGTGTTGGGAATGGTCTCTTCCGGCCGCAGGCCCACCGCCTCGTTATAGGCGATCGCCTTCGGCATCTGGCGCGTGTCGAGCGAGAATATCTGCCGCTGTTCGGCGATGGAAGCTGCCAGTGGTTCGGAGAAATTACGGCCCGGCAGCACCATTTCATGCGCGGGGCTGCGGCCGGTCTGGCCGGCGCCATCGGTGGCGACCAGCGTGATGCGCACGCGTTTTCCCGCCATAGGATGTTCGGTCAGGTTGCGGCTGGTCAGGCCCTTGATCTCGCGATTATTCTGCCGCGGCAGATCGAGCTTGAATTCGGGCGCCGGGTAAAGTGCTGTGGCGCCTTCCGCAACGCCGAGCGGCTCGATGATGGCATGGGCTTCTTTCAGCCCATAATCGTCCTTGGCGGTGAAGCCGATTTCCAGCGCACCGTTGACGGCGCGGCGCGGCATGTTGTCGAAGGCAATGCTGGGCGGCTGGTCTGGAATGACGTTGAACACCCATTGTTCGCCATTGGCACTGATCATGCCGCTTTCGGTGACATCCATCGCGAAAGTGCGTGGAGCAACAGGCTGATCCGTCGAGCGTACCGGCGTCTGAACCGCGACGTCGCCGCTTGCACTATCGGCACGTGCAGCTTCCGGCGCAAGCTTTTGCAGCGCGCCTGCCATTTCCGGTTCGAAGGTCACTTCCTCACCGCCATCGCCGCCGGTCATGCGGATCGTCAGCTTGGAGGATTGCGGCACGGAAACCGCGTCGCGGCCGCTCGCATCACGTCCGGTCAGGAAAATCGGTGCGCGGCCCGTATAGGCGGGCGGTGTGACCCAGGCATCGAGACGGATATCGGGATTGAGCGGACCCACGGCCGGCCGGCTGCGGAATGCATCTGCAACCGTGCCGGCACCATTGGAATAGGAAAAACCGAAAGCAGTGACCAGAAGCAATGCCGGAACGGCGCGCAGCGCCAGGCGGTCATAACGGGCGATATCGGGTTTCGGCAGGCCGGCATTGAGCGCGGCAATGCGCTCCGCCATGCGGATCTGGTGTTCTTTCCACAAGGTGCGGGAAAAGGGGGTATCAAAGGCCGGTTCGTCTTCCTGCACGCCCACCGGCTGGTGCGCCATGCCATTACGTTCTTCCAGCAGACGGGAGGCGTCATTGTCGGTTGGCCATTTCAGCCGCACGATCGGCAGGAGTGTGGTGATGAAACCGAAAACTAGGACGAAAACAATGCCGAGGCGCAGAAAATCCGGCATGTGCCGGTACAGGCCGAACCAGGCGAGCGCCAGAAACACGGCGGCGATGGACAGCGGCCACAGCGTCTTCGGGGCCATTTTTTCGGAAAACAGCACGATTTTCGCGAAGAACCGCTTGGCGGCAACCCGTCGAGCAAGGTCCGGCCGCTGCGCGAATGCGCCAGTCGGGCGCTTTCTGCCTGTCCTGTCCTCTCCGGCTGTGGTCATCAATCCGTTCTCCCGGTTCTGGCCACGTCGAACGCCATTCCCGGAACGGCGAGCTGTTCATATCACTGGAGCAAGGATAACATTCTTTGTGGCGAAGACGAGGGCACCTAAGCCCTCACCCCCATTTTTTAGGCAGCTTCGCTCAATTGTGATCGACCAGCCGTATGATAGACGGTCAGTCGAGCCAAGCCGGTACGGAATCGAGGGCGATCAGCTCTTCATAGGTGCCACGCGGACGGATGACATGGAACTTGTCACCCTTCACCAGCACCTCCGGCACCAGCAGGCGCGAGTTATAGGTGCCGGCCTGCACCGCGCCATAGGCGCCGGCGGAGCTGACGGCGATCAGGTCGCCCGGCTGCGGTGCGGCCATCTCCCGGTCCAGCGCCAGATAATCGCCGGTCTCGCAGACCGGGCCGACGATATCGGCTTTGATGCGCGGCGTGTCTTCGGCCGGCTGCACCACCGGGCGGATGCCGTGATAGGCCTCGTAAAGCGTGGGGCGGATGAGGTCGTTCATCGCGCCATCGACGATTACGAAGGTCTTGTCACCGCCATCCTTCACATAGATGACTTCCGTCACCAGAATGCCGGCATTGCCGACGATCAGGCGTCCGGGTTCGGTGACGATCTTGCAGTTGAGGCTTTTCAGCTCGTTTTTGACGATATGCGCATAGGCATCCGGCAGTGGCGGCGGATTGTTATCCTCGCGATAGGGAATGCCAAGGCCACCGCCAATATCGACGTGGCTGATCGCATGGCCATCCCCGCGCAGCACTTCCACGAGTTCGCGCAGCAAGCGGAAGGCATCCTCGAAGGGCTGCAATTCGGTGATCTGGCTGCCGATATGCATGTCGATGCCGGTGACTTCGATGCCGGGCAAAGTGGCGGCATGGGCATAGACCGCCCGCGCCCGTTCATAGGAAATGCCGAACTTGTTTTCCTTCTTGCCGGTGGAAATCTTCGCGTGGGTGCGCGCATCCACATCCGGATTGATGCGGAAGGAGACATGCGCCCGCTTGCCCGCCCTGACCGCGCGCAGGTTGAGGACTTCCAGTTCCGGCTCGGATTCGATGTTGAAACAGTAGATACCCGCTTCAAGCGCGTAATCCATTTCCGCCACCGTCTTGCCGACGCCGGAGAACATGATGCGGCTTGCCGGCACGCCAGCGCCGAGCGCGCGGCGCAATTCGCCGCCGGAGACGACGTCGATGCCGGCGCCGAGTTTTGCCAGCGTCTTCAGCACCGCCTGGTTGGAATTGGCCTTCATGGCGTAACAGACCATGGCGTCCACATCGGCAAACGCACCTGAGAACACCTTGTAGTGGCGCTCCAGCGTTGCAGTCGAATAGACATAGAAGGGCGTGCCGACCGCCTTGGCGATCTCGGGCACGGGCACGTTTTCGGCGTGCAGCACGCCGTCGATATAGCCAAAATGGTTCACGGCTTTTTACCCGTCAGAGAAGCTTGTCGAGGATGAACGGGCGTTCCGCCGTTGCCGGCTTCGTCTCCGTTCCGTCGGCATTGCGCTTGTTGCGCATTTCGACCGGCGTGCTCGGCGGATCGATGTCGCCCTTACGCCCGCAGGCGCTGAGAACAAGGCTGACAGCGAGTGTCATGCCGATGGGAACGATGAGTTTGCGCGCGGTTTTTGAAAGCATGAGCCTGTCCAAAGGAAATATGTGCCTCTCTGATAACGAAAAACAGGGCGCTTGTGCACCCTGTTTCTTGTGATCGCAGCGTAACGCGATTTTATCAGTTGCGTCCGCGCCACCAGGCGATCTGCTTCTTCACTTCCGAAGGGGCCGTGCCGCCGAAGCTCGTGCGGCTGGCGACCGAAGCCTCGACGGACAGAACGTCGAAAACGCCATTGGTGATACCGGAGTGGATGGCCTGAAGCTCTTCGAGCGAAAGATCGGCCAGATCGCAGCCTTTCTTTTCGGCCAGCGCCACGGCATTGCCGGTCACATGGTGTGCATCGCGGAAGGGAAGGCCTGCCTCGCGCACCAGCCAGTCGGCAAGATCGGTGGCGGTGGAATAACCCGAGCCGGCAGCGGCGCGCATGCGGTCCTTGCGCACTTCGAGGTCGCGGATCATGCCGGTCATGGCGACAATTGCCAGTTCCAGGCTCTCGGCGGCATCGAAAACCTGTTCCTTGTCTTCCTGCATGTCCTTGGAATAGGCGAGCGGCAGGCCCTTCATGACTGTCAGAAGTGCGATCAGCGAGCCGTTGATGCGGCCGGTCTTGGCGCGCACCAGTTCGGCGGCGTCAGGGTTCTTCTTCTGCGGCATGATCGAGGAGCCGGTCGAGAAGGCGTCCGACAGGCGGATGAAGCCGAATTGCGGTGTCGACCAGATGACGATCTCCTCGGCGAGACGCGACAGATGCGTGGCGCAGATCGAGGCGATCGACAGGAATTCCAGCGCGAAATCGCGGTCGGAGACTGTGTCTATGGAATTGCGGGTAGGTTCGCGGAAACCGAGCGCCTTTGCCGTCATATGACGGTCGATGGGATAGCCGGTGCCGGCGAGTGCGGCCGCACCAATCGGGCTTTCATCCATATGCTCGATGGCGTGGCGCACGCGGGCGCGGTCACGGCCGAACATTTCCACATAGGCCATGCAATGGTGACCGAAAGTGACGGGCTGCGCCGTCTGCAAGTGGGTGAAGCCCGGCATCACCGTATCGGCATTTTCTTCGGCGCGGTCGAGGAAGGCGGCGATAAGCGCGGTCAGCAGCGCTTCAGTCTTCTGCAATTCTTCCTTGACCCAGAGGCGGAAATCGAGCGCCACCTGGTCGTTGCGCGAACGGGCCGTGTGCAGGCGGCCGGCTGCCGTGCCGATGAGGGTCGCAAGACGCGCCTCGATGTTCATGTGAATATCTTCGAGCTTGCGCGAGAATTCAAAGGTGCCGGCTTCGATTTCTGACAGGATCGTGTTCAGGCCCTCGATGATCTTGTCTTTATCTTCCGGCGAAATAATGCCTTTAGATGCCAGCATGGTGGCGTGCGCCATAGAGCCGCGGATGTCCTGGGCATAAAGCTTCTTGTCGAAGCCGATGGAGGCATTTATCTCTTCCATGATGGCTGATGGCCCGGAAGCGAAACGTCCGCCCCACATCTGGTTGGAGGATTTCTGATCTGTGCCGTCAGCCATGTTCGCAGTGCCCTGGAGTATTCGATGACAGAAAAAAGGCCGTTCAGGCTTCCTTCCGCCAGATTGGTTGCAATTGCTGCCGTTGCCGGTGTCTTGTGCGGCGCGGGCGCGGTCTGGTTCAGGCATATTGGGTCTGAGAGCCCTGTTCAAGGGGCAGCGGTCGCTGACGCCGGTTTATGTGAGGGTGCCGCAAACCGCATTGCCTCGCTGAAACCGTTTCTGAAGGGGCAGGTGGCTGCCATGTCGGCCGCAGATAGACCACGTGTCGTCCCGTTATCTTTCAAGGGGCCGGACGCGCAGGATATGACGCTTGCCGATCTCAAGGGCAAGGCGGTTCTGCTCAACCTCTGGGCCACATGGTGTGTGCCATGCCGGGAGGAAATGCCGGCATTAAATGCGCTTGAGAAAGAAAAGGGCGGCAATGATTTCGAGGTGGTCACCGTCAATATCGACATCGGCGCGGACGAGAAGCCGAAAGCCTTCATGGACGAATACAAGATTGATGCGCTGAAGCTTTATCGCGACAGTTCCATGGGTGTCTTCAACACGCTAAAAAAGGAAGGCCTCGCCTTCGGCCTGCCGGCAACCATGCTGCTTGACGAAAACGGCTGCCTGCTCGCGGCGATGAATGGCCCGGCGGCGTGGGACAGTGAGGATGCCAAGGCGCTGGTATCGGCGGTGAAGGCTAGATAATTTTTCCGGTCGTGCGGGAGGGTTCTTCCTCCCGCAGCTGATCTTTGCGCCTCAGCGTGTCGGAACCGGCGTCTCGCCGCGATAGTCGTAAAAACCACGGCCGGATTTGCGGCCGAGCCAGCCGGCCTCGACATATTTCACCAGCAGCGGGCAGGGACGGTATTTGCTGTCGGCCAGGCCGTCATGCAGCACCTGCATGATCGACAAACAGGTGTCGAGACCGATGAAGTCGGCAAGCTGCAGTGGTCCCATCGGGTGGTTGGCGCCGAGCTTCATGGCGGTGTCGATGGCTTCCACCGAACCGACGCCTTCATAAAGCGTATAGATCGCCTCGTTGATCATCGGCAGCAGGATGCGGTTGACGATAAAGGCCGGGAAATCCTCGGCAACCGTGATCGCCTTTTCCAGCGTCCGCACATAGTCCTTGGCCGCGTCGAAGGTCTTTTCGTTGGTGGCAATGCCGCGCACCAGTTCAACGAGCTTCATCACGGGCACCGGGTTCATGAAGTGAATGCCCATGAACTGTTCGGGACGGTCGGTTGCAGATGCGAGACGGGTGATCGAAAGCGATGAGGTATTCGTGGCGAGCAGCGCCTCCGGCTTCAGGACAGGGCAGACCTGCGCATAAATCTTGCGCTTGATCTCCTCGTTCTCGGTCGCGGCCTCGATGACGATATCCATTGGTGCGAGGTCGTTAATATCAGTCGATCCGCTGATGAGGGCCAGCGCCTGCTTGCGGGCGTCGTCGGAAAGCTTGCCGTTGGTGACCTGGCGGGCGAGGTTGCCGTTGATCGTGGCAAGGCCGGCTTCGATGCCATCCTTGGAGAGATCGTAGATATGAACCTTGTAACCCGCCAAGGCGGAAACATGCGCGATGCCGCACCCCATCTGACCGGCTCCGATGACACCGATATTCTTAAAGGGGGCGGTCATATGCTGTTCTCCTGTGGCTGGTCTGCGTCATTGTCGGCGATGTTACGCATATCGCCGGAAAAGAGAAGGCGGCGCGTTCAAAAAACGCGCCGCCTTGGTTGGCTGGTTAAAATCAAAGCGCCTTTTCGAGTTCGGGCAGCGCCTCGAACAGATCGGCGACGAGGCCGTAATCGGCAACCTGGAAGATCGGCGCCTCTTCGTCCTTGTTGATGGCGACGATGACTTTCGAGTCCTTCATGCCGGCCAGATGCTGGATGGCGCCCGAAATGCCGGCGGCGATGTAAAGCTGCGGTGCAACCACCTTGCCGGTCTGGCCCACCTGCCAGTCGTTCGGTGCATAACCGGCATCGACTGCGGCGCGGCTTGCACCGACGGCGGCCCCCAGCTTGTCGGCAACGGGAAGAATGACTTCCTTGAATTTCTCCGAGGAGCCAAGCGCGCGGCCACCCGAGATGATGATCTTCGCGGATGTCAGTTCCGGACGGTCGGACGAAGCCAGAGCATCGGAAACGAAGCTGGAGAGGCCCGGGTTTTCGGCAGCGCCGATGGTTTCAACCGCTGCAGAACCGCCTTCAGCTGCCGCCGCAAAAGCGGTCGGGCGCACGGTGATGACCTTTTTGGCGTCAGTCGCCTGCACCGTCTGGATGGCGTTGCCGGCATAGATCGGCCGCTTGAAGGTATCAGGCGAAACCACTTCGATGATTTCCGAAACCTGCGCCACATCGAGAAGCGCCGCCACGCGCGGCAGCACGTTCTTGGCAGATGCGGTGGCAGGTGCGACGATGACGTCATAGGAAGGTGCAAGCGAGATGATCAGCGCCGCCAGCGGCTCGGCGAGCGCATTGGCATAGGAGGCGTCGTCGGCAAGGAGCACCTTGGAGACGCCGGATAGTTTCGCTGCTGCATCCGCAGCGCCCTTCGCGCCGGAGCCGGCGACCAGCACGTGGACGTCGCCGCCGATCTGCGTTGCCGCCGTCAGCGTCTTTGCCGTCAAGTCGGAAAGGGTTGCGTTGTCGTGTTCTGCCAGAAGAAGAATGGCCATAAGAATATCTCCCTTTTCCGAAACCTTAGAGGACGCCGTCAGCTTTGAGCTTTTCGACCAGCTCGGCCACCGAGCCGACCTTGATGCCGGCCTTGCGGCCTGCCGGCTCCTCGGTCTTCAGCACCTTGAGGCGCGGCGAAACGTCGACGCCGAAATCGGCCGGCGCCTTTTTGTCGAGCGGCTTCTTCTTGGCCTTCATGATGTTCGGCAGCGAAGCATAACGCGGCTCGTTCAGGCGCAGATCGGTGGTGACAACGGCGGGAAGCTTCAGCTCCACGGTCTGCAGGCCGCCATCGACTTCACGGGTCACCGCAACCTTGCCGTCGGACGGTACGACCTTCGAGGCGAAGGTGCCCTGGCCCCAGCCGAGAAGGGCTGCCAGCATCTGGCCGGTCTGGTTCGAATCGTCGTCGATCGCCTGCTTGCCGACGATAACGAGACCGGGCTGTTCGGCCTCTGCTACGCCCTTCAGAAGCTTGGCGACGGCAAGCGGCTCGACCGTTTCGTCGGTCTCGATCAGGATGGCGCGGTCCGCACCCATGGCGAGCGCAGTGCGCAGCGTTTCTTCCGCCTTGGCCGGGCCGATGGACACGACCACGACCTCTTCGGCCTTGCCGGCTTCCTTCAGACGAAGCGCCTCTTCCACCGAGATCTCGTCGAACGGGTTCATCGACATCTTCACATTCGCAAGCTCGACACCCGAACCATCCGATTTCACGCGGATCTTCACGTTGTAATCGACGACTCGTTTAACGGGGACAAGGATTTTCATCGGCGGCTTTCCTCAAACTCCTGTCCGCTTGGCGAATAGACCGCGCGGACCTCCAAAAACAGGTTGGCGACATGGATAAGCATTTTTCTCGCAAATACAACGGAGCAATGTTCATTATCACATGCACGTAAGGCATATCTTACGTTGACGTTAACGTAAATACTTTATCTCTTCCTCACGGGCTTATCCGCCCCCGTCATAGCCCCGTTCGATTTGCGACAACCCTGCCGTTTGCGACGGATTCTTGAACTGCGCCGCCCTCGGCGGAACAATGGTGCGGTCGAACAGCGGAACGCCCCGCCTGCGCATGAAAAGCACCATGACGGCACCTGCCAATATGCCGCCCACATGCGCGCCCCAGGAGACGTTTTGTTCCAGCCCG
The DNA here is from genome assembly GCF_053522525.1 of Agrobacterium sp. 22-210-1. NCBI lineage: Bacteria > Pseudomonadati > Pseudomonadota > Alphaproteobacteria > Hyphomicrobiales > Rhizobiaceae > Agrobacterium > Agrobacterium sp. 22-210-1. Next base: position 746,018 of record NZ_JBNWCI010000002.1, on the reverse strand, counting down.
AGCGCCAGCATCAGGAACTGCTGGCCAATCCACAGCGCCAGCGGAATGAAGGCGGGTAAGGGAAGCGGAATACGCATGAGGACCAGCACCCAGACCCGCACCTTGGGATGCAGCAGGAAATAAGCGGCGACGACGCCGGAAACCGCGCCCGACGCGCCGATCAGCGGCCCTTCCGAGGTGGGGCGACGAAGCCGTGCAGCAGCGCACCGGCGATGGCGCAGGCGAGATAAAAGATCAGGAATCGGAAATGGCCGAGCGCGTCCTCGACATTGTCGCCGAAAACCCAGAGGAACAGCATGTTGCCGGCCAGATGCCAGAAATCGAGGTGCAGGAACGCATAGGTGACAACGGTCAGGTCATCTGGCACCACCTGAAGGGCCGGCTCCAGATAGGCATAATCGAACACGACTGCTGGAATGAAGCCGAGGCCGAGGGCTGCGGCATTGGCCTGTGTGTCGCTGGCAAGCACGCCGGTAAACAGCCAGACCAGCACATTGACGACGATCAGACCAATCGTGACATATTGCAGCCGGATGTGTTTCAGGGAATTCGCGTCGTGCAGCGGTATGAACATCGAATGCCCTTTGGTTACGCGATTGTCTTAGGTTTTTAGCGATTCTTGCCGGGAACCCATAATATGTCGGCCTTGCCCGTATCATTGGCGAAACGCGCGGCGACGAACAGGAAGTCGGACAGGCGGTTGGCGTATTTGATGGCCGCCGGGCTGACGATCTCGTTCTCGGTGACTGAAAGCGCCACCATCAGCCTTTCCGCCCGGCGGCAGATCGTGCGCGCCATATGCAGACTGGCCGCAGCCGCGTTACCGCCCGGCAGCACGAAGGATGTCAGCGGTTCGAGCGTCGCGTTGAGTTCGTCGATTTCGTTTTCGAGCCGGGTAACCTGACTTTCGAGGATGCGCAGCGGCTCGTAGGACAGCGGCTCGCCGCTGTCAGGCGTGGCGAGATCGGCGCCGAGATCGAAGAGGTCGTTCTGGATGCGGAACAGCATGGCATCAAGCTTTTCCAGCCCGTTCGTGTGCAGCCGCACGATGCCTATCGCCGAATTGGTCTCGTCCACCGTGCCATAGGCCTCGACGCGCAGATCGTGCTTCAGGCGGCGCGGGCCGGAAACCAGCGCCGTCGTGCCCTTGTCACCAGTGCGGGTGTAGATCTTGTTCAGTTTCACCATGTCAGCGGCCGCCGCCGGTGAGCCAGAGCGTCAGCATGATCAGCACGATGGCGATGGCCTGCAACAGCAGACGAAGCTGCATCAGCTTGTTGGACCGGTTGGCGTCCTGTCCCTTCAGCATGTTGAAAAGGCCACGTATAAGCACGATGACGACAAGGCCCATGACGATAAGGGCCAGAACACTGGTGAAGCCGGACATTTAGGGGTTACTCCTCCTCAATCGAATCTGCGCAGCAGACGATAGAACAGTCCGGCAGGCAAGAGCCGTTTCAGCAACAGCCCCTGTTTGGCTGGAACGGTGACGGGATAATGCGGTTTCGGCTTGGCGGCGGTCAGGGCGTGTTTCAGCACGGCAAAAACGGCCTCGGGGCCAAGCTTGTGGCGGTTGACGGGGCCTGAACCATCCATGCGCGCCAGCTGGCGTTTATATTCCACCGCATGGGCCGAATTTTCCAGATCGATCTTGTCCCTGACATGGGCAAGCGCGGTCGCGGTGAATTTCGAGGTGATCGGACCAGGCTCAATCAAGCTCACATGGATGCCGCTGCCCTGAAGCTCCATGCGCAGCGTCACGCCCAGCCCCTCGATCGCGAATTTCGAAGCGGTATAAGCGCCGCGATACCGATAGGGGACGAGGCCGAGAATGGAGGAGCAATGCACGATGCGGCCGGCGCCTCGGCTGCGCATGAAGGGAATGACCCGCCGCGTCAGATCATGCCAGCCGAAGACATTGGTTTCGAACTGCGCTCGCAGCGCCTCCACCGGCAGATCTTCCACCGCACCCGGCTGGCCATAGGCGCCGTTATTGAACAGCGCGTCGATGCGGCCGCCGGTCCGGGCTGAAACGGTGTCTACCAGAGCAGCGATGGTTTCCGGCTTTGTGTAGTCCATGATCAGGGTTTCGATGCCCTGGTTTTCGAGGGCGGCCATATCGACGATGCGCCGCACGGTGGCGAAGACCCGCCAGCCGTCCCGGTGAAGCGCGCCGGCGCAATAAGCGCCGATGCCCGAGGAACATCCGGTGATGATGATGACGGGTTTTTCAGACATCTGCCGCTCCGGAAAGCCGAATGGTGTTCTGGCCTGATAGTCCGGCCCGTGAAAATTGAATTGCGCAAAATTCGTGCCCCGGCGGGAACCGAAAGACGGGTTGGCGCGCTGTACAAAGCGAAGCTGATTTTCCATATTCGCGACGAAGTTACAAATGAAATGCCGATGAATGGAGGTGACATGGTTGCCGCAGTGCGCCTGGCAGGCAAGGTTGCCTTTGATGCCTATTCCCATTTCGCCGAGGATGACGGCTGGGCGATGGCAAGCCATATGGCGCTGTCCATTCTTCTGGCGCTGTTTCCATTCCTGATCTTCGGCACGGCTCTGGCCGGTTTTCTGGGTGCCGACCAGTTTTCCGAAACGGCGGTGCATCTGATTTTCGACACCTGGCCGGAAGCGATTGCCGGTCCGCTTGCGGCGCAGGTGCAGCAGGTACTCACCATTCCGCGCGGCGGGCTGCTGACGATTTCGGTGCTGGCCGCCGCCTATTTTGCGTCCAACGGCGTCGAGGCGTTGAGAATTTCGCTCAACCGCGCCTATCGCGTCACCGAGACGCGCTGGTGGTACATTACCCGCCTGCTCAGCCTGCTTTACGTGCTCATCGCGGTGGTGGTCTTTACCGGGATCAGCATCGTGCTCGTGGCCGTGCCGGTAGCCACCTCCTTTGCCGAAGAGCGGTTTCCGTGGCTGACGGATGTACTGAACACCATTTCCAACCTCGGCCTTTACGGCACCATCGTCGTGCTGACCGCGGGGTTGGTGGCGGCGCATCTGTGGCTTCCGGCCGGCAAGCGGCGCATCTGGGACGTCTGGCCCGGCATTCTGCTGACGATGATCTTCTGGGTCATCGGCGCGGCGATCTTTGCCTATTACCTCTCCACTTTCGCCAATTATGCCGCGACCTATGCCGGTCTCGCCTCTGTCATGGTGGTTCTGGTGTTTCTTTATATGGTGGGCGTCATCTTCATGCTCGGTGCGGAGATGAATGCGGCCCTGATGAAATACAAGGTGCGGCAGATCATCCGCCGTAATATTGGCGGCAACGGCGCTCGCCGTGAGCGGGCGCTAGAGGATACCGACAAGCCGGCGGATATCTGAGGGTGTCTCCCCTTCTGCACGAAGGGCGGCAAGCCCGGTGCTGCCTTCGCTTTTCGAAAGCTTGCGCCCGTCCGCGCCCGGGATCAGCCGGTGATGGTGATAGGCGGGTTGCGGCAGGTCCAGCAAATGCTGCAAAAGCCGGTGAATGGCGGTTGCGTGGAACAGGTCCATGCCGCGCACCACATGGGTGATGCCCTGCAGCGCATCATCAACCACAACGGAAAGATGATAGCTCGAAGGCGCGTCGGAACGAGACAGCACCACATCACCCCAGAGTGCGGGTCGGGCCTCGATTTTCCCCGTCTCGCCATCGCCGCTCTCCTGCCAGAACAGGGGGCTGCCGGCGGCGCGGATCGCCTTTTCCATATCGAGCCGCCAGGCATGCTGCCGACCGGAGGCGAGGAGTGCCGCCCGTTCCGCCTCGGGCCTTTCGCGGTCCACCGATGGGTAGAGCGGCGCGCCATCCGGATCGCGCGGCCAGAGCCCGCCATCGGCCTCGAAGGCTTTGACGATCGCTTTGGTTTCTCCACGGCTCAGAAAGGCAGGATAGGCAAGGCCCGCGTCGATCAGCCTGTCCAGCGCCACGCGATACGCATCGAAATGGTCTGATTGACGCCTGACAGGGTTTTCCCAGGCTAGCCCCAGCCAGCCGAGATCGTCATAGATCGCCTGCTCCAATTCCGGTGTGCAGCGCGTCTGGTCGATATCCTCGATACGCAGGAGGAAGCGGCCGCCATTGTCCCGCGCCATATCATGGTTCAGGAAGGCGGAAAGCGCATGGCCGAGATGCAGCGGGCCGTTGGGGCTTGGCGCAAAACGGTAAACGGGCTTTTGACGGAGAGGCGAAGGCATGATTTCTTCTGCCATGTTTTAAAGCACCCCGCCAGCCGGCTGCGGGCGGGGCGGATACGGAATGCGAAGATGAAAATCATTACCAGAATGGATGATATCAACGAAGGGCTGGAGCATCTGGCCCGCCTCGATCCTGCGCTCAGCCTCGTCATCGAAAAAGCCGGCCCGCTGGAACTGCGCATTCATGAGCCCGGTTTTGCCGGCCTTGCCCATATCATCGTCTCGCAGATGGTGTCGCGCGCCAGCGCCAATGCCATCTGGGCGCGAATTCTTGCCGGCACCGACGGTGTGGTCACGGCGGAAAATTATCTCGGCGCACCGACGGAATCGCGCGCCACCTTCGGCCTTTCGCGCGCCAAGGCGACGACGCTGGAAGGGCTGGCGCGCGCTGTCACGGAAGGGAAGATCGATCTTGACGGCGTGGTGCGCAAGGAGGGGCCTGCAGCCCTTTCCGAGCTGGTGGCGCTTCGTGGCATCGGCCCGTGGACGGCGGAAGTCTATCTGATGTTCTGCGGCGGGCATCCGGATATCTTTCCGGTGGGGGATGTGGCGCTGAGATCGGCGGTGGCGCATGCGCTTGATCTGGAAGTGAGGCCGGAAGCGAAATGGCTGGCGGAACGGGCAACACTCTGGTCGCCGTGGCGTTCCGTCGCCGCCCGGCTTTTCTGGGGTTATTATGCCAACATCATGCGCCGCGCCATGGTGCCGCTGCCCTGAGCGGCTCTGAAGGCTAAAAATCTGCGATGCTGTAGGGCAATGCTCCACGCGAAAGATGATCGAATTGCAGTTTGCGTTTCAGCGGCGGTACGGCGCGCTGCACACAATCCACCCTTTCACAAACCCGACAGGAAATGCCGATTGGTTTGAAGGAGGCTGAATTGCCGAGATCGAGCGTATCGGCATAAACGAAATTCTGCGCATGGGAAATTTCGCAGCCGAGCGCGATGGCATAACGCGGTCTCTCGGTATTAAAACCGGCGCCGGCCTTTTCGATCTGGGTGGCGATGGAAAGATAGCGCACGCCATCAGGTGTTTCTGCCAGCTGCCGCACGATCCTGTCGGAGCTTTCGAAAGCCTGATGGATGTTCCACAGCGGACAGGCTGCGCCGAAACGGGCAAATTGCAGCCGTGTGGCGCTGTGGCGTTTGGTGATGTTGCCGGCGCGGTCGATCTTGGCAAAAAAGATCGGCACGCCCTTCAAGCCCGGCCGTTGCAGCGTGCTGAGCCTGTGCGCCACCTGTTCGAGGCTTGCGCCGAAACGAACGGCCAGAAGCTCGAGATCGTGGCGCAGTTCCTGCGCCGCCCGGTGAAAGCGGCCATAGGGCAGGATGAGGGCTGCGGCGAAATAATTGTGCAGCCCGATACGACAGATTTCTGCGGCTTCCGCATTGCGGAAACCGGCGCCGGCCAGCACCCTGTCCACCGTTGGGCCGGCGTGAAGCTGGGCGATCTGTAGTGCAAGCTGAAAGCAGCGGGTCGGCGCGGCCATATAGGAGCTGAGGGCGAGGGTTTTGCTGGCAGGATCGAAATGCCGGATCAGGCCGCCCGCCGCCTCGGTTCTCGTGATTTGGATGCCGTAACGGTTGCGCAGATGCGCTGCCAGAATGCCATAGGTCTCGCCGCCTTCTATCTCCAGCTCTTCCGCCAGCTCCTCGGCCAGAAGATCGATCTCGGCGACGTAATTGTCGACAAAGTGGAAGAAGTCGCGCACCTCCTCATAGGGGGTTCTTTCCACCTGCGCGGTGCCACGACCCAGCCGGTCATCCAGTTGCACCAGCTGTTCGCTGTTCTGCCGGTAGGCCTGATGGGCGCGCAGCAGCGCATGGGCAAAACCCGGCGCGTTCTGGGCAATCAGCTTCAATTCCTGAAGCCCCGGTTCGTAATTCATGAATAGCGGGTCTTTCAGCGCCTCGCGTACGGCGGAAACCAGCCGGTCATTTTCGCCGGTCGCCAGTTCCGCCATGTCCAGCTGGAATTTTTCCACCAGCGTCACCAGAACGCTGGCGGAAACCGGGCGTTGATTGTTCTCGATCTGGTTCAGGTAACTTGCGGAGATACCCAGCCGTTCGGCAAACTGCGCCTGCGTGGCGCGGGCATTTTCGCGAAGGCCGCGAACCTTGCGGCCGATGAAGAGTTTTTCCGTCGCCATGTTGCAACTTTGCAAAATTTAATATTGCAAATATTTATGGCACGCACACGCGCACGATCAAGGCTTCTGGACGACTATTTTCTGGGCTATGGATCGTAATGACAACGCATGGAGGAAACATGCCCGGCATTCTGGAGCAGTTGGAAACGCGGCGCGCCGAGGCGCGGCTCGGCGGTGGCGTCAAGCGCATCGAGGCGCAGCATGGCAAGGGCAAGCTGACGGCGCGCGAACGCATCGACGTGCTCTTGGATGAAGGTTCCTTCGAAGAATACGATATGTATGTCACCCACCGGGCGGTGGATTTCGGGATGGCGGAGCAGAAGGTGGCGGGTGACGGTGTCGTTACCGGCTGGGGCACCATCAATGGCCGGCAGGTCTATGTGTTTTCGCAGGATTTCACCGTGCTCGGCGGTTCGCTCTCGGAAACCCACGCCCAGAAAATCTGCAAGATCATGGATATGGCGGTGCGCAACGGCGCGCCGGTGATCGGTCTCAACGATTCAGGCGGCGCGCGCATTCAGGAGGGGGTGGCCTCGCTTGGCGGTTATGCCGATGTGTTTAAACGCAATGTCGTCGCCTCCGGCGTCGTGCCGCAAATCTCCGTCATCATGGGGCCCTGTGCGGGCGGTGCCGTCTATTCGCCGGCCATGACGGATTTCATCTTCATGGTGCGCGACACCTCTTACATGTTCGTGACCGGGCCGGATGTGGTGAAGACCGTCACCAACGAGATCGTTACGGCGGAAGAGCTGGGTGGAGCCTCCACCCACACCAAAAAATCCTCCGTCGCCGACGGCGCTTATGAAAACGACATCGAAACGCTGGAACATGTGCGGCTGCTCTTCGATTTCCTGCCGCTCAACAACCGCGAAAAACCGCCGGTCCGGCCTTTCCATGATGATCCCGTACGGCTGGAAGCGCGGCTCGATACGCTGATCCCCGATAGTTCCAACAAGCCCTATGACATGAAGGAACTGATCCACGCGCTGGCCGACGAAGGCGATTTCTTCGAGTTGCAGGAAGCCTTTGCCCGCAACATCATCACGGGCTTCATCCGTATCGAAGGCCAGACGGTGGGGGTTGTCGCCAACCAGCCGATGGTGCTGGCCGGCTGCCTCGATATAGACAGTTCGCGCAAGGCGGCGCGTTTCGTGCGCTTCTGCGATGCCTTCAACATTCCGCTGTTGACGCTGGTGGATGTGCCGGGCTTCCTGCCGGGAACGGCACAGGAATATGGCGGCGTCATCAAGCATGGTGCGAAACTTCTCTTCGCCTATTCGGAGGCGACGGTGCCGATGGTAACGCTGATTACCCGCAAGGCCTATGGCGGCGCTTATGACGTGATGGCCTCGAAACACATCGGCGCAGATGTGAACTATGCCTGGCCGACGGCGGAAATCGCTGTGATGGGCGCGAAGGGTGCTGCGGAAATTCTCTATCGTTCCGAGCTTTCCGATCCGGAAAAGATCGCCGCGCGTACGAAGGAATATGAGGAGCGTTTCGCCAATCCCTTTGTGGCGGCTGAACGCGGTTTCATCGATGAGGTGATCATGCCGCATTCGTCACGCCGCCGCATCGCCCGTGCGTTTGCCTCGCTGCGCAACAAGAACGTCGAAACCCGCTGGAAGAAACACGATACCATTCCGCTCTGATCCGCCGCGGGGCTGGAAAAATGCTTCGGCCACCTTACTATAATGATGTTCAGGCGCCCGGACCTTCGGATGCCCTCCCGAAACGCACAAGGACAGAGTTTTATGGCCGAAAATTCCTCTGCAGATAATTTCCCCGCCGGATATGAAGTGCCCAAGGTCTGGACCTGGGACAAGGGCAATGGCGGCCAGTTCGCCAATATTAATCGCCCGATTGCCGGTCCCACCCATGAAAAGGAACTGCCGGTCGGCAAGCACCCGCTGCAGCTTTATTCGCTGGCGACGCCGAATGGCCAGAAGGTTTCCATCATGCTGGAAGAATTGCTGGCCGCCGGCCACAAGGGCGCAGACTATGATGCCTGGCTGATCAAGATCGGCGAAGGTGACCAGTTCGGTTCCGGTTTTGTCGGCGTCAATCCGAATTCCAAGATCCCGGCGCTGATGGATCATTCGACGCCAGAGCCGACACGGGTCTTCGAAAGCGGGTCGATCCTTGTTTATCTCGCGGAAAAATTCGTCGCCTTCCTGCCGAAAGAGGGCAATGCCCGCACGCAGGCGCTGAACTGGCTGTTCTGGCAGATGGGCTCCGCGCCCTTCCTCGGCGGTGGTTTCGGGCATTTTTATGCCTATGCGCCGGTGAAGATCAAATACGCGATCGACCGTTACGCCATGGAAGTGAAGCGCCAGCTGGACGTGCTGGACCGGCATCTCGCCGAAAACCGTTATCTGGCCGGTGACGAATACACGGTTGCCGACATGGCCGTCTGGCCGTGGTATGGCAAGATCGCGCTCGGTCAGGCCTATGGCGATGCCGGTGCTTTCCTTGAAGCCGATGGCTACAAGAACGTCATGCGCTGGACGCTTGAAATCGGCGAACGGCCGGCGGTAAAACGCGGCGTGATCGTCAACAAGACCTCGGGCGATCCGTCCGAACAATTGCATGAACGCCACGATGCCTCCGACTTCGACACGAAGACGCAGGATAAGATCGGCAAGGCATAACGAGAGACTGGAGCGCTTCTGGTTTGTTGGACCGTGGAAGCGCTCTCATTATTTGAATTTGCGCATTGTCAGGACATAAAGCGAACCCGCTTTTACTGAAAATGCTTCTGGAAGGAAAAGACATGGCGAACCTGCCCGAAATGACCAAACACAAGGGGTTTCCCTCCGGCATGCCAAGCACGGGCGTCCAGTTCACCATCCGTCGCGCCAATCCAAAAGGGGTGACGCCCATCAAGATGATACCCCGCAGGGCGCGCGACGACTCCAAGGAACACCGCATCGACGCCGCCTTCCTGCACTCGCTCTGGCACCATTTCGGTCCGGAACCGTTCGAGCGCGGCAATCTCGACGCTGCCCGCCTCAACCTGCTGTTCGGCCGCGAAGTTCTTCCGGCGGAAAAAAATTTCGATCCGCTGTCCTATCAGGCGATGCTTGTCATCGACGAGCGCGTCGCCCGGCAGAATTTCCCGGAATCGTTTGAGAATTTCTTCGAGATTTGAGGGTGCTGTCATCCGCCAACGGGGAATGAAATTCGATGTCGACAGCGACCAGCAAGTTCCTGAGTTATGTTCTGCGCCATGCGCCTGAAAGTATTGGCCTCGCCCTGGATCATCAGGGTTGGGCGGATGTCGCAGATCTCTTGGCAAAAGCGAATGCGAGTGGCACGCCGCTCGATGAGGCAGGCTTGCTTGCGGTCGTCGCAGAAAGCGACAAGAAGCGCTTCACGCTGTCGGAAGACGGTCGCCGCATCCGGGCGGCACAGGGGCATTCCGTGAAGGTCGATCTTGGCCAGCCGCCGGTCGAGCCACCGCCACAATTGTTTCACGGTACGGCGACGCGTTTTCTCGATTCCATCCTGCAGCAAGGCCTGCGCCCTGGGGAAAGACAACAGGTTCATCTTTCCGCTGACCGGACGACCGCGCTGACCGTCGGACAACGGCATGGAAAGCCTGTTGTCCTGGTTGTCGATGCAGCTCAGATGTTTGCGGATGGTTGCCGTTTCTACCTGGCCGATAATGGCGTTTGGCTGACGGATGCAGTGCCTTTTTCCTATCTGACCGTGTCTGCGGATTCCTCAGCGGAAAGCGACAGGTGACGGGGTGAAATTTGATAATGGAGGAGGGAGGCGAAATGGGTGTCGGTATATTTCAGATCGATATGGATTGGCTGCAACGCTGGCTGCGGCAGGGGTTTCGCCTTGGCTCCGGTAAGGCATCAGGTAACCGCAACCTGAAACCCAGACTGACGCCGGAGGCCGCACGGCTCGATCATCGGCAGATGCTGCGTTTCATGGCGCTCAATGCGGCAGTTGGCGTGCTGATCGGCGTCTGCGTCGGTGCAGCGCTGATCTTTCTCGACATTGGCGGTTTGGGCGCGCGCATCGGCCGTGCGGCAAATCCTGCCGTGCCCGTATTGCTGGTCGTCGTGCCCATCGCGTCCCTGTTCGGCGCGGCGGCCGCTGCCTCGGCGATCTTGCTGATGCCCTATGAAAAGAAATTCCGCGACGATGATGACGATGCGAGGGGAGAATAACCGCATGATCAAGAAAATCCTCATCGCCAATCGCGGCGAGATCGCCTGCCGGGTGATCAAGACGGCGAAGAAAATGGGCATTGCCACCGTCGCGGTCTATTCTGATGCGGATGCCAATGCGCTGCATGTGAGACAAGCGGATGAAGCCGTTCATATCGGCCCGGCCCCTTCGGCGCAGTCCTATATTGTCATCGACAAAATCCTTGAGGCTATCGCAAAGACCGGGGCGGATGCGGTACATCCGGGTTACGGGTTCCTGTCGGAAAATGCCGCCTTTGCCGAGGCGCTGGAGAAGGCGGGCGTCATTTTCATCGGCCCGCCCGTCGGCGCCATCAAGGCGATGGGCGACAAGATCACCTCGAAGAAACTCGCGGCGGAAGCGGGTGTTTCCACTGTCCCCGGCCATATGGGGCTGATCGGTGATGCCGAAGAGGCGGTGAAGATTGCATCGCAGATCGGTTATCCCGTGATGATCAAGGCCTCTGCCGGCGGTGGCGGCAAGGGCATGCGTATCGCCTTTAACGACGCCGAGGCGCGGGAGGGTTTCCAGTCCTCGAAAAACGAGGCGAAGTCCTCCTTTGGCGATGACCGCATCTTCATCGAGAAATTTGTCACCCAGCCGCGCCATATCGAGATACAGGTGCTGGGCGATCGGCACGGTAACATTCTTTATCTCGGTGAGCGCGAATGCTCGATCCAGCGCCGCAACCAGAAAGTCATAGAGGAAGCGCCATCGCCGTTTCTGGATGAGGCGACCCGGCAAGCGATGGGGCAAGAGGCCGTGGCGCTGGCAAGGGCCGTCGGCTACCATTCGGCCGGAACGGTGGAATTCATCGTCGATGGCAACCGTAATTTCTATTTTCTGGAAATGAACACCCGCCTGCAGGTGGAGCATCCGGTCACGGAACTCATCACCGGCATTGATCTGGTCGAACAGATGATCCGTGTCGCTGCCGGGGAAAAGCTTTCGTTCGGGCAGGCGGATGTGAAGCTGAACGGCTGGGCGATCGAAAGCCGGCTTTATGCCGAAGACCCCTATCGCAACTTCCTGCCCTCCATCGGCCGCTTGACGCGGTATCGCCCGCCGCAGGAAGGCGAGCAGGAAAACGGCACCGTCATCCGCAACGATACCGGCGTTTTCGAAGGCGGCGAGATATCGATGTATTACGATCCGATGATCGCCAAGCTGTGCAGCTGGGGTGAGGACCGCGAAACGGCAATCGACACCATGGGAGAGGCGCTGGACCGTTTCGAGGTGGAGGGTATCGGCCACAACCTGCCGTTCCTGTCGGCCGTCATGCAGCATGAGCGTTTTCGCGCCGGACGCCTGACGACGGGCTTTATCGCGGAAGAATTTCCGGAAGGCTTTTCCGGCGTCGAGCCGGATGAGGCCTCAGCGCGCAAGCTTTCCGCCATCGCCACCGTCATCCACCAGCGGCTTCAGAGCCGCGCGGTGGAGATTTCCGGCACCATTGGCAATCACCGCCGCATCGTTGGCCACGAATGGGTCGTTTCGCTCGGTAAGTCCCATCGAAGCGTCAGCGTGGAAACCGGCACGGATGGCACGGCGATCCGTTTTGATGACGGCGCGGCGCTGAGTGTCGATACCGGCTGGCTTCCCGGCCAGAGCCTCGGCCTGTTCACGGTGGCGGGCGAGGTGATCGCCGCCAAGGTTGATCTTGCCGGTGCCGCGATCCGCCTTCGCTGGCGGGGCATGGATGTTGTCGCCCGCGTGCGCAGCCCACGCGTGGCGGAACTGGCGCTGCTGATGCCGGAAAAACTGCCGCCGGATACCTCGAAACTGCTGCTCTGCCCCATGCCGGGCGTCATCACCGGCATCTCGGTCGGTGAGGGTGATGAGGTGGAAGCCGGTCAGGCGCTGGCGACGGTGGAGGCCATGAAGATGGAAAACATCCTGCGCGCGGAAAAACGGGGCCGCGTCGCGAAAGTTTCGGCTAAGCCGGGCGACAGCCTTGCTGTTGACGAGGTGATCCTCGAATTCGAGTGATGGCTGTTACCATTTCTCCGGAACGGATGCGGGCCGGAGCGGTTTACGGGGTCGGCAGGTTTGGCCCGGCAGGGGCATGGCTGGATTTCGGTCACGATTGCCCGCCACAATGTTAAGATGAAATGCAGAAGGGGAGAGATGCATGTCGGGTGAAAAAACGGTGCGGGATTGGCTGCAGCTTGCCGAAAAGGAGCTGAAGCGGTCACCGGAAACACTCGTCTGGCATACGCCTGAAGGCATAGAGGTCAAGCCGCTCTATACGGCCGACGATCTGCAAAACACGTCCCATCTCGAAAGCCTGCCGGGCTTTGCGCCCTTCACCCGCGGCCCGCGCGCCACCATGTATGCCGGGCGGCCTTGGACAATTCGCCAATATGCCGGTTTCTCCACGGCGGAGGCCTCGAACGCTTTTTACCGCAAGGCGCTTGCCGCCGGCCAGCAGGGCGTTTCCGTCGCCTTCGATCTCGCAACCCATCGCGGTTATGACAGCGATCATCCGCGGGTAGAAGGCGATGTCGGCAAGGCCGGCGTGGCGATCGATAGCGTCGAGGACATGAAAATCCTGTTCGATGGCATTCCGCTTGAAAAAGTCTCGGTATCGATGACCATGAATGGCGCGGTCATTCCCGTGCTTGCCAATTTCATCGTCGCCGGCGAGGAGCAGGGCGTTTCGCGCGAAAAACTCTCGGGTACGATCCAGAACGATATTCTCAAGGAGTTCATGGTCCGCAATACCTATATCTACCCGCCCGAACCTTCGATGCGCATCATCGCCGACATCATCGAATATACCGCAAAAGAGATGCCTAAATTCAACTCCATCTCGATTTCCGGCTATCACATGCAGGAGGCGGGCGCGACGCTGGTGCAGGAGCTTGCCTTCACGCTGGCGGATGGCAGGGAATATGTGCGGGCCGCCCTTGCGAAAGGGCTGAATGTCGATGATTTCGCCGGCCGCCTGTCGTTCTTTTTCGCCATTGGAATGAATTTCTTCATGGAAGCGGCCAAGCTGCGCGCCGCCCGTTTCCTCTGGTCGCGCATTATGGAAGAATTCAAGCCGCAAAAGGCCTCGTCGCTGATGCTGCGCACCCATTGCCAGACATCCGGCGTCTCGCTGCAGGAACAGGACCCCTATAACAACATCGTCCGCACCGCCTTTGAGGCCATGTCCGCCGTGCTTGGTGGTACGCAGTCGCTGCACACCAATTCCTTCGATGAGGCTATTGCCCTGCCGACGGAATTTTCCGCCCGCATCGCCCGTAATACCCAGCTTATCCTCCAGCACGAAACCGGCGTCACCAAGGTCGTCGATCCGCTAGCCGGTTCTTATTATGTCGAGAGCCTGACGGACGAACTGGCGCAAAAGGCCTGGGCGCTGATCGAGGAAGTCGAGGCGCTTGGCGGCATGACCAAGGCCGTAACGGAGGGGCTGCCGAAGCGGTTGATCGAGGAGGCCGCGACACGCCGACAGGCAGCGGTCGACAAAGGGGAAGAGGTCATCGTTGGGGTCAACCGTTACCGGTTGGAGACCGAAGAGGATATTGATGTCCTGGACATCGACAACGCCGCCGTGCGCGCCGCGCAAATCCGCCGGCTTGAGGACACCAAACGCCGCCGGGATGGTGGAGATGTTTCCAAGGCGCTGGTCGCACTCTCCGAAGTCGCCCGCAGCGGCAAGGGCAATATTCTCGAAGCAGCAGTCGCCGCCGCCCGCGCCCGCGCCACGGTTGGCGAGATTTCCGATGCGCTGCGCCTGGCCTTCGGCGATCACGCCGCCGTGCCGGAGGTGGTGAGCGATATTTACGGTGAGGCCTATAAAGACGAGCCGGAGCTGGCCACGCTCGCCGCCCGGCTTTCCGGCGTTGCTGAGAGGATCGGCACGAAACCGCGCATCATGGTCGCCAAGCTCGGGCAGGACGGGCATGATCGTGGCGCCAAGGTCATCGCCTCCGCCTTCGGTGATATCGGTTTCGATGTGCTGGCCGGTCCCTTGTTCCAGACACCGGCCGAAGCGGCCGATCTTGCTGTTCAGAACAAGGTGCATGTGGTCGGCATGTCGTCGCTGGCCGCCGGCCACAAGACCCTTGCGCCGCAGCTGGTCGAGGCGCTGAAACAGAAGGGTGCGGGCGATATCGTCGTTGTCGTCGGCGGCGTCATTCCACGTCAGGATTACCAGTTTCTGCTCGACCACGGGGTTTCGGCAATCTTCGGACCCGGCACCAATGTCATGGATGCCGCCAACAAGGTCCTAGACCTGCTGGAAGGCATCAGGCGGAACGCGTAAGGGAAGGACGGCCATGTTTGGAAGACTAAATCATGTCGCCATCGCGGTGCCCGATCTCGATGCCGCCGTGGCCCGTTACAGGGCGTTGGGCGCAGATGTCTCGGAACCGCAATCGCTACCCGAACACGGCGTGACGGTGGTGTTCATTCAGGCTGACAATACCAAGATCGAACTTCTTTATCCTCTCGGGGAAAATTCGCCGATTGCCGCTTTTCTCGACAGAAACCCGGGCGGCGGCACCCATCATCTCTGCTTCGAAGTGCCTGATATTCTCGTGGCTCGCGACGATCTCGTCAAAAAAGGCGTCCGAATTCTGGGCGATGGCGAGCCGAAGATCGGCGCGCATGGCAATCCCGTTCTCTTCCTGCACCCTAAAGACATGGGCGGCGTGCTCTATGAGCTTGAGCAGGTTTCTCAGACATATGGCTGAAACATAAATCTCCTAGAGCATTTCCAGAAAAAGTGCCCCCCGATTTTCCGTCAGGAAATGCGGCAAACAAGGAGTGAGAGCGTTTTCGCGATTCGCAGAAAAGCGAAAGTGCTCCGGGAGACTGACGTTGTGAAGCGCTGCTCATGGCGGAGATATTGCTTGCGTTTGCAATGTTCGTTTGTTTTCTTTTGACATTCGTTTTGTTTTCGTTTTTATATAATTGTCTTTCCATAAGGGGTTCCTCCCCTGCATTGTCGCGGAGGCTTCATGTCCGGCGAAAACATTTTCGATCTTTTTGTCATCGGTGGCGGCATCAATGGCTGCGGCATTGCCCGCGATGCGGTGGGCAGGGGTTACTCCGTGGCGCTGGCGGAAAAGGGCGATTTTGCCTCCGGCACGTCCTCCGCCGCCACCAAACTCATTCACGGCGGCCTGCGTTACCTCGAACATTACGAGTTTCGTCTGGTGCGTGAAGCCCTGATGGAGCGGGAAATCCTTTGGGCCATGGCGCCGCATGTCATCTGGCCGATGCGCTTCGTTCTGCCCATCCAGAAGGGCGGCGTACGCCCGGCCTGGATGGTCCGGCTCGGCCTGTTTCTTTATGACAATCTCGGCGGCCGCAAGCTGCTGCCGGCGACCCGCACGCTCGATCTTCGCAAGGACCCGGCGGGCAAGCCGCTGAAACCGGCTTTCGCCAAGGCTTTCGAATATTCCGATGGGTGGGTGGATGACGCCCGTTTTGTGGTACTCAATGCGCGCGATGCCGCGGATCGCGGCGCGACGATCATGAACCGCACGCGGGTCGTCTCCGCGCGGCGTGAAGGCGGCCTCTGGCTCATCGAAACGATGGATGAAAAAACCGGGCGAGCGGCCACGCACAAGGCGCGTATGCTGGTGAATGCCGCCGGTCCCTGGGTGGACAAGGTGCTGTCTGGCGTCTTTGGCCGCAAGGATGTTCATAATGTCCGGCTCGTACAGGGCAGCCACATCATCGTGCGAAGAAAGTTTTCCGATCCGCGCGCCTATTTCTTCCAGAACCCTGATAACCGCATCATCTTCGCCATTCCCTATGAGCGGGATTTCACGCTGATCGGCACAACGGACCGCGATTACAAGGGCGATCCGGCGAAGGTGCGCATCTCGGAGGAAGAGATTTCCTATCTCTGCAATGCCGCCAGCGACTATTTCAACGAAGCGGTAAAGCCGGAAGACATCATCTGGACCTATTCCGGTGTGCGGCCGCTTTTTGATGACGGTGCTTCGAAAGCGCAGGAAGCCACGCGCGATTACGTGCTGAAGTTGGAGGGAGGGGACGGCGAAGCGCCGCTTCTCAACATTTTCGGCGGCAAGCTGACCACCTATCGGCGGCTGGCGGAACATGCGCTGGAAAAGATCGGTGCGGCGATCGGCGATAAGGGTAAACCATGGACGCCGGGCTCTCACCTGCCGGGCGGTGATTTCGGTGTGGAGCGATATGAAAATCAAGTGAGGGGGCTGATTGACCTGTATCCCTTTCTTGAGCGCCGCCACGCGGAACGTCTCGTCAGGCATTACGGCACCAAAGCGGCAGATCTGCTCGGTCCGGCCACCGACATATCCGGCCTCGGCCGCCATTTCGGCGGCACGCTATATGAATGTGAGGTTCGCTTTCTGGTGCAGCATGAATGGGCCTGTGCGGCAGAAGATATTCTCTGGCGGCGCACAAAGCAGGGCCTGTTGCTCAGCAAGGAACAGGCGGCCGGTCTGGATGAATTCGTCCGGCTTTTGACAGGCGTCGAGGAAAAGACCGTTGCCGTGGCGGAGCGGGCCTGAGCTCCTGGCAATTCCCAATAAGCCTCACGCATTGCGCGCCGATTTCTCCGGGCCATCGGCGCTCAATATATAGTCGTCGGCAGCGGAAAGCGCGTGTTCCATATGCCCTTCGAATACCAGTTCCGGTTCGTCGGGCGCGATGCTGATTTTGGGCATGCCGCCGAAACGTACCGCCTGAGATTGCGCAAGGCCATCATGCAGGCCGTTTTCCAGAAGATCGAAATAACGGGTGCCGGGTCCTGTCACAAAAACCGGCATATGGCCATGCAGGCTGAACAGGCGTGAAAGACCGTTGCCGAGCGCAAGCCCGGCGGTGCGGAAGGCAAAGCGCGCCATGCGTGCGCCGGCGCGGGCGGAAGCGGCGATCTTGTCTACTTCGGCAATCGGCACGAATTTGGCCGGTTCGGCCTGGGGCGGGGCTTCGAAAGCCGAGCGTAGGATGGCGTAGAACCCGGAATAGGCTTCGATACAGCCTTTGGTGCCGCAGCGGCACAGGGCGCCATCGGCCAGATGCAGCATATGGCCGAAATTGGGGGCGCTGACCTCGATTGTACCGCCTGCGGAGCGGGCGATGCCGAGGCCGATGCTGTGGCCGAGCGACAGGGTGACGAGTGCTTCCGGCGCCGGCTCGTCTTTCGTCTGCTCGCGCATCCGGATGGCCTTGGCGGCAAGCAGGGTTTCATTGTTCAGCGTCACGCGATTGCGGCCGTCAGCGGAAAGCAATTGCCGGAAATCGATCCTTTCATTGCCGAGCACCGGCGACCAGACGAGCGTTGCCGCCGCCGCGTCCACCAGACCCTTGCTGCTGATAGATACCTGAAGAATATCGTGGCGATCGATGCGCGAGCGGTCCGCAAGCCGTGCGAGGCCGGCAAGTATTGCCCCGCCGAATGTGCCTTTTTCGGCAGCTAACCTCTGTTCGGTGAAGCGATCCACCAGCTTGCCGGCATAATCAACCAGCGAATATTGCACGCTGTCGGAAGAAATGATGACGATGGCGACGTGGCAGAATGCGCCGCGCGGCGCAAAGAGAATGCGCGGCCGCCCGCGACCGGTGGCGGCGAGCTGTTCCTTGCGCAGAATGAGGCCGGCGCGCTCAAGTTCCATGGTGATGGCGGAGACGGTGGCCGAGGCGAGCCCGGTGAAGGAAGACATGTCGGTGTGGGAAAGGCTGCCGTGCAGGCGCAGGGCCGCCATAACCGACAGGCTGTTTTTCTGGCGCACCAGTTCCGTACTTGCAATGGCGGACATGGGCTGGGGCCTGCTCCCTGAACGGCTTTTTCCTGTGGTGTTGACCCCCCGTCTGATGGCGCATGCCAGAGCGAAGATCAAGGCACCCGGATGCTGCCCGCAGCCGTTGTTGACAGCATTGGGAATCTCTGACATTAATTTTCTCGACTGTCGAGAAAATTGTGAAATCACAGAGACCGTCAGCTTTTTTCCGGGCGTTTTCCCTGCATGGAGGTGTGGGGCTTCGCCCTTACCGGGAGGACATCATGAATTCGTTTGCCAAGCTTTTGGCGGGTACGGCCGTACTCGTTTCCCTGCATACCGCCGCCATCGCGGCTGATCTCGTTGTTGGCGTTTCCTGGTCGAATTTCCAGGAAGAGCGCTGGAAGACGGATGAGGCGGCCATCAAGGCAGCACTCGACAAGGCCGGCGCGAAATACATTTCCGCCGATGCGCAGTCTTCTGCCGCAAAGCAGCTGACCGATGTGGAGTCGCTGATTTCGCAGGGCGCTAATGCGCTGATCATTCTGGCGCAGGATAGCGACGCGATTGGCCCGGCGGTGGAGAAGGCCGTTGCCGAAGGCATTCCGGTTGTTGGTTATGACCGCCTTATCGAAAATCAGAACGCCTTCTACATCACCTTCGACAACAAGGAAGTCGGCCGTCTTCAGGCTGCCGAAGTGTTCAAGGTCAAGCCGGAAGGCAATTACGTCTTCATCAAGGGCTCGTCTTCCGATCCGAATGCGGACTTCCTGTTCGCCGGCCAGCAGGAAGTGCTGAAGGCCGCCATCGACGGCGGCAAGATCAAGAATGTCGGCGAAGCCTATACCGATGGCTGGAAGCCGGAAAATGCCCAGAAGAACATGGAACAGTTCCTGACCAAGAATAACAATAAGGTCGATGCGGTCGTTGCCTCGAATGACGGCACGGCCGGTGGCGCTATTGCCGCTCTCGCTGCGCAGGGCATGGCCGGTTCGGTTCCCGTTTCCGGTCAGGATGCAGACTTCGCGGCACTTAACCGCGTTGCGCTTGGCACGCAGACGGTATCGGTCTGGAAAGACAGCCGCGAACTCGGCAAGGAAGCAGCCGGCATCGCGCTGGAACTGGCCGGCGGCAAGAAGATGACGGAAATCAAGGGCGTCACCAGCTTTGATGGCGGTCCGAAAAAGGTAGCGATGCAGTCGGTCTTCCTCAAGCCGATCGCGATCACCAAGGACAATCTGAACGTCGTCATCGATGCCGGCTGGATCAAGAAGGAAACGGCCTGCCAGGGTGTGAAGGCCGGAACCGTGAAGGCCTGCGACTAAGACCCAAAGGTCCAGCTTTGGGCGCTGCGCCACATCGGTGGCGTGGCGCCTTTCAGATGTAAGGAGGACCGGCAGTTCATGGCCGATATGACCCAATCCAATTCCACAGCGTCGCAAAAGACGGAAAAGACAGGCTCGATAACGCGCTTCATCAGTGCCACGGAGCTGGATACCAGGCTGCTCGGCATGGTCGGGGCGCTTCTTCTGATCTGGATCGGATTTCATATCCTGTCTGGCGGCCTGTTCCTGACGCCGCGAAACCTCTGGAACCTTTCAGTGCAGACCGCGTCCGTGGCTGTCATGGCAACCGGCATGGTGCTTGTCATCGTCACCCGCAATATCGATCTGTCGGTCGGGTCGATCCTCGGTTTTTCCGGCATGATCATGGGGGTCATGCAGGCGGAAATCCTGCCGCAGCTTCTCGGTTTCGAACATTGGGCGACATGGATCGTCACGCTTCTCACCGGCATTCTCGTCGGCGGCGCGATCGGCATGTTGCAGGGTTCGATCATCGCTTTCCTGAACGTGCCATCTTTCATCGTCACGCTCGGCGGGTTGCTGGTCTGGCGCGGTGGCACCTGGTTTATTACCAGCGGGCGTACCGTTGCGCCGATGGATTCCACCTTCCGTCTGATGGGTGGCGGCACCAATGGCTCGATTGGCGCGACATGGAGCTGGATCGCCGCCGTCGTCGCCTGCGTCGCCATCGTGGCGGCCATCCTGAATTCCCGCCATCAGCGTCGCCGTTTCGGTTTTCCGCTGCGGCCGGTCTGGGCGGAATATTTTCTGGTGGCGCTCGGCTGCCTCATTGTTATCGGTTTCGTGGCGGTGGTGAACAGCTATCCCTGGCCGATCAACATTGCCCGCAACTATGCTGACGCCAATGGCATAACCTGGCCGGAAGGCGGGTTGTTCATTGCGCACGGCATTGCCGTTCCGGTGCTGATGGCGCTTGCGGTTGGTGCGGTCATGACCTTCATCGCCACGCGGCTGCGCTTCGGGCGTTATGTCTTCGCCATTGGCGGCAACCCGGAAGCGGCGGAACTCGCCGGTATCAAGACCCGCTGGGTCACGGTGAAGATCTTCACGCTGATGGGCGTTCTCTGCGCCATTGCCGCGGCCATCTCCACCGCCCGCCTCAACGCGGCCACCAATGCGCAAGGGGAGCTGGACGAGCTTTACACCATCGCGGCGGCTGTCATCGGCGGCACCTCGCTTGCCGGCGGTGTCGGAACCATAGCGGGCGCGATGCTCGGCGCGCTCGTCATGCAGTCGCTGCAATCCGGCATGGTGCTGGTGGGTATTGATACGCCCTTCCAGCGCATCGTCGTCGGTGTGGTTCTGGTCGTCGCCGTCTGGCTCGACACCATCTACCGCGCCCGCGCCAAGTAAGAACCGAGGAGAACTCCTATGACGGACCAAGTCACGCCCCTCGTGGAAATGCGCAATATTTCCATTTCCTTCGGCGGCATCCATGCGGTGGAAAACGCCTCTGTTGACCTTTTCCCCGGTGAGGTGGTCGCCCTTCTCGGCCACAACGGCGCGGGCAAATCGACCCTTATCAAGATCCTCTCCGGCGCCTACCGGCGCGATGGCGGCGATATCCTCATCAATGGCGAGGATGCGGATATCCGTAATCCCCGCGATGCCAAGAAATACGGCATCGAGACCATCTACCAGACGCTTGCCGTGGCCGACAATGTCGATGCGGCGGCCAATCTTTATCTCGGTCGCGAGCTGAAAACGAAATGGGGCACGCTTGATGATGTCGCCATGGAAGCCTCAGCCCGCGAGGTGATGGGGCGTCTCAATCCCAATTTCCGGCGGTTCAAGGAGCCGGTGAAGGCGCTGTCCGGTGGCCAGCGGCAGTCCGTCGCCATTGCCCGCGCCATTCTGTTCGATGCCCGTATCCTGATCATGGATGAGCCAACGGCGGCACTCGGGCCGCAGGAGACGGCGCAGGTGGGCGATCTCGTCAAGGAGCTGAAACGGCAGGGCATCGGCATCTTCCTCATCAGCCACGATATTCACGATGTCTTCGATCTTGCCGACCGGGTCTTCGTGATGAAAAACGGCAAGGTTGTCGGCCATGCCCGGACTGAGGATGTCACTAAAGACGAGGTTCTGGGCATGATCATTCTGGGCAAGGTGCCCTCAGGTGCTGTTCCGGGGCCGGGCGCGGTCGCATCCTGAACTGGGGAAATAAAGACATAAAGATTTCTTTATGTCTATTGACATCGTGACGCCTGTGGTGAGAAATGCTGGCGTCATGGTTCTCCGGGCCTGAATGTTTCAATCTCGGAGCTAAGAGGGAATCCGGTGCGCCGACGATCGGCAAGGCCGGAGCTGCCCCCGCAACTGTAAGCGGCGAGCCTTTGTCCATCCACGTCACTGGGGTGAAAACCCCCGGGAAGACGGGCAAAGGCGACGACCCGTAAGCCAGGAGACCTGCCAGGACAAAATAACGTCCACGGGCGGGGTGTCCCGGTGGTTGCTGCAATGGTTCGGCAAAGGTCGGGCCTGCACGCGTCCGCTTTACCCATGCCCCCACAACCAAATGGGGTATGACAATGCCAAACAAGACCATTCCAGTCGCATCGCTCGGTTTTCCGAGAATTGGCCGCCATCGCGAATTGAAGTTCGCGCTTGAAGGCTTCTGGTCGGGAAAGATCCCCGAGACGGAACTTCTTGAAACCGCCGCCAGGCTGCGCGCCGAAAACTGGGTGCTTCAGCGCAAGAAGGGAATCACCCACATCCCCTCCAATGATTTCTCCCTCTATGATCATGTTCTTGATGCAGCCGTGATGGTGGGTGCCATTCCCTCGGTTTACGGATGGGAAGGTGGAGACGTTTCCCTGTCGACCTATTTTGCCATGGCGCGTGGCAGCCAGAGCGAGGCCCATGCGGATTGCGGCCACGCCCACGGGGCAGATGACCTTCTCGGGTTGGGCGTTCGGGCGCTGGAGATGACCAAGTGGTTCGACACGAATTATCATTACATGGTGCCGGAGGTTTCCGAGGATCAGCATTTTGTGCTCACCTCGCAAAAGCCGGTCGAGCATTTTCTTGAGGCGAAGGCGCTCGGCATTCACACTCGTCCCGTCATCCTCGGTCCGGTCACCTTCCTGAAGCTTGCCAAGGCGCGGGAGGCCGTTTTCAAGCCGCTCGATCTGCTGGCGAAGCTATTGCCTGTTTACGAAGAACTGCTGCGCCGCCTGCATGCGGCCGGTGCGGACTGGGTACAGATCGACGAACCAGTTGCGGCGTTGGACCTTTCCGAGGGTGAACGCCATGCGCTCACGATGGCCTATCAGACCTTGTCGAAAGCCGCGCCGGATTTGAAAATCCTCGTTGCCACCTATTTCGGTGGGCTTGAGGACAATCTGGAATCCGTTGTGGCACTTCCGGTCGCAGGTCTTCATATTGATCTGGTGCGTGCGTCCAATGAGTTCGAGGCTGTGCTGAAGGCTTTGCCCGCAAATCGCGTCCTTTCGCTTGGTGTCATTGATGGTCGTAACATCTGGCGTGCCGATCTTGCGGCAATCGTTGATCGGCTGGAAGCGGCCATTGCCGCACGGGGCGTAGAAGCGTTTCAAATTGCCCCTTCCTGCTCGCTGCTGCATGTTCCCGTCGATCTCGAACTGGAAACCGGCCTTGATGCCGACCTGAAAAGCTGGCTTTCCTTCGCCACCCAGAAGCTCGGCGAGCTTGCGACGCTCGGCAGGGCGCTCGGTGAGGGCAAGGTTGCGGTTGCGGCTGAACTGGGCGCGGCTTCGAAGGCAGCTGCCACACGCGCCTCGTCGCCAAAGGTGACGAATACAGCCGTGCAGAAACGTATCGGAACGATCGGCGAGGCCGACAGGCAGCGGACGAGCGCCTTTGCCGAACGGCAGAAGGTGCAGGCGCAGGCCATCACCCTGCCGCTCTTCCCGACGACGACCATCGGCTCCTTCCCGCAGACGCCGGAGGTGCGCAAGGCCCGGTCCGCGCATGCGAAAGGTGCCCTGACAGATGCGCAATATGAAGGCTTTCTGCAAAAGGAAACCGAAGCAACCATCCGTTGGCAGGAAGAAATAGGTCTCGATGTCCTCGTTCACGGCGAGTTCGAGCGCAACGACATGGTGCAATATTTCGGCGAGCAGCTTTCCGGCTTCGCTTTCACCCAGCACGCATGGGTGCAGAGTTACGGCTCGCGTTATGTCCGCCCGCCGATCATCTTCGGCGATGTGTCGAGGCCGAAACCGATGACAGTCCGCTGGTGGGAATATTCGCAGTCACTCACTGATAAACCCGTCAAGGGCATGCTGACCGGTCCGGTAACGATCCTCAACTGGTCTTTCGTGCGCGACGATATCGCCAGAAGCTTGACATGCCGGCAGATCGCGCTGGCCATCCGTGATGAGGTCAATGATCTCGAGGCGGCAGGCGCGCAGATGATCCAGATCGATGAAGCAGCTCTTCGTGAAGGTCTGCCGCTTCGGCATCGGGATTGGCAGCACTATCTCGGCTGGGCGGTGGAGTGCTTCCGCATTTGCTCGAGCGGCGTGGGCGATCACACACAGGTCCACACCCATATGTGCTATTCGGAGTTCAACCAGATCATCGATGCGATTGCCGCAATGGATGCCGACGTGATTTCCATCGAGACCTCACGCTCGAAGATGGAACTGCTGGATGCTTTCCGGACCTACAAATATCCGAACCAGATCGGCCCCGGCGTTTACGACATCCATTCGCCGCGTGTACCGGCCGTCGGCGAAATGGTTGACCTTCTGGCACTGGCGCGGGAGCGGCTTGACGATCGGCAACTCTGGATCAACCCGGATTGCGGCCTGAAAACCCGCAAATGGGTAGAGGTGAGGCCGGCGCTCGTCAACATGGTCGCCGCAGCTGCGGAACTTCGGCGCGCGCTGCCCCGATAATAGGCGAGGCCCGGCGAAAAACCGGGCCTCGATCATCATTTACGATGAAATCCCTTGGGAGGGGTTATGCGCAGGCAGATGCAAGATGCGTCAATTCATTTCAAGGCGTTCCCGGCTGGAGGAAGGTGCGGGAACGCTTCGTGCTACGCATCTATGCGGCTGCGGATAGGAAATTGCTCAATGCAGATCGGCCGGTGCGAAACCGCTGGAATTCAACTCTGCGCCTGCAGGCGGCAGGCCGTGCTGATTGATATCCTGAGCCAGCGACAACAATGCCATTTCCAGGAAATAGGTCGACATGCCCAGTTCCATGGATTTCGAGCGCTGGCAAAGGTATGAAACCATCCTTCCAAGCGCCAGAATCTCGTCTGCATTGTCCTGTTCAAGTATTGCTGTGGTAGACGCCGCCATGCTTCCCTCTCGACAATCGACAGTATGAAAACGCGTTGATCCCGCGTTATTCATTTTCGACCATATCGAGCGTCACGCGAGCGTCACACCTGCGTTACTCATCGTTCTTCTTCTCTGGCGCGGTCGTATTTTCCGCCGTTTCGGTCGCTGCAAGCGATGTCACGAGGGCGACAATGCTTCGGCGGATGCTTGCGCTCTTGATTCGCGAAAAGGCCTGATTGAGCGAAAATCCTTCATTCGAAGCGACGAAGGACTGCATGGCGTTTATCGAGCCGATGGCCGGATTGTCGTTTCCGACATCGGGCGTGGCATTGGCGAAAAGCGAGCTGACATCGACACCGAGAACGGATGCGATGGCCTGTAAACGCGATGCACCAACGCGATTTGCACCTTTTTCGTACTTCTGGACCTGCTGAAAGGTGATACCGAGCCGGCCGGCCAGAGCGCTCTGGCTCATGCCGAGCGACTTGCGCCGCATTCTGATCTGGGTGCCGACATGCACGTCGATCGGGCTGGGAAGTTTGGGCTGCATAATAAATTCCTCCATGTTGAGGGTCTTAAATCGGATAATTATCAATTAATATTGTTGAAGGTAGACATTCAACACAATTTCCACGGGTAATATGAACCTTTATTGACAAAAGAATGCAGTTTTACAGATACGGAACACGCTACGAAGCCCGGCTTATAACCTTTGTGGCGCAACGCAACGCCCCGTTGCGGCTTGCAAGATGGCTCCACCCGGTCACGCAGATGGGATCGAAACCGAGCCCTGCCCAGATTTGCCTGTTGTCTTCGTCGAACTCCCCGAGCGCCTCCTCATCGCCGAAATGCGGCAACCAGACGAATGGCTGCTTTTGGCCTGATCGTACGACATTTTCAAGAATGACATTGTTGTAAAGTCGCGGAATGCATTTGTTGCTGTCGATGGCCGGGGAAACAGGAATGGGATTTCGCCTTACCGCGAAACCCTGCCGGATCAGCGAATGCACCGAGGCGTCGAGTTTTTGTTTCAGATCCGTCGCTGCACGGCTGCCGCATCCCGCATGCGCCACCGGATCGGCGACCAGGAGCAGCGGACGGTTATCCTGTCTCAGACCGGTCACCGAAACGAACTGGTCAACGTGGAAACCGCATTGGTGCATTCTCCGGGAGGCCATCGCCATGGGGGCCGGTCTTGCCGAAGAAAGGTCTTCCGGCCGGTACCCAAAGCTGTAGACTGTTCTGCCGTCGAGAGCCTGAACCTTCTGCCACTGCTGCGAGCATTCTAAAGTGTTGTTCCTGACACCTGTCCCGCTGCCGTCCTCAAGGCTCGAATGGCCTACCAGCCGAAAATCCGGGCCAACCAACTGGTTGCCGCCGTCCAAAAGGACGTCCGGAACGGCCGCTACGAGCCCGAAACGCGTGGCAAGCGCGCTGGCGCTGGCGTTTCCCGCTGCCGAAACCAGTTCGGTCGCAGCGCCTTTTTCATCGGTCCGAACATGGACCATATCCTGTATCCACGGATGCGAAATGCGGCTGTTTTCATCAAGCGGCAGCAACTCGGCGGCGCAGGGGGGAGCCAGCCTTTCGAGCCAGTCCTGCGCCGATGGAATGCAGTCCCGGTCAATGATGATGGCCGCCATCATTTCGTGGGGCAGAGCCGAAAGCAGGTTTCCGATGGGAAGCAGTGGCGAGACGCGATGCCTGTCGTGATCATCGGTAAAAAACGATGCCGGAAGCGCGAACGCGATCGTGTCAATCAGTCCACCACAATCGGCTACGAAAGACGGAGACCGGGAAATTGTCACGGCATCTTTTCTCCCGTCATCCGCCGCGCCGCCAATTGCTGAAAAAACACCGTGTTCTGGAATTTCCATGATGGCGATGGCGGGGATGGCAGGTCCCCGGCTTTGAGCACCTCCAGAAGCTCGACCGCGTCGTTTCTTTTTACGGAAACGGCCTCTTTGGCCAGAAAATTTGCCACTTCTGAAGCAAGTCCGGCTTCGGCGGCAATGGTACGCCATGTTCTGCGGCTAAAATGCAGGTGTCGGGCAACGCGCAGCAGAGTATCGTGTTCTTCCGTGGCGATTTTATCGCGGCACGCTTCCAGCGTTGCCTCGGCGTCGACCAGCGCGATCGTCATTGGACGATAGCCAAGTTCACCCGGCGCGTGGCTGACCGCCACATCGGCGTCGGAAAACCGTCGTCCGTCACGATAGGCCGTGAAGATTTCGCCGATGCCGATCATGCCGAAGGCGGCACATTCCGTCGCCCGGAGCGCTCCCATGCTGGCGGCCCCGAGAATAGTGACGCCGGATGACAGGGCATGCAGGATTTCCTTGTGCCAGACGGCGGCGCAGTCCCCATAAAGGCCGTCGATGAGACCGATTGTCCGGACGCCTTGCTGCACGGCATCGAAAATATCACCGCAGGCCGCCGGTCCGCGAAGATCGAGACCTGATATTTTTTCGCCAGTGACACTGTGGATGGAGGGGCCTGCAAAAACCACGGTTTTCATCGAAGACCTCCGGCGTTCAGGAAATGATCGAGCGCCCGCGGCGATATGTTTTGCAGGCCTCCACTGGTCGGGGTAAGGCCGCTCGCCAGAACCCGCACGACATTGAGGCCCGGGACACCCGTTTCCAGTGCGAAGACATAAATATCCTCGATTCCTGCGGTGAAAAGGCGCTCGGCAAGCTGGCGCCAGGGCGGCAAAGCTCTGTCATCCGTTGCAAGATCAAGCTGCACCGGCGTCCGTTCTACCGGTTGCCGCCCGAAAGCGGGCGCAGTCAACATGTCTCGCTGGTAACGCAGCGGGGAGAGATCATCCCGCGCGCCGCTGATATCCGTCAGTCGCGACTGGATCGCTTCGAGCAGCGCTGCAACAGCGGCGTCATAGGTTGCGGGTCGGCAGGCGGCGCCCGCCGCATTGCGGGTTGCGGGGCCGTCCAGCGCGTTAACCGAGCGGGGAAGGCTTGCCATCACCACCGGCACGCCGAGTGTATTCGTCATGTCGAAGAAGGACGGTGTCAGGTCAATGTCTGAAAGGCGTTCAACAAGGCTGTCGAACGACGCATTGATACCGGCCGGAAACGTGACCGGATCTGGCGCGATCGTGCGGGTTTCGAAAGTATCGACGAGAAAGCAGGCGTCGTTTTCAACGAGTTCGAGCAAGGCGTGGAGAACCGCATGGTCATGATTAAACCCCGCTGCGAGACCCTGCGAACTCATGAGGAAAGCCTGCCGATCCCAGGGGAAATCTGCGCGAAAATCCATTCCGATGAGTTCGTAAGGAGCAAATACGTCCTGCTGCTGGCGAACGGATATTCCCTTCACCCAGCCGCGTTCGCGCCGAGGATCCAGCCTTTCCGGATCGACGCGGCCGACGGTTTCGAAAGGAATGAGAGGAACGCCTTTTGCCCGCATCTGCTCGAGAGAGCCGAAGGCGGAGACATGTTTGCGGGTATCTTCAGCGACGGCACCCTCGATTGCTTCCATGATCGCCGAGAGCCGCGCCTGTTCCGCAACAAGTCCCTTGCCCTGCGAAACCGAAAGCCCGCGCGAATTGGGGCGCACCGCAAACCAGACGGGTATGCCGATAATATCGAGACCGGTCACGTCACCGACACGGGTAATCCCGAACTGCCGGAGCAGTTCGGGATCGAAGAACGATGCGTCTGCATGCCTTGAAGCCGCTGTCGCTGATATGGGAGCACCGGCAGCGGTCAAGGCTGCGGAACCGCGATCAGGGCGCAGAGTTGGCGTCGTCGGCAAGGATGGCGTCGAACAGCTCGCCGGTGACCGAACCCGCCGGACCGACAGCCTTCAGCGCCGCGCCGATTGGCGCCTGCACCATGCGGTTGAAATCCCAGCCGGCGTCGGTCACTTCACCGATAAAGGCGAAATCGGCTTCGGAAACCACGGCGCCACCGGCGACGAGGGCTTCGATGCCCTGGATCTGGACCTGGTCCAGCTCAGCCTCGGGCTGGCCGTCCTGGCGAACGAGCATGGCCTTTGCCGCAGCCGCGACGCGTGCATAGCCATCCACGCCGGGGTGGCTGGCTTCATAGGCCGCGATCGTCTCATGCGATACGGACGCAACCCTGAGCGGCGTCGTGCGAATGAAAAGAACGCCGAAGCCCTTTTTTCCGACAATGAAGAAATGCGAGGACATAATATCTCCTATTTGATCCCAGCTAATCGAAGTGCGTGATAGAATTTTTCATTCGCTATCGGGTCACGGTCTGGAGAAAGGCTGCTGATCTCCCTCGCCGACATACCCGGATAGTTTTCCTGAAGCCTGCCGCCGGTTTCCCGGGCAGCGGCCAAATCGCCATGCAGCGCGTGGCTTGCGGTCAAAACCCGCAGGGCCGGCTCGTCATTTTCCATTCGCGCGCATAATTCCACCGCCGCGCCGTAATCCTCGCGCTTGAAGGCGATGCTGGCGCCGGCCCACCAGTAGATATCGGGTGCGAGCGGGTTGAGATCGATCGCCTGCTGGAACTTCTCCCAGGCGGTTTCGGCATCGCCAAAGTGGGCGAGTGCATCGGCATGCTGGAGCAGGAGGTCGGCGGAGTTGGGAGCAAGCGCCTCTGCCTCGAAGAATTTTTCGGCGGATATGTCGAAATCCCGCTGGTAGAGCGCCACCACCGCGCACATCCAGTGGCCAACGCCGAGGGCAGGGTCGATCTCCACGGAAGCGTCGGCCTCCGCCTTGGCGCGGTGCAGCAGGTGAGGGTCGTTGCCGCCCAGCATCAACCATTCCAGCTGCAGGCTCTGCGCCACCCGGGCGCGGGCGACGGCCATGCCGTGATCGAGATCGACGGCTCTGCGGAACATGGAGCGGGCTCTGCGCAGAAGCGGCAGGTCGCATTTGCCGCGCAGGAGCTGTTGGCCCTCCAGCAATTGCCGGTAGGCCTCGCCGCTATGGTTCCGGTCGGGTTCCACCTGTAGCCGCTCGATCTCGCGGGCAAGCGCCGCAGCCACCTGTTTGGAGAGCAGGCGAAATGCGGTGTGGATGTGCCGCTCGGTGAGAACCACTTCCAGCGACCAGACGATTTCGCCGGTCGCCTCCTCGATCAGCGCCACTGACATGCCGGTATCGTCGAAAACCGACGACATGATCCTGTAGTCGGTCCGCAGCATGGCGTAACCATCATCGGCCCGGTCCCGCGAGAGCGCAAAGGTGCTGTGTGGTGAAAGGACGGTAAAGGTCCGGTAGCGCACCAGGCTGTTGGCGACATCCTCGATAAAGGCGTGCATGACCGGCGATGCCGGCAGCCCGTCCACCCGGGCCGGCAGGCCGAAGGCGACGCGCGGTTTCGTGGTGGTTTTTCGCCGGCTGGCTTCGTCAGGCTCGGCGGGGGTGGTTATCGTTGAGGCGAGGCTCTGTATCCGGCGTCTCAGCGCCACGGTCTCGGCTTCCGGCGAGCGTGCCTCCTGACGCAGCTGCTCCTGCAACAGCACGAACATGCCCTCGCAGGCGCTGATATTTCCGATCCGCGCATAGGCGGCCATGGCGGCGCGGTAGGTTTCCTCGCGTTCCGGTTCGATCTTGCACGCGCATTCGGCAAGTCTCGCGATATCGTTGGAGCTGGCGCGGCCGAAGCGGGTCAGCTCCTCCAGAAGCTGTGTGTAGCTTGAGAAGAACAGGTCCTTGAGACGACGGCGTTCCGACAACAGCCAGAGGTAGAGATGATCTTGCCCGGCATCCAGCCCATCCAGCAGGTCGCCGCTAAATTCGAGCAGGGCCTGCAGCCGCCGCATCGGGTCTTCGGCTCTCGCGCCGACAAGAAAGATCGCAAGGTCGGTCCGCTGCGCCAGCTTTCCCGCCTTCAGATCGTTCCCTTCGGTCAGAAGGATGGACTCGTCTTCATTGGGCAGCTTCTGAAGGCGCAGAATCAGCTGTCGTAAATTGCCGAGTGCGCGTTTCTGCTCGACATTTTCCCACAGGAGCGATGCGGCGTGCTGGCGGGAAAGCGACTGGTTGGGCGCAAGAATGAGGGCTGCGATGAGCGCAAAGCCCTTGGACGGGAAAAATGCTTCCCGCACCGCATCACAGCGCGGGGTGCCAAAAAGCCGGATCGGTATCAGTTCAGCGTTCCCAGCCACTTTTGTCCCCTCATGAATCACCATCTAACAACGTGTCCGGGAAATTGAAAGTCATCATAGCGCTCCATTTGACGCTGGTGTGACGCGGCCTGCCTATTGTCGCAGGCAGAAGCATGAAGGACGGGCTGAAAGCAGCGAATATGCAGCGGGCAGGCATCGGGAATTTTCGAAAGTGATAGCGTTTAACGGAAGCTACATGGCGTTCGAGCCGCGTATTGAACCTTACCAGCGTGCCGACGATGTCGGATATGCGGTCAGCGAGTTCATGTGGTTCAAGGGACGCCCGTTCTATCCGGTCTCGGCGCTGGTTCATGCGAAGGTTGCCCATGCCAGGTTATCGGCTGAAAAATGCGACGATGAGGACGAGGATAATCTCGATATTCTTTTCCGCATGCCGGTGGTGGCGGGCGGGCATTTTTTCGAGATCGTGCTGCGTTCGAACGAAGGCACCTCTTACGGTGGCTGGCTGTGGGGAGAGGAACTGGAAATCCTGAACGAATTCGTCAACGGCTATCGTGTTCTGGCCGGGAAGTTCGAAGGCAGGCTGATCCGGTTCGAATATTCCAGGCGGTTTCAACGGTACCGGACGGTCGAGCCGCTGCCGGTCGAGAAATCCGTCTTCCTGATCCAGCGGGAGGCCAAGCCTTACGCGGTCAGGCGTGATCTGCCGGGAAGTCCGGCACGCTGAATGCAAGGGCGTCTTTGTGTCCGGGGAGACGCAGGGGCATGGGGGAATACCTGGTCGATAGGCGGGGCGTGAGCTGCCGCTCTTTCTGACATGCCCGGAAAAGCCACGGCTTTATCCGGGCTTACCGGTGAATATTTTTATTTTTATTATGTGGAAAATTATGATGCCCAATCGAGGTAACATGCGTAACAGGCGGGTGTCATCGCAGCTTCCTGCGGTGAACGGCGTCTCCCGTCAGGCCGCACTTTCCCATACGGAAAGCGTCGATGCCGAGCCGCGTGCTTTGATGCGCAGCGACAGGCTTTATATTGTCAGCGAGCCGGATTCCAAGGCTTCTTCCACGTCTCTGACGCGGGAGGATCGGGTTGGGGAAGAGGCTCTTGGCGGGGGCGAGATCAGCAATACCGTCGTCGACGCCGATATCAAGGTCGCAAAATGGGCCTGGGCGGCATTGGCGATCGCACATTGCTGGCTGATCTATTTCATGGTGACCAATCTCGGTTAGGGCACGACAACCCGGAAGGTCCGGGGCGTCAGCCCGTTTCGCTGACGCCGTGGAGGATCATCGCCGCCGCGCCGAAAGCAACGGGGTCTGTCGCGATCACTTCAGGCAGCAGGATCTGCGGCTGTATCACCTTCGAGCCGTTGAACGGGTCCGAGCGTTTGAAATCCAGCCAGTCCACCAGTTTTTCACGCACGATCCTCGGTAATGTGCCGCCGACATAGATGGCGGTGGGTGCAAGTACGGCGCTGACGGCGAAGCCAAGGCTGGCGACCTCCGGGCCTGCCCGCTCAAGCCACGCATCAAGCACGGCCGGATTGCGCGACAGATAATCCGTCCAGACATCGGGCGCGCGCCCTGCGGGTTTTTCGCCCACATGCTTGAGGCACCATGCAGCCAGATCTTCGAAGGAGGGTCGCGAAACGTTGCGGTTGCGCAAGGCACCGATCTCGCCGGCATTGCCGAGATAACCGCGATAAAGCTCGTTCTTGATGATGACGCCGCCGCCAATGCCTTCGGACAGGTAGATATAGGCAAAATTTTCATGCCCGGCCGTGTTGCCGAGCGTGAGTTCGCCCATGGCGGCGGCGTTGGCGTCGTTTTCGATGATCACCGGGCAGGGCAACGCTTCGCGCAGCATGGCGGAAAGGTCCGAATCTGCCCAGGAAATCACCTCTTCGGCCAGATCGAGCGACGCGGCCTCTCTGTGAAAGCGGGTCGGCATGGCAATCACGGCGCCGATCAGGTCCTTCCTGTCGATCGCGTTTTTTGCCAGTAGTTCCTCGGATCCTTCCTGAAGCGCCTTCTGCACATCGGAAAATGCACGATAGGAGCCGCGCAGCCGCAATTCGCCGACGATCTCGCCGCCGAAATTCAGGAGCGTCAACATCACCAGATAACAATTGGCGTGCACGCCAAGGGCATAACCGACGTTTTTCTTGAGCAGCAGATCGATATGGGGCGCGCCGCGCCCCTCCTGCCGTCGCGCGCCCTCCACGATGATTCCACGCTCGAGCAGATTGCGCGTCATCATGCTGACGGCGGCCGGCGTTATGTTGCAATGATCGGCAAGCTCGACCCGCGAGGCCGAACCCTTGCGCCTGATGTAACCCAGAAGCGCGCCCTGCGTCGTGCCGATGCCCGTAAGTCCGCCGTTTCGTCGCTCAGTCAAAGTTTCGCTCTCCAGACTCCACCCACGGAATTGTCATGAAGATGTAAATTAAGCAACTTAATTAAATGATGTTTTCATCGGAAATGGTTCGCGACGAAAACTGTCATAAGGCTGTTAATTAAGCAAGTTAATTAAGTAAAAAGTTTCAACGGGAATAATTCACATGTTCAAGTTTCTTTCTTTGATGGCGACAGTCGCTCTCGGCACGCTTTTGCCGGCTGTTGCCTTTGCCGAAGACATCAAAATCAAACTCTGGACGCTCGCCGACAAGAATGGACCTGGCCGCGTCACCAACATCGAAGCCGCCGCCGGCATCATGAACGCGCAGTTCAAGGCCGCAGGCGTCGACAAGCGCATTGTCATCGACGTCAACAACAGTAGCGTACAGGGCTGGGACGCCCTGGCACTCGATACGCTGAAGGCGTTTTCTGTCGGCCAGGGGCCGGACATATACGTTCTGCCGCATGAGTGGATCGGCCAGTTCGCGCAGGACGGTTACGCCATGCCGATGGAAGGCAAGATCGCCGCTACGCCTTGGGTCTATGGCGATATCCTGCCGGTTCTGTGGGATTCCGCCAGGGCGACGGACGGCAAGATTTACGGCGTTCCGCAGGATGCGGAAATCCGCATGTTCTTCTACAACAAGGACATGCTGCGCAAGATCGGCAAGGATGAGGCTTTCATCGAGGGCCTGCCGGCCAAGGTCGACGCCGGTGAATTCACGCTCGACGATCTGACGGCGCTGTCGAAGGAAGTGGTGGACGGCAAGGTTGCGCAATACGGCATGCTGCACCGTCCGAATGTCGGCATCGACTACCTGATGGTGTTCCAGTCCTATGGCGTGAAGTTCATGGACGAAAAGACCGGCAAGCTCTTGTTCCCCAAGGCCGAGATGGTCAAGGCGCTCGGCTGGTACGAGCGCAATGCCAAGCAGGGCGTCACCCCGGTCGACAATACGGCCATGAGCTGGGAAGCGATCCAGACCGCCTTCAAAACGGAAAAGTCCTTCATCTTCCATCAGGGCGTCTGGGCGGTTGCCTGGCAGGTGGGTGAAAAGAACGGCGCGACCTGGCCGACCGACGGCAAGGGATATTTCAACAAGATCGGCTGGATCGCCGCTCCGGCCGCCGAAAAGGGCGGTAAGCCGGCCAACCTGTCGCATCCGCTGCTCTATACCCTCAACCCGAAGGGCACCAATCCCGATATAGCCGCCGATCTCGTGGCGCTCGCGACATTGCCCTATTTCAACAACGAACACGCCGTGACCTCTTATCACACGGCCATCAGCAACGCCCAGACGGCGATGCCGAAGTACAAGGACAACTGGGCACTCTCCGCCGCCTCGCCGATGATGAAATTCGCGAAGTTCGTGCCCAACCACACCAAGTTCAGCAGCTATAACAAGGTGCTGTTCAGCGGTCTGCAGGCGGTCGAAACCGGCAAGATGACGGCGGCCCAGGCGGTCGATTTCATTGCCGACGAACTGGAACTGCAATTCGGCGCAGACGTCGAAATCCGCGAAACCGCAAGCAACTGAGTTTGCCCTCGACCACGCCGCCCGGCCTTGCCGGGCGGCACTTTTGCGCTCTCACCGGTATATTGTGATGTCCCAATTTCAGCTCAGGGCGCGCCGCCCGGCCCGGCCGATCTTTTATCTGGCGCCGGCTCTTCTTCTGCTCGGCCTTTTCTTTCTGGCCCCGATCGTCGTCAATCTGGTGATCGCATTCACCGATATGGGCGCCAATCTGAAGATCGGCAAATTCACGGCCGAGAATTTCCAGCGTATGGTCCAGCGCGACATACGCCTGCCGATCGTGCTGTTGACGACGCTCATCTATGTCGGAGCGACCCTGTTCATCTTCAATATCAGCCTCGGTGCGCTTCTGGCCGTTACGACGACGGCGATGCCGGACCGGCTTGGCAATTTCTTTCGCGGCCTGTGGCTTCTGCCGCGCATGAGTCCGGCCGTGCTCTACGGCGTGCTCTGGATCTGGATCGCCGATCCCACATCTTCCGGACTGCTCAACCAGTTCCTTGGCGCGCTCGGCGCACCCGTGCTCAACCTGCGCAACGACTTTCCGCTTATTCTGGTGGTGGTGGCGAACGGCGTCGTCGGTGCGTCCTTCGCCATGGTCATCCTGACGTCGTCTATCCGCTCCATACCGTCGCACCTTGCCAATGCCGCGCGCATCGACGGCGCCAGCGAGTGGGGCGTGCTTCGCCATGTCGTTGCACCGGCTCTCTCCGCGCCGATCCGTTTTGTCACGCTTTATCAGGCGCTCTCACTGATGACGACCTATGAATATATTCTGCTGATCACCGGCGGCGGCCCGGTCTACGACAGCACCACCTATGCGCTTTATATCTACCGTCGCGCCTTCGAAAACGGTGCTTATGCCTATGGCGCCGCACTCGCGCTCGGCCTGATGGCCATCGGCGTCGCGGTGACGCTGGTTCAATGGCGCCTCACCAATATGCGCTCGACCTTTGCTCCCCCTAAAATCGAGGTGCTGTGATGACGCTCGCCGATACCCAAACCCATGCCGGGCGCGTGCCTGGTCTGCAGCCGGACTGGACGCGGCTTGAAAGGCGCGGCCTTGCCCATCGCGCCAGCTTTCTGCCTGTCATCCTCGTGTTCCTGACCGTGGTTTCGGCCCCTGTTCTCCTGCCCTATCTATGGCTGGTGGTGAAGTCGTTCACGACCTCAGACGACAATCTCAGCCGGCTTGTGCTGTGGCGCAGCGGCGCAATCGCGGCTCTTGCCTATTGCGGGGCGGTTGCAGTTGCGCTTTTTTCCACTCGCCTGCGCAATCCCATGCTGCTCTGGCTGGCGCTCGCCGCCGTGGTGGCGACACTGGTTTTCGTTCTGGTTCTGCCGCATCTGACCATCGAGAACTACAGCTTTCTGTGGAGCCGCGATATCGAGAAAACCGGCAGCACGCGCATCGCGCTGATGCCATCCGTCTGGACAGCCCTGCAGAGTTCGCTGCTGTTTGCCGCTTCCCAGACCCTGATCGTCGCGCTGGTCGCCACGCCCGCCGCCTATGCCCTGTCGCGCTTCAGCTTCGCCGGGCGTGAAAACGTCCTGCGCGGGCTTCTGCTCCTGCATGCCTTTCCGGCGCTGGCGCTCACCGTCGCGATCTTCGTGCAGTTGCATTACATGGGCCTGCTCAACAATCTCTTCGGCGTCGTGCTGGTCATGAGCGCGCTGGAGCTGCCCTTCGCCATCTTCGTTCTCAAGGGCTTCTTCGACAATGTTCCCTGGGACATCGAAATGAGCGCCGTCACCGATGGCGCGACCCGCTTTCAGGCCTTCCGCATGGTGGTTCTGCCGCAGGTGAGAGGCGGGCTGATCGCGGTCGCCACCTTCACCTTTCTGCGTGGCTGGGAGGAATATGTCTTCGTCCAGACCCTGCTCATCGAAAAAAGCCAGATGACGATGAGCCTTTATCTCTTCTTCGTGGCACAGGACAGCGTGGGCGTGAACTTCGGCATGATCGCCGCCGTCGGCGTCGTTTATCTGCTGCCTGTGCTGATCATTTACGTCTTCACGCAGAAATACATCACCCAGATGAATATCGGCGGGATCAAAGGATAATCACCATGGCCAGGATCACTCTCGACAAAGTCACCAAGAGCTGGGGCGACACCCGGGTTCTGCAACCGATGACGGTCTCCATCGAAGATGGTGAATTCGTCGCCGTTCTCGGTCCTTCCGGATGCGGAAAATCGACCACACTTTTCCTGCTGGCCGGGCTTTACGCGCCGAGCGGCGGTGAGATCGCTTTCGACGGCCACAATGTAAACCGCATCGATGCACGCGATCGCAATGTCGGCATCGTCTTTCAGTCCTATGCGCTTTATCCCAACCTGACGGTACGGCAGAACATCGCCTTTCCGCTGCGTTTCAAGAATGTGCCGCGCGAGGACGTGGCGCGGCGGGTGGAAGAGGCTGCGAGCCTGGTGCAGATCAGCGCGCTGCTCGACCGGCGACCTTCGCAGCTTTCCGGCGGTCAGCAGCAGCGTGTCGCGCTGGCCCGGGCGCTGGTCAAGGAGCCGAATATCCTGCTTCTCGACGAGCCGCTCTCCAATCTCGACGCCACCCTGCGCATCGCCATGCGCGCCGAGCTGAAAAACATCCAGAAGCGTCTTGGCATCACGACGCTGATCGTCACCCATGACCAGATCGAAGCGATCACCATGGCGGACAGGATCATCTGCATGAATAACGGCTCTATCGCCCAGATCGGCACGCCCGATGATCTTTATCGCCGGCCCGACAATCTGTTCATCGCCGGTTTTATCGGTACTCCCCCGATGAATCTGCTGAAGGGGCAGGCGAAAGGCGAGCAGTTGCAGATTGGCGACGCCAGGTTCGACATCAATGCCCGTTGCGACGGCGAGATCACTTTCGGTTTGCGCCCGGAGGATATTACGCTCGTCAAATCCGCCGAAGCGCGGCTGGAAGGACCGGTCACCACCGTCGAGCCGATGGGGCGTGAGGTGTTCTACACGATCGACACGCCCGCGGGCGTGATCCACGCGCTGGAATATGGCGAGACGATAAGGCACGCGCCGGGTGATCGGGTCGGCATCAGCTGCAAATCAGGCCTCACCCTCGTTTTTGATGCTACCGGCAATCGCATTGCCGGGCTGCACGCCGATCTTTCTCACAATTCGACCATTCCGGCGCGAGAGCCGGAGCCCGTAAATTGACAGGAAATTCCATGCCCAAAATCGTCTCCCATCGCGGCGCCAACAAGTTCGCGCCCGAAAATACCTTTGCCGCCGCCGATCTCGCCTTGCAGCAGGGTGCGGACTATATCGAGCTTGACGTGCGCGAGAGTGCGGATGGGGTGCTCTATGTCTTCCACGACGAAACGCTGGACCGTACCACCGATGGTAAGGGGCCGATCGGCCATGCCCTGTCGGGCGAGATCGATGCGCTGGATGCGGGCAGTTGGTTCGGGGAAGGGTTCAAAGGGGCGGTCGTGCCGCGTCTCGATGCCTATCTGCGCCATTTGCGAGGCCGCTGCGGTGTTTATGTCGAGCTGAAATATTGCGATCCCGTCAAGGTTGCCGCGCTGGTACGGGATCTCGGCATGGTGCGCGATACTTTCTTCTTTTCATTTTCGGAGGATATGCGCCGGGGCCTGCAGGCAGCCGCGCCTGAATTCCGCAAGATGATGTTGCTCGATATCGCCAAGTCTCCCTCGCTGGCGGCGGCCGTGCACCATGCCTCGATCATAGAGATCACGCCGGAGCAGATGCGGCGGCCGGGGCTTGTCGCGGCGTGCCGCAAGGCCGGTCTCGAAGTCATGGTTTATTATGGCGGGGATGACGTCGACCTTCATAATGAGATTGCATTGGCCGGGGTAGACTACGTCAATATCGACAGACCGGATTTGTTCGATACGGCGCGCCGCGCCCGTGCGGCGGCGTGAACTTGCATAATTTCTATCCCTGGAGATGATGACATGAGCAATCTTATTGGTACCGGTTTCAACGCCGGCTCCGACGACGGTGAACTGGCCACGCTTGAAAGTGATCTGCGCGCACTTGCGGATATTGGCTGCGATACCGTTGAAATCGCCGTGACGAGCCTCGATCTGATTGCGGGCGGCCGCATCATCGAGGAGCGCGCCGACCGTTTCGTGGCGCTCGCAAAGCAGTTCGATTTTCGTTACACCGTGCATGGCCTGGTTTCGTCCAATTTCATGGACCCGGTGACGTGCCGTTACCAGATCGATGCCGCCAAGGCGCTCGCTGTCCTTTGTAACCGTATCGGCGCGGGCATCCTGGTTCAGCATGGTGGTGCGTTGCGTGCCGACCAGATTGCCGAGCGGGCCGATGCAGACAGCCGTGAGCGGGAAGCGCTTTTCGAACTTGCGGAATTCTGCAAGCCCAATGGCGTGCGCGTTGCACTGGAGAACATCTTCACCACCGAACCGGGGCAATATCGCCAGACGCCGGCCGAAGTGGCGGCGACCGTTAAGGCCGTGGGTCACGATAATCTCGTGGCGCTGATCGATTTCAGCCATGCCTATCTCGAATCCACCTATCGTGGTCTCGATTTCCGCGAGCAGCTTCGCGCCATGGCTCCGGTCGCCGGCCACCTGCATGTGCACGATTCCTTCGGCCGGCCGCAGGGCTTCTACGAGGCCTATTTCACACAGGAAAATACAGCGCTCGGTATCGGCGACCTCCACATGCCGCTCGGCTGGGGTGATATTGAGTGGGAGAGCATCTTCTCGGAGCTCACCTTCCTGCCGGGTACGGTGCTGATGATGGAAATCGGCCGCCGTTACCGGGCCGAGCAGCCCGCAAGCCTCAAAACGGCGCAGCATCTGATGTCGCTGAACGCTGTAGGCACGCAGCTTGCGGCTGAATAAAGAACCTGAAAAAGACGCAGCCTCTGCAGGCTGATGTCTAAACGCCGGCAGTTCTGGACGCGACTGCCGGCGTTTTTGTCAGGCGGCCCAGTCTGAAAGTGAATAGGCCCTGATATAATCGATCATCATCTGTGAGCCGTCGCTGAAATCATTGGCTGACGGCGTTCCCGCCATGCCGCCGACGGCAAGATTGACGACCATATACATGGGGTCGTGCATATCATCAGGCGT
Source organism: Agrobacterium sp. 22-210-1 (assembly GCF_053522525.1). Lineage (NCBI taxonomy): Bacteria > Pseudomonadati > Pseudomonadota > Alphaproteobacteria > Hyphomicrobiales > Rhizobiaceae > Agrobacterium > Agrobacterium sp. 22-210-1. The sequence goes on along the minus strand of NZ_JBNWCI010000002.1, from coordinate 706,016 downwards.
ATCCGTCTGCGCCACCGCGACATCGTCGAAATACCAGGTGATATGTTCGGCATCCCACAATACGCCGTAGGTGTGAAACCCTTCCGTGCTCGGCACGCTGACATTGTTGACGACCGATGTCTGTTCACCGGTGGCGTTCGAATGGGTGGACATGATGAGCGTGTTGGGATTCTGGCCGCGCATTTCAATGACATCGAGTTCCGGAGGCCAGGAGCCGTCTTCCGGCAGAAGCCAGAAGGCTGGCCATGCGCCGCGGTCGGTCGGCATATCGGCGCGGATTTCGAAATATCCATAGGTCTGGCTGAAGGAGGAATAGGTGTTCAGCATGCCGGAGGTATAATCATAACCCTCGACTTCATCGGCGACTGATTGTGCCGTTTCCGCAGCAGTGATGGTCAGCACGCCGTTTTCGACGCTGAACGGATTGACCTCCGACGTGCCGGCATAAGCAGGGTTGATATACCATTGCGCCTCGCCATTCGTCGTCAGCGAACTTCCCTTTTCCGGAGCCCACCAATATTTGGCATCCCAGGTTCCCTGATCGCCGCTACGCAGTGACAGCGCATCGAATTCATCGGCAAAGGTCTGGGTCAGGGATGACCGGTCGAGACTGAGTTCGAACTGGTTCGCCTGAAGGTCGTCGATGGTCGTTCCGGCAAGAACGACGGCTTCGCCATTCGAAAAATTCAGCCACAGATCGCTGCCTTGCTGCGTGGCATTGCTGACGAGCTGATCGAAGGATGTGATGCCGTAACCGTTAAGCCGGATCGTATCGTTGGCGCTGAAATCCATGATGAGATCGGTGCCGTTGCCGCTTGTGAAGACGAAAGTGTCGGCTCCACCGCCGCCGATCAGAACATCATTGCCAGCTCCGCCATCGATCGTCTGGCTGCCCGATCCACCGGTGATGATGTTATCGAGCGCGTTTCCGAAAGCGTAACGGCCATCGCCCGTCACCCTGAGATTCTCAAAATTGTCGGGCAGGGTGTAGCTCATCCAGGTATCGATCGTATCGATGCCTTCCCCGGCATTCTCCACAGCGCGGTTGATGCTGGAATAGAGATAATAGATATCATCGCCCGTGCCGCCCGCCATCGTCACATTGACGGAACTATCGCCCCACATGGAATCGTTACCGCCGGTGCCGGTGAGCAGTGGGCCGGAACCCGTGGCGGAGAAAAATCCGGTGGAACTGTCGCTATAATAGAGCGTATCCCCAAGCGCATTCACTACTGTCCGGGCCATTGCCGTCTCCTGTTCGTTAGCGTTGGTGTCCTCACTCCTCCTGCAAGACAACCTAGCAGGGCAAAAAGCCTCCCGTTAGAGCCAGAAATGAGGGGTATGTTCCCTCTATGCGGGTTTCTTGTGGTTGCGCTCTTGCTCCGTCGCGGGGAGCAATGGCAAAACTGGACTGGAGAGAGATATCCAAGCGGCATCTCAACGACATTGGAGTGCCAGGATTGAGTGTAGCCTTTACCAAGGAAGACAGTGCCGAAACAGCAGCCGAGACGGTTCTGCCCGATCGGGTGATTTCGCCACATCCCAATCTGGTGACCGAGGCCGGACTGAAAGCGCTGGAACTGCAACTGCACGCCGCGCGTGAAGCTTGCGAAGCGGCCAACGCCATTGAGGACGTCAATGAAAGGAGGCGGCTTTCCGCCAGCCCCCTGCGCGATATCAGGTATTTCGCGGAGCGTCTCCGCACCGCCCAACTCATACCGCACCCGCCTGCGGACGGCATCGTCGCCTTTGGCAGCCTGGTAACCTTCAGCCGCGATGACGGACGGACGCAACAATTCCGGATTGTCGGTGAAGACGAGGCCGATCCCTCTGCGGGATCGATGTCTTATGTTTCCCCTGTCGCACGGGCGTTGATGAGCAAAGCGGCCGGTGATCTGGTCAGTTTGGGTGGGAAGGAAATTGAAATCATCGACGTGGCATAGTGCTTTGTACCCGGGAGTTTGGGAAACGTAGACACATAAACAGCTTAGAGCGCATCCTGTTACGGTGAAACGTCGGACGCGCTCCAGATTTGTTTCGCGTATTTTCTGGGCGTACAGCCGCTACGCACTCTTCCTGGAAATGCTCTAGCCAAGCAGTTTGGAAAGATAGCGACCGTAACTGCTCTTTCCGTAGCCCTCCGCGAGTTTTCGCGTTTGATCTTCAGTTATGAAGCCCATGCGATAGGCAATTTCTTCTGGGCAGCAGATTTTGAAGCCCTGGCGGCGTTCGAGTGTCGCTACGAATTCACTGGCTTCCAAAAGACTATCGGGTGTTCCGGTATCGAGCCAAGCGTAACCGCGGCCCATAAGTTCGACGTTGAGCTTTCCACGGTCAAGATATTCACGGTTGACGTCGGTGATCTCCAATTCGCCTCGCGCCGACGGCTTCAGGTTAGCCGCGATGTCGATGACGTCATTGTCGTAAAAGTAGAGCCCGGTTACCGCCCAGTTGGATTTCGGTACGGCAGGCTTTTCCTCGATCGAAATTGCCTTCATGGAGCTATCAAACTCAACGACGCCATATCGATCTGGATCGTTAACCTGGTAGGCGAACACTGTTGCTCCGTCCAGGCGATAGGCCGCATCCTTGATCACGTCGCTTATACCATGGCCGTAGAAGATGTTATCACCCAGAATGAGACATGAGGGCGAGGAGCCTATGAAATCTGCGCCGATAATGAAGGCTTGGGCAAGGCCGTCGGGCGTCGGCTGCGCGGCGTAGGTCAATGAAATCCCGAGGCGTGAACCGTCCCCCAGAAGCGCCTGGAAATTGGGCAGGTCGCGGGGTGTCGAGATTATCAATATGTCCTGGATGCCGGCCAACATTAGCGTCGACAGCGGATAAAAAATCATCGGTTTATCGTAGATCGGCATGAGTTGCTTCGAGAGGACCGAAGTCATCGGATGCAATCGTGTTCCGCTTCCGCCCGCAAGTATGATGCCCTTCATGCCGTGCTTTCTCCGTTTGTCTTGATAAGGTGACTTATGCTCGCAATTCGGCGATCAAACGTTCGACAATCTGAGCGGTCGAACTTTGCCAATTGGGTAAAACGATGCCGTGCAGATCCCGCAGTCGCGAGCAATCGAGCCGCGAGTTCGCCGGACGTTTTGCAGGCGTGGGATAGTCGCTTGTTGCGATCCTCGTCACTGTCGCAAACGGACCGTTTTGCAAGCGGGCGTGGGAAAAAATCTCTTCGGCAAAGTCAGCCCAGCTTGCTGCACCGGATCCACTCATGTGGAAAGTGCCGCGGAGCCTGCGTGATTGATCCGATAGAAGATTGGAGGCCACTGTGAGTATGCCATCGGCGATATCGAGAGCTGAGGTCGGATTACCGATCTGATCGTCGACAACTGAAAGGTTTTCGCGCGTTTCCGCCAGCCGTAACATCGTCTTCAGAAAATTTTTGCCGAATGGGCTGTAAACCCAGGCAGTGCGAAGGATCACATGCTCGTCTGTTGCGGCGCGAACCGCTATTTCTCCAGCAAGCTTGGAGCGTCCATAAACGCTGACTGGAGCGACGGGATCGTCTTCCAAATACGGCGTGCTCTTTTGGCCGTCAAAAACATAGTCGGTGGAAATCTGGATGACTGGCACGCCAAGCCGATGGGCGGCCTTTGCAATCTCTCCTGCTGAGAGACTGTTGATGCGTGTGGCAAGATCCTCTTCCGATTCTGCCTGATCAACCGCAGTATGCGCTGCCGCCGATACGATAATGTCTGGCGACGCCATTTCGATCGCTGCACCCACCGTTGAAGGGTCGGCGAGGTCAAGTTGAGGGCGACCAAGGGCGACAATCTCGAAAGATCCGTTGAGCACAGCACGTTCAGCCAGCGCCGTTGCGATCTGTCCGTGTATTCCAGTAACAAGCAGCCGCTGGCTCATGACGCGACCTTGATCTGCTGTTCAATCAATCCGAGCCGTGTTCCAGAGTAATCTTGTCTCAGCGGCTCCCACCACCACTGATTGTCCAGGTACCATTTGACGGTCTTTTCGATGCCGGTGTCGAAATTCTCTTGCGCCGTCCATCCAAGCTCGACTTCGAGCTTGGTGGCGTCGATGGCATAACGAGCGTCGTGACCGGGGCGGTCGGTCACATAAGTTATCAGCCGTGCATGTGGCGCACCTGATGGATTAAACTCGTCCATCAACGCACAAATTCGCTCGACAACATCAATGTTGCGTCTCTCGTTTCGACCGCCCACATTATAGGTCTCGCCTATGCGGCCTTTCTCGGAGATGAGATCAAGCGCCCGGGCGTGGTCCTCGACATAGAGCCAGTCCCGAATATTGGCGCCAGTCCCGTATATTGGCAGCGCCTTTCCCGCCAGGGCGTTGAGGATCACGAGTGGGATGAGTTTTTCCGGGAAATGGTACGGGCCGTAGTTGTTGGAGCAGTTGGAGACGATGACCGGCAGACCATAGGTCCGGGCCCAGGCTTTCGCCAGATGATCGGAAGAAGCCTTGGATGCCGAGTAAGGCGAACTCGGATCGTAGGGGGTCTCCTCCGTGAAAAGACCTTCCTGTCCGAGCGAGCCGTAGACTTCGTCGGTGGAGACGTGCAGAAATCTGAATGGTTCTTTCTCGTCGGCCTTCAGGCTCGACCAAAAACGACGTGCATGCTCGAGCATATTGAATGTGCCCAACACATTGGTCTCGACAAAATCGCGCGCGCCGGTGATTGAGCGATCCACGTGGCTTTCAGCGGCGAGGTGCATGACACGTTGCGGACGGAAGCTTTCGAACGCATCATGGATCGCCGAACTGTCGCATATATCCGCTTTCAAAAAATGGTGTCTGGGATGATCGATAATCTTCTGAAGAGAGGCCAGTGTACCCGCATAGGTAAGCTTGTCGACCGTTAGAACCTCGTAGCCTTTGTCGAGCACCAGGTGACGAACAACAGCAGAACCTATGAAGCCGGCACCCCCGGTTACCAGAACACGCATATGGGCTACCCTTCCAATGAACAGATAGAACTCTGTGAATAGGTGAACACGGCGCCAAGCTCCGCCAGTGCAGGCTGGCGGCGGTCTTTGGCTGACAAGACCGCTTTGCCGCTGGCGATCGGCCAGTTTATGCCGATCTCGGGGTCGTCATATGCGAGACCGCGATCATGTTCGGGACTATAATATTCTGTTACCTTGTAACTGGCTTTGGTATTCGCCTCGAGCGTGCAAAAGCCATGCGCGAAGCCTGCCGGAACCCAGAGCATTTGCCCATTGTCGGGGGTAAGTTCGGCCGTCACGTGGTGTCCGTAGGTAGGAGATCCGGTGCGGATATCGACCGCTACATCAAGGATGGCGCCAGTGACGCAGGAGACCAGTTTACCCTGCGCTTTGGGTTCCAGCTGGAAATGGAGTCCACGGATCGTACCTGCGTCCGCTGACAGGGATTGATTGTCCTGAACGAAGTCAAAATTTCCGACGGCTTCCTCGAACAGGCTCTTCCGGAAAGACTCCATAAAGTATCCGCGCTCATCCCCGAACTTCTTCGGCGTGATCAAAATCACGTCAGGTATATCCAGTCTTTCAAACTGCATTTTTCCATCTTCCGCTTGTTCTATCGACTTCAGAGATCAATAGACGTCGTTGTAAACACGTTAGTCGGCGGTTCTTCCGACCACCGTTTTTTGCGGCCGCTGCTGATGATGTTTGCAATTCCGGGAGAGCGAAACAGTGGCAAATGGAAGCGCCGCGCAAACAACAATAGGCTGCGGATATGTGCTCGGCCGGCGAAACTTAACGGGCTTGCTGCGCTTTGGCGCTGGTGATCATGGACAAGTGGAAGGCCTGGGAAATAGACCACACGACGGCCGCTCATCCAGGTGCGTGCGCACAGGTCTACGTCCTCCATATAGAGGAAGTAGTTTTCCTCCATGCCGCCGAGCCGATTAAACAGGTCGCGCCTTATGATGAAACCCGTACCCATCACCCATTCAGCATTGAATGGTTCGCCTCTATCGGTTTCGTCGAGCATGAGATGGCGATTTATACGGCTCTTCATCAATGGACGAAGTTGACCGAAGCGTCGGGTAGCGATGTCCAGTACCGAGTAGAAGCGTCGGGCGCCGTATTGCCGACTACCATCGGGATTGATCAAATCCAGACCCGCAATTCCGATGTCCGGCATGGCGTCCATGTGATCAAGTACAGGTGTTACGCTATCCATCTCGAAATAGGTGTCGGGATTGAGTATCAGCAAATAGTCCGCGTCTATTCCCGCAGCACCAAAATTAACACCGGCACCGAAACCGCCATTGACCAGTGATGCCTTGATCTCGATATCCGGCATGACGGTTTGCATCAGGCGCATTGAATCGTCGCCCGAGCAATTCTCGACGACAGTAATATTTTCAGCCTTGGCGATACCCCGTTCCCGTATCGAACCGACGCTGCGGATCGTCAATTCTGGCGTACGGAAATTGACAAGGATGACGTGAAGTCTCTGTCGTTTGGCCATAATATTCACCATGTTTCCGAATTACCGCCTAGATGGCAGCCCCCTTCACTATTTCCCAAAGGTGTCGAGCCGATACGCCCCAATCGAAATCTTCCCGTCTCTTGCGGCCGCTCGTGATAAGGTGTTGCCGGAAGGCTTCGTCAGAGGTGATCCGATCAAGCCCTTCCCTGATCTCTTCCACGGACTGTGGATCCACCAGAAGCGCGCCCCCGCCTGCGACTTCCGGCATGGCCGAAACATCTGAGGTTATGACCGGTACCCCACACGCATATGCCTCGACGATTGGAAGTCCGAAGCCCTCGAACAGCGAGACATAGGCGACTGCGAGTGCCCCTCTGTAGAGTGAAGGGATCTGCTCGGATGGCAGTCGGCCCGTGAAAATCAAATTCCGGTCGATGCCAAGCTCGGTGGCCAGCGCCTGAAGCTCATTATTGGGATTTCCGGTCAGAACCAGTCTTATTCCCCGGCCGGGCAGGCTGGAGGTTGCATAGGCTCGCACGAGCCTGTCCAGGTTCTTGTAGCTGCGGTGATTGCCGCCGTAGAAGATGTAAGGGTAGCCGGGGCTGTGTCTCAGCCCGTCTTCGCGGAACATCTGTTCAGTGCCATTATAGACAAGATGGACTTTGTCTGAAGGCATTCCAGACCAGTCCATGAACTCCTGTCTTGTATATTCTGAAACACAAATAACTGCCGCGCAGCGTCGGTACAGCGGCCTATAGATCAGGTCATAATAAGCGCGCTTGGTTTTGCCGTAGAAACGGCGATGGGTCAGATCGTGCACAACGACCACTGATGGAAGTTTAGTAACTAACGGTGGTACGAAGCCCGCGCTGAAAAACACGCCTTTGCCGCCACGTCCGGCAAGCGAGTGACTGATAGAGAGCGGCGACAAGGGCGAACCTATCCGTCCGCGCACCTTAACATCGACTATGCGCAGGTCGGCCGGAAGCCGTGCCTCAATTTCGGTCTGCACCTTTCCGATGCCCGTTTCTTCAGGCCACCGCCGGTCTGCAAAAACAGTCGTGGTGGGCGCATATGTGTCACCACTTCTCAGACGCACGTTAAGGGTTCCTTGGTTGTTGCCCTGGCGCGCGCGCCTGAGCTGCTGTGCTGATGGAGGTTTGCTTCATGGCAAGCGTAGTTGACCCTCGAATGATCGATTTCAGGAAAGCCATCGGAAGAATCTACCCGCAGACCGGGGGGTGTTTTCTGTTGTGGAACAACAGATGCGCTCCATCCGGCATAGCGACCACTTACCAGGGACGGTGCGGCCCCAATCACTTTCGCGCAGCCAAACGGCTCTCTTGCCGACAACACGGTGTCCGCAATCATGGCAATGAAATGTTTGGGCTGTAATGCGGTCAAACCAATACCATCCCGTTAGAGCCGTTTTCGAGAGTTAGTGATTACGCTGTGTTTGCCGGTTAGGATCGTCGGCCCAGCCGCGCAGGCGCTCGCGAAACGCGCTGGCACGATAACGCGCTTGCCCCAGCTGTCCTTTGGCGAGGGCGGCCATGGCGCCGATGAGCGGACGGCCCGCCATATAGGTGATGAACCAGAGCGGATACGCCTCCATGCGCATTACTCGCCCAAAGCCTCGGTTATAAAGGCGCCCACGTTTCATCGCGACGTCGTCAAAAATCGCCAGCGGTTCGGGATGCATGATGCGCAGACCCGGATCATAAAAACCCTTTGCACCGTCGCGCAGTGCGCGTAGCAATAGTTCCGTTTCTTCGCCAGCACCCCATACCGTGCCAGAACCAACGCCAAGATCTTCGTTGAACCGGCCTGCTTTTTTGAGGGTCGGCACTCGGTAGAACGTTGTGTAGGAGGTTTGGCTGGTCCAGATATTGAAGCGATTGATGACATGCGGCACCATCCCCCAACGGCCTTGCGAAGGCACGCCGGCAGGAGTGATGCTCATGCCCGTGTAGACACCTAGGTCGCCGTCATCGAGGAATGCGGAGCTTACCCGTTTTAAGGTATCCGTCAGATAGATGCAGTCGTCGTCTGGAAAGGCGACGATATCGCCGGTAACGTGTTCAAGCCCTAGATTGCGGCCGCGAGAAAGCCCTTTGCGGCTGTCCCGGATAAAAAGAACCGGAAGACTGCCTTCAAAGCGCTTTACGACCTCCTCGGTACCGTCATCAGAACTTTGATCAACGACAATGATCTGAGTTGCTGGTACCGACTGGATTTTTAGGGATTCCAAAAGCTCGCCGATTTGTCGAGGGCGATGCATTGTGGACGTCACAAGTGAAATGTTCAAAAGTAACCCTATCAAACAATGTATTTTTCTAAAAAAAGATAAAAGTAAAAAAAGCAGGCAGATATGAATTTAGCCGTAGTCTATCAATTCATTTCGCTATCGCAAGGTGAAGTTTTGCAGTGCATGAAAATTTTGAAATATGTTTAATTACGAAGTGCCTTAATCAAAGAGCCTTCCGCCTTACGGATCTTATGAACTGCACCACCATCCCACGTTCGGAGGGCAGGAGACAAAATGCGATATAAACAAGCGATCCGATCAGAAGGACGGATTTCAGGGCGTTGTAATATTCCAGATCGCGTCCCAGTAACTCAAACAGTGAAACTGGTAAAAGACAGGGCATGGCGAGGGCGAAATTCTTCCAGTAGACCGTCACTCTATTTGCAGCCCAGTAAAGAATGATCCCGTCGAGCATGGTGCGAAAAACCCACGCGCCAGCAGCGCCAATTACGCCAGCCTTGGCAACGGCGAAGTATAGAAGTGGAACGAAAACAACAAACTCGATCGCATATGCAAGGGTCGGCACGCGAGCCTTGCCGCGTGACTGGAAGAATGCGAGGGGCATGAATGTCATTGCGTAGAACCAGAACCCAGCCATGAGTATGGTGCCCGGAGGGACGGCCTGGTCAGCTATTTCTCTGCCAACCCAAAGGTCCAGAAAAGGCTTAAGAAAGATTAAGCCGCAGACGGTAATCGGGGTGATGGTAAGAAACATCACACGGCTTCCGAATTCAAGTATCTGCCGAGCTTCTTCATCGTGTTTGGCTGCGGCGAAGCGCGGGAATAATACCGAGAACCAGCTATATGGGATGAGCGTGACCCGAATGATTACATTATACGGCAAGCTATATATGGCAACCGCGTGCAGGGAGGAAACTGCACCGATAACAAACCGGTCCATGGTTAGCATAAGCTGGTTCATGACGCCGGAGACCATCGTCCAGCCGCCGAAGCTGAGCATGGGGCGGACATCGGAGATACTAAAACGCGGCACTCGCGCTTCTTTTGACAATGACAGGCAGTACGCAAAGAGCAGAACAACGCCTCCGACCCTTCCCAGAAGAGCGCCCACTGCGAGCCACGGAAGTTCGACCGAAACCAGCCACCCCGCCAGAAGCGGAGCAGTCTGAAACAAAATTGTGCCTGCCGACTGGGCGATATTGAGTTTTCCGAATTGTTCCCGTCCCTGAAGGTATCCAGTCAGCACCGAGGAAATGGTCACGAATGGCAAAATGGCCACAAGTGTCAGGAGTGCCTTTCCAATTTCGCCACTTAAGTCAGCGCTCACGGAAAAGATGCGGTCGAAGAAGAAACGGCTGATGCAATAAGCGAGAAATGCACCCGCTAGTCCGCCAAGAGTGCTAAGTGCAAGCCCGGTCCAAAAAAAATCCGCCCGTCGGTGCTCGTCACTTTCGCGAGCGACCGCACTCGCTACAGTCCGCCCAAAACCAAAGTCAAAGATGCCGAGATATCCGAGCAGCAGCCAAATGAGAGATAATACGCCGAAACGCTCCAGGCCGACCAAATGAAGGTAAAATGGTGTGACGATCAACGTCACCGCCATCGGCACGAGGCCGCCTGCCAGGTTGGCTGAAAGGCCAAATATCAGTCTTGAGCTCATGGTCCCTCCGAGAGCTCAAGCCGATGTAACTAACGGCGACCCTGAGAGCCACTTGGAATGATATCGATGGAGTTTCCGATATTTGTTGTTGCGATCATCAAAATATATCGGCTTGGAAAGCAGTGATGACAAAATCATACCGTGTAAGCGGTCGGTCCTGACACTTTCAAACTTCTGGAAATGTTCGACGCCATTGCCGATGACGCGATCCCGCAAAACATACCATGCCTTATAGCTGGGAGCTGATCGCGGAACGGGATTGAGGCGCCGCCAAGCACAAAATACCTTGTATAATACCCTGTCGCGAGAAGATTGGGTGTCATCCCAATCGAAAGCACCTTTGGCGCCAGCTTGACTGCCCCCCTCCAAGTCGATGCGTGTTTGTTGGAGCTCGCCAGTTCCGATCGTGTAAGGGAATGGAAAAAACGCCGCGTTTTCCCAAAGCTCATGTGCCATATCGGGCAATATCTCACCCGGTACCCCACTGGCAGCCAGAAATTCAAGCGATTCCTGGTCCCGCACGAATATTGTCAGGTTGCCATGCCTGCCGCACAATTTGGCGGCTTCGTCGTATTTTCTTCGGTCGCCAAATTGAATCGATTGGGGAAACACGATGGCTTTAACGCCACTATATCGCTCCAACAGGGCTTCACGGAGCTTTTGATGATGCGGCCATACATCTCCGAAACTCCCACCCCCATGGAATACCAGAACCGCACCGCCGGCGATATCCGCATCAAGTTGAGGGAGGCGTCTTCCTAGAATGAATTTATCGGATTCGTAATAATATTTGCCAAGATCTCCGATTGCATAGCGACTTACGACATTAATTCCATTTCGAGAAAAAAATGCTTCGGTGCCAATATTAATCAGCAGGTCTCCTGTATTGAAATGTGCGGGGTAATCAATGTATGCAACCTTCGCCCCTGTTCCGATACATTCGTTAATTTGCGAAAACTTTGATTTGAGGTCCCGCATTACAGCAGCGTGCGCTTCTAGCTCACTGTGAATTGGTGCCAACATGGCTTATAATCCGCTTTGTAAGAATTTAAGAAATAAAATAAATATAGAACTGCTTCTCGCATATGCGAAATAAATCGCTTTGACCAGACAAATTTGCGATTGGTGGCCGACCGAAAATTCCCCTGTTCGCAGAATTTGCAGATATTCACGGACAACATTAACGACTTCGAGAAATAACCAATCAAGTGATACTGCGACGTCCAAATTGACGATTGCCTATTCTTGGGCCCCCATAGCGGGATGCGCCGCGGAGTGAGGGCAAACCCCCGACATTACGGGAGTTTCTCCGCCCTATGCTTGTATTCGCGACTGAATTCATTCGTTGCGTTGATACTTTCCGCGATTTTCCTCGCTCTTTGAAGTGCAAGTCGCTGGAACTTGTCCTGCGATACCAAAAATCCCATAAAAAAATAGACCAGTTCGGACTGGTGTAGTGGGTTAAGCAACGACAAGGCTGCAATTGGCGCCAACACCCTGGTTGCAGAGTTTCCCACTCCGGCAAAGATCACCAACCACATCGCAAAACCGAAAGGTCCGGCAATTAGCCAGAGATCAAGCGGGACCGAGAATACCGAGTTTGTGCCTTCTCCCAGCCCTCTTACCTGAATCCAGGTGTTGGAGAAAAACGCCTCCACAAATCCCAGCCCGTAACCAAACGGATTGGCGCGCAGCAGATCGAGGCTGACAGTGAATGCAAGTCCCCGTTCTTCCTCCAGTTTGACCGCCAATCTGTCGCCGGTGAGCTCTTCCGAAAAAATGGACAGATAAAACATTGCGCCGATGATAACCGGCAGGATCTTTATCCACAAAGGCAGCCTTGATTGCAGGAGAAACACGATTCCAGCAGCTATGAACGTCGTCTTTGAGCCGGATAGAAGCATGACAACAATGTTAAGACCGAAGAACAGCAAGAAGCCTCGATTTGAGCGATCCTTCAGGAGCAATACATAGGAGAGAAGGAGAAAATAGACCGCCAGCCAATTACGCTCCTTGAACGTTCCATGGAGCGCACCCTGCCCAAAGCTGATTTCCTCATAGATCACGGGTATATGCAGCGCCTGCGCTGCATATTGAAAAATCAGGAAGATAAATAGGAAGCCGTACGCCAATGGCAGCGAACGGTCACCGAAGTGCCATCCCAACCATTTTCCCACCACATAAAACGCCGGATAAAAAAGGACAAATTTAACGAGCTGATCCATTTCCTTTATGCGCGTGTAATCCTGCGTGAAGGTTAGAGCCAGCGTAAAATAGACGAATGCGGCATAGGCGATAAGTTCTGTTCCCGATAGTCGAGGCCGTTCATAAAACAGCATCACCACCAGCGCGATTAACACCCAGAGATGTGCGGGTTGTGCAATGGAAAGCTTCACTGCCTGCAGCGGCAATAAAAGCAGGCCGCCGACCAGAATTATCTCCAGAAGAAGCATTCGTCGCTTGGGGATCGCATCTTTCCGTGGCAAAGACCAAGGCTGGCTGTAGGTGGTATTCACCCATAAATTCCTTCAAAAATGGGGCATTTTCGTATCGCTAAATGTTTAGGCAATAAGTGAACAGAGCGGAGCAGGATGGATTTATCAAAATTTGTATATCCATGTACGAACGCGGTCTTCACTTAAATTATATTTGTTTCTTTGCATTTCGAATGTAACTGAGTTCACATCCCACTGCGCGAATATTAGCATTTTTGCGTGGAGGATGTTCTGACATGCGGTAAATTTTTGCCGGGCAGATCAACGGTTGTTTCACGCCACGGGCGAGATAATGCAACTATTCTGTCGATAATAACCTTCGATCCCTCAGGCCCGCGTAACGGATCCAGATAAATACTGCGAGCATGGTCGGCCGTGTATGAAAAAGGTCCACCTGGCACCTGGAACCAGGAGTATGCAGCGGAAGTCAGCTGATCGGGCCCAATTGTATCGAAACAATCCATCGGGGGGGCCGCGCCGAGTTTGGCGACGGCTTCATTTTTCGTCGTGTCATCCGTACGAAGGGCGGCATAAAGCCACCATTCGCCGGACTTGGGTAATTTGTCAAACTTCAACTGCATATTCCAACCCGGCGAGCTCCGATCGAGTGCCACCGCTGCCCCGTCAGAGGCAAGGGGATCGGCCACGATCGCGCTTTTCGCTCCGGCGAAACGTTGAAATGAGATATCCTGTATGTCTTTCCAGCTCACCCCATCCATGGCGATATCCGGCTTTTCGGGCAGTCGCCTTTCTATGGCCAGAAGAGGAGCCAGGGCTGCAATCTTGTCGTTTTGAATGTATTGGGTAACACCGGCTTGCGAGATCGCCTTCCAAAAACGGGCAGAGCGCTGATTTTTGTCGGTGTTTACGTCGAAGCCTATCTGATCTTTCAAGTCCGAATATTCGTTCCGCCGCAGGAGGATTACATAATCGACCGGCATGCGGGCGGTCTGCACCCGGGCTTCATAGCGGGTTCCGCGGACCGATGCCTCGGCTTTGTCAAACAGGCTGTCGGCCCGTTTGACAAACTCGGCGTCAAACATAGCCATATCGACAGTCGTCTTTTCTGCCAGAACATCATCGGTGCGGCTGATCTTTTCATGGTAGAAACGGATATATTCGATGATATCAGAAGCCGCAGGCCCGTAATAAGCCTCGCAGAACTCACGAACCAGTTCATTAATATCCTGTTCTGGGTCCCAGAGCAGGCGGGCGATCACCCACGCTCTCAGGCTGGCAAATTCGGCGCCCGGCGTATTGAAGCTGCCTTCACCCATATATCCCCCAACGTGGTCCAGTGAGGCCAGCCATTGGATCGATCTGCCGATTGGGAAGATGTTTGGAGTAGGTTGAATGAAGCCGGCGAAATTCGTGATGTGATCCCAAATAAGAACATTGCGGGCAATCGTGTTCCAGCCGGCAATGTCCTTGCCGAGGGCGGCGTTAGCGGAGCCGTCGAGCGCGTCGCGGTAGTTAACGTGGATCGTCATCGGATAGACAAGGATGTGATCGGGGACGGTCATGCCTTCCGGCGGTGTGAAGCTCCAGTGATAGGCATTAAAGGCGAGACGAGCGCCAGGTAGTTCGGCGCGGACGCGTCGGGCAATGTCGATCATCATGTCCAGCCGTGGCGCCGAAGCATGCCCTCCATGACGATCGGCGAATGCCTTGCTGCTTGCGTCCATATCCCAGCCCCAATCCATATCGTGAATGGAAAACCAGATACTGCGATAGCCTGGCAAGGCACGTAGTCGTTCGATAACCACCCGGGCCATCTCCGCGCGCATCTCCTCGTTCATCATCGCCAGTTGCCCGCCCGCATACCAGTCCGGATGAGCCGGCTTATAGATGGCCGGAGGCAATAATTGATAGAAATTGGCTATGATGCCCTGGCTTGCCCAGCTTCTATCCCAGCTATCAAGCGCCGGCGGTGACGATTGGAAGGAGGGGCCGTGAGATTCACCGTTCATGAGGTTGCGCTGACGCCATGCCTTGTCTTCCGCCTCGACACTGAGCACCTCCCGAAAGCCAAAGCGCGGGATTTGTCGCTCGTGTTGAAACGGTAGCGTGATGTCTGGCGTCAGCGGAAGGGTTGTCGCATCCGGCGCCAACCATCGAATGCCGAGTTTACGGTCTAGGAACCAGTTGACGCCATACATGGTGCCGCGCGGTGTACGCCCGGCAATCAGGATGTGGGGACCGGAAGAACGTATGAGGAAGCCATCGTCTCCCAGTTCTTCAAAATCGGCCTCAGTGAACGCTTTACGGGCAAATGCGTTGAGGCGGCCGACGACGAGCAGCGGCTGCTCTGCGACAGCTTCATCTATGGACAGATGTTTGGGTCCAACAGCACCTGCAACCTGCGCAGAAAAATTTGAGAGATCGCTGGCGGCCTGAAGCGTCATCACGTCTTCATCGACACCAACATGCACACGCATTGCCATGTCTCTTGCTGTCGCCAGGCGATGTCGACCATCCTGTGGAGCGGGACGAGCAAGCTGGTTTCTTATGAGTTCGGCGTTAGAAGCCTGCTCCGCGGGCGGTGGAAGCCACTCTGCCACCAAGGTCTGACGTGTGGCTTCGGCAACTGAGGTTGCCGGCTCCTCTGTCTGTGTCATGGAGATGCCGGTGAATGCCGCTGCGCCCGGGGTGCACGGAGCTTTACGAAGGTAAAGAACCATCTGATCGGCTTCAGGCGGTGCGGTAAAGACAATGGCGTGGGATTGCCATTTGGCCGCATCGCCGCCTGTAACGAAAGCTGCTTTCTCGGTCCGCGGAACTTTATCGGCGGTACATTTCCCATTCTCGCGGCCATCTAATGTGACTTTGGCTGGCCCTTGCCATTCATCCGTGACGCCCGCCCCACGAAAGCTCATCTGCGCATAAACCGTGCCCGGCTGCGTGGCTTCACTACGGATATCCATTGAGAGGCGGTAGTTGCGCCCGCCGGAGACGCTGATTTTCTCCTGTACGACCATGCCGGACGGAATCAAGGCAGCCTCGCGTCCGGCTATTTTCTGCAACCGTATAGCCGAGCCTTGCGGCCACCATGGGAAGATATGGCCGGCGAAAGAGCCGTTTTTGACGAGTTCGGACTGTTGTGCAAATGCAGGAAGAGAAAGAAGACTGAATGCCGCGAAAAGGCAGATAAGAGATCTTTGTAAAAACCTTTTCATTGGCATTCCTTAAATTGTTTAAATTTATGGAAAATATATTTTTGAAAAACCAGTCTAGTTCAGTCAGGAAATGCCTCTTAATTTCGACTCAAAGGCAATTCCAGTGGAGTATTTTGGTTTTATTATCCGGAAAGTGCAGTAAATAAAAATATATAAAGTACGTTATGCTGTTTGGTTTTAACCGAACGGACTACTTCAAGTCCTCTTAGGCGTTTATGAAACGGGTTTAAACACTTTCCGTATCCACTCTATCATCAGGGAAAACTGATGTCGCCTGTCTTCATCGGTTGATCAATTTTGCCTGTTGGGTCCGGTTGCCAATGTTGGGACCGTGTCGACGATTTCCGATGCTGCTGTAAAGACATCGGTAAAACGGGTTACCGGCATGAGCCTTTCATTTGTCTGGGGATCGGCCGAAGGTCGGCTCCGGCGTTGCCGCCCATCCCGTTCTGTTCCCGGCGGATGCAGACAAAGGGTTACAACGGGGGCGAGGAAGACGGCGTAAGCCATTGCGAAGCCGGGGATCTGTAGCGAAAAATCAAGCGTCGAATGTAGTGCGACAAGCAGGAGCCCAGCAAAGCCCAGATGGGAAGCGTAACGATAACGTTTGCGTTTACGTGCCCCGCGAAAAAATATGGCCAATTGGGTGAGCACAAAAAAAGCTACGTAAAACGGGAATACGATGCCCAGCGTCAGCAGGCCCTCGGCATAGACATTGTGAGCATGGGTGACAACGCTGTTCACGCCGCATTGCGCCGCATGATAGGGGGCGTAGGTTTCCTTAAAGCTTGCAAGCCCCGATCCCCACGGCCAATTATCGGCGATGGCGCGTGTGATGCCCGGCATGTAGCAGAAGCGCAGGTCGTCTTCCAACCGCGCTTCCATGCGAAGCGCCACCCTATTGGCGAAAAGCGAGAACAGCCCGATGGCGATGACAAGCATGATCGCTGCTCGTCGTTTCGATCCGTGCCGTCCGCCCCATAGGGGTGCCGCATTCCGTCCTCTTCGAATGGGGGAGTTGAAGACGGTCAAAAGGATAAGCAACAACAGTGCCGCAAAGCTCGACATGATCCCTGCGCGCGATCCGGTCAGCATCAATGCGATGAAGCAAAAAGCAGTAAGCGCACTGGCGAAAGCCGCGCTGCGGATGAGACGTTTCTGTTCATCCGGCACGGTCAGACGATTTGCCACCAGAGCCCTCACCATGCGCCAGTTGGGAGCCAGGAGCCTTTTATGCAGCAGCACAACAAGTGTGAGCAGGATGAGGCCGAAAAAGGTTGCAGCGGTATTTCGGTTGACGAAGAGACCGGTCAGACTGTCAAGATAAAAGCGTTTCTGAATGAAGCCGAGCATTTCAGGAAAAAACAGAAACTGCATGATTGACCACAATGCGAGCCAACCGCCGCCTATTGCGAACCATCGCAGTGCTTTTGCCGCTCGCTCATTCGTATCGAAAATCACGAGGCCAGTTATGAAGGCGCCGAAGGGCAGGGCGGCGCTCAGCAGGCCGAGACGATCGTCAGCCGGGGTAAGTGATATCGTGGCGGTGGGCGCGGTCTGTGTGAACATCGCGGCAACAGACCAGGCGGGATGCGAGGGAGTGATGCCCGGCAGGAATAATGCCTGAAACAGCAGCTGAACGATAAGCCCCCCCAACAAAAGGCAGGCCGCTGCGATGGCCTTGCCGGCACCGGCCCGAGGGGGGCCAAGTAGAAGGATTGCGGACACCAGCAAAAGATAGATTGCCGCCGTGACGACGATACGGCTCTCAATCTCAACCGCGCCCCGATTGAGAAGCGTGAGCAGGAAGATCGCCCAGAACGCGGCGATGGCAATTGCCCGGAAATAGTCCTGAAATGCGAGCGGCTGGGGCTGCGAGGAGGACAGTGGTTCTGGCAGGGCTTCGGTGGGCTGCATGGTTTTTCGGCTTTGTGGGAATTGGCTGCTGTGGCGGTGCCTCAAAGGAAGGTGAGACCTGACCGCGCCGCCCTTTTAGATCAAGGATGCGGGACTGGGCGTTTCATCCTGTCCGGCGGCTTTTGTGGGCAGATATTACGCAAGGTCCAGCGCAGGACTTCCCCTCCTTTGCTGCACACGATCGCGGTGTCGGCATCGCGGGCCGTGTCTGCCTGTGGTAGGGCTTCTTTTGGAAATTGCTGCCACATCACGAAGCGTCCACGTATCAGATTGGCGTCGGCCGGTCCGTAAAGCTGAGAAAAATTCATCAGCACGGCAATTTCCATGGGCGAGGCGTTGCGCAATGCACGAACCATGGCAAGACGCAGCCATACGTCGCCATTGGCAGGAAAACAAAAAAGCGCATGACGAATATAAGTCTCGGCAAAACCAAGACGCGCGGCTGCTGTCTCGGAGGCCTGATCTTTGCCATTTATATCGAGATCGGCGAGAACCAGCCGCAATCCACCCTTGATAATATCTGAACGGCAGATTTTTTCTGCGACGACGGGATGCAGCCCTTTGACAGTTTTCGCCAGAAGACCGGGTGCCAGACCGTTCTTATCGTCCGCGATCTTCGCCATCGCGACAATATCGGAAAAACGCCGGCTTTCGGAAAATGCTTGTGCTGCGATGGATAAAACAAACGCGGAAATGATCAGAACCGGCGCGACTGCCAAGAACTTACGCAGACGCGTCACATAGTCCCGTCTAGTCATGATAATATCGGGTATAGCGCGAATGATAATATTCGCTCGAACCATAAGCCCGATAGAGCTTCAGCTTTTCCGTGTCTACCTTGTTCAGGATGACGCCGAGGCACTTCTTGCGGATGTGGACTTCGTTTTCGATCGTATTGCGTACCGCCCTGCGGGCGGTTTTACCCCATTCGGTGATGAAGATGAAACCATCAATTCGTCCAGCCATTGCTCGAGCGTCAATCACCGGCCCGAGAGGTGGCAGGTCTACGACAATATAATCGAAGGCATTACTCGCTTCGGCCAGCAATTTATGCATCTGAGCCGATGTCAGCAGCTCAGAGGAATGTGGTACGCGCTGCTTGACGACTGTGGGCAGGAAAGCGAGCCGCGTCTTTTCGTCGTGCAGCAGCACGTCCCGAACATTGCGACCTTCCAGCAACACTTCGAGCAGGCCTTCTCCGGCGTGACGCGCCAGGGCGCGCGTGGCGCCCGGATTGCGAATATCGGCATCCAGCAGCAGCACTCTCGCGCCCTGCCCGGCGAGAAGCTGCGCCAGATTGATGGAGATCGTTGATTTTCCCTCACTCGGCAAGGCTGATACTACCCCCACCACCCGCGCTCCGCTTTTCGCAGCAATGCCGAGATCTATTGCGAGCCGGGTGCTACGCAGCGTTTCTGCAAAGGAGGATAGTGGGTGGTCTACAGCGTGGCGCCCAATGCTGGAGGGGCGTGTGGCAGCAGGATTGCTCTCTTTTCCTGTCGGTAGGTTGTCCGTGGCAGGCTTGTTTTGAATGAGAGGGGTATTCCCCAGAAACTCCAGCCCGAGAACATCGCGAACCTGTTCGCCGGTGCGGAAGAAGCGATCGCGGAATTCGCGGAATGCGGCCATGCCGCCGCCGGCTACGGCGCCCATGAACATGAACAACGCCAAAACGAGCGGCTTATTTGGCTTGCTCGGCCCCTCAGGCGGCATTGCCTTGGAGATCACGCGCGCTTCCGTCACAGGGAATGATTGCTGCTGCATCGCCTCCTGGTAGCGCTGCAGGAAGGTCTGATACATGTTCTTGTAGGTTTCCGCTTCGCGCTGCAATTCGCGCAACTGAACCTGTGTCTGGCTGGCCGAATTACTGACGTCAGTGGCCCTGGCGACGCTCTCCGCCAGTGATTTTTCGCGTGCTTCCGAGACCTCAAGATCACTTTTGTAACTTTGTGCGATCCGACTGACTTCCTGGAACATCAGCCGGCGGTATTCCTGCATTTCGTTGCGCAGACGCACGGCCTGAACGTGGTTGCCGCCAAGCCGGCCGGTGATTTCCGCCTCGACCTTGGAGGATTCGAGATATTTCTTGCGCAGATCATTTGCGACGGAGCTGTCGAGAATATCCGTTACGACGGCATCGACATCGTCAGTAGCGAGGATATGGTCGATCCGTTGCACCCGCGCCCGCGCCCTTGCCGTTTCCGATTGTGCCAGGATCAGCGCGCTGTTGGATTCGGCGAGCTGTTGATCGGAGAGCAGGCCGTTACTGCCGGCCGAGATCAAATTGTGCTCGGCGCGAAATTTCTGCACGGCCAGATCGGTTTCGAGAGCCCTCTGGCGTAACTCGGCTATGCGATCGGACAACCAGTCGCTGGCTCGCTTCGTTGCCTCGTATTTGGAGTTCAGCTTGTCGACCAGATAGGCGGAAGCTACCGCATTGACGATCTGGGCGGCAAGCACCGGCGATGTAGAGCTGTAGGTAAGTTCCAGTGCATAAGTGCGGCCTATGCGTTTGACGGAAAGGTTCGACAGCAACTGGTCCGACAGCGCTCGTTTCAGGGTTTCGTCATCGATGACGGTTTCTTTTTCGGGCGAAAACCATTGGGAAACATTTACGAGCGAACGGATGGTATCGAATATCGAGCTTAGAAGCGACGCGCGTGCGGCTCCGAATTCCTGGTTTTCCGCCAGATTCAGACTATTGATGACCGCAAGCCCGATGGTTTCCGATTGCAGAACCTCGACCTGGCTGAGAATGGATGCCTCGTCCTCCACGACGCCGCCGATCGTCGAAAGTTGCTCGACGATCTGGCTGTTGTTGCGGTCGATCAGCAGGGTTGCCGTAGCAGAATAAATCGGGACGGCGGTCACGATATAGGTCAAACCAATTGCTGCAGCGACAGCAATAGCAGCGATGACAATACGCCATTGCCGACGGATCGCCGCGAGAGCGGTTTCGATATCGATAATATCGGCCGTAAACGCGCTTTTGTCGTAGTCGGCCATCGCCAGGGGATCGTGCCTTTGCAACAACTGTCAGCCTCGTTGTTTTTTAGCGGGCGCCGCGGTCGCCAAGTCCCGTTGCGTCATAAGACAGAAAACCGCGATACCCCAAGGAAACCGCGGAAGCCAGTGTCAAATCGGGCTTGTGCTTGTCTGTATACTTACGCTGCCGATTGAAACCGTTATCGACGGCGAAGTTGCCGCGCTGCCCGACGCTCCACTGCCGCCACCGCCAGCCGGAGCTGCTCCGCCTCCGGCCTGTGCCGTGCCGGCTGAACCGCCTCCGGCCGCCGAGCCACCAATGCTGTTGCCGCTCGCAGGTGTGGAACCGGCGCCACCGATCGGTGAGGCAGCTGCAGCGGCGGCTGCGGGAGCTGCAGGGCCGGCGGCCGTGCCCTGAACGTTTTCGCTAAATGCAATAAGAAGATCGGATGGCACGCCGACGCTCTTGGTCTGCAGCTGTATCGCGGCTGCGAGTATCGTGTCGCCCCTCTGCATCGCCGTGGAATAGGCAAGCGCCAAACCTTCGCCGACGACCTCGGAGAAGTCCTTGTTGGCGACCTTTTTGGCCAGCGCAACGATGGTGGGCAGCTGGCTCGAATCACTCAGAATCAGTGCGGAAAGCTGTTCGGAGAATTGCGCAGCGTTGGTGGAAACGGCGATAATCGGAAAGCCGCTTGTTACTCTTCCGGTCATGTCCGCTGCTGCGGCATCCGTGCTTGATGCAAGGGCGATCAAGTCACCCACCGTTACCTGCGTCGGAGACTGCTTGAAGAGTTCAGCGGCTGCAAGCGAAACCGTTTCCGGATTCGCGGTGTTGACACGGCCGAGGAAGGCGGCCGTCGTTTCGTCGGCGGTCTTTACGGGTGCCACAACCGGTGCCGGTGTAGCCTGCTGAGGTGCGGGCGGCGGAACGGGCTCTATGCTCTGGGCGTTCGCATAAGAAAAACCCATGCTGGCGATCAACATTGCGCCAGCAAGCGCCGGGCCGTTGTGAAGGCGGGACATAATACGTCTCCAAATCTTTAAAATACGACTTTAAATACATTCAATGTCGAATATGACTATCCAACATGTAAAAATTTCTCTTTTTTAAATCGCACAGCCCAAACGAACGATCAAGTGTTAAAATAGCGCTTCGAACGGAACTTTTAGCTATTGTTAACGACGTGTCCTACCGGTTTTCTCACTCTCATCTTGAGAAGGGGATTTCGACGGGGTTTTGTCCTGCGACCTTAAAAAATCATGCCATGCGTTTAATATTATGCAAGTAGAGTAATTTCAGAGTCTGAAATTCTTAAAATCGTAAGCCTGCCCGTCGTAAAAGCTCCGGTGTCGATGCCGATCCGTCGCGGGCCTGTTTCGGGTGCCGCAACAGGCGTATGGCCATGAATGACAAGCAGGTCCAGCCCGGCTCCCTGCGACAGGAACGGCTCCCTGATCCATAACATGTCCTCATCGGTCTGCGCATCCAGCGGCACTCCCGGCCGAAAGCCGGCATGCACGAAAATATAGGGTCCGATGCGCGCATAGACTGGCAGGCTGGCTAAAAGCTGGCGGTGGATATGCGGGATCGCACCGATCAGTGCGTCTCTGAAAGGCTGAAGTCGTAAACGGCCCTTATGCATGAAATAATCGATATCGACACCATAGGATAAAAGCGTCTGGCGGCCGCCGAAATCCAGCCAGTGCATGTTGTCCTGCGGATTTTCGAGAAAGTCGCTGAACAGCTGCTCATGATTGCCGCAGAGCGCGATACGGCGCAGTGGCGCCGGCGGCGGCTGCAGAAGGTGGTCGATGACACCGCAGGAATCCTGTCCGCGGTCGACATAGTCTCCAACGAGAACGACCAGAGCGGGGGAGGGGGCGGGACCCAGATCCGCTAGGATTTTCCGTTCCGCCTGCAAAAGCAGGTCGAGGCAGCCGTGCACGTCACCAATGGCGTAGATCGGAAAGGAGGTAGGCTTGTCGCCAAGGTCCAACCTGCGGCGCCTCCGGTCGTCGCGGGGGGCTGGTTGTTTACGACCGCGAATCCAGTTGAGCACCTTAGGCATAGCTGCCGATACTGTCTCTCCGGTACAAGGTCAAGAGCGTTGACTGCGGCGGCCGAACAGCCTTTTTGGGCTGGGTCGTTTGGAAGCCACGATCTCTGCAAACGTTCTGTTGAAGCGCCGCATCAGCGGCGTTTTTTCGGTCAAGAATACTTCGATATGGGGGCAGCATACCCTCTTTCGCATTCGAAATACATGACGCCTTAAATCGCTGGTCGAGCGTGCATCCGGTCCTGCGAAACGATGGGATGTGCGGGTATTGCCGGAGACGTTTTAGAGCTTCAGCCAGACGCGCGGATTTTCGTGTGACTGTATCTTGATCCATTTCAAATCCACCGCTTTCCACGGCTTGACGACGTTGGTGCGGTTGTCCAGCACCAGATCACCCTGGGTCGTGCTGACGACCAGAACCGCGTGGCCGATACCGCTCGGTGTGCGGGCTGTGGCGATGCGAAGCGCACCCGATGGCCAGCCGGCCCGCAGCAGGCGTTGTCGCTTGGTCACGGCGTAGTCGTCGCAGTCACCGCTGGCCGGATTGAGCTTCCACTCATCTTGTCCCTCAAGTTCGCCGACATAGACGATCGCGGAGTTGATCTCGGAGTTGATGCGCTGCAGTTCCGTGCGCTTCTGTTTCGTCAGCTCGATCGTGTCACGATCGCCAATGCGGGCGCACTGGTCTGCGGCATTGTCGCAGAATTTAGCAAAGGCGATGGGCGCGATGGTCGGACGGCTTGTTGACATGAACTGGCCGGGCCGCGATGTGACCGGGTTTTTGGCGAGACCACCAAGCTGAACGGCCGAAGCCGTCGTCGCGATGCTTGCCGCCATGCTGACGGCGACTGCCAAAGTCTTTACCAGACGGCCTGTTTTCTTTGCCATGTCTCTGCCCCTGCACAGTTGTTTTGTCTGTGCCTGAACATACCGGCCCTTTCTTGCAGGCCGTTTAAGTCGATAGATTGCTTTTTAGTGAAATCGAATTTTGTTGCCGACAGAGGAAGCCGACCGGAAAATCGGCGCAGCCGCGTTTAGTTGCAGCGGGTTCTGCCCTCGGTGTCGACAAGGCATGTTTGCTGCGGCACGGGGCTCCTATAGTCGCGCCGTGCGTCCGATGAGGAGCGGCGGTTTGCCGGCGGCCGGTCATAGTTGCGTTCGATTTCGAAATTGCGCCCGCCGATCGTGCCCTGCGCGCCACCGCGACCATCCGGCGTGACTTCGAAATTCTGATATTGCTGCGCATGGGCCAGTGCGGCCAGACTTATCGTAAGGACAAACAGGCCTGTTGCCAGCCCGGCCCGCAACGCTGTCGATGGATGGTGCCTGCGCGAAACCATGCGCTCTCCTCCTGCTGATGGAGCGACCGATAGGTGTCAGTTCGGAATGTGCGCGCCGCCCTCTCGGTCGCGATAATCATATCACCGATGGCGCAACAAGCGTGAGACCGATTTTGTGACCGCGAGCGGCGAATCGCTGTTCACGCGCTTGTCAGGCGGCAAGCGATCGGGCGGACTGTCGTCCGGTCATCAGGAACATAAAAGAGCCTTTTTCCCGCTGAAAAATTAAGCTCTTCTCCGCTGCATTTATAGGCTTCACAATCCTGTAACAACGGACCTAATATACAAGTGCAGATGCCGAATCGCTCAGGAGAAGCCCTTGACGATTGCAGTTTCACCACAGGCCCTGCCGGCGCTCGTTCTGAACGCAGACTACAGGCCACTGAGTTATTATCCCTTGTCGTTGTGGTCCTGGCAGGACGCGATCAAGGCTGTCTTTCTAGACCGTGTGAACATCATTGCAGAATATGATCACGCGGTGTCATCCCCCAGTTTTTCCATGCGGCTGCCGAGCGTCGTCAGCCTCAAGACCTATGTGCAGCCCACCCGCAACCCCGCCTTCACCCGCTTCAACGTTTTCCTTCGGGACAAGTTTGAATGCCAATATTGCGGGACGCGGGATGAATTGACCTTCGACCATGTTATCCCCCGCGCGCATGGCGGTGAAACCACGTGGCACAATGTCGTGGCGGCATGCTCTCCCTGCAACCTTAAAAAAGGCAGCAAGCTTCCCAAACAGGCGGGCATGTTCCCGGCACAGAAGCCCTTCCAGCCGACGGTTCAGGATTTGCACAATAATGGGCGGTTGTTCCCGCCCAACTATCTGCACGAAAGCTGGATGGACTATCTTTACTGGGATACCGAGCTGCAGCCCTGATCCCTCAGGACTGCAACGCGGCTTTTTCCGCTTACCGGCTTTTACGGCTCGCGCCAAAAAAGGCGATGGCCGCAAGTGCAATGCTTGCGATGACGTTCCAGCCCGCGAAGGAAAGGCCGAGCACCCGAAGTGCTGCGTCATTGCAGGAAGGCGCCTTGATGGCATTCAGATTGCCCAGCAGATCGCCGGCATTGGTGGTGATGGACGGCGCGCCGGTGGCGCAGGTGATCGGACCTTCCCAGAAACCCCATTCCACACCGGCATGATAAACACCAAGCCCGGCGCCGATCAGCATGGCCACGCCGATGAGGGCGAGGAGCAGCCGCGTGATCTGAACCGGCAGTTTGAAGACACTGGTTGCAACGGCCAATATGCCCAGCGGAATGGCATAATAATAGGGATCGCGCTGCAACAGGCACAAGGCGCAGGGCGTGTAACCGCCAATATGCTGGAAACCGAGGGCGGAGCCGACGGTGAAGATCATTCCCGCCGTGACGCCGAGAGCGGCGAGCGTACGGCTGTTGTCGGCGGTGGTCGCATTGGCCATGATGTTTTCCCCAAACTTCGCGAAGAAGCAGATATCCCGGACGGGCTTTCAAAAAGGCGGGCGTGATGGCGAAATTAAGTCGCCGGTCAACGGTGTGTTACGGGATTCGTCTAATCCAGTCCGTTACTTCTGGCAAATGAAAGCCCGTTAATAAACGGGAGGTGGATGAGCAAAGTTTCGTGATTTTATGGCGGCGATGACACAGTCGAACGGCGGTTTGTTTCTCTGCATCGTATAGAGGCTTCACTAGAAGAGAATTTTGGGGAAAACTCCCGGTTGAAATCCTTTTGTGCTTACTGAATATCACAAATCCAGCAAGATGGCTGAGGTTCATTGGAGCGAAGCCGCATGCCGAAGAACATCCTTATACTTTCAGATGGCACAGGTCAGGCCGGCGGGCTACTTCCCGATGAGCGCCGCAGTAACGTCTATAAATTATTTCGTGCAACCCGGTGCGGTCCAGAATCGGCCGTGAACCCCGATGATCAAATCGCTTTTTACGATGCCGGGTTGGGGTCAGCTTCAGATGCCGACGATATCAAGATCGGTGCCTTCCGGAAGATCTACAACGTTCTCTCACAGGCGACAGGACTTGGAATAACCAAGAATATCGTGGACTGTTACACTTTTATTCTCCAGTCCTGGGAACCAGGTGACCGGATTTTCCTGTTTGGATTCAGCCGTGGCGCCTACACCGCGCGATGCCTGGGTGGCGTACTGGGTTGGTGCGGCGTGCCGACAAGGATGGATGACGGCGTGACTGCCTTTTATCGTGACCCGAAAACCGCTCGCAAGGTTGCAAACGAAGCGGTGAAAACGGTTTATCAGCACGGCGCCGGTAAAGGCAGCAAGCTGCTTGACGCCCAGCGGAAAGAGTTGGCCGCCCGCTTTCGCGAAAAATATCGATCCTCTGATGAAACCAACCGGGCCAATACGGTACCTTACTTCGTCGGAGTGTGGGACACCGTGGGCGCGTTGGGGGTCAATGCCGTCCAGCAAATACTCATCCTCCTCGCGGCCACCTTGGGAGTTGCCCTGTTGGCCACGGCCGTCTGGGCGATGATGCCGTGGCAGATTGCATTAAACGCATGGCTTTTTGCCAGCGTGGGTGTGGCGGTGACATTCATGGTAACGTGGTATCTGGCGACCCATTTGAAGTGGGCTACAGGGCTGAGCGACCCATGGTGGAAAACCATTCATCTGACGGGCTGGCGTATGAAATTCTACGACACGGTTCTCAATCCGCGCGTCGAATATGCCAAACACGCCCTCTCCATAGATGAGAATAGAGCGAAGTTTGCCCGCGTGCCATGGACTGATGAATCGACCGACTCGGCAAACAAGGAAGACGGCTGGTTCGAGCAGGTCTGGTTTGCGGGTGTGCACTCAGACATTGGAGGGAGCTATCTGGAAACGGAATCCCGTCTATCAGACATCGCGCTGGCGTGGATGGTGAACAGAGCGACGAATGTGACGCATCCCATCGTCGTAGACGATAAATGGCTGCATTTATATCCCTCCAGTGCAGGCGGTCAGCACGATGAAATCAAGTCGGGCTGGTTGCCGTGGAAATCATGCGTTCGCAAAATTCCTGCCGACGCGCCAATACATCCAAGCGTCGTTGATCGTTTCAAGTTGGCTGGTGTGGTCCATTACGATGAAACGAAGGCGTATCGGCCAGAAGGATTACGCGGCCACGATGCGGTGAAATCCTATTATGACGGGGGAGCAGCCCCTGATCCCGAGGCAGGTTCGGCTATAGCAAGGATGTAGATGAATGCGACGGCCTTTCGACAGGCTGAAACGAAAATTTTCGTTTGCCAGCATCCGTTCTGGACGGCTATCATCGGGATGATTGTTACGGGCCGGTGCGCCGAACAAAAACCATAAAAATCAATGCAATTTTCAGGAAATGGTACCCCAAGCCGGGCCGCTGATTCTTAGATAAATCAGCGGCTTACGCTATTCTTGGACCTCGTTATTATCCAACTAAACATTATGTTTTCGCGAAAGTGTCCAAGCACTTTCTTCCCCCTGTCATGTTCACGTCCGCAAGCGTGGACTTAGATCAAGAACGCCTTCATCGCCGTGTAAGACCCAGCCTTTGTTATTGCGATAAAGGCGAAGATCAACGGTGGAGCTAAGTCAACGGTAAATAGCGCGAGCAAACGAAGGAAGCGAAGAATTACGCTAGCCCTCGGGTGATAGATGCCATAATCAAGATGACCTTCACCCATTGGATCATTCTTGAATGCCTCCAACTGCGCCGCGCGCCGGGTGGCTAGTTCTTTCTCCAAATCTAAAATCTCTTGATGCCGCCCGGTTACGAAATATTCACTGGCCCGAACAACGAACACGTAAGTGAAATATACGAGAAACAGGCTTGCAAAGCCGACGATAACCTCTCGATCAAAATTTAGCTTCAAGCCAGAAATTTCAATAACGGTGCCTGCGATTTGAAAATTGTGGATCAATAGAACGAAAGCGGAAGTTGCCATCAGGGCCTTCCTGCTCTTCTGAAAATCTTCATGTTCAAGTAGTGGATACAACGTTGCCCCCGCTCACATTCATCCGCGTCCAAAGCCGAGCGAATAGAGTTGATTTTGCTTGTTTTGCAGTTGATCTTCAGAAGGTCGCCACCCGAAAGCGTCAAAAATCTCCATGAGCATGGAACGCGCAGTTTCTTTGGGATCACCAGCGAGAAGATGCGAGGGATCCAATGATCTTTCGACTTTGATAGAATTCGACGAGGTGGCGCGCGGCGATGTAAAAGGCATGCGATTTGGATCGTCCACCCAGAGTTCGCGCCCGTGAGATTGGCCCAGCGTAAACTCGATTTGCGAACCCCGCTGGTACAAGCCATTGCGAAACAACCGATGTGCAAACTCAACCACTTCGGTGACGGTGAATATCAAGCTGCCGATTCCGACCACAGGTCGGTGTTTCGGGACATGTTCATCGTTGGTTAAATCTTCTCGTAATGATTTGTAGTGAAGAAACTGCCCGCTTTTATATATCCTCCAAAACTCGCGGTGGTGATGCCAATCGCACCAGTTTTGCGCAAACTCCGCAAAATTCTCGTAACCGCCTGAGTCGTCATCGCGCAGGGAAATATGCGGATAATCCCATCCTCGTAAAGATACGCTGGATGCCTCGACAAGCAGTTTGGCGTCCGCTATCGAGATGTCTTCTGGCTTGCTCTGAGGCCTGACAACAACGCGAGTGTACCCCGCCGACTTGATCAAATCGACAAAACCTTCTGGCATCATAGGCCTGCAAGCTCCTTGTTGAAGTCATAGGTTTCTGCTGGCACGGCCTGTAGGCCAAGAGCTTCGAAGTGCCTCATTCGAAGAACTGTAGCCCTATCCAAAAGATCACGCATTTCTGAAGAATTGTTGATGCGCTCGCTACATGGACGCTTTGTTTTTCCGCGATAATAAACATCGCCCTTCCGGAATTCATTCTTCTTTCCGCCGTCCTTTCTGCAAATGACAGGTAGAAGTTTGAAAGGTGCCACTGCGATTACCACGTAATTAAGCCCACCTTTGTCAGCCACCTTACTCACTGTGAACTCGACAAACGGATCGGCAAATTGGCCGACAGCATCTTTGATTTGGTCCGAGTTGTAAGATGCTAGCTGTTCTTCTGTCATACCTTGTCGGGTATGCGTTTCGTCTTCGATACCAATCAAAATCCGGCCGCCATCTTCGATGTTTGCCATGGCTAAGATGTCTTTTATAACGCCTTCGTCCCAGTTCATGGCACGCTTAAATTCCAATGCGTCGGTTTCTTCTGCGCCTTCTAAAAGCTCCTCAACTTCATCCGCCGTCAAAATTGCCCGCTCCTCGTGATGTGGCCCTCATCCGCAGATACCTAAACGCGAACTCACAACGCACGGAGGAATCTTTGGGACAAAACACTCATAGCATGCCGCAAGACAATGAATAGCCAATTCAGCTAATGAGAGGACGCTACCTTTGTAAGCGACTACGGACAGACAGCTTGGGAAGCTCGATCTATGTCAGGATTTCAAGCGCTTGTGAGTAAAATTCGCTCTTTCGCGTCGAAATTCTCTCAATGGTTTCAATAGCGCTGTAAAACTTTGCCAGTCGTAAAACATGGCGAAGTCACTTGGACATTTTGGATCGGAAAACCTAAGAAAATCAATGCTATTTTCAGGAAATGGTACCCCAAGCCGGGATCGAACCAGCACTCCTTGCGGAACCGCATTTTGAGCGGCCCAAAGGACGATATTCTAAACACCGCCGATTGCAAGTAAAAGCGCGAAAACCTACTACGATCAATGATTTAGCTTGACCATCGTAGGCTTCAAACTTCTCCATACTTGCCGGCAATAGCCGGGAATCGTGCTCCTAGACACCCTCGCGCGACTCCTACGACTAACGTGTTTGGAGACCTCTGATGGCCAAAATCAAACTCACCAAGACGGCTGTGGACGCCGCGCGCCCGAAGGAGCGCGAATACGAACTCCGCGATACGATCGTACCGGGCTTCATGCTGAAAGTCACACCGTTCGGCGGCAAGATCTTCATGCTCGCCTACGTGACCAATTCCGGCGTCCGCCGGA
Source organism: Agrobacterium sp. 22-210-1 (assembly GCF_053522525.1). Lineage (NCBI taxonomy): Bacteria > Pseudomonadati > Pseudomonadota > Alphaproteobacteria > Hyphomicrobiales > Rhizobiaceae > Agrobacterium > Agrobacterium sp. 22-210-1. Next base: position 675,679 of record NZ_JBNWCI010000002.1, on the reverse strand, counting down.
AGCCCGCGCTAGGTCGATTCGGAGAACTCACCGTCGATCAGGCCCGCAACCTGGCACAGGACTGGCTCGCGGAGGTTCGTTATGGACGCGACCCGTGCGCGGAGAAGACAGCCGCGCGCGCAGCACCGACCATGAAGGAGCTGTGCACCAAGTTCATCGAGGAGCACTCGAAGCTTCACAACAAGCCCTCCACCGTCGCGACGAACGAACTGAACATCAAGAACCACATCCTTCCGCGCCTGGGCCGCTACAAGGCTCATGAAGTCACCCGCGCCCACATCTCGGAATTGATGACCGGCATGGCCGACCGGCCGGTGAACGCCAATCGAACGCTCGCTGCCCTTCGGAAGATGTTCAACCTCGCCGAACTGTGGGGATATCGGCCAGACGGCTCCAATCCGTGCAGGCACGTCCAGAAATTCGCGGAGAACGGATCGACCCGGTTCATCACCGACGAGGAGATGCGCAAGCTCTTCGCCTATCTCGACCGCTCGGACCGGGAGGGCCTGGAGCATCCCTTCATCACCCTCGCCATCCGGCTCCAGTTCGAGCTGGCGGCGCGCAAGTCCGAGGTGCTTACGCTCGAATGGGCCTGGATCGACCTCGAACGCCGGCGCGTGACCTGGCCTGACAGCAAGACGGGAGGAATGACGAAGCCTCTCAGCGACGAGGCTCACCGGCTGCTCAGCAAGGCTCCGCGCTTCGAGACGTCGCCCTATGTGTGCCCGTCGATCTTCGATCCCTCGAAGCCGATGACGGACAATACCTATCAACACGGATGGCGGCGCATCCTTGCCCGAGCGGGCGTCCCCCATGTCGGTACGCACGGCATCCGCCATCGCGCCGCAACCGATATCGCGAACTCGGGCGTGCCATTGAAGGTCGGTATGGCGCTCACGGCGCATAAGACCGTCACCATGTTCATGCGCTACGTTCACAACGAGGAAGACCCGGTGCGCATGGCTGCGGATGCGGTCGCCGCGCGCAGGCGCATCGTCGTCGGCGCCGAAGCCCCGGTCGCTGAGGAACCGTCGACAGAGGTCGAGATCGAGGTCGGCGCCGCGCTGGAAACAGCGGACGTTGCCGAGCCCGCGTCGCCGCCTCCCGGCCTGGAAGACGGCAAGTATTCGTCGCGCACCAAGGTCGGAAACTATCGGCCATTCCGCCATCGCAACGGGGCCAATCGCGCCACCCCGCCCGGCGCCCGACATGATGAAAACAGGGAGGCAACGCGATGAGCGCGCCCCGTTTCACATCGATCCCTGCCGAAGCACGAACGGAGGTGCGTCATGTCGCGACCTAACAACCGAGCAAAATGGCCGTCCGCAGACCTCCTCGCGCGCGCGGTCTACGTGGAAGATGCTGGCCCCGTCCGCTTTGTCGATACAGACGCAGCGGCAAGATATCTGGCGCTCGATGCCCATACGCTCGAATGCTACCGATCTCTCGATACGGGGCCGGCATTCTACAAGTTCGGACGCTACGTCCGGTACGCGGTCGGCGACCTTGATGCCTGGGCGGAAAGCTGCCGACGTTCGACGACCGCTTCTCCGGAAGCACCGCGCATTCTCCCTCTTAATCGAACATAGGTTTGAGGCTATGTCTCTTGGAGGGGCACGCTCACTCTTCCTTCGAGGATGAGATTCGAGCCTTTGACCGAGAGTTCTGAATCGCGTTGGGGTTCGCACGCGGCGAAGGAAGCTTCTGAGTTTTGTAGATCGGGTTCAGCGTTAAGTAGTCTTGGGGGGAACGGAAAATGTCGACTTACGTCGTTTTCGATGGCGATAACGACCAATGGGCTTACCGGTATGTCCGGGGGTGGCATGCCAACCCCAGAATACCGTTCCAGTTCGTGGACTCTCATGATCTCGACAACATGACGTCGCGTGCTCAGAATGAGGATTACGTAAAATCGAAATTGCGGGAGCGAATGCGACAATCGACAGCAGTTATGGTGTTGATTGGAAACTCGACCAAGAATCTTTTCCGCTTTGTAAGGTGGGAGCTAGAACTCGCGTTGAGCTTGGATCTGCCGATTATTGCCGTCAACCTCAATGAAAGCCGCGTACAGGACAGTTTGTGCCCGCCGATCATTAGGGATCATTGTGTTGTACACGTACCATTCAAACTGAAGGCCATAGAACATGCTATAAGACATTGGCCAACTGAATTCCAACATTTGAGCCGCACCGAAAGGGCCGGGGGAGCACGGCACTACGGCACGGATCAGTATCGTAGCTGGGGCCTGTAATTTAACGCGGAGGGGACGTCGATTTTCAATCTTTTGATGTTTAATGCTGATTGGCCATCGGGAAGAGTCACTGTGCCGATCGGCCGGATGTTCGAATATACGGAAGCGCATATCGCCGAACTATTCAGATTGAACAATACGCCACTTCTGGACAAACTTACGGCTCTGCCTTGTCTCTTCTGCGAAGAGGGGACCGGCGATGAGTCCGCGTATGTCGGGCAGATAAACCGGGCGCGCATCGTAGGGGGCGAAGTCTCACTCGAGGTAAGCTTTGACCCCGACGTTCCTCCCCTAACAAACTCGCTGCTTTATGATAGCCGGGCTGAACTGGACATGCCCCGAGATTTCGAATTCTCTCGCAACCATTGGGCCGTGAAAGAGGTCGACTTGTACCGCTTTTTACTTCGCCAGGTACGCCCCCGGCGACAGCGGCCAACGGTCTTCCCATTGGCCGAGCATGAGAATTTAGACCCCCATCTTGCATCCGCCATGATGCCCTTCGATGCGGCGTTTAATCCTGTTTTTGATGCTATCCGAAACGCTGCTCAAGGTGTCGGACTTCGTTGCCGACGGGCGGACGACATCTGGGAGAATGCGTCAATTATTCAGGATGTCGTTTCCCTGATTGATCGTTCGCGCATCGTGATCTGTGACTGCTCAGGTCGAAATCCGAATGTATTTTACGAAGCCGGGATTGCACACACCTTAGGTCGAGAGGTCATCCTCATTGCACAAAGCGATCACGATATCCCGTTCGACCTGCGCCATCTCCGATATGTGCGCTACCTCAACAACGACCAAGGTCGGGCCGAGTTGTCCGCGACGCTACTAGCCCGCATGCAGACAATCATCGGCCATTAGCTGGACGTATGCATCATGCAAATCGCAGGTGGACTATATCGCGAATTGTGCGAAACGCCGAAGTGGAACGCACAGTTTGGCTCGGGCGGGCGCGCGGCGGCAGCCGTCAGTGCTCTTTCGCCAGGGAGCACTCTTCACACCTATGCACGGGACGAGAGCAGCCCGGGAGCGGACGAACTGTCGGACCTCGGTGTGCGGCTATCCCGCACCCATTCCGATATTGCGATCGCATTTGCGTACTTCCACCCACTGTCTCAACCACACATCGAGCCGCGACCTGGGTCATTTCCTCAGCAGCCTCCGATACATGTTTCGGGAGATGTGGTCCTGAGATTCGGGTTCCTGGAAGGATCTGCCATCGTGCACGCTGTCCGCGCGATTTACGATCCTCAGACAGCTGTCCGTCCTGAGCCATTTGGAGCCAATGGCTCGACAGCGAAACGGCTTGCTTTGGTTATGAATGAGCTAGAGCTCTGCCGCTATGCGGGTTGCACCGACTTGGCGACTGCCGCCGCGAAAGCCATGTCGCATGGCGATCGGGTGACTGTGATAGTCGTAAAAAGAGGGGTGCGGGGGGTCACCGTCTTTGAGCGTCATGCCGAACCTAATACCATTCCCGCATATTATTCATCTCGGGTCTTCAAGATCGGAACAGGGGATGTCTTCAGTGCCGTGTTTGCATATCATTGGGGCGAAGCCGGAACTTCCGCGGCCGAAGCCGCGGACCTCGCCTCCCGATCGGTGTCCGCCTACTGTGAGACAATGACCCTTCCGGTGCAAACCGACTTGCTCAGTAGCCGCGAGCCCATAACAGGGCAGGCACCAAACCGGATTGTTCTGCATGGCTCAACATCTACAATCGGAAGGCGGTATACGCTTGAGGAGGCGCGCTTCCGCCTGAAAGAGCTTGGTGTTGAAGTGCTCTCACCTCAACTCGATGAGGTCCCAGATTCATTCCTCGAAAATGCACCTTCACTTCTAGTGGCGGACGGATTGAGCACAACGGAAATTCGACGACTCTGCGCAACGCGATCTCACCAAAATATTGTAATACTGGACGAGGAGCAGCGGTCCGATATCGCTGCACTCTCCGATCTCGGCGTTACGATTGTTCCCGACTTCGCCTCGTCTTTGTACCGAGCTGCCTGGCCTCGTGCATCTTGCCGTAGCCTAGACAGTTGCGGCGACGCATAATTTGTGAGACTTCTGATTCACTACTCTGGGGGGAGTAATTACGTATGTCAGACGTCTACATAGTCTATTCACGAGAAGATGTCGGACAGGCGGAGAGATTAGTAAAAACACTTTCAACCCGATGGGATGTTTGGTGGGACGATAAAATCGTCGGCGACTTCTCGACCGTGATCGAACGTGAAATCCAGAATACAAAATGCGTCGTTCCGCTCTGGTCGCCGACAGCTAAGGACAAGAGTAATGTAAAGGACGAACTCCGCTTAGCTGAGCAATATAATATTCCGATTATTCCCGCTAAGATCATTCCGACAAATGCGCCGTACGGCTTTAACGGCTATAGTGCGGTTGATCTTCTGGGCTGGACCGGAGAAGACGATCATCCTGGTATCCAGCACCTGATGCGCAAGATTTCGACTGTCGTCCCGCCGAGGATGGCGCCAACCCGCCCATCAGCCATCGCTGCGGGTAGAGTCCCCCTTCCGAGCTTGTTCCTCTCCGTGTCATCACACGAGACACAACTCGTTCCTCTCGAAGCTCTTAAGGCTCTTCGTCTCTTCGGTACATCGACGGTCCTTGTCTCCGCCTACGACCTGTTTCCACCCCGCCGCCCTCGAGGTATCCAGCAGGAGCTGAAGCGTATCCGCGCGCAAGGCGGATTTGTCCTCGTCGATTCAGGCAATTATGAAGCGACGCGACGCGACGACGACAGCTGGAAGCCCCAAGATTTCGAATTGGCGCTGGAAGGGATTTCACACGATTGGGTGTATTGCTTCGACGAGATGGATCCGTCGAGGGACAGAAAGCGTGCGGTTGGGCAAGTCATTGCAGCGGTCGAACGAGACAGGAAGTTCACCAAAGCCCCCGTCCTTCCAATCATTCATGCTCCCGCCACTAGGTCGAAAGGGTACGATCTTACTATTCTCCCCGAGGTCGTGCGGGATGTCGCCGACCAGCTCCAGCCACCGATGATCGCGCTGGCGGAGCGCGAGTTGGGCCGAGGGCTGATCCAGCGCGCACAGACCATGAGGCGCGTCCGGAACGAGCTTGATCGCTTATCCTTTTATCAGCCGATCCATCTCTTGGGTACGGGAAATCCATGGAGTATAGCGATCCTAACGGCAGCTGGAGCAGACAGCTTCGATGGGTTAGAGTGGTGCCGGGTTGCCGTTGACCGACAGCAGCACAGATTAAATCACTACCAACATTTCGATTTTTTCGCATACCAGGCGCAGATGGCGGCTTCGGCCATCACTGTTTCTGCGCTCTCCGACGATAATATAGACTACGCAGGTAAAGTTGCCTTCCATAATTTGGACTACTATCGGGAGCTAACCCACGACTTGCAGGCTGCCGCTTCAACAAATCGCTTAGAAGCATTTGCCGTCGGCCTGTTGGGCCAATCCAATTCAAAACAACTTAGGGATCAAATGCCGGATTTGTTCAGATGAGAAACGATGCTGCCAGGCTGGAGCACGCCGTTGCCGCAATATGCCCGGAGATTGAAGAGCGGGCTAAGCGCTCTCAGAGTGCGCTTGACGAGCGAAATCTCTGGTGGGAACTCTCATGCTGCCTGCTCAGCAGTCAAGTACCGTATGGGCTTGCCGTAGCCACCGCCGATGCTTTGGATAAACGGCAGCTTCTCCTCAACACATCGGCACCCCGGGCCGAACTCGCCGATGAAATCCTCGGGGTTCTCCGTCAACCTGTACTGGTGAACGGCAGCCTTCGAAATTATCGCTTTCCTCGATCAAAGTCGATGCAATTGGCCTCTGCGCGCGAATCGGTCTCGCAGGAAAGCGGGGACCTGTGCTCACTCGTGCATGCCTTCGGAGATGCGGCAACCGCTCGCTCGTGGCTTGTGTCGAACGTAGCTGGAATCGGGCCAAAGCAGGCGAGTATGTTCCTGCGTAACGCAGGTATCAGCTACGATCTCGCAGTCCTGGATCGCCACGTATTGAACTACATGACGATTATTGGACTCTACACAGGGGCCGGCCGAGCCATCTCGAAGCTTTCACACTATCACATGCAAGAAGATAAACTGATTTCACATGCAAATAGGCTCGGATTTGCAGTCGGCCTTATGGATTGGGCGATCTGGATAGTGATGCGGGTTGCGGGTTCTCAAGATACGGAGCGCGCGTTAGCATGAGCATTGTCACTCTCGTTTCCGGTGGGCTTGATTCCACGCTGGTCGCCTACCTCGCAAAAGAGGAAGGGATTCAGCAATATCCGATTTTCATCGACTATGGGCAGCGATCCCGCGATCGAGAGCACGCGGCTTGCCGGTCAGCGATGGCCAAGTTGCAGCTACCAGATTTGGAGGTGGCCGACCTGTCGGGCTATGGCCGCCTCATTAAGTCCGGGTTGACGGACCCGAACCAGCGAGTGCTGGAGGATGCGTTTACTCCTGGTCGAAATCTCCTCTTTCTGCTTGTAGCAGCAGCCTACGCATTTCAGCGCGACGCCGATGCGATATCGATTGGACTCCTCCATGAGGAAACCAGCCTGTTTCCTGACCAGACATCGGCGTTCTTGCAGGAGGCGGAGGCAATGATCGCAAGGAGCATGGGGCGTGAAATAAAGGTCCTTGCACCGCTCTCGTCGTTCCACAAGCAGGAAGTCATCGAACTCGCGACGCTTAAAGGCATCGAGGGCACTTATTCCTGTCATCTCGGGGGTGAAACACCTTGTGGAGCGTGCATAGCATGTAATGAATTCAAGGCTGAGGGGGTCTGATATGGGCGGCGGGAGTAGCGGGAGCTGGAGCAGGTTAGGCGACATTCGGTCCCTGGAGGAGAAAGCCAAGGCGGCGCTTCAGGGCGGCAAACGAAATGTCTTTATCAGTTTTGCAACCGAAGATATGGACGAGGTCAATCTTCTGCGCGCGCATGCGAAGAACGAGAACAGTGATATCGAGTTCAACGATCATTCTGTTCGCGAGCCCTACGACAGCGAACGCGCAGAATATATCAAACAAAAGATCAGCGAGCGGATAGAGCGCTCATCTGTTTGTGTCGTCTACATCTCCGACAATACTGCGCAAAGCCGTTGGGTGACTTGGGAAGTGGAGACCAGCCTCGCTCTTGGGAAAAAGGTGGTGGCGGTTCACCCCAAGGGGGGCGCCCCACGGCAAAATCCGCCTTGGGTGGCGAAGCACGGCGTGAAAGTCGTCCAGTGGAATCAATTGGCCGCTGAACTGAAATAGCCCGGAGATCCGTCGATATGACGCCTGATAGTTTTCCCGCCCTGTACCGCTCGGCAGACGGCTCCGCCGCCGATGCCCAGTCCACCTATCTAAGGCTTATTCGGCTGCAGTACCTTCTGCTCACTGTCGCAGCGACGATCTCTATTTGGTTTGGAGCGTCTCCTGATCTATACATCGCTTATGCGTTAGTTCTGGCCGCCTCTACGGGTCTCCTACTATATATGGCAGTCCAAAAACCTGAGAAAGAGTGGTACGGGTGCCGAGCGCTGGCGGAGTCGATCAAGACATCAACCTGGCGTTACATGATGCGAGCTGAGCCATTCGAAGATGCCCCGAAACTCTCAACAGTAGCAGAGAAATTCTCGGAGTTTCTGAGGGCGATTCTGGATGCCAACAGCCACGTCCGCGACTCGATAAGCCGTCGGCCGGTAACCGGCGATCAGATCACCAACGAAATGAATGCGGTTCGTGCTCTGCCTCTCGCAGAGCGTGTTCAACGATATAATACTGACCGGATTACGGACCAACGCGAATGGTATGTAGCAAAGGTTACCTGGAATAGGCAGCGTTTTCGCCTATGGATATTGATATGCGTCCTCGTTCAAGGTGCCGCAATCGCTTTAGCTCTCCTCCGAATCCGCCATGATCCACCATGGATGATTTGGCCAACCGAACCTTTGCTGGTGATAGCGTCTTCCGCCATAGGTTGGATCCAACTGAAGAAATTCAACGAACTCGCTTCTGCCTACAGCCTCACCGCCCACGAGATCGGCATCTTGCAGACGCGGCTTGGCACGATTGACAGCGAAGAGAAGTTTTCTGCCTTCGTAAATGAAGCCGAGCGAGCGTTCTCTCGTGAACATACCCAATGGGTTGCCCGCCAGATCGAGAATGCGCCCTGATTTGATCATACGCCAACCGATCAGCGAGTGAGTTCATTGGCGAATGCGATGCAGGCGAAAAAGTTTGTCGAAGAAATCCTTGATCTTCGCTTCGGCGCCGTCACCGACCAGTTCATTTGCACCGAACCGATAGACCTCATATCCCGCAAGGCGCAGCTCGCGGTCGGCCGACACCATATCGGCATAGACCTTCAATGAAGGAAGGTCGTTTTCCGAGAAATGGTGCTTACCGTCGACCTCAATCACGACGCGCTGACGGCTGGGTAACAGAAGCAGGAAGTCCATGCGTTGACGCGGCAATGGAAGCCGGTGACGCAGGGTTTTTACGACGGCAGGATCATAGTGAAGGTAGACCTGCGGCAGCAGCGCGGGCAGCGCCTCGCCGAGGGTAGACCGATAAGCCTTGAAGTAGGCCGCGAAAAGCTTGCGTTCCGCATCCGAGGCCAGGGATTCCTGGAGACGCGCTCCGAGTCTTGCGGCATCAGCACCGGGCGTAACGTCGCCCCACCAGGAAACGAGTTCCGACCACAGAAGGCCGCTCGCGCTGATCGGCCGGTCGTAGATCAGGCAGCTCTCTTCGCCGGACAGAATGACGATGTCGTTGTTGATCGCATCGGCGAAGCCGATTTCCGGCTTCGGTCCTCGTGACGCAAAGATCAGGTTTTTCGGCCGGCCGCCAACCCCCCGCACCAGAGAGCGGAAACTGAAAAGCGGATGGCCGGATACCTCGCCATCCTGCGCAAGCTCATATCCATCCCGCGCGAGCACCCTGTTCAACGCTTCGACTGTCTTCGTCTGCTCATCACCTGATCGGGAAAGGGGGTGAACAGCTTGTTCGAGCAAGGCGCCGAACCTGGCCCTGGAACAATCGAAGGCCCCGATTTCTCCAAACAGTTGTTCGACCGACCAATCGCCGGGATTGTGATCCATGTGCCGGGCGATGCGGTCGCGCAGGCTCTGGCCTTTGCTGCCAAAAAGGGCTTCGAATGGTGAGGAAAGCGGGAAGTAGCTCTCGACGACCTCCACGGTGCTACGCTCGCCGGCGAGGTCGTTGCCGAGAATCCGCGCGACGTCTCGTCGTGTGATCTGCGTCAGCGGTGGATCATCAGCCTCAAGCACCTTGCGGCCCGCCTCATCAAGCGGGATGTCGCTGCGAGCAGCAGCGAATTTGAGCGCCAGTCGAGCCAAGTCCGCCTGCGTGAGGTTTTCGAGCGCAAGTTCGATACGCTGCCGTTTTGAGAAGCCCTCTGGTGCCGGCACGACCAGCCCAGCGACCAGCCCCGGCTCCTGACTCATTTGGGCGTGGCTCATCCCGTGCAGAATTCCGAAGATAAGCCGATAAAGATCATCCGCCACGCCCGGTCCCTCTCAGGATCACACGCACAAATGCAAACATCCGCGTAAACAGATAATCCACCTGATCCAGAGAGGTCAGGGTTTCTTGGGTCGTCTCGGAATGACGAATGCGAAAGCTGTTCCCTATGGAGGTCAGCTCAGCGGCCTCCCGCCCAAGGGCTTCCCGGAATCCAGAGTCCGGCGTGGCGACACGGTCCAGCATCGCTTCGGCCTGAGCGCGCTTGTTGGCGCCGGGTTCCAGTGTCTTCAGCCGTTCAAAGGCATCCCACAGTTTCTCCAGCGCGTCCTGCCTGTCTTCAGGTTTGGGCGATAGAAACCGTTGGCGAGCGGCTTCGAGCAGGCGGTCCGTCTCCGCATCACCGGTATGAAACATCGCCCAACCGAGAACATCGGCGACCGGCTGTGGGAGAAGCCGGCGGGCCTGTCCGCTCGATGTGAGTTCATACGCAATCGCGTTCCGGCGAAACAGGAGGTTTACGTCGGCTACGAACCGAGCAAGGCCGCCGTCCCGGTTCCAGCTCAAGTGATGGTGACCGAAGTAGGAATGATAACTGCCTTGAATCGGCTCGCCGACGGCGCTGGCGCAAAACTCGAGCAGATCGAGGATCACCGGCGTATCGGGCACTTCGTTCACAGAGAACGGCCATTCGATCCACGGCACCTCGGCGCCCAGCACCCGGCTGAAGGCTTGGACGTCACATCCGCACGGACCATTCCCGTCGGGGCACTGTTCCGGAAAGCGAAAGCCAAACGAGCCATCGCCAATCCTCGTCTCGATCAAGGTGAAAAGACCCGCCCACAGACGGTCACCAATGACATCGATTGTTGCAGGGCGTGCCCCATATTCACGATCCGTAAAATAGCTCGACACCCTATCTCCCATCATCACTTCGCAGCACGGTTGGCTCGCCCGGCGATGTCCGCACATCGCATGATCAGCGCCTCGAAGGGTTCCGCGTCGTCAAGCAGCAACCCATCCTCGACCATGTGCGCATAGTCCGTTGCCAGCGCAGCGCGCGCATCTCCGTCCGGCACGAGTTGCAGCTTTCCACCGACGGCGGCTTCGTAGTCGATAACCTCGCCATCAACCGTCTTCGCCCCGAAGAACATGGTTTTGTGGCGGGCAACCGCGTCGGCGAGCTCACGATCCGATATTGCGGCGTTGGCGACCCCCGCATCATCCAGTCGGACGACATCGTGCCAATGACGGGCGAACCGATCGCCCCGCAACCGGCCCTCGAGGCAATAAACATGCATTGCCGTCGCTTTCTCCCAGAAGGTTCGCTCGGCATGCATGACCCGGGGACGAGCCGTTGGGAATTCGACGCCGTCGACCAATCCGGCCGCGTCGCATACAACATCGCGCGGGCTGGCCGGCTCCCCGGTCGAGCGGGCGCCGAATTCCAGCATCACGCTCGGAGCCACATAGCCCGATCCCGAAGAGGTCGCCTCATAGTCGATGAACAGCTTGTCGCCTTCGGCCCTGAACGTTGCAGGCAACGACTGCGCGTCGATCGCGCGGGCAAGGAGAGGTCGGACTGTTCCGTCGACCCATTCTGGCAGCCGGTGGCGGACTGCCTTCGACCATCGCTTCTCCTCACTCCGGTTTTTCGGCAGGCCCTCGCCGTTTTCGCCCACCAGGTCGGGGGCGATGGCGCGGATGTCGTAGGTGAGATCCACGTCCTCGGAAAAACGCCGGATGACGTGATAAGCCTTTGACAGTGATGTGCCGCCCTTGAACACGAGATGTTCGCCGAAATTTGACCCGAACAGCGTTGCGAGAGTCCAGACGACCCACACGTCCTTTTCAAGCAGATGGGCCGGGCGGCCGGATCGATCGGCGGCAACGGCAAGAGCCTCGCGCCGATCGTTCGCTGACAATGTGACGAAGGCTTCAGCCATGAGCGACCTTGCCGACCGATCTGGCGAGCCAGCTCGGTAGTTGCGGCGCGGCCGCGACAAGCTCGCCGAACGTAGAAGACGGCAGCTTGTGTTTCAGCGTCTTCAAGGCCGCTTCCGCCTTCTCCGGTCCCAGCCAGGCGAGTGCGCGCACGGCCTGCCCGGCAGGGCGATCGGCCAACGCCAACTGCCAGCGTGGCGCATGGCGCAGCTCAATAGTCTGCTGGCCCAGAGTCATGGTCCGGCTTCGGCCCGAGGTCAGATAGACCGACCGGACCGGTACTTGGGTCGTGAGCCCGAGCGCATTGGCAGCCGCCGCTCCGTTCGACACGATGATTTCACCACGCTGCGTCGCAAGGGCTTCAACGGCTTTATCGACGGAGGGCGCGCGAACGCCGAACCGGCTCGAAACCGGACGTAGGTAAACGCCGCGCCCGGCCCGTATCAGCCGGCCACGTTCTGCCAGTCGCGACAATGCCTGGTCCAATGCGGGGCGGTTGCCGAGATGGAGCAGGCTTTTCGCGGCGATCGGAGCGCCCTCGGGCAAACCCTCGGTATGCGCCAGAATCTGTTCGGTCAGTCGCTGCATGATAAATCTCCTGTCAGAAATATACGCAGTTTTCTGACAGTTTTCAATCTATGTGGGAACGCCATGACTCATGTTTACGCCCGCTCCCCGGACTGTCGCGCGGAGTCAGGGATGTTCGAATTATCTGCGGTCGGGGCGCTAGTCCCCCACCCGTCTCGGCAATTACAGACCCTATCGTCACCGCAGCGGCGAAAACCGCTCGGTTCCGCCTGGCTCGAAGCGCACCGAAGCGATGGAGGCCGGTCATGTCCGATAGAGCAAAGCCGGATCGCCGCTGGCCAACGCCGGACATCCTCAAGCGCGCCAGGTTCGTCGACGAGGCGGGACCAGTTCGTTTCGTCGACACTGAGGCGGCGGCGCGCTACCTCGCCCTCGAAGCACATACGTTGGAGTGCTACCGCTCGCGAGGAGGAGGCCCCGCCTATCATAAGTTCGGCAAATGGGTCCGCTATGCAGTCGATGATCTGGACGCTTGGGCTAAGAGCTGCCGTCGCACCACGACGGTATCGCCAGAACCGCCCCGCATCCTTCCCATTGACCGGATATAGGTTCTAACCTATATGGAATGGGAGGTCGAATTCCACTCCGCCTTCGAGGCTGAGGTTCTGACTTTTGAGCGTGATGTCCGGGTCGCGTTGATCGCCGCCACCAAGCTGCTGTCCGATTACGGACCGCAGCTTAGCCGGCCTCACGCCGACACGCTCAAAGGATCGAAACACGCCAATATGAAGGAGCTGCGCTTCGAAGGCAGCGATGGCGAATGGCGTGCGGCCTTCGCTTTCGATCCCGAGCGCAAAGCCATCGTTCTTGTAGCGGGTGACAAATCGGGCGTCAGTCAGAAGCGCTTCTACAAAACGCTGATCGCAAAGGCGGATCTACGGTTTTCCGAGCATCTGGAAAGCCTGAAATCCGCAAAGAAGGGCAAATGAGATGGGTCGGAGCCTGAATGACATCATTGCCGCGCTCCCTGCCGAAGAGCAGGCAGCGATCGACGCCCGCTATCAGGATTTGAAGCAGGAAGTCGAGGGCCTTCGCGAGTTGCGGCAGATTGCGGGTAAGGCCCAGGCTGAGATCGCATCCGCGCTCAACATCAAGCAGCCCTCGGTTTCTCAGATCGAGCGACAGACCGATATGTATCTCTCCACTCTCCGCAGCTATGTGGAAGCTGTGGGGGGAGAGCTCGAATTGACGGTCAAGCTGCCGCAGCGGCCCGCATTGCGGATTCACCAGCTCGGCGATGCCAGCGCTCCTCCACAGATAACGACCCGCCGTCCTGGCACGCGCGCGCAGATGGGCGGTCGGCGTGGGCGCTAGTTATCCGACGAGAATCATCCTGGCGTTTCGAAGCGGCGGCGTCTGCGCCTTTCCGAAATGCGGCAAGCATCTCACCTACGACGCCCAGGTGGGAGACGACACCTATGTCGGCGAGGCGGCACATATTCGGGGTGAAAAGCCGACCGCCGCGCGCTACGACGCCTCCATGACCGATGCGGAGCGCGATAACGTCCGCAACCTTATCTATCTCTGCACCGACCACCATACGATCATCGACAAGGTCGAGGCTGATTGGCCCACCGCGACGTTGCAGCAACTGAAGGAAAGCCACGAAGAGCAGGTTCGCCAGGCGATGGAGGCGGCTTTTGCGGACGTTGCCTTTCCCGAATTGCAGAACGCTGTGTCGTGGGTCGCCAGCCAAGCTCCTGTAGGCAATGGATCGTTCGATCTCACCGCGCCCGACGAGAAGATCAAGAAGAACGCTCTATCGAACGGATCTCGGCATATCATTGCTGCCGGTCTGACCTCGCGAGCTACCGTTGGCGACTATGTCGAGGCCGAAGCGCAGCTCGATCCGGACTTTCCCGAACGCCTGAAAGCCGGCTTCCTTGAGGAATATTACGCGCGTCGGAAGGAGGGCCATAAGGGCGACGAGCTGTTCGAGCTGATGTGCGCCTTTGCCCAACGCGGGTTGCGTCGGCAGGCGGACAAGACTGCTGGTATCGCGGTGCTGATCTATCTTTTCGAAATCTGCGACGTGTTTGAGAAATGATTCTTCCGACCAAACATATCCCGCAGAACGAGGCGCTGATCGGTGTCGGCGCGACGCTGCTTGCCCACCTCAGCATGCCCATGACCGTCTCGGGCCTTTGGGAGCGTCTGCGCACGGAGCCGAACGTCGGAACTTTCGAGCGGTTCGTGCTGGCCTCGAATCTCCTCTATCTCATCGGCGCCATCGACATTCGAGACGGCCTCATCGTCAGGACCGCCTCATGATCCGAGCTGTTCGCGCCAATCACAAAGGCTTCCACGCCGCTCTGCTTCAGCCAGGAGTCAATCTCATACTGGCCGACCGATCCACCTCGGCCGGCGACAAGGACACGACGAACGCACTTGGCAAATCGACGCTCATCGAGATCATCGACTTCTGTCTCGCAAGCAATACCTCACCCGGAAAGGGACTTCGCATCGAGGCTTTGCAGGGTTGGGCATTCACGCTGGAGCTTTCCCTGTCCGGCCGCGACGTCGCGGTAACGCGAGCCACCGACACGCCCGGTTTCTTCGCGATCGAAGGCGCGACCGACGACTGGCCTGTCCGCCCGACCCCTAACAAGGAAGGCGTGCCCGGTCTCGACGCGAAGAAATGGCGAGCGGTCCTCGCCTGGGCGCTGTTCGGCATCAGCGAGTTGTCTGCCGAGTCGGGCTACAAGCCCTCGGCGCGGTCGCTGCTTTCCTATTTCGTGCGTAACCAGACAGCCGCGTACAACATCCCCTTCAAGTATTTCGATAATCAGAAGACCTGGGATATCCAGGTCCACAACGCATTCCTTCTCGGATTGAACTGGGAGAAAGCTGCGACCTGGCAGCAGCTCAAGGATCAAAAGAACGCACTCGATGCGCTCAAACAGGCGATCAAGACCGGAGCGGTCGACGGCGAACTGGCGTCCCTCGGTGAACTCGAAGCCGAACGCCTTCGCCTGTCGACACAGCTCGAACGCGAGCGCGATGCTCTCTCAAGCTTCCGCGTGCTTCCCCAGTACCGTGAGATCGAGGGCCAGGCGAACGTCCTGACCGGCGAAATCCACGGCTTGGTCAACGCCAATATCGTGGATAAGCGCCGGCTCGATCGCTACCGCGACTCGCTGGTCAGCGAAGATGTCCCGACCGAAGACCGGCTGGAAGCTCTCTACGGTGAGGCGGGCATCGCCCTGCCTGGCGCCGTCAAGAAGACGCTGGAGGATGCGCGGGCTTTCAATGCGCAGATTATCGCCAACCGCCGCGAGTTCATCGCCAGCGAGATTGCCGCGCTTGAGGCTGCTGTCAGCGAGCGCGAGACGAACATAGCGACTCTCACGGATCGCCGTGCCGGCTACCTTAGCGCGCTTGCCGGACAGGGCGCGCTGGAGGAACTGACGCAGCTACAGGAGCTGCATGCCGCCACCCGGCTGAAGGTCGATGAACTGACCAACAGGATCACACAGCTTCGCCAGATGACCACGAAGGCGGACACGATCAAGGTCGAGACCGTGGAGTTGAAGCGAGCGACAGCACTCGATTATGAAGAACGGCGCGCACTCTGGTCACAGGCGCTCAGCCTGTTCTCTGAATTCTCCGAGAGTCTCTACAAATCGCCCGGTCGCCTAGTCATCGACATCGATGATACGGGCTACAAGTTCGACGTAGAGATTGCCGGTAGCCCGAGCGAGGGTATCAGCAAGATGAAAATCTTCTGCTACGATCTCATGCTGATCTCATTCGCGCGGCAGCGCGGTCTCGGGATCGACTTCCTGATTCACGACAGCACGATCTTCGACGGCGTTGATCCCCGTCAGCGAGCCCACGCGCTCGAACTAGCGGCAGCGATGGCCGCAAAATACGACTTTCAATATATCTGCACCCTCAACACCGACATGGTCCCGGTCAGCGACTTTTCGCCGGGCTTCGACTATGAAGCGCTCGTTCGGCTGCGTCTGACGGATACCGACGCGAGCGGTAGTCTGCTCGGATTCCGGTACTGATTGGGGGGCGCACATGGTCGGGTCTGGCTCTTCATTTTCGGAACGCTTCGGTTGCCACCGCGCCCATTCCGGGGGCGCACGCTCACGGACGGATATGGGCATATCGGAGAAATTCGCGTGAAAACGCGCGATTTTAAGTGAATGAAGGTAATTTGGTCTATTCAGTTGTGTATCTTAGGGCCTCGCAAATCGGAGTACGATCTACGTGACGCGGCACGGTTTTACATCAACGACGCGCCATGTCATCGCTTCCAGGGCAGGCTATCGTTGTTCCTATCCGGGCTGCCAGAAGTTGACCCTCGGGCCAGCGGTCGCACCTGACCAGTACGAGGACACCGGCTTCGCCAGCCATATTCACGCCGCCTCTCTTCGTGGCCCCCGTGGGCAGGGCGGGCTAAAGCCTGCGCAACTAAAACACGCATCCAATGGTATTTGGATGTGCGGAGCGCACGAGAACCTGATCGACAAGAAAAGCGGCGTGCGCTTTCCCGTCAATGTGTTGCAGAGCTGGAAAGCGCTCCACGAATACCGCACATCGTTTGAACATAGCGGAAATCAGGCAGCTTTCGGATTCGTGCGAACTCTAAGGCTTGAGCGTTCACCGCTCTTCACGCCCGGCACGCAGATCGATTTCGCCAAGACCACATTTCTAATCGGGCCTAATGGCAGTGGCAAATCCGCTATTTGCGAGTGGGTGAGCATACTTGAGGCGAGTGACAATATCCGGCGTTGGCTCGCAAACAACAACGTCCACTACGATATCATATTCGACGCCCCCGCCGAACATCGGCTCTCCGTTCAAACAGAAGGCATCCTCACTCTAGACCTTGATGGAAAAACGGTTAGCCGAAACCACGCCCGATCAAGCGCGGTTTATCTAAGCGGACGCGGTGACAACCGCATTGTGTGCGATCTTCGTCGAATCATGGACTTGCTCCAGATTGATGAGTTCGCGTTGCGCAGCTTGGGCACTCGCGTATCCGGTGATTTCGTAAAGAAAGTGGAATTTGTCCAGCGGACGCAGCAGGAAGACGACGAGGACGAGCTTCAGAGAGATGATCTTGACGCACCTGTCTACGTGTTGGAAAGTCATCTGACCAATGGTCGAGTGATGAGGTTCGAGCAATTATCGGGTGGCGAAAGGGGGCGCGTTCTACTTGAACTCGCGATGGCGCTAGCCCGTGAAGGAACCCAATTCGGGCCGACGCTGCTATTGGTCGAGCTTAAGTCGCTTGGAATGGATTGGGGTGCTATCCAGCCCTATTTGGACTTCTTCGGCAGTCCCGAGTGCCTATACCAAACTGTCTTGACATCTTGGGAACTACCCAGCGACGTCGAGATGCTCGGCTGGCAGATCTACATGGTGGACGGACGACCAGGAGAGAAAGGGACAGTAGTCGCATCACCGCGTGCGTGACCCAAGAAGTTTGGGTTCATCGCCTCTCTCAGTCTGCTGCAACCACCGACGACCACCCTGTCGGACAACCCTTTCGTCCTGGTCAGAAATCGACAGACCAGACCTCTATCCCATTGCGTTCGAACTGCGGTCGGCGTTCGTTGCCGGGGAACAAGGGTGACATGAAGAATACGTACTTATATCGCTCCATGCGAGATGCGAGCTTAACAAGATCGGCTGCCAGCTTGCCGTTGTTGCGTGGATTGACAGCCGCAAAGGTCTCGGCGCCGACATAGCCGGCTTCCTCACTCATGATGTCGAGTTCAAGCGATGCGTGCGCGCCAGGGGCGAGCCGAAACCCGCTCACGTCTGGATGTAGGTTCAACAATTGGCGGGCAGCCGCGATGGCGACGGCGAAGGTCCAAGTCTGATTGATTTGCTCGATCAGATTTAACGGCCGATCCTCGAGGGGATGGAAGCCAATTGGATCGAACTTCATCCGGCGCAACAGGTCCAGCGGGTCCCCCGATTGCGACGCCATCCATTGTTGAGCCCGTGCGGCAGAGGCTCGCACCATCTCCATCAAATTATCCGTCTCGACGGCGGTGCGGATGACAATATCCTTCGTCACTCTCGCATAACCTTTTCCCAGGTGTGAGCGCAGTAGCTGCACAAACCGGGATAGTCTGGATTGTACTCATGGACCGTGATGTCGGCACTGCATCGACTGCACTCGCCACCGATCGTTTCCTTACATGCAAAGCAAATGCTCATTTCTCCATTCTCGACATAGGCGTCGGCGCTGCATTCGGGGCATGTCGCGATCGGTGACGAGTCACCGTTCTTGGCGGCATAATAGGCGTCGATCTCGTAGCTCGCCGACACGACCATCTCAGCAAGCTGCCGCTGATCGTACTCATGGCCACACTGGAAGCATTTGGCATCGGCCGCTTCGCTCTCGATATTGTCGCGGTCGGTCTGACCGATAAGAGACGAGCCACAATTGGTGCAAGACATACGATCCAGTTGCCCGATCTCACCGGGCCAATTCAGGCGCAGAAGGCTGTCCATGCAGCTCTTCTGGACCTTATTGAAGGCATTCGTCTCTTCAAGGATTGTATCCCAGACGTCCGCCAAGACGTCTTGCGGATCTTCTTTCAGCGTCTCCAGGAAGTCGATAACCATCGGAAATGAGGCGGCGATCGCCTCCTTCAGCGCTCCAACGGGTTCGGCCAGGTGATAATGCTCAAGATTGTTTCGGAATCGTTGCAGCTTTTCGATGTTCACGTCAGGCCAGGACAAGCCGAATTTCTTGAATCGGCTCTTGAGCTGGGCGAGATCTACCGTCGCATAGCCGACAACCTCATGGTCAACGCCGCCGTCACCATCGGGGACGGGTTCGAATTTCGCGCCGATGATCTCCATCGGATCGGCGTCAGGGGCGGCACGGACGAGGCATTCCTTGCCCAGTAACAGCACGCCCGCATAGTAGTTGCGCGCCGCACTCAACATGCGCGCGTCGGAACCCTCTCGGAAATCTTCGATACCGAGCACAATCGAAGTTACCGCATTCTCAAATATATCCGCCATGCCCCCGCCAACAGCTCCGAAACTTCCACAAATCTACCCTAGACTCTTCAAGGAAAGGCGTCACCTCGGCCGGGAAGCGGTCGAGCGCACTATCGCATGTTGGAGAAGCTGACGGCCGCTTTCGTCGTCGGATGCCGCTGTCATAGTGGCGGATGGAAGCGGCGATGGGGCTAGTCGGCACCCTTCCGCACCGTCTCGACCGAGAGGGAGACTTGCTCCAGCGGCCGTAATAACTCGGCCTCCGGTTTCGTCAGCCATAGCCAGGCCGCCCAATCTTCCGGCCGCAGCACCACGATCTGCCGGTCGTGGATCGGCTTCACGTCGGGACCGGGATCGGTCGTCAGCATGGCGAAGGAGGCCGGGTGATTGCCCTGCGCCTCGCGCCAGATGCCGGCGACGGCAAGGAAGGGCGCTCCGTTCAGCGTAAAGCGGTGCTTGGTCTTCGGATATTTCGTGCCGGTGAACTCGAAGAAGGCCGAGGCCGGGACGAGGCAGCGATGGGTGTTGGAGAAATCGCGCCCTTCCGAGCGGAAGTTGAACACCGGGCCGCCCTCGGGCCGGTTCGACGGCAATCCGAAATTCATCCGCTCCAGCTCGACCTCGCGGTCGTTCGCCGTCGCCCGCATCACCGGACCCATCTGGTTGATGCGGATGTCGTCATGTTCGGGAAGGTCAAGGTCGCTTTGTTGCGTCGGAATCCCAAGCTCCAGCGCCTGCATCATCCTGCAATACTCGACCCATTTCACATGCTGTTCATAGGCGTTGCACATGGATGGCAAGATAGGGCGGGACCGGAGCGATTTCGAGGCTGGCGGTCCTTCGCGATTTCCGGCGGTCCGTATCTATGCTTTTGCATTTATACGCTTCCACGGTTTTACGGTCTTGCGGGGGAAAGCCTTCCCCCTGGTCGGCACTTCGTTGCCGACACACCCCCTTCTGCGGGGAGACCCCGCAACGCCCCCCGAGAGTGAGAGTGCGGACGGGGTTTGCCGTGACGGGTTGAGGGCTGGGAGAGAGGCTCCCGGCGCCCGTCGCGGAGAACCGCGATGTCCAGACGTGACCGCACCCCTCGCGCCGGCTCGGACCGGACGAACCTCTATGACGAGATCACCGGCAAGATCATCGCCGAGCTCGAGGTCGGCCGCTTCCCCTGGGTCCAGCCCTGGGGCACGGCGTCGGCGAAAGCGCCGCTCGGCCTGCCGAG
Source organism: Agrobacterium sp. 22-210-1 (assembly GCF_053522525.1). Lineage (NCBI taxonomy): Bacteria > Pseudomonadati > Pseudomonadota > Alphaproteobacteria > Hyphomicrobiales > Rhizobiaceae > Agrobacterium > Agrobacterium sp. 22-210-1. The sequence goes on along the minus strand of NZ_JBNWCI010000002.1, from coordinate 655,216 downwards.
GAACGCCGCCACCGGCCGCAGCTACAGCGGCATCAACATCCTGATCCTCTGGGGCGCCGTCGTGCAGCACGGTTTTCCCGGTCAGGGCTGGCTCACCTACAGGCAGGCCGCCGCGCTCGGCGGCAATGTCCGCAAGGGCGAGCAGGGCACCACCGTCGTCTATGCCGACCGCTTCGTCCCAGAGGACGAGAAGCGCCGGGCGCGCGAGACCGGCGAGGAAGCCCAGGCCATCCCCTTCCTCAAGCGCTTCACCGTCTTCAATGCAGCGCAATGCGAACGGCTGCCCGACGACATCACCGTCGCGGTTCCGCCGCCGCCCCCCGGCCTGATCGAGCCGAGGGTCGAGGCGCTGATCAGGGCGACGGGCGTCGACTTCCGCATCGGCGGCGACAGGGCATTCTATGTACCGGCCGACGACTATGTGGTCGTGCCGCCGCCGCAAGCCTATTTCGAGCCGATCAACTGGCACCGGACGGCCCTGCACGAGCTGGGTCACGCCAGCGGCCATCGCAGCCGGCTGAACCGCGATTTCTCCTCCTCCTTCGGCACGAAGAAATATGCCTTCGAGGAACTGATCGCCGAGATGAGCGCCGCATTCTGCTGCGCGTCGCTCGGCATCGTCCCGACCGTGCGCCATGCCGACTATATCGGCTCCTGGCTCGACGTGCTGCGCGAGGATTCCCGCGCCGTGGTCCGCGCCGCCAGCCAGGCCAGCAAGGCGGCCGACTGGATATTGTCCTTCGCCCCCGATGACGGGCTGCGCCCGGTGGAGGCCGAGCCTGACAGGCGGGCGGCGTGATTGACCGCGCGCGACTTCACGCCGCTCTCGTGCGCATGGAAGCCGGCCTCGCCCGAAGCCGGGACAATCTCGCGCTGGCCGAGCGCGCGGTATGCCGCCGGGCCGAAGCCGAGGCGATCCGCCGGCGGCCGAAAGCGCGGCACTACCATCGTGCGATGAGCCGCTGGACCGGCGCGGACGAGGCGGAATACCGCCGCATCCTCGACGATCTGCTCAAGGCGTCCGGTCCCGATCTCGACCGGCTTCGTCGCAGGATCGTCCGGCAGGAGGCGGCGATCGACACGCTGCGGCGGAAATACGGGGTGGACGCGCCGCGGCCGTCGCTCCCCGCCCGGTGAGGCAGGCGCCCGCATCGGCGTTCCAGAGAGTGAGAGAGGGGATGGGGATTTCGTGACGGGTTGATAGCGGAGAGAGAGGCTCTCGGCGCCCGTCACGGAGTACCCCACCATGGCCCGAGCTGCCAAGAAGAAGCCCGCCCTCGCGATGATCGAGTTCTCGCGGTCGCGCGACATTCCCTTCAACCGCATCCATCTGTCGAACGACAATGTTCGCGAAGTCGACGCCGATGCGGGCCTCGATGAGCTTGAGTTCGATGTCGAGCGCCGCGAGGACCTGATCCTCGGCATCAATGTCCGCGCCGTTCTCGACGCCGACGGCAACGAGACCGGCGATTTCGAGACCCCGGCCGGCGGTCGCCGCTACCGCGTCATCGCCCGCCTGGTGGCAAAGGGTCGCTTCCCCGAGGACGGCCTGGTCCCCTGCCTCGTCAAGAAGGCCAATGCCAAGACCTCGGCCGTCGACGACTCGCTGGCCGAGAACACCTTCCGCGTCGGGCTGCATCCGCTCGACCAGTTCCGCGCCTTCAAGCGGATGGTGGATGGCGGCATGACCCACGAGGAGGTCGCCAGCGCCTACTTCACGACGACGCGCTATGTCGAGCAGCGCCTGGTGCTCGCCAAGGTCTCGCCCAAGCTGCACGAGGTCTATGCCGCGAACGGCATGACGCTCCGGACGCTGGAGGCGTTCACCGCCCATCCCGATCACGAACGCCAGGAGCAGGTTTGGGATGCCGTCCGGCAGTCCCACAACAAGGAGCCCTGGCAGATCCGGGAAATGCTCACCGAGACCGAGGTTCCCGCATCCGACAAGCGTGCGCGCTTCGTCGGCCTCGACGCCTATCTGGCGGCGAGCGGGTCTCTCCTGCCGCGCTATCTCTTCGACGATGACGAGGAGGGATGGCTGGAAGACGTGCCGCTTCTCGACCGGCTGGTCGGGGAGAAGCTGAAGGCGGCCGCGGATGCTGTGGCCGCCGAAGGCTGGAAGTGGGTCGAAGCAGACCTCGAACTTCCCTACGGCTATGACCACGGCCTGCGCGGCGTCGTCGGCACGCCGGCGGAACTGTCCAAGAAGGAGCGGCGCGAACGCGAGAAGCTGCGCAGCCAGCAGGAGCGGCTTGAGGCCAAGTACCCGGCCGATCAGGAGCTGCCCGAGGACATCGACCGGCGCCTAGGCGAGATCGAAAGGCAGCTCGAAGCCTTCGAGCGCCGCCCGACCGTCTATGATCCGGTCGAGATCGCCATCGCCGGCGCTTTCGTCACCGTCGACGAGGACGGCGAGCTTGTCGTCAATCGCGGCTGGGTGCGCCCCGAGGACGAGCCGGTCGAGACCGTCGACACCGAAGGCGTCGAGCCGGATGCCGGTATCGACGGCGAGGACGATGACGATCTCTCGCCCGAGGGACCGCGCACCGTCATCGCCGTCAACGGCCGGCCGGTCGAGCCAGAGGAGGACGTGGACGTCATCCGGCCGCTCCCCGAAAAGCTGGTGATCGAGCTGTCGGCGCATCGTACCATCGCGCTGCGCAACGCGGTCGGCAGCAATCCCCATGTCGCCATGACGGCGCTGCTGCACAAGCTCGCCCGCGACGCCTTCAGGCGATCCACCCATGGCGCGACCGTCCAGGTCTCGGTTCACGAGGTCTTTTGCGGCAATCAGGGAACCGACCTGAAGACCACGCCCTATGCGAAGGCCGTGGACAAGCGCCACGCCGCATGGAAGGCCAAGGTGCCGACCGACGACGATGCGCTCTGGGACTGGCTCGTTGCGCTCGACGACGAGAACCGCATGGCGCTGCTGGCGCATTGCATGTCTCTCGGGATCAACGCGCTCTACGAGCGGCCCAATCCCATGAGCGCCACCGGCATCTCCGAAAGGCAGCTCCAGGCGCGCATGGCGGAAGCCGACCGCCTGGCCCGCGTGACCGGCCTCGACATGGCGGAGGCCGGATTCCGGCCGACCGTCGCGAACTACTTCGGTCGCGTGACCAAGCAGCGCATCCTCGAAGCCATCGCCGAGGCCGTCGGCGAGAGCACCGCCAATCTCCTCGACAACCAGAAGAAGGACAAGATGTGGATGGCGTCCGAGGCGGAGGAGCGGCTGGCGAATACCGGCTGGCTCCCGGAACCGCTGCGTCTCGCCAGCGAAGAGCCCGCGATCGAGGGTGCAGCCGAAGAGGACGAGCCCGACGTGGCGCTTCCCGACTTCCTCGCCGGCGACGACGAGGCCCCCGAAGCCGGCACCGGCGAAGATCCGGCGGTGCTCGTCGCCGCCGAATAGTCCCACATCCGCGGGGCGGCCGCGGTCGCCCCGCATCTTCCCCCTTCCACCTCCAGGCCCGGCGCTCGCCGGGCCGTTTTCGTTTCAGGAGCACATCATGCCGATGTTCACCATCGAGACCGCTTACCGGCTCCCGGCCTACCGGACGCGGACATACGAGGCCGACACGCCCGAGCTGGCTTGCCGGCTCGCCATCGAGGACGACGATCGGGATGGCGATGCGATCGCCTACGAGTCGGCCGGCGAGACCTACGTCACCGGCATCTGGCCCGGACCGGATGCGCCCCTCGCACGGTCATCCATTGCCGTTCCCTCGCAGTTCGCGGAGACGGACGCCCGGAAGATCGCGCAGTTCGAGATCGTTCTCGGCCTGCTGAAGATGCTGGTCGCAGACGTTTGCGCGAATACCGCCACGGAGAGGGACTGGATCTCGCGCGCCTCCTGGGAGGTCGCACGCGGCGAGGCGATCATCGCCGGCGCGCGCGATCCCGACCCTGCCGCCGATCTTCCCGGACGTCGCCATGTCCTGGCATGGCTTGAGGAAGATCGAGTTCGCGATCGCATCGCGACGATCCTCGCAACCGATCCGGACTTCGGCGGCCTGTCGCCCGACGCCGTGACCGACTGCGAGATCAGCTCGGCATGCCTGGCTGTCGTCAGATCGACCGCTCCCGACGACCGGACCGGCACGGCCGAGATCCGCGCGGTGCTCACCGCCCTCGGACCGGCATTGTGGCGCAACACCAAGGGAGGCCGGCCATGATGCACTCGATCTATGCCGATCTCGGCATCACGGTGATCGACACCGACCGGGCGGTCCTGCGGGCGGCGGCGCGAATGCTTCCCGCCTGGGTCCGCCGGGACCGCTGCAAACGCCTTCTGCGCCGCAAGTTCTACCGCGAGATGCTGCGCTGCCACGCCGCGGCCCAAAGCGGCGCGTGGCAGACCTGGCACTGAGCCTTCCCACCATCCCGTCAACCAGACCGGCCGTCGCGCCCGGTGCTTTCCCTATGGAGCTTCCCATGCCCAGATTTGTTGTCCGCAAGGGCCACGATGCCTTTGTCTATTACGAAACCGTCGTCGAGGCCGGCACGCCCGCAGAGGCGCGAAGCGTCGCCGAAAGCGTCCGCTACGATGGCGAATGGATCGCCACCGGCGAGGTGCAGGAGTTCGACGATTATGAAATCGACGAATCCACCGGCGTCCGTCTTCTCGAAAAGGGTGAGACGGTCGAGGCGTTCCTGATCGTCGCCATGACCGCCCACGAGCGCGATGCGGTGCTCGCCGGTCTTCGCACCCTTCAGCTCGCCCTTGTCAACGGGCCGCTCGATCCGGTGTTCCTGGACATCTACAACAACGACGGCGCGCACGCCGGGCTCGATCTCCCCGAGATCGACGCGCTGTGCGAGCGCATCAACGTGTAGGTGGCCGCGATGTACGCCACCTATCTCCGTCTCGCTGTTCCCGTGTGGGAACGCGGCCGCACGGTCGTCGGGGCGGCGCGGCGCAAGCTGTCCCGCTCCGCCCTGCGCGATCCCGACAGGCGGGACGCGCGCAAGCGCTTCTATCGCAAGATGCTGCGCCACCACGCCGAGGCGCAACGCCTCGTCGCGCGCTTCCGCCTCTGACGCCTGCGTCTCCCCGATCGCAATCCCCATCCATCGCCCGGCCATCGCGCCGGGCGTTCTCGTTTCAGGAGCCTGACATGGCCATTCCCGATCACGCCCGCACCAACTTCAACACGCTTCTCCGCGCCGCCGGCGACGGCAATCTCGCACTCATGGAGTGCCTGGATGCCGTCACCGGCGAGCGCCGTTACGTCCTTTGCGCCGTCGGCCGCGCGGAGGACGGCGATTTCGTCATGACGCCCTTCGGCCATCTGGCCGATGGCAATCCCTACGACGCCTACCTGCCGCCCGATCCCGACGATCCGGACGGCTTCATCGCCAGGTCGGGCGAGGGAGCCGCGTCATGATCACCGTCGACGAGATACTGGCGGCGGACCTTCGTTGCCCGCCCTCGCAGCGCTCGCTGCCCTGGCCCGAAACGCGCGATGGCGTCACCGTCGTCGTCGAGCCGAAGCCGCATTGGGCCGCCGACATGACGGCCTTCCGGCTTCAGGATCGGTCCTATTGCTACTACGCCGACTGGACCGAGAACGGCCCGGCCGCGCGCTTCTTCGATCACCCCGAGACCTGCGGCCGCGAGGTGATGGCGAAGGCGCGCGACATGCTGGTGCGGGAGATCGCCGGCGGCCTCTGGCGCCTGTGAGCGAGGGAGAGAAGGGACGGGGCCTGGACGGTTCGGGGCGGTTGAAGAGAGAGCGCCGCCCGGACCTGTCTCCTTCCTCTCTCCGGAGAACCAGGCCATGACCCTTCAAGCCACTGCCCGCCAGACCGCAACGATCGTAGCGGACGATTGCCGCGAAACCTTCCTGCCGACCCTGTTCGGCCTGCGGCTCCTCATCATCGCGGAAAACACCGTCTATCATGTGATGGAGCGGCTCAGCCCCTATGACTATCGCGGGGGCTTCTGGAATTTCTACGAGTATGGGGGCCGCCCGCTGTTCCTCGCCCCCGCGTCGCGATCGCCCATGCGGATCGAAAGCGGGCTCACCGAGTTTCGCGGCGAGGTGTCGGCCGAGGCCGCCGGCATCATCGCGACCCTCTTCGTCCTCTCGAACCTCGCGCTGCGCCACGATTCCGACCATCTGGCGGAAGCCTACCATCGCCTCGCAGCCTATTCGAAGGGACATGCCGAAGCTTCGGCTATCTTCGCGGCGATCGACTGACTTGACCGGGCGCCTCGCCTCACGGCGGGGCGCTCTCGTCGTGTTCGCGATGGCCCGTTCGGCGCGGCGGGGGCGGCCGTCCTACCATTCGCCCTTCTGTCCTTCGGCGGCATAGTCGAAGCGCAAGGTCCACGGCCTGACGGGCCGATGGTCATCCGTCCGCGTCACGCGCAGTCGCGACATCCTCGGCACGACGGTCGGTGCGGTGTCGAAAACGACGGGGATCGTGTAGACCGCCTGCGCCTGCCGGTTCTGGTAGCGGGCCTCCGCGCTGACGATGATCGCGGGCGCGATGTCCCAGAACTCCGACAGGGCGGCGAGGAGAAGCGCGATCGCGATGATGCAGGCACGGAAGGCGGTCGAGGTCGACCAATGCCCCTCTCCGAAATCCGGCAAATCGGACGTGATCGTCGATGCCGCGAACGCCAGGATGATGAGCCAGTAGAATCTCGGCGCACGCGGAAGCAGCCATGTCCTCACGAGCTTAATCCTTCCAATATCGCGGTTGTTTCGGGATTTGCGCAAGCAAACCGGCGCAAAATCCAGCCCGCTCAATTGTAGATCAAAGCCGTCGTCTCAACGAGGTGACGGCCGGAAACCTCCGGCGGCGAACGGCTGCTCTCGGCGATTTCGCGGAAGCTGTGAGAGGAAGAGAGGGGCCGGGACGGATTTGAGCCGGTGCGGTCGAGAGAGAGCGCTGCGCGGCTCGTTTCCGTCCACTCTCCCGAGGTTCCCCATCATGAACATGATATCCGCAACCGCGGCCGCCGAGGTCGCCGCATCGCTTCCGCCCGTCGCTGCGTCCGCCACGCCCTCGGCGATCGTCGTTGCCGCGCAGATCCTCCTTTCTGACCTCGAACGCGGCCAGCGCGTCGACGCCACCATGCTGCGCGGCGCGATGGAAACCGCCTTCGGCGGCTCCGACACTGCCGGCGCCTGGGACTGGAAGACCGCCTACGAAGCCTGCGAGGTCGCGACCGTCCTCATGCTGCGCAAATACGGAAAGCCGCTTTTCCGCAAGGCCGGCTCCGCCGCCGCGGTCCTGCCGCAGCTTTCCAAGATCGCCGGCCTGATGCCGACGCATACGCGCCGCTCCGAGGAGGCGCAGACCTTCCAGCAGTTCTCCACCCCGATCCCGCTCGGCCTGGCAGCCTCGTTCGCCGCAGCCATCACGCCGGCCGACCGCGTGCTGGAGCCCTCGGCCGGAACCGGGCTTCTCGCCATCCTGGCCGAGATCGCCGGCGGCTCGCTCCTGCTCAACGAGCTGGCCGACACCCGCGCCGATCTTCTCTCCCACCTCTTTCCGGCCCTTGCCGTCACGCGCTTCGACGCGGCCCAGATCGACGATCACCTCGACCGGGCTCTCCTTCCGACCGTCGTTCTCATGAACCCGCCTTTTTCGGTGATGGCGAATGTCGAGGGCCGCATGGCCGACGCCGCCTTCCGCCATGTCGCCTCGGCGCTGGCGCGCCTTGCGCCCGGCGGCCGGCTGGTGGCGATCACCGGGGCGAATTTCGCGCCGGACGCACCGGCCTGGTCCTCGGCCTATGCCCGTCTGCAGGAACGCGGCCGCGTCGTCTTCTCCGCCGCGATCGACGGGTCGGTCTATGCCAAGCACGGCACGACCATCCCGACGCGGCTCACCGTCATCGACAAGCTGCCGGCGGACGATCCGACCGCGTTCCCGACCGCGCCCGGCGTCGCGCCGGACGTCGCCACGCTTCTCGGATGGCTGGCCGAGCATCTCCCGGCCCGCCCGCCGGTCGACCCTTCCATCGCCGTGCCCATGGCCGCGACCGCCGCGCCCCGGACCGTGCGCGCCTATATCAACCGGGCGGCGAAGGCCGCGCCGGCTGTGGCGCATCGCGAGCCGGAGGGCGTTCCGCTCGCCTATGAGACGGTCGACTGGAAGCCTGCCCAGGCCGGTCGCCTGTCGGATGCGATCTATGAGGAATACGGTCTCCAGACCATCCGGATTTCCGGGGCTTGCGCGCATCCCACCCAGCTCGTCCAGTCGACGTCGATGGCGAGCGTCGCCCCGCCGAAGCCGAGCTATCGCCCGATGCTGCCGGCGGACGTGCTCGGCCTGCTGTCGGACGCGCAGCTCGAAACGGTGATCTATGCCGGCGAGGCGCATTCCGACTTCCTCGCCGGCGCATGGACGGTCGACGACACCTTCGACAAGCTGAGCGCCGCGGCCGAGGACGCCAGCGGCGCCGTCCGCCTCCGCCAGGGCTTCATGATCGGCGACGGCACCGGCGTCGGCAAGGGACGCGAGTCGGCCGCGATCATCCTCGACAACTGGCTGCAAGGAAGGCGCAAGGCGGTCTGGATATCGAAGTCCGACAAGCTGATCGAGGACGCGCAGCGCGATTGGGGCGCGCTCGGCATGGAGCGCCTGCTGGTCACGCCGCTGTCGCGGTTCCCGCAGGGCAAGCCGATCACGCTGAACGAGGGCATCCTATTTCTAACCTATGCCACGCTGCGCTCCGACGACCGCGGAGAGAGGGTTTCGCGCGTCCGGCAAATCGTCGAATGGTTTGGCTCCGACGCCGATGGAGTGATCATTTTCGACGAGGCGCACCAGATGCAGAACGCCGCTGGCGGCAAGGGAGAACGCGGTGACGTTGCCGCCTCGCAGCAGGGTCGCGCCGGGCTGCGCCTCCAGCATGCGCTGCCGAACGCGCGCATCGTCTATGTCTCCGCCACCGGCGCGACCACCGTCCACAATCTCGCCTATGCGCAGCGGCTCGGCCTGTGGGGCGGCGAGGATTTCCCCTTCGCCACGCGCGCGGAGTTCGTCGAGGCGATCGAGGCCGGCGGCGTGGCGGCGATGGAGGTGCTTGCCCGCGACCTGCGCGCCCTCGGCCTCTACACCGCCCGCTCGCTCTCCTTCGCCGGCGTCGAATACGAGCTGGTCGAGCATGAGCTGACGCCCCAGCAGGTCCGCATCTACGACGCCTATGCCGCCGCCTTCGCCATCATCCATAACAATCTGGATGCGGCGATGCAGGCCGCCAACATCACCGGCGGCGGCGAAGGCGGCTCCGGCACGCTGAACAGGCAGGCGAAATCCGCCGCCCGCTCGGCCTTCGAAAGCGCCAAGCAGCGCTTCTTTGGCCATTTGTTATGCAGCATGAAAGCGCCGACCCTGCTGCGCTCGATCGCCGCCGATCTGGAGGCGGGCCATTCGGCCGTCATCCAGATCGTCTCGACCGGCGAGGCGCTGATGGAACGGCGGCTGGCGGAGCTGCCGACCGAGGAGTGGAACGACGTCCGCGTCGACATCACGCCGCGCGAATACGTCCTCGACTATCTCGCCCATTCCTTCCCGGTCCAGCTCTACGAGCCGTTCACGGACTCGGAGGGCAATCTGTCGTCGCGCCCGGTCTATCGCGACGGCCTGCCGGTCGAAAGCCGCGAGGCCGTCGCCCGACGCGACGCGCTGATCGCCAAGCTCGCCAGCCTGCCGCCGGTTCCCGGCGCGCTCGACCAGCTCGTCCAGCATTTCGGGACGGACATGGTTGCCGAGGTGACGGGCCGCTCGCGGCGCATCGTGCGCAAGCCCGGCGGCAGCGTCACCGTCGACCGTCTCGTCGTCGAGACGCGCGCAGGCGCCGCCAATCTCGCCGAGACACAGGCGTTCATGGACGATCAGAAGCGCGTGCTCGTCTTCTCCGACGCCGGCGGCACCGGCCGCAGCTACCATGCGGAGAAGTCGGCGAAGAACACGCGGCTGCGCGTCCACTATCTGCTCGAGGCGGGCTGGAAGGCGGACACCGCCATTCAGGGCCTCGGCCGGACGCACCGCACCAATCAGGCACAACCGCCGCTCTTCCGGCCGATCTCGACGAATGTGAAGGCGGAGAAGCGCTTCCTGAGCACGATCGCACGCCGCCTCGACACGCTGGGCGCGATCACGCGCGGCCAGCGCCAGACCGGCGGCCAGGGCCTGTTCCGGCCCGAGGACAATCTGGAGAGCCCCTACGCCCGCGACGCGCTGCGTCAGCTTTATTTCCTGCTGGTGCGCGGCAAGGTCGAGGGATGCTCGCTCGACCGCTTCGAGCAGGCCACCGGGCTGAAGCTGATGGACTCGAACGGCCTCAAGGACGAGCTGCCGCCGATCACGACCTTCCTGAACAGGCTGCTGGCGCTGACGATCGAGCTTCAAGGCGTGCTGTTCACCGCCTTTGAAGGGCTGCTGACGGCCCGCATCGAAGGTGCCATCGCGTCCGGCACCTATGACGCCGGGCTGGAGACCCTGCGCGCCGAAAGCTTCGTCGTCGTCGATCGCCAGACGATCTACACCCACCCCCGCACCGGCGCGGAAACCAGCCTGCTCACGATCAACGAACGCAGGCGCAACCGGCCGGTGACGCTCGACGCAGCTCTTGCCGAACTTGCCGATCCGCGCGCGAAGCTGCTCGTCAACGAGCGCTCCGGCCGGGCCGCCGTGCAGATACCAGCGAGCAGCGTCATGCTCGACGACGGCGAGATCGACCGCCGTGTCCGCCTGATCCGCCCGACCGAGGCGCACAACATCCCGATCCGCCTCATGGGCGGGACGCACTGGGCCGAAGCCGACCGGGATGCCTTCGCATCGGCCTGGGAAGCCGAGATCGCCGAGGTGCCGGAGTTCACCGATGCGAGGCTTCACATGGTTACGGGCTTGCTGTTGCCGATCTGGAAGCGCCTGCCCAACGACTCGACGCGCGTCTATCGGCTCCAGACGGACGATGGCGAGCGCATCATCGGCCGGCAGGTCTCTCCGGCCTGGGCCGCAACCGCGACCACGACCGGCGCCGCGTCGATCGCGCCCGACGACGCCTTCGCCGCCTTGATGGACGGCCGCACCATCCTCGACCTCGCCGAGGGCCTTCAGCTTCGCCGGGTGCGCGTCATGGGCGCGAACCGCATCGAACTGTCGGGCTTCGACGACACGATGCGCGAGCGCCTGACGGCTTACGGGCTGTTCCACGAGATCATCTCGTGGAAGCTGCGCATGTTCGTGCCGAGCGACGCCAGCGGCCCGGACGTGCTTGCCAGGGTGCTCGATCGCTGGCCGGTCGAGCGCATCGGCGAGCGGGAGGCGGCGTGATGCCCCGTCCCGACGCCTCCGAGCTGGCGATCCGCCTCGGCCATCACGCCGAAGCGGTTTGCCGCGAATACCTGTCGTCCGGCCGGCGCGCCGGACGGTACTGGCAGGTCGGCGATGCGCGCAACAGCCCCGGACGCTCGATGTTCGTGCGCCTGACCGGGCCGGAAACCGGCAAGGGCGCGGCAGGCAAATGGACCGACGCATCGACCGGGGAGCATGGCGATCTCCTCGACGTCATCCGCGAGGCGCTCGGCCTCGTCGACTTCAAGGACGTAGCCGAGGAAGCGCGCCGGTTCCTCTCGCTCCCGCATCCCGAGCCTGCGACGACGGGGGCACCGACCGGCAGGACCTCCAGCCCCGCGCCGTCGGGGTCGCCGGAAGCCTCGCGCCGGCTTTTCGCGATGTCGCAGCCGATCGGCGGCACGCTTGCGGAAATCTACCTCAACGGGCGGGCGATCACGTCCCTCTCCGGCGTCGCCGCGCTGCGCTACCATGGGCGGTGCTACTATAAACCGGATGCGCATTCGCCCACCGAGATCTGGCCGGCGATCGTCGCGTCCGTCACCGACCTCGACGGCAAGCAGACCGGCGCGCACCGCACCTGGCTTTCACCGGACGGTTCGGGCAAGGCGCCCGTCGATTCACCGCGGCGGGCGATGGGCGATCTTCTCGGGCACGGTGTCCGCTTCGGCGCCGCCGGTGAGGTGCTGGCGGCCGGCGAAGGCATCGAGACCGTGCTATCGCCCCGTCAGGTCCTGCCCCACATGCCAATGATGGCGGCGCTTTCGGCCGCACACCTCGCCGCCATCCTGTTCCCACTGAGCCTGCGCAGGCTCTATGTCCTCCGGGATCGCGATCCGGCAGGGGACGGTGCGCGAGACAGCCTGGTCGCCAGAGCAACGAGCCTCGGGATCGAGGCGATTTCCCTGTCGCCGAAGCTTGAGGACTTCAACGATGATCTGCGCTGGCGCGGCGTCGACGCCCTCCGGGCGACCCTGTTGGAGCAGGTTCATCCCGATGACGTCCGCCGTTTCGTGGAGGGCTGAGGCGATCGGCAGGGGATGCGGTGTGGATCAGGCGTCTCCACTTGCCGTCTCCCTTCATCATCGCAAGCGACCTTTGCTGTCGGAGAGCCCACGCCCACGGCCTTCTGAGAGGGCGATCGGCCCACAAACGGCCCGGCCGGGCAATGGCGCGGCGCGCGGCTATTTTCCGCCGGCGGGGCGAGCCCCGCCTTTGCAGCGCGAAACAAAATAGCCGGGCTTGGCCATCGAGGCCCTCGCGAGAGGCGAGGGCTGCCAGTCCGGTCCGCCTGTGGGCGTCGACGCCTGCGAAGGCCGCGATGGGCGCGGTCTCCAGACAAGGACGCTCACGATGACGAACGAAGACGAAAACGCAGGTTACGAGCCGATCCACACCGCATCCCCCACCGATCATGTCCTCAACGAACTCCAGCTCTACGGCTGGCGGCCATATCAGGACGAACCAGATCCGAGGCCGCTTCCGGAGGGCAATGCCGTCGCCGCAGCCGTCGCAGATATCTTCGATGCCCTCGTCGCGACCCTCGGCGACACCCGCCTCGAACCCGATCTCGAAGAGCTGCTCTGGGGAGCCGTCAATCTCTTCCACCGCGCCACCGGCCGGGTGGAGCGCGAGCTGGACGACAACGAGCGGGCGCAGCGCCGGTTTCAGACGGAACAGGACGGCAGCGAGGTGAAGTCGGTCGAACTCGAACGCCTCACGGCAGAGGGCCAGACCATGATCGAACGGCGCAACAGCATGGAACTCTTCCGCGATGTCGCCGCCGAAGCCTTCGAGCACCACACCGGCAGCGCCTGGAGGCCCCGCACCGGCTCGAAGGTCAGCCATCGCAATCTGACCGCCGCGATGATCGACTCCAGAGACTACCTTGCCGCGAAGCGCCGGGCTGAGAAGGAGGTGCTGCTGCCCGCCGGTCCGAAAGTTGCCGTCTCGGGCGGAACCGACTTCAACGATCATACCCTGATCTGGGCGAAACTCGATCAGGTTCGTGCGAAGCACGCCGACATGGTGCTCATCCACGGCGGCGCGAAGACGGGCGCGGAACGCATCGCCGCCCGCTGGGCAGCCAGCCGCAAGGTGCCGCAGATCGCCTTCGAGCCCGACTTCCAGAAGTATCCGGCAAAGCAGGCTCCCTACAAGCGTAACGACACGATGCTGGAAGTCCTGCCGGTCGGCGTCCTCGTCTTCGGCGGCGGCGGCATTCAGGGAAACCTCGCGGACAAGGCCCGCAAGCTCGGCATCCCGACCATGCAGTTCGAGGGCGGCGCGTAAAGCGCCGCCTTCCGGCAACCCTTCACCGGCCGAATACTTGACTACGGGAGATGATGATGGCTTTGATTGAACATCCTTGCAGAACCGGCACAGCAGCATAGTCGCAGGCGGAGCGTATTCACCGGAAGCCTGTCGTGATCCTCAACCGTTCATGCGGAGGCTTCCATGTCGCTGATCCTGCTCGCTATCTCCCTGACCATCATGCTCTGCATCATCGCCTATAATCTCGCGATCTATGCACTGCCCTTCATGGTCGGCCTCACGGCCGCACAATATGCCTGGGCCGCCGGCGCGGGCCTGTTCATGACCGGCTTCGCCGCCATCGCCGCCGCCCTGGGGGCGATCGCGCTGGTGATCGGCGTTCTCGGCTTCGCGAAGAACCCGGCCCTGCGCCTGATCGCACTCGCGATCTTCGCAGTTCCCGCCGCCATTGCCGGCTATGCCCTTGTCCACGGCGTTACGAAGAATGCGGTCGACTCTGCGATCGTGCTCAATCTGCTCGGCGGCACGGGCGGCCTGTTCATCGGCATCGCCGCCATGGTCAATCTCAATGCCCTCGGCGTCTCGGTCTTCTCGCGCTGATCCGGCATCGCGATCCGCCGCTCCCAGGACAAACTGAGGCGGCTTGCGCCGCCCGCCCTTCGGCCTCCCGCTCAGAACGCGATGCAGCGTCGGCGCCGGTCGGCCCATGCGCCCGCTTCGGGTCTGCTTCGCCCGGTCAGGAGCGGCCGATCATCGGCATGAGCCCGCAGGCCGCGAGCGTCTTTCGCCCGCTGGCCAACTCCCCTCGTGTCGTGAAGGCTGGCCGCGACCACCTTCATTTCCGCCTCGCCACGATGCTAATGGACCGCACTGCCGGCCGTCGAACCGGGGGACGCAGCGCCGTTCCGTGCCTTCAGCACCCGTCAGCCCTCTTCATTGCCTTCCCGGAGGCCCATGCCCTCCGAGCAGCGAGACGCGGGTGGCCGGAAGCGGATGATGGAGGTGTCGTCCCGGCGGCGCGGAATCATCGGGCCTGACGTTTCGCTGTTGCCGGCGAGAATGGCGATGGTCTGCCGTGCGTCTGATCCCGTGTGCGTTCAGAGGCACCAATCCCTCCGACTGACTGATCCCCTAAGACCGTTCGGTTTCCGGCCGCAACCCACGCGGCTCCGGACCGTGTTGCCGCGCAAGCGCGGCTGCCCGCCCCACTCCGGGCCTTATGGGCGAGCTGCCCGCGAGCGTGCAGTTGCAGGCGTCTCCCGCCGGCCTTGGCCGGGTCTCGTCGGAGGGATGGTCCCTCCGAGAAGCAACGGAGACTTACAATGCAGAACATCGTCATTCTCGCCGGTAACATCGGTCAGGACCCCGAAACCCGCACCACCCAGGGCGGCACCCGGATCACCCACTTCACGTTGGCCACCTCGCGCCCCCGCTACTCTGAAGGCAAGGTTGTCCGGGACGAGAAGGGCTACCGGGTTCAAGACACTGAATGGCACCGGATCACTGCCTTCAACGGCCTCGGCAAGACGGTCCAGGACTATTGCAAGAGCGGTATGAAGGTGCTGGTTCGCGGCCGCATCCACTACACGAAGTGGAAGGACCAGGAAGGCAACGACCGCTACGGATGCGAGATCATCGCCGAGACGGTCGATTTCCTGAGCCGGGCAAAGCAGACCGAAAATGAGCGGGGCGGACAGACCGACTACGACGACGACATCCCGTTTTGAGCGGGAGGCCCAAGGCCCGGCGGCGCAAGCCGCCGGGTTTCTCCATGTTCGCGACCGATCGCGCCGCCGGAAGATTTACCGGCCCGAACCGCCCCGCGCTGCGGCGCGACGGTCCGAGGTCTTCGCCGGGGCATCGGGCAGGTCCAAAAACCGGCATCCACTTTTTGGCCCGATGCTCCCCTGATGAAAGGGGGGGCGGAGCCGCCCCTCTCAAACTCACCCCGAAGGGTCAGGGCAAAGCCCCGCCCCCTCCAGCTCCCCCACCCATGAAGGGGGTGCGACACCCCCTCCAAACCACCCCGGCCCATACGGACGCGGCCCCTGTCGGGGCCGCGGGCTATCTCTCTCTGACTGCGCATTGTACGCCAGCCCATCCGGCCTCAAGGACTGCGCGGCCCCTCCAATTTTCGACTCCGTTCCTTGCTAGGCCCGGATCAGAAAATCGGTTCCTCCGCTTGCCGCACGGCGGCCGCGTTCCGCGTTCCCTGACCCCTCTGTGCTGAGGCGTGGACACCTTTCGTCAGAAACGAAAGGAGACTTAGAATGTCCAAGCTCGATTTCCTCGACTTCCATGCGAAGTTCATCGCCTTCGGAAATCAGGTTCGTGCGAACCGCGCCGAGTGCGACACGCGCTTTGCCGAGGTCGTCCATGACCGGCTCGCCGATGCGCTCGAGCAGCTTGCCGGGTTCTGCCGGGAAGGCCATCGGGCGGAAGCGTTGCTTCGGACCGAAACCGATCCGGCCGCGCGCGAGGCCCTGGAAATGACCATCGACTTCTGCGTCGGCGATCTCGAAACCAGCGGCGGCGGCTTCTATCCCTGGCATCTCCTGGATTGCATCGATCCGGAGATAGACTGGGGCGGCTACAGAGATCCGGTCGCGGAAATGTGGTGCCCTCGTCCGATCCCGGAGAGCTTCACGGTCAGCGACGAGCACCTGTGCGGCCTCGGCGGGATCATCCGGCGGATCGCGGCCGATACCGGCATCCGCTTCACCACCTATCTCTACTACGACTGCATCGGGCCGGACGGGGCGGCGGGCATCGAACCCGCGATCTACGAGACCCCGATCAGAAACGACAGATACCGATAGTGCCGGAGAGGCGGCGGGCGGCGGCAACCGCCTGCCGCCTTTGCGACGTCCTGGCTGCAAAGCCGAGCGGATCGACCGCTCGACCTTGCTCATGAAAGGGGGGCAAGCCACCCCTCTCAAACTCACCCCGGAAGGGGCAGGGCAGAGCCCCGCCCCCTCCAGCTCCCCCACCCATGAAGGGGGTGAAACACCCCCTCCAAACCACCCCGGCCCATACGGACGCGGCCCCTGTCGGGGCCGCGGGCTATCTCTCTCTGACTACGCATTGTACGCCAGCCCATCCGGCGTCAAGGACTGCGCGGCCCCTCCAATTTTCCTCCGCCGGCCAGAGGCCGACTCCACAAAATCGGTTCCTCCGCTTGCCGCACGGCGGCCGCGTTCCGCGGTCCCTGACCCCTCTGTGCTTGAGGCGTGGACACCTTTCGTCAGAAACGAAAGGAGACTTGATATGTCTGATTTCCACTATGTCGAACTCTATGCGAAGTTCGCAGGCTTCCGAATCATGGTGCTTGCCAACCGGCTTGCCTGCGACGACGATTTCAGCCGCGGCGCTCACGACAGGCTGGTGGCCAAGCTCGACCAGCTCATCGACCTGGCGCGCGGGACGCTCGCCGCTCAGCATGCGCTGGCGCTGAACCCCGATGGCCCCGATGCAGACGATCTCGGCGAGCAGATCTGGGGCGCCGGGCAGGACCTCACCTACAACTGGCGCGAACCGGACGGCATCGATCTTCTTCATTGCGAGGTTCACGTTGATTGGGCCACGAAGGAATACTATGACAGCCGCACCGGGACGTGGCGCTTCCTCGACGGCTTCCCTCCGCCGCGCGTCGAAGTCGGTGACGACCGACTGAACGGCCTTTGCGCCATCCTGCGCCAGATCGCCGCCGAGACCGGCATCCGGTTCAATACCTACACCACCGATCCGGCCTTCGAGGACGAAGAGCAGGACGGATGACGTCATCAGGCGACAGGCGGCTTCGGCCGCCTGTCGCCTTTCCGTTGAGCCGGGAGCCAAGGCCGCCGGTTCGACCGGCCGCCTTTGCTTGCGAAAAGAGGGCGTTGCCCCCTCTCGCGCTCTCCCCATGAAGGAAGGGCAAGCCCCTCCTTCAAACATCCTCCCATGGGGAAAGGGGACGGTTCCCTCCTCCCTTTCCCCAAACCCCTTTCCCTCTCCCGGAAGCCGCTTTCCGCTGCGCCCTGAGCGGACTACCTCCGCGCAGGGGAACGCAGCCCTGGCATTGATCATTCGCCGCGATGGCGCGAATCCGCCCGGCAGAACGGCGGGTGCGCAGCTTCGTTGCCGACGCCGGACCGAGTGAGGCGCCCGATCACCCGTCGCGTGCTCGGCCTGGCGGTGGCATCAGGAAGGCGTTCGAGGCTCGCGGTCGGACGCCACCCTGCTCTTGAATGCTCCACTCTGGTTTCGCCATGCCCTTCCACGATCAACCCGTGAAGGGTCCGCTACGCAATGCGTGCGGCCTTTGCCGGCGCAGCCTGCAAGGTGATCGCGGCCATGCCGAAACATTTCGGGAGCCTGTCGAGCGGAGATGGTCCCGCTCCCGCACAGGAGCCGAGAAATGTCCCTTCCAGATGCAAACGCCTACGCCTTCAGCCTCGCCTCTACCCTGATGGTCTCCATCGTCATCTTCCGGGCCGGGGATGGCACGATGGCCGTGATGCCCTTCGCCGAATATGACGGCGACGAGGATGCGATCGTCGGGGAGATCGACCCGTTCGCCTGATCCGGCCAGGGGGCGCTCGCCCTCTTTCCGGCTCGCCGACGGGAAGGCACCACATACCGGGCGAGCGTGGCGCACGGCGACCGAATCAGTTCGGCCTAACCTATAGAGAACCCGTGAATTTCACTCGATTACCGCTGGCTCTTTTTGCCAAGAGCGACTAAATTAGTCGTAGTTCTGGCGTGCGCATTCGTGGCTGTAGGAGGTGATCATGCATGATCACCGCCCGACAGTCGCGGGCCGCGCGCGCGTTGCTTGGATGGACGCAGGAGACGCTCGCTGACAAGGCCCAGGTTTCCCTGACCGCGCTGAAGCGCCTTGAGTCCGAGAGCGGCCTCAAGGTCTACGAAAGCACGCGGGATCAGGTGCGCCGGGCTCTCGAAAACAACGGCATCATGTTTCTGAGCACCGATCAGGGTGAGGGCTTGATGCTTGTTCGGCCGAAACAACAGCACCGCAAAGAATACTGATGCCGCTATTTCCTTCTGAAGCAAACCTTCCTTTGTCATTCTGCCATGCCGGGCTGGCACATTGGCGGCGCGCTGGAGCGCAATCCCAGGGGACAAGCCATGATCGGACCCTGCCGTGACCGACAACGCCTTTCTCGATGCACCGCCGGATTGCCCGGAACTGACACCCTACGACCGCAAGAACATGAAGCGCTACTTCCGCCTGCACGACTCGGCTGCGGACGGCGCGTGCTGGCGGGAGGCGGTCTCGATCCTGTTCGGCCTCGACGCGGACAGCGAGCCTGAACGCGCGCGGCACGTCTACGACACCCACCTGGCGCGGGCGCGCTGGCTGACCGAGCAGGGCTATCGCCATCTCGTGCGCGAAGGATACCGGAAATAAGCGATCACCGTGATGCCTGCGCGGCAACATCCGTTGCCAGCGATCGGGCTTCCGCGAGCAAGCGGCAATTGTAATCATCACTCCTCTGCACGCCCTAATTCTACGACTGCGAGGAGGAGGCGATGAAACCCGACATATCGCAGTGGCGATCTTCCTCCACCTACGACTTCCTGGACGATATCGACTCCCCTGACATCGCCTGGGAGTGGCTTCGCCGCAATGCGAAATATCAGGGCGACTACCGGGCCGTGGCGGACGCGGCGGTCGACGATACGCCTGCCACCGTAGACCTGATCAACAACTGGGGGCTTTGCTTTCCCCGTCCGGCCCGGCCTCTCGGCCGTAGAAACGCCGGTATTCTGGCTGCCCGGCCACGACACCGGCGCTCTCGTCCTCGCCGCCACGCCGCCAATCCTTTCCGGCGGACTTGATCTCTCGGCCGCGCTCGGGTCGGCCGAGGCCAGAGCGAGCGACGACGGCGAATATTTCCGGTACGACCTCGGCGGCGGCCGCTACCTCAATCTCGTACGCCTTTCCGGCGCTGACGCCGGCGGACCGCTCTCGATCGTCATTCCGATCGATACGGACGGGCTCGACCGCGCCGATGCCGTCCAACGCCTGTTCAGCCGGCTGTTGCGGCGGCGCGTGCCGGAGGACCGGCGTCTGACCCGCCAGCAACGCCGGCGGGCGCGGCACATGCTCCAGGCTGTCGATGGCCGCATGAACGGCGCTACCTACCGCGAGATCGCGGGCGTCATCTACGGACAGGCCCGGATCGCCGACGAGCCCTGGAAGACGTCGGCCCTGCGCGATGCCGTCATGGATCTCGTCAAGGACGCCTTCTCCATGATCGAGGGCGGCTATCTCAGCCTCCTGCGCCGGCGCCGGCGCAAATAATCCGGCGTCGGGCCAGGGGGTGCGATTTTAGCATCGCCATCTTCGCACTCCCCCCTGCCGTTGCTTCTTCGCCACCGTGGCCTTCGACCGCCGCTGACCATCAGCGGCCTCGCGAACCCCACGGAGGCCCGATCATGACGCCCGACATTTCCGACCTGCCGCCACGCTATCTTCGCACGCCCGAGGCCGCGCTATACCTCGGCCTGTCTGGCCGGACCCTCGAAAAGCATCGCACCTACGGCACCGGCCCGGCCTATCGCAAGCTCGGCGGCCGCGTCGTCTACGCGATCGACGACCTCAAAGCCTGGGCCGAGCGGGGCGCTGTCACCTCGACCGCCGATCCACGCGGCTCGGTCTTGCCCGCCAAGCGCCACGCTTCCCTGGTGTCGCCCGCCTACAACGGCGTGCGGCGGCATCGCTGAGGCGGACCCGGCATGCAGCGCCGCCGCCTCATCACGCCCAGCGAACGCAACACGCTCGATCCTTTCGTCGTCGCGACCGGCGATGCGCGGCCGCGCGACCAGCGCGATCTCATGGAACGGCCGTTCTTCTCGCTGGCCAAGGCCAAGCGCGTCGTGCCGATCCTCTACGAGGCCGGCGACGTGCGCGTCGAGGTCCTTGCCGTGCAGGAGCACGGCATGGCGACCATCTGGGACGCCGACGTCCTGATCTGGGCCGCGAGCCAGATCGTCGAAGCCGAGAATCTCGGCCTTCGAACCTCGCGCTTCCTGCGCTTCACCCCTTATCAGCTTCTCACCGCGATCGGCCGCGAGACCGGCGCGCGCGACTACAAGCTCCTCAAGGGCGCACTCTCGCGGCTCCAGTCGACGGTCATCCGCACCAACATCCGCCAGGGCGAGAACTGGCGGCGGCACCAGTTCTCGTGGATCAACGAGTGGGAGGAACTTTCCCGCGCCGACGGCCGCGTCGAGGGCATGGAGTTCGTCCTGCCCGACTGGTTCTACCGGGGCGTCGTCGACCGCTCGCTGGTCCTCACCATCGATCCGGCCTACTTCCGATTGAGCGGCGGCATCGAGCGGTGGCTCTACCGCGTCGCCCGCAAGCACGCCGGACGCCAGCCCGGCGGCTGGCTGTTCGACGTTCCGCACCTCCATGAGAAATCCGGCAGCCTGGTGCGCGTCTCCGACTTCGCGCTCCAGCTCCGCCGCATCGCCCTGCGCCAGCCGCTGCCCGGCTACCGCCTGCGCATCGAGCGGGAGGGCCGCCGCGAACTGCTAAGGATCGTACCGGTCAGCCCGTCAGCGGCCCCTGTGGACAAGGCTGTGGACGCGATCGGGATTTCGCACGCAGCACTATCGGGATTTCGCACGCAGGCGGTATCGGGACTTCGCACGCACGCACCACAGTTAAGTCTCTGGCCCGAAACCACGATTCCCGGCCTTAACTTAGAGTCTAATAGAGAATCTAACATTGTTGGGCGCGCGCGCGATGTGGAAAACCTCATCCGCAGCGCCGCCAGAAGTCTCGATGCCGGCGTCACGAAGACGAAACACGGACATGGGCCGCAGGCTAGTCCGGTTACGTCTTTCCGTAAATCCTCCCTTACGGCCGACGATACTTCAAACGCGCCGACGCCGCCCCGATCCCGAAAGCCGGGAGGGCACACATGATCGTCGCCGTGCTCAACCAGAAGGGCGGCGTCGGCAAGACGACGCTCGCCCTCCATCTCGCCGGCGAATGGGCGCGGCGCGGCCAGCGCGTCACCCTGATCGACGCCGACCCGCAGGGCTCCGCGCTCGACTGGTCGCAGCAGCGCGGGCGGGAGGGCCTGCCACGCGCCTTCGGCGTCGTCGGCCTCGCCCGCGACACGCTGCATCGCGAAGCCCCGGAACTCGCCCGCGACGCCGACCACATCGTCATCGACGGACCGCCTCGTGTCGCCGGACTCATGCGCTCCGCGCTGCTCGCCGCCGACCTCGTGCTGATGCCGGTGCAACCGTCGCCGCTCGACGGCTGGGCCTCGGCGGAGATGCTGGCGCTCCTGACGGAGGCGCGCATCTACCGGCCTCAGCTCGTCGCCCGCTTCGTCCTCAACCGCTGCGCCGCCCGCACGGTGATCGCGCGCGAGACGGCCGAGACGCTGGCCGAGCACGATCCGCCGGTGCTCGCCACGACGATCGGCCAGCGCGTCATCTTCGCCGACGCCGCGCAGACCGGACGGCTTGCCTGCGAGATCGCCGCCGACAGCCTGGCCGCGCGCGAGATCTCGGCGCTGGCGGCCGAGATCGCGCGGCTCGGCGTCGGGAGGACCGCGCCATGACGGTGCTTTCCGAAACCCTCCTGGCCGGCGATTGCCGCGACCTCATGCCGGAACGCGGCCCGTTCGACATGATCCTCGCCGATCCGCCTTACGGCGACACCTCGCTCTCCTGGGACCGCCGCGTCGAAGGCTGGCTTCCGCTCGCGCGGGCCGCCCTCAAGCAGACCGGCTCTTTGTGGGTGTTCGGTTCGCTGCGCAGCTTCATGGTCACGGCGATCCGGTTCGCGGATGCAGGCTTTCGCATCGCGCAGGAGATCGTCTGGGAGAAGCAGAACGGCTCCAGCTTCCATGCCGACCGCTTCAAGCGGGTGCATGAGCTGGCCGTTCAATTCTATCCCGCCGAGACGCCTTGGCGCGACGTCTACAACGATGTCCAGACGACGCCGGACGCGCTGGCGCGCACGGTGCGGCGAAAGAAGCGGCCGCCCCTTACCGGCCAGATCGACGCCGGCCACTATGTCAGCCAGGACGGCGGGCCGCGCCTCATGCGCTCGGTCATCTACGTGCGCAACGCGCATGGCCGCGCCATCCATCCGACCGAGAAGCCGTCCGCGCTTCTCGAAATCCTGATCCGCACGAGCTGCCCTCCTGGCGGCCTGGTCGGCGACTGGTTCGCCGGTTCGGGCGCGGCGGGCGAAGCCTGCCGGCTTTCCGGCCGCCGCTATCTCGGCTGCGAGATCGACGCCGCCATGGCCGAGCGTGCCCGCGCGCGCATCGCCTCCGTGCTGCCATTCGACGCGGGAGCCGCGCCATGACGGTCCGCACGGAAAAGCGCGGCTTCGCCTCCCGGCCCGGCGACGCCGAAGGCTGGATCAAGGCTGGCGAGACGCCGCCCGCGCGCAGTGGCGATGCCGCCGCCTTCACCGCGCGCCTCACCATCGACATCACGCCCGAGCTGCGCGGCCGCATCAAGATCGCCGCCTTCCGGCGCGGCGTCACGGCGTCCGACATGCTCCGCGAGCTGCTCGAACGCGAATTTCCCGACCGCCAAGGAGACATGCCATGACCGGCAATGCGGCCTACCGCTTGCGCGGCCGTCCGCTGCCGAACGGACCGGCGCCCTTCACCACGCTCGTCGAACTCACCTGGATCGAGAAGCGGATCGAGTGCTGGATCAGGTTCGGCCAGGAGAGCTACGAGCAGAAGCTCGACCGCCGCCGCAGGCTCGTCGGCTTCGCGCCCGAGACGATCTTCTGCCTCGTGCGCTGGGCCGCCAACGAGCACGGCACGATCATCTCGCGCGTCGACATCGTGCGCGCCGTCGACCGAGGCGAGCCGTTCCAGACGCTGCCATTCGTGCGGCCCGGCGGCGACATCCTGCTCAAGATCGACGGCTGGCCGAAGGTTGAGCGCGTGCTCCAGATCGTCGACGCGATCGAGGCGCAGGGCATCGATCCCGCCGAGGTTTCGCCCGACCACTGGCGGCACGTCCACAACCGGCTCGCCGCGGGTCACGAACCGCGCGCCTACACCGTCACCCGGCACAAGGCGTTTCTCCTGCGCCGGAGGGCGGAGCCATGACCCGCCTCGGCTACGCCGTCGTGACGTGCCTCGCGGCCACGGGCGCGGTCGCGGCGGCGATCGTCCCGGCGCCGACACGGCTGATCTGGAACGCGACCGCCAGCGCGCCAGTCGGATTCTACACGGTCGAGCCCGCCGTTGCCCTGGAAGTACCGGATCTGGTCGCCGTGCTGCCGCCCGAGCCGCTCGCGAGCTTCATGGTCGCGCGCGGCTATGTCGGTCGCGGCGTGCCGCTCCTCAAGCGCGTGCTCGGCCTGCCGGGGCAAAGGGTCTGCCGCACCGGGCGCACCATCACGGTCGACGCGGTGGAGATGGGCGAGGCGCTGGAGCGCGACCGTATGGGCCGCGACCTGCCCGCCTGGCAGGGCTGCCGGGTGATCGGCGACGGCGAACTCTTCCTCATGAACGACGTCCGCGACAGCCTCGATGGCCGCTACTTCGGCGCGCTTCCCGCCTCGGCGGTCATCGGCCGCGCGATGCCTCTCTACACCGATGACGACGGCGATGGCCGCTTCGTCTGGCGCGCGCCGACGCGGTGACGACGCGCTCCTTTCATCCTCACCGCAACGCACAGGAGACGAAAACCATGGCGCATCTCGGCCACTTCACCCGCACAGAAACCGGCTTCGAAGGGCGCTTCCACGCGCTCGGCATCGACGAGCCGCTCACTTTCGTTCCAGCCGAACCATTGGAGACCGAGAACGCGCCGCAATACCGCATCCTGCTCGGCGATCAGGACGGTCTCGACATTGGCGCGGGCTGGTCGCATGTCGGCGAACGCGCTGGCGAGTTCGTCTCCGTCGACCTCTACAGCCCGCTCTTTGGCGGCATTCTGCGCGCCAATCTCTTCCGCGACCCCGACGACGAGACGGTCTGGGGCCTGCACGTCACTCCCTCGAAGAAGAAGCGGGCGGAGGACTGAATGGTGCCGGTCCAACCTTCCGCCAGCGTCGGACCACCTTCCGCCGCCCGACGCCCAGCACTCCTCCTTCTTCTTTCCGGCCTGATCTTCGCCGCGCCCTCGGCGTTCCCGGCTTACGCGCAGACCGTGCAGCCGGCGCGCAACGCGGCCGCCGATCCGCATGCCGCCCACGTTGCCGAGGCGTCGCGACGCTTCGCCATTCCGCAGGCGTGGATCGTCGCGGTAAAGCGCGCCGAAAGCGCCGGCGACATGCGCGCCGTGTCCCCGGCCGGTGCGATGGGCCTGATGCAGATCATGCCCGCGACCTGGGCCGAGCTGCGCGGTCGCTATGGCCTCGGCCGCGATCCGTTCGCGCCGCGCGACAACATCCTCGCGGGCACGGCCTATCTGCGCGAGATGCTCGACCGCTACGGCAATGTCGCGGCGATGCTGGCGGCCTACAATGCAGGGCCGGCGCGGCTCGACCAGCATCTCGCGACCGGCCGTGCGCTGCCCGCCGAAACCCGCGCCTATGTCGCGGCGATCCTGCCGGCAATCGGCGTGAAAGCCGACCTCCGCGCCGCCGCCATGCTGCGCGGCAAGCGCCGCGGATGGCGGGATGCGCCGCTCTTCGTCGGCGCGCCCGGCGATGCGGCCGCCTCCCTACCGGCGCGCCGTCAGCCTGCCGTCGCGCCGCAGTCCGGCGACCTCTTCATCGCCCGTTCGGGCGCTGGAGGTCCGAGATGACGGCGTTCGCGGTCTCGGTCGGCGTAGCGTGCAACCGGCGAGGATCGGCGGGGTGGCCGGGGAGGCGCAGAACCACAACCGGACGATGGCGAGATAAAAAGGCGCGAGGTGCGCCTGATTCCGGTTGTGGTTTTTCAAGGAGTTACGCGCCGTCTGCGCGATGTGCGCGGTTCTGGCGAACCTCGCGATTTTCCGGCTTTCGCCGTCTTTTCCATGACTTGCCGCGATGTGCGGGGCTCATGTGATGAGCGCCGAGGACGATTTCCGCATCCGCCCTGGCCGCATCCGCTCTTCGAAGGCGGAGCGCGCCAGACCGTTCATCGCTCAGGCGCTCGCTGCCGCGCAGAAGGCCGGCGGGCGCGTCTCGCGCTCCGGCCGGATCACGCCCGGCAACCGCTCGCAGTTCGGGCGCGGCCGGCGCGCCAGCGTGCAGGCGAACCGCGTGCTCACGCGCCGCTCGCGCAACGTGGTGATCAAGACCCGCGTGGTCCGGCACTCGGCGCGCGCCGCTCCGCTCGCCGCCCATCTCAAATATCTCCAGCGTGACGGCGTGACCCGCGACGGCGAGAAGGCCCGCCTGTTCGGCGCCGAGCTGGACGAGGTGGACGCCCGCGACTTCGCCGAGCGCTGCGAGGACGACCGGCACCACTTCCGCTTCATCGTCTCACCCGAAGACGCCGGGCGCATGACCGATCTGAGGGACTTCGCCCGCGATCTCATGAGCCAGATGGAAAAGGACCTCGGCACGAAGCTCGATTGGGTCGGCGTCGATCACTGGAACACCGACAACCCGCACGTCCACATCATCCTGCGCGGCCGCACGGACGACGGGCAGGACCTCGTGATCGCCCGCGACTACATCAAGGAGGGGATGCGAGCACGCGCGCAGGATCTCGTGACGCAGGACCTCGGCCTGCGCAGCGATCTCGAAATCCGCGGCCATCTGGAGCGGCAGGTCGAGGCCGAGCGCTGGACCGATCTCGACCGGCAGCTCGCGCGCGACGGCTATCGCACCGGCGTCATCGACGTCGCGCCGCATCCCGACCGCCAGCCCGACGAATATCTCCCGCTCAAGGTCGGCCGGCTGCGCAAGCTCGAATCCCTCGGCCTCGCCGAAGAGATCGGCCCCGGCCAGTGGACGATCTCGGACAAGGCCGAGCCGACGCTGCGCGAACTCGGAGAGCGCGGCGACATCATCAAGCGCATGCACCGTGCGCTCGCCGAACGCGGCATCGAGCGTGGCACGGCGAGCTATGTGCTCGCGGCCGAGAGCCTTGACGACCCGATCGTCGGCCGGCTGGTCGAGCGCGGCCTGGATGACGAGCTGAAGGGCACAGCCTATGCCGTGGTCGATGGCGTCGACGGCCGCACCCATCACATCAAGTTCCCCGATCTCGACTCGACCGGCGACAGCGCGCCGGGATCGATCGTCGAGCTGCGCAAGTTCGACGACGCGCAGGGGCGCCGCCGCGTCGCTCTCGCCGTCCGCTCCGACCTCGACATCGGCCGGCAGGTCACGGCGACCGGCGCGACCTGGCTCGACCGGCAGAACATTGCCCGCGAGCCGGCGTCGCTCTCGGAGGGCGGCTTCGGCGCGGAGGTGCGCGACGCGCTCGACCGCCGCGCCGAGCGCCTGATCGAGCAGGGCTTTGCCGAGCGGCACGGCCGCAGCGTGATCTTCAACCGCAACCTCCTGCGTACCCTGCGACAGCGCGAGGTCGACGCGCTCGGCGAGCAGATCGCCGCGCAGACGGGGCGCGTGTTCAACCATTCCGCCGGCGGCGAATACGTCGCCGGGACCTATCGCCAGCGTTTCACGCTCGCCTCTGGCCGCTTCGCCATGATCGACGACGGCCTCGGCTTCCAGCTCGTGCCCTGGTCGCCCTCGCTCGAAAAGCAGCTCGCCAGGCACGTCTCCGGCGTCGCGCGCGGGGACGGCGGCGTCGACTGGAGTTTTGGCCGCAAGCGCGGGCTCGGCCTCTGACCATCACACCCTTCCAAGAAAGGACCCCGCAATGTCCGCCACGAAAATCCTCTGGGGCCAGATCCTCACCGTCTTCCTGATCGTCCTCGCGACGACATGGACGGCGACGCAGTGGACCGCGTGGCGGCTCGGGTTTCAGGCGCAGCTCGGCACCCCATGGTTCGAACTCGCCGGATGGCCGGTCTACTATCCGCCGTCCTTCTTCCTGTGGTGGTACTTCTACGACGCTTATGCGCCGTCCGTTTTCATGGAAGGCGGCCTCGTCGCGGCATCAGGCGGCTTCATCGCCATCGCCGTTGCCATCGGCATGTCGGTCTGGCGGGCGCGCGAGAACAAGGAGGTCGAAACCTTCGGCTCGGCGCGATGGGCGCGGCCGGAGGAGATCACCGCCGCGCGTCTTCTCGACCCGGATGGCGTGGTGCTCGGCCGGATGGATCGCTCCTATCTGCGCCATGACGGGCCGGAGCATGTCATGTGTTTCGCCCCGACCCGATCCGGCAAGGGCGTCGGCCTCGTCGTGCCGACCCTGCTGACCTGGCCGGGAAGCTGCGTCGTCCACGACATCAAGGGCGAGAACTGGAGCCTGACCGCCGGCTTCCGTTCGCGGCACGGCCGCGTCCTCCTGTTCGATCCGACCAATGCGCGCTCCTCGGCCTACAATCCTCTGCTCGAGGTGCGAAAGGGCCAGTGGGAGGTCCGCGACGTCCAGAACATCGCCGACATTCTCGTCGACCCGGAGGGCTCGCTGGAGAAGCGGAACCACTGGGAGAAGACCAGCCACGCGCTTCTGGTCGGCGCGATCCTCCATGTCCTCTATGCCGAGAAGGACAAGACGCTCGCCGGTGTCGCCGCCTTTCTCTCCGATCCGAAGCGGACGATCGAAGCCACGCTCGACGCGATGATGCGAACGGCGCATCTGGGCGAGGCCGGGCCGCACCCTGTCGTCGCCAGCGCGGCGCGCGAGCTGCTCAACAAATCCGATAACGAACGCTCGGGTGTGCTCTCCACCGCGATGTCGTTCCTCGGCCTCTACCGCGATCCGGTCGTGGCCGAGGTGACGCGCCGCTGCGACTGGCGGATCGGCGATATCGTCGGCGCTGCGCGCCCGACGACGCTCTATCTCGTGGTCCCGCCTTCCGACATCAACCGGACCAAGCCGCTGATCCGGTTGATCCTCAACCAGATCGGCCGCCGGCTCACCGAGGAGCTGGAGACGAGGGGCGATCGCCATCGTCTGCTCCTCATGCTCGACGAGTTTCCCGCACTCGGCCGGCTGGATTTTTTTGAGAGTGCGTTAGCCTTCATGGCGGGATACGGGCTGAAGAGCTTCCTGATCGCGCAGTCGCTGAACCAGATCGAGAAAGCCTACGGGCCGAACAATTCGATCCTCGACAACTGCCATGTCCGCGTCGCCTTCGCCACGAATGACGAGCGGACGGCCAAGCGTGTCTCCGACGCGCTCGGCACGGCGACCGAGATGCGGGCGATGAAGAATTATGCCGGGCACAGGTTGAGCCCTTGGCTCGGCCACCTGATGGTGTCGCGCTCGGAGACGGCGCGACCGCTGCTCACGCCCGGCGAGATCATGCAGCTTCCGCCCGCCGACGAAATCGTCATGGTGGCGGGCACGCCGCCGATCCGGGCGAAGAAGGCCCGCTACTTCGAGGACCCGCGTTTTCAGGAAAGGGTCCTGCCGCCCCCGGCGCTGGTCTCCGAGAATGTCGAGCCGGACGACTGGAGCAGCCTGCCCCTGCCGCAGCGGCCGGAGGTCGATCTGACCCCGGTCTCCGGCGTTGGCGAGGATGACGACGATCCGACCGAATCCGAGCGGCGGCACCAGCCTGAACTCAGCCGCGTCAAAACCGTCGAGAAAAAGGAGCCGATCGACAACGAGTTCGGCGGCGATCCCGGCGACGACAGCGAGGACGATACCGTTCGCAACAGCCGGATGAACCGGCTTATGCGGCAGGTCGCGCGGCAGGCTTCGCTCGATCCCAATGACGGCATCGACCTGTGAGGCCCGCGATGATCCGAACACCGAAAAAGCAGCGCCTGTCCGTCTATCTCGATCCCGATGTCATGCAGGCGCTCGTTGCCTATTCGGCCCGGCGCGACCAGTCGCGCTCGCTGATCGCCGAAGCCGCGATCGCGTCCTTCCTGTCACCCGACGATGCCGAGCGCCGGGAGGCGGTCGTCGCCAAGCGCCTCGATCAGCTCGACCGCCGCATGACGCGCCTGGAGCGCGATCTCGGCATCGCCGTCGAGACGCTGGCCGTCTTCGTCCGCTTCTGGCTCACGACGACGCCCGCGTTGCCCGAGCCTGCCGCGCAGGCCGCGAAGGCGAAGGCCGGCGAACGCTACGATGCCTTCGTCGCCGTCCTCGGCCAGCGGCTCGTCAAAGGCCCGAAGCTCCGGCAGGAGGTTTCGGAGGACATGGACGCGGCGGGCAAGGACGAGGGCGGCACGCCGTAGGCCGAGGCGAATTATACAGTCCGCAATCTGACCACCGCGCCGCGAAAACAGATAAGTCCAAGCAACTGATTCGGTTTTCGCGCGCGCCCACCGGGATCACCGTCACGAGCGGACTCCGCCGTTTTCCTGTCTTTGCACGCCACCGCACTACTACGACCGATACTTGTTGAATCGGCCCGACTTCGGGCTCTTTTACTCATCCCCGATCCAGGGCTGCGCATGGGGCGTGCCCGCTACCGGACGGGGACGACGTGGCGCGATCCTTCCAACAGACCGAGGCGACGACGCGGGGAGCGCGGATGCTCCGTACCGCGCTCGGACCCGCAATCGCCGGGTTTCTGGAGGACCCCGCGGTTGTCGAGGTAATGCTCAATCCCGATGGGCGGCTCTGGATCGACCGGCTCTCCGAAGGGCTGGCCGATACGGGGGAGCGGCTGTCGGCGGCCGATGGCGAGCGCATCGTGCGGCTCGTCGCGCATCATGTCGGCGCGGAGGTCCATGCCGGAGCGCCGCGCGTCTCGGCCGAGCTGCCCGAGAGCGGCGAGCGGTTCGAGGGCCTTCTTCCTCCCGTGGTCTCCGCGCCCGCCTTCGCGATCAGAAAGCCGGCCGTCGCGGTATTCACCCTCGCCGATTACGTCGCCTCCGGCATCATGTCCGCCGACCAGGCGCAGACGCTACGCATGGCGGTCCAGTCACGCGCCAACATCCTTGTCGCCGGCGGCACGTCGACCGGCAAGACGACGCTGACCAACGCCTTGCTGGCCGAAGTGGCGAAGGGCGCGGATCGCGTGGTCATCATCGAAGACACCCGCGAGCTGCAATGCGCCGCGCCGAACCTCGTCGCCATGCGGACCAAAGAGGGCGTCGTCACCCTCTCCGATCTCGTGCGCTCGTCGCTGCGCCTGCGCCCTGACCGCATTCCCATCGGCGAGGTGCGCGGCGCCGAGGCCCTCGATCTTCTCAAGGCATGGGGCACCGGACATCCCGGCGGCATCGGCACCATCCATGCCGGCACGGCGATCGGCGCGTTGCGCCGCCTCGAACAGCTCATTCAGGAAGCCGTCGTCACCGTCCCGCGCGCCCTGATCGCCGAGACCATCGATCTCGTCGCCGTGCTCGCCGGCCGAGGCTCCGGCCGCCGTCTCGCCCAGCTCGCCCGCGTCGAAGGGCTCACCGCCGACGGCGACTACCACGTCATTCCCGCAACTCAGCCCCCCACAGGAGAACCTTGATGAAGTCGCCCGCTTCCGCCCCGATCACGACCGTTCCGCCGGTTCCGGCCAAGCCGCCCAGGTCCTCCGTGCTGCGGGGAGCATACGACCGGCTCGCCAGTTCGACCGCGCTCGTCACCATCATGATGATGTCGGCCGCGCCGTCCGCCCACGCCTCCGGCTCCTCGATGCCGTGGGAAGCGCCGCTTCAGAAGATCCTCGAATCCGTCGAAGGGCCGGTCGCGAAAATCGTGGCCGTGATCATTATCATCGTGACGGGTCTGACGCTCGCCTTCGGCGATACGGCCGGCGGCTTCCGCCGTCTCATCCAGATCGTCTTCGGCCTGTCGATCGCGTTCGCGGCCAGTTCCTTCTTCCTCTCCTTCTTCTCGTTCGGCGGCGGGGCGCTCATCTGATGGCGGCCGGCTTCGAACAGCTCGACGCCGTGCCGGGGTTCTCGGTTCCCGTCCATCGCGCGCTGACCGAGCACATCCTGCTCGGCGGCGCGCCGCGCTCGATCGCCATCATGAACGGGACGCTCGCCGGCGCCGTCGGCCTTGGCCTGCGGCTCTGGCTGGTCGGGCTCGCGATCTGGATGATCGGCCATCTCACCGCCGTCTGGGCGGCCAAGCGCGATCCGCTCTTCGTGGAGGTCGGGCGCCGACATCTGCGCATCCCCGGCCACCTGTCGGTGTGAGGGCGCGGCCATGATGAACCTTGCCGAATACCGCCGCACCTCCGCCCGCCTCGCTGATTACCTGCCCTGGGCCGCGCTCGTCGGCGCCGGCGTCGTCCTCAACAAGGATGGCTCGTTCCAGCGCACGGCGCGCTTTCGCGGGCCGGATCTGGATTCCGCCGTGGCGGCCGAACTGGTCGCCGTCGCCGCCCGCCTCAACAACGCCTTCCGCCGCCTCGGCTCCGGCTGGGCGATCTTCGTCGAGGCGCAGCGGTCCGAGGCCGCGACCTATCCCGACAGCCGCTTTCCCGATCCCGCCTCATCGTTGGTCGATTCCGAGCGCAAGGCCGATTTCGAGGAAGAGGGCGCGCATTTCGTGTCCAGCTATTTCCTCACCATGCTTTACCTGCCGCCCGCCGAGGAAGCCGCCCGCACGGAAGCGTGGCTCTATGAAGGCCGGGAGCGCTCCGGCGTCGATCCTCATGAGGCGCTGCGCGCCTTCACCGACCGCACCGATCGCATCCTGGCACTGCTCGACGGCTTCATGCCGGAATGCGCATGGCTCGATGACGGCGAGACGCTCACCTACCTGCATTCGACAATTTCGACCAACCGGCACCGCGTCCGCGTGCCGGAGGCACCGATGTACCTCGATGCGCTGCTCGCCGACCAGCCGCTCACCGGCGGGCTGGAGCCGCGCCTGGGCGAGCAACATCTTCGCATCCTCACCATTGTCGGATTTCCGACCGCGACGACGCCCGGCATTCTCGACGAGCTGAACCGGCTCGCCTTCGAATATCGCTGGTCGACGCGCGCGATCCTCCTCGACAAGACCGATGCCATCCGCCTCCTGACCAAGATCAGGCGGCAGTGGTTCGCCAAGCGCAAATCGATCGCCGCGATCCTCAAGGAGGTGATGACCAACGAGCAATCCGTGCTCGTCGACACCGACGCCGCGAACAAGGCGCAGGATGCGGATCTCGCGCTTCAGGAACTCGGCCAGGACTTCGCCGGAGAAGCATACATCACCGCCACCGTGACCGTCTGGGACGGCGACGCCCGCGTGGCCGACGAGAAGCTGCGGCTGGTCGAGAAGGTGATCCAGGGCCGCGATTTCACCTGCATGCCCGAGACCATCAACGCCGTGGATGCCTGGCTCGGCAGCCTGCCCGGCCACGTCTACGGAAATGTCCGGCAGCCGCCGGTCAACACCCTCAACCTTGCCCACATGATGCCGCTCAGCGCCGTGTGGGCGGGGCCGGAACGGGACGAGCATCTCGGCGCGCCCCCGCTGCTGTATGGCAGGACCGAAGGCTCGACCCCGTTCCGGCTTTCAATTCACGTCGGCGATGTCGGCCATACGCTCGTCGTCGGCCCGACCGGCGCAGGCAAGTCCGTGCTGCTCGCGCTCATGGCCTTGCAGTTCCGTCGTTACAAGCGCTCGCAGGTCTTCGCCTTCGATTTCGGGGGCAGCATCCGCGCCTCGGCGCTCGCCATGGGCGGCGACTGGCACGATCTCGGCGGCGACCTGACCGATGGCTCGGAAACCTCGGTTTCCCTCCAGCCGCTCGCCCGCATCCATGAGGTGCCGGAACGCGCCTGGGCGGCCGACTGGATCGTCGCCATCCTGATGCGCGAGGGCGTGCAGATCACACCGGAGGTCAAGGAGCACCTCTGGACCGCGCTGACCTCGCTCGCCTCCGCGCCGGTCGGGGAGCGCACCATCACCGGCCTTGCCGTGCTGCTCCAGTCGAACGACCTGAAACAGGCGCTGCGCCCCTACTGCGTCGGCGGTCCATATGGCCGCCTGCTCGACGCCGAGAGCGAGCATCTCGGCTCGGCGTCCGTACAGGCGTTCGAGATCGAGGGGCTAGTCGGAACCGGCTCCGCCGCGGCGGTGCTGGCTTATCTCTTCCATCGCATCGGCGACCGGCTCGACGGCCGGCCGACGCTCCTGATCATCGACGAAGGCTGGCTGGCGCTCGACGACGACGGCTTTTCCGGCCAGCTCCGCGAATGGCTGAAGACGCTGCGCAAGAAGAACGCCAGCGTGATCTTCGCCACGCAATCGCTGTCCGACATCGATGGCAGCAGCATTGCGCCCGCCATCATCGAAAGCTGCCTGACCCGGTTGCTCCTGCCGAATGAACGCGCGGTCGAGCCCCAGATCACGGCGATCTATCGGCGCTTCGGCCTCAACGACCGCCAGATCGAGCTGATCGCCCGCGCCACGCCGAAGCGCGACTACTACTGCCAGTCGCGGCGCGGCAACCGGATGTTCGAGCTGGGCCTGTCGGAAGTCGGGCTCGCGCTTTGCGCGGCCTCCTCGAAATCCGACCAGACCCTCATCGACCAGATCGTCGCCGAACACGGCCGCGACGGCTTCCTGCCCGCGTGGCTCGCGGCGCGCGACGTCGCATGGGCCGCGGACCTCATCCCCGATCTCGTCAACTTCGACCCCCAGCCCGAACAGGAGAACTGAAACATGACGCCCACCTCGCCTCGCATCTCCGCCGCCCTGCTTGCCGCCACCGTGCTGTCCGTACCGCTCGCCGTCGCTCCGGTCCTGACCACCCCGGCACACGCCTGGAAGATCGTCTACGATCCGACCAATTACGCCCAGAACGTCCTTCAGGCCGCCCGCGCGCTGGAGCAGATCACCAACCAGATCACGTCGCTCCAGAACGAGGCGCAGATGCTCATCAACCAGGCGAAGAACCTGGCGAGCCTGCCGTTCTCCTCGCTCCAGCAGCTCCAGCAGTCCGTGCAGCGCACGCAGCAGCTCCTGAGCCAGGCGCAGAACATCGCATTCGACGTCGGCCAGATCGATCAGGCGTTCAAGACGCAATACGGCAACGCCTCGCTGACCGCCTCGGACGCCAAGCTGATCGAGGACGCGAAGACCCGCTGGCAGAACACCGTCGGCGGTCTGCAGGACGCCATGCGCGTCCAGGCCACCGTTGTCGGCAACATCGACACCAACCGTACCCAGATGTCGGCGCTGGTCGGGCAGAGCCAGGGCGCGACCGGCGCACTTCAGGCAACCCAGGCCGGCAACCAGCTCCTCGCCCTTCAGGCGCAGCAGCTCGCCGACCTGACCGCCGTGATCGCCGCGAACGGCCGGGCGCAGGCGCTCACCGACGCCGAGCGTTCAGCGGCCGCCGAGCAGGGACGCGAGCAGCGCCGCCGCTTCCTCACGCCCGGCTCCGGCTACCAGCCGGGAAACGCCAAGATGTTCAACGGCAACTGAGACGCAGGAAGGGGGACGACCATGGACGGCAAGATGCTGGCCCGGCTGGGCGCCGTCGTCTTCGTGGCTGTCGCGATCACAGCGACGGCCATCGAGCTGACCCGCAAGGACGAGGTAAATGTCCCGGAGCCGGCGCGGGCCGTCGAGCGCTCGATCGATGCGCTTCGCGTCGAACAGCGACGGTGCCAGCAGCTTGGCGAGGCCGCCGGCAAGGATGCCGGATGCCTGCGCGTCTGGGCCGAGACCCGCGATCGCTTTCTCGGCCGCACGCCGCAGCCGGTCGCGCCCGCGGCGAATGACGCACGGTGAGCGCAGATGGGCAGCACCAGCGTCATCGACAATTTCCTCTCGGTCTTCACGTCCTACATCGACAGCGGCTTTGGCCTGCTCGGCGGCGAGGTCGCCTTCATAGCTTCAACCCTCATCGTGATCGAC
This sequence comes from Agrobacterium sp. 22-210-1, assembly GCF_053522525.1. NCBI lineage: Bacteria > Pseudomonadati > Pseudomonadota > Alphaproteobacteria > Hyphomicrobiales > Rhizobiaceae > Agrobacterium > Agrobacterium sp. 22-210-1. Next base: position 619,829 of record NZ_JBNWCI010000002.1, on the reverse strand, counting down.
GTGACGCTTGCGGCCCTGTTCTGGAGCTGGGGCGCTGACGACGACATCATGGCGCGGCTGGTGAAAAAGACGCTCTTCGTCGGGGTCTTTGCCTACCTGATTTCCAACTGGAACAGCCTCGCGAAGATCGTCTTCGACAGCTTCGCCGGACTCGGCCTGAAGGGCTCCGGAACCAGCTTCAGCACCGCCGATCTCCTGCGCCCCGGCAAGGTGGCGCAAACCGGACTCGACGCCGGACGGCCGCTGCTCGATTCCATCTCCGACCTCATGGGCTGGATCGCCTTCTTCGAGAATTTCATCCAGATCGCCTGCATGTTCTTCGCCTGGGTGCTGGTCATCCTCGCCTTCTTCATCCTGGCGATCCAGCTCTTCGTCACGCTGATCGAGTTCAAGCTGTCGACACTGGCCGGCTTCGTCCTGATCCCCTTCGGCCTGTTCGGAAAGACCGCGTTCATGGCCGAGCGGGTGCTCGGCAACGTGATCTCCTCCGGCATCAAGGTCCTGGTTCTCGCCGTCATCATCGGCATCGGCTCGACGTTGTTCTCGCAGTTCACCGCCGGCTTCGGCGGCGCGACGCCGACCATCGACCAGGCCATGGCGATCGTGCTCGCCGCGCTCTCCCTGCTCGGCCTCGGCATATTCGGCCCCGGCATCGCCAACGGCCTCGTCTCCGGCGGACCTCAACTCGGCGCGGGCGCCGCCGTAGGCACAGGGCTGGCGGTCGGAGGCGCAGCGCTCGCCGCAGGCGGCGGAGCCGTGCTGGCCGCCAAGGGCGGAGCGCTCGCTTTGTCTGGAGGTGCGGCCGCCGCGCGTGGCGGCGCTGCCGCCGCCGGCGCGGCTTCCTCGGCCTATACGCTCGGCTCGATGGGACAGTCCGGCATGTCGGGCATCGCCTCCGGTCTCGGCGGCGTGGCGCGCGCCGCCGGTTCGGGCGCTGCCTCGCCGCTGCGTCGCGGTCTCGCCCGCGCCGCTGAGAGCCTCAAGTCGAGCCACACCGGCGGCGTCAAGGGCGCTTTCGAAACGACGGGCGGCTCTTCGACCATGGGAACCGTCGGAGGTGGCGGGCAGGCCGCCAATGACGCCTCCGCCGGCGCTGCCGCGGCCGGATCTGTGAATACCCCGCCGGCCTGGGCGCAGCGCATGAAGCGCGGCCAGGCAATGAGCCATGGCGTTTCCGCGGCCGCCCACGCGGTCCGCTCCGGCGACAGCCACGGCTCCGGCTCTTCCGTCAATCTCTCCGAAAGCGACCGCTCATGAACCTCTTCCGACGACCCGCCACCCACTACGGCAAGACGCCGCAACCCGAGACCCCCTATCAGAAGGCTGCCCAGATATGGGACGAGCGTATCGGCTCCGCCCGCGTCCAGGCGCGCAACTGGCGCTTTATGGCTTTCGGATGCCTGGCGCTGTCGGCCGGCTTCGCCGCCGCTCTTGTCGTCCAGTCGGCGCGGGGCACCGTCGTTCCCTGGATCGTTCAGGTCGACAAGCTGGGACAGGCCCAGACCGTCGCCGCGGCAACCGCCGACTACCGTCCGACCGATCCGCAGATCGCATGGCATCTCGCCCGTTTCATCGAACAGGTCCGCTCCGTCCCGGCCGATCCGATCATCGTGCGGCAGAACTGGCTGCGCGCCTATGAATGGACGACGGACCGGGGCGCGGCCGCGCTCAACGACTATGCCCGCGTCAACGACCCCTTCACCAAGGTCGGCAAGCAGCAGGTTGCCGTCGAGGTTTCCTCGGTCATCCGCGCCTCGCCGGAGAGCTTCCGGATCGCGTGGATAGAGCGGCGCTATGAGAACGGCCAGCTTTCGACCACCGAGCGATGGACGGCAATTCTCACCATCGTCGTCCAGCCGCCCCGCGACGCCGAACGGCTCAAGGCCAATCCGCTCGGCATCTACGTCAATGCAATCAACTGGTCGCGGGAGTTGGGACAATGACGCCGCACTTCCGCAATGCCGCAAACCCGGCTTTCCGTAAATCCGTGATCACGGCTTTGCTGGTATCGACTGCGGTGCTCGGCGGATGTGCTTCTGCGAAGAAGCCGCCTGCAATCACCTACGATTCCGACGTCCCGCCGCTGCCGGCCGTACCGGCTGTGACGGACACCACGCCAAAGCCGCTCCACATCCCGCCCGCCTGGACGGTGAGCCGGGGCGGCGGCGGAGCCAGTACGCCGACCGCCCGTGTCGAGAACGCCAATCTCGCCGCCCGCGTCGAGCCGCGACGCGAGGGCTATTACAACGCTATCCAGGTCTATCCGTGGAGCGACGGCGCCCTCTATCAGATCTATGCCTCGCCCGGACAGATCACCAACATCGCGCTTGAGCCGGGTGAAAGCCTGACCGGCGCAGGCCCGATCGCCGCCGGCGACACAGCACGCTGGATCATCGGCGACACCGAGAGCGGCTCCGGCGAGACGCGGCGCGTGCATGTGCTGGTGAAACCGTCGCGCGCGGAAATCTCGACCAATCTCGTCATCACCACCGACCGGCGCACCTACATGATCGAGCTGCGCTCGCGCGAGAAACCCTACATGCCGTCCGTCGCCTGGTCCTATCCGCGCGCCCGCGGAGGCTCGGCGCAGGCGATACCGACAACGCCGGTTATCCCGGCCGTGGCGGCGCGGAACTATCGCTATGGCTTCGCATCCGGCGACAATCCGCCGTGGAAGCCGGTCTCCGTCTATGACGACGGGCGGCGCGTCTACATCGAGTTTCCGCGCGGCATCGTCCAGGGCGAATTGCCGCCGATCTTCGTGATCGGCCCCGAAGGCGAGGCCCAGATCGCCAATACGCGCACCTATCGCAACGTGCTGATCGTCGATCGCCTGTTCGGCGCGGCCGAGCTGCGGCTTGGCGGGGGCAAGCGTCAGCAGACCGTCAGGATCGAACGCATCGACGGCTCCTCGCGCGCAACGAATGTCCGCCAGGACAAGGGAGGGCAGTCGTCATGACAGACACCGGAAACAACAATGCTGCCCCGATGCGCCTTCGCGCCGAAGCCCCGCGCGTCACGCGCCTATCGCGCAAGGCGCTGGCCGGAGCCGGCCTCATCGTTTCGCTCGGTATCGGCGGCGCGCTGATCTATGCGCTCCAGACCCGCGATCGCGGCGCGGATGGCGAGGAACTCTATTCGACCGAGAACCGGGCGACGGCCGATGGGCTCGCCGGCCTTCCACGCGACTATACCGGGCCGGTCCTCGGCCCGGCACTGCCCGGCGATCTCGGCCGGCCGATCCTCAGCGCGCAGAACGAGGGCAAGCCCGTCGTTCCGCCCACCGTCCCCGATCCAACCGTGGATCAGGAAGAGCAGCGGCGGCGCGCCGAGGAGGAAGCCGCACGCACGAGCCGCGTCTTTTTCCAGACCGAGACACGCACGAACCCAACCGCAGGCGCGGATTCGGCCGCCGGCGCAGGTCTGCCCAATCTCGCCGGGCTCGGCCTCGGCGGAAATACCGCGCAGGACCGGCAGAACGCCTTCCTCAACGCCGCCGTCGATCGCCGGACCACCACGACCGACCGCGTCATGGCTCCGGCATCGCCCTTCGTGCTTCAGGCGGGCGCGGTCATCCCGGCAGCACTGATCACCGGCATCCGCTCCGACCTTCCCGGCCAGATCACCGCGCAGGTCACGGAAAGCATCTATGACAGCCCGACCGGCCGCGTTCTCCTCGTGCCGCAGGGCACGCGCATCATCGGTCAGTACGACAACAGCGTGCAGTTCGGCCAAAGGAGGGTCTTGTTGGTCTGGAACCGGCTGATCTTCCCCAATGGTCGCTCGATCGTGCTGGAGCGCCAGCCCGGCGCGGACAGCCAAGGCTATGCCGGGCTAGAGGATGGTGTCGACTACCACTGGTGGGATCTCGCCAAGGCGGCCGGGCTCTCCACCCTGCTTGCCGTCGGCGCCGAACTCGCGACGAGCGACGAGGACCGCCTGATCCGCGCGATCCGCGACGGCTCGCAGGATACGATCAATCAGGCGGGCCAGCAGATCATCCAGCGGCAATTGCAGGTCGCCCCCACGCTGACCATCCGGCCGGGCTTCCCGGTCCGGATGATCGTGACCCGCGATCTGGTCCTCGAACCCTACAGGGGATGATCCATGACCAAGCTGAAACTCGGTCCGCTCGCCAACGACAAGCCGGTCAAGGTCACGCTTGAGCTGCCGGCTGCGCTCGCCGATGACCTTGCCACCTACGCGCAGATATTGGGGCGGGACACCGGCCAGCCGGTCGCCGATCCGATGAAGCTCATCGTGCCCATGCTGGAGCGCTTCATCGCCACCGACCGCGGGTTCGCCAAGGCCCGCCGCTCGGTCACGCCTGATCGTCGCTGATCGGGCGAGTCCCGAACCGTTTCGCCGACAGGTTGCGGGCGAGGCTCAGCATCCGGCGCAGCGCCGGATTGTCGTTGCGTTGCGACCAGACCGCGCAGAACGGCAGTTCTTCCGTCACCAGAAGCCGATACGCCACGCCCCGGAATCTGGTCCCCGTCGTGGCCTCGCTGGTGAGCGAGATACCTTTTCCCAGAGCCACCAACTGCATCAGCGTGTCCCGGTTATAGACCGGGCACTGCTCGACGCTCGGATGGTGGCCCAGCTCGGCGAGATGCTTGACGAGATAGTCGTGGATCTCGGGACCAGGCTCCGCCTCGCTGACGATGAAATGCCGGTCGCGCAGGTCGGCCCATTCGATCTCCTCCCTTGCCACAAGCTCATGCTTTTCCGGCAGGACGACGAACACGCGCTCGGCCCACAGCCGCGTCACCTCACATCCCGCGACGTGCGGCTCGCCCGTCAGGAAGGCGATGTCGATCTCGTGGTGCCGGACAGCGGCCTTGTGGTCGGCAGGCGTGCCTTCGATGAATCTCGTGCGAACACCGGGATGCTCCCCTGCGTATCGCTCCAGCAGATCGGCGATGAAGCCCGAGGCGAGGGACGAGAATATGCCGATGCGTAGCACGCCCTTTTCGGCGCGGCCCGCAGCTCTCACTTCCTTCACGGCCAGATCGATTTCCGCGATCGCCCTCCGAGCGTGCGTCAGGAACTTCCGTCCCGCCTCGGTGATGACCACCCCCCGCTGATATCGAATGAACAGCGCCGCACCGGCCTGATCCTCCAGATCGCGGATGCGGCGGCTGACCGCCGATTCTCGAACGCCGACCGCTATCGCCGCCTGTCGGAAGCTGCCATGCTCGGCCGCTGCAATCACATAGTGGAGTTGCCGCATCTGGATTTCAGGCTCGCGGTCACGTCTGAGCAATCACCTCTACCTCCGCATGCGTCACCCATTCGAGGGGGCATCGTGCAGATTCCAACGGTGACAAGGTCAAGCCCACTTGTCGGGAAATTTACGTGATTTTGCGGTGCCTTCGAATAGCTTTCAAATTTCTTACGCGGGCCGGTTGACAATAAACACTTGAACATGTATTCAAGTGTTTAGACTGAACGCAACCACTGGACCGACCTATGGCAGACCACTCTCACTCCCACAGCGACCACCACGGCCACGATCATGATCACTCACACGTACCGACCGTAACGAAGGAAAACGAGCGCAAGATCCTCATTTCCTTCTTCATCATCTTCATCTTCATGGTCGTCGAGGCAGTCGGCGGTGTGATCTCCGGTTCGCTCGCGCTGCTTGCCGATGCGGGACATATGCTGACCGACGCCATCGCGCTCGGTCTCGCCTACGTTGCCTTCCGCCTCGGCCGCCGCGTCGCCGACAGCCAGCGCACCTTCGGCTATGCCCGCTTCGAGGTGATTGCGGGCCTCATCAACGCCCTTACCCTGTTCGGCATCGTCGCCTGGATCGTCTACGAGGCCATCGAGCGCTTCCAAGAGCCGCAGCCGGTCATGGCCGGTTCGATGTTCGTCGTCGCCATCATCGGCATGCTCGTGAACCTCTTCGTCCTCTGGTATCTGACGCGCGGCGACTCCGATCACGTCAATGTCAAGGGCGCCGTGCTGCATGTCATGGGCGATCTGCTCGGCTCGGTCGGCGCGATCATTGCCGCCATCGTCATCTGGTACACTGGCTGGACCCCGATCGATCCCATCCTGTCGGTGTTCGTGTCGCTGCTGATCCTGCGCAGCGCCTGGAGCCTGCTCAGGAACACGCTGCATATCCTGCTCGAAGGTGCGCCCGACAACGCCGGCGCGGAGAAGATCTCCGAGCATCTTCGAAAGACCGTTCCCGGCATCCAGAGCGTCCACCACGTCCATGTCTGGTCGCTGACTTCCGGCCGTGTGCTGGCAACCCTTCAGGTGCAGCCGATGGAAGGCGTCGATGTGCGCACCGTCATGCAGCAAGTCGACCACGAGCTGAAGACGCAGTTCAAGATCGAGCACCCGACGATCGGGATCGACTGGGACGGCGTGGCCAGTTGCACCCTGGAGGAGCCGAGCAAGGCGGCTGTGTCCCACGCAGGGCATTCGCACTGACCGTCCACTCTTCATGGGTTCACTCGGAAAGCTGGAAAGGAAAACCGTTGAACAAGGCAGATCCCCTTTCGACCCAGGAGTTGAACTTCCTATCCGAAACATTCCGCCTGCTGGGTGACCCCAGCAGGCTAAGGATTCTCCTCCATTGCGAGGAAGGCCCGAAGTCGGTCACCGATATCTCCGAAACGCTTGAGCTGTCGCAGTCGCTCGTCAGCCACCACCTGCGACTGCTTCGCGGCGCGCGGCTGGTAACGCGGGTCCGACATTCGAAGCAGATGTTCTACGAAATCTCCGATCAGCATGTGGGCGACGTCCTGCTCGATATGCTCTCCCATGTCCGTGAGGAACGAGAAGGCGTCGCCGAACGCGACGCCAGCGTTCAACACTCCTGATCGTCGTGAGCACGGAAAACGATGACAGAGTTGCGACGCGGCAAACAAAGCATCGGAGCCGCGCTGAACGAAGGATTCTCGACGATGAGAGGGGCCGCAAATTGCATCGACTTCTTCGGTGGCCGTCTTGAAACTCTGGCCGATGAGGAAGGCGGAGCGCTGCACCGGGTGAAGATGACAACTACGTTTACGCTATAGCACTCTAAACGAGCGTTAGTCGCATCCGCCTCGGCGTTTCATCCAGCGTTCGTTCCCTCACGCATTGCTATGGGTTCGAGACGATCCGGAAGCCGAGGTCCGTATGATGTTCAGGATGGCTACTGTGCGTCACCAAGCTCAACCGGGCTGATGGTGATCTTTCTCTCAAAGCGTCCAGGCAGGCCATTTGGCCATATAGTTTTCTCAATCCTTATTCGATGGCCTGCCTCAACAATGACGCTGTCATCTCCGGTGGGCAATTGAATCGACCGCCAGCGTTTGCATCAGGGTCGTCAACGGAAGCCCGTATCCGCGGCGTCATCCAGATCGGCCCGGCCGAGGCGACAGCCCGGCCGTCCGACCGCACCATCACCGCCATCGCCGAGGACGGCATCTATCGACCCTGGAACAGGCGAAATTCGAGGGCCGCGTTCCCGGTGGCGACTATGAGGGCTATGTCGATGCCCATGTTCGTCGGCTGGAGGCATTGCGCCGCGCCGGGATCGTCGAGCGCATCGACGCCGACCAATGGCGCATCCCCAATGATCTGGTTAGCCGCGCCGCCGACTACGATGCCGGCCGAGACCGGCAGGCCAGTGTTCGCGTCCTGTCACCCATCAATCTGGAAAGGCAGATACATTCGGACGGCGCGACGTGGCTGGACCGGCGATTGATCCACAGCGAAACCGCCGATATTGCGCCGGCCGGTTTCGGCCAGCAGGTGCGCGAGGCCATGGACCAGCGCCGCGAGCATCATATCGAGCAAGGCGACGCTACCCGAGCACGGAATGGCCGCATCTTCTACCGGAGCAGCCTTCTCGCCACCCTGCGCGAGCGCGAGGTTGCCCGTGTTGGCGGGGAGATGGCCGAGAGCAAGGGCCTGCCTTTCCGTGCCGCCACGGACGGCGAGAACATCAGCGGCAAATTCACCGGCACCGTGCAGCTATCGAGCGGCAAGTTCGCCGTGGTCGAGCAGTCCCACGAGTTTACCTTGGTCCCATGGCGGCCGGTCATAGACCGACAGCTCGGTCGCGAGGTTATGGGCGTCGTTCAGGGCGGATCGGTGTCGTGGCAGCTAGGGCGGCAACGAGGGATTATGTTGTGATGATGGTTCGCCCTTGCGAATCAGATAAGTGTGCGCTTATCTATTGTTATGATCCCGAACGACATATTCAAAGCTCTGGCCGATCCGACACGCCGCGCGATTTTCGAGAAGCTGGCGTCCGGCAGCATGAACGCCGTCACACTGCGGCAGGGTATGGAAATTAGTCAGCCGGCGATGTCGCAACATCTCTCTGTCCTGCGCAACGCCAAGCTGGTGCGGGAAGAACGTCAGGGCCGCTTTGTGAACTATGAGGTCGATCCAGAGGGGCTGGCACTCATCGCGGAATGGCTGGCGAAGTATCGGGCCTATTGGCCTGCGAGAATTGACGCTTTGAAGAGCTTACTAAGGGACATGGACCAATGAGCGACACGGAGGCAAAGAAGCCCAAGGATAATCTCGTCGTGGAATATGAAATCGACGCTCCCCCTGAAATGGTTTGGCGGGCGATTAGTATTCCAGAGCTTCGAGAAAAATGGCTGCCTGAAAAAGACTTGGCCGATGCTGTCCCGATCTCGGCAGAACCGGGAGAGGAAGTCCGCTATCGGATGCGCGAAGAAGAATCGCCTTTCCTCGAAAGCATTGTGACGTTCCAAGTCGGTCCCAATGTCTATGGCGGCACGAGGTTGAGGATCATCCATCATCTTGTGGACGCCCGATCCGTTCGGCGAACACCCCCTGCCGCGAACAACAATTGGCCCGTGCTTATGCTCGCAGCATAGCACCTCAAACAACACATCAAAATCTAGAAGACAGGAGTTCGCCTATGCGCGAAGCGATGCAACTCGTCCCTATGGTCATCGAGCAATCCAGCCGTGGCGAACGCTCTTTCGACATCTATTCCCGCCTTCTGCGCGAGAGGATCATTTTCCTGAACGGTGAGGTCAACGACACCGTTTCCGCGCTCGTCTGCGCGCAGCTACTGTTTCTGGAAGCCGAGAATCCCAAGAAGCCAATTCAGCTATACATCAATTCTCCCGGTGGCGTCGTTACCAGCGGGCTCGCCATGTATGACACCATGCGATACATCCGCGCTCCGGTGCATACTCTTTGTATGGGGACGGCCCGCTCGATGGGGTCATTCCTGCTGATGGCCGGCGAACCCGGCGAACGCGCGGCATTGCCGAACGCCAGCATCCTGATTCACCAACCATCAGGCGGATTCCAAGGGCAGGCGTCGGATATGCTGATCCATGCCGAGGAGATCCTGAAAACCAAGCAGCGCATGACCCGGCTCTACGCGGAGCATTGCAAACGCAGTTATGAAGAGTTCGAACAAGCCATGGACCGCGACCGCTTCATGACGGTGGAAGAAGCGTTGGAATGGGGTTTGATCGATCGCGTCTTGACGGAGCGCGAAACCGGCGCGGCCTCGGAAGTTGCTGGATGAGTTAGCGCCAATTGGATGAGGACTGTCACTTCGCTCTAAGCTCTCAAATTTTCAGCAACGAAGTCGGCCCGCTGCTCGATTCCCACCAGCGGCAGCTCGACTATCTGATAGCCAAGCCTGCCATAAGTCTCAGCCATGACCATACCGGTCGCCTCGGCCTCTTGCCTGTCCTGTTTGCGCTCAGTGTCTTGCGTGAAGATGGCATCCCAATACGGGGCGAGAAAAACCCGCTTGTTGTAAGGGTAGGTTTTGGCCGCCGTCTCGAAATGAGCAGGCACAGGCAGGCCGCAGAGTGTGAGATAACCAACAACATCCGGCATACCACGGTCCATCAAGACAAGCGCGTCACTTGCAAGTGCCTCCTGATAAGAACGCAGTTCCCAGCCCAACATGAGTTCGGCGAAGAGTGCGCGATCCGCCCAAGGCAAAGCTTTACCGCCGATCCTGATCTGGTCTCGAATGATCGCCCTGCCGGCCTCGGGCATGGTGCGGAAGCCGCGCTGGGCCATGGCATCGATCAGACTGCTTTTGCCGGAACCGGGGCCACCGGTTACGACGATCATGTGTTCAGTATTTGCCATCAGATTCCATCCGCATTTAACGTGATTATCTTGAATTCGAGGAATGAAGCGTAGCCGGGATCGTCATCCGTTCCGACTGGCGCTGCGGAGTGTTTCGATGCCGATTTAGCGAACAGCAGCTGGCTCTACGTCACAAAGATTGGATAGAGCGAGACAACCAGCAGCGCTGCCATGGTGAGATTGAAGGCGCGCAGCTTCGCAGGCTCCGTAAGAAGCCGGCGGAGGCCAACACCGAACGCCGCCCAGATGCCGACGCAGGGTGCGTTGATCGCTGCCATCAGCAGTGCAGCTGCGGCGACGGACGACAACGAGGGAGAGCCCGGAAGATAGGTGGCGACGGCACCGAGCGCCATGACCCATGCCTTGGGGTTGACCCATTGGAACGCAGCAGCGCCAATGAAGCCCAAGGGTCTGGCAGCCGATCTTTCTGCATTCTCCGGTGCTGCGGCCCCGGCGATCTTCCATGCCAGATACAGAAGATAGGCGCCGCCAACCCATCGCAGGATGGTGTTGAGCATGGGATACGCCTCGAAAATCACTCCAAGGCCCATCCCCATGATGACGATCATCGCGGCGAAACCAATGCTGATGCCCGCAATATGTGGCAATGTCCGCCGAATGCCGAAATTAACACCGGATGCCAGCACCATCATGTTGTTCGGTCCGGGCGTGACCGATGTTACGGCTGTATAGAGACACAGCGCCAGAAATGCTTGCAACCCGGACAAGTCGGGCGAGGTTAGCTGTGAAACATCTGTCATGACTTGACGCGATCCGCGACATCAAAGGGAAGTTTTTGGCGCGACTGGCACCAATGCTTCGACCGGCCGCCATCCCCCATTTTCATAATCCGCTTCATTGTTGAGGCTTCAGAAATCGGCCAACCATTGTCGTGACCAGTTTGCGGCTCTCCTCGAAGTCAAGGTCCGCTGTCATCAACGGCAGCATCGGCGCGGCATCAAGGACCGCCACCAGAACCGCGCTGGTGTGCTTAGGGTCAAGGCCGGAATCGACTTCGCCACGCGCCTGACCTGCGGTCAGCGCTTCTGCCAGCAATGTTCGAACACCATCAGTGTTCTGTTTGAGGATGGCCCTGATTCTTTCGTTACGCCCCGCTTCTGCCAGCAACTCGAACAGAATGCGGCAATGACCGAGATCGTCCCACCCCTTCATGCTCCACAATTCCGATAGCAGAACAGTCGCCGTCTGTTCGTCCTCGGGGTGGCCGCTGAAATGGCTGTGGAGACTGGCAAGGTAATCATCCGCCATCTGCTCAATGATAGCGTCCTTGCTGGGGAAGTAGTGATAGAGGTGGCCGGGGCTCATCGCCGCTTCTTTGCAGATCATCGAAATCGACGCGCCCTGCAGACCATGGCGCAGGAAGCACCTATGCGCCGCTGCGAGAATCTCCTGCCTTCTGCCTTCATGCTGCTCGGGAACGCGCTTGCGGACCATGGGGCCTCCATAAACATAGAATGATCGCTCTAATATAGCTTGACCACACGTCGATCATAACTAGAGTGAGCATTCAATCTATGTCGGAACGGCTGGTTGGTCCAGTCCTATGCTGCCTCAGCCGGTCCGATTTCCAAGATGCGAGGCCACATGAACAGACCCCTTCCGATCATAGCGACCAGCCTGGCTTGGCTGCTGGCAGCTTTCTTTCTCTTCGGCGCTTACGGCAACATCTTCATCTCAGAGGAAAATGCGGCGGCCTATGTGGCTTGGGGTTACCCCGACTGGTTCCACTACATCACCGCCATTCTCGAACTGGCGGCTGGGCTGATGCTGATCCGCGCTGGCTCGCGGCCCTATGGAGCCGGCCTTGGCGCGCTCGTGATGGCCGCTGCTTCCCTCACGACACTGCTGAACGCTGATTACGGCCATGCGGTCGCTCCCAGCATTGTCCTGCTCGTCTCGCTAGTCGTGTTGGGGCTGTCCTTGGCCGTCCGGCGCGCAGCCAACTGAACTTCCCCCTTTCGGAGAATCCCCGATGAATAGCTCACCAACCCCGGCCGGTTCGGCCGATCCCGCAAATGCGCCTGCGGCGCATCTGGACGGATGGTCCGATCTTCTGTCCGGCCGCCACCTCGCCATTGTTCTGGTCATGGCAAGCGGCGTGCTGCTCTATGCCATGAACCTCTATTTCACCGCCGCACTGATGCCCTCCATCGTCGCGGATATTGGCGGGCAGCAATATTATGCGTGGGTGACGACTGCGTTCGTTATCTCGGCAATCGTAGCCTCGCTGTTCGTCAGCCGCATTCTCGACTGGAAGGGGCCGGCGCTTGCCTATGTTACGGCGTTCGTCGTCTTCGCTCTCGGCGCAGCGGCCAATGCCGCCAGCCCAACGATGGAACCGCTGATCGTCGGTCGCGTCGTGCAAGGACTTGGCGGCGGTTTGCTGGCAGGACTCGGCTATGCGGTAATTCGTGCAGCACTTCCCGAACGCCATTGGGCGCGGGCAACCGGCGTCGTGTCGGCCATGTGGGGCTTGGGGACGCTGTTCGGGCCGGCGCTTGGCGGCGTGTTCGCAGAACTGGGCCTCTGGCGCTGGTCCTACGGTGCGCTGGCGGTCGTTTCGCTGCTGTTCGGAATCATCGCTCAACGCGCGTTCGGCCGCATGGCTGGATCGGGGCATCGTTCACCTGTTCCCGTCGCCTCCCTCATTCCGCTTGTGCTTGCGACCATCGCTATCAGCCTCAGCGCCATCGTGCCGATAGGCTGGCCAACGCTGGCAATGGTCGGAATTGGCATCGTGCTGCTCTGGCTCTTCGTCGTCGTGGAGCGGCGAGCAAAAGAGACCATCCTTCCGCACATCACCTATCGGCGTGGCAACTCCCTGAAATGGGTCTATCTCACGGTCGCTGCCCTGAGCGCGGGCGTGATGGTGGAGAACTTCATCCCCCTGTTTGGTCAGCAACTGGCGGGCCTTTCGCCGCTGATCGCCGGTTTCCTTGGCGCAGTTCTTTCGCTGGCATGGGTCATCGCCCAGCTCTTCATTGTTTCGGTCAAGAGTGAGAGCGGCCGCCGCCGCGCCATCCGCGTCGGCCCACTGCTGTTGACGGCTGGGCTGATCGCTTATGGACTTCTACAAGTGTTCGGTGCCGATATCGGGATGGTGCTGATTTGGGCGGCTGTCCTCGCGCTTGCCGGCGTCGGCATCGGACTGGCGTGGCCGCTGCTCGGTGTTGCAGCGATGAGCAGCACACATGATCCCGCCGAAGGAGGCAAGGCTGCTGCTGCGATCACCATCACACAGCTTATTGCTTTCTCGATCACTTCCGCACTCGCTGGCACGCTGATGGCGGCAGGCGGGGAATCTGCGGTGGATTCCGCACGCTATGTTACGCTCGGCATCGCGCTTCTTACCCTGTTGGGCATCTTCGCCGCTGGCGTGGCAACGAGAAAGTAGCCAGCCACCATGCGACGGCGGCGTCTGAAAGATGGTCCAAGGCTACGAGATCGGCACGGTGGCGTCGTCGCTGGGATTTGAAAGGCAGGCTTCTCTCACCGCCATGTTCAAGCGCTGGCTCGGGACGACGCCGACGGCTTATCGACGATCATGGGGTTGAGGCGACGCCGGCGGCAGGCTCGTTACAATATCCTCTCCAGGGGGATAGGATATCTGGATGAGCGAACAATCCGATGCCCACAGATCCCACGCCGCGATCACAATGCGCCTCAAGCGTGCGGACGGCCATTTGCGCGGGATCGTCGAGATGATCGAAGCTGGTCGGCCATGCCTCGATATCGCGCAGCAGCTTCACGCGGTCGAAAAGGCCATCGCACAAGCCAAGCGGACGCTGATTCAGAACCACCTCGACCACTGTCTCGACGACGTGGTCGGGCCGCTTGTTAAGGACGATCGTCGTTCGATCGACGAATTCAAGGAAATAACCAAGTACTTGTGAGGTTCCTATGTTGCAGGTTCTTGGAAACCGCACCTATCGCCACCTCTTCCTGGCACAGGTTATCGCGCTTATCGGAACAGGGCTTGCCACGATCGCGCTGGGGCTATTGGCCTATGATCTCGCCGGTCCCGATGCGGATGCGGTGCTGGGAACGGCGCTCGCCATCAAGATGGTCGCCTATGTGGGGGTGGCCCCTATCGCAGCGACCTTCGCGGAGCGCCTGGGCGCCGCGTTTGGCCTCCCGATCACCTTCGTTGCGCTGGGGCTGCTGGCCGCCGCCGCCGTATCGGCCGCTGCGGTCCTCTGGCCCGCGGCCGATCCCGACGAACTCGACCATATGCATGACACGCTCGAGGCGAGCCATCCGCATCTGTCCGATGCGGCTGCCGCCGATGGCGGATATCGGCACCGCCATGCCTTCGTCATCGACCGCCATCATACAAGATGGCCGGCTTCGCCGCGCGATCGCGGGGCCGGTGCTTGAGCACACTGGCGGCCTGCTTGGGCCTGTTCCTCACCGCCTTCTTTGCTGCCACCCTGCTGCCGATGCAGTCGGAAGCCGCGCTGATCGGGCTGCTGCTGGCCGATTCTTTCGCGGCCTGGGCATTGGTCGCCGCAGCGAGCCTTGGCAACGTGGCCGGCTCGGTCGTCAACTGGATCATCGGCGCGGCGTCGAGTGTTTCCGTAACCGGCGCTGGTTCCCGGTGTCGGAAGCCGGTCTCCAGCGGGCGCGGCGTTGGTATCGCCGCTATGGGAAATGGTCGTTGCTGCTAAGCTGGATGCCGGTCATCGGCGATCCGCTAACCCTCGCGGCCGGGATCATGAAGGAGCCGCTACCCGTCTTTCTCCTCCTAGTTGGCGTCGCCAAGCTCGGGCGATATCTGGTTCTGGCGGCGGCGACGGCGTGCGTGATGTAGAGTCTTTATCGCCGCCGCTACACTAGAGACGATTTCGAATGCTCGTCATCTTGTCGATCTCCTCACGCTGAGCTGCCATGATTTCGTCGCACAGCGTTTTCAGTTCCGAGTCGGCAAGCTTCGCCTCGCGGCACATCAGGATCGCGCCGGAATGGTGCGGGATCATCGAATCGATGAACTGGCGATCATCGATCAGGGTCTGGCTCCGCGTCGCCCAGAAGGAACCGGCGGTCAGCAGCGCGAAGACGACGTAAAGGGCGATATTCGCGCTCCGGTTCGGGAACATGCCCGGCATTGTCGCCAGCATGAAGATGCCCATCGGCGCCCACATGGTTATCGCCATGTAAAGCATGTTCAGATTATTCCGGAAGTCGCCCCAGCCGTCGATCATCGAAAACATCACGACATACATCACAATGAGGCAGAGGATCATGTTGATCCAGAACATCAGATAGGGACGGCCATGGGAGCCCCTCGAATGCCCGCCATGAGATGTGTGGTCGCTCGCCATTTGATCGTCCTTTCGCGGTTGTCAGTGTCCAATGCCCATCGGCTTGAAGATCATCCAGACCGCCATGCCGATCATCATGAGGTTCTCGGTGAGCGACACGAAGCCGAGCGGCACGTTGCTGTCGCCTCCGACGCAGGCGCATTTCAGCTCGCGCTTGTCGATATAGACCGCCTTGAACACTGAGACCGCGCCGATGCCGCCGATGAACAGCGCGACGGGGATCGACACCCACATCAGGGCGCCAGCCATCATCAGGACGCCGGCGAGCGCCTCCGCGAAGGGATAGATGTAGGCATATCGGACCCACCGCTGCGCCAGAAGGTCGTAGTTCAGGAACATGGTCGCGAAGCCTTCCACGTCCTTCAGCTTCTGAAGGGCAAGAAGACACATCGCGATGGCGATGAACCATTCGGCCGCCTGGACCGTCGCGAGGTTGCCGAACGCCGCCCAGCTCGCGGCCAATGCCATCAGCGCTGCCATCGCGAACAGCGCGATCACCGGCTTGTAGGTGACGGTGTCCTTGTCCTTGACCTTGCCGCCGAAGAACCGGACGAGATCATCGTAGCCGCCGATCCGCTTGCCGCCTATGAAGGTCTGTGGCGTTGACTGAACATTGTGCTTTGCTTTGAAAGCATCCGTCTCGGCGCGAGTCGTCAGATGGTGATCATCGACCTCGTAGCCTTCGCGCTTGAGGAGATCGAGCGCCTTCAGCCCGTAGGGACACGTATGGTTTTCCATCACCATTCGATGAAGTTCGGCGCGTTTGGCAGCATGGGTCGCCATTGTCTGATCCCTTCGATCTATAGTTTCGCCTTTGCGAACACCTCGACCAGCTCGTTGAACTTTGCTCTTTGCAGGTCGCCATCGCCCGAGGCGATCGCCTCCTCGACGCAGCAGGCGGCATGCGATCGCAGCACCTGGTTCTCCACCTTCGAGAGGGCGGCCTTGACCGCGTGGATCTGGTTGAGAATGTCGATGCAGTATCGCTCGTCCTCCACCATCTGACCGACGCCGCGAACCTGGCCGGCGATCCGGTTGAGTGACGCAATGATCTGCTTCGAGTTTTTATTGCACATCCAGCTACCCCTACCCGGTATGGGTATATATACGTTTCAGGAAAGGTTTCGTTCCCGCAAAACCCAAAAGTTTTGCCGGCATGTCAACGTCGAAGCAAATAATTGTGGGAGTTCCCATGGACGATACTGCAACTGTCCGGCGCAACATCACCGTGCTGACCGCCGCTCAGGCGCTCGGCGGATCGAGCGCGCCAATCGTCATGTCGCTCGGCGGCCTGGTCGGCCAGCAGCTCGCCGACAACCCCGCATGGGTGACGCTGCCGGTCAGCCTGTTCGGCGTCGGCCTGGCGATCGGCACGCTGCCCGCCGCGTTCGTCATGCGCGCTTGGGGACGCCGGAGCGGTTACTTGTTCGGCGCCTTCTTCGGCCTCGCGGCGGGTCTCATCGCAGCACTTGGTATCTTTGTGGCATCGTTTCTGCTGTTCTGCGTTGGCTGCTTTACCGCCGGTCTCTACGGCTCCTACGTTCAAAGCTATCGCTTCGCCGCCGCCGACGCTGCCGAAGGCGCGTTGAAGGCACGCGCAATCTCCTGGGTGATGGTCGGCGGACTGATCGCGGCTGTCATCGGTCCCCAGCTCGTCATCTGGACACGCGATTCCTTCCCCGGCACGCCCTATGTCGGCAGCTTTCTCAGCCAGGCGGCGCTTCCGCTGTTGTCCATCCCGATTCTGTTGATGCTACGCGCGCCGCAATCTGGTTCGCAATCCGAGTCCGAAAGCTCCGGCCGTTCCCTGATTCAGATCCTGATGATGCCCCGCTACATGCTCGCCGTCGCAGCCGGCGTCGTCTCCTACGGCCTCATGGCTTTCGTCATGACGGCGGCTCCGATCGCGATGGTCAACACCGGCCATTCGGTCAACAGTGCAGCACTCGGAATCCAGTGGCATCTACTGGCGATGTTCGCGCCAAGTTTCGTCACCGGCCGTCTCATGACACGCTTCGGCAAGGAGCGGGTCACCGCTGCGGGGATGCTGCTCATCGCCGTCTCGGCCGTGGTCGCACTGGCCGGGCTTGAGCTGATCAATTTCTGGGGATCTCTCGCCATCATGGGGCTCGGCTGGAATTTCAGCTTCATCGGCGCGACGGCTATGGTCACGGACTGCCATACGCCGGGCGAGCGCGCCAAGGCGCAGGGCGCGAACGACTTCATGGTCTTCGGCACGACCGCCGCCGTATCGTTTCTGGCTGGCAGCGTCCTGCACAACTCGGGCTGGGCGGCGATCAACTGGCTGTTGTTTCCGCCGGTCGCCTTGATCCTCGTGCCGCTGCTCTGGCAGGCGGCGCGCAAACCCCAAGCCTGAAACGACAAGTCCCCGCCATATCTGGCAGGGACGAAAACATCAGGCCGCTTCGGTTAGGCGAACGGGCCGAGTGTTACTCTACTGCACGGAACGAGTAATCGCACCGCTGCGCGGCTGGACCGTGAGGTCCTCATCGTCCTGATCGGTTTCCAGACGCTGGAGGATCGGGCAATGCGGGCGATGGTCGCCCGTGCAGGCTTTCACCAGCATCGTGAGCGTGTGCGCCATGTCCTGCAAGTCCGCGATCTTCTTCTCCAGCGCGTCGATGTGGCCCTGCGCCAGACGCTTGACCTCCGCGCTCTGCCGCGACTCGTCGCGCCAGAGGCCGAGGAGATCGCCGATCTCGGCCACCGAGAAGCCGAGATCACGCGCGCGCCGGATGAAGCGCAGCATGTGAACGTCCGTGTCCGAATAGTCGCGATAGCCGGAAGACGTCCGATCGGCGGCCGGAATGAGGCCGGTATGTTCGTAGTAGCGGATCATCTTGGCCGAGACGCCGGACGCTTTCGAAGCTTGTCCGATATTCATGCGTTTTCTCCCGTAAGGTACGACAGCCGACCCCGAATATAGGGTCGGCTGCTTCGGTTCATTAGGTTGGGACCTTGAAGGTCTTGAGCCGCAACGCATTGCCGAGCACGAAGACGCTCGACAGGGCCATGGCGCCGGCGGCGAAGACCGGCGACAGCAGGATGCCGTAGGCCGGATAGAGCGCGCCGGCGGCGACCGGGATCAGGGCCGTGTTGTAGGCGAAGGCCCAGAACAGGTTCTGCCGGATGTTTCCGATCGTCGCCTTCGACAGTGCGATGGCGTTCGGCACCCCGGTCAGGCTGCCCGACATCAGCACCACGTCCGCCGCCTCGATGGCGATATCCGTGCCGGTGCCGATGGCGAGGCCCACATCCGCCTCGGCGAGCGCCGGAGCGTCGTTGATGCCGTCGCCGACGAAGGCGACCTTACCGTGCTCGGCCTTGAGGCGACGGATCGCCTCGACCTTGCCGTCCGGCAGCACTTCCGCCACCACCTCGTCGATGCCGAGACGCGCGGCGATGGCCTTGGCCGTCCGCCGGTTGTCGCCGGTGATCATCGCGACTTTCAGCCCGAGATCGTGCAGCGCCTTGATCGCGGCCGGCGTCGTCGCCTTGATCGGGTCGGCCACGGCAATGATCGTCGCGAGCCTGCCCTCGATCGCGGCATAGAGCGGCGACTTGCCCTCGTTGCCGAGCCGTTCGGCCACGACGGCGAAGCCCGCCACGTCATGGCCAAGCTCGACCATGTAGCGGTCCGCGCCGATCTCGATACGCTTGCCGTCGACCACGGCCTTCACGCCGAAGCCGGTTACCGATTCGAAACCAGACACGGCGGGAAGCGCGATGCCTTCCGCCTCGGCCGCTTCCACGATGGCGCGGGCGATCGGGTGTTCTGACTTGGCTTCGACGGCCGCGATTAGACCCAGCACGGTCGCACGGTCAAAGCCGGCGGCCAGTTCGAGGTCGGTCAGGGCGGGCTTGCCCTCGGTCAGCGTGCCGGTCTTGTCGACGGCCACGACCCTGGCGTCCTTCAGCAGTTGCAGCGCTTCACCCTTGCGGAAGAGTACGCCCAGCTCCGCGCCCCGGCCGGTGCCGACCATGATCGAGGTCGGCGTAGCCAGACCCATGGCGCAGGGGCAGGCGATGATCAGCACGGCGACCGCATTGACCAGCGCGAAGGTGAGCGCCGGCGACGGCCCGAAATAGAGCCATGCCGCGAAGGTCAGAGCCGCGACGGCGAAGACAGCCGGCACGAAATACATCGTCACCTTGTCGACCAGCGCTTGGATCGGCAGCTTCGAGCCTTGTGCTTCCTCAACCATGCGGATGATCTGCGACAGCACGGTGTTGCCGCCGACCGCCGTGGCGCGGATCGCGAAGGCGCCCTTCTGGTTCACGGTGCCGGCGACGACCTCGCTACGATTCGTCTTGGAAACCGGGATCGGTTCGCCGGTGATCATGGATTCATCGACATAGCTTTCGCCCTCGATGACCTCGCCATCGACCGGGATACGGTCGCCGGGACGGACCTCCACGATGTCACCCGACAGCACGGAGTCGATCGGAAGATCGACCGTCTTGCCGTCACGGCGGACGCGCGCCGTCTTGGCCTGAAGGCCGACCAGACGCTTGATCGCTTCCGAGGTACGCCCCTTGGCGCGGGCTTCGAGCAGCCGGCCGAGCAGGATCAGCGTGACGATGACCGCGGCGGCTTCATAATAGACGTTGATCGTCCCTGCGGGCAGGAAGCCCGGCGCGAAGGTCGCGACCAGCGAATAGCCGTAAGCCGCGAGCGAGCCGACTGCCACCAGCGAGTTCATGTCCGGCGCCAGACGCCAGAGGGCGGGAAGCCCCTTGTCATAGAAGCGGATGCCCGGCACGAACAGCACCAGCGTCGTCAGCACGAACTGGAGATACCAACTGTTCGTCATGCCGATGGTGGATTCGATCACGCCATGCACGCCCGGAATGAGGTGCGAGCCCATTTCCAAAAGGAAGACCGGAGCGGTCAGCACCGCCGCGATGGTGAAGTCGCGGGTCAGCTCGCGGCGTTCGGCTTCCTTCTTCTCTGCGCGGTCATTCGTCTCGGCCTGGCTCGATCCGGTTGCCGCCGAGATGACCTTGGCGTCGTAGCCCGCATTCTCGATGGCCGCAATCACGGCTGCCGTGTCTGCGGTTCCCTGGATCGTGGCCTTCTCGGTCGCGAGGTTGACGACGGCGCTGGTGACGCCCGGCACGGCCTTCAGGGCCTTCTCGACACGACCCACGCAGGAGGCGCAGGTCATGCCCTCGATCGCGACTTCAAGCGAGGCGGCCGCTTGTGCGGCAGGGCTCTCCGAAACCTCATAGCCGACATCCTCGATGGCCTTGACGAGCGTAGCGCGATCGACGGGAGCATTCGTCGTGATGCTTGCCTTTTCGGTCGCCAGGTTGACGACCGCATCGGCAACGCCGGGGACGGCCTTGAGGGCTCGTTCGACACGACCGACGCAGGAGGCGCAGGTCATGCCTTCTATTGACAGGGAAATTGCCGCGTTCCTGGTGTCCGCAGCTCGAACGGGGGCATTCATAGCCGCCTCCTTTTCTCGTTCCGAAATTCACGTTCGGACGGAAAATGAGGCTTCCAACCATGGGAAGGTCAATAGCGCATTTTCTTTTTTTTGGCCCTTGACCTTACCACGGTTGGAAGCACCACCTTGGGCGACATGAGATCAAAACAAGGAGAAGTCTCATGGACCTCAAAATTGAAAACATGACCTGCGGCGGTTGCGCCAAGTCCGTCACCAAGGCGATCCAGTCGGTGGACTCCGCAGCCAAGATCGAGACGAATCCCGCCGCGCGCGCCGTCAAGGTCGAGACGACCGCCACGCCGTCCGCGATCTTGCAGGTTCTGGAAGAAGCCGGCTATCCGGCGACCTCAAACTGAACGGGAGCGAGACCATGAACAAGCTCACTCCGATCTTCATCGCAGGGGCCATCGCTATCGCCGGCGGCCTGGCATTCGCTCAAACCCAAATGAAAACGGACAACAACACGATGCAAGGTCACGACATGTCAGGCATGCAGACGCCAGGATCGGACACGCCGTCGACGAAGGCATACGAGACCGCCATGGATGCCATGATGAAGGACATGATGGTGCCCTATACCGGCGACGCCGACGTGGACTTTATGCGCGGTATGATCCCGCACCATCAGGGCGCGATCGACATGGCGAAGGTCGTGCTCCAGTACGGCAAGGACCCCGAGGTCCGCAAACTCGCCGAAGAGGTGGTCAAGGCCCAGGAGGGCGAGATCGCCATGATGAAGAAGTGGCTCGCCGACCGAGGCAAGTAACCAGTGTCGCCTGGAACCGCCGTGGTGTGTCACCAAAAAAGACGCTCGGCGGCGGACGCGGCGAGCGGGTGGGAGCGGACCACCCTGGATGAACGCAAGCCGAGGGTGCGGATGATGTTGTCTTGCACGGCGTTTTGACGGCGATGCAACGGCTGTTCATCGCTCTGCTCATGCTCCTTTCCTTCGCCAGCGTGGCGTTGACCGTTCCGGCGCTCGGTGCTCGCATGGCCAGTAACTCCCACGTAATGATTTCGGAACACGGATCGCAGCATCCGGCCGCGGATACCGCTGCCGTGCCGTGCCAGGAACATCGAATCTGCAACGGAAACAATGCCTTCTGTTATGCCCTATGCTCAGGCATGACGCACTGGCTTGCGCCTAAGGCGCCGACAAATGCCACCGCTCCTACCGCAGCGATCTGGAGCATTACCGAGATGCCGGACCTCGCCGGCATCGGCCCCGCACGCAACGAACGCCCTCCCAACGACGGTCTTGCTGAACGCAAGTGGCCTGCCTAGTCGCACGCCGATCTGAATTCAGAGGGAGCATAGTCCTCCCAGGAGACCGAAAATGAAGCTTATCTCACGCCGCAGCTTTCTCGCCGCAGGCGCTGCCACGCTATCCGCAGCAGCTCTACCGCGCTTCGCCAACGCCCAAAGCGCGATGGCCCTCAGCGCTGCAACGCGCGTGCTGGACGTCGACGGGCGCGCCGCCACAGTCTTCGGCCTTGAAGGGTCGAGCGGGCAAGGATTGGTTCTCGACCCCGGACAACGCTTTCGCGTCGACCTGGCCAATCGTCTCGATGTGCCGACCCTGATCCATTGGCACGGCCAGATCCCGCCCAACGAGCAGGACGGCGTTCCGGACGTGCCGCGCCCGATGCTGCAACCCGGAGAAACGCGCTCCTATGACTATGAGCCGCTTCCCGGCACCTACTGGATGCACGCGCATATCCCGCTTCAAGAAATGAACCTTCTCGCCGCGGCCTTGATCGTGCGCAGCGCCGAAGACGTGAAGGCCGACCGCCAGGAGGTCGTGATGTTCCTTCATGATTTCTCGTTCAAGACGCCCGAAGAGGTCATGCAGGAGATCACCGGCGGACATGGTGGCGGCCATGATATGAGCGCGATGGGAGGCCAATCCGATCCCGGCGCGTCGATGGACCATTCCGGCATGAAGATGGATATGTCCTCGATGCAGGGCATGGCCGTGGACCTGAACGACTACGATTGGGACGCCTACCTCACCAACGACCGCACCTTGTCCGATCCGCAGATCGTCAGGGTCGAGAAGGGCGGACGGATAAAGCTTCGGGTGATCAACGGCGCTTCGGCCACCGTCTTCTGGATCGATACCGGCGAGCTTTCGGCGCGCCTCGTAGCTGTCGACGGCCATGCCGTGCAACCGCTTGAGGGCAAACGGTTCGGCGTCGCCATGGGCCAGCGTCTCGATCTTGAGCTGGAGCTTGCCGGAGATGGAGCCTGGCCTGTGCTGGCGTTGCGCGAGGGCGCAAAGGAGCGCACCGGGCTGATCCTCGCAACGCCGGGCGCGACTATTCAGAAGGTTCCCGCACTCGGCGACGCGGATACGCCTGCATTCGACATCGAGCTTTCGCAAGAGCAGAGGCTGCGGGCGACGGACAATCTGCCGCCGCGTGCCGCGCAACGCACCCAGATGGTCATGCTAGGCGGCTCAATGCAGCCCTACCTCTGGACCATCGACGGCAAGGTCTGGGGAGAGCACAAGCCGATTGTCGCAACGACTGGCGAGCGCGTCGAGATCATGTTCCACAATATGTCGATGATGGGCCATCCGATGCACCTGCACGGCCACGTTTTTCAGGTCGTGGAGATCAACGGCAAGCGGTTCGAAGGCGCGCGGCGCGACACCGTCTATGTTCCTCCGATGGGCATGGTGACGGTGGCGCTCGATGCTGGCGAGGCGGCGCGCTGGATGCTGCATTGCCACCACATGCCGCACCTTCAAACTGGCATGATGACCGAGTTCAGCGTATCAGCGTGATAGGGCGCCTGCGCCGCGAGGGATCGCGGCGCAGGCTTGCTCGATAGCGCTCCCGACTATCTTCACAGCTTCGTGCGCGTGGGGGGGGCGCGCACATCGACTGCTCTCGGGAAACGCGATCAAGCAGCTCTCGCAGTTGGGCCTCGTCCACTCCGTCCGCCGACATCACAGCGCGGACAATCGGATCGGAAAGAAGCTCTGCAACGGTCGGCTTCGGGCGGCGCCCGGTATGGCTGCTCATAACTCTCGGTCTCCTTTGCCCGCTCTGGCGAGCTGCTCTCCCCCATTTCGCCCGCGACTTGCCCTCTTGCTGGCTGGCGTCCTCACGCATCCTGATCGTCAGGCGTGAAGAACACGTCAGCGTGCATGTCCTCCCTGCGCAGTCCCCGTCCGAAGGCGACCTCCATCGCTGCATCGACCATCGGCGGCGGCCCGGCGACGTAGGCTTTCCAGCCGTCGAGATCCTCCAGATCCTCGGCCACCGCCTGGGTCACGAAACCGCGCCGGTGCTGCGCTGACTCTGCCTCCGAGAGCACGGCCGAGAAGGCAAGAGTGGAGTGACGCTCGGCCATGGCCTGGAAATGCTCCACGAGATAGAGATCTCGCTCGCCGCGTGCGCCGAAGTAAACATGGATCGGCTGCTTCATGCCGTGCGCAAGAGCGGTTTCGACGATCGATTTGATCGGCGCCAGGCCGGAGCCCCCGGCGATGCAAAGAATCGGGCCGGAATGATGCTGGCGCAGGTAGGAAGAGCCCAGCGGAAATTCGAGCGCCACCCTGTCGCCAGTCTTCAGCCCAAAATGCACATGCTCCGAGGTGACGCCGCCCGGAACGCGACGAATGTGGAATTCAAGGCTGTCGTCGCCGTGACGATTGGCCATCGAATAACTGCGCGCCGGCGCTCCATCGAAGCCGACCTGCGCATACTGCCCGGCGGTAAACAGCAACGGGCTACCATCCGCGGGTGCAATCCGCACCAGCTTGATATCGTGCGTGAGATCGTCGAGGCCGGTGACAATCGCGTCCAGGCGTCGCGGCGTCTCCACGGAATCGTCGTCATCGCTGCCCAGCCAAGCGACGGCCGCATCCGTTTGCGGCATAGCGCGGCATGCGAGGATCAGGCCATCGGCCTTCTCTTCCTCGGTGAGCGCGAAGCGCGAGTGCTGGAGCAATTCCACCTCGCCCTCGATCAGGCGGGACTTGCAGGAGCCGCAGCGGCCGGAACGGCAACCGTGAGGATAGGGAATGCCGACGGCGAGCGCGGCGTCGAGGATGGTTTGGTCCTCTTGGACCTCAAGGCTGGTCCGCGCTTGCCGGATATCAACGAACTTGCTCGTCATCTGCGTCTCCTCACAGGCTCCCGGCGAGACCGAGCGCCTTGACGAGGCCCGGCTTCTGGCTCGGGAAGGTCCCGTAGAAGACTTCCGATCCGATGATGGTGATCGGAGCGACCCGGACGCCGGTCCGGGCCTTTGCCTCCTCGGCGATCTTCGGGTCGGTGAGGTCGCGTTCCTCGTAGGCGAGGCCCTGTTGGTCGAGCCAGCGTTTGAGCGCGTGGCAGTCCGGACAGGTCGGTGTGGTGTAGATGAGAATCTGGGGTTTGCTGCTCTCCGTCATCGGTCTTGCCTTTCTCTGAATTCGACACGGTTGCCCCGCCGCCAGGCCGCCCAACCGCAGGCGGATTTGGCAGGATTGTCGTCAGCGTGCGGCTTCCAGCGCTTGTAAGGTCAAGACTGTTCGTGCGCGGAAAAGGAAAATTCGAGATATGACGCAGGGGCAGAGAAGGACTGCGCCAACTGTCCCGCCGATCGACAGCGACCGTGTTTCGCATTGTGATTGCGCGCCCATCCGGTAAACTGGGCGAGACCAATCAAACACGGACAGCTCTTGGCGATCAAATGCCGGCAGGTTCCGTCCCGAACTCAGGTAAAGCACGCAGATGACTGCTCTCAAGAAGACAAACGCCACGAAGCCAGACGATCGTGCGACCCCCGAGCATATGGAGGTTGAAGGTCACCTCCTGCTCCCTTCACTCTCGCAGAACGAGATCACGATCCTCGCGGAAACGTTTCGCCTGCTCGGCGATCCCTCACGGTTGAAGATCCTGCTGAGCTGTGTACCGGCGCCCATTTCGGTGGGCGATATCGCCGAGCGGCTCGACCTGTCCGTGACCCTCGTCAGCCACCATCTACGCCTGCTGCGCGGCGCGCGTCTCGTCAAGGGCGATCGCCAAGGCAAGCAGATCTTCTACGCGATCGCCGACCAGCACGTCAGCCATGTTCTTCAGGATATGGCGACGCATATTTCAGAGGATCATGCGGACGACTGATCCGCCTGGAGAAGAGCATAATTTTACCACTAACACTTGAATAGCTGTTCAAGTGTGTTATTGACTCCTTCCGAAGCCGCGCAGGGCGTGTGAGCACGCGCGCCCGCTACGGCGGCCGGAAAGGAGATCGGAATGACAACTGGACTTTCAACGCCGGACGCTGGTGAACGGCTCGGCTTTCGTGTCGACGGCATGGATTGCGCAAGCTGCGTCGGCAAGATCGAGACGGCCTTGGGCCGTCTGGGGGGTATCTCCGACGTTGCCGTCAACTTCGCGACCGAGACATTGCTGCTCTCACGCGATGCCACGAGCAAAACGACGTCGAAGGATATCGCCAAGAAGATTCGCTCGCTTGGGTTCGACGTGACCGAGCTGCCGTCTTCTGCGATTCCCGCCGCGCCTGAGCAGCGCTCCGACGCCCATGCTGGTCATGATCACAACGGCTGCGCCGGCGATCACGATCACGGTCACGCAAGCCACGACGATCACAGCGGCTGCGGCGGCCACGATCACAAGCACGACCATGGTCATGACGGTCACGGTCACGATCACGCTCACCATGACCACGACCACGCTCATCACGATCATGATCACGGCCACGGTGGTTGCTCTGGACATGATCACGCGGGCCTTGCGCCAACTCCCCGCGCCGCACCGGCCTCTCCGCCCAATGTCTCCATGCGCGTCGAGGGGATGGATTGCGCAAGCTGCGTCGGCAAGATCGAGGTCGCCTTGGCACGGATGCCAGACGTCTCCGACGTGCGCGTGAACTTCACGACCGAAACGCTTGAACTGACGCTCGCTGCCGGCGCGATCACCAAGGTCGCCGACATCGAAAAGACGATCAAGAGCCTCGGCTTCGGTGTGTCTAACACACGCGAGCTTTCGGCTTCGTCGGATGCGGCCATCGACGTCGCGCCAGCGCCAGCGATGCCCAATCAGCGCTGGTGGCAGACCCGCAAGGGGAAGCATGTCATTGGGCTCGGTCTGCTGATGGGCTCGGCGTACGCCATTGCCCAATTCTTCCCCCTTTATGCGGAATGGATCTTTGCCGCCGCCGTCGTCGCGGGCGTCATTCCTTTCGCTCGCAAGGCATTCGCGCTCGCGACCTCTGGATCTCCGTTCTCTATAGAGACGTTGATGGTCGTCGCCTCGATAGGCGCCCTCGTGATCGGCGAGGCTGAAGAGGCGGCTGCGGTCGTATTCCTGTTCGCGGTCGGGGAATTGCTCGAAAGCGTCGCGGCCGGGAGGGCGCGCGCCGGCATAAAGGCCCTTGCATCGCTCGTGCCGAAGACGGCCGTCCTGCTCGATCCGAATGGCGGGCAGCGCAGCGTCCCGGCCACGTCCTTGCGTGTCAGCGATCTAGTTCTGGTGCGGCCCGGCGACCGCGTGCCGGCGGACGGGCAAATCATACAGGGCGCTTCCAGCCTAGACGAGTCGCCTATCACCGGCGAATCCGTGCCGCGCTCGAAGGCCAAGGGAGACAGCATTTTCGCCGGCTCCATCAATGTCGATGGCGTTCTTCAGGTCCGCGTTGAAAAGACGGCTTCCGACAACACGATCTCGCGCATCATCCAGCTCGTCGAGCAGGCGCAGTCCGCCAAGGCCCCGACCGCGCGCTTCATTGAGAATTTTAGCTGCTACTATACCCCGGCGGTGATGCTGATCGCCGCGCTGATCGTCGTCGTCCCGCCGCTCGCGATGGGCGGTGATTGGGACACATGGATCTACCGCGGCCTCGCGCTGCTGCTGATCGCATGTCCCTGTGCGCTTGTCCTCTCGACGCCTGCTGCGATTGCCTCGGGCCTCGCCGTCGGCACGCGCCGCGGCCTCCTGATCAAGGGCGGTAATGCGCTCGAAACCATTGGCAAGGTGAGCGCCATCGCCTTCGATAAGACGGGTACGCTCACCGAGGGCAAGCCGCGCGTCACCGAAGTCTTCGCCTTTGGCAAGAACGAGGAGAGCGACGTTCTCGCTTTGGCAGCGGCGGTCGAAACAGGTTCGAGCCATCCGCTTGCGAAGGCGATCATCGGCCGTGCCGAAACCGATGGCATCGCCGTTCCCCTTGCACAGGATGCATCGGCGACGGCGGGTAAGGCCGTACATGCGACCGTTGCCGGACGTCGCCTCGCCGTCAGCTCCCCGACCCATGCCGCACAGATGGTGACGCTCGGGGTGCTTGAGCGCAGCGCCATCGAGAAGCTCGAAGATCGCGGCAATACCGTTGCCGTCCTTTTCGACGAGCAGGCGAAGGAAGTCCTCGGCCTCATCGCCCTGCGCGACGAACCGCGCCGTGACGCGCGGGAGGGTGTCGCCCAGCTCAAAGCTATGGGGGTCCGCTCCGTCATGCTAACCGGCGACAACCGGCGCACCGCCCAGGCCATTGCCAAGGGTCTCGGTATCGAGTGGAGCGCCGAGCTGCTTCCGCAGGACAAGCTCGATCTCGTCAACGAGATGAAGCGGAAGTCCAAGGTGGCCATGGTCGGCGACGGCATCAACGATGCTCCGGCACTGGCGACGGCCGACGTCGGGATCGCCATGGGCGGCGGAACCGATGTGGCGATCGAGACTGCGGACGCCGCCCTGCTCAAGAGCCGTGTCACGGACGTCGCCCATCTCGTCGCGCTGTCCCGCGCCACCATGGCGAACATCCACCAGAACGTCGTCTTCGCTCTCGCGTTGAAGGGCCTGTTCCTCGTTACCAGCGTCCTCGGCATCACCGGCCTCTGGATCGCGGTCCTTGCCGATACGGGCGCAACGGCGATCGTCACGCTGAATGCGTTGCGGCTCTTGCGCTTCAAGGGTGCGAAGTCTGCCGATGACGGTCGCGATGAGGGCATGCGTTCTCACCCTCTCGTCCCGGCCGAAAGCCACTAGTCGCTCGCACTCAAGGAGCCGCCAACCGGATCGGTCTGGCGGCTTCACACAACTGGAGCCCGTCGAGGTAACGCTGATCCATCGCGCTCATTCGGGGACGGACTCCGCTTCTTCCAAGACGTCGGCGAAGCGAGACATGCGGTTGGCCACGACATGGCTAGGCGGCAGCGTCAAGGGTCTGTTCGGAAACATCCTGCAAGGCCCTTGACCTTTCCATCGTTGGAAACCGCACCTTCGCAGAAAATGAACGTCGCCGCATCCGGCTGGCCGGGGGCGCGCGCCTTTTGAAGGTGAACGAGAATGAGTAATAAAGCCGCCGCCCTGTTTTTAGCCGGCGCCGTCATCGCCGGTGGCACGCTTGCCATCGTCTATCGCGACGAGATCGGACCCTACGCCAAAAGCGTTCTGGCGCTTGCTTCCTCGACCGCTGCGTCGGAGGCTGTCGCGCAGCCGGCACAGATGCCTGTTCCGCAGGTGCCGGTTGCCGAGGTCATCACGCGCAAGGTCGCGCCATCCGTTGAGTTTACCGGCCATCTGGAAGCGACCAAGGCTATCGAGCTGCGTCCGCGCGTCGGCGGCGCGATCGTCGCCGCCAGCGTTCCCGAAGGCGGTCTCGTGCGGCCCGGCGAGCTTCTCTTCCAGATCGATCCGCGACCGTTCGAGGTGGTCCTGAACGCGGCCAAAGCGCAGTTGCAGCAGGCAAACGTCCTGCTCGATCAGGCCGAGATCGACTTCGGGCGCACCGAGGCGCTCGCTTCGAACGGCAACGCGCCGCGCAAGGCTTTCGATGACGCGCTGGCCATGCGGCGTCAACGCCAGGCGCAAGTCGACATCGCCAAGGTTGCCGTCTCGGCCGCCGAACTCGATCTCTCCTTTGCCCGCGTCACCGCGCCGATTGCTGGGCGCATCGACCGGGTCCTCGTCACGGAAGGCAATCTCGTCACCGGCGGCAATGCAGGCGCTGCGACGCTCCTCACCACGATTGTCGCGACCGATCCGCTCTACGTCTATTTCGACATCGACGAAGCCACCTATCTCGGCTTCGTAGCCAATGCCCGCGCACCCGAGACGGGAACGGTTGCCGGCAAGCTCCCGGTGCATCTGGGCTTGATGACCGATACGGGTTTTCCGCATGCCGGCGAACTCGACTTCCTCGGCAACCGCGTGGACCGGAGCACCGGGACGATCCGCGCAAGAGCCATCGTCAAGAACCCGGACGGCAGGCTGACGCCCGGCCTGTTCGCGCGGGTCAAGCTCGTCACGGCCGAACCAGCCCAGACCGTGCTCATCGACGATCAGGCGATCGGTATCGACCAGGGGCGGCGCTACGTTCTCGCTCTCGGCGCCGACAACAAGGCGGAATACCGCCCGGTCGAAATCGGACCCATGATCGATGGCCTGCGCGTCGTCGCGGCGGGTCTCAAGCCGGCCGACAAGATCATCGTAAAAGGACTCGTCCGCCCAGGCATGCAGGTAGTTCCGCAGATGATCTCCATGGCGCCCGGCGACACCGCTACAGATGACCGGGCTGCGGCAGACTCGCAGGAGGCGCGTCAATGAATATCCCGCGCTTTTTCGTCGACCGCCCGATCTTCGCGGTCGTTCTGTCCGTCCTGATGCTGATCGCTGGCGGCCTCACGCTCCTGAAGCTCCCGCTCAGCGAATATCCCCAGGTCACGCCGCCGACGGTGCAGGTCACCGCCAGCTATCCCGGCGCAAATCCCGCCGTGATCGCCGAAACCGTCGCCGCCCCTCTGGAGCAGGCGATCAACGGCGTCGAGAATATGCTCTACATGAGTTCACAGGCGGCGACCGACGGACGCATGACCCTGACCATTGCGTTCAAGCAGGGCACCGATCCCGACATGGCGCAGATTCAGGTGCAGAACCGCGTTTCGCGCGCATTGCCCAGGCTTCCGCAGGAAGTGCAGCGCATCGGGGTCGTGACGCAGAAGACGTCCCCAGACATCCTGATGGTCGTCCATCTCGTCTCGCCCGACAATCGCTACGATCCCGTCTACCTGTCGAACTTCGCCACCTTGCAGGTACGCGACCAGCTTGCGCGCCTGTCAGGTGTGGGTGACGTACTCGTCTGGGGGGCTGGCGAGTATTCCATGCGCGTGTGGCTCGATCCGGCCAAGGTGGCCGCGAGGGGGCTGACCGCCAGCGACGTCGTTGGGGCGATTCAGGAACAGAACGTTCAGGTGGCCGCCGGCTCGGTCGGCCAGCAGCCCGAAGCCTCGGCCGCGTTTCAGGTGACGGTCAACACGCTCGGAAGGCTGTCCAGTGAGCAGCAGTTCGGCGAGATCGTCGTAAAGACAGGCACCGACGGTCAGGTCACCCGCTTGCGCGACGTTGCCCGCATCGAGCTTGGCGCAGACTCCTATGCCCTTCGTAGCCTCCTCAACGGCAAGCCGGCGCTCGCGATGCAGATCATCCAAAGCCCCGGCGCGAATGCGCTCGACGTATCGAGCGCCGTCCGCACCACCATGGCCGAACTTCAGAAGGGCTTTCCGGAAGGCATCGAATATCGGATCGCCTACGATCCAACGGTGTTCGTCAAGGCGTCTCTCGAAGCTGTGGTCATGACGCTGCTCGAAGCCGTCGTGCTGGTCGTTATCGTCGTGGTTCTGTTCCTCCAGACGTGGCGGGCGTCGATTATTCCCCTTGTCGCCGTTCCCGTCTCCTTGGTCGGCACATTTGCGCTGATGTATATGTTCGGTTTCTCGCTGAACACGTTGTCCCTCTTCGGCCTCGTTCTCTCGATCGGCATCGTGGTCGACGACGCGATCGTCGTGGTCGAGAACGTCGAGCGCCACATCGCGCTTGGGGAAACGCCGAAAGAGGCGGCGCGCAAGGCCATGGACGAGGTGACGGGGCCGATCGTAGCCATCACCTCTGTCCTGTCGGCCGTGTTCATTCCATCGGCGTTCCTCTCGGGCTTGCAGGGCGAATTCTACCGCCAGTTTGCGCTGACGATTGCGATCTCGACCATCCTGTCGGCGATCAACTCCCTC
Organism: Agrobacterium sp. 22-210-1; assembly: GCF_053522525.1. NCBI lineage: Bacteria > Pseudomonadati > Pseudomonadota > Alphaproteobacteria > Hyphomicrobiales > Rhizobiaceae > Agrobacterium > Agrobacterium sp. 22-210-1. The sequence goes on along the minus strand of NZ_JBNWCI010000002.1, from coordinate 587,889 downwards.
ACGCTCTCTCCCGCGCTTGCTGGCGTGCTCCTGAAACCCCACCACGGCGACGTGAAGCGCGATCTCCTGACCCGCGTGATCGACTTCCTGTTCGGCTGGTTCTTCCGGCTGTTCAATCGCTTCTTCGACGGCGCTTCGACCGCCTACGTCTGGTCGGTGCGCCGTGCCGCGAGGCTCAGTGTTCTCGTCCTGCTCGTCTATGCCGGCCTGGTCGGCATGACGTGGGTCGGCTTCCAGACGGTGCCGGGCGGCTTCGTGCCGGCCCAGGACAAATACTATCTCGTCGGCATCGCCCAGCTCCCGACTGGCGCTTCGCTCGACCGCACCGAGGCCGTCGTCAAGAAAATGTCGGAGATCGCGCTGGCCGAGCCGGGCGTGGAGAGTGTCGTCGCGTTTCCAGGGCTCTCGGTCAACGGCATGGTCAACATCCCCAATGCGGCCGTCATGTTCACGATGCTCAAGCCGTTCGACGAACGAAAGGACCCGTCTCTTTCGGCCTTTGCCATCGCCGGCAAGCTCATGGGCAAGTTCAGCCAGATTCCCGATGGCTTCGCCGGCATCTTCCCGCCGCCGCCCGTTCCGGGACTTGGTTCGACCGGCGGCTTCAAGATCCAGATCGAGGATCGAGCGGGCCTCGGCTTCGAGGCGCTCGCGCAGGCTCAAGGCGCGGTCATGGGCAGAGCGATGCAGACGCCCGAGCTGGCCGGCATGCTGGCAAGTTTCCAGGTGAACGCGCCGCAGGTGCAGGTCGATATCGACAGGGTGAAAGCGAAGTCGCAAGGCGTGCCGCTCAATACCATCTTCGAGACGTTGCAGGTCAACCTCGGCTCGCTCTACGCGAACGACTTCAATCGCTTCGGCCGCACCTACCGCGTGATGGTGCAGGCGGACGCGCCGTTCCGCATGCAGCCCGAGGACATCGGCCGCCTGAAGGTCCGCAACGCGACCGGCAACATGATTCCGCTTTCGGCTCTGCTGACCATCAAGCACAGCTCAGGCCCCGATCGTGTCATGCACTATAACGGCTTCCCCTCTGCGGACATCAGCGGCAGTCCCGCGCCCGGATACTCGTTCGGGCAGGCCACCGCCGCCATGGAGCGCATCGCATCCGAAACCTTGCCAGCGGGCATGGCCTTCGAATGGACCGATCTCGCCTATCAGGAGAAGCAGGCCGGCGACACAGCGATGTATGTCTTCCCGCTGTCCGTCTTGCTCGCGTTCCTGATCCTCGCGGCGCAGTACAACAGTTGGTCGCTTCCCTTCGCGGTGCTGCTGATCGCTCCAATGGCGCTCCTCTCGGCGATCGCCGGGGTGTGGTTCACTGGCGGCGACAACAACATCTTCACGCAGATCGGCTTTGTCGTTCTGGTCGGACTTGCCGCGAAGAACGCAATCCTAATCGTCGAGTTCGCCCGAGCGAAGGAGGATGAAGGCGTCGATCCGTTGGCCGCCGTTCTCGAAGCGGCCCGCCTGCGCCTTCGGCCGATCCTGATGACGTCGCTCGCCTTCATTGCCGGCGTGATTCCGCTCGTCATCGCCACCGGAGCGGGCGCCGAAATGCGGCACGCCATGGGCATCGCCGTCTTTGCCGGCATGCTCGGCGTGACGCTATTCGGCCTGCTTCTGACGCCGATCTTCTATGTGGTCGTGCGGCGGCTCGCGATCAGGCGGAGCGCGTCGCCCCAACAGGCGACCGAAGTCCATACCTGAGCAGGCCGACACACAATTCCACGCCGGGGCGGCCCATGGCTGCTGCCGCACCCCGGCGCGGTCGGGCCGTCAGGGCCTCAGCGATCGAACACGCAGCAAATCATAAACACGCGGCTATCCGGAAGGGACTTCAAACATGGATATCGGCATCGGCGAACTCTCTCAGCTCACCGGCGTCAAAATTCCGACGATCCGCTACTACGAGCAGATTGGGTTGCTGCGCGAGCGCTTGCGGAGCAAGGGAAACCAGCGACGCTATGACCACGGCGCGGTCCATCGCCTTCTCTTCATCCGCCGCGCCCGCGATCTCGGCTTCAGCATCGAGGCGATCAAGGACCTGTTTCGACTTGCCGACGTCTCGTTCTCAAGTCCGGCCGAAGCGCTCCGCATCGCAAAGGAGCAACTCGCTGCGGTCGAGGAAAAAATCGCTCAACTGGAAACACTCGAAAAGATGATCCAGCTCGTTGCCGAAAGCGAGAATGACGGGGATCTGATCCCGCTCGATATTTTGCCCTTGAAAGACACCAGCCGCGATGGCGATGCTGAGGTGAAAACTTCAAGCAAAGGCCGCGAATCGATTCACTAGCCTCATCCCAAGGACCGACGACGTTGAGATACTATTCCCATGTGAAAAGGAGCCAGAGCTGCGTCGTGGTCGGTGCGGGACCGGCGGGCCTGATGCTCGGGCTCTTGCTGGCCCGCTCGGGCGTCGATGTTACGGTCATCGAAAAACATCAAGACTTTCTGCGCGATTTTCGCGGGGACACCATCCATCCATCGACCCTCGAAGCGATTCATGAGCTTGGCTTGCTCGATGAGCTTCTTTCTCTCCCCCATCAGAGAGCCTACCATCTCCACGCTGAGATCGCCGGCCGCAAGGCCACGATCGCCGATTTCTCCAGACTACCGACGCGCGCTAAGTTCATCGCCTTCATGCCGCAATGGGACTTCCTGAATTTTCTTGCGCGAAAGGCAGGCGAGTTTCCGCGCTTTCGGTTGATCATGTCCACTGAGGCAACTTCGCTCCGTTGGGACAATTGCCGGGTTGTCGGCCTGAATGCTCGCCAGGGCGAACGTGAACTCGCCATGGAAGCCGCTCTCGTCATCGGGGCGGACGGACGCAATTCGATCATCCGCAAGGCGGCTGGACTTGAGGTTCAGAGCTTCGGTATCGCTACCGACATTCTCTGGATGAAGATCTCCAAAAAAGCAGGCGATCCGCAGCAGGCAATGGGCCACGCCGGTCCGAGCCAAGGGCTGGTCTTGATCGATCGTGGCGTTTACTGGCAATGCGGTTATGTAATCACGAAGGGAACCGTTGATTCGCTGAAAGAGCAAGGGCTTGAGGCGCTTCGCGCCAGGATTGCCGACGTAGCACCATTGTCGGCGGATCGATTTGAAGAAATCCGTTCCTGGGATGACATCCATCTGCTCAGTGTTCGCATCGACCGTCTCAAGTCGTGGTGGAAACCCGGCGTGCTTTGCATTGGGGACGCGGCCCATGCCATGTCGCCCATTGGCGGGGTCGGTGTGAATCTCGCGATCCAGGACGCGATCGCCACCGCCAACACGCTGGCGGAGGCTCTTCGCGAGGGGCGGCTGCAAACGCGCATGCTCGAAGCCGTACAGCGCCGTCGCAACTTCCCGACCAAGGCAACCCAGAAACTGCAATTGATGATGCGCAGCCGGAAGCGTGCCGGTGAAGCGGGCAACACGCAAATTCGAAGACCTCCGCTTTTCATGCGCCTGATTGCCCAGTCACACCTACTGCCGCGGCTGACCGGCCGCCTCATTGGGATCGGCTTCCGACCGGAACATGTGCGCACGCGGCTCGTCGATTGGACGTGTTCATTGAGAGCCCCGGCTAGGTAGATGCTACGCGATGAAGCGCCGGGAAGCCATTGAGGGCGATACCCCGAAGTCTTTTACACGCGCCACCGGCTTCACTCGTCCGTTCGGCAATGGCCTTGTCGCTGGCTGGACTATTCCTTGAAGCCCATCCCGATCCTGACCACGCATTGTGCGACGGTCCAAGCCCCTTGTGTCTCGCTGCACTCCCCGCGTCCCTTTCGCAGGAGAAGGCCGTCGATGATCTGGTGAAGTCCTTCGACAGGTAGTGCGAACTTCGCGTTATCAAGAAGCGCCTTTTGCAGTGAATGAGACAATGGTGCGGGCGGTCGGACTCGAACCGACATATCCGTAAGGACGGCGGATTTTGAATCCGCTGCGTCTACCAATTCCGCCACGCCCGCACTTTGCCGCCGATCTTACTCTAGGTCTCGGCTCCTAGCCGACCCCTAGCGCCATTTCGACGGAAACCTCTCACTTCACTTCCATACCGCCAGTCCGTTGAAAACACGACGCTTTCACTTCACCGTGATTTTCTGTGGATTGGTAGACAAATCCCTTTTTGAGTGCGGCGCGTCTACCAATTCCGCCATTGGGGCAACGGTGGTAATGCCACGGCGTCTATCACGGCCGGGGCCATGCGTGCAACCCCAAAGCTGATTTATCCTTCTTATTTGCGCGTGTTTATGGCGGCTATTGCCTGGCCGTTCTGGCCCGGTAGTGAAGGGATGGTGAGGGTTCGTGGGTCCCGTATCGACACACCTGCAGTTGCAGGATTAACGTAATATTAGATACCTCTAACAAATTAGAATATACGCAATTACTAATTGAATTATGATGCCAGTGTGGAATTTCCACGCGGGGCGGGAATAGCCAGAACTCATAGGGAGGAAATTATGAGGGCGCTTTCTCGCAATTTATTACTGTCTGCCTGCCTTATCTTGCCCGTCAACGCACATGCGCTGGATATAGGGATCGGCGGCGAAAACGGGGTGAATGCCAGTGTCGGCGGCAATGGCAGCGGTGGGCTCGGTGTCGATGCTTCCGTTGGCGGCAGCAATGGCGTCAATGCCAGTGCCGACGTTGGCGGTAGAAGCAGCGGCGGTTTGGGCGCGGATGTCAATGCGTCTGTCGGCGGTAGCAACGGGGTCAATGCGGATGTCAACGCATCCGTCGGCGGTTCCAGCGGCGTCAGCGCCGGGGTGGACGCTTCGGTTGGCGGCTCCAACGGCATCAATGCCAATGTCGGGGCCAATGTCGGCGGATCGAGCGGTCTTGGCCTTGGGGTCGGCGTCGGTATCGGCGGTTCGGGTTCCACCGGCACGCCGGGAAATCCAGGGAATCCTGGAAGCCCGGGAAATCCGTCCAATCCCGGTAACCCGGGCACGATGTCACCCGGCGCGATGCGCAACGCCATCCAGGCCTATAACGATATGTCGCGAACCGAGCGGATCAGGCTCGCCCGCCGTTGTGCCGATATTCTGGGCGGCGGATATGATGCGGCGTTGACGCAATTGTGCAAGATGATCAGAACGGCGTCACGCTGACGCAAGTCTTGCCACGACGGTAATCCGAAGGACGTCCCGGCGTCCTTCGCGATTAATTACCCTTGCGTCCGAAGGAGAGGATTTTCTGGCGCAGGCTGCGGGCGAGGTTGCGGGTGTTGCGGTACATATCCACCTGCGTGGAAACCTGCCGCACGTCCCGGTCGCTGTTGTGTGTCAACCCGACAACCAATGTGCCCATTTCCTGCCGTTCCTGCCAGAAGCGGCTCATGATCGGATGATCGGGCACCGCACAGCTGTCGCTTCGCAGAATATTGGCATCGTCCAGATGCCAGTCAGTCAGTTTTTGCACCAGCAACTTGCCGGGCGAAAACTGCGCATAGTTCTCGTCAAAGGCTGTCTTCCACGTATAGGCCTCGCCAGCCGTCATGAAAACGATCATGGATGCGATCGCCGCGCCGTCGAGATCGATGGTGTGGATGCGCACGGCATCGGCTTCGGCCAGATTGGTGATTGCTTCGCGGGCGAAGGCGGCGCGGTAACGGTCGTTCACCAGCGCGGTGCGTTTGCGCCCTTTCCAGCCGCTTGCCTCAAGCGCCAGGAATTCCTCCATACGATAACGTACGTCCTTCGGCTGGCGGGTCACGGTGTAGGAGATGGCCCCAAGTTTTTCGAGCTGTCGCCATTGCCGGCGCATTTCCCGCAAATGGTGCGGCGCGAGCGAGCTGCGCAGATAAGCCTCGCCATCCAGAAGGCTTTCCAGCATCGGCCGCTGATAATTGCCAGTCGTCGTCACTGGCAGGTTGCGGCTGAGCGCGATCGCCCTGAACATACGGGCGAAAGGTCCTTCAAGCCGCACATCCGGCAGCACGAGAACATTCGGCAGCCGCATTTCCCTGTCGGAAAGCGCGTCGAAAAGATTGTCGAGCGTTTCCGCAGCCCCCTCGGTATCGACCAGCGGCGTGCCGAGCGGGCCGAAGGGGTTGGCCCAGACGCGCAGAATGGAAGGCCCGATGGAGAAACCGGGCTTTTCAACGGTAAAGGGCATCAGAAAGCGCATGCGGCTTCGGGCGCCGTTCTCGTCGCGAATGAGGGCGAAGCGCACGGACTTGTCGTCGATACGCGGCATGGCCGGTGCCAGAAGCCGGCCGGTGAAGAAGACATTCGCTTCCATGACACGGTTGGACAGGAAGTCGAGTTCTTCCTGCATGTCGTAACCGAGCTGGCCCGGATAGATGCAGAATTCGCGGCCGTCGCGCCCAACGCGCCGGCTGCTGTCTGCCACGGGACGGTCACGCTCCGCCGACGCCATGAGCGCCGCGATGCGCGGGTCCTGAAAATCCGGATTCTTTGGGTCGCTGGACATGCTTATCGTTACACCGCCTTCCCAGTGTCTTGACCCGCCCGGGGATCGTTGAAGGCAAAAAGGACGATCCCGAGTGTGTGGCGAATGGCAATATGCAATAGCACAGCTTCTATGCACATGGCTATTGCGACCGCTGCCGCAGCCCCTGCCAGACCATAGACCGGAATGAGCGCCATGTTGAGTGCAATGTTGCAACCAAAGATAATAATATAAAGCGCGACGCACAATTTTTGTTTGCCGGCCATATTCAGCAAGGTTTCGCCCGGGCCGATCAGCGCTTTTGCCAGGAAGCCCGCAAAGAGGAAGAACATCAGCTGATAACCCTGAACGAAGCCGGGGCCGAACAATGACAGCAGGAATGGGCCGGCCAGAAGCACAACGCTGCCGACGGCAAGCGACGGCCAGAAGGCCCAGCGTGCCGCCTGGCTGGCAAAACCCGCAAGCCCCTGCCGGTCATTGGCGGAAATCAGGGCAGCCAGGCGTGGGGCTGCAGCCGCCTGCACGGAGAAAAACACGAATTGCATCAACACGATGGTTTTTGCCGCTGCAAAATAAATGCCGACCTGATCCGGCGGCAGATAGAGGCCGACGATCACCACGTCGGAATTGGTCATCAGGAAGCCGATACCGTCAATCAGGAACACGGGAAAGGCAAACCGCATCCAGTGGCTGAAATGGATCCGGCGGGCGACGCTGCGGAAATTCCGGTTGAGCCGTCGGTTGAGGAAAGCGAAATGGAACAGCGTGGTGACATAGGTGGCGAGAAGCGCGGTGAGCATGGCCGTTGTCGCGGTTTTTTCTGCACCAAGCCCGATCGCCACCAGCATGAACAGCAATATCAGCACCGGGCGAACGATATAGGTGGGGCTGAGGGCCGAGATCGCCCAGCCATTGGCGCGCGCAGTGCCGTTCAGCACATCGCCAAGCGCCACCATCGGCAGGGTGAAAAGCGCCAGTGCAACGGGAATGAGGTAATAGGCGGCGATACGCTCACCAAAGAAATACAGGAAAACAAAGCCGCAAAGCGCCAGCGTGCTGGCCGAAAGCATGGCGAAAATGCGTGCCGTTGAGGTCAGCCCCATGATCTTGTCATGGGCGTCCTCAAGACGATAGCCGGGTAAAAAGCGGATAACGGTGGTGTGGAAACCGAGGCAGGAGAGATTGCCGAACAGGATCACCAGAACCCACACAAAGGCGAAGAGGCCGTATTCGAACTCACCCATCAGGCGCGCCAGGATGATCTGGGAGATGAAGGCGATGCCGGCGCTGACGATGCGCACAGCAAAGGCAACCAGCGCCATGCGCTGGGCGCGGGAAACATCATCCCTTGCGGAAACGAGGACGGCGATTTTCGCTCCCAGCGGCGAGAGCTTCGCGCGCAGGCCTGCGGGTAAGGCTTTTTCGGCCGTGTTGAGGATAGCCATGATCCACACGCCATCATTTCCAGTTAAATAGGCAGCCGGATTGTAACCGCCTTATCCTTAACGAAGGGTTTGGGAGGTGGCGGCGCCTGTCCCGATGTCGTTTGCCGCCCGCGGCTTGCGGGTGCCGTTGAGAAGAAAAAGCGCAAGCGGACTGCGGCGTATCACCTGATGCAGCAGATAGGCCGTAACGGTCGTCGCCGCGACGATGATCGTAAATTCGAGGAGGGGCGGCAGCGAGATCAGGATGAAAAGCGTGCCGAAAGCGTAAATCAGCGGGTGATGAAACAGGTAGATGGTGAAAGAGGCATCCGTCATCCGTCCGGCAATCCGGCTTGGCCTGTCGAAATAACGGCAGGCGAGGTCGATCAGCAGGCGGCTTGTCGCCACCGCCGCAATCGCCGAAACCAGCACGAGCATGGTCGAACTGGAAAAGGGATTTTGCAGCCGCAGCGTCACGGCTGTTGCGATGGCGCCGAAGGCGATAATACCGGTGAGGGCCCCCGTTTGGCGAAAGCGGTGAAAGAGAACCCGGTCGCGGTTCAACAGCGCCCCGATGAGAAAGAACGGTAGATAGCGCGCGTAGGGATCGGAGGCCCGTTCGTAGAGGCTAAACAGGCCATTTCCGGTTTTCCCCGCAAGCAGGCCTGAGCCATAGACCATAAGTTCCCACAGAACAGGCAAGGCGCAGAGCGCGACAAAAAACAGGGTCGGATAACGTGCCCGCGCCCTGCCGAACCAGTCTCTGGCATATGCCAGTGGCGGGCGTTCCGCGAGGAACAACAGGCCGGCAAGCAGGGCGGAATAGGCAACGAGGGCGGGCAGAAACCACAGATGCATGATCCATTGTTCGCTTGGGCGCAACAGACCCGGCAGGCTCTGCATCAGCCGATCGGCGGGGATATCACCCTTGGCGATGCCGGCCAGCTGCAGCAGGAAAAGCTGCAGTGGTCCCAGTATCAGCACGGCCACGATGAACGGCAGCCCAAGGCGCAGGAAACGCTGCCTGAGCCACGGCGCTTTGCCCTTCTTGCCGATCACCATGGCGGAAAAATAACCGGCCACCAGAAAAAACGCCGGCATGCGGAAGGTGACGAGCGCCGCGCCAAGTGCCGTCAGGACCGGGCTGGTCTCAAAATCCTTGATATCCCAGGGCAGGGCGTGGCTGTAGAGTAGCGAGGCGTGATAGGGAATGCCGAGCAACATGAGGAGAGCCCGCAAGGGATCCCAATAATGCTCATAATCTGACTTGCCCGGTTGCATTTTCCCCTCGCGTCGCAAACGCGATCACGCGTGATCAGCGGTAGCCGCCACGACTATTAGTGGAAAACGCTAATAAACCCTTCATGCACCGGATGGCGTGGGCGGTGCTTTTTTCTTGGGCAAAAGGTCGAGCACGAGCGCGCAGCCCAAAATGATGATGCCCGCGCCCAAAAGCTGGGGAAGCGACAATGGCTCGTCCAGTACCAGAGCGCCGATAAGAACTGCCACGACGGTTACGGCAAATTCAACGCTGATGGTCTTCGTCGCGCCGATGCTGGAGACCAGCCGGAAATAGGTGATGTAGGTGAGGCCGCTCATGACCACGGCCTGTATCAGAAGATAGACGTAGTCGATGAGAGCCGGCGTTCCGGGCAATGGCACGGCCAGAAGAAGCGGCAGGGTCATCAGGCCGCCCGCCAGAAAGGAGCCGATGGTGATTTCCCAGGAGCCAACGCCTTTCAGGTAGCGGCTGGCATAATTGCTGCCATAGGCGGCGCAGATGCAGGCGGCGGCAGCGGCGGCGCAGCCGATGATGAAACCGGTTGTGACGGGAACGGCGGGAAAACCAACAAGCAGGATGATGCCGGCAAAGCCGATGACAAGGCCGGCAACACCCTGTCGCGTCAGCCGCTCAAGCCCCCATATTTGCGAGATGAGCATGGAAAAAAGCGGGATTGTCGCCACCAGAATGGCAGCCATGGCGGTGCCGACCAGCGGTGTCGCATAAGAAAGGCCGATCAGCTGCCCGGCAACCGTTGTCGCTCCAACGACGGTGAAGGCACGCCAGCTGGCGGAAAATGCGAGTTTGCGGCGCGCGGCTCGCGCGATGAGAAAGAGGGTGACGGCGGTGACAAGCGAGCGAAGCGTGACGGCACCGATCCAGCCGAAGGCCGCAACGACATGCAAAAGCAGCAGGAAAGACATTCCCCATGCGAGCGCGAGAAAAATATAGGCGGCGAGATCGCGAGGGGCCATGGAGCATTTCCGTCAAAAGTGCTTAGCGGTTTACGTCCGGAAAATGCGCAAAAAACAAATATCGTGAGCCCGTCCGACGCTTCCATCTGGACCGGATACGCTCATGAAAGCGTTTTCTGGAAGATGGTCAGGCTCCCATATTGGAAATCGCTGATATCCGTCAACAGCAATGAACGGGCGTAAAGAAAATCGTCCGTAACACGGGGTTACGGACGATCGCTATCAAAAACGGGGCTGCGGTTTACGCCTGTTCGTAAACACCGTGGCAATGTTTGTATTTCTTGCCCGATCCACAGGGGCACATTTCATTGCGCCCGATACGGCCCCAGCTGGCGGGGTTGTTGGGATCACGCTCCTCGGCAGGTACCAAAGCGACGGGTGCGCTATACGACATCTCGTCTTCGCCGGTGACGGGGTCGAGATGATGGGCGGTCATTTCCGGCAGTTCCGGCTGCTGTGGTTCCTGCTGCACCAGTTCCACGCGCATCAGCTGGGCGGTAACGCCTTCGCGCAGATTGGCAAGCAGTGCCTGGAACAGCTCGAAGGCTTCCGCCTTGTATTCCTGCAACGGATCGCGCTGGGCGTAACCACGGAAACCGACGACGGAGCGAAGGTGGTCGAGGTTGACAATATGTTCGCGCCACAGATGGTCGATCGTCTGGAGAATGACCGAGCGTTCGACATAGGTCATGATTTCAGGGCCGAAACGTTCCGCGCGTTCGGCGGCATATTTGTCGGCCGCCTCGGTGACGCGCTGGAGAATGTCGTCCTCGGCGATGCCTTCTTCCTTGGCCCATTCCTCCACCGGCAGGTCGAGGTTCAGGAACTGGGCGATACCGGCCTTCAGGCCAGCGATGTCCCACTGTTCGGCATAGGCATTTTCCGGAACATGCTTGGCGACGAGCGTCTCGATGACCTCGTTGCGCATGTCAGCTGCGGTTTCGCCGATATTGTCGGCTTCCATCAGTTCGAGGCGCTGCTCGAAGATCACCTTGCGCTGGTCGTTCAGCACATCGTCATATTTCAGAAGGTTCTTGCGGGTCTCGAAGTTGCGGGCTTCGACCTTCTTCTGGGCGCGTTCCAGCGCCTTGTTGATCCACGGATGGACGATTGCCTCGCCTTCCTTCAGGCCGAGCTTCTGCAGCATCGAGTCCATGCGCTCGGAGCCGAAGATGCGCATCAGGTCATCCTGGAGCGACAGATAGAATTTCGAGCGGCCCGGGTCACCCTGACGGCCGGAACGACCGCGCAGCTGGTTGTCGATACGGCGGCTTTCGTGGCGCTCGGTGGCGATGACGTAAAGACCGCCGGCAGCGAGGGCCTTTTCCTTCAGCACCTTGATTTCGGCGCGGATCGCTTCTTCCTTCGCGTCAAGCTCGGGGCCCGGCTCCATGCCTTCCAGTTCGCGCTCAAGGCGCATGTCGACGTTGCCGCCGAGCTGGATGTCGGTACCGCGGCCGGCCATGTTGGTGGCGATGGTTACAGCACCGGGAACACCGGCCTGCGAAACGATATAGGCTTCCTGCTCGTGATAACGGGCGTTCAGGACCTGGAAATCGGTAAAGCCGGACTGGCGCAGCATATGGGCCAGAAGTTCGGATTTTTCGATCGACGTCGTGCCGACGAGAACCGGCTGGCCACGCTCATGCGCCGCCTTGATCTCGGTGATGATCGCGAGGAACTTCTCCTCGCCGGTGCGGTAAACCTCGTCGTCCTCGTCGATACGCTGGATCGGCAGGTTGGTCGGCACTTCGATAACATCGAGGCCGTAGATGTTGCCGAACTCTTCCGCTTCCGTCGAAGCCGTACCGGTCATGCCAGCGAGCTTTGCGTACATGCGGAAATAATTCTGGAAGGTGACGGAGGAAAGCGTCTGGTTTTCCGGCTGGATCTGCACCTTTTCCTTGGCTTCCAGAGCCTGGTGCTGACCTTCGGAATAACGGCGGCCCGGCATCATGCGGCCGGTAAACTCGTCGATGATGACGATTTCGTCGTTGCGGACGATGTAGTCCTTGTCGCGGGTGAAGAGCTTGTGGGCCTTCAGCGCATTGTTGATGTGGTGAACGATGGCGACGTTTTCGATGTCGTAAAGCGATTCGCCCTTCAGAAGACCCGCCTGCCGCAGCAGGTTCTCGAGCTTTTCGGTGCCGTCTTCGGAGAAGTTGGCCGAGCGCTGCTTTTCATCGATTTCGTAGTCTTCCGGCGACAGAAGCGGAATGAAGGCGTCGATGGTGTTGTAGAGGTCGGAGCGGTCGTCCAGCGGGCCGGAGATGATGAGCGGCGTGCGCGCCTCATCGACGAGGATCGAGTCGACTTCATCGACGATCGCATAGTTGTGGCTACGCTGCACCATCTGGGCGCGGTCGTATTTCATGTTATCGCGCAGATAATCGAAGCCGAGCTCGTTATTCGTCGCGTAGGTGATGTCGCAGGCATAGGCCTCGCGGCGCTGGTCGTCGTCCAGACCGTGCACGATGACGCCGGTCGTCAGCCCGAGGAAGCCGTAGAGCCTGCTCATCGTGGCCGCGTCGCGCTTGGCGAGATAGTCGTTGACGGTGACGACATGCACGCCCTTGCCGGCGAGTGCGTTGAGGTAGACCGCGAGGGTCGCCACCAGCGTCTTGCCTTCACCGGTCTTCATTTCGGCGATGGCGCCGCCATGAAGGATCATGGCGCCGGTCAGCTGCACGTCGAAGGGGCGCATGTGCAGAACACGGCGCGACGCTTCACGGGCGACAGCGAAAGCCGGGATCAGAAGATCGTCCAGCGATTTGCCGTCGGCAAGCTGCTGGCGAAACTCCGCCGTCTTTGCCGCCAGCGCCTCATCGGACAAAGCCTTGGTGGCCTCTTCCAGCGCATTGATGGCTGCGATCTTGCTTTTATAGGAGCGGACGCGGCGTTCATTTGCCGAACCGAACAACTTGCGGGCTATTCCGCCGAGACTGACCATCTTACTGGCCCTTTCTGAAATTCCGTTTTCGCGGGCGCTTTTCTCCGTCACGCTGATTTCAGCAACAAATGACGGACTTCGCCCTTCAACGTATCTGGACGCGAGGTTGCGTGACAGATAAGAGGGGGGGCAAATGATGTCAACGGTTCTGCCCGTTACAGAATGGCCACAATCCGGTGTTTGGAAGTTTTTTCAGAGCCGGAAACCATGTCTGGAGCCGGCATTGTCCCCGAAAGGTTCAAAATGTTGCGCTATAATAAAATTGCGGCTGCGGTGATTGTGGCCACGCTCGGCCTCCAGCTTCCGGCTTTTGCACAGGAAGACAAGGTTGTCGCCAAGGTCGGCGATCTGGAAATCCACCAGTCCGAACTCGACCTCGCCATGGGCAACCTCGATCCGCAGCTCGCGCAGCTTCCCGACGAGCAGAAGAAGGTTGCAGCCCTTTCCGGCGCGATCGACGTCAAGCTTCTCGTGAAGAACGCCAGCGCAGAAGGCCTCGAAAAGACCGAGGACTTCAAGAAGCGCATGGAATTCATTCAGGACCGTGAGCTGCACAATGCCTATTTCCGCAAGCATGTGGTCGATGCCGTTGCCGCTGACGAAGTGAAGGCGCGCTACGACAAGGAAGTCGCAGCCCTGCCGCAGGAAGAAGAAATCAAGGCTGCCCACATCCTCGTCGCCAGCGAAGACGACGCCAAGGACATCATCAAGCAGCTTGATTCGGGCAAGGATTTCGCCGCACTCGCCAAGGAAAAGTCGACCGATTCCAACAAGGATGACGGTGGCGATCTCGGCTGGTTCGGCAAGGGTCGCATGGTGCCGGAATTCGAAGAAGCCGCTTTCGGCCTCGAAAAGGGCGCCTACACCAAGACCCCGGTGAAGACACAGTTCGGCTTCCACGTCATCAAGCTGGAAGACAAGCGCATCGCGCCGCCGCCGGCTTTCGAGCAGGTCGAGCCGCAGGTTCGTCAGCTTGTCATGCGTGACAAGTACGTTGCCCTCATCGAGAAGGCAAAGGCTGACCAGAAGATCGAAATCATGGATGAGACGCTGAAGAAGGGCTACGACGAAGCCACGAAGGAACAGCAGGCTCAGCAGCCGCAGCAGTAATAAACACCCACGTTACGGGGCGGCTTTGAGGCCGCCCCGTTTCATCTCCGGCACTTCCATACCTCCCATTTCCAGAATTTCAGGCGCTTCCCATGTCCGTTGCCGTTTCCCCGCTCGCTCCGAAATCCTATCCCGACATGCCTGCGCTGCGCGGCGTTCGCATGGCGACGGCCGCTGCCGGCATCAAGTACAAGAACCGCACCGACGTTCTGCTGATGGTGTTCGACAAGCCGGCAAGTGTGGCCGGCGTTTTCACCAAATCGAAATGCCCCTCGGCCCCGGTCGATTTTTGCCGCGCCAATCTCGGCGGCGGCGCAGCACGTGCCGTGGTGGTCAATTCCGGCAATGCCAATGCCTTCACCGGTATCAAGGGCAAGGCCGCAACCGAGCTGACGGCGAAATCCGCCGCCGCTGCCGTCGGCTGCTCTGAAGGTGAAGTGTTTCTGGCTTCGACCGGCGTGATCGGCGAACCGCTGGACGCCTCAAAATTTGCGGGTGTTCTCGGCGACATGAACGTTAGGGCGGAAGCCGATTTCTGGCAGGAAGCTGCCAAGGCGATCATGACGACCGACACCTATCCCAAGGTCGCGACCCGCACAGCCGAGATCGGCGGCGTGATCGTGACGATCAATGGCATTTCCAAGGGGGCGGGCATGATTGCCCCCGATATGGCGACGATGCTCTCATTTGTGGTGACGGATGCCGATATTGAGCCTGCCGCGCTGCAATCCCTGCTTTCGGCCGGTGTCGGCCCGACCTTTAATTCCGTGACCGTCGATAGCGACACGTCCACGTCAGACACGCTGATGCTGTTTGCCACCGGTGCGGCGGCTGAGGACGGCCAGGTGAAGGTGACGAGCGCCGATGATGAGCGCCTCTCCTCCTTCCGCACCGCCCTCAATGATCTCCTGAAGGATCTGGCGCTGCAGGTGGTGCGTGACGGTGAGGGCGCACGCAAGATGGTGGAAGTCACCGTCACCGGCGCGGAAAACGATGCCGCCGCCAAAAAGATCGCCCTTTCCATCGCCAATTCACCGCTGGTGAAAACGGCCGTTGCAGGTGAAGACGCAAATTGGGGTCGTGTCGTCATGGCCGTTGGCAAATCAGGCGAAATGGCTGATCGCGACCGCCTCGCCATCTGGTTCGGCGGCGTGCGCGTGGCCGTGAATGGCGAGCGCGACCCGGATTATTCGGAAGTGGAGACCACCGCCGTGATGCGGCTGGAAGACATTCCGGTAAAGGTGGATATCGGTCTCGGCCAGGGTACGGCCACGGTCTGGACCTGCGACCTGACCAAGGAATATGTTGCGATCAACGGCGACTACCGGAGCTGACCGTTGGAGCCGAAGAGAATGCAGGACAACAAGGCCGTCAATCTGCCGCTGGTTCGCCGTCTGGAAGCCGTCAGCTTCCGGGCATGGCCTGCCTCGTCGGTAATTTATGACGGCAGCTGGCAAATCCGCCTGACGGGTTCGCATCCCTCCAAGCGCATCAACTGCGTGGTGCCGCTGGATCCCTCCGACTATGGCAACAGCGCGGTGCGGCTGGAAAAGGCGCGCAAACGTTTTGAGGATTTCGGGCGCCCGCTGGTGGTACGCGAAACGACGCTGATGCCGCCGCAACTGAAGGACTTTCTGGTCAAGGACGGCTGGTCCGTGTTCGAGGAAGTCAAGGTGATGACGGCTGATCTTTCCGGCATGGAGCTTCCGGAGACGCTCGTCAGCCTGCCGAGCCACGATATCGGTCGCTTTGTGGAAGCCAGTCTCAAGGTCAGCGATGGCGATGTGGCCCTGCGTCCGGCGATTGCCGAGATCGTCAGTTCCATCAAGCCGACGCTCGGCCTGTTCATCAACGAAGAAGTTGAAGGCCGCCCGCTTGCGACTGTTATTTGCGTGCAGGATAACGATCTCGCCGGCATCATCTCCCTCGATGTCGACAAGTCCCAACGACAAAAGGGTCTCGGCACGCAGATTTTAGCCTCGGCGCTGCGCTGGGCCAGGATCAGCGGCGCGAAAAGCGCATGGTTGCAGGTGGTTTCCACCAATGCTGCCGCGATTGCGCTCTATGAAAAATTCGGTTTCACCGAGGCCTATCGTTACCGCTATTGGCACAAGGGTGCAGAAGAATGAGTGAGGCGGGCAAAAAAATCCTGCTGGTCGCTGCCTGCGCGCTTCTCGATCAGGACGGCCGTATCCTTCTGGCGCAGCGTCCGGAAGGCAAATCGCTTGCCGGCCTTTGGGAATTTCCCGGTGGCAAGGTGGAGCACGGCGAGACGCCGGAAGAGACCCTTGTTCGCGAGCTCGACGAAGAACTGGGTATCAAGACCAAGGTCGCCTGCCTCGCACCGCTGACCTTCGCCAGCCATACTTATGAGACCTTTCACCTGCTGATGCCGCTCTATGTGTGCCGCCGTTATGAAGGCATCCCGCACGGGCGGGAAGGGCAGGCGCTTAAATGGGTAAAGCCGCAGGCCTTGCGTGACTACCCCATGCCGCCGGCCGACGAGCCGCTTATCCCTTTCCTGCAGGATCTGCTTTAAGGCGGCGCTGCCGCTTTACGCGTAACAGCTTCGTGAAAACGCCCTTGCAACCCCGCTTTGCCGTGCCAAAACGGGCCTGCGTTAAGAGATCGTTCAGCACCCTCTGGCAGATTGTTAATCTAAAGAAGCGGTAAACTGCGCGAGACGAGGTTGGTCATGAACGAGGATTTCTGGAAGACGGTGGAAGGTCGTCACTCTTATTCCGATAAATCCCGTCGCACCGGCGTTCTTAATGTCGCGCTGCTTTTCGGCACAGCCGTTATCGCTCTCTCCCTGATCATCACCCCGATGCTTGCCGGAAAATCATCCACCCGTGTGGCTCAGTTTCCCGACAATTATGACATGATCAGCACCGGCTCGATCAAGAAAACCGATATGGGCAAGACCTATTCCATCCGCCGCAGCATAACCCAGCCGATGCCGGAAATGCCCTGCGTCGTGACCGGTTATAACAACGATAGCGGTTGCTGATCGTTTACTATCATCCGTAACCGATTCCTCACACTCGTCGCCTTAAGATATATTCGATTTCAATAAAGCATAGTGCCGGCCGGCGGGATAAACCGGATGGCGGATGGGGAATATCCTGTGCTGCGTTCTTTTATCAATTTCTGCAAAAACGAAGACGGCGCGACCGCAATTGAATACGGTCTGATCGTCGGGGTGATTTCCGCTGCGCTGATCGCTGGTGCCGGCACCATCAGCAGTAACATCAACACGGTTTTCAAGTTTATCGCCGATACTTTCGCGAACAGTTGAAAGTGCCGGGGCAACCGCTCAGGACAGTTTCACCTCGGTTGTTTTCAGCGCATCGGCCAGACGCACCTTGGCGGAGCCGGGCTTCAGCGGTTTCTGCTGGCTCTCATGCGGCGCCCAGCCCGAAACATAAATGATGGAAAAAGTCGCCCTTACCCGTCCGTCCGGATCGGAATAACGTTCTGCGTAAAGCTCCGCCGCGCGCAGGAAGAACGCGCGGTTGAGCGGTTTTCTGCTGCGGCTTGCCAGCGGATTGGCCATGCCCATGGCGCGCAGGTCGCGCATCAGCGGGAAAATCGAATCGTACCGCACCGTATAGGTTTCCGAATCGGTGACCGGAAGCGCAAAGCCGGCGCGCTGCAGAAGCGCACCGACATCACGCACATCGGCGAAAGGAATGACACGTGGGCTGGCGCCCCCCGTCAGTTCCGCCTCCGCCGTCAGCAGCACGTCGCGCAGTTCATGCAGGGTGCCGCTGCCGGGAATGGCGCCTAAAAACAGGCCATCCGGCTTCAATGCCCGCCGGATCTGGATCAGCGCGCCGGGCGTATCATTGGTGAGATGCAGTGCAAGCGGCGAAACGACGAGATTGGCGGACGCCTCCTCAAGCGGCAGATGTTCCATTGAGGCTGCCTGCGGAATATTCCCATCCGTGGCAAAACAGCTCTCGGTCTCGATACGGCGGATTGCCTCCACCTTGCCCGTCTCGGCCAGGCGCTGCGCGGTGATGCCGGTTCCGCCATGCAGTTCGATCGCTGTCTCGAATTGGCGCTCGACAATGGCGAGCCTGTCGGCGAGTTCTTCAGCTGCCATATCGAGAAGAAACAGGGCCTTGTCGTCGCGCCGGTTCCATGCCCGGCGGCGGTTTTGTTCGATCAGGGTCTGGTCAAAGAGAATATCCATCGTCTTGCCTGCTCGGCCAATAGCGCCTTCGGGATCGGCGGGCCGTATCTTTGCTGTCATGCCCCCTTGGGGCATCGTTTTCCGGTCACTGGCCGGACCATATCGCTCTCGCAAAGGCACCCGTTCGGCGCTAAAGTCAACCTCATGGGTGCTGGTGACGATCTGTTTTCGGGTTTACTGTCGAAGTCCGCCACCGTGCCGGCCGCTGCCCGTGGTCTGTTGCGCGCGGCCTTCCGCATGGTTTATCCGCCAACCTGCGCGGGCTGCAATCGCATGACCGGCGGCGGGGGGGCGTTGTGTCCCGATTGCTGGCGAGAGGTTGCCTTCATCGAACGGCCTTTCTGCGAGGTTTTGGGCATCCCCTTTTCGCGTGATCATGGCGAAGGCGTTGTCAGTGCGCAGGCAATTGCCGATCCGCCACCCTTTGATCGCCTGCGCGCCGTCGCCAGCCATGAGGGCACTGCCCGCAAGCTGGTGCATCGTCTGAAATATCAGGACCGCACCGATCTCGCCGGGTTGATGGCGCTGTGGATGCTGCGGGCAAGCGACGGAACGGTGGATGCCTGCGATTGCGTTGTGCCCGTGCCCTTACATCGTCATCGTTTCCTGCGCCGTCGCTTCAATCAGTCCGCTGAGCTGGCGCGGCATCTGGCGAGGGCGGCCGGCAAACCCCTGCTCGCCGGCACGCTGTTGCGCGTAAAGCCGACCGAGCGTCAGGTGGGGCTTTCCGCACTTGCCCGGCGGGATAATGTGCGCGGTGCTTTTTCGTTTGCGCCCGGCCGGGAAACCGATGTTCATGGCAAGCGCGTGGTGCTGGTGGACGATGTCTACACAACCGGAGCGACGGTGGGTGCGGCAAGCCGCGCTCTGCGCAAGGCAGGTGCCGCGGATGTGACAGTTTTGACCTTTGCAATGGCCATTTCCGGGCCTATATGAAGCCTGAATGACATGAGGAAACCGTGCGTCTAATCGCACGTTTGCGAGGCTTTGAAAGACATGGCACCGGTAACGATCTATACGCGGGATTTTTGTGGTTATTGCGCGCGCGCCAAGGCGCTGCTGGACAGCAAGGGCGTTGATTATGCGGAATATAACGCCACCACGACACCGGAATACCGGCAGGAAATGATCGAGAAATCCGGCGGAACGACCTTTCCGCAAATCTTCATCAATGGCGAGCTTGTTGGTGGTTGCGACGATCTGCACGCCCTGGAGCGTGCCGGCAAACTGGACGCGATGCTGGCTGCCTGATCGGCCCGATCGACGGAGGATGTGATGAGTTTCAAGGCTGCCGCCATCCAGATGCGCTCCGGCGTTGATCCGGAGAAAAACGCCGCCGACATGGAACGGCTGGTGCGCACCGCTGCGGCGGCAGGCGCTGTTTATGTGCAGACCCCGGAAATGACGGGCGCGATCCAGAAGGACAGACAGGCGCTTCGTGCCCAGCTGCGTGATGATGACGGTGACATCATCGTTGCGACCGCCTCGCGCCTTGCGCGCGAACTCGGTATTCATGTCCATATCGGCTCGACGGCGATTGCCAGGCCGGACGGCAAGATCGCCAATCGCGGATTTTTCTTCGGGCCGGATGGTTCGCGCATCTGCAGCTATGACAAGATCCACATGTTCGATGTCGATCTCGACAATGGCGAAAGCTGGCGCGAAAGCGCTGCCTATGAGCCCGGTGAAGTGGCGCGTATCGCCGAACTTCCCTTGGCGAAATTCGGCTTTGCTATCTGCTATGACGTCCGTTTCCCGCAGCTTTTCCGCGCAGAAGCGCTGGCCGGCGCCGAAGTTCTGACGGTGCCCGCCGCCTTCACCCGCCAGACGGGGGAGGCCCATTGGGAAATCCTGCTGCGCGCCCGCGCCATTGAAAACGGCGCTTTCGTCATCGCTGCCGCGCAGGCCGGCGTGCATGAGGACGGGCGTGAAACGTTCGGCCATTCCATCATCATCGACCCTTGGGGCAAGGTTCTGGCCATGGCCGGCGGCGGCGGGGAAGAGATCATCTTTGCCGAGATCGATACGGCGCTGGTGGTGGCTGCGCGCGGAAAAATTCCCAATCTGCGCAATGCCCGCGAATTCGGGCTGGATACGGTTATTCCCCTGAAACCTGCCGGAGGTGAGGCGGCGTGATCCGTTATGCGCTGGCCTGTGAGAAGGGCCATGAGTTTGAAGGCTGGTTTGCCGGTAGCGACGATTTCGATAATCAGTTGCAGCGCGGCTTCCTGTCCTGCCCGGTCTGCAATTCCGTGCAGGTCTCCAAACTTCTGATGGCGCCTTCGGTCTCCACCGCCCGCAAGAAGGACGAACGCCAGACGCTCGCCATGGACACGGCGAAAAAGGAAGCGATTGCGAAAATCCGCGAGGCCGTCGCCAATATCCGCGCCAATGCGGAGGATGTCGGGGATAAATTCCCTGAAGAGGCCCGCAAAATCCATTATGGCGAGGCGGACGAGCGCGGCATCATCGGCAATGCCTCGGTGCAGGAAGCCAAGGCCCTGCTGGACGAGGGCATCGAAATCGCGCCGCTGCCGTCGTTACCTGACGATATAAACTGAGTTTGCCTATGCGGGTAGCAATCTATAATTTCGGAATACAGATTGCCGCCTATGATGATCCCGCCGTTGCGGGATTTGCCCGGCGCGAACCTTTGAATTTCATGGCCGCCGAACGCTCGGAAGGTTTCATCGGTCGGTCTGGTTACGAAGGCGAACCCGGGCCCACGAGCTGGGGCGTGCAGGTCTTCCCGCGTTTCCTGAAGGAAAACGGCGCTACAAGCGGTGTTTCATCCTTTTCGCTCTGGCGCGATCTCGAATCGCTGATGGCGTATTCCTACTCCGGCGTGCATGCGGAGGCCCT
Organism: Agrobacterium sp. 22-210-1; assembly: GCF_053522525.1. NCBI lineage: Bacteria > Pseudomonadati > Pseudomonadota > Alphaproteobacteria > Hyphomicrobiales > Rhizobiaceae > Agrobacterium > Agrobacterium sp. 22-210-1. The sequence continues at coordinate 566,681 of NZ_JBNWCI010000002.1, read as the reverse complement.
GAAGCACGGACGCAACTGGAATACTCCACAGAAATGGCCGCCGCTTGTTCTATGGTGGGTGGATGCGGCGGATAATCCCCTCTGGACGGATGCCGTCAGAAGGTTCGAGCATCTGCACGACCACGGCCCGTCGCCACAGGCGTTCAATTTCAAACAGCCTTTCGCGGCGAATGGAACTCCGGTTGAAATCGACCGTGCCGAGGTCCGGAAGATCGCCGCAAGAAATGCTGCCGGGCAAAAGGAACTGCTGTCGGCGGTGCAGGCTATTCCAGTCTGAATGCCGACTTATACCGGCCGTTTCGCCAGCATCATATAGTTGACGTCCATATCCGGCGAGAGATTCCAGCGATCCTGCAGGACGTTGTAGAAGACGCCGGTGCGGTGGATGATATCCATGCCGCTTGCCACCATCGGCCGCTCAAGCTCCTCCGGGCGAACCAGCTTCTCATATTGGTGGGTGCCGCGTGGCAGCCAGCGCAGCACGTTCTCGGCGGCGAAGATGGCGAGTGCCCTGGCTTTCAGCGTGCGGTTGATCGTGGCGGCGAACATCAGCCCGCCGGGGCGCACCATTTTGGCGCAGGTGGTGACGAAGAAATCAACATTCGCCACGTGCTCCACCACCTCCATATTGAGGATGACGTCGAAGGTTTCGCCGGCCTCCTGCAATTGTTCGGCAGTTACGGCGCGGTAGTCGACGGTGACGCCGCTTTCATGCGCATGGGTGGAGGCAATGCCGATATTCTTCTCCGAGGGATCGGCGCCCACCACGGTGGCGCCCATGCGCGCTACGGGTTCGGAAAGCAGGCCGCCGCCGCAGCCGATATCCAGCACGCGCAGCCCCTCCAGCGGGCGATGCGCCTTTGGGTCGCGGCCGAAATTCTCGCAGACGCGGTTGCGGATATATTCCAGCCGCACCGGATTGAACTTGTGCAGCGGGCGGAACTTGCCCGTCGGGCTCCACCATTCGGCAGCCATCGCGGAGAAACGATCCACTTCGCTCTGGTCGATGGTCGTCTGTGCGGTTTCGCTCATGGTTCTGCTCCATATTGCTGTTGCACTGAAGTCGGATGATTGCCCCCCGAAGTCAAGACCGACGGGCCATTCCGCCGGCAATTTGTCGGGGGCGCAATGCCGCAGGTGGAACTGATAGGGCACCTCATTTGTTTCATGCTGCGTTCATGGAGAGACGCGTATTTTCCGATCGTGGCAGTATGCGGAACGCATACTCGTCCATCTAAGACGATGGATGCCGACAAGGGCAAAGCGGGCCTTTGCTTGAGGAGAAAGAAGTGAAGAGAAAACTGTTTGGCGCAATTGCGCTGGTGGCCATGCTTGCTGCGCCGGCACTTGCCGAAGCCGCGACACGCGGCTTTGCCACAGCGAACGTGAATATGCGCTCCGGCCCGAGCACGGCTTACCCGGCCGTCGTCGTGATCCCGAACGGCGCACCGCTCACGGTGCATGGTTGCCTGTCCGATACACCCTGGTGCGACGTTTCCTTTGTGGCCGGTCGCGGCTGGGTCGCCGGACGCTATATCGAAACCACCTATCGGCAGAACCGGGTCTATGTCGAGCCGCGCTACTACCGCGATCTCGGCGTGCCGATCATCACCTTCGAAGCCGGCCGCTATTGGGACCGCTATTATCGCGACCGCGATTTTTACCGCGAGCGTGATCGCTGGCGTCGCCCGTCCGGCGGTTACTGGAATGCCGCACCTCCGCCGCCGCGTGCGGACTGGGATCGCCCGCGTCCACGCGACGAGTGGCGTGATGGCCGCCGGGATGACTGGCGCGATGGCCGCCGCGATGAGTCGCGTGATCCGCGCCAGGGCGGCGGACCGAATGACGGCCGCTGGGAGCGTCGTTATGGCGACTGGAACCAGGGTGATCGTAATCAGGGTGACAGAAATCAGGGCGACAGGCCGCGCCGGGAGGACAATCGCCCCCGCGTTGAAGACGAAAACCGCGACCGCAACCGTGACCGTCAACCAAATGAGAGTGGGGGTCGGCTCCCTCCGGAACGTCGCCAGTGGGATGATCCACGCCGCGCGCCCGCTTCGGAAAATCTCCGGGGCGGCTGCCGGATCGGCGATCCGGGCTGCGACCCACGCTAAACAGACAAAGCCCGGCGAGATTTCGTCGGGCTTTTTCATTTGGTGCTTCAGATGACTATTTGGGGGGGCTTTATTTCGCAGCGACAGCCTTGCGAGCGCGGGCTTTGGGTTTCGCCGGGGCTTCTGCATCCGGTGCCGCCGCATCAGCGGAGACGGCTTTGGGAGCTGCCTTCTTGCGCTGCGCTGGTTTCGTCGCTTCCGATGTCTTCAGAAGTGAAAATTCATGTTTTGCCTGTTCCCAATGTTCCGCATCGCGGCCGTGGGGGTGGCCTTCCTTTTCCCAGAGTGTATAGGCGCGTTTGCTGATCCACTCGTTTTCCGAAACCTGCATGCTCGTCTCCCGTTGCTGTTTACAGCGCCTTTGAGAAGGCTACATTCCGCTTGGTCCGGCACACGCTCGACAGGAATCAATGCCGGCATTTCCAAGACCCATTACATGCCATGATCTTCCGGGCGTCAAGCAAACATGCTGCATTGCGAAAGCGGATTTCAGGCATTTTACGCCTGAGAAAGCGGTTTGGGCGAAAGACGTTCCCACACGACAAGATCAACGTTGCGTGATTGTGCCAAGGCCGCCAAGATGGGCGAATAACTGGCAGCGGAGGAGGCGAGATTGGAACTGAGAACCGAAGCGGAGGTGCAGGTCATCGTCGAGAAACGGCAAGGGGCCGGCATCATCAACCTCAACCGTCCGAAAGCCATCAATAGCCTGACATTGCCGATGGTGCGTGCCCTGTTTCAAGCGCTTCAGCGTTTTGAGGACGATGCCGGCATTTCCTGCGTCGTGCTGACGGGGGAGGGCGAAAAAGGGCTCTGCGCCGGCGGCGATGTCCGCGTCATTCACGACCTCGGCAAGGCGGGCGACCCGCAGGTGCTTGATTTCTGGCGGGAAGAATTCCCGCTTAACTATCGGATCGCCCGTTTTGGCAAACCCTATGTGGCGTTCATGGATGGCATCGTCATGGGTGGCGGCGTCGGCATTTCCGCTCATGGCAGCCACCGCATCGTCACCGAGCGCACAAGGCTCGCCATGCCGGAAACGGGCATTGGTTATTTCCCTGATGTCGGCGGTTCCTGGCTTTTGCCGAAGGCGCCGGGCGAATGCGGCACGTGGCTCGGGCTAACCGGCAACGCCGTTACCGCTGCCGACGCGATCTATGCCGGGTTTGCCGATTATTTCGTCCCTTCGGACCGTCTCGAAGCTCTGATGCAGGATCTGTCGCAAACGACGGATGTCGAAGGCGTGGAGGCAGCGATAGCGGGCTATGCCATTGATGGGGGTGAAGGCGTGCTGGCTGCAAACCGGGATATCATCGATGCGACATTCCGTTTCGATACGGTCGAGGAAATTTTCGCAGTGCTCTCGACGCGGGATGATGCCTTTTCGCGAGAAACGCTTGAGGTTCTGCAAAAACGCTCTCCCACCAGCCTGAAATTGACACTGAAGCTTCTGCGCCTTGGCCGCGAAAGCGCGAGCCTGATCGAGTGCCTGGAGCGGGAGTTTGCCGCCGGCACCGAGATATTGCGCCAGCATGATTTTTACGAAGGCGTGCGTGCAGCCTTGGTCGACAAGGACCGCAACCCCCGCTGGCGACCTGCGCGGCTGGAAGAAGTGCGGGAGGAGGATATTTCACACTACCTAGTCGATCATTCCGGCAATCTGTTTCCCGAACATCGTCTCTAGGTAGACGCAAAAGAAATCCGGCTTGTCGCCATATATGAAATTATCGCCTTTAGAAATTCTGTTCTTTGGGCGAAATTTCCAATTCATGATCCCGTAAAGCACAGCTGTTTCTCGCCGCAGTTGCCTCCGCCCTCTATGTTGAGGACCATTCGATTTTCCGGGGGTATTCATGAAACGACTTCTCATTATCGGCACTGCCATTGCCGCCCTTTTTGCAGGTGCGGCGCAGGCGCAGTCTCCGACCACTATTCTTAACGCCTCCTACGATGTCGCCCGCGAGGTTTTTGCCGCTGAGAACGAGGCTTTCATCAAGCAGCACCCGGGCGTCACTGTCGATCAGTCGCATGCCGGCACCTCCAAACAGGCGCGCGCCATCGTTGAGGGTCTGGAAGCTGATGTCGTCACCTTCAACCAGGTGACCGACGTTGATTTTCTGGTGAAGCAGGGTTTTGTCTCCGCCGACTGGCAGAAGGATTTCCCGAACGACGCGTCGCCGTTCTATTCCTTTCCGTCCTTCCTCGTGCGGGCCGGCAATCCCAAGGGCATCAAGGATTGGGACGACCTCGCCCGTGACGACGTGAAGGTCGTTTTCCCCAATCCGAAAACCTCTGGCAACGCCCGGTACACTTATCTCGCCGCCACGGCTTACGCCAAGGAGAAGTTCAACGGCGACGAGAAGAAGGTCCAGGAATTCGTCAAGAAAATCTTCGACAACACCCCGGTTTTCGACACGGGCGGCCGTGCCGCCACCACCACTTTCGTCGAGCGTGAAATCGGCGACGTGCTGATCACTTTTGAGGCCGAGACCCGTGGCATTGCCAAGCAATATGGCAAGGACAAGGTTGAGGGCGTCGTGCCTTCCGTCAGCCTGCTGGCAGAATTCCCGGTGGCGGTGGTGGACAAGGTGGCCGACAAGCGCGGTTCGCGTGAACTGGCCAAGAGCTACCTTGATTTCCTCTATACGGAAGAAGGCCAGCGCATTGCGGCGCAGTTCGGCCACCGCGTGCACGACGAAAAAGTCGTCGGCGAATTCAAGGGTGACTTTCCGGCCATTCGCCTCGTCAACGTCAACGACGTGTTCGGCGGCTGGGATAAAATCCAGAAAGAGCATTTTGCATCCGGCGCGACGCTTGATACGCTTTACGGCAGCCGCTAATCACAACGAAACGGAACTTGAAAACGACCCGGCGGGAAACTGCCGGGTCGCTTCATGATGAAATGGGGGCGGGGGTTTGAAGCGGAATGTTCTGCCGGGGCTGAAATTGTCCCTTGGCGTTACCCTGACTTACGTTGCCATCATCGTGCTCCTGCCACTCTCGGCGCTGGTGTTCAAGGCGGCAAGCCTTGGGCCGGCCGAATATTGGGCGATCATTTCTTCGCCGCGCGCCGTTGCCAGTTATCGCGTCACCGTGCTCTGCGCGCTGGCCGCCACGTTGTTCAATGTCATCTTCGGGCTGGCACTCGCCTGGGTGCTGACGCGTTACCGCTTTCCCGGCTGGCGTCTCGTGGATGCCATTGTCGATCTGCCCTTTGCGCTGCCCACCGCCGTTGCCGGCATTGCGTTGACGACGCTGTTTGCGGGCAATGGCTGGTTCGGTTCGCTGCTGGCGCCGCTCGGCATCAAGGTGGCCTATACGCCACTTGGCATCATGGTGGCGATGGCCTTTACCAGCCTGCCCTTCATCGTGCGCACCGTGCAGCCGGTGCTGGAAGATCTCGATCCGGCGCTGGAGGAAGCGGCGCAATCGCTTGGTGGTTCTGATCTGGAAATCTTCCGCAAGGTCATCGTGCCGCTTTTGACGCCCGCTCTTCTGGCCGGTCTGTCGCTTTCCTTCGCCCGCAGCCTCGGTGAATTCGGAGCGATCATCTTCATTGCCGGCAACCAGCCTTTTTCGACGGAGATCACCGCGCTGCTGATCTTCATCCGGCTTGAGGAATATGATTATCAGGCCGCCGCCGCCATCGCCTCCGTGCTGCTCATCACCGCTTTCGTAATGCTGGCCGTGACCAATTATCTGCAGACACGGGCGTTGCGCTACACGGTGAGGAGCTAGACATGAGCGCCTTTTCCCAACACCGCAAGCCGCCGCGCGTCGGAGATGCAAACTGGGTTCGCCGCAGCCTGATCGCCTTCGTGCTGGTCATCGGCGCTTTGCTGGTTGTCGCACCGCTGATCATCATCGGCGTCGAGGCTTTTTCGCAGGGCTGGAAGGTCTATTCCGCCACCATCACCCATCCCGATACCCGCCACGCCATCATGTTGACGGTGCTGACGGCGCTGATCGCCGTGCCCGTCAATACGGCCTTCGGCGTTGCGGCTGCCTGGGCCATCACCAAATTCGATTTCCCCGGCCGGCGCTTCCTGCTGGTGCTGATCGAAATACCCTTCTCCATCTCGCCGATCGTTGCGGGCGTCGCCTATCTCTTCGTTTACGGATTGCAGGGCCTGTTCGGGCCGTTCCTCGATGCGCATGACATCAAGATACTCTTTGCGCTGCCCGGCATCGTCATCGCCTCCATGTTCGTCACGGCACCTTTCGTGGCGCGTGAACTCATTCCCTTGATGCAGGCGCAGGGACGCGATCTGGAAGAGGCGGCAACCTCGCTTGGCGCCTCCGGCTGGCGCACCTTCTTTTCGGTGACGCTGCCGAATATCAAATGGGCGCTGCTTTATGGCGTCGTTCTGTGCAATGCCCGCGTGATGGGTGAGTTCGGCGCGGTGTCGGTCGTGTCAGGCAATATTCGCGGCCAGACCAACACGCTGCCGCTGCATATCGAGCTGCTCTACCACGATTACCAGACGGCCGGCGCCTTCGCGTCAGCCTCCATCCTCGCCTTGCTTGCCGTCGTCACCATCATCGCCAAGGTGGCGCTGGAACGGCGTGGTGCCGGGCGCGGAGCCAAGAAGACCAACGGCGATGCCGCCATCGCCACGGAGACCTGATTCCCATGAAAATCCGCCTCGAAAACGTGGTGAAGACCTTCGATACGTTCCGCGCGGTGCGCGATGTTTCGCTGGATATCGAAAGCGGCGAGCTTCTGGCGCTGCTCGGGCCTTCCGGCTCCGGCAAGACGACGATTTTGCGCATGGTCGCCGGTCTCGAATATACCGATGGCGGCCGTATCTTCTTCGGAGATGAAGACGCCACCAATATTCCGGTGCGTGATCGCGGCGTCGGTTTCGTATTCCAGCACTATGCGTTGTTCCCGCATATGACGCTGCACGAAAACATTGCTTTCGGCATGAAGGTTTCGAAGGTCAAGCGCGACAAAGCGGCGATCGATGCCCGGGTCAGGGAGCTTCTGAGCCTGGTCAAGCTCGATGGTCTCGGCGAGCGTTTTCCGGCGCAGATTTCTGGCGGACAGCGCCAGCGTGTGGCTCTGGCGCGTGCGCTTTCGGTCGATCCGAAGGTGCTTCTGCTCGATGAGCCTTTCGGCGCGCTGGATGCCAATGTGCGCCGCGACCTGCGCCGCTGGCTGCGTGAAATTCACGATGCACTGGGCATCACCACAATTTTCGTGACGCATGATCAGGAAGAGGCGCTTGATCTCGCCGACCGCGTTGTCATTCTCAATCAGGGCGAGATCGTGCAGCAGGGCACGCCGAAAGAGGTGTGCCGCCAGCCCAATAGTTCTTTCGTCATGCGTTTTCTCGGCGATGCCAACCGGGTGTCCGGCGTGGCGCGCGGCGGCAAGGTTTATGTCGGTGAAAACGAACTGCCTTTCTCTTATGCGCAAGGGGACGGCGCGGTCGATATTTATGCCCGTCCCGGCGATCTCGAATGGGAAGACCTGCATGAAGGCATTCCTGCTTCGGTGGCGCGGGTTCTCGACCGGGCGGGCGAGCGCCGGGTGATCGCCAGCACTGATGGCGGTGATCTGCTGGAATTCGACGTGCCGCCGGAAAACGATGTTGCCGCCGGTGACCGTGGTTCCGTCATCATCCGCCGGGCAAAGATTTTCCCGGCGGCGTGAGAGATCCTCGACAGCCTTAGATCAGGAGCTCGAAAGAGGCCTCTGCTACCAGCCTGCCATTGACCATGAGATCGACCTTGTGGACACCGGCATAGTGCTTGCGGGTGGTAAAGTCGCGCATGGCGCGGCTGATCGACAGCGCGCATGTTTCGCCCGGCTGAAGTTCGATTTCCTTCCACTTGAAGACTTTCGCCGAGGCGTCGCCGCTCTTCTTGACGTAATGTACGGCGTAATCGATCACCAGTTTCTGTGGGCTCTTTGCCGTGGAGGTGAAGGAGGCCGAAATCCGCACGGGATTGCCGAGAACGATCTTTTCCGGTGAGACCTGAAACGCGGCAAGCGCGATCTGCGCTTCCTCATGCGCGCCAAGATGGGAAAGTGCGGCTGCATCTCCCTTCTTGATCAGCGTACGCAGGGCTTGTCGCATGATCCAGCGCGTATGCGGATTGTCTTTCGGCCATGTATCGATCAGCGCCAGCACGAAGGCGGGATTGTCCTTGGTGATGTCATTCAGGTGATTGGCAACGGATTTGCGGACGTAAAGCGCCTCATCGGCTTTCATGGTCTCAAGGATCGCCGTGACCGGTGACGGATCGTCGATCAAGGGTTTGAGCTGGAAAGACCAGGGCAGGCGGGGCCGGCAGCCTTCGCTCGCCAGCCGTCGCACATGCTCGTTCTCGTGCCGGGACCATGTTTCCATCACGGCAAGGGTGCGGGCCATGTCCCTTTGCAGAAAATGCCGGATGGCGAATTCAGAGGAGCCGAAACGGGTGAAATAGCTAAGTGCTTGCATGGAAAGATCGAAATCATCGAGGCCGTAAAGCGCCACATATTCCGGCAGTGAAATGGAGGCGAAACCGTTGCCGATTCCGGGGGCTGCGGCGGTCAGAATTTCGATATTGCGGGCATAGTCGCCGGGCAATGTGGCATGCAGGCTGGTCGCCACCTGCCGCATGCGCTGCATGATGCCAAGCGCCTCGAGATTTGTCGTTGCGAGCGTCATGAAGGCGGAAACGTCAAATGGTGGATGAACGGCCTTCGTCTGATCGGCAATATGCCGCAATTTTTCGCTGTTGAAGATTTCCTTCAATGCCGGTGCCGCCGTGTCGCTCATATCGCCCTCAAAGTTCACTTTTTGTTCTTCTAGGGCACGATGAAGCTGGAGGCAAGATAATGCTGAGCAACTTCCAGGGCGTGAGAAAGGATAAGCGAGTGCGGCTTGCCTCCTTCTCCCCGCCGGGGAGAAGGTCGCGTCAGGGGGGTGAGGGGGCGAGCACAGAGATGTGCGGAGAGCTTGCCCACTCATCTGCCCCTTTTGGGGCATCTTCTCCCCGATGGGGAGAAGAAATTTCAAGACCTATTCAGCTCATCTGGCTGATGAAGCGGGTCTCCAGATAGGCCTGGACCGCTTCCGAGCCGCCTTCCGTGCCATAACCGGAATCCTTGATGCCGCCGAAGGGGACTTCGGGAAGCGCAAGGCCGTTATGGTTGATGGTCAGCATGCCGGCCTCAACCTGATGACCGAGCGCATGCGCGGTCTTGACCGAACCGGTGAAGGCATAAGATGCAAGACCGAAAGGCAGGCGGTTCGCTTCGGCAACCGCATCGTCGAAGCTCGAGAAGCGGTTGATGATCGCGACCGGGCCGAAGGGCTCGTCATTCATGATCTTGGCGGTGGTCGGCACGTTGGCGAGAACCGTCGGTTCGAAGAAATTGCCTTTGTTACCGATGCGGCGGCCGCCGGTCTTCAATTCGCCGCCATGGGAAACCGCATCACTGATGAGGCCTTCCAGCGCCGGAATACGCCGCTCATTGGCGAGCGGACCCATGATGACACCGTCTTCCAGGCCGTTGCCGACCTTCACCGCCTTGGCGGCTTCCACGAAACCTTCAAGGAAACGGTCCGCCACGCCGTCCTGCACGAGGAAGCGGGTGGGAGCGACACAGACCTGACCGGCATTGCGGAACTTCGAAAGCGAAGTCACCTCAATCGCCTTTTCGATATCGGCGTCGTTAAAGATCATCACCGGCGCATGGCCGCCGAGTTCCATCGTGGCGCGCTTCATGTGCTTGCCGGCCAGCGCCGCGAGGTGCTTGCCGATCGGGGTGGAGCCGGTGAAGGAAATCTTGCGGATGATCGGATGCGGGATCAGATATTCCGAAATCTCTGATGGAACGCCGTAAACGAGGCCGATGACGCCAGCCGGTACGCCGGCATCCACGAAAGCGCGGATCAGCTCCGCCGGCGAGGCCGGGGTTTCCTCCGGCGCCTTGACGATGATGGAGCAGCCGGTGGCAAGCGCTGCGGAAAGCTTGCGGACGATCTGGTTGATCGGGAAGTTCCAGGGCGTAAACGCCGCAACGGGACCAACCGGCAGCTTGATGGCAAGCTGCGAAACGCCGGTCGCACGCGCGGGAATGACCTGGCCATAGGTGCGGCGTGCTTCTTCGGCGAACCAGTCGATGGTATCGGCGGCCCCCATGATTTCGGTAGCGGATTGCGCCAGCGGTTTGCCCTGCTCGCGGGTCATCACATAGGCGATCTTGTCCTTGCGCTCGCGCAGGATATCCGCGGCCTTGCGCATGATCTTCGAACGCTCGAAGGGTGAGGTGTCGCGCCACACCTTGAAGCCACGGTCAGCGGCGGCAAGTGCCAGATCGAGGTCTTCTTTCTCTGCGTGGGCGATCGCGCCGATGATCTCGTCGGTTGCCGGATCGGACACGGCGATCGTCTTGCCGGAAACGGCGTCTCGCCATTCGCCATCAATGAGAAGTTTGATGTCGGGATAGGTGTGCATAGGGGCTACCTTCATGATGCGGCCAATACGGCAGGTGCCGTCAGGCCCGGAGACGTGAACAGAATTTTCCTGGCCGGACGATATCCGGCATCGCGGCTTTCGCTGCGCGGAACTTGTGTCTGGACATTTCCGGCGGGGATTCTGGAGTTGCCGGAAACGGAAACGACAGTCTTTATATTAAGTTCCGCGCGGTATGTTTCAACCGTCGGCTCCGGCAAAGACGATGATTTTTCTGTGACGTGGAACTTGTCTTTTGTCATTTATGTTTAGCATGCAAGCCGATGCCGGATTTTCGATCACAACCTCCGGTTCGCGCGAATCACACGTTTCTCTATGTGAGCAGGAAAGCTCCCGCCACAATTTGGCCTTCGTCCCGCCGGACGAATTTGATGAGACAGCATGAGTGGGCTTCGCTTGCGTCATAACAGTGCGCGAAACGTAAAAAAGTACAAATAAGACAGAAAAATTATCCAAAGGGTTTACTCAAAACCTAGAGAAAATACGGATAAAATCTCAGTGAGGATATAACATCCGTTCCTGATATATATTGCGGACGTCGGTTCCCTTGACCATTGCGGTTGGCGAAAACCTTCGACCTGAACGTTATCGATGGAGAAAAAGTATGAGTTTCGCCCGGGTACTTCTCAGTGCGTTCTTGTCGCTCGTGTGGCTTTCCTGTGCCCAAGCCGGGACGATTGCCAAACCGCAAGGCAAGCCGATATTAACCATATCTGGAAAGATCACCAATACGAACGCCGACGGTGCCGCGCAGTTCGATCGCGACATGCTGGAGGCGCTCGGCATGGTGACGGTGGAGACGACGACGCCATGGCACGATGGTCGCGTCCGTTTCGACGGTGTTTCGCTGGCAAAATTGATGGAGGTCGTCGGTGCGACAGGCACCAGCATCACGGCGGTCGCTCTCAATGATTATGTCAGCACGATACCGGTTGAGGATTTTAAGAAATTTAACGTTATTCTGGCGATCAAACTGGATGGCAATTACATGACGGTTCGAGAAAAGGGTCCGTTGTTCGTCATCTACCCCTATGACAGCGACCCGGAATTGCAGAAGCAGACCTATTATTCGCGGTCCGCGTGGCAAGTCGCCAAATTGATAGTGGAATAAAGGTGCCGTTTGCGAAAACTTGTGGCGGTGATCATCTGTTGCTTCGTCCTGGCAACGGGCTATATCGCTTTCGTCATTGCCGAGCGGCAAACCGCTCTGCAGAAGTTTGCCCGCTATAACGATTCGTGGGCTGTCAGCCAGACCGTGGCGGAATATCTTCGTCTTCAGAATAAGCTCGCCGTATTCGCGCTGAGCCCGGGCAAGCTTGATCGGGACGAACTGCAGCTGCGTCTGGACATCATGCTCAGCCGCCTGGAGCTTTTGAAGCAAGGCAATCTGGGGGCTTTCATCAATGAAAAACAGCAGTGGCGGGAACTCGTAGCCCAGCTTGACGCCGTTCTGGCGCGTCTGGAACAGCAGATGAACAGTCTGGAACCGGCGGATGTTCCGGATCTGCTCTCGTCCATGAGCGCGCTCGATGCGCCGATGACGACACTGGCCTCGTCATCAGTGGCCTATGATGTCAATCTCATCGATACGGCCCATGAGGATGTCCGCAAGCTGCACATCGTCTATACCGCGTTGGCGGGTGGCCTCATCCTGTGCGGCATCGCGCTGGTCATATTGCTGCTTCGTCAGAACGACCTGCTGAACCGGGCGCAGAAGAGCATGCGCGGCCTGACGGACGATCTGCGCGCCGCAACGCTGGAGCTGCAGGCGAAAAATGTACGGCTGGAACATGACGCCTATCACGACGCGCTGACGGGGCTGCCCAACCGGTCCCTGTTCCGCCAGGAACTGATCGAGAGGTTGCGTCGGTCCTTTGGCGGCACAGGAACGACAGCGATCCTTCTGCTTGATCTCGACGGATTCAAGGACGTCAACGATACGCTTGGCCACGATGCGGGAGACGCGTTGCTCCAGGCTGTGGCGCAGCGGCTTTCGGCGATCGGCGGAGATTACGACATGGTGTGCCGGCTGGGCGGCGACGAATTCGCCGTGGTGTCCGATGATCTTAACGAGGACACGGCCCGCCGCCTTGCCTCCAAGCTCATCGACCAGATCAGCCGCACCTACCAGCTTGGCGAGCAGGAAGTCAAAATCGGCACCTGCATCGGCATCGCCATATCGCATGGCACAGTCGATGCGGATGAATTGTTCAAGCGCGCGGATCTGGCGCTTTATGAGGCGAAAGCCATCGGCCCGGGCCGGGCGAGTGTTTTCAAGGTCCGTATGCAGAAGCAGCTGACCGAAAAGAAATCCTTCGAGGCCGATCTGCAGACCGCACTGCAGAACGATGAGATGGAAGTCTATTATCAGCCGCAGGTGGCGACTCAGACACGCAAGCTCTGCGGTTTCGAGGCACTTCTGCGCTGGAAGCATCCTGTGCGGGGGGATGTGCCGCCCAGCGTGTTCATTCCCGTTGCGGAACGAACCGGCCTTATTCATTCGCTCGGGAAATGGGTGATGGAGACTGCCTGCCGTGAAGCGATGGGCTGGGACGAGGACATGAAAGTGGCGGTCAATCTGTCGCCGGTTCAGTTTCACAGCACCAACCTCATCCAGAACGTCATGGGTGCTCTTCAAAAAAGCGGCCTGGAGCCGAGCCGGCTTGAGCTTGAGATCACCGAATCGATCCTGCTGAACAAGAGCGACCAGACGATCAATACGCTGACCCGGCTGAAGGATGTCGGCATCAAGATCGCCATGGATGATTTTGGCACAGGTTATTCCTCGCTCGCGAATTTGCGCGGCGTACCCTTCGACAAGATCAAGATCGACCGGTCCTTCCTGCGCGATATTACCAGCGATCGCGACGCGCTGGCGATCGTCGAATTTGTGGTCGGGGTGGGACGCAGTCTGCGGATGACCACGATTGCCGAAGGCATCGAGACGGAAGAGCAATATGAATGCGTCAGACGTCTGGGTTGCGATCAGGTGCAGGGTTATCTGATCAGCAGGCCGTTGCCGGCCAAGGAACTGGTGTTCTGGAGTTCCGTCTGAAATCCTCGTTTTCGCACCATCGCAAGCGTATCGAAATTTTAACCGGATGCATTGGTTCCTGCTAAAACCGATACCGGTTGCCGCAGCGATGCTGTAGAGCATTCCCGGTCGATACGGGATCGTTCCGGTGAAACGACCGGGTTTTGCGAAAAGGCTTGAGACATGGAAATACTGGACGTGCATGGAGTTGCCCTGCCTCTTTCTTCCGATGAGGTATCGCCCGTCATCTGGCAGGCGCTGACCGACGGCAGCTATGAGGCGAAAGAGGCCCGCAGCGTCCTGAAAGCCATCAAGCCCGGCGACCGCGTGTTGGAACTGGGGTCCGGAATCGGCATCATTACCTCCATCATCGCCGGCATAGACGATGTTTCGGTGTGGGCTTTCGAGGCCAACCCTTCGACGGCGGCGCTAGCAGAGCGGGTGCTCAAGGCCAATTGCCGTGGCAATGTCGTGTTTTCGCAGGGGCTTCTCACCGCCGATGCGCCGAGCACCTATCCTTTCTATGTCCGCAAGGATCTCTGGATGTCCTCCATGGACGAAAATCAGGGGCCTTATGAACAGCGCATCGAAATCTCTTCCGAAAATATCGACGAGTTCATCGCCAGCCACGGCATTACTGCCCTCGTGATGGATATTGAAGGTGCCGAACGCGACCTGCTTGGCAGGGCCAAGCTTACCGGTGTAGAGCGGATATTCGTGGAGCTGCACGACCATCTTTATGGCCTCGCCGGGGTTCGCGATATCATGCAGGCGCTGACGGCCAAGGGCTATGCCTATGATCCGCGCGGTTCCCGCGGGCCCTGCGTGTTGTTCTCCAACGATGACAGCCCCAGGGAATACGATCCCGACGTGGACTGAAAATAAGGGTCGCCCAAGAGGTGATTGAATTCACGGAACCGTCTGCCTATCCTCTCGTTCTCACTGCAGAGTGAGGGCGCGGAGCGGTTCGATGCGTGTGCAGACATGCGGATCGAAAAGATAATTTCATTAACAGCAATTCATTGCCAATTATTGTTGCAATTGTCGCAACCGTTGTCCTGCGTCATCATCCCTCCATCAAACCGGCGCACAACTGACGCCGCACCGGAAGATGCCAACGCAACCGAAGGAGAATGATCATGGGCTTTGTAAAGACGACAGACGGAACCGAAATCTTCTACAAGGACTGGGGCCCGAAGGATGCCCAGCCCATCATGTTTCATCACGGCTGGCCGCTCTCTTCCGATGACTGGGATGCGCAGATGCTGTTCTTTCTCTCCAAGGGTTTTCGCGTCGTCGCCCATGACCGTCGTGGCCATGGCCGGTCCGCCCAGGTTGCCGACGGTCACGACATGGATCACTACGCCGCCGACGCCTTTGCCGTCGTCGAGGCGCTCGATCTGAAGAACGCCGTACATATCGGCCACTCCACCGGCGGTGGCGAAGTGGCGTGTTATGTCGCTAAACATGGCGAACCCGCCGGCCGCGTTGCCAAGGCCGTGCTCGTTTCCGCCGTGCCGCCGCTGATGCTCAAGACCGCGGCCAACCCTGAAGGCCTGCCGATGGAGGTTTTTGACGGCTTCCGCTCGGCACTTGCCGCAAATCGCGCGCAATTCTTCCGCGATGTGCCGTCCGGCCCGTTCTACGGTTTCAACCGTGATGGTGCGGCCGCTCAGGAAGGCGTGATCCAGAACTGGTGGCGGCAGGGCATGATGGGCGGCGCAAAGGCTCACTACGATGGTATCAAGGCTTTTTCAGAAACCGACCAGACCGAAGACCTGAAGGTGATCAGTGTTCCGACGCTGGTACTGCACGGCGAAGACGACCAGATCGTGCCGATTGCCGACTCCGCGCTGAAATCGGTAAAGCTGCTGAAAAACGGCACGCTGAAGACCTATCCCGGTTTCTCGCACGGCATGCTGACCATCAATGCCGATGTGCTGAACGCCGATCTTCTGGCCTTCATCAAGGGCTGATCTTTGGGCGAAAGGGAATGCGGCTTCATTCGAGGCCGCGTTTCGTATTTTGGGTCAATCCAGACGCGCGAGCCAGTCGCTACGATATGAACCAAGCCCGGCAATGCTATCAGGAGCGAAATGACGCTCCCGGCCGGCAAGCGGCCTGATACCGGTGAGGAGTGCGGCGCCCGCGCTGGTGCCCGTGGAACCGCCGACGGCGATCACCTCCGCATCGGCAAAACCCGCCAGCGCCTTGAGATAAAGCGCATTGCTGGCAAATGGGCCTTCAACCAGCACCGGGCCTTTTCGCCCGATCAGCGAAAGACTGAACTCCGTCATAAGCGCAAGATAAAGGGATGCTGCCGCGTGCCGTTCCGCGACCGTGGCATTGTCGTCATTGATCCAGCGCGCCGTTTTGCCGGGGAAGGGGCCGGAACCGCCGACGACGCTGGGCAACAGCATCATGCCCTTGGCCAGCACACCACTAAGCGTGGCTTCGATCTCGTCGTCCGGCGCAGGCCCGAATTGCTGCGTCAGCATTTCATACTCCCTGCCGCCCATGAAGCGGGACGACGGAACGGGGCGTCCGAGAGCATCGACATTCAACAGCGTGTCACGGGCGGGGTCCAGCGCATCCACTGTGCCGCCGATGGCGAAATTCACCACCCATGTACCGGTGGAAACGACCGAAAAATCGCCCTGCCGGCGCAACAGATGCGGCAGGAGGGATGCGTTGGAATCGTGGATGCCGCAATAGACGGACACATCCGGAGACAGACCGGCTTCCTGTGCCAGTGACGTGCGAACTGGCCCAAGCACATCGAAAGCGGAGCGCACTGGCGCCATCAATTGCTCGATGCCGAGACGTTCGACCAGCGAGGAGAAGGTTTTCCGCCGAGGGTTCCAGAGGTCCGTGTGGCAACCAAGCGAAGTCGTTTCGGTGGCGTGAATGCCGGTCAGCCGCCCCGCCCAATATTGCGCATAGGTGACGATGCTGCGTACCCTGGCGAAGTCATCTGGAAAGGCCGCTTTCTGGAAATGGATTTGCGCGCCGAGGTTCAGCCCGGCGGGCAGTTGTGGCGAGCCGGTTTCTGAAAAATCGGGTCTGAGGCCAAGATAGGCCTCCTGAATAGCCGTGGGATAGCTGTGCTCATAATCCAGCACCGGCATGGCAAGATCGCCGTTGCCATCGAGAAGGGCCGCTGCCGCGCCATGGGTGGTGATGGAAATCGCGTCGAAACCCGGCTCACGGTCAAATCGGCGAAGCGAGGCGAGAATGAAGCTCCAGAGCATTTCCACATCGTAATGCGGATAAATGCCGTCGCGAAGGACCGGGTTCGTCCGTCGGTCGCTGGCAATCTCTTCTCCAGTGCCGGTGTCGATAATGACGACCTTGGCATTGGTCTTGCCGATATCGATGACCGCGATGCGGCCGGGTATGATTGGATCGCTCATGGCAGATGGAACACCGGCACGAGGTCTTTCACGACTGGCGAATTGTCGGGATTGCTCTCCATGATATCGGCCATATGCGCCCACCATTTTTTCATCACGGGATTTTCGGGCAAGGATGCCATGCCGTGGTTCTTCGGGCGTGTCAGCACGCCGAACAGAATGTTGGTTTCCGGGTCGAGATGGATGGAATAATCGCTCACACCCGCTTCATGCAGCAGCGCGACAAGTTCCGGCCATATCTCGTCATGGCGTTTTTTGTATTCCGCCTGCTTGCCGGGAAAGAGTTTCATCTTGAAGGCGTGTTTTTCGAATTCCGGCATGGCTCAGCCTCTCATGGCTCTAAGGCGGCGAACGACGATGGGGATGGCGATGGTGATGATCAAAAGCAGGCCGACGAAAATCGACATGACGATACCAGGCACATTCAGCAGCCCGAGACCGAATGTGACGAGGCCCATGACGAAGGCGGCGATGACGACGCCGGCAATGGTGCCGGAGCCGCCGAGAATGGAGACGCCGCCCAGCACCACCATGGTCACCACCTCAAGCTCCCAGCCCTGAGCAATCGACGGGCGGGTGGAGCCGAGCCGCGAGGTGAGGCAGACGGCGGCGATGCCGCTCATCAGGCCGGTGAGCAGGAAGAGGATGAACTTCACGCGCTCGACGGGGATGCCGGAAAAACGGGCCGCGAAGGGATTGGTGCCGATGACATAGACCTGCCGGCCGAAATTGGTGGCATGCAGCAGAATGGCGAAGAGGACGGCCATGACGATGAACAGCACAAATTCGAAAGAGATGACGGAGATCACGTAACCCTGTCCGAAATAGGCGAAATCGGCCGGATATTTGCCATAGGCCTGATCACCCAGCACCATATAGGAGATGCCGCGAAACAGGCTCATCGTGCCGATGGTGACGACGATGGATGGCAGTTTCAGTCCCGCAACGAGAAAGCCGTTGAAAGCCCCGCACAAAACTCCGGTGCCGATGCCGATGGCGACGAGGCCGGGTGTGCCGACACCCATCTGCACCGCCGCACCCATGGCGGTGGAGGCGAGCGCGATGATGGCGGCGACGGACAGATCGATTTCACCGGCAATGATCAGAAGCGCCATGGCAAAGGCGATGATCGCCTTTTCGGTGAAGTTGAAGGTTGCGTCGGAGAGGTTCCAGGCATTGAGGAAATAGGGCGAGGCGAGCGAATTGGCGATGAAGATGAGGATCGCAACGCCAAGCAGCAACACTTCCCAGCTGGCCATGACCCGGCGCAGCGGCGTACCGAGCTTGTCGGGGATAACACGTGGGCTCTGTGCCGGTTGAGACATCGGGCTCATGCTGCGGCCTCCTTGGCCTGATCGGCTGCCGCCCGGTCACGCAGGATGATGCGGCCTTTTCGAGCTTCGGCGCGGGCGTTGAAAACGACGGCAAGCACGATCACCACGCCTGATATCGCCATCTGCGCGAAGGGTGAGATGCCGATGACGGGCAGGGCGTTCTTGATGACGCCGAGAAACAGCGCGCCGAGCACCGCCCCCGCCACCGAGCCGATGCCGCCGGCAATCGAGATGCCGCCGATCACATTGGCCGCCACGCTATCCAGTTCGAAACCGGCGGCGATATCTACATAGGCAACGGCATAACGCGAGACCCAGAGATAGCTTGCGAGACCAGCGAGCGCCCCCGAGAGTACGAACGCGAAGAAGCGCGTGCGGCCGACATCGATGCCCGCATAGACGGCAGCACCGGGATTGCCGCCTGACGCATAGGCTGAGCGACCGAAGGAGGTGCGGCTGAGCACCAGCCAGGCACCGGCGATGATAAGGATCGCCACCCATGAAAGAACCGGCATGCCGAGCACCACGGTGCGTGGGACATTGAGGAAAGTGGGCGAAAGCTGGTGCGCATTCACCCACCCGCCGCCCGAGAGCACGAAGGCCATGCCGCGATAGATGGTGAGTGTGCCGAGCGTGACGACGATGGGCGGAATGCCGAGCCACCAGACCAGTACGCCGTTAAGCGAGCCGAGAAACGCACCGATGCCGACCGCCATGACGATCAGAAGCGGCAGCGGAATGCCAGGAAATGCGGCATTGGTCATCGCCACCGCCATGCCGGTGAAGGCGAGATTGGCGGCAACCGAAAGATCGATGGATTTGGTGAGAATGACCGCCATCTGGCCAAGCGCCAGAATGATGAGGATCGAGGTATCGTTGAAGATGTTAACCAGATTGGCCGGTCGGCTGAAACCGGGGGCGCGCAGCGCAAAACCGGCGATCATGATGATGATGATGCCTGCCAGCAGCCATTCGCGATTTTTGAGGAAACGTTGCATGGTTTTGCCCCTCTCAGGCGTTGCCGGTGGCGGCGCGCACCAGCTTTTCCGGAGAAAAATCGGCGCGTTCGAACTGACCCGCCATCAGGCCTTCACGCATGACGATGGCGCGGTCGGACATGCCGAGGATTTCGGGAAGTTCGGATGAAATCATGATGATGGAAAGCCCTTCGGCCGCAAGCTCGCTGATGAAGCCATGCACGGCGGCCTTGGAGCCGATATCGATGCCCTTTGTGGGCTCGTCGAGAATGATGACCTTGGGCTGGGTGGCGAGCCACTTGCCGATCACCACCTTCTGCTGGTTACCGCCCGAAAGCGTGCCGACTGGAACGGAGAGTGCAGCCGCCCGCAGATCGAGACGGGACGCATATTTGCGTGCCAGCGCGAATTCATTGGCGGCCGCCAGAAACCCCTTGCGCGAGGTGCGCGTGAGCGAAGGCAGCGACATGTTCTGATAGATCGGCATGTCCAGCGCCAGACCGTGGCGGCCACGTTCTTCAGGCACATAAACGATGCCGGCACGGATCGCGTCCTCAGGCGAACGGATGGTGAGCGGCTGGCCGTTCAGCGTTACTTCTCCCGAAGCCGGACGGGTGATACCGAACAGCGACTGGCAGAGTTCGGAGCGGCCGGCGCCGATCAACCCATAAAGGCCAAGAATTTCACCCTTGCGCAGTTCCAGCGAAATATCGCGGAATTCCGTCTGGTGCGAATAATCGCGGACCGACAAAACCGTTGGGCCCAGCGTGACGGGCTGCTTGGGGAAGGCGTTCGTCACGTCGCGGCCAACCATCAGGCGCACGATCTCGTCCTGTGGCGTGGCTGCCAGATTGCCGGCGCCAACCATCTTGCCGTCACGAAAAACAGCGTAGTTCTCGGCGATTTCATAGACTTCATCGAACTTGTGGCTGATGAAGAGGATCGCCTTGCCCTGCCGCTTGAGGTTTTCGACGATGCGGAAGAGATCGTCGATCTCCTTGCGGGAAAGCGCGGCCGTCGGCTCGTCCATGATCACGATGCGCGCCTCGACCGACAACGCCCTGGCGATGGCCACGAGGTGACGCTGGGCAATGGACAGGTCTTTCAGCCGGATGGACGGATCGATGGTGCTTTCGAGCTGTTCCAGCAGAACTCTGGCGCGCGTATTGATTGTCTTCCAGTCGATCAGGCCGAAACGGCCTTTTGGCGCATGGCCGAGGAAGATGTTCTCGCCGACCGAAAGCTCGTCAAACAGCACGGTTTCCTGATGAATGGCGGTGACGCCGGCATCGATGGCGTCCTGCGCGCCGTGGAAGGTCACGGCCGTGCCGTCCAGCAGGATTTCGCCTTCGTTCGGGCGGTAGATGCCGGTGAGGATTTTGACGAGCGTGGATTTGCCCGCGCCGTTCTCGCCGATCAGCGCGGTGACCTTGCCGGGGTAAAGCGCGATATCGACGCCATCCAGCGCCTTCACGCCGGGGAATATCTGGCTGATGCCGCGCATTTCGAGAATGGGCGTTGAATTTGAAGCGTCGGCAATGTCTAAAATTTTCGTTTCGATACGCATCATCCGTCTTACCGGTCAGTTTGATTGAAGCGACGAGGGGCACCCCCCTCTGCCCTGCCGGGCATCTCCCCCTCAAGGGGGGAGATCGATATGCGGCACCGTTGAGGCCATCACTAAAGTTGAGAGTGAGCGAGCGTTATCGTCCAGCCGATCTCCCCCCTTTAGGGGGAGATGCCCGGCAGGGCAGAGGGGGTAGCCTCCGCACCGCCGGATATTGCTCAGATCAGAAAATCTTCGAGAACTGATCAATATTCTTCGCGTAATAAACGAACGGATCGGCCATGGCCGCTTCGCTGTTTTCACCGACCTTGATCTTGCCCATGCGGCCGGCTTCGATTTCCGAGCCCGGCTTGCCGTCGGCTTCACCCTTCACAAGGCGGTAGGCGATCTGGGTGGCGGAGTAACCGAGGTCGATCGGGTTCCAGATGGCGAATTCCTTGGTGGCGCCGGACTTGATGGCGCCGGCCATTTCCGACGGCAGGCCAAGGCCGGTCACGAAGACTTGACCGATCTTGCCGGCATCCTTCACGGCCTGCGAAGCAGCGAGAACGCCAACCGTCGTCGGCGCGACGATGACCTTCACATTCGGCTGCGAGGAGAGCAGGCCCTGCGCTTCGCGATAGCTCTTGTCGGCAAGGTCGTCACCGTAAACTGTCGTGACGAGGTTGAGGCCGGGGAAATCCTTCAGCTGCTTCTTCATCTCGTCGATCCAGATATTCTGGTTCGTGGAGGTGGTGGTGGCCGAAAGAATGGCGAAGTCACCCTTGCCGCCTTCCAGATGCGATGCGGCGAGCTGCAGGCACATCTTGCCGATCAGCGCGTTGGACGAAGGGTTGAGCTGGAGAATGCGGCCTTCAGGCGCGACGCCGGAATCCCAGGAAATGACCTTGATGCCGCGCTGCGCCGCCTTTTTCAGTGCCGGAACAACCGCGTCGGGGTCGTTGGCGGAGATTGCGATGGCGTCGACACCCTGCGCGATCAGCGAATTGATGACTTCGATCTGGCCTTCCGCCGTGGTGCTGGTCGGACCGGTATAGATGATCTCGACGCCGCCGAGATCCTTCGCGGCCTCTTGCGCACCCTTGTTGGCGGCTTCGAAAAAGCCGTTGCCGAGTGACTTGACCACCAGTGCGATCTTGACGTCTGCTGCCTCAGCAACGCTGCCAAGCCCCGCGACGGAGAGCGCCGCGCTGAGTGCCAAAACGCTGGTCAATGTTCTGCGTGTAAGTTTCATGTCCCTTTTCCTCCCATTTTGAACCTTGTTTTTCCCTCCAGCGCTCCTCAAGCGACTGAAGAAGAATTCTCCTCATCCGGCGGACCGGCGGTTTTTCCCACCGCCACCGCGCCGGCGATCAGCAATTCGACGCCGGCATCTTCCACCATCCTTGCCGCCTCGTCCGAAATCCCGTCATCGGTGATGATGGTCGAGACGTTTTCGAGCGGGCATAAAATCAGGCTGGACCGTTTTCTGAATTTCGAGGAATCGACCATCACGATCAATTCTTCCGCCTGCCGCATCAGCTTCTGTTCGCTCTGGATGACCAGCGCGTCGGATTCCATGATGCCAAGCGCGCCCACGCCCTGCGCGCCGAGAAAAATCCGCCGCGCATAAAAATTGCGGATCGCGTCGTTCTCGAAGGGCGACAGGATAAGGCTCTGGTCGCGATAGATCGCGCCGCCCGGCACGCTGACATTGCATTTGGAATGCTTGACCAGATGCTCGGCAATCGCGAAGGAATTGGTCATCACCTGCAGGCGGCGCGCCGCCATGTAATGCACCATCTGGAATGTGGTCGTGCCGCCATTCAGGATAATGGCATCGCCATCATTGCAGAGATCGACCGCCTTGCGCGCAATTGCGCGTTTCTTGTCGATATTGACCGATTCGGACACGCGGAATGGCCGTGCGGCCAGATTTCCGAGCTGCGGCGGATGCACCGCTTCCGCCCCGCCCCGCACACGCCGCAACTTGCCCTGAACATGCAAAGACGCGATATCCCGGCGGATCGTCGCTTCCGACGCATCCGTGAGTTCAGCAATATCCTGCACCGTCACAACAGCTTTTTCCTGTGTGGCGCTCAAGATGATGCGATGGCGTTCGCGTTCGTGCATGGGGTCCTCCTGATTGTGATTATTCGCAATCTCTTTATGTTGTCAATCAAGAACGATCAAATTAATCAATATCGCGCTGCAACATGAAAATTTATGATCGTTTTTGATTGACATTGTGCTTTTGGATGCGCGATACCTGCCATCAAAGGAGGCGGGCCGAGATCGGCTCCGCGAATGCAGACAGATATTGGGAGGAAGACATGACGGGAACATCCCGCCTTCTCGAAAGCCGTTGGGACGATGCCTATGCCAAAACGCTCGATGAGCCCGGCAAGCTGCTTTATCGCTCCAATCTCTTGGGTGCCGACAAGCGCATCACCAATTATGGCGGCGGAAACACATCCGCGAAGGTGCTTGAGACCGATCCGCTGACGGGCGAGAAGGTCCGCGTCATGTGGGTGAAAGGCTCCGGCGGCGATGTCGGCACCATCAAGCTTGATGGTTTTGCGACGCTTTATCTCGACAAGCTGGAAGCGCTGAAGGGCATTTATAAAGGTGTCGCAGACGAAGACCGCATGGTCGGCTTCCTGCCGCATTGCACCTTCAACCTCAATCCGCGCGCGGCTTCCATCGATACGCCGCTGCACGGTTTCGTGCCTTATGATCATGTCGATCACATGCATCCGGATGCGATCATTGCGATTGCCGCCTCGAAGAATTCGAAGGAACTGACGCAGCAGATCTTTGGCGATGACATCGGCTGGCTGCCCTGGCGTCGCCCCGGTTTCCAGCTCGGTCTCGATCTCGAAGCTTTCGTCAAGGCCAATCCCAAGGCCAAGGGCGTGGTGCTGGAAAGCCACGGCCTGTTCACCTGGGATAATGACGCCAAGGCGTGTTACGAACTGACGCTCGCCATCATCAACAAGGCGATCGAATGGTTTGCGGCAAAGACCGAAGGCAAGACGATTTTCGGCGGCGCGGTGGCGAAAAGCCTGCCGCTTGCCGAACGCCGTGCGATTGCCGCCCGGCTGATGCCGGAAATTCGTGGCCGCATTGGCCGCGAAGAGCGCAAGCTCGGCCATTTCGATGATCAGGATGCGGTTCTGGAATTCGTCAATTCGAAAGATCTGAAGCCGCTCGGTGCGCTCGGTACATCCTGCCCGGACCACTTCCTGCGCACGAAAATCCGCCCGCTGATCCTTGATCTCGATACGGCAAATCCCGATGTGGATGCGTTGATGGCCGGTCTCGACAAGGCGCTTGATGTCTATCGCGCCGACTACAGCCGTTATTACGAGGCGTGCCGCCACGATAATTCGCCCAAGATGCGCGATCCGAACCCGGTGATTTTCCTGATCCCCGGCGTCGGCATGCTGTCTTTCGCCAAGGACAAGGCCACCGCTCGCATAGCCGGTGAGTTTTACGTCAACGCCATCAACGTCATGCGCGGCGCTTCCACCGTCTCCGAATATCAGGGCCTGCCGGAGCAGGAAGCCTTCGATATCGAATATTGGCTGCTGGAAGAAGCGAAGTTGCAGCGTATGCCGAAGCCGAAAAGCCTTGCCGGTCGCGTGGCCTTCGTCACCGGCGGTGCCGGCGGCATTGGCCGGGCAACGGCGGAACGGCTGGCGGGCGAGGGCGCCTGCGTGGTTCTGGCGGATATTGACGAGGCGGCGCTGGAGGCTGCCAAGGGCGATTTCGTCAAGCGTTACAGCGCTGACGCGGTGCGTAGCGTCAAGCTGGACGTGACGCAGGAAGACGCCGTCATTTCCGCCTTCGCGGAAGCGAGCGTGGAATTTGGCGGCGTGGATATTCTCGTCTCCAATGCCGGTATCGCGTCCTCTGC
The DNA here is from genome assembly GCF_053522525.1 of Agrobacterium sp. 22-210-1. Lineage (NCBI taxonomy): Bacteria > Pseudomonadati > Pseudomonadota > Alphaproteobacteria > Hyphomicrobiales > Rhizobiaceae > Agrobacterium > Agrobacterium sp. 22-210-1. The sequence continues at coordinate 541,869 of NZ_JBNWCI010000002.1, read as the reverse complement.
GCCGGTGGAAGACACCACGCTTGCCATGTGGAACAAGAATATCGATATTCTCGCCACGGGTTATTTCCTCGTCTCGCGGGAGGCGTTCCGGTTGCTGCGGCGTCAAAATCTCGGCGGCAACGTCGTCTTCGTCGCCTCGAAAAACGGCCTTGCCTCTTCGCCCAATGCGTCGGCCTATTGCACGGCGAAGGCTGCGGAAATCCATCTCGCCCGTTGCCTTGCGCTCGAAGGCGCGGAGGCGGGCATTCGCGTCAACACCGTCAATCCCGACGCCGTGTTGCGTGGTTCGAAAATCTGGAACGGCGAGTGGCGCGAGCAGCGTGCGGCTTCGTCCAAGATCGAGGTGACCGATCTGGAGGAACATTATCGCAAGCGCTCGATGCTGAAGCTCAATGTGTTCCCGGAAGATATCGCCGAGGCGATCTATTTCCTGGCGTCAGATGCTTCCGCCAAATCGACCGGCAACATCATCAATGTCGATGCCGGTAACGCGCAGAGCTTCACGCGATAATATGGGACGGTGACAGGCGGCGGCAGCGCCGCCATGACCGGGGAGGAAGACATGACCGAGACGAAAATCGCCGCCGATGTGATCGCGGCAGAAAACGACAAACGCGCCGCCGCGCTGAAGGATGATTATCAGGCGCTGGGCAATCAGCTTGCACGTCGAAATATCGATGTCGATGCGGTCACGGCCAAGGTGGCGGAGTTTTTCGTCGCCGTGCCCTCCTGGGGCGTCGGCACCGGCGGCACCCGCTTTGCACGGTTTCCGGGCACGGGGGAGCCACGCGGCATTTTCGACAAGCTGGATGATTGCGCTGTCATCAACCAGCTGACGCGCGCCACGCCGAATGTCTCCCTGCATATTCCATGGGATAAGGAAGACCCGAAACGGCTTAAAGCCCATGCCGATGCGCTGGGTCTCGGCTTCGACGCCATGAATTCCAATACGTTTTCGGATGCGCCGGGCCAGAGCCATTCCTACAAATACGGTTCGCTCAGCCACACCGATGCCGCCACGCGCCGGCAGGCCGTGGAGCACAACATCGAATGTATCGAGATCGGCAACGCCATCGGCTCCAAGGCGCTGACGGTGTGGGTGGGTGACGGCTCCAACTTCCCCGGTCAGAGCAACTTCACCAGAAGCTTCGAGCGTTATCTCGCCGGCATGGCCGATATCTACAAGGCGCTGCCGGATGACTGGCGCATCTTTTCCGAACACAAGATGTATGAGCCGGCCTTCTATTCCACCGTCGTGCAGGACTGGGGCACCAATTACCTGATCGCCAATACGCTCGGCGAAAAGGCCTTCTGCCTCGTCGATCTCGGCCATCATGCGCCCAACACCAATATTGAGATGATCGTCGCCCGGCTGATCCAGTTCGGCAAGCTCGGCGGTTTCCACTTCAACGACAGCAAATATGGCGATGACGATCTGGATGCAGGCTCAATCGAACCCTACCGCCTGTTCCTCGTTTTCAACGAGCTTGTCGATGCCGAACACCGCGGCGTGAAGGGTTTCCATCCCGCTCATATGATTGACCAGTCGCATAATGTGACGGACCCGATTGAAAGCCTGATCTCCAGCGCCAATGAAATTCGTCGCGCCTATGCGCAGGCGCTGCTGGTCGATCGCGCAGCTCTGGATGGCTATCAGCAGGAAAATGATGCGCTGCTGGCTTCCGATACGCTGAAACGGGCTTACCGCACCGATGTTGAGCCGATCCTCGCGCAGGCCCGGCAATTGGCTGGGGGTGCAATCGACCCCATTGCGGCCTATCGGGCGAGCGGCTATCGCAAGCGGGTGGCGGCGGAACGACCTGCCTCGGTTGGTGGCAGCGGTGGGATTGTGTAGTCGCTCGCTTTGCTGGATGTGAAAAGCCTGCGATCAGGCCGAGTACACCGCTGAGAGCTGACAGCGTCGCGCCTCAACCTCTCCTTCGTCGCCCTCGGGCTCGACCCGAGGATGACGTCGAGTTTTGGTCAGGGCGTTGTCCAGCACATCAGCCCGGTTCCCTCACTCCCCCGAACGCGACGGCTTGCGAACCTGAAACGTATGCTCAGGCCCCGGAAACGCGCCGGAGCGCACCTCATCGGCATAGTCCCTGGCTGCATCCGAAATCGCCGCACCAAGATCGGCAAAACGTTTAACGAATTTCGGTTTGAAGTCGGTGAAGAGGCCGAGCATGTCGTCGGAAACGAGCACCTGCCCATCGCAGGCCGGCGATGCGCCGATGCCGATGGTGGGGACGGAAAGTTTCTCGGTCAGCTCTCGGGCAAGCGGCTCGACGGTGCCTTCCACGACGATGGCGAAGGCGCCCGCCTGATCGACAGCAATCGCATCTCGCCAGATTTTCTGCGTTTCCGCTTCCGAATGGCCGAGCGAGCGGAAGCCGCCGGCGGTGTGGACAAGCTGCGGCATCAGCCCGACATGGCCAAAGACAGGAATGCCACGGGCCACGAGGAAGGCGATTGTCTCCGCCATTTCCTCGCCGCCTTCCAGCTTCACGCCGTCGCAGCCGGTGTCCTGCATCAGCCGCACCGCGTTGCGGAAGGCCTGTTCCTTGGATTCCTGATAGGTGCCAAAGGGAAGGTCGACGATAACGCAGGCTCGGTTGACGCCGCGCATGACGGCGCGGCCGTGGGCGATCATCATGTCCAGTGTGACACCAACCGTCGTGTCCATGCCGTAAAGCACCATGCCCAGGGAATCTCCCACCAGCAGCAGGTCGCAATGCGGATCGAGCAGGCGGGCGATCGGCGTCGTATAGGCGGTGAGGCAAACGATGCGCGTCTCACCTTTCATCTGCCGGATGGAGGCCGTCGTCAGCCGCTTCAGTTTTCCATGGGTGCTCATCGTGCGGCCTCCTGTTGATTGGTTTTGTCGCGGCCGATGACGCGGTTGTCGAGAAGGCGCGTGCTGCCGAAGCGCACGAACAGCGCCACCAGTACGGGGCCTGCCTGCACGGAGGTAACCGGCGCCAGCGTATCGGGATCGCGCACCGCAACGACCTCCGGCGAAGCCAATGGCTCAGCGGCGATGAACTTTTCTATCGCCGCTTCCAGGGCGGCGGGATCATCAAGGCCTTGGTCATAAAGCCGGTTAGCTTCTTCAAGCGCGCGCGGCACGATCACCGCGGCAGCACGTTGCTCGGGGGTCAGATAGACATTGCGCGAGGAGCAGGCGAGACCATCCGCCTCACGCACCGTCGCGACCGGCACGACCCGCACCGGCTGGGCAAGGTCTTCGACCATGCGGCGGATCAACGTCACTTGCTGATAGTCCTTTTCGCCGAAATAGGCCGCGTCCGGCTGGACGAGGTTAAAAAGCTTGGTCACGACGGTGGTGACGCCGGCAAAATGCCCCGGCCGCACCGCGCCTTCCAGCTGGCTGCCCAGTTCGGGCACATCCACGACGGTTGACATCGGGCGCGGATACATCTCCGTTACCTCGGGCGCGAACAGAATATCGACGCCCGCCTCTTCCAGCAACGCGCTGTCGCGGGCGAGGTCACGCGGGTAACGCGCCAGATCCTCATTCGCGCCGAATTGCAGCGGGTTGACGAAGATGGAAACCACCGTCACGTCGTTCTCTGCCTTGGCTTTGGCAACGAGTGTGAGGTGGCCGATATGGAGAAAACCCATAGTCGGCACAAAGCCGACAGTCTTGCCTTCGCGGCGAAAGGCGGAAATCGCATCCCGCAATTCGGTGACGGTTTTTACAAGGCGCATAGGGTCTCCTCCGGCTGCCCGATCACCGTCCGGCGAAAGGTGCTGGATAGAACGCGATTTGCTGAACCGGGTCAACGCGGCTGCGGGCATTATATCGATTAACGCCCCAGGGAGACGACGACTACGGTGAGCGTGCTGCTGTTCAGGATGTGCCTGCCCATACAGGAGGCCGCTTTTCCGCAAAAGCCTGCCGCCCTTCGCGCGCCTCATCGCTGCCGCTGAGGGTGGCGATGGTACTTTCGGCAAAGGCCAGCCGCTCATCGGACGGCATGTCGCGCATCGCCAGCAAGGCTGCCTTTCCGGCTGCGATGGCGCCCGGCGCATTCTGTCGCAGTTTTGCAAGAACATCCTCGATCAAGCGATCGAGTTCGGCCGCAGGTGCTGCGCGATTGATAAGGCCGAGACGCGTTGCCTCGGCAGCACTGACTGGCTGGCCGAGATAGGCCATTTCCTGAAGCCCACTCAACGGTATTTTCGCCAGAAGCTTCGCCGCCACCATGGCAGGGAAAAGCCCGACCAGCACTTCCGGCAGGCCGAATTCGGCGTGATCTGCGGCATAGGCAAGATCGCAGGCGGCAACGAGGCCTAGCCCGCCGGCCAAAACCCGGCCATTGATGCGGGCAATGACGGGTTTTTCGCATCGCTCGATGGCGCGCATCACATCGGCGATCGGGTTTGTTCCATCGCGCGAAAGGAACATGCCCCCCGCGCTTTCCTTGAGATCGGCTCCCGAACAGAAACTGCGGTCTCCCGCTGCCGTTATTACCACGGCGCGCAGGCTATGGTCACCGGATGCAGCGCGGATGGCATCCGTGAGCGCATCCGTCATCGCAGCATTAAGGGCGTTGTGCACCTCGGGCCGGTTGAGCGTCAGCCACAGAACATCCTTGCGTGTCTCACGCAACAACTCATCCGCCATTCAGGTCACCCTCCTGTTTTGCGGCGAGCAACGCTTTTCCGGCGCGTGCCGCGTTCGGCCTGCCGAGATGCCGGCTGATCCAGTCACCGGTCTTCGCTACCGCCATCAGGTCGATACCGGTTCCGATGCCAAGCCCCTGCAGCAGATAAACGACATCTTCGGTGGCGACATTGCCGCTCGCTCCCGGCGCAAAGGGGCAGCCGCCCAGCCCGGCAACGGAACTGTCGAAAACGACGATGCCTTCCTCAAGCGAGGCCAGCACATTGGCGACGCCCTGCCCATAGGTATCATGGAAATGCATGGCGATTTTTTCGCGCGGGATGCGACTCGACACACGCTCGATGACATTGCGAATCCGGCCGGCCGTGCCGATGCCGATCGTATCGCCGAGCGAAATCTCATAGCAGCCCAGCGCGATAAGCGCCTCAGCCATCGCCGCCACCTCATCGGGCGCAACCGTGCCGTCATAGGGGCAGCCGGCGATGCAGGAGACGTAACCGCGCATGCGGATATTTCGGCCAGTTGCGGCCTCTGCGACGTCGTGTAATCGTTCGAGGCTTTCCGCACGCGTGCAACCAATATTATGCTGGCTGAAGCCTTCGGATGCGGAGACGAAAACGGCGATTTCCGTCACGCCGGCTTCAATGGCCGTCTCGAAACCTTTCATATTGGGAACGAGCGCCGGATAGGCTGTGCCTTGCCGCTGTTTCAGGCCCCGAAACACAGCCGCCGAATCCGCCATCTGCGGAACTCTTTTGGGCGACACGAAAGCTCCTGCCTCGACCGCTGGCAAACCGGCTGCGGCAAGTCGTTCGATCAATTCGATCTTGATGGCGGCGGGAACCTCGGCGCTTTCGTTCTGCAGGCCGTCACGCGCGCCCACCTCTACGATCTTCACGCTGCGGGGCCAGTCCATCTCACGCACCTTCCGGCTCGAAGTCTACCAGCACAGCACCGGCGGTCACCATATCGCCTTCGGCGCAGTTGATGGCGGCGACGATACCTTTCGCCGGAGCACGTATCGTGTGCTCCATTTTCATCGCCTCCATTACCACCAGCGCCTCGCCTGCTTCGACGAGCGCACCTTTCTGGCTCAGCAAAGCGCGGATAACACCCGGCATGGGCGCCTCCAGACCGCCGGTGTGACTGGTGGAATCGGCAATATCGACCGGGTCCGGCTGGCTGATGCGATAGTGTTCGCTATCCAGAAAAAGGGCGGTGCTGCTACCTTCCGAAAAGAGATAGCCCTGCTTACCCCTGCCATTTATGGCCGCACGCAGCTCGCCATTTTCTGAGAGGTTCCCGGCGACACGGATCGACCCGCCGTCAATCTCCAGCGAAAACCCGTCCTCCTCATGAGTAACGGCAACCGTGAGCGGCTGGTGGTCGAGAGTGAAATTCAGGGTTTCCCGCGTTGGTGCATTCAGGCGGAAAGCGTTAGTGTTGTTCCAAGGGCTATAGGGATCGGTCGATGACAGAGAACCAGTCTTGGCCGCTTTCTGTCGCAAAAGAAGAAGGCCAAGCGCGGCTACAGCTTTCTCGCTCTCGCCGGTGGCTGCGGGGGCGAAAAGTGCCGCCTCGTTGCGGGCGATGAAGCTGGTATCGAGATCGGCGTTGGCGAAAGCCTCGAGCCTTGCAAGCCGCGCCAGAAAGGCAACATTGCTGGTGACACCGCATATTGCCAGTTTTTCCAGCGCCAGCCGCAGCCGCCGCACGGCGGCGGCTCGGTCATGATCCCAGACGATCAGCTTGGCGATCATCGGATCATAATGCACGGTGATCGCGTCTCCGGCGCGGATGCCGCTGTCGATCCTGAGATACGGGCCTTCATCGGGAAAAACGAGATGGCTGACCGTGCCGATCGACGGCAGGAAATCATGCGCCGGGTCTTCGGCGTAAATCCGCGCCTCGATGGCATGGCCGTTGATGCCGAGATCGGTCCAGCTTTCCGGCAGGACCTCGCCGTTCGCGACGCGGATCTGCCATTCGACCAGATCGAGCCCGGTAATATATTCCGTCACCGGATGCTCGACCTGAAGCCTGGTGTTCATTTCCATGAAATAGAAGTCGCCGGAAGGGTCGAGCAGAAATTCCACGGTTCCCGCGCCGCGATAATCAATGGCGCGGGCGGCGGCGGTTGCCGCATCATACATGCGTTGCCGCAAGGCATCGGGCAGGCCGGGAGCGGGTGCCTCCTCTATGACCTTCTGGTGCCGGCGCTGGATCGAGCAATCGCGCTCGAAAAGCGAAACACAATTGCCGTGGCCATCGGCAAAGACCTGCACTTCCACATGCCGTGGCCGTTCGAGATATTTCTCGATCAACATCCGGTCATCGCCGAAGGCGGCAAGCGCCTCGCGCTTTGCGCCGGCAAGCTCTGCCGCAAAGTCGCGTTTCTTCCGCACGATGCGCATGCCCTTGCCGCCGCCACCGGCCGAGGCTTTGAGCAGAACGGGATAACCGATGGCCTCCGCCTCGCTGCCCAGCCGTTCTTCTGCCTGATCCTCCCCGTGATAGCCGGGAACGACGGGAACGCCGGCCTTCGCCATCAGCGCTTTCGCTTCGCTTTTCCCGCCCATGGCGCGGATTGCTGTGGCCGGCGGGCCGATGAAAACGAGCCCGGCAGCGGCGCAGGCTTCGGCGAAGCCGGCATTTTCGGAGAGGAAACCGTAACCGGGATGAATGGCTTGCGCGCCGGTCGCTTTTGCGGCGGCGATGATTTTTTCGCCGTCGAGATAGGAGGCACGCGCGGGCGCAGGGCCGATGGCAATTGCCTCGTCGGCCAGTGCCACATGCTTGGCGTCACGGTCGGCGTCCGAATAAACGGCGACGGTGCGGATGCCCATGCTGCGGGCGGTGCGGATGATGCGGCAGGCGATTTCGCCCCTGTTGGCGATCAGTATTTTCGAGAACATCGTCGCCTCACATCCTGAATATGCCAAAACGGGTGGGTTCTATCGGTGCGTTAAGCGCCGCGGAAAGACCAAGGCCAAGCACGAGGCGGGTATCTTTCGGGTCGATGATGCCGTCATCCCACAGCCTTGCGCTGGCATAATAGGGATGTCCTTCCCGCTCGTATTTTTCCCGGATCGGCTGCTTGAAGGTCTCTTCGCCTTCTTTCGACCAGTGGCGGCCATCGGCCTCGATGCCGTCGCGGCGGATTTGCGCCAGAACGGAGGCCGCCTGTTCGCCGCCCATCACGGAAATGCGGGCATTTGGCCACATCCACAAAAAGCGCGGCGAGTAGGCGCGGCCGCACATGCCGTAATTGCCAGCCCCGAAGGAGCCGCCGATGATGACGGTGAATTTCGGCACCTTGGCTGAGGCAACAGCGGTGACGAGCTTTGCGCCATCCTTGGCTATACCACCAGCCTCATAGGCCTTGCCGACCATGAAACCGGTGATGTTCTGCAGGAACACCAGGGGAATGCCGCGCTGGCAGCAGAGTTCGATGAAATGCGCGCCCTTCAGCGCCGATTCCGAAAACAGAATGCCGTTATTGGCGATGATGCCGACAGGATAACCGTGGATGTGGGCGAAACCGCAGACCAGCGTCGTGCCGTAAAGCGCCTTGAACTCATCGAATTCGGAACCGTCCACCAGGCGGGCGATGATCTCGCGCACCTCGAAGGGTTTTCTCGTATCGGCGGGCACGATGCCGTAAAGTTCGTCTGCCGGATAAAGCGGCTCCGCCGGTTCGCGAATATCCAGCTCCACCTGTTTGCGGCGATTGAGGGTGGAAACGATCCGCCGGGTCAGCGCCAGCGCGTGGCGGTCGTCGTTGGCATAATGATCGGTGACGCCGGATTGCCGCGAATGCACATCCGCGCCGCCCAGTTCTTCAGCCGTCACCACTTCCCCGGTCGCAGCCTTCACCAGCGGCGGCCCGCCGAGAAAGATCGTGCCCTGATTTTTGACTATGACGGACTGGTCGCTCATGGCCGGCACGTAGGCCCCGCCCGCTGTACAACTGCCCATCACCACCGCGATCTGGGCGATGCCGGCCGCCGACATGTTGGCCTGATTATAGAAGATGCGGCCGAAATGATCGCGGTCGGGAAAGACTTCGTCCTGATTGGGCAGGTTCGCGCCGCCGGAATCCACGAGGTAAATGCAGGGCAGGCGGTTCTCAGTGGCGATTTCCTGCGCGCGCAGATGTTTTTTCACCGTCAGCGGATAATAGGTACCGCCCTTCACCGTCGCATCATTGGCAACGATCACGCATTCGCGGCCTGAGACCCGGCCGATGCCGGTGATAATGCCAGCGGCGGGAACGGGTTCGTCATAGACCTCGTAAGCTGCAAATTGCGAAAATTCGAGGAATGGGCTGCCGGGATCAAGAAGGCCTTCGATGCGGTCGCGCGCCAGCAATTTGCCGCGGGAAAGATGCCGCTCGCGGGCCTTGTCGCCGCCGCCTTTGGAGATTTTTTCGACGTGCCCTCTCAAATCCTCCACCAGACCGGACATGAAAGCGGTATTAGCGGTGAAGGCGGGATCGCGGCTCAGACTGGATGTAAGCTTCATCGCGCGTCCTCACCCGTTGCCTTTGACCAGTTCGCGGCCGATCAGCATCCGGCGAATCTCGCTGGTGCCTGCGCCGATTTCGTAGAGTTTAGCGTCGCGCAGCAGCCGTCCGGCCGGGCTTTCATTGACGTAACCGGAGCCGCCGAGAAGCTGGATCGCGTCCAGCGCCACCTGCGTCGCACGCTCGGCGGCGAAAAGGATCGCGCCTGCCGCATCCTGCCTTGTGATGCGGCCATTGTCGCAGGCCCGCGCCACGGCGTAGACATAGGCGCGGGATGCATTCATGGCCGAATAGATATCGGCAAGCTTGCCCTGCACCAGTTGGAATTCGCCGATGGGTTTGCCGAATTGTTTGCGCTCGCGGGCATAGGGCAGCACCAGATCGATGGCCGCTTGCATGATGCCGACCGGGCCGGCAGCCAGTACGGCGCGCTCGTAATCCAGCCCGCTCATCAGCACCGTCACGCCGTCATTGAGGCTGCCGAGAATGTTTTCCTCCGGCACCTCGCAATCCTCGAAAACCAGTTCTGATGTGGGCGAGCCACGCATGCCGAGCTTGTCGAGTTTCTGGGCCGGACGAAACCCCTTGAAGCCCTTTTCGATCAGGAAGGCGGTGATGCCGCGCGGGCCGGCGGACATATCCGTCTTGGCGTAGACCACCAGCGTGTCGGCCTCGTGGCCATTGGTGATCCACATCTTCGCGCCGTTCAGCACGTAGCGGTCGCCCCTTCGCTCCGCCTTCAGCCGCATCGACACGACATCCGAACCGGCTTCCGTCTCGCTCATGGCGAGCGAGCCGACATGTTCGCCGGAGACGAGTTTCGGCAGATATCTTCGCTTCTGCTCATCGGTTCCCCAGCGGTGGATCTGGTTGATGCAGAGGTTAGAATGAGCGCCATAGGAAAGGCCGATGGAAGCGGAAGCCCGGCTTATTTCCTCCATCGCCACGCAATGGGCGAGATAGCCCATGTCAGCACCGCCGAATTCTTCCGAAACCGTGATGCCGTGCAGGCCGAGATCGCCCATTTGCGGCCAGAGTTGACGCGGGAAGCGGTCGTCGCGGTCGATCTCCGCCGCCAGCGGGGCGATTTTATCGTCTGCAAATGCACTTGCGCTGTCGCGCAATGCTGCGATTTCCGGGCCGAGGTCGGCGTCGAAAATGGCGGCGAGGTTCAAACTCATCGCGTCTCCTCCTCCGGACGGTATTTGCCGTCCCTCTTGTCAGTTGCCGGCACCTCCTCCGCGCCGGCAACCCTTGATTACGGCGCGTCACCTCCGGTGAAGGCGGCAGAACGGCGCACGAATGTCTTGATGGCAAAGTTGGACTGGATGCGCGACACGCCGGGAACCGTGGTCAGGAAATCCAGTAGCTCCTGATAATGCGGCAGGTCCCGCACCATGGCGTGGATCAGATAATCGGAACTGCCGCTCGTCTGGTAACCGCCCACGACTTCGGGGATAGAAGCGACGTGGTGTTCGAAGGTCGTCAGCGCTTCCTTGATCTGCCGCTCCAGCGTGACGGAGATGAAGACGCCCATATTGCCGAGCAGCCGGTTCTCATCGAACACGGCGGTATAGCCACGAATGATGCCTTCCTCTTCCAGCTTGCGCACGCGGCGCAGCGTCGGCGTGAAGGAAAGACCGATACGGGCCGCCAGATCGCGCCAGCTCACCCGCCCGTCATCGCCGAGCACATGCAGAATCTTGCGGTCGAAACTGTCGAGCTCAATCATGGATCATTTGCTCTATGATATGACTAATTGTTGGATCAAACATATCGTCAATCAAAAAACTGTCAATCAAAATAGCTTTGAAATGAATTCGAGTTGGTGATAGCGTTCATGTCAGTCGAGGTCTGGAGGAGATCGCGATGACGGTCGTTTTCTCAAGCGAGGGAATGTCCAAGGGAGGTGAATTTGGCTGTGCATGACCCTGTCGTGATCGTCGGGGCCGCCCGTACTGCTATGGGTGGGTTCCAGGGCGAATTCAAATCGGTGGCTGCGCCCGATCTCGGTGCGGCGGCGATCCGCGCGGCCGTCGAGCGGGCCGCTATTCCAGTTTCTGATATTGACGATGTGCTGATGGGGTGTGTGCTCACGGCCGGGCAGGGCCAGGCGCCCGCCAGACAGGCAGCCATTGCCGCTGGCATTCCCAATTCGATTGGCGCAACGACCATCAACAAGATGTGCGGCTCGGGCATGAAGGCGATCATGCTGGGCCATGACCAGGTCGCGGCGGGAAGCGCCTCCATCGTGTTGGCCGGCGGCATGGAAAGCATGAGCAATGCGCCCTACCTGCTGGACCGTGCCCGAAATGGCTATCGTCTCGGCCACGGCAAGGTCATCGACCATATGTTTCTCGACGGTCTCGAGGATGCCTATGACAAGGGCCGGCTGATGGGCACTTTCGCGGAAGACTGCGCGCAAGACTACCAATTTACCCGCGCCATGCAGGACGACTATGCGCTCACCTCGCTGGAACGGGCGCGGCGCGCCATAGCAGAAGGTGCGTTCGAAGCGGAAATCACGCCTGTTGGCGATGTTACCGTGGACGAGCAGCCGGGCAAGGCAAGGCCGGAGAAAATTCCGCAGCTGAAGCCCGCCTTTCGCGATGGCGGAACGGTGACGGCGGCGAATTCCAGTTCTATCTCCGATGGCGCGGCGGCTCTCGTTCTCATGCGTCGTTCCGAAGCGGAAAGGCGGGGTCTTTCACCGCTGGCGACCATTATCGGTCAGGCCGCCTATGCGGATGCCCCTGCCGGATATCCAACGGCTCCCATCGGCGCGATGAAAAAGCTGTTTGAAAAAACCGGCTGGACGGCGAAGGATGTCGACCTGTTCGAAATCAACGAGGCATTTGCCGTGGTGGCCATGGCGGCGATGCGCGATCTCGATCTGCCGCATGACAAGGTGAATGTGCATGGCGGGGCCTGTGCGCTCGGCCACCCGATCGGCGCTTCCGGCGCGAGGATCGTCGTCACATTGCTGGCCGCCCTGCAGCGTCACGGGTTGAAACGCGGCGTGGCCGCCGTCTGCATCGGCGGCGGTGAAGCAACCGCGCTCGGCATCGAGCGGCATTGAGGGAGGCGGCGATGATCCTGAACGAAGCCCAGCAGCAGATCAGGGACATGGCCCGTGATTTCGCCCGCGAGCGGCTCGCCCCCGGGGCTGCTGCGCGGGACCGGGAAAGCCGTTTCCCGAAAGACGAGTTGAAAGAGATGGGAGACCTCGGTTTCCTTGGCATGCTGGTCTCCGAGGATTATGGCGGCTCGGAAACCGGTGCCGTGGCCTATGCCTTGGCGCTGGAAGAAATCGCTGCCGGTGATGGTGCCTGTTCCACCATCATGAGCGTTCACAATTCGGTCGGCTGCGTGCCGATCCTGAAATTCGGGACCGAAGACCAGAAGCAGCGTTTCCTGCCGAAACTGGCTTCCGGCGAATGGATTGGCGGTTTTGCGCTGACCGAACCGCAGGCCGGCTCCGATGCCTCCAATCTGAAAACCCGGGCGCGGCGCGATGGTGACCGGTACATTCTGGACGGTGCAAAACAGTTCATCACGTCAGGCAAGAATGGTGATGTCGTCATCGTCTTCGCCGTCACCGATGCGGCGGCGGGCAAGAAGGGCATCACCGCCTTCATCGTGCCGACGGATACGCCGGGTTACGAGGTCATCCGGGTCGAAGAAAAACTCGGCCTGCATTCGTCCGATACCTGCCAGATTGCCTTTACCGACATGGCGGTGCCGGCCGAATTGCGGCTGGGCGAAGAGGGGCAGGGTTATCGCATCGCGCTTGCTAATCTGGAAGGCGGGCGCATAGGCATCGCCGCGCAGGCTGTCGGCATGGCGCAGGCGGCTTTCGAGGCGGCGCGGGATTATGCCCGCGAGCGCAAGGCCTTCGGGCAGGCAATCGTGGAGCATCAGGCGGTGGCGTTTCGTCTCGCGGATATGGCGACGCGCATTGCGGCGGCGCGGCAACTGGTGCTGCATGCAGCGGCCTTGAAGGAGGCGGGCGAGCCCTGTCTTTCGGAGGCGTCGATGGCCAAGCTCTTCGCGTCCGAAATGGCCGAGCGCGTCTGCTCGGACGCCATCCAGATTCACGGCGGTTATGGTTACATGGCGGATTATCCGGTGGAGCGGATCTATCGCGATGTGCGCATCTGCCAGATTTACGAGGGGACAAGCGATGTCCAGCGCATGGTGATCGCTCGGAACCTGTGAGGATTGTTTCGCGGTCTGGAGGAGACCGTGACGGGAGGAGTAGAATGGATATATCAGAAACGCCACATCTCAGCCTGCATGTTCCGGAGCCTGCGGTGCGGCCCGGCGGGGAGCCGGATTTCTCCAATGTGAAGATACCCAAGGCAGGCACCGTGCCGCGTCCGGAAGTGGACGCCGCACCAGAAAGCATGCGCGATCTCGCTTATTCGATCATCCGCGTCCTCAATCATCAGGGCGAGGCTGTCGGGCCGTGGGCGGGGCTGCTTTCGGACGAGGAATTGCTGGTCGGCCTCAAGAACATGATGCGGCTTCGGGCTTTCGATGCCCGCATGCTGATGGCGCAGCGTCAGGGCAAAACCTCGTTCTATATGCAGCATCTGGGGGAAGAGGCGGTCAGTTGCGCCTTCCGAAAGGCGCTTTCCAAGGGCGACATGAATTTCCCGACCTACAGGCAGGCCGGTTTGCTGATCGCCGATGACTATCCGCTCGTCACGATGATGAACCAGATCTATTCCAACGAACTGGATCCGCTGCACGGGCGGCAATTGCCGGTTCTCTATTCCTCGAAGGAACACGGTTTCTTCACCGTCTCCGGCAACCTCGCCACGCAATATGTCCAGGCGGTCGGTTGGGCGATGGCGTCTGCGATCAAGGGCGATACGAAGATCGCGGCTGCGTGGATCGGTGACGGTTCGACGGCGGAGTCGGATTTCCACTCCGCGCTGGTCTTCGCCTCCACCTATAAGGCCCCGGTCATCCTCAATATCGTCAATAATCAATGGGCCATTTCCACCTTTCAGGGCATTGCGCGCGGTGGCTCCGGCACATTTGCGGCGCGTGGGCTTGGCTTCGGTATTCCCGCGCTCCGGGTCGATGGCAATGATTATCTCGCCGTTTATGCCGTGGCGCGCTGGGCGGTGGAGCGGGCGCGCCGCAATCTCGGCCCGACGCTGATCGAATATGTCACCTATCGTGTCGGCGCCCATTCCACCTCGGACGATCCAAGCGCCTATCGCCCCAAGACCGAATCCGAAGCATGGCCGCTGGGCGACCCGGTTCTCCGCCTCAAGAAGCATCTCACCCTGCGTGGCGTCTGGTCGGAAGAACGGCACCGGCAGGCGGAGGCGGAAATCGCCGACGAAGTGCTGGAAGCGCAACGCGAGTCGGAAAGCCACGGCACCCTGCATGAGGGCAAAAAACCGCCGAAAAAGGATATTTTTGAAGGCGTTTACGCCGAGATGCCGCCGCATCTCGCCCGCCAGCGCCAGAAGGCAGGATGGTAAGACATGGCAAGAATGACGATGATTGAAGCCGTCCGCAGCGCCATGGATGTGTCCATGGAGCGCAGCGACGATGTCGTGGTGTTCGGCGAAGATGTGGGTTATTTCGGCGGCGTCTTCCGCGCCACGCAGGGGCTGCAGGGGAAATACGGCAAGACCCGCTGTTTCGATGCACCAATCAGCGAATCCGGCATCGTCGGCACCGCCATCGGCATGGCCGCTTATGGATTGCGGCCCTGTGTCGAAATCCAGTTCGCCGATTACATGTACCCCGCCTATGACCAGATCACCCAGGAAGCGGCGCGCATTCGTTATCGCTCGAATGGCGATTTCACCTGCCCGATCGTGCTCAGAATGCCGACCGGCGGCGGCATTTTTGGCGGGCAGACGCATAGCCAGAGCCCGGAAGCGCTCTTTACCCATGTCTGCGGACTGAAGGTGGTGGTTCCCTCCAACCCCTATGACGCCAAGGGGCTGTTGATCGCCTCGATCGAAGACCCCGATCCGGTGATGTTTCTGGAGCCGAAGCGGCTCTATAACGGTCCCTTCGACGGCCATCACGATCGGCCGGTAACGCCGTGGTCCAAGCACGATATGGGCGAGGTGCCGGAGGGGCACTACACCATTCCCATCGGCAAGGCCGAAATCCGCCGCCCCGGAAACGCTGTCACTGTCATCGCTTATGGCACCATGGTGCATGTGGCGCTGGCGGCAGCGGAAGAAACCGGAGTGGATGCCGAGATCATCGATCTGCGCAGCCTGCTGCCGCTTGATCTCGACAGTATCGTCAAATCCGTCTCCAAGACCGGCCGCTGCGTCATGGTGCATGAGGCGACGCTGACCTCCGGCTTTGGCGCAGAGGTGGTGTCGCTGGTGCAGGAACATTGTTTCTATCATCTGGAGGCGCCCGTCGTCCGTGTCGCCGGTTGGGATACGCCTTACCCGCATGCCCAGGAATGGGACTATTTTCCCGGACCCGCTCGCGTCGGGCGCGCACTTGTCGAAGTCATGGAGGCCTGATTATGGCGGAATATACCATTACGATGCCCGATGTCGGCGAAGGCGTTGCTGAAGCCGAACTGGTGGAATGGAACGTCAAGCCGGGCGATCCGGTACATGAGGACATGGTGCTGGCCGCTGTGATGACCGACAAGGCAACGGTTGAAATCCCGTCGCCGGTGGCGGGCATCGTCACCTGGCTGGCCGTGACGGTCGGAAACACCGTGCCGGTGAAAGCACCGCTCGTCCGCATCGAAACCGATGTCTCTGCTGACGCCCCAGAGCTCAACGCGCCGGAAGCCGAAGCGCCCGCTGATATGACGGAAGCACCACCACCCGTTGAAACCCAGCCGGCTGTCCGCCAGGCCGAGGATGCGCCGCCGCCCCTTCCAGTCGAACCGCATCACAAACCGCTGGCGTCTCCCGCCGTTCGCCAGCGCGCCGACGATCTCGATATTGATCTCACAAAGGTCAAGGGAACCGGGCCGGACGGGCATATCACCCATGCCGATCTGGATGGGTTCTTAACCGTGCGGGGACGGCCGGAACGCCCCGAGCCGGCAGCGGCCCACGATAGCGCCGTCGAGGAAGTGAAAGTGACGGGGCTGCGGCGCAAGATTGCCGAGAAGATGGTGCTCTCCGCCTCCCGTATTCCGCATATCACCTACGTCGAGGAAATCGACGTGACGGATTTGGAAGATTTGCGCGCGACCATGAACGGCAATCGCCGTTCCGGACAGCCGAAACTGACGATCCTGCCGTTTCTGATGCGCGCTCTGGTGAAAGCCGTGGCCGATCATCCCGGCATGAATGCCACTTTTGATGACGAGGTTGGTGTCATCAGCCATTACGAAGCCGTCCATATCGGCGTTGCCACGCAAACACCGTCCGGCCTCACCGTTCCGGTCGTGCGCCACACCGAAACGCTCGGCCTTTGGCAATGCGCAGACGAAGTCGCGCGCGTTGCCGAAGCCGCCCGCACTGGCACCGCGCATCGGGAAGAATTGATGGGCTCCACCATCACCATCAGTTCACTCGGAGCATTGGGCGGCGTGGTTTCGACGCCTATCATCAACTATCCGGAGGTGGCGATCATCGGCGTCAACAAGATCATGACGCGTCCGGTCTGGGATGGCACGCGCTTCGTGCCCCGCAAGATGATGAACCTGTCGTCCAGCTTTGATCACCGGGTGGTCGATGGCTGGGATGCGGCCGTCTTCATCCAGGCGATCAAGGCGCTCCTGGAAAAGCCGGCTCTGATATTCATCGACGGCTGAGGTTTCATCCAAAAGCTTTTTTCCGTGAAGCGCTCCGGCTTCACGGAACTGTTTCGGTGTCGGTATAGGCTTGCGTTCGTGATCTTCGGGTATAGAAGAGAAGAACGAGAAGCATGTTTTCTCATCATGATCATAGTGGCGGACGAGGGCGCTCCGGTGCCCGGCGATCCGCTGTCCGCCGGCAACCGAATGAAGAAGAAGGTCCTCCCATGCGCACTCCCAAACCCGTTGTCCTGACTATTCTCGATGGCTGGGGGCTGAGTGAGGATAAATCCAGCAACGCACCGGTGCTGGCGAACACGCCCACCATGGACCGGCTTTTCGCCACCTGCCCGAATGCGACGCTGACCACTTTCGGACCGAATGTCGGCCTGCCCACCGGCCAGATGGGTAATTCCGAAGTCGGCCACACCAATATCGGCGCCGGCCGTATCGTTGCGATGGATCTCGGGCAGATCGATCTGGCGATCGAGGATGGCAGCTTTTTCCGCAATGCGGCGATGCTTGATTTCGTCGCCACGGTAAAGGCGGCGGGCGGCGTGGCGCATCTGATGTGCGTCGTTTCCGATGGCGGCGTCCATGGCCATATCCTCCACGGCCAGGCGGCGGTGAAGCTGATGATCAGCCACGGTCTGAAAGTCGTCGTGCACGCCATCACCGATGGCCGCGATGTCGCGCCGCAATCGGCGGAGGATTTTGTGGCGGCGCTCGTCGCGAGCCTGCCGCAAGGTGCCAGCATCGGCACCGTGATCGGTCGCTATTATGCGATGGATCGCGATAATCGCTGGGAGCGCGTTGAAAAGGCCTATGACGCCATGGTTCTCGGCAAGGGCGAACATGCGTCGGATGCGGTAAGCGCGGTCGCTCAGAGCTATAAGAACAATGTGACAGATGAATTCATCCTGCCGACTGTGATCAATGGTTATGAGGGCTTCAAGGCCGGCGATGGGTTGTTCTGCCTGAATTTCCGTGCCGACCGTGCCCGTGAAATCCTGCTTGCCATCGGTGCGGATGATTTTGATGGCTTTGCGCGCGAAAAGCCCGTGCTTTCGGCATTGCTTGGTATGGTGGAATATTCCACCCGCCACGCGGCTTTCATGACGACGGCCTATCCGAAGCGCGATATCGCCAATACGCTGGGCGCATGGGTGGCAAAACAGGGACTCACGCAGTTCCGTCTTGCTGAAACCGAAAAATATCCGCATGTCACCTTCTTCCTGAATGGTGGCAAGGAAGAGCCGGAGGTGGGCGAAGACCGCTTCATGCCGAAATCCCCCAAGGTCGCGACGTATGATCTGCAGCCAGAAATGAGCGCGCCGGAAGTGACGGAGAAATTCGTCGAGGCGATCGGCAAGGGCTACGATCTCATCGTCACCAATTACGCCAATCCTGACATGGTTGGTCATACCGGTGATCTGCAGGCTGCGATCAAGGCCTGCGAAGCCGTGGATCGCGGGCTTGCTGCCGTCGTTGCCGCTCTCGAAAAAGTCGGTGGCGCCATGCTGGTTATCGCCGACCACGGCAATTGCGAAACCATGGTCGACCCAGTGACCGGCGGCCCTCACACGGCGCATACCATCAATCCGGTGCCGGTGATCCTGTTTGGCGGTCCGCAAGGCGCAAAGCTGCATGACGGCATTCTCGCCGATGTTGCGCCCACTTTGCTGCAATTGATGAACGTGGAGTTGCCCCCGGAAATGACGGGCAAGAGCCTGATCGACCTGTAATCGAAGGTCCTTGCGCGGGTGCTTTGCCACCCGCGCAGCCCATTTTTTCATGCCTGGGTATGAACGTTGGCCGGTTGCGTTATGGCTCTTTTGCCACGAGGCGATCATGCGCCAACATGCCTGCAATCATGGCGCAGACGAAAAGAATGACCGGCAGAAGCCCAAGAGCAAAAGCCGACAGTGCCGGGCCGGGGCAAAAACCGGCAAGCCCCCAACCGATGCCGAAAATGGCCGAACCAAGGATGAGGGGCCGGTCGATGCGGGTTTTTGCCGGAAGGCTGAAGTCTTCGGCAAGAACCGGTCTGCCAATAAAACGGCTGAGCAGGACACCCGGCACGGCGACCGAGACTGCACCGCCAAGAACAAACATCAGGCTCGGGTCCCAATGGCCGCTCGCCAGATCAAGAAAACCTGAAACGCTGGCCGGATCGACCATGCCGGAGAGCGACAGACCGAAACCGAACAGTGCTCCTGCAACCAATGCCAGCATAACACGCGCCATGGCTTGATTTTTCATGACAGTGCTCCCGCGATCGTTGCCGCGAGAATGCCGGTGATCAGGAAGGTTGCGGTTGCGGCGATGGAGCGCCGGGAAAACCGCGCCAGCCCCATGATGCCGTGGCCCGAGGTGCAGCCGGAGCCCATGCGCGTGCCGAAACCCACAAGCAGGCCGGCAATGATGATCAGCGGCCATGGGGCGATTATGGTTATCGTGGGAAGCCGGCCAAATGCGGCCGCATAAAGATAGGGCCCGGCCAGCAGGCCAGCCACGAAAGCCAGATCGGTGAGACGCCGCTCCCTGCCGAGCATCTTGCCCATGATACCGCTGATGCCGGCGATGCGGCCGTTGAATAAAAACAGGAGGATGCTTGCAAGACCGAGAAGCATGCCGCCGAAAAGCGAGGGCCAATAGGGGCTCACGGGGCCGCCTCCGGTGCACAGAATATGGCGTAGAGAGCTTCGATAAGCTGGGCCGCTTTCGTCTCGCTCATCCGGTAGAAAATCTGCTTGGCTTCGCGCCGGGTTTCGACGACACCCGCTTCCCGCAGCACGCCGAGCTGCTGGGAAAGTGTGGGTTGGTGAATATCAAGCTTCGTCTCCAGTTCGCCGACGGAAAATTCTGCCTGCGCCAGAGTGCAGGCCAGCATCAGCCGGGCAGGATGGGCGAGTGTTTTTAAAAGCAGCGCAACTTCGACGGCGCGTTCCTCCATGGCGGGCAGGGGGATTTCGGTGATGCGCCGAGCCTGTTGCAAGTTATTGTCCTTCACCATGTGCTGCCCTCCAGCACATCGAGCGGGAATTTGAGGTAACGTTTGCCATTGGCCTCCGGCTCCGGCAGGCGGCCACCACGGATATTGACCTGCAGCGCGTGCAGAATGAGCTTGGGCATAGGCAGGGTGCGATCCCGAGCTTCGCGCAGGCGGATGAAGCCTTCTTCCGTCATGTCGGCTAGATGCGGATTGTTGCGTTTCTGTTCTCCGACCGTGCTTTCCCATTTCGGCGCGCGGCCGCCGGGCTGGTAGTCATGGCCGGTGAAAAGCCGTGTTTCGTCAGGAAGGGCGAGGATATCCTGAATGGAAGCCCAAAGCTCCTTGGCGCTGCCGCCTGGAAAATCGGCTCGCGCGGTGCCGGAATCCGGCATGAAAACCGTATCATGCACGAAGGCGGCGTCGCCTACCACATAGGTGACGGAAGCCAGCGTGTGTCCGGGCGAAAACAGCACGCGGGCCTCCAGCGAACCGATGTTGAACCCGTCACCCGCTTCAAACAGCCGGTCCCATTGCGAGCCATCGGTCTCAAGTTCGGGCCAGTTGTATTTCGCCTGCCAGAGTTTCTGTACGCCGGTAACTTTTGCGCCGATGGCGGTCTGCGCGCCGGTTTTCTGTTTCAGATAATGGGCGGCGGAAAAATGGTCGGCATGCGGATGGGTATCGAGAATCCATTCTACCGACAGGCCCTCGTTTTCGACGTAGGCCAGAATGGCATCGGCATTCATCGTGCCCGTCGCGCCAGATTTCTCATCAAAATCATAGACGGGGTCGATAATGGCGCAGCGTCCGGTCGCTGGGTCCGAAACGACATATTGCAGGCTGGATGTACGCGGATCGAAGAAAGCCTTGACGTGTGGCGCCGCCAAAGACCGCCGCTCCAGCCAGCGAACCGCACCGGACAGGTCAAAACCATGCGTCCTGCCGAAAGTCTCGATTTCGCTTTGCTGCATACGCGCGTCAAGCGCTTCTCCGAGCACGTAGAGCGTCAACGCGCGGGTGCCGCCTTTGCAATGGGCAAAAACAGGGCCGTCAGCCGCGGCCATCGCCTGCTGGAAGGCGCGAATATCGGCCTCGGTCATGGTCGGCCCGGTGACCGGAATGAAATTATAAGTCAGACCTGCCGTACCGGCGGCGCTTTTTTCCCGCATGTTGCCCGGCTGGCCGACATCTTCGTCATCCGGTCGGGCGTTAATGATGCTTTTATATCCTTGAGCGGAGAGCGAAGGGAAATCGGCGATCTCCGGCTGGCCGGCTACGGTCAGGCGCTCATTGATCTTCACGGCGCTCATCAGCATCTCCTGTTGTTCTAAATTAATATACGTTATTATATAATGTATATTGTTTTCATGCAAGAGCTGGAAATTTCTTTTCGAGTGACTGGATTGATTTGACATCCTTCGTGACAGGGCATTCTGGCTGGCGCAAGGCATCGCCCAAGATGGATGACCGCGAGGAGCAGGCAAGGCAGCCAATCGTCAAGGCGCCCGGCCCTTGCAATGTTGCGGGCGTTTGCTAACATGCCAGACAGGTTAAAAACAGGTGGGCTGGAATGGACGTTGAGAGCAGCACGAAGCAGGGGGTATCGCTCGCGGCGAAAATCAGTTCGGCACTGAGGCGGGATTTGTCGGAGGGCGTGTTCCGTCCCGGTGACCGTCTTCCGAGCGAGAGCGCCCTGACGCGTGAATATTCCGTAAGCCGTACCGTGGTGCGCGAAGCCATCGCCATTCTGCGCGCCGATGGTCTCGTTGAAGCCCGCAAGGGCGCGGGCGTTTTTGCCGTGGAGACGAAACCAGCCAAGGAACTGCCTTTCAACGATCTGGCTATCGGGCGGATTTCTTCGGTGATCGAATTGCTGGAATTGCGCACGGTTTTCGAGGTCGAATCCGCCGGCCTTGCGGCATCGCGCCGTTCTGCCGTGCAGGTGGAGGCGATTGTCGATGCGCACCGGCGGATTGGTGACTGCCTGGCCGCCGGGCTGCCGACAAGGGACGCCGATTTCGAATTCCATCTGGCGATTGCGCAGGCGACGCAGAACCGGCGTTTCCCGGAATTTCTGCAACTCATCCGTTCCGGCATCATTCCGCGCGGCGAATTGCAGGGTGCGGCACCCGGCGCACGTCCGAAGGACTATAATCTCCATCTGCAGGAGGAACATGCCAGGATCGTTGACGCCATCATAGAAAGCGATGCGGAGGCAGCGCGCCAATATATGGCGGCGCATCTGCGTGGCAGTCTTGAACGTTACAAGGTGCTTCTGCGCTCCCGTACGGCGGCGGAGTAAGCGGGAAACATAGTTAGCTCAATGGCTTACGTGCTTACCCGGCGATAAGGTGCCAGAGAGGCGGCAAGCGTCAGCAGCGCGCCGCCGCAAATCCGGTCGAGCCGCAGGGCGCCGGATTTGGGCAACATTCTGACGGGCTGTGCGCCCAGCAGGGCGTATCCGAACATCACGATGAAATCGATGGCGGCAAAGACCAGCGCAAGCACGCATATTGCGGAATTTGCGGCGCTAAAGGGTTGATGAACTGCGGCAGGAAAGCAGAAAAGAACAGATAGCCCTTGGGGTTGGTCGCCGCGACCAGAGTGCTTTGAGGAAGATCGAGCGCGCGGATGTTGCCCTGTTCCTATCTGCCGGTTGCAGCGCGCCGTCGAGCTTGCTTCTGGAGCGAAGCAGCATGAAGCGAGAAAGACAAGATAACAGACGCCCACCCATTTAACGACGTTGAACCAGAATTCCGAGGCAGCGAGCAGGGCTCCCAGCCCCAGCCCCAGCCCCAGTGCAACCGCACCGATTAGAACGAAATTGGAGAGAGTGGCGCCGGCCATGCCGGTCAAAGCGCACTGAATTCCGAATTTCGAGCCATTCGAGAATGCCAGCAGAACAGTCTGACCGGGCGTCGCGATACCGACGAAAGCGACCATGGCAAATGCCAGAAGCGTCATATCGGCCATCTCTTGCTCTCCGCCCGAAGCCCTCGATGTTGTCGGTAGTGTCGTGGAACTGCACCCGCGCCGGCATATTTTCGAAGCGGAAGAACACCGGCTTTTGCGGTTGCAGCAACGCAGGCGGTTCATTTTCCGGCGAAGTAGAAACGCCGGTAACCGCAGGGTGAAATTTCCACCGGGAGAAATTTTTCGGAGCCTTTGGCACTATCGATTTTGCCGACCCGTGCTTGACAGCTTTCGACACCTGTGACAACTTGCGAATAGTTGTCAGACAAGATTGCGCTTTCATCCTTGCGCCGGTCGGTTTCTGGCAAGGGAGGAATCATGTCAAAAAGACGCCTTTCGCTTTATGGCCTGTCCGGCCAGATCGGAAGTATTGCCGTTACGCTGCTTGGATTGCTGTTGCTGACCTTCTTTATCGGCCGACTGATGCCTGCCGATCCGGTGCGGGCGATCGTCGGTGAGGATGCAACCCGTGAAACCTATGAACAGGTGTATCATGCGCTCGGCTTCGACCGTCCGCTCTGGCAGCAGTTCATCTATTATCTCGGCGATGTGTTCACCGGCGATTTCGGCACCTCGATCCGCACCGGCCGCCCGGTCATCGAAGACATCATACGCGTCATGCCCGCGACGATGGAGCTTGCGACCTTTGCGATCCTGATCGGTGCCGGCCTCGGCATTCCCATGGGGGTTTATGCCGCCGTCAAGAAAGACCGTTGGCAGGACCATCTTGTGCGGGTTCTCAGCCTGTTCGGCCATTCCATGCCAATTTTCTGGACGGGCATGATCGCGCTGATCGTTTTTTATGCCCATCTCGGCCTTGTCGGCGGCGGCGGTCGCATGGACCAGTTCTATATCGGTCTGGTGGAGGAACGGACGGGCTTTCTTCTGATCGACAGCCTGCTTGCGGGCGATATGGAAGTCTTCTGGTCGGCCATCAACCACCTCATCCTTCCCGCCGCCTTGCTGGGCTATTCTTCGTCCGCCTATATTACCCGAATGACACGCAGCTTCATGCTGGATCAGCTGGGGCAGGAATATGTAACGACAGCCCGCGTCAAAGGCCTGTCGCAGCGGCAGACGGTGTGGCTGCATGCTTTTGGCAATATCCGCGTGCAGCTGGTCACCATCATTGCCCTTGCTTACGGCTCGCTGCTGGAAGGCGCGGTGCTTATCGAGACCGTCTTCGCCTGGCCGGGTTTCGGGCAATATCTCACCAGCAATCTTATCATCGGCGACATGAATGCCGTGATGACCTGCGTTCTGATCGTTGGTGTCATCTTCATCGGGCTTAATCTCCTGTCCGACATTCTCTATCGCTTTTTCGATCCGAGGACCCGCTGATGACGGCTCGTGCAGAAACTTCCTCTCGTCTTCCGGTGCCGTTGAACGCGCTGAAGAACATCATCCTCTTCCTGCTGAAAAGCCCGACATCGGCCTTCGGCCTGTTGATCTTGCTGCTTCTCGTCATTTCGGCGATTTTCGCGCCCTGGCTCGCGACGCACGATCCTTACGTGCAGGATCTCGCCAACACGCTGCAGCCACCCGGCAATGGCCATGTCTTCGGTACGGATGAGCTGGGGCGAGATATTTACAGCCGTCTGCTCTGGGGCGCGCGCATCACGCTCACCATCATCACGCTGGTGTCGGTCATCGTCGGCCCGGTCGGTCTTCTGGTCGGCACGGCATCCGGTTATCTCGGAGGCAAGTTCGATACGGTGATGATGCGTATCACGGATATCTTCCTGTCGTTCCCGAGCCTTATCCTCTCGCTCGCCTTCGTGGCGGCGCTTGGGCCGAGCCTCAACAATGCGATCATCGCCATTGCGCTCACCTCGTGGCCGCCGATCGCGCGTCTTGCACGCGCCGAGGCCATGACTTTCCGAAAGGCGGATTATATTGCCGCCGCACGGCTTCAGGGCGCCTCGCCACTGCGCATCATCGTCAAGTCGATCATGCCCATGTGCCTGCCCTCGGTTCTCATCCGCCTGACGCTGAATATGGCGACCGTCATTCTCACCGCCGCCGGCCTCGGCTTTCTCGGGCTCGGCGCGCAGCCGCCGTTGCCGGAATGGGGGGCGATGATCGCCACGGGACGACGTTACATGCTGGATAGCTGGTGGCTGGTGACTTTCCCCGGTGTTGCGATCCTCTCCGTCAGCCTCGCCTTCAATCTTTTAGGCGACGGCCTGCGGGATGCGCTCGATCCGAAGCAGATGAACCGGAGATAAGACCATGGAAAAACCAATCCTTGACGTCGAAAATCTCCGCATTCGTTACGGCGGTTCGCCCACCGAGGCGGTGCGCGGCATCTCCTTCACCCTTGGCCGGGAGCGGCTGGGCATCGTCGGCGAAAGCGGCTCGGGCAAATCCACAGTCGGCCGTGCCCTTCTGCGCCTCCTGCCATCAGCGACGATCACCGCCGACAAGCTGGGTTTCGAGGGTCTCGATCTTCTCGCGCTGAGTGAAAAAGAGATGCTGAAGGTTCGTGGGCGACGCATGTCGATGATCCTTCAGGATCCGAAATTCTCCCTTAACCCCATCCGCCGGGTTGGCGAACAGGTGACGGAAACCTATCTGCGCCACTTCAAGGCGTCGAAAGCCGAGGCCCGGGAAAAGGCGCTGGCCATGCTCGATGCGGTGAAAATCCGCGATGCCGCGCGCGTCTATGAGCAATATCCGCACGAGATCTCAGGCGGCATGGGCCAGCGCGTCATGATCGCCATGATGCTGCTTGCCGATCCCGATCTCGTCATTGCCGACGAGCCGACCTCAGCGCTTGACGTGACTGTGCGGTTGCAGGTGCTGAATATTCTCGACGGTCTGGTGCGGGATCGCGGCATTGGCCTGATCATGATCAGCCATGACCTCAATCTCGTGCGCAATTTCTGCGACCGGGTTCTCATCATGTATGCCGGCCGCGTGGTGGAAACGCTTGCCGCGCGCGATCTCGATCAGGCGCAACATCCCTATACGCGCGGCCTGTTGGCGGCGCAGCCGCGTATCGGCGGCTCGCGCTCACCCCTCGCGGTGCTGGATCGCCGTCCCGAATGGCTGGAGGAGAACGTATAATGGCCGTTTCCGTTGAAACCCGCGATCTCTCCATCACCTTCGGCAGCGGCCATACGGCACTGAAAGTGCTGCCTTCGGTATCCTTCCGTGTCGAGCCGGGCGAATGTTTCGGGCTGGTCGGCGAGAGCGGTTCGGGCAAGTCCACCGTTCTGCGCTGCGTGTCGATGCTGAATGATTTCTGGAGCGGGGAAATCCTCATCAATGGCCGGTCGGTGCGTGACATGCCGCTGATCGAACGATGCCGCACCCTGCAGATGGTGTTTCAGGATCCCTATGGTTCGCTGCATCCCCGCCAGTCGGTGCGCACCGTGCTTTCGGAATCGCTTGCGATCCACAAGCTCGGTGACCGTGAAGAGCGCATGCGCAAGGTCATCACCGATGTCGGCTTGCCCGTCTCCTTTCTGGATCGCTTCCCGCACCAGCTTTCCGGCGGCCAGCGGCAGCGTGTGGCGATTGCCCGGGCGCTGATCCTCGAACCATCACTGTTACTGCTCGATGAGCCGACGTCTGCGCTCGATGTCTCGGTGCAGGCGGAAGTCCTCAACCTGCTGCAGCGCCTGCGGGAAGAGCGCGGCTTCACCTATATCATGGTGACCCACGATCTCGCCGTGGTCGATCACATGTGCGACCGCTTCGCGGTGATGCTGCGTGGCGAAATCACCGAAATCCTGCCGCGCGAGGCTATCGCCGGCAATGGCGCGACGCATCCCTATGCGCGCGAACTGATCGGCGCCTCGCTGGAATATGAAGGCGCGTGACGGCTCCAAGAACGTGACCGTCCTCCTCCGGGGCGTCACGGATAATAACATCCTCCTTCCTTGCCCGGCCTCCCTGCCGGGCATTTTTTTGGATGGCTTGAGAGGAGCAGGCCGGCAACTGCACCATCGGGTATTGATGTAATGATGAAGCAGGAACGGGCGATGTTTTGCTGGGCTCCCTCCAACCGTCATTCCGGCTCAAGGCCGGAATGACGGAAGCGATATGTTTTCGCCAGTCGGAGCCGCTCTGTACAGTCTTGCCGCCAACAAAAAAGGCGCGGGGTAAGCCGCGCCTTTTCCTGAGTAACCGCTGTGTCGGCGA
Organism: Agrobacterium sp. 22-210-1; assembly: GCF_053522525.1. Classification (NCBI taxonomy): domain Bacteria; kingdom Pseudomonadati; phylum Pseudomonadota; class Alphaproteobacteria; order Hyphomicrobiales; family Rhizobiaceae; genus Agrobacterium; species Agrobacterium sp. 22-210-1. Next base: position 514,820 of record NZ_JBNWCI010000002.1, on the reverse strand, counting down.
ATTACCGCTCCTTGCTCACCTCTTCAAACCGCGAAAGCCAGGGGCTGACGATCATGCCCTTGACGTCACTACGGAAGGCGGCGGTGTCGATGACTTCGGAGAAGGGCTGAATGGACATGACAATCTCGTCCATATAGCCCTGCAGCTCCTCATAAAGCTTCGTCTGTTTCGCCACGTCGCGCTCGACCAGCGCCGCCTCGATCATCTTGTTCAGCTTCTCATCGAAGAAACTGGTACGCCAGCTCTGGTAATTGGTGAGCTTGGCGTCATCGGCATTGTTGGGGTTATAGGCGATGGAGCGCAGGTTGTTGTCGGGATGTGGCTGCTGGCCGCCGCCGCCGCGGCCGAGCAGCAGTTCGAAATTCCGCTCGCGCATGGCGCCATAGATCTGGTCGCCGGAGCCGCTGATCAACTCGGCCTGAATGCCGGCCTGGGCAAGCGTGTTCTGGATCGCCGTTGCCGCCTTCATGAAGGGGTCTTCGGAAAGCACGCGAAGCGTCGTCTTGAAACCGTTGGGGTAACCGGCTTCGGCCAGAAGCGCCTTGGCTTTTGCGATGTCGAGCTTGTAGCCCTGGTCCGGCAGCGCGCCCATGACGCCGGTGCTGAGCGAGCGCTGATGCAGCTTGCCGTAGTAAGGCATGACCGCCTTGTCGAGACCGTCGTAATCGATCAGGTAACGCAGGGCCTCGCGCACCTTCTTGTTGGCGAATTTCTCATCCTTCATCGAAACGCTGAGGTAATAAAAACCGGAGCCGGGTGTGGATTCGATGGTGACGGTCTTGTCGGCCTCAAGCGATTTCAGGTCCGGGGCCTGCAGGGAATAGGCAACGTCGATATCGCCTTTTTCCAGCATCAGCCGCTGCGACTGCGATTCCGGCAAATGGCGCATCAGGATGCGCTTCATCTTGGCCTTTTCGCCCCAATAATCGTCATTGCGGGTGAGGATGATATATTCGTTGGACTTCCACTGCGTCAGCTTGAAGGGGCCGGAGCCGGCGGAATTCAGCGTCAGCCATGCGCCGCCCAGATCGCCGTCCTTTTCATTCTCAAGCGCCGTCTTGCTGTCGATGATCGAGCCGGGGCCGTTCTGCGCAAGGATCATCAGGAGCAGATTGGGATCGTCGGGCTTCGGGATATTCAGCACGAAGGTCTGGTCGTTTTCGGCGACGAAGAGCTTGTCGGCTTCCTCGAGCTTGAAGCCGCGGGTTTTGAGGAAAGACGATTGCGCCAGGTTGCGGGCGAGCAGCCGCTTCAGGCTCCACGCCACGTCCTTGGCCGTCACGGCGTTGCCGGAAGCGAATTTGGCATCGCCGCGCAGGTGGAAACGGATGGATTTCCGGTCTTCGGCAATTTCCCAGCGTTCGGCAAGGCGGGGCTGAACACTGCGATCCTCAGGGGAAAGCACGACCAGCGTGTCATAGACATTGTTCAGAACCTGCACGGTCTCGCGGCCGGTAATGGCGGCGGGGTCGAGGGTGAGGATATTGCTCATGGTCGTGGCGACGATAAGCTGGTCTTTCGGCGTTTCGGCGAAGCTGCTGAGCGGCATGGCGCCGATAAGCAATGCGCCAAGTGCTGCGGTTGCAAGAAAATGTCTCATCTTTCCTCCCAATACGGCCGGTTCATACGGCCTTTCCACGTTTTGATCCACACGCCCGGTTCCTCCTCGGGCGTCGCAGGATCAGCCAAGAATCTCTCTGACGGGTGCGACGAGCGCCCGGCCGATTGCGGCTGTTGCCGGTGCTTCCAGATGCACGCCATCCACCGGCGAGGCGCTGGTGACCGATCCGGCATCGAAGAATGCGTGTCCGAGTTCGGCGGCGAGTTTGCGGTAAAGCGGCGCAAGCCTGAGCGATTGCCCGATATCGCGCCCGCCCGCCGGTTCTCCGCCCGGGCCTGCGACGCAGGGTGGCGGGGCGACGATCAGCAGTTTCGGTACGGCCTCGCGCGGTTTGTAGATGAAGGTTTCGACGATCTGCGCCAGCCGCCGCATGCCGGAAACGGCGGCTTCCGCCCGCCCACCATGCACCGGCTTGATGTCATTGGTGCCGAGCATGATGATGACGAGATCAAGCGGCATGTGGCATGAAAGCGCAACTTCAAGCGCCCGCGCGCCGTTGCGGCAGGCGGGGCCGGCATGGTCGTCATAACAGGTGGTGCGCCCGCCAAGCCCTTCCGGGTGAACCTTCACCTTTCCGGAAAGCGCGGTCTCCAGCACCTCCGGCCAGCGGTTTTCAACGGGGTGCCGGAGACCCGTGGCCGGGTCCGCGCCCCAGGTGAGGCTGTCTCCGAAGGCGAGCACCGTTTTCATTACCCGTTACCTCACCCGGTTGTTGTCGATGAAGGTAAAATCGATGTCCTCGCCAAGGCCCGGCCGATCGGGGACATGCACGAAGCCGTCGCCATCCATCGGGTCGGACAGCGACTTCAGATAATCGTGGCCGTCATCATATTCGAGGAAGGGGTGCAACAGACCGCGCTCGTACCAGCGGCAATTCTTGGTGGCGGCGACCACATGCAGGTTCATGGCCGTGTTGCCATGCACCTCGCATTCCATGCCGAAGGCTTCTGCCAGATGCATGGTCTTCAGCGCCGGGGTGATGCCGCCGACATCGTTGACGCCGGTGCGCAGAATATCGCAGGCGCCGGCCTTGATCCATTCGGCACGATGCCAATGCTTGCCGGCAGCACTTTCCGGGCCGACGACCGGTATATCGAGATTGTCGGAAAGCCACTTGTAGGAGGATAGCGACTGTTCATCCATCGGCTCCTCGATCCAGTCGAAGCCGAGCTTTTCGAGGCCGCGCCCAAGCGCCAGCGCATCGGTGCGGGAATACCAGTGGAAAGCGTCGATCATCAGGCGAATATCGGGTCCAACCGCCTCGCGCACGGCGGCGCAGGCCTTGAGGTCCATCTTCACATCCGGCGCCCAGCTGACGGGCGGCATCCAGGTGTGCAGCTTGATGCCCTTGTATCCGCGCTTCACCAGCGTTTCGGCAAAACGACCGTAATCTTCCGGCGTCGCCAGCCCGCCTTCCAGCTCGTCACCGCACATGATGGAGCCATAGGCCAGCACCTTGTCGCGATAACCGCCAATCAACTTGTATACAGGTTGCCCGAGGCTGCGGCCGGCAAGGTCCCACAGGGCGCAGTCCACCACCGCCAATGTGCGGTCGGTCAGCTGCGCGGCCGATCCGCGCTGCCAGTGGGCAAGGTCCTGCCACAGCCGCTCCCGGTCGCGATGGTCCTCGCCGATCAGGACTTTCTTGACGAATTTTTCGATGACATGCGGGCGAACGATCTCCGGCGCGGTGAAGGAATGACCTTCCTGCCCATCTTCCGTGCGGATGGTCAGCATGGCCTGTTCCACCTGATGCGCCGGACCCGGATGCGCGTGACCGGCACTGTCCGAGTGCCGACGGGTCGTCGTGCGGAAAACACGGACCTCGACGTCGGTGATGATCATAATTCCTCCCTCGTGCAGGTATCGCAGCGTTCATGATTGCTGCAATGTCATACATGTCTGCGTTATTTGTCAACATGTATGATAATCTGTATTACATGTTTGGGGCGGAAATCAAGTTTTTTGTCGGCTGGCCCGTATCTGGCGTCGTGGGCCAGACCGGCTTTGTGGCTCGCAGAAACGGCGAAAGGAGCGCGGGAAGTGGAGAGCTGGGCGCGGCAGGATTGTCGCGAATAACCTATAATTTTAGTAGACTATTGAATCGCGCAACGATCTTTCAACAATGACCGGGACTATAAAAGACCATGCCGTGCAAGCCGCGCCCCTCATCAGGCATTCTGCTGGAGTATGCGCGGCACGGAAGAACTGCCGCAGCCGCGTCGCCTGAGCCCATCTTCCGTCAACAACCATTCCCGGACGTTCACTATGCCTCTTTCCCGTATTTCCCATTTCGCCTTTCTGGTTCCCGGCAATTATCACGATGATGACCCTGCAAAGGGGCTGGAAGAAACCCTGCAGCTTTTCGAAGCCGGTGAGGCGCTGGGTTATCACAGCGCCTGGGTGCGTCAGCGCCATCTGGAACGGGGCGTTTCCTCGGCAGCCACTTTTCTTGCCGCTGCATCGCAGCGCACGAAGCGGATCGGGCTGGGCACCGCCGTCATTCAGCTGGGTTATGAAAATCCTTTCAGGCTGGCCGAAGATCTCGCCACGGTTGATGTCCTGTCTCACGGGCGGTTGAATGTTGGCGTTTCGGTGGGCGCGCCGCCCTTCGCGCATCTCATTTCGGATTATGTCGATAACGCTGCCGATGCGGATTACAGTCACGCCCGGGCGGAAAAGCTGGCGAAGGCGTTGAGATCTGAACCTTTATCCAGTGACACGGAGGCTGGTAATGCGGCCGGCGCGCAGGTGCCGCGCCTTCGTCCGTTAGCAAAGGGTTTGACCGACCGGCTGTGGTACGGCGGCGGATCGCAGAATTCCGCCCGATGGGCCGGCAAAGCAGGGTTCAATCTTCTGACCGGCAATATCGTCAGTGGTGAAAATACCGATGATTTTTTGACCGCGCAGGCGGCTCTCGTTGCCCGCTTCCGGCAGGAATGGGCGCATGAGCGCCAGCCGCGCGTCGCGCTGGGACGGGTGATCCTGCCGACCGATAGCGCAAGCCCCGCGACACGCCGCCGTTATGCGGAATTCGCCGCTGAGCGTGACAAGCGCACACATGCGCCGCATGGCGCGCGCCGCACGCTTTTCCTGCCCGACATCGTTGGCACGACTGAGGAGATTCTGGAGAAGCTGTCGCGTGATCCCGTGCTGCCGCATGTCTCTGAATTCCGCCTGGAATTGCCCTATGAGTTTCAGCCGGACGATTATCGCCAGATCGTCACGGATTTCGCGTCTGCCGTGCCGCAGCTTTCCGGCGGGCTGCCGGTTTTGAAAGTGGCGGCTGGCCAATAATATGCCCTTGCCCCCCATTGCCATGTACGGCGCAAAGGGGGGCGATGGAGGTGTGGCGCTTTACCCGCGCCCCATCCTTGGTTCAATCGGGATAAGGCAGACCATAGCGGTCGCGGATCGTCGCACCGTCATATTCACGCGGATAAACGCCGCGGTCCTGTAGCACCGGCACGACCTTTTCGACAAATTCGGCGATATCATCGGGCGCACGCGGCGGCTGCAGGGTGTAGCCATCAACCGTGCCATCCTGCCAGAGGTCGATAATGCCATCCGCCACCTCTTCCGGCGTGCCGAGCAGCAGCCGGTGATGTCCCTCGGAGCGGCGCACGGCCTCACGCGCGGTGAGCTTCTCATGGGTCAGCAGCTCGGAAAGGCCAAGCCCCATGCCAACGGCCCATTGCCGGTTCTGGTCGGGAATGAAGCGCTCGCCATCGAGTTTTATGTCCGGGTTGAAATCGCGCGGATCAATGCCGTTTTCCTTGGCGAAACGCGCCAGAAGGCCGTCTTCCGAGCCGGTTCCGCTGAAGAGTTCATGCTTGCGCAGCGCTTCCTCACGGGTCTCGCCGAGAATGACGACGAGGCCGGGAACGATGCGGATGCTTGCGGGATCGCGGCCGAAAGAGACGGCGCGGTCACGCACCTTTTTGCCGAAGGCCTGACCCGCCGGGCGTGACAGGATGTTGCAATAGATGATCTCGCCATGGCGAGCCGCCAGATCGATGCCACCTTCGGAAGCGCCGGCCTGCGCGATGACGGGATGTCCCTGCGGACCACGTGGAACGTTGAGTGGGCCTTTTACATGGAAATATTGCCCCTCGTGATCGATGGTTGCAGCCGTTGCCGCATCCCAGAAGCGGTCTTCCGGCACCTCACCTTCGCGGCGCGGATCCCAGCTAGACCAGAGCTTTTTCGCGACATCAAGAAATTCGGTGGCCTTGGCATAACGCTCGCTGCGTGGCGGCAGCGGATCGTTGCCGAAATTGGCAGCGACATTGGGATTGAAGGACGAGACGATATTGACGATCAACCGGCCACCCGTGACGACGTCGATAGACTGCGTCCGTCTCGCAAAATTATAGGGTGAATTATAGGTGGAGGATATGGTTGCCACGAAACCGATATCCGGCACCTGCGCGGCGAGCGATGTGGAGAGGATGAGGGGATCGATGGTGTGAAATGGGCGGCTTGCCGGGTCGGTCAGCAATGCCGGGTGATCGGAGAGGAAAACGGCGTCGAACCGGCCTTTGTGGGCCAGTTCCGTCAGCCGCCGGTAATAGCCGATATCATTGATATCGTGCCGGTCTCCGCTTCTATACTTCCAGGCATTGGGAAGATATCCCGTTGTGTTGATGCCGACATTGAGATTGAGCCGGCGTTCGGTCTTGCTCATGCTTTTACTTTTCCGTCTGTGTGGGGATTCCAGCCTGTAGCCGGCACATTTGTCTGAAAGCGTAACAGCCGCGATTGCGGTCGCGAGTTAAAAATCCTTGCTGCTCGGAGAAGAAAAACTTTCGAGCATGGCTTTTCCTGTTCCCAGGTAGGCGCCCGGTTATGAATGGATGCAATCGGAAGCCGCGTTCGAAAATAACGCCATTTTCGAAACGATATTTCGTTCGTCATGTGACGGGCTGGTGTCATGGAAACGAATTTCTTCAATCACCTCTTAAATAGTACACTTTATCTATAGAAATTATTCAACGGCGTGTAGCGTGCTGTCCAGATCGCAATTTCGAGGACGACCGCCATGGCTGATGCCGCCCTTCGCCAAGCAACCCAACCCGTAACGCTCTGGTACACCCGGTGCCCGGCACCCACGCCGCTTTCCATCGCGGTACAGCTTGGCTGGATAGAGGAGCGTTTTGCCGATCATGGCATCTCCGTTTCCTCCATTCGCGATGCGGCTGATCCGGCTATCAGGCAAAGCCATTTCGATCATCGGCTGGACTGGTCCTTCCGCCAGGGCGGTAACATCCCGCCAATCTGGGCGAAGGCGGGTGGCCGGCAGACGCGGCTGGTGGGACTGACGAGAACCGATGAGTTTCAGGCGGTCATAGCGCTACCCGCAAGCGGAATAACCAAGGGTCGTGATTTGAAGGGGCGGCGCATCGGCCTGCCGAAACGTCCGAATGAAACCATCGATTTCCAGCGCGCCACATCGCTGAAGGGCATCGTGTCGGCACTCACCGTTTCCGATCTCACCGTTGCGGATGTCGAACTTGTCGATTTGACTGCCCGGGAGCCCGTGCTGCTTGGTCCAACGGATGAGCGGTTCCATGGCCTGCGCCGGCGACTTCCCTATGGCGAGGAAATTGCAGCACTGCACCGCGGCCAGATCGATGCGTTTTTCGTCAAGGGTGCCGAAGGTATCACCGTCGCCAATCTCATCGGCGCGCAGGTCGTCGTATCGACCGGGTTTCATCCCGATCCGAGAATTCGCATCAACAATGGCACGCCGCGTCCCTTGACGGTGGACGCTACCTTTGCCGATGAGCGGCCGGATCTGGTGGCGGAACTGGTGGCCACCGTTCAGCGGGTTGCCCAGTGGGCAAATGACAATCCGGCAGAAGCCGTGCGGTTCATCGCTCGCGAGATCGGCGTCAGCGAAGAGGCGGTGCTGGCCGCCAATGGCGCGGATGTGCATCGCAATTTGCGGCTCGATCTCGACCCGGCCGAGCTGGACGCGCTGAGCCACTTCAAGGATTTCCTGCTGGAATGGAAATTCATCCCTGACGATTTCGATGTGCGGGACTGGGCCGATCCACGCGCCCTTTCTTCACTGCAAGAGGCCGCGCGACACAGTGCGGGAAAGTGAGGGCATCATGGCAGCCACCATTCTTGTAACGGGTGCAACCGGCAAACTCGGCCAGCGTGTTGTCGGCCGTCTTTTGCAAAGACAGGCTAGAGTTCGCGTGCTGAGCCGCAGACGTGAGGATGCACTGAAACTGTGGGGCGACAGGGTCGATATTGCGGAGGGGAATTTTTCCGATCCGGCTAGTCTGAAGGAGGCTGCGCGCGGCATAAACGCCATATTTGTGCTTTCCCCCATCGGAGAAACGCTGACGGTTGATCAGAATGCGGTCATCGATGCGGCTCTCACCGCCGGGGTTTCGCGGATCGTGAAAATATCCGGCTCCGACTGGACCATTGAAAATGCCGCCAGCTCCATCTCGGGTGCGGCCCATGCTGAGGTGGAAGCGCATCTCGCCAGAACCGGCGTAGCGCATACGGTGCTGCGGCCGAATGCATGGATGCAGGTGGCGCTGGAACCCGTTGTCGCCGCGCTGCGCAAGGGAGAGGATGTGCCCGCCCGGTTCGGCAATGCGGCCGTCTCCTTCATCGATGCCGACGATATCGCCGATGTGGCGGTTCATGCATTGACTGCCGACGCACCGCTTGCCGGCCCCTTGGTGCTGACCGGCGGCGAAGCGTTGACGGGGCTGGAGATCGCCCGCATCGCGGCCCGTATCCTGCATCGGCCGGTTGGTGTTTCGCATAATGCCGTGCTGGCCTTTCCACCGGATATCGGCGTGTTCGAACAGAAAGCGATCGGCGAATTCGGGCAGCTCATCCGCGAAGGTCTGGCGGCATCCGTCAGCGATACCATCCACCAGATCACCGGTCATCAGCCCCGCAGTGTGGAGGGGTACCTGCGCGCCCGGCTGGCTGCGGATACCCCGCAGGGTGATCATTCCGAGGGAGAAAAGACATGGCGCTGAGTGTTCCTTTGCCCGATGGTTTGGAGCTGAAAGGTCTTGAACTGAAAAGTCCTGCCGATTTTGACGACAGCCCGCTCAGCCGGGCGGTAAAACAGCCGCTGATGCTGGGCCTGTTCCTCAATCTGCAGGACATCAATTTCTCCAGCCTGCCGACCAGCAACAGCTGGACTTTCGATTATAACGTCGAACTGGTGAAGCGCGCGGAAGAGCTTGGTTTCGAAATCGCCTTCAGCCGCACGCAATGGCTGCCCAAGGGCGGTTATGACGGCGAATCCTCGCTCGACAGTTTCATCGCGCTCGGCGCCATGGTGGCGGTCACGAAGAACATTCTGCTGATCTCGACCATCCATGTGCTTTACGGGCCTCTGCATCCGCTGCATCTCGCCAAATATGGCGCGACGCTGGATCATATCGCCAAGGGGCGCTGGGGCATCAATATCGTCACCGGCCACCGCGCCATCGAGCATGAAATGTTCGGCTGGCAGCGGATCGACCATGACAAGCGTTACGATATGGCGGGTGAGTTGTTCGATGTGCTTCACCGCCTGTGGGGTGAGACCGAGAACTTCTCCTACGAGGGCAAGCTCAACCCATGGGCCATCAACAATGGCTGGATTACACCGAAGCCGGCCTTCGGCCGCCCGCCACTGGTGACGGCGACTGGTTCGCCTGCCGGTATCGATTTCGCGGCGCGCCATTCCGATCTGGTTTTCGTCACTTCGCCAGGCGGGGCGCATATAGACAGCGCGCTGGAAACGCTTCCCGGTCATGTCGCCACCATCAAGAACCGTGCCAAAGCCCATGGCCGGCGGGTGAAGACTCTCATCAATCCGATTATCGTCAGCCGCGATACGGAAAAGGAGGCGATCGCCTATGCCGATGCCATCGAGGCTGGAAAACCGCAGGCCGGCACCCGCGCCTTCGCCACCAATAATTACGACAGCGACGCCCATGCCTGGCGCGGCCGTGGCGATGCACGCCACAGGCAGGGGCGCAATCTCGGTGGCAATATTGAAATCATCGGTTCGCCGGAACAGGTGGTCGAGCAGCTGATCGGCTTGAAGAAAGCCGGCATCGATGGTGTGCAGCTGAATTTCTACGATTTCCGTGAAGACCTTGATTACTTCGCCGAGCGCATTCTGCCCTTGATGAAGGAGGCTGGCCTGAGGCTCTGACCTCTTTCCAACCCCGATTTTCCAGTTCCGAAGCCACCTTCGCAATCGCCCGATTGCGAAAGCGATATTTTTTGCCCTGAGGAGATACCGTGAACATCGCCGTCGATCCCGTCAAAACATCCGCACCGAAAATTCTGGACCGGATCGGGACCTATGTTCCCGAACTCGTCTCCATCCGTCACGATCTGCACCGGCATCCGGAAATCGGATTCGAGGAGGTACGCACGTCAGGCATCGTGGCTGAAAAACTCGCTTCCTGGGGTATTGAGGTGCATCGCGGTTATGGCAAGACCGGCGTGGTGGGTGTGCTGCGCGGCCGCCATGCGGGCAATCGCTCCATCGGGCTGCGGGCGGATATGGATGCCTTACCGATGCCGGAGGAAACCGGGTTGTCCTATGCATCGGTCTATCCCGGCAGGTTCCACGGCTGCGGGCATGATGTGCACACCACCATCCTGCTCGGCGCCGCCCGTTATCTGGCGGAAACCCGCGATTTCGCCGGCACGGTGGTGTTCATTTTCCAGCCGGCCGAGGAAGGTCTTGGCGGCGCGCGCGCCATGATTGCCGATGGGCTTTTCAAGGATTTCCCCGTCGATGAGATCTACGGGTTGCACAATTCCACCCATGCTGCGCCCAATCATCTCAAGGTTTCGCCCGGCACCATTCTGGCAGGTGCGGATTTCTTCGATATCCGACTAAAGGGCAGAGGCGCCCACGCCGCCCACCCCGATGTTTCGCGTGACCCGGTGCCGGCAACGGGCGAACTCATTCAGGCCCTGCAGACGATCGTCAGCCGCAACGTGTCGCCGACCGATCCTGCCGTGCTGTCGATCACGCGTATCGAGGCGGGATCGGCCTATAACGTCATTCCCGAAACGGCCTCGATTTCCGGAACGGTGCGCGCTTTCTCCGACAGCGTGCGTGAAACCATCCGGCAGCGCATCCACACGATTTCCGACCACATCGCCGCCGCCCATGGCCTCACCGCCGAGGTGGATGTTCGCGACATATTCTCGGTTCTCACCAATGACGATGCATCTGTGGAGATCGTCGCCGGCGTGGCGCGCGAGGTTCTGGGAGACGAGTGCGTTTCCACCGAGCCCGGCCGCTTCATGGGCAGTGAGGATTTCGCCGATCTCCTGAAACATGCACCCGGTGCATTTTTCACCCTTGGCCATTCCGGCACCGTGCCCGCTCACAATCCCGGTTTCATCGTTGATGACGCCATTCTTCCAGTCGGCGCCACCCTGTTTGCCCGGCTGGTGGAAACCCGGCTGAAGGCTGTCTGAAAATTTAAAAACAATTTCGCAAAAGGAAACATCCATGGATATTACGAGACGTAGGACATTGCTTTTGAGTGCCGCTCTTGCCGGGGCAATTCTGTTGCCGTCCTTGCCCGCGCTGGCGGTGGAAACGCCGAAAAAGGGCGGTATCGTCACGCTTGCGGGTCTTGGTGAGCCGACGACGCTGGTGCCGCTTTCTGATTCCAATACGCGCACCCGCGCCATTTCCACGAAAATCCTCGAAGGGCTGGTACGTTTCGACAGCGAGTTCAAACCGCATCCGGTTCTTGCCGAAAGCTGGGAAACCTCCGCCGACGGGCTGCGCCACACGTTCAAGCTGCGCAAGGGCGTCAAATGGCATGACGGCAAGGATTTCACGTCGCAGGATGTAAAATTTTCCCTGCTGGCCTTCAAGAAGGTCGGTCCACGCGGACGCATCACCTTCGCCAATGTTGCCGATATCGAAACGCCCGATCCGCTGACGGCCGTGGTGGTGCTGTCCAAGCCCGCGCCCTATCTCCTGCGGGCGCTGACGGGCGGCGAAACGCCGATTTTGCCGGCTCATGCCTATGCTTCGGAAAACTACAATGAAAGCCCGAACGGCAACGCGCCAATCGGCACGGGCCCCTTCGTGTTCGAGGAATGGAAACGCGGCAGCTATGTGAAGCTGAAGAAGAACCCGAACTACTGGCAGGCCGATCTGCCTTATCTCGATGGTTTCGTTGCGCGCTTCGTTGCGGACGCCGCCTCCACCACTATCTCGGTGGAAACCGGCGAGGCGGATTATACCGCCGATGTTTCGTACAGCGATCTGGAGCGGTTGCGGCAAAATCCGAAGCTCGCGGTGGAGGTATATACCGACTCCTACCTTAACAATGCCGCCATCTTCGAGTTTAATCTGGAGAACCCGATCCTCGCCAAAAAGGAAATCCGCCACGCGCTGGCCCATGCCATCGACCGCGATTTCATCAACGACGCCATCTTTTTCGGAACGGCCAAACCCGCCGGTTCGAACATCCCGGCCGTCTTCACCGCCTATAATGACGAGAAGCCTTTCACCTATCCTTTTGATCTCGCCAAAGCGAACGAATTACTGGATAAGGCTGGTTACCCGAAAGGTGCTGATGGCACCCGTTTTTCACTACGGCTCGCCTTCCTGCCATCTGACGTCTTCCGCAAAACCGCCGAATATCTGCGCTCATCCTTCGGTAAACTCGGCGTGAAGGTGGATATCGTGGAAGGCGATCTCGCCACCTTCATCAAGCGCGTTTACACCGAGCGCGGTTTTGACCTGACGGTAAACGGTATCAGCCGGTTGTTCGATCCGACGGCTGGCGTGCAGCGTCTCTACTGGTCCGATGGCATTAAGAACCCCGCGCCCTATGTCAACGCTGCCCATTACAACAACCCCAAGGTGGATGATCTTTTTCGTGCGGCCGCCATCGAGGTGGATGAAACGAAGCGAGCGGCGCAATTCCGCGACATCCAGAAAATCACTGGTGACGACCTGCCGAATTTCTCCATCGTCGCTTTGCCGACCGTCATTCTGCGCAATACCAGTCTGAAGTCGCTCGTCACGACCATCGACATTGCCTATGGGGATTTGTCGACGGCCTGGAAGAGCGAGTGAAGGCGAACCCGGCATCCTGTGCAGCGAGAGTAGCGGCGAACTTTCCTCCATATTCGACGTCATCCTCGGTCTTGTACCGAGGATCTACCAGGGCATCCTGACCGTGTAGCTCGCAGATGCTCGGGACAGGCCCGAGCATGACGAAGGAGAGGTTTTACGCCAACAGCATCTCACCAGAACCCGGCAATTCTGCCGGGTTTTTTATTGTCAAAACCCACCCTCCATCCTGTTTGCACCTTCGCGCGGCAAGCCCGTTTCAGGGAAAAACTTTGCGCACGAAACAGATCGGGCGAAACAGCGATGCCGCGTGTTAAAATTTCGAAAAAATCAATTTCATCAATAATTTAGAGTAAAGCAATTCTTCGTTTCAAAGCAAGAATTGCTTTCTGGACCCACGCTTTGGCTGCCTGCACTGTGAGCAGGAAATCTCACCCACAAATGATGGATGCCATGGCCAAGGACACACTTTTTCTGATCGCCCCCGGATTTGAAGACCCAAAGCACCCCGGTGTCCGCTTCGTCTGCCCGCATTGTAACCAGATCGAGGGTCTGCTTGCCGCCTTTCCAGACCTAGCGGCGCAGATCGATATCCGCCGGGTCGGTTTTCAGCGTCCGCGAGAGGCGGTCATCGCCGCCGTGGGGGAGGAAAACCAGTCGCTGCCGCTGTTCGTCTTTGCCGGCGAGGCGCCCGCTGACGCTGCTGCAAAGGGCGACACGCACTTCATTCAGGACACCAAACGCATTTTGCAAATCCTCGCCGAGCGCCACGGGTTCCCGCAGCTGCATTGAGTTGCCGCTCCCTCGCATATCGGATTTTTCGGAGACAGACATGACCATTTCCAGACGCCAGTTTCATAAGATTGCACTTGCCGCCGGCGCATTCGTGGCGCTTCCGGGCGGTTCTTTTGCCGCTGCCGAAGAGCCCGTTTCGGGTGGCACACTCAAGATCGTGTATTTCCCTGAACCGAACCAGCTCGTGGCCATCAATACCAGCGCGGGTGGCCCGCAGTTCATCGGCTCAAAGATTTACGACGGGCTTTTGACCTATGATTACGAGCTATCGCCCCAGCCAAGTCTTGCGAAGGAATGGAGCGTTTCGGCCGACGGGCTGGAATATGTCTTCCATCTGCAGCCGAATGCGAAGTTCCATGACGGTAAGCCGGTAACATCGGTGGATGTGGAGTTTTCCATCCTGCGGCTGAAGGAAGCCCATCCGCGCGGCCGGGCGACGTTCTCGCATGTCGAGAGTGTCGATACCTCCGATCCGCTGGTTGCGAAGGTGAAGCTTTCCAAACCCGCGCCGGGCCTGATCACCGCGCTCGCCTCCTCGGAATCGCCCGTTGTGCCAAAGCACATCTTCGAGACCTTCAAGCCGACTGAAAATCCGAAGCCTGCCCAGATCATCGGCAGCGGCCCTTTCGTGCTGAAGGAATGGGTGCCCGGCAGTCATATCCTGCTGGAGAAAAATGCCGATTATTGGGACGCGCCGCGCCCTCATCTTGACCGCGTCATCATTCGCCTCATCAACGATGCCGGCGCCCGCGCGGCCGCACTGGAAACCGGGGAAGGGGATATTGGCCCCAACCCGGTCGCGCTTGCCGATCTGGAACGGCTGAAATCCATCCCGACACTGAAGGTGGATGACCGCATCTATGCCTATGCCGGCCAGCAGAACCAGCTCGTCATCAATCTTGAGAACGAGTATCTAAAGGAGCTGAAAGTCAGGCAGGCCATCGCCCATGCCATCGATGTTCCGGCGCTGATCGATACTGTGCTTTATGGTTACGCCGTGCCATCGCCGACGCCGATCAGCCCCGGATTGGCGAAGTTCCACAATCCCGACATCGGTTTCGCCAAGTTCGATGTCGCACAGGCTGAAAAGCTGCTGGATGAGGCGGGCTTCCCGCGCAAGGACGGCGGCAAGCGCTTCAAGCTCCGGGTCACCACCAACCCCTTCAATCCCCAGACCTATTCGGATTTCATCGCGCAGGCGCTGTCGAAGATCGGCATCGAGGCGGAGATCCAGAAATTCGATTTCGGCACCTATGTGAAGGTAGTCTATACCGATCGCGCCTGGGACCTGTCGGTCGAATCCCTTTCCAATACCTTCGATCCGACAGCCGGTGTCCAACGTGTCTACTGGAGCAAGAACTTCAAGATCGGCCTGCCGTTCTCGAATGCCAGCCATTACGCCAATCCCGAAGTGGACCGGCTGCTGGAAGCGGCGGCGGTGGAGCCGGATATCGAAAAACGCGCCGCCTTCTTCAAGGAGTTTCAGGCCGTTATCGCAAAAGATCTTCCCGTCATCAATCTCGTCTCTCCCATCCAGCCGGTTGTCGGCAGCGTCCGCATCAAGGATTACGCGACGGGGGCTGAAGGTCTCAGCGGCAATCTCGCCAAAGCCTGGGTGACGAAGGAGGCGTGAGCCGCCTTGCCTTCGGTTTCAAGCCGCATCAGAGCGAAAAAGAGGTCATTTCCATGAGCAGAAAATCCGAAAAGCTGGTTCTCAACGCCTTCATCTATCCGGGTGGACATCATGAGGCGGCCTGGCGGCATCCGGACTCGGAGCCCCACCGCGTCACCGATATCAGGCTCTATCAGGATATTGCCCGCAAGGCCGAGGCGGCGAAGCTGGACGCCATCTTCTTTGCCGATGCACCGGTGCTGGACGCCAATATCCGCTACGCCGCCCGCCACCGGCTGGAGCCGATCACCATGCTTTCGGCGCTCGCCGCCGTCACGGAAAAGATCGGCTTCATTGCAACGGCCTCCACCACCTATTATGAGCCTTATAATCTTGCCCGGCTGTTTGCCTCGGTCGATCATATCAGCGGCGGGCGCGTGGGCTGGAACATCGTCACGACCTCGGCCGATGCCGCAGCCGGCAACTTCAATCTGCAAAAGCATCCGCCGCATGCCGATCGTTACCGTCAGGCCATCGAGTTCGTCGATGTGGTGACGAAGCTCTGGGATAGCTGGGAAGACGATGCCATCGTCGCCGACAAGGAGAGCGGCCTGTTTGCCGAGACAGACCGCATCCACCCCGCCAATCACGATGGCGAATTTTATCGGGTGCGGGGCGCGCTGAATGTACCCCGTTCACCACAGGGCCGGCCGGTCTATGTTCAGGCGGGTTCCTCGGAGGAGGGCCGTGGTTTTGCGGCTCACTATGCTGAGGCAATCTTTACCGCGCATCAGACTCTGGAGAGTGCGCGGTCTTTTTATTCTGACATCAAGCGACGTGTCGCGGCCACGGGGCGCAATCCCGCCCATGTAAAAATCCTGCCGGGCATCAGCCCCTTCATTGCGTCAACCGAAGAGGAGGCGCGCAAACTTGAGGCCTCCTTCAACGATCTCATCCAGCCTGCCTTTTCGCTCGGGCAATTGCAGCGCATCACCGGCATAGACCTGTCATCGGCCGATCTCGACCAGCCTTTGCCGAAGGAGGCCGTGGAGGCGACGCGGGCTCAAGCGGATAGCAGCCGTCATCAGCTTGTTCTTGATGTCATCGACCGGGAAAATCCGACGATCCGGCAATTGCTGCACCGGCTTGCCGGCGGGCGCGGCCACAAGGTTATTTCCGGAACGCCGGAACAGGTGTCGGACTGGATAGAGACCTGGTTCCGCGAGGGCGCTGCCGATGGGTTCAACATCATGCCGCCATGGCTGAATGGCGGGTTCGATATCTTCGTGGACGAGGTAGTGCCGATCCTGAAACGGCGCGGATTGTTCCGCGAGGACTATGAGGGCGACACGCTGCGCGACCATTATGGCCTGCCACGGCCTGAAAATATCTATGCGGCCCAGGAGCCGCAAAGGGAGCGCGCCTGAGGTGGGACGGGCGTGTTCAGGCGGCGGCCTCGAGAGAGCGCATATCCTCGCGCAACAGGGCGAGTAGAGATGCGACCTCCGGCAGCCGCCGCCTGTCGGGACTGGTCAGCAGGTGATAACGGCTGGCGGTTGGCTGCGGTGTGCCGAAGGGGGCGATCAGCCGGCCGGTCCTGAGTTCCTCCGAAATCAGCGAGTGGCGTGCGAGGCCGATGCCGTGGCCGGATAAAATCGCCTCTATCAGCGCGGTCTGGCGTGAAAAGCGGGGGCCGGTGGCAGAAAGCCTGAGCGGAATGCGGCAGGCGCGAAGCCAGTTTGCCCATTCGAAGGCGGGGTCCACGCCATTGCCACGCAACATCGCAAAACCGAAATTTCGCAACCGCTCCGGTTCGTCTGCAAGCGCATGGCGGGCCGCGAAATCCGGGGTGCAGACGGCGCTGACCGTGTCGGCGAAAAGCGGCTCGTGAATGAAGCCCGGGATTTGCGCATGGGTGGCGACGATGGCGCAATCGGCATCGAAATGGGTGAGGTCGATGGTTTCGCTTTCAAGGGATTCGATCGAAAGCTCGACGTCGCCGAGTGCCGGAACGATGCTGCCCAGCCGCGGAGCCAGCCAGCGGGCGGCAAAACAGCCTTCGGCCAGCACCTTCAGCTGCGGTCGGGCGTTCGAAACCATCAGGTCGGAAAGGCTGCCAATCATGGTCTCGAAGGCGTCCGCAAGGCCGGGATAAAGCGCATTGCCGGCATCGGTCAGCAACAATTCACCGCGCTGGCGGCTGAAAAGCGGCTGGCCGAGATGGGTTTCGAGAATTCTCACCTGCTGGCCGATTGCCGCGGTCGAGACATGCAGCTCCTCCGCCGCCCGCGAGAAGCTGGCGTGGCGGGCGGCCACCACAAAAGCGCGCAAGGCGGTCAGCGGCGGCAGCCGGGAAAGTGTGGGCAGGCGAAAAGCCGCCCGGCTCCCGGCGGGAGCAACAAACTCCGTTCTCATCGCTGTTCCTCCTTTGCCGCCTGCATCTCCCGCATGGTCAGAACACCCGGCCTTCCCGGAGATGCGTCGTGGTGCCGTTCAGGTAATAGTCACCGATCACCCGCGCCTTATGGGCGAGCGGATTGTGATTGTAGACAGTGCGGATGTTGCGCCAGTGGCGGTCGAAATTCCGATCGCTCGATGTCGCCGAGCCGCCGCCGAGTTCGTAAAGATTGGTGGCGACCGTCAAAGAAAGCTGCGAGGCGATGATCTGGGTACGTGCCGTGGCGAGCGAGCCTTCCAGCAGGGCCGCCTCTATCGCCTCTTCGTCCCCGGCGGCGAAGGCCGCAGCGGTGCGGTCGAGCGTTCTCGCCGCTTCGCGGATGAGGGTCTTCACCGCGAAGGCACCGGCGCTGATTTCGCCGAGCATCTTCTGCACGAAGGGATCCTGATTAGCGGTTTCGGCAGCGCTGTGAAGCGTGGTGCGCGCCTGGCGCAGAACATAATCGACACCGTCATTCAGCGCGCCCTGAACAGCGCCGGCGGCCGACGCGGCAAGATGCAGCTGCCGCATGGCCGAGCTGTGGCGGCCGATCTGGGTGCCGAGCTTGCGGGTCGTCAGCTCATGCGGCAGGACCTCGACATTCTCAAGCAGCACCCCGCCGCTTGCCGTCATGCGCTGACCCATGCTGTCCCAGTCGTCGAGAATGGTGATGCCGGCGCGATCGAGCGGAATGAGCACGCCGATCGGCTGCTCGTCATCGCCAATGGCGCTGAAGGTGCCGAAATCGGCAAAGGCAGTGCCGGTCGCATACCATTTGCGGCCGTTCAGCCGGTAGCGGTCGCCGTCGGCGCTTAGACGCGTGGTGATTTCACCGGGGCGTTTGGTGCCCTGTTCGGTGCTGGCGCCCGCGAAGAGCTTGCCGGCAAGCACATGTTCGAGATGCCGTCGGTCCTCCAGCTCGATGGGTGCGAGAGCGAGGTTTTCGGTGAAATTGAAATGGCTGCGAAGCGCGTGCGGAATATTGCTGTCGGCTTCGCCGAGGATCATCAGCACTTCGATATAGTCGGCAATCGAGCCGCCCGGTCCGCCCTTGGCTTCGGGAACGCGCAGCGTGCCGATCTTCGCCTCCTTGATAAGGGCGAAGATATCGAAGGGCAGTTCCCGCTGGCGTTCGCGGCGGGCGGCATCCCTGGCCGCAATAGCCGCAATGTCCTTTGCCCGGGTCAGAATCTCGTCCCGGCTCGGCACGCCGGAATTATCGGTGGTGGTTGTCTGTAGTTTCGGATTGGACATTGCGGTTTTCCCTGAACGGATGTGAGGGCCTGCGGCACAATCGCGCCGCAGGCGTGTTCGTCTGGACGATCAGGCGACCGCGCGTGGCTTGAGCGCCGGGCGGGGTGCGGGCTCGAGATTGCGCGGCACGCGGCCTTCGACGGGATGGCTCGGATCGTTGAAGCCGGGCGTGGAGGGATGGCCTGTCGTCACAAGGCTGTCGACCAGCGCTTCATCTTCGGCATCGATCTTCACATCGAGGGCGCGGATATAGCCGTTCCAATGTTCTTCGGTGCGCGGGCCGGTGATGGCGGCGGTGACGAACTTGTTGTTCAGCACCCAGGCGAGCGCGAAATCCGCCGCCGAAACGCCCTTCGAAGCGGCATGGGCCGCAACCTTCTGGGCGATGTCAACCGATTCCGGACGCCATTCCGTTTCCAGAACGCGCTTGTCGCCACGGCCGACGCGGGTATCGGCGCCCGGCTGTTCGCCCGGCTGATATTTGCCGGTCAGCACACCGCGTGCGAGCGGCGAATAGGACACCACGCCAAGACCATAATGATTGGCTGCCGGCAGCTGTTCGGCTTCGGCCGTGCGGTTGACGATATTGTAGAGCGGCTGGCTGGCAACGGGACGGTCAATGCCGAGCTGATCGGCCAGATGCGAAATTTCGGCGATGCGCCAGCCACGGAAATTCGACACGCCGAAATAGCGCAACTTGCCGGCGCGGATGAGATCGGCGATGGCGCGCACCGGCTCTTCCAGCGGCGCATCGAAGACAGCGCGGTGGAAATAGAGGATGTCAATATAGTCAGTGTTGAGACGGCGCAGCGAATTCTCGACCGTCTCGATCACCCATTTGCGCGAATGGCCGCCAAGGTTTGGGCCCTTGGTGTGGGAATTGACGAATTTCGTCGCCAGAACCCAGTGATCGCGCGTGGACTTGATGCCGCGGCCAACGACCTCTTCAGACTTGCCGTCGTGATAGACATCGGCGGTGTCGATGAAGTTGATGCCTTGTTCGCGCGCCTTGTCGATGATGCGGAAGGCCACGTCATCCGGCGTCGGGCCTCCGAACATCATGGTGCCGAGGCTGAGCGGTGAAACTTTCAGCGCGCTGCGTCCGAGATAGCGATAATCGACCATTATGGTTGCTCCTTTAGGTTATTGGGCATGGTGGCAGGCCACGGCGTGGTTCTTGCCGAAAAGGCTGTAATCCGGCGCTTTTTCGCGACAGAGATCGGTAGCGAGCGGGCAGCGGGTGTGAAACCGGCAGCCGGATGGCGGATCGTGCGGGCTGGGCAGATCGCCGGAAATGGGGGCCGCCTGCTTGCGGCGGGCGGGATCGGGAACTGCGGCGAGAAGCGCACGGGTATAGGGGTGTTTCGGCGAGGCCCAGAGTTCCGCCGTCGGCGCGCTTTCGACGATCTTGCCGAGATACATGACCAGCACGCGGTCGGAGAAATAGCGTACCACGGAAAGATCGTGGGAGACGAAGAGATAGGAGAGCGAAAGCCGCTTTTTCATCTCCACCAGAAGGTTGAGGATCTGCGCCTGTATCGAAAGATCGAGCGCCGAAACCGGCTCGTCGCAAACCACCAGTTCCGGTTCCAGAACTAGCGCGCGGGCAATGCCGATGCGCTGTCGTTGGCCACCGGAAAACTCATGCGGATAACGGTCGAGCGCGTCAGCCGGCAGGCCAACCTGTGCGACGATGGCTTCAACAATCTCCCGCTGGCGCGCCCGGTCGCCGATGCCGTGCACCTTCAGCGGGCCGGTAAGGATGGTGCGCACCGTCTGGCGCGGGTTGAGCGAGGCGAAAGGGTCCTGAAAGATCATCTGGATGCGGCGGCGGATGCCGCGCAGCTGCGATGACGTCATTGCCGTGACATCGGCACCCTTGAAGGTGATCCGGCCGGAAGACGGCTCGACCAGACGCATCAGCGACTTGCCGAGCGAGGATTTGCCGCAGCCGGATTCACCCACCAGCGCCACGGTCTCGCCCGCCTCGATATCGAGCGAGACGTCATCGACGGCACGCACGGTTCCGCGTCCGCCCGTGTAATGGGTGGACAGGCTATGCACTGACAAGAGCGTCATCGGATACTTCCTTGGATGTGGGAGCAACGAAGGGGCAGGCGGCGTAGCGACCTTCCGAAATATGCCGCAGCGGCGGTAAGAACTGCCCACAGAAGCCGCGGGCGCTCGGACAGCGTGGCCGGAAGGCGCAACCGCGTTCCCCCGTGGCGGAAACGATGGAACCGGGAATTTCAATGAGCGGCCCATCGCGATAATGCTGGCCGTCTTCCGCGCGCGGTGACGCCGCAAGCAGGCCGCGCGTATAGGGATGGTAGGGGTTTGAGAAAACCGGCTCCGGCAATCCTTCTTCCACCTTGCGGCCGGCATACATGACCATCACCCGGTCCGCCCATTGCGCCACGATGCCGAGATCGTGGGTGATGAGGATGACCGCCATGTTGAGATCGCGGCGCAGATTATCGAGCAATTGCAGGATCTGCGCCTGTATCGTCACGTCGAGCGCGGTCGTCGCCTCGTCGGCGATCAGCAATTTAGGATTGCAGGCAACGCCGATGGCGATCATCACGCGCTGGCGCATGCCGCCGGAAAGCTGGTGCGGATAATCATCCACCCGGCGGCCGGCATCGGGAATGTTGACGAGATCCAGAAGCTCGATGGCGCGTTTGCGCGCCTGGTGCCGGTCGATCTTCTCATGGATGCGCAGCACCTCGATGATCTGTTCGCCGACGGTCAGGACAGGGTTGAGCGAGGTCATCGGTTCCTGAAAGATCATGCCGATATCCCGGCCGCGAATACCGCGCCATTGCCGTTCGGAAAGCGGCAGCAGATCGCGGCCCTCGAGCAGAACCCGCCCACCGGTCTTGGCGTGGGAGGGCAGCAGGCCAATCAGGCCGAGCGCCGTCAGGGATTTGCCAGAGCCGCTTTCGCCGACGATAGCCAGCATTTCGCCGGGGCTGACATCGAAACTGACGCCTTTTACCGGCTGGGCCGAGCCGAAGCTGACGGAGAGATCATGGACTTCGATCAGTTTGCTCATCGGCGTTCCTCCGAAAAACGGGGGTTGAGCGCATCGTTGAGGCCGTCGCTGATGAGGTTCAGCGAAATGACGGTGAAGACGATGGCGAGGCCGGGAAGGGCGGTCAGATACCAGGCGGTGCGGATGACATCGCGGCCCGAACCGATCATCGACCCCCAGGAGACACGGTTGGGATCGCCAAGCCCCATGAAGGAGAGTGCTGCTTCCATGAGGATCGCGCCAGCCACCATGACGGAGGAGGTGACGATGATCGGCGGCAGCGCATTGGGCAGGATTTCCTGAAAGACGATGCGCGCGTGGCCGTAACCCAGGCTGCGGGCGGCGAGCACATAGTCCTTCTCGCGGATGGCGCGGAATTCCGCACGGGTAAGACGCGCAACGAGCGGCCAGGTGATGATGCCGATGGCTGACGTGACCGTGGTGACGGATGGCTGGGCGATGGCGACGAGCACCACCAAGAGCACGAAATTGGGCAAGGTCTGGAAGATTTCGATCAGCTTGACGAGGATGTCGTCAATGACGCCGCCGAAATAACCGGCGAAGGCGCCGACGGCGATGCCGATCGTCAGCCCGATCAGCGTTGCCACGACACCGACGGTAAGCGAAATGCGCGCGCCATGCACGATGCCGGCCAGAACATCCCGGCCCATGGAATCGGTGCCGAGCGGATAGGCCGCATTCTGGCCCGGCCAAAGGAATGGGCGGGCCACCATTTCCAGGGGATCGCCGGGATAGATCAAGGGCGCGATCAGCGCGGTGACGATGACGGTCGCGAGAAACAGCAGCCCGACGATGGCGTTGGGATTGGTGAGGAAGATTTTCAGTTCCCGCCGCAGGCCGCGCCGCGGCACGGAGACGGAGCGGGCCGAAAGCGCATCCGGGGCATGGATATAAGGCCAGGCCTTTTCTTCCGGCTTTTTCGGTTTGGGATTGGTCTCTTCAGCACCAATTTCGGCCGTGTTGAGAACCGCTGTTGTGTGGGATGAGTTCATCGGCTTTCTCCGATGCGGGGGTCAAGCCATGCCTGCAACAGGTCCACGGCGGCATTGACGATGATGACGACGAGGGAGGAGAGAAGCAGAATGCCGAGCAGCACGCTGAAATCCCTCGCCATCACGGCTTCGAAGGCGAGCCGGCCAAGGCCCGGCCAGCTAAAGACGGTTTCGACCACGACGGCGCCGCCGAGGAGGCCGCCAATATGCATGCCGGCCATGGTGGTGATGGGGATGAGCGCGTTGCGCAGGATATGGCGTGTGGTGAGCCTGATCGGCGAAACGCCCTTGGCACGCGCCGTGCGCACATAGTCCTGCGATTTCACTTCCAGCATCGCCGCGCGGGTGAGGCGGGCATAGATCGCCAGAAAATAAAGCGCCAGCGAAAGGGCAGGGAGAACGATATAGCGAAGCCTGTCGAGAAAGGCTGCAAAACCGGTAAGGCTACTGCCAATGGTGCTATCCCCGCCCGAAGGCAGCCAGCCGAGCTTGACCGAGAAGGTCAGGATCAGCATCAGGCCGATCCAGAAACCGGGCACGGAATAAAAGATCAGCGAGCCAATCGAAATGATCCGGTCCGGCAGCTTGCCGGAGAAGAGCGCCATGATGGAGCCGAGGAACACGCCGACGAAGATCGCGATACCAAGGGCTGCGCCCATCAGCGCAAGCGTGCCGGGCAGGCGCTGGCCGATAAGGTCTGCCACCGGCATGCTGTATCGCGGCGAAAAACCAAGGCTGAACTGGGCGAGATTGCCGAGATAATTCATCAGCTGATGCAGAACCGGCAAATCCAGACCGAAGCGGGAGCGGATTTCTGCCATGGTCTCGACGGTTGCCGAACCCGCTTCCGCCGCCAGCACATCGGCGGCATCACCCGGCGCCAGCTGCAGCAGGAAGAAGTTCAGGATGACGATACCGAGAACCGTCGGAATGGCCTGAATGGCCACCCGCTTTGCCTGCGATAAAATCCGTTTCGAATTCGACATCGGCTCCAGTCCGTAAGCGTGAAAATGTGAAATCAGCCCGTGAGGGCGTTGGTATTAGTTGACTAATTTTATGGAATTTGTCAAAGAGTAATAGAATTATTTTCTGAAATTTACGGAAAAATGCGCAATAAAGAAAAGATAATTCCTAATTACGAGAATGGTTGGTTCTTCATGCCAAACTCACTCTCCTCTGCGGAACAAACTTCTTCCTAAGCGCGGCCGTTCAGTTTGCCGGTTTTTCGCCGGTTCAATCAAGGAGAGGGTATCGCATGACTGTTTTCAACCAGACGACGCGGCGTGGATTTCTGCTGGCGTCGGTGGCGCTTGGCGTGGTGTCGCTGCCGGGACTGAGGCTTAACGCGGCGGAGCCGGCAAGTGGCGGCACGGCCACGCTGCTGATTTCGTCGGAACCGCCGGTGCTGACGACGATTGCGCATACGGCCTATAATTCCGTCTACATATCGCCCAAGGTCACCGAAGGACTTTTGACCTATGATTTCGATCTCAACCCCAAGCCGCTCCTGGCCAAATCATGGGATGTGAGCGCGGATGGCCTGCGTTACACCTTCAAGCTGAGGCCCGGCGTGAAATGGCATGACGGCAAGCCCTTTACCTCCGCCGATGTGGCTTTCTCCATCAATACCATCAAGGAAGTGCATCCGCGCGGCCGTAACACATTCCTGAACCTCACAAGCGTCGAGACGCCGGACGAGCTGACGGCGGTTCTGGTTCTTTCCAAACCTGCGCCCTATTTGATCACGGCGCTCGCCGCTGCCGAAACGCCCATCGTTCCGAAACATCTCTATGAAGGCACGAAAGTGACAGAGAATCCTGTCAATCTCGCGCCCATCGGCACCGGCCCGTTCAAGTTCAAGGAGTGGGTACGCGGCAGTCATATCGTTTTCGAGCGCAACGCGGACTACTGGGATGCGCCGCGCCCCTATCTCGACAAGCTGATCGTTCGTTTCATTCCGGATGCTTCGGCCCGCGCGATTGCCATCGAAACCGGCGAGATCGATCTCGCGCCTAGCACGCCAGTCGCCTATAGCGATCTCGACCGGCTGAAGGAGCTGCCGAGCCTCGGCTTCGAAACCAACGGCTATCAATATTCGAATTCCGTCAGCCGCGTTGAGTTTAATCTCGAAAAGGATGTGTTCAAGGATGTGCGCGTTCGCCGCGCCTTTGCCCATGTCATTGACCGCAACGTCATCTTCAACACGGTCAATTACGGTTATGGCGCGACGATCACCGGGCCGATCAATCCGAAGCTGACGAAATGGTTTGTGGATGATCTGAAAACCTATCCGATCGACCTGAAGGCGGCTGAAGCGCTGCTGGATGAGGCCGGATACAAGCGCGGTGCGGATGGCATCCGTTTCAAGCTCAATCTGGACTATGTGCCGAGCACCGAAGCCTATCCGCGCGGCGCGGATTATATTCGCCAGGCGCTGGCGAAGGTCGGCGTGGATGTGACGGTGCGCACGCAGGATTTCGCCACCTATACCAAGCGCATCTATACGGATCGCGATTTCGATTTTGCCTATGAGGGCATGAGCAATCTCTTCGATCCGACCGTCGGCGTGCAGCGGCTTTATTGGTCGAAGAACTTCAAGAAGGGCGTGCCTTTCTCCAATGGCGCGGCCTACAGCAATCCGAAGGTGGATGCGCTTCTCGAAGCCGCCGCCATCGAGATCGATCCGGACAAGCGCGTCGCGCAATGGAAGGAAATCCAGCAGATTCTCGTTGAAGACGTGCCTGCCATCGACATCGTCGCGGCACCAGAAATTACCATCTTCAACAAGCGTATCGCCGATCACACCATCGGCGCCGAAGGTGTGGCGGGAAGTCTCGCCTTCGCGCATATCGCTGCATCCTGATCGTTTCACCAGACCCGGCCCCCTTTGCGGCGGGCCGGGATTTTTCCCTTTCATCGAGGACAAAGCCATGAGCACGTCACTTTCTGAAATCTGGTACACACGCTGCCCAGTGCCCACGCCCGTGGGCCTGGCGGCGCAGCTCGGTTATCTCGGGCAGACATTCGAGGAGGTTGGCATAGCGCTGAAATCCATCATCGATTCGCCTGACCGCTCCGTTCGTCAGAGCCATTTCAACCACACGCTGGAATGGTCCTTCCGCCACGGCGGCAATGTGCCGCCCATTCGCGCCCGTTCGGAAGGGCGCAATACGCGCCTCATCGGCATTACCTGGACGGATGAGTTTCAGGCGATCATCACCCTGCCGGAGACCGGTATCCGCTCTGTTGCCGATCTTGTCGGTCGCCGTTTCGGCGTGCCGCGCAGGCCGGAGGGCATTGTCGATTTCATGCGGGCGACGGCGCTGAAGGGCATCGTCTCCGCGCTTTCGCTGGAAGGGCTGACGGTTGATGATGTCGAACTGAAGGATATCGTCATTACGGATTCGGTATTGGCCTCGCAGGAGGGGCCGTCTCTTTTCGGGCTGAAGCGCCGGCAATCCTTCGGTGAGGAGATCATCGCGCTGCTGCGGGGTGAAGTCGATGCGATTTTCGTCAAGGGAACGGCGGGTATTGCCGCCGCCAATCTGATCGGCGCGGTGCAGGTGGTGGAATTCGGTTTTCACCCCGATCCGAAGATACGCATCAATTCCGGTTCGCCCCGGGTGCTGACGGTGGACGGGCGTCTGGCCGATGAGCGTCCCGATCTGGTGGAGCGACTGGTTGCCGCCATCGGCAAAGCCTCGCTGTGGGCGGAGCAGCATCCGGAAGAAACCCGTCGTTTCATTGCGCGTGAGGCCGGTGCGACGGAAGAACAGGTTCTGGCTGCCAACGGGCCGGAAGTTCACCGTCATCTCGGTCTCGGCCTTGATGCAGAGCTTGTGGCTGCTGTCGGTCATTACAAGGATTTCCTGCACCAGTGGGGTTTCCTTGAGAACGACTTCGATCTCGGCGGATGGATTGACGACCGTTTCGTGACGGCGAGTGAAAGGGCGGTGGCATGAGCATCGCACTTTCCGCCGTTCCGCGGCCGCCGGAACAGCAATCCAGCCCCATTACCGTCGCAACCGTGCTGGCCGAAGATTTCAGCCTGACGGCGGCGGACCATGACAAAAGCGGCGAATTCGCCGCCGGCAATTTCGAAGCGCTTTTCAAGTCCGGCCTGCTGGGTCTCGTGACGGCTGAAAAGGATGGTGGCTGGGGCGAGGGCATGGAAACGGCGCATGCCGTCATCGCCGCCATTGCCAGTGGCGATCCGTCGACAGCCCTCATTCTCGCCATGCATTACAGTGTCCATGCCGCTATCCGGCGCGGCAAGTGGCCGGCAGCACTTGCGGCAAGGGTGCTGGCCGCCAATAGCAGGGAGCCGGCGCTTTTGAACAATGCGCAGGCGGAGCCGGGTGTCGGTTCGCCGGCCCATGGCGGTCTGCCGGAAACGACGGCGCGGATCGAGGGCGATTTCTGGGTGGTCAATGGCCGCAAGAGTTTCGTCACCGGCCTGCCAGGGCTGAAATGGGCGATCGTGCTCGCCGTGACGACGGAAGAGACGCCGCGCCTCATTCAGCTTCTGGTGCCGCTCGACGCACCGGGGATCGCCCAGGAAAAGGCATGGGAGGCGACCGGCATGTACGCCACAGCCAGCCATGATCTGGTGCTGGAGGAGGTAAGGGTGCCACTTGCCGATATCGTTGCCGAACAGCCGGCGGACGAGCCGCTGCGGCGCGATGAGGCAGACGGTTATAATTTCTTCGCGCTGCTGGCTTCCGTCTATCACGGTGTTGCGCTTTCGGCGCGGGATGATCTGTTGCGCCATCTGAATGGCCATGTTCCCGCAAGCCTTGGTGCGCCGCTCTCCTCCATTCCCCGTATTCAGGAAGGTCTTGGCCAGATCGAGGTGCTGCTGGCGACAAACAGACGCCTGCTTCTCTCCGTCGCCCGCGATATCGACGCTGGCGAAAGGGTGGGAACCGATGCGCTCGCCGTTCGTCACGTGGTGATCGACAATGCCGTGGCGGTGACGGATCTGGCGCTGGAACTTGGCGGCAATCGCGGCCTGCGCCGGGATTATAATCTCGAACGCCATCATCGCGATGCCATCACGGCAAGGGCGCATGCGCCACAAAGCCACATGATCCGCACGATTCTCGGCCGTCAGAGCATCAAGGCGGCGGGTGGTTGATTGGTAAAGGCACCGGGCGGCCTTGCCTGAGGCGGGCCGCCCATGTTCAAGCCACGCCTATCAATCCCGCAACAGCGGTAGCAAGCTGTCGCCCTGCCGTTCGATTTCCTTCAGATAAGGCGTGTCGGAAAGCACGAAATGGGTGATGCCAAGCGCGCGGTATTTGCGCAGTGACGCCGCGACGTCTTCCGCCGAACCTACCAGCCATGTCGTTGCGGCACCGCCGCCGCCGAATTTGCCGGGCGCTGTGTAGAGATTGTCGTCCAGCACGTCGCTCTGACGGTGCAAATCCAGCAGCCTGCGTTGGCCGATTGCCACGCCTTGCAGATGGTCGTTCCAGCGCGCTCCGTTATTTGCGGCCATTTCAGCAACCTTCGCTTCCGCGTCGCGCCATGCTTCTGCCGTCGTCTCACGCACCAGCGTGGTGATCCGCAGGCCGAATTGCAGCGGCGGTAAGTCGCGGCCAAGCGTTTCACTGAAATGCCTGAGCCTTTCTATCCGTTCGCCCACACCGGCGAGCGGCTCGCCCCAGAACAATTGTACATCGGCCTCGGTTGCGGCGACTTGCTCGGCCGCCTCGGATGCGCCGCCGAAATAAAACTTCGGGTGCGGCCGGCTGTCGCGTACGGCGATACGCGGCAGGACAGTGGAATTCTTGACCCGGAAATGATCCCCGTCGAAGGTGACATTTTCTTCCGTCCAGAGCCGCCGCACCAGCCGCATGAACTCTTTCGTGCGCGCATAACGCTGTGCCTGATCACCTTCTTCATCGCCATAGGCAGCAAGCTCGTCGCGACCCGAGACGACATTGATCCGTACCCGGCCACCCGAGAGCTGATCGAGCGTGGCGGCGGCGGATGCGAGATTGGCAGGCTTCCAGTAGCCGGGGCGGATGGCGATCAGCGGCTCGAAGGTGGTGGTGCGCGCCGCAAGCGCTGCCGCCACCGTGAATGTATCGGGCCGGCCCCAGCCGGTGCCGATCAGCGCACCTTTCCAGCCATGATTTTCCAGCGCCTTTGCGTGGCTGGTCAATGTGTCGAGGCTGTTATGGTTGTCGCTGACGGCATCGCCCCTATGGCCGGGTTTGACGTCATTGGGGATATACCAGAGAAATTCGCTCGTGCTGCTCACATTATCCGCCTGAATTTTCGTTTTCTGTCGCCGTGCGAGAATGACAAAGCAGCGGCGGATGGGCCAAGCAGCGGTGTCTCATTTGATGTGCGCCGGAGGAAAAGCTTTCCGCAGGAGGTGAATATATTGCACATATTTTCTATGTAAAAAATGTGAGTAAATGATTCCGCCTGAATAGGGATTTATCAGCGAACGAGAACGCATTTTCTTCTGTATCAAATTTCTTCAGATCGATTTTTTCTTTGATCCAGAAAGGTGAGCAAGCGAGCATTCGACTGGAATCGTAAAAATCATCATGCTTTGCACGGACCACCCGCAACCACGGAGCAGGCATGTGTACCACCTTGATTGTTCCCGGACTGAACGGTTCGGATGAAGGGCATTGGCAGCGGCACTGGCTGCTGGATGATCCCGCAGCGCAGCTGGTAGATCAGGATGACTGGCAATGCCCGGTTCTCGGGGATTGGCTTGGCCGTCTTGAAACAGCACTTGCCTCGGTCGATAGCGCCTATGTCGTCGCCCACAGCCTCGGTTGCGTGCTGGTCGCGAATATGGCCTCCCGGCCCGCGGCGGCAAAAATCAGAGGTGCGCTTCTTGTCGCGCCGGCCCATCTGGACAGGGTGGAAGCGATGCATCCCTGTATTGTCCGGTTTGGAGCCTTTCCCCTGGCGCCGCTTGCTTTCCCCAGTCTCGTCGTCGGCAGTGTGAACGATCCCTATATGAGCCCGGAAGAACTGGCGCACACGGCCGCCAGCTGGGGAAGCGATCTCGTCAATCTCGGCCCGGCAGGGCACATCAATATCGCGGCCGGTTTCGGAAGGTGGCCAGAGGGGTATGACCTGCTGGCACGCCTGAAAGCGGGTGCGGGCTCCCAATCGCCTACGGCCAGATCGAGGATACGGGGATTGCCGGTGGTTCGTGGTGCGCATCTTCAGGGTGATGCAAGCGCGTTATAATCCATCGGCTCATGAAGGGTTATGTTTCAGCTCAGTCTTTTTTGTCAACGAAATGCAACCATTAAGAGCTTTATGGCTGTTTTATCTGGCATAAATTTCGAATCTCACCTTTTGATTGTTTTGAGTGGCTGCATTTATTTTCTACAGAAAATATGAAAAACTGTTTCTTCGCTCCGGACGATTTTGTTGCGACCTTTCAATGGTCATCAAATCAGGAAGGGGTAAGGGAATGTCCAGGATCAAGTCTGTAGCGTCGGTTCTCGGCGGATTGTTGTTGTCCACGGTATCGCTGTCTGCTGCCGGAGCATCGGAGGCGCTGGTAACGGCCGATTGGCTGAAGGAAAATCTCGACAATCCGAAGGTTCGGGTGTTTGAGGTCAGCGTCGATACCGGCGTCTATGAGCGCGGACATATTCCCGGTGCGGTGAACCTCAACTGGCATGCGAACCTCGTCGACAAGGAACGGCGTGACATTGCCGCGCGGGAAAATTTCCAGTCCCTGTTGCAGAAGGCCGGTGTCGGTGACGATACGACGATCGTTCTTTATGGCGACAACAATAACTGGTTCGCCGCCTGGGGTGCATGGGTTTTTGAAACCTATGGCCTTGGTGACCGGGTGAAGCTGCTGGATGGCGGTCGCAAGCTCTGGGAAGCGCAGGGCCTGCCTTTCGACACATCGGCACCCGCAACGGCTGAAACGAAGCTGAAGCTTGGCGAACCGGATACGTCGGTGCGGGCGCGGTTTGTTGATGTGGTCGCCGTGGCCGAAGGCAAACACAATATCAAGTTGGTCGATATTCGCTCGGCGGACGAATACTCCGGCAAGATTTTCGCACCCGATGGCGTCAAGGAGCTGTCCGTGCGCGCCGGCCATATTCCCGGCGCTGTCAACGTGCCGTGGGGCACCATTGTCAACAAGGATGGCACCTTCAAATCTGCAGACGAGATCAAGGCGATCTATGCGGAAAAGGGCATCGACGGCTCTGCTCCGGTCATCACCTATTGCCGTATCGGCGAGCGCTCCAGCCACACCTGGTTCGCCTTGAAGAAGATACTCGGTTACGACGTCCGCAACTATGACGGTTCCTGGACCGAATATGGCAATGCGGTCGGCGTTCCCATCAGAAATCCGACCGGTACGGTCTGGACGGGCAAATAAGCCGCAGCCTCCCTTTTTGACGCCGGTGCGCCAGTGCGGCGCACCGGCGTTTTCTCCTGCCATATCCGGTATTTCATGCATCTTACCTTTCGCCGCTCCGCGGCCTTTGCCATTTTATGCACGCTGACTGTCGCTGCTCACCAACTGGGGACGCTTGAAAATGGCAGGCAGCTTGCATTTTCACTATTGGCCGGTATCGCTTTCGGCATCGTGATGCAGCGCGGGCGGTTCTGCTTCCTCTGCAATTTCCGGGATTTCGTCGACGACAGGCGCTCGGATGGCGTTCTTGCAATTCTCGTCGCACTTCTTGCGGGCGTGGTGTTTTATCAGATCATCACCATCGCGTGGATGCCGGTTCCGCAGCCCGGCCGTCTTCCGCCGAACGCGCATATTGGCCCGGTCGGCTGGGTCCTGGCGTTGGCGTCGACAGTTTTTGGTGTAGGCGCTGCGCTTTCCGGTTCCTGCCTGTCGGGGCATTTCTACCGGCTGGGGGAGGGAGCCTTTGGTTCCGTTGTTGCCATTGCCGGTGCGGCCCTCGGTTTTCTGCTGGCGTTCCTCAGCTGGAATTTTCTTTATACGCTCAGCGTTTTCAACGACCCGCCGATCTGGCTGCCGCACCATCTGGGATATGGCTTGGCGCTGCTGCTTGCCGGTTTCGTTTTGGCCGGGCTGATTTTCATTGTTCTCTTTTTCGACAGGATGGCGCCTGTTCCAATGGGCTTACCGGAAAACCGGCTGCGGCAGGCCCTGCGAGGCGTTTTTGTTGAACGCTGGCCGCCCGTCGTCACCGGGGTTGTGGTTGCAGCTGTCAGCGCCTTCTCCTATTTCCGCGTCGCGCCGCTTGGGGTAACCGCCGAACTCGGCAGCATCGTCAGAACGGCCGGCGCATCCGCGGCATGGGTGCCGGAAACCCTTGCGGGCCTTGACACGGTGCGCGGCTGCATCAGCGCGGTGAAAACCACGATCCTGTCGCCTAACGGCGTCTTTGTGCTGGGGCTGGTCCTTGCGAGCTTCGCAGCCGCGCTTTCGGCGGGAAAATTCCAGCCATCCTGGCCGTCTGCCGGCGGGTTGGTAACCCGTTTTGCCGGAGGTGTGTTGATGGGCTGGGGTGGCATGACAGCACTTGGCTGCACCATCGGCGTGCTGCTGTCGGGCATTCATGCGGGGGCGGTGTCGGGTTGGGTATTTTTCCTTTTTTGTGGTCTTGGCGCTTTCGCAGGCCTCATTATCAAACGCCGGTTTGCGTGGCCGTGACGCTCATGTGCTGAAATCCTGCCGATTCTGGCCTGCGAAATGGAATTTTCCGCATCCGGGCAACCTTAGTCCGCCTTTGCAGGCTGCTGACCAATTATAGAATAGTAATTTTATGGAAAATATTGACGATTTTGGATCGTCGCCGGAGGATAGTGGACGTTGAGCAAAGGAGGCGCACATGCCGCAGGGATTTCATGCGTTTACTTTCGATCTGTTTGGTCTGACCCGGCGTCGGCCGCACGCAGATGAGCAAGGTACTCTTCATCCGCTGGATCATTCCGGGCGTATCAGGCAGGGAAAAAGCGATCTCGAGCTTGAACGGGAAGAAATCTGCGAAATGAACTTCGCTATGCTCAGCCTGTACCCGGTTTTCTGAGGTTGCAGGCTGCCGGTGTGACGAGGCTCGTGGGGGAGACAAACACTCCCCTCTTCGGAAAAATTGGAACGAAATTTCTTATATAGCCGGGGGAATTGGCTACTCTCTTTTTTGTCCGGTTTCTTGCCGGCCGGGTTGAGCAAGAAAGGGTCTGATAGATAGAACATTATTTCCATAGAATATAAATATTATGGAAAACGATGTCTATTTAATCCCCCGCCGCCGCTGCTAGCTATTGGACAATCAAGCTGTTTTCAGGAGCGATCGATGACACTGCAATATGCGGCCAAGGATCAACAATTCATCAATCTTCGCGATCCGGTCTCGGGTAAGGCGGCGGATGCCGACAGCCTCAAGGCGGCGCTGAGAACGCTCGGTGGCGGCGTCAGCGTCATCACCGCCGGAGAAGGCGAGGCGCGCACGGGTGCGACGGTGACTTCGGCCACCGCCCTGTCGGTCGATCCGCCGAGAATTCTGGTGGCGCTCAACCGATCATCTTCGACATGGCCGGTGGTGCAGCGTTTCGGTCACTTCGCCGTCAATATCATCGGCGCGAACCACCAATTCATCGCCAACCAGTTTGCGGGTATCGGCGGCCTGAAGGGTGCGGATCGTTATCGCGGTGCGGAGTGGACCAGGCTTGCAAGCGGCGCGCCCATCCTTGAGGACGCCGTTGCCGCTATCGATTGCACCATCGAAGAGGCAATTGAGCGGCACAGCCACGTCATCATCATCGGCAAGGTGGAGGCGATCCGTATCGGCTCCGGACATTCGCTGGTCTATCAGAACGGGCGTTATCATTCGCTGGACTGAGTGACGGCCATTCAAGCGCTTTCAACGGGTTATTTTTTGAGGGAGTTGAGCATGGGATCTGTCACGCCGCTCGGCGAAAGAATTCGTTTCGTTCCTCCACGTCTCGGCGCGGATGGCGATGTGCTGACCGTCGCCCGGGCGATTGCCGGGAAATGTCCCTTCGAAAATAGCGGGCAGATCCAAGCGCGGATCGCCCGTTCCGGCCTTCTTGCCCTCTCCGTTCCGAATGAACTGGGTGGAGCGGATATAACCAACGATATTCTCGCGCAGGCGCTTTCGATTATTGCTGCCGCGGATTCGGAGGCGGCGCGTGATCTGGTCGAACATTTCACTGCGCTTGAATTTATCCGGAATGCCGGCGGCGAAGAGCAACGCAAGGCCCTTTTTGCCCGTCTCGATCTTGGCGAAACCTTCGCTCTTGCTTCTTCCGATCTCAGCGCGGAGCAGACGGTTTTAACGAACGACGACGATTTCGCCCGGCGGCTTCCCGACGATGTTGTGCGCTCTGTTGCGACCGATGCGGACTGGATTGTCGTTCCGGCTGTGAATGCGGCGGGAAAAAACCTGCTCGTGGTCTTGCGCAATCGACCGGACACATCATGGGATGGCCTGCTGCGCGCCGATCAGGTTACGTTTCTTGCGGAGGGCGCAGGAAATCTCGCCGCCTCCGTCTCCACCCTGTTGAAAGCGGCGGTGGCCCTGGGTGAAAAACAGCGTGAACTTTCGACCCTGCTGATTGACCGATTGGCAGACGAAGGCGCGGCGCGTCCCGTCATCGGCGAGGTTTTTCTCGCCATTGAACTGCTGAAGGCGCAAATTTCCAGCCTGGCGGCAAATATCGACGCGGCGCAGGTGGGCTCGGAAAACGTTACCTTTCGCTCCGTCAGAAACAACGCCATCACGCTTGAAATCCTGATGGCGCGTCTCGGCCTTATCGATGGCCTGAGCGAATCCGGGCTGATTGCCTCTCTGGAGGATGATCTGCGCCGGCAATAAGCGAAGCCTATTTGCCAGCAGGAATGGAAAGCGCGTCCTGCCCATCCTTTGCGACGAATTGTGCGAGCGTCATGTTATCCAGAATGGTTGCGATGGCGTCACGCACGTCCGTCATCGAAACCCTGACCTGACAGGTCTCGGGATCGTCACAGTCGTCGCAGGCTTCAAAGGCGGTGCGGCTCGCACAGCGAATGGGCGCCAAAGGCCCGTCCAGCGTGCGGATGACCTGGCCGATCATGATTTCGGATGGCATTTTCGATAGGGAATAACCGCCATTCGGTCCCTTCTTGGAGCGCAGAATACCGCTGTTGCGCAGCTCCAGAAGAATGGTGTCCAGAAATTTCTTCGGAATATTGTTGCGCGTGGCAATCTCGGTCACGAAGGCGGTCTCTCCCTGCGGCAACCGCGCCAGATCGACCAGAGCCTTTAATCCGTATTTGCCTTTTTTGGTCAACATCGCCTGATCCGCAAAGAGGGCCGGCACATTCCGCAACGCCGGCCATATTATTCCTAACTTACTAAGTAGTTTTTAGCGAATTCCGGCGCAAGCCGTTTCGTCCGGATATGGCCTTGAAAACCGCCTGTTTTCCGCCTTTTCGACGTCGCATCTCCGGCGCTGCGGATATTTTTTGCCAGAACCGGTTTTCAGAATCGTGACGGAAAACAATATTTTCTCTGATCGCGTCGCAACGTGGAACGAACGTTCTTTATTAGAATATAAAATCAGTAGACAAAGTATGCATCAAAAGACGTGCGAGGTGATGATGTATACTCTCAGTTTGCTGGATAAGAGCCCCGTTTCGGCGGGTGAGGATGCGGCAGGCGCATTCCGCGACACGATCAACCTTGCCAGGCGCGCCGAAGATCTGGGGTACCGCCGGTTCTGGGTGGCCGAGCATCACAATTCGCCGGAGCTTGCCGGTTCCGCGCCAGAGGCGCTGGTGGCTTGGATTCTGGCAAAGACATCCCGCATCCGTGTTGGTTCTGGCGGCGTCATGCTGCAGCATTACAGCCCCTATAAGGTTGCCGAAGTCTTCAACGTGCTATCGGCGCTTGCACCCGGCCGGGTCGATCTTGGTGTGGGAAAGACACCGGGCGGGTTGCCGCTGGCAACCTCAGCCCTGCAGCAGGCTTATGACCCTGAGCGAAAGCCGGGTTTCGAGACGGCTTTCGGGGAACTCACCACATTCTTGTCCGGTGTCGCGCCGCAGGATCACGCGCAGGCCGGATTGCAGGCGACACCGGCGCCGCCGGTTGCAGCGGAGAGATTTCTGCTCGGCGCCAGCCCGGAAAGCGCAAGGCTCGCGGCCTCAAAAGGGTGGAACTTCGTTTTTGCCGGCCACCTCAATGGTGATCCGGAGGTTCTTCGCCGCAGCCTTTCGGCTTTCCGCGAGGAAAGCGGCGGAAACGCCCCGATCCTTGCCCTGTCGGCTTTTGCCGCGAGTGACCCTGACCATGCCGCAAGGCAGGTGGAGGGGCAGCGCATCTACCGGGTGTTTTTGAGCGATGGCAGGGCGTTCAACCTCGGCCGGCGCGAGCAGGCGGAAGAGTTCGCCCGCCAGTCCGGTGACAGCGATTATCGCATCGAGGAGCGCAAGCCCAACGTCCTGCATGGTGCGCCGGAAGATATTCACCGGGCGTTGCGTGCTCTTTCCGAAGAACACGGCATCGAGGAGTTCATCATCGAACCGCCGCATGTGGGAGCCGATCAGCGGCTTGCCTCGATTGAACTCTTGGCCACGCATCGCCTTTCCCGGGCGGCGTGATCTTGTCCTCAGGAGAAATGACATGACGAGAAAGAAAATTCGTTTCGGTATCATGCTTCAGGGTCCCGGCGGGCATATGAATGCCTGGCGACACCCCAAAAGCCCGGTCGATGCCAGCGTCAATTTCGACTTCTTCAGGAAGACGGCGCTAAAAGCGGAAGCCGCCGGCATTGCCTTCGCTTTTGTGGCGGACGGGCTTTACATCAACGACAAGTCGATCCCGCATTTCCTCAACCGTTTCGAGCCGCTGACCATCCTTTCGGCGCTTGCCTCAGTCACCTCGAAGATCGGTCTCGCGGGTACTGTTTCGACCTCCTATAGCGACCCTTTCACGATCGCCCGCCAGTTCGCCTCGCTCGACCTGTTGAGCGGCGGCCGCGCCGGATGGAATGCCGTGACGACGCCGCTTGAAGGCACGGCGAAGAATTACAGCCGCAATCATCCGGAACATGCGTTGCGCTACGAGATTGCCGATGAATATCTCGAAGTCATCAAGGGGTTGTGGGATAGCTGGGACGACGACGCCTTCGTGCGCAACCGGGAGAGCGGACAGTTCTTTGAGCGCGACAAACTCCATACGCTCGGTCACAAGGGGCGGTTCTTCCAGGTGGAAGGCCCGCTGAACATCCAGCGTTCGCCACAGGGGCAGCCGGTGGTGTTTCAGGCCGGTTCTTCCGATGCGGGCATCGGCCTTGCGGGCAAACATGCCGATGCCGTCTTCACCAATTCCGCTTCGCTGGAAGAAAACCAGACCTTCCTCAAGCGTGTAAAGCAGAGCGCGGTTGCGCAGGGCAGATCCGCCAGCGACGTGAAGATTTTCCCCGGCATCGGCCCGATCGTCGGTGAGACGCAGGAAGAAGCGGAGGCGAAATATGACGTCATCCGCAACCTCATCACCATCGAGGACGCGCTTGCCTATCTCGGCCGCTTTTTCGACCACCATGATTTCACGGCCTATCCGCTGGATGAGCCTTTCCCCGAACTCGGTGATATCGGCAAGAACAGCTTCCGTTCAACGACCGACCGCATCA
Source organism: Agrobacterium sp. 22-210-1 (assembly GCF_053522525.1). NCBI lineage: Bacteria > Pseudomonadati > Pseudomonadota > Alphaproteobacteria > Hyphomicrobiales > Rhizobiaceae > Agrobacterium > Agrobacterium sp. 22-210-1. The sequence goes on along the minus strand of NZ_JBNWCI010000002.1, from coordinate 477,337 downwards.
AGCGCCGCGCCAAGGAAAAAAACCAGACGCTGCGGGAAGCGGCGCTGGAGGCTGCAACCCCGCGCGAAGGCTTCATCGGCACGCCGGACAAGGTGGCGGATGAGATTATCCGCTGGGTGGAAAATGATGCGGCCGACGGCTTCATTCTGGGCTTCCCGGTGATTGCCGAAGGGCTGGATGATTTCATCCGCCTCGTCATTCCGGTGCTGCAGCGGCGCGGTTATTTCGACCCGCATCTGGAAGGGGCGACGTTGCGAGATCATCTCGGCCTGCCTTTCCGGGAAAGCGTCTATTCCAGTGGCGAAAGCGGCTCGAACAAGGCCATCGCATAAGGCTGCGGCCGGGCGACGAGGCCGCCGCCCGGCGCAGATTACAGGACGCCGCGCGCAAATGGCCGCGCAGGAGACAGAACCATGAATATCCGCATTGACGGCGCGCGTCCGCAGGACGACGCCGAACGGGCAATCCTTGCCTTCATAGAGGAGAGCATCTCCATCCGGCATGATCTCCACCGGCATCCGGAGCTGTCGCTCAAGGAAAAACGCACGGCGGCGCTCGTTGCGCGTTATCTGCTGTCTTACGGATATGAGGTGACGGAGGGTGTCGGCGGTTACGGTGTCGTTGCCACCCTGAAACGGGGCCATGGTGAAAAACGTCTTGGCATCCGCGCCGATATTGATGCGCTGCCAATTCATGAAGAGACAGGCCTTGCCTATGCCAGCGCAACGCCGGGCGTCATGCATGCCTGCGGTCATGATGGCCACACGACGATCCTGCTCGCGGCCGCCCGTTATCTTGCTGAAACTTCAAATTTTTCCGGCATCCTGACGCTGATCTTCCAGCCCGCCGAGGAGATCGGCGCGGGTGCGAGGGCGATGATAAAGGACCGGCTGTTCGAGCGGTTTCCCGTCGATGCGGTCTTCGGCCTGCACAATTGGCCGGGTGTGGAAACCGGACAGTTCGGTTTCGTCGAAGGCCCTGCCATGGCCTCCGTCGACAAGGCGCAGGTGCGGATCGTCGGCAAAGGCGGCCACGGTGCGGCGCCGCATGAGACGGTCGATCCGGTCCTCGCTTCGGCAAGCTTCATCACCGCCCTGCAGAGCATCGTTTCCCGCAACGTCGATCCGCGCGAAATGGCGGTGCTGACCGTCGGTTCCATTCATGGCGGAACCGCCTCCAATGTCATTCCCGAGAGCGTGGAATTGCAGATCACCGCCCGGGCTTTTTCACCCGCTGTGCGCGACAGGCTGGAAGAACGGCTTCCGGCACTCGCCAAAGCGCAGGCGGAGAGCTTTGGCGCCAAGGCGGAAGTTGCTTATTCCCGTGGTTTTCCGCCTGTCATCAATCACGCCGCGCAGACGGTTTTCGCCCGCGATGTTGCCAGACGGCATTTTTCAGCCGGACAGGTCTCGGAAGGGTTTCAGCCGCGCACTGCGAGCGAAGATTTCGCTTTCATGCTGCAGGAGCGACCCGGCTCCTACCTCTTCGTCGGCAATGGCGACAGCGCGCCGCTGCACAGCCCTCACTATGATTTCAACGATGCGATCATTGCGCCTGCGGCACGCTTCTGGGTGCGCCTGGCTGAAGCATACCTCTCCTGACACGAAATTTAGGACAAGGACATGAGCGACAGTTTTTTCTACACATCGGTCAAGGATCCGCTCGCAACTCCGCTTCTGGAGGAGTTGCTGTTCGAATATGACAGCCGCTACGGCACGTTCTTCAATGCGGAAGGGGCAAGGGCGGAGCTGAACAAATATCCCCCGGAAGCCTTTAGTCCGCCATCCGGCAATTTCCTGCTGCTGCTGCGGGACGGAAAGCCGATCGCCGGCGGCGCTTTCATGCGTTACGACGAAGAGACCGCCGAGTTCAAGCGGGTCTGGACCCATTCGGCCCATCGTCGGCAGGGGCTGGCGAAGCTCGTGCTTCGGGAGCTGGAGCAGCAGGCGATCCGGCAGGGTTATGCCCGTGTTTATCTGACCACGGGGTTCCGCCAGCCGGAAGCCGTCGGCCTTTATCTCACCAATGGTTATCGCGCCTTGTTCGATACGGCGGCCGACCCTGAGACGATCAGGTCGCTGCCCTTCGAAAAATTTCTTTCCGATGCGGTTTCCGGTTCCGTACCGGACGGCGCGCCGATACCGGCCGTGCATCCGCAACCCTCTTCCGCCCATCCGTGAAAGGCTCTTTAGATGACAATAGCCTCTGATTTTCCGCATGTGGCGGTCAGCGAGAAGAAGGGCGAGCCGGTTAAAGGCGGTTACGGCCATTTCCGCATCGTTCCGGCCCGTTACCCCTTGCGAACCGTGGGCACGGTTTTTTCCGTCCTGATCATCGCGGCCGTGCTGCATTCCGTTTTCGGCAATCCACGCTGGGGCTGGGACGTCTTTGCCGAATGGTTCTTCGCCGAACCGGTGCTCGTTGGCCTTGGCCGGACGTTGCTATTGACGGCGCTTGGCGCCCTGTTCGGTTTTGTTCTTGGAACGCTGCTGGCACTTGCCCGTGTGTCACGCTCGCCGCTGCTGGTTGCTGTCTCCTGGACCTATATCTGGATTTTCCGGTCGATCCCGCTGATCGTGCTTCTGCTGATCCTCAACAATCTCGGTTATCTCTATGAAACTGTGACAATCGGCGTGCCCTATACCGGCATCAACTTCTTCAGCTGGAATACGACGCAGCTGATGACGCCCTTTGCCGCCGCTGTGCTGGGCCTCACTCTCAATCAGGCGGCCTTTGCATCGGAAATCGTGCGAGGCGGCATCCTCTCGGTCGATCAGGGACAGCTGGAAGCCGCCGCCGCGCTCGGTCTTCCACGCAGGCGGCAGGCGTCCCGCATCGTTCTGCCGCAGGCCATGCGGTCCATCCTGCCAACGGCCTTCAACGACATCATCGGCCTCGCAAAGGGAACGTCGCAGGTCTACATCCTTGCGCTGCCGGAATTGTTCTACACCATCCAGATCATCTATCGCCGCAATCTGGAAGTGATCCCGCTGCTGATGGTGGCAACCGTCTGGTATCTGGTGATCCTGACGGCGCTATCGATCGTTCAGCATCATATCGAACGGCATTTTTCCCGCGGTGCACTGCGCAATCCGCCGCCTTCGCTTTTCGCCACTGTCTACCGCACGTTCCTGCCACGCCGGGCAGCGGCGGAGCCGGCGGCCGTGGCGGCTGTACCTGCAAAGCGGGAAGCTTCGGTATCTGCGCATGCGGGAGGCTTCCGCATCGGAAATCGTGGCGGTTCGGTGAATATCCACGGTGTTTCCAAATCTTTCGGCACGCTCAAGGTGCTGGATGATGTCTCCCTTTCCATTCCGGCAGGCAGCGTCACCACCATTCTTGGCCAATCCGGTTCGGGCAAGTCCACCCTGCTGCGCTCCATCAACCATCTGGAGCGCGTCGATGACGGCTTTATCGCCATAGACGGCGAGCTGGTCGGTTATCGCCAGCAGGGCGATACGCTTTATGAGCTGAAGGAGCGGGAAATCCTCAAACGCCGCGTCGAAGTGGGCATGGTGTTCCAGAGCTTCAACCTGTTCCCGCATCTCACTGCACTTGAAAACATCATCGAAGCGCCGGTTGCGGTTCGCGGCATCTCGAAAGAACAGGCCGAGGCCGAGGCGCGCGATCTTCTGGCCCGTGTCGGCCTTGCCGAGAAGGCCAATTCCTACCCACGCCAGCTTTCCGGCGGCCAGCAGCAACGCGTGGCGATTGCCCGGGCACTTGCCCTGCGGCCAAAGGTCCTGCTGTTCGACGAGCCGACATCGGCGCTCGACCCAGAACTGGTCAATGAAGTGCTTGACGTCATCAAGGAGCTCTCCCGCTCCGGCGTCACCCTCATCATCGTCACCCATGAAATCGGTTTTGCCCGCGAAGTCTCCGACAGGGTCGTCTTCATGGAACAGGGCCGCATCGTTGAAACGGGCACACCGGAAAAGGTGTTCAACAACCCTGAACATCCGCGCACGGCCGAATTCCTCGCAAAAGTTCTCTAATCATAACAAAGGAAACACTCACATGGCCTTTTCATCGAAATTATTGTCCCTGCTCGCCGGCGGTCTTTTCACTGCCACCACCGCGCTCATTCCGGCCGCGCATGCGCAGGAGGTCGATCTGTCGCCCGAACAGAAGGGCCGGGTGCGCGCCGAAAAGGTTGAGGAGGCAATCAAGCTTCTGCCGGCCGGCCATAAATTCATTACCGATGGGAAGTTGACGCTCGCGACCGTGCCTTTCCGCCTGCCACTGGTCGATTATGCGAGCGACGCTAAAACGCCTGTTGGCGTGGAGCCGGATATTGCCCAGCTGGTTGCCGACAGCCTTGGGCTTGAACTTCAGCTCGTTCCGATTGCCTGGGCCGACTGGCCGCTCGGTCTTGCTTCCGGCAAATACGACGCCGTCGCCTCCAACATCACGGTGACGGAAGCGCGCAAGGAGAAGTTCGATTTCTCCAGCTATCGCAACGATCTGCTCGGCTTTTATGTGGGCAACAACAGCAAGGTCACATCAATCGGCAAGCCGGAGGATGTCGCCGGGCTGAAGGTGATCGTCGGCGCTGCCACCAATCAGGAGCAGATCCTGCTGAAATGGATCAAGGACAACAAGGCAAAGGGACTGGCCGACACTGAAGTGCAATATTATGACGATCAGGCCGTGCTTGACGTCGCCCTGCAATCCGGTCGCGCAGATGCCTATCTCGGCCCCAATGCCACCTCTGCCTTCCAGGCGGCAAGCCAGAAAAAGACGAAACTCGTCGGCACCTTCTCGGGCGGCTGGCCGGAAGCGGCGGAAATCGCCGTCGCTTCGAAAAAGGATGCCGGCATCGCCGAGGCCATCACCGCTGCGCTGAATGCCCAGATCAAGAACGGCAATTACGGCAAGGTTCTCGCTCGCTGGAATCTCGGCTCGGAAGCCATCACCGAATCCCGCACCAATCCGCCCGGCCTGCCCAAGAGCTGAGCGTGAAAAACCGAGTTCCCAAAAGCTGAGTCGAAGGTGGGACATCACTCAGCCGGTGGCGCGGGCATCCTCCCGCCCGCGCTACCTCCGTCCCGCAATCCTTTATCGGGAAATCATGATGACCTTCACCTCTCGTTTCGCCACGGCCGCGCTCGCCGCCTTTCTTTCCATCTCCGGTTTCGCCCCGGCTTTCGCAACCGATGTCTTCGATCTGTCACCGGATCAGCCCGGTCGTATCAGGGCTGAAAAAGATCCCGGCGCCATTGCCGCCGTACCGAAAGATTTCAAATTCGTCACGCCGGGTAAACTCACCGTCGCCGTTTCTCCCGGCGGGCCGCCATTGGCCACTTATGCGACGGATGCGAAGACCGTTGTGGGCGCAGACCCGGACTACGCGCTTGCCGTGGCCGATAGTCTCGGCCTTGAACTGGAACTGATGGCCGTGGCATGGGCCGACTGGCCGCTCGGCCTTGCCTCGGGCAAATATGATGCCGTCATCTCCAATGTCGGCGTTACCGAACAGCGCAAGGAAAAGTTCGATTTCTCCACTTACCGCCAGGGCCTGCACGGCTTCTTCGTCAAGTCCGACAGCGGTATAACCTCCATCACCGAGCCGAAGGATGCGGCAGGTTTGAGGATCATCGTCGGTGCCGGCACCAATCAGGAGCGCATTCTGCTGAAATGGAGCGACGAGAATGTCGCTGCCGGCTTGAAGCCGATCGAGCTGCAATATTACGATGACGAAGCCACGCGGCTCGTTGCCCTTTCAGCCGGTCGGGCGGATGTGATCGTCCAGCCGCATGCGCAGCTGGTTTTCATCGCCGCACGCGACAAGACTATCAAGCGCGTCGGAACCCTGTCCGCCGGCTGGCCGGAACGCTCCGACGTCGCCATCACCACCCGCAAGGGTTCGGGACTGGCGGATGCACTGACGCTTGCCACCAATGATCTGATCAAGAGCGGCGCTTACGCAAAAATTCTTGATCGCTGGCAGCTTGCGGAAGAGGCCCTGCCGGAATCGCGCACCAACCCACCCGGCCTGCCAAAAAGCTGACTGGTAGAAAAAATGCGGCGGATGGCAATATCCGCAGGTTCGCCTGCGGATATTGTTTTGCTGTTATGGCTTCAGAAATCCGCGACCTTGCCCCATGACGAACCAAGGAAACGGCTGGGGTGATAAGGGGCGGGATCGACGATCGGGTTTGAACCCGTGACGATATCGGCGATCAGATGACCGGCCCCCGGTCCGATGCCGAAACCATGGCCGCTGAAGCCGGCAGCGAGGATGAAACCGGGTAATTCGCTGGTTTCGCCAATGGCGGGCACACCATCCGGCGTGCTGTCGATAAAGCCGGCCCAAGCGGCGGAAATCCGGGTTTTGCGAAGTGCAGGCAGAAGTTCCAGCGCTCGTCTATGGGTCTCGCGGATGGCGGCGGCATTGGGTTTCGGATCGAGAATGCGAACCCGCTCCATCGGCGTCGGCGCATCCAGCCGCCAGCGTTTCAGCGTCTCATGGCCGCCGCGAATGCCTTCCAGCCCGCCCGGCCTGAGGCTGCGCCAGCGCTTGAGGAACATCGGAATGAATTCGCGGGCAAAACGCATCTGCTGCGCCGTTGGGTCAATGCGCCCCAGCCCGCTGATGGCGAGCGTGTAACCGCCATCGTGCCGCTTCGTTGCTGAGACGGCGGCGGTGTGTAACGCATCCGGCAGACCTTCCGCACCGGGCGTGACCGAGAGGATGGAGGAGCGGACCGAGGCCTGCGGAAAACGAATGCCAAGCTGGCGGCAGAAGGAAGACGCCCAGGCGCCGCCGGACATGATGGCCGTTTTGGTACGGATCGTGCCTTTTTCGGTGACGACGGCGCTGACCCGGCCGCCTTCGGTCTCAAGCCCGCGTGCGGCGCAATTCTGATGCACCGTGCCGCCGAGTTTGATGATGGCGCGCGCCACGGCGGGTGCCGCCATGGAAGGATCGGCCGTGCCGTCGGTGGGTGAGAAGACGCCGCCCTTCCAAAGTTTGCCCGTGGCGCGCCCGCGCTCGCTTGCCTCATCGGCGCTCAGCATATGGGTCGTCACGCCGGCGGTGAGGGCGAAGTCGCGCCAGCGCGCCCAGCCGGCAAGTTCCGCCTCGTTGTCGCTCAGGTAAAACAATCCGCAGCGGCGAAAGCCTGTGTCTTCGCCGCTTTCATTGGCAAACTGCTCCCAGAGCGCAAGACTCTGGGTCGAAATCGGCAATTCGCGCGCATCGCGGTTCTGCTGCCGGCACCAGCCCCAGTTGCGGCTGGATTGCTCCGCGCCAACAAGGCCCTTTTCCACCAGCGCAACTTTCAGGCCGCGCCGGGCAAGGTAATAAGCGGCGAATACCCCAACGATCCCACCGCCGATAATGACGGCGTCTGCGGCTTTCGGCAGCTCCGGCGATGTCGTGATCTGTTGCAGCGGGGCGGGCATGGGTCGGACTCCTTATATTCGTCCTAATTTACCTTGGCTGGCGTGTAAACGCTGCCAGACTGAGCGGTTTGCCGGAATCTCCTGCTGTTCGTGGCCATGTCTGCAACTCTTTATGCTGCATCAAAAAAACATGCTTACATCGACAGGGCACGTGCATGTGATAAGATTTCCACCGCAGCGTCAGAATTTTATGCCGCGCACTCGAAAAAACAAAAAAGGGGTTCCGTACGTGATGAAACTTGACCGGATCGATATCAAGATCCTCTACGAACTGCAGAAAAACGGTCGCATCACCAATGTGGAACTGGCGGAGCTTGTCAATCTTTCGCCCAGCCCCTGCCTGATGCGCGTCAAGAAGCTTCAGTCCGAAGGTTACATCGAAGGCTATTCGGCGCAGATCAACATCAACAAACTCGGCCAGACACTGACGGTCTTCACCGAGATCACGCTCAAGAACCACCGCCAGATCGATTTTGCCCGCTTTCTCGGCGTTGTCGAAAAGATCGACCAGGTGGTGGAATGTCATCTCGTTTCAGGCGGTTACGACTACCTGCTGAAATTTGTCACCTCGGGTATCGTTGAATATCAGTCGATCATGGAGCGGTTGACGGATATGGATGTCGGCATCGACAAATATTTCAGCTTCGTGGTGCTGAAATCGCCGATCACCAAATCGCATATGCCGCTGACCAGCCTGTTTCCGCTCTGAGGTGAGAGGGAGTGCATCAGACGTCCGCAAAACCTATGGGTTTGACAGGGTGTTGCACTTGCACTCCGTCACCCCGGGCTTGATCCGGGGGCCAGCGCGATCAAGCCCTTGATCGCAAAAGACTCTTCTCACGGCGCAGACGCGCCGTGGCTGGATGTCGGATCATCCTCGGACTTGTTCCGGGGACCGGCATGACGGAGGACAGCTTCTCAATCCTCTTTGGCACTCACCCAGGTTTTCGCAACGCCTTACTATTTTCCAGCGGCTCACCGTTTGGAAAACGCCCGCACCAGCTCCGCATCCTGCTGAAGATTGTCGAGCCATGTCGGATCGAGTTTTGGCACTGAGGAGAAGAGCAGCTTCGAATAGGGATGGGTAGGTGATTTGATTGCTTCGGTTTCCAGATGCTCCACCTTCTGGCCGCCATACATCACGACGATTTCGTCGCAGATTGTCTCAACCACCGAAAGATCATGGCTGATGAAGATGTAGGAGAGGTTCAGTTCCCGTTGCAATTCTCCGAGCAGATCAATGATCGCGGCTGCGACGACCGTATCGAGCGCCGAGGTGATTTCATCGCAGATGATGAGCGATGGTTCGGCCGCAAGCGCACGGGCGAAATTGACACGCTGCTTCTGCCCGCCGGAAAGGCCGGAGGGATGGCGGTGGCGCACCGAGCGCGGCAGCTTCACCATATCGAGCAGCTCATCGATCCGCGCATCCCGGGCCTTGCCTTTCATGCCGTGATAAAAGGTCAGCGGCCGGCCGAGAATATCTTCGATGGGTTTTGCCGGATTGAGCGCGGTATCGGCATATTGAAACACGATCTGCATTCGGCGCAGCTGGTCGCTGGTGCGCCGGCGTGCATCGGCATCGAGTTCGCGGCCTTCGAAGATGACATGACCGCTTGCTGCTGGCAGGATGCCGGCAATGGCGCGCGCCAGGGTGGATTTTCCGCAACCGGATTCGCCGATGATGCCAAGATTACGGCCGGGATAGACCGCAAGGCTTACGGAATCCACCGCACGCACCAGCGGCATGCGGTCCTCGCCTTTCGTGCCATAACCGGCGATCAGCTGGTCGATATCGAGGAGCGGTGTCGCCTCATTTTTCGTGAGCGGCGTCACGACGCGCACCTTGTCGTTAAAGGCGGTCAACAATTCGCGGGTATAGGGGTGTTGGGCATTCTCAAGAATATCCTTGGTCGTGCCGGTTTCCTGAACCTCGCCGCCTTTCAGCACCACGATCCGGTCGGCGATCTGCGCGACGACGGCAAGGTCGTGCGAAACATAGACGCCGCCAATGCCGCCCTTGCGCATCGCCGATTTGAAGGCACGCAGAACCTCGATCTGGGTCGTCACGTCAAGTGCCGTCGTCGGTTCGTCGAAAATCACCAGTTGAGGATTGCCGATCAGCGCCATGGCGGCCGAGAGGCGCTGCAGCTGGCCGCCGGACACCTGATGCGGGTAACGCTCGCCGATGGTTTCCGGATTGGGCAGTGACAATGCCTTGAAAAGCTCGACCGCTTTTTTACGCGCCTCCTGAGGCGGCATAAGATGGTGGATCCGGGTGACTTCGATGACCTGATCGATGATTTTCTGTGCCGGGTTGAATGCGGCGGCCGCACTCTGTGGCACATAGGATATTTTCGTGCCGCGCACCTTTGCGCGCTCGGCTTCGGACAGTTGCACCATGTCCCGGCCTGCCACCGTGACGCTGCCGTCGGAAATGCGGCAGCCCGGTCGTGCATACCCCATCAGGGTCAGTGCGATGGTGGTCTTGCCGGAGCCGCTTTCGCCGATCAGCGCGACGATTTCGCCCTCGGCGATGTCGATGTCTACACCCTTGATGATGTCGATGCGGCGGCCGGAATCGGTGGTGGCTTCGACCTTCAGTCCGCGGATTTCAACGAGATTGTTCATTATTCGCTCCTGTCGCGGATTTTCTGCGGCAGATTGTCGATTAGCAGGTTGACGCTGATTGTCAGGCTGGCAATGGCCAGCGACGGAAAGATGACGGCCGGCGCGGCAAAGGGCAGGCCGCCGATGTTTTCACGCACCAGCGCCCCCCAGTCGGCGTTCGGCGGTTGCAGGCCGAGACCGAGGAAGGACAGGCCAGATAGAAGCAGCACGATGAATACGAAACGCACGCCGAGATCGGCAAGTACGGGACGGACGATGTTCGGCAGGATTTCGGAGCTGATGAGATAGAGCAGGCTCTCGCCGCGGACGCGCGCGACCGTGACGAAATCCATGGTGTTGACATTGACGGCAAGCGCCCGGGCGAAACGATAGGCGCCGGGCGTATAGATGACCGACAGCGTGACGATGAGCACCGGAATGGACGAGCCAACGGCGGCGACGACCACGAGGCCGAAAAGCTTGCTCGGAATTGAGTTCACCGCATCGAGGAAACGGCTGAGTGCCGCATCGAACCAGCCGCCGACGACGGCGGCGCACATGCCGAGCACGACGCCGCAGGTGCAGGCGATGGTGACGGCGGCGAGCGAGATGCCGACCGTGAAACGCGCGCCCATGAGGATGCGGGAGAACACGTCTCGGCCGAGGTAATCGGAACCGAGCCAGAGATCCGACGTCATCGGCCCGAAGTAATCGAGATCAACGATTTCACCCACCGGATGGGGAATGAGATAGGGCGCGAAGATCGCGACCATGGCCCAGAGGAAGATGACGAGAAAGCCGAAAACGCCGACTGCGTTGATCTTGTAACCCAAACGCGAGGTCCCCGAAGTTGTTTTGATATTGTCGGCCATCAGCGCAGCCTCGGATTGGACATGATGGCGATGATGTCAGCCGTCGTGATGAGGAGGAGATAACCGACGCAGAAGATCATCGCGCAGGTCTGGATTAACGGCAGATCGCGGGTAGCGACGCCATCGACCATCAGCTTGGCGATACCAGGATAGTTGAAGATCGTCTCGACGATGATGACGCCGCCGACAAGGTACGAAAGCGACAGCGCCACCGCATTGACGATGGGGCCGAGCGCATTGGGAAGCGCGTGGCGCAGCACGATACGCATGCGCGGCGCACCCTTCAGGAGCGCCATTTCGACATAGGGCGTATCAAGCGTCTCGATGACGGCGGCGCGGCTCATACGGATCATCTGCGCAGAGACGACGAAGGTAAGGGTGATGACGGGCATGGCGTAAACGCGCAGCACATCGAATAGCGTGTGAACCTCGCTGACCAGCGAAAGCGCCGGCAGCCATTTCAGATAAACCGCAAAAAGCAGGACGGCGAGCGTGGCGATCATGAATTCCGGCACCGAGATGACGCCGATGGTCAGCACCGTGACGACGCGATCATAGAGTGTTCCGCGCAGCATGGCGGAGCTGATGCCGAGGGTGAGCGCCAGCGGCACGGCGATGAGTGTGGTGATGCCGGCCAGCTTCATGGAGTTGATGAAGCGCGGGCCGATGAGATCGGCAATCGCCATGTTGTTGGCATAGGAGGTGCCGAGTTCGCCGTGCAGCAGGCCGAAAACCCAGCGAACGAAGCGCAGCAGGGCGGGATCGTCGAGATGCATGGCCGTGCGCAGGCCGGCCACGGCCTCCGGCGTTGCCGCCTGACCGAGAAGGATCGTCGCCGTGTCGCCGGGCAGCAGGCTGGTGGCGGAAAAGACGATAAATGACACGATCAGCAGCGTCGTCAGCATGACGACCAGCCGCCGGGCGACAAGGGACAATATCCGGCTGTTCATTCACATGCTCCTGCGACCTGCCTGATTGTGGAGGCTTTCCGCACCGGCGGAAAACTTGGCCGGGCGCTGTTTTTGCGCCCGGCCCCATGGTCTATCAGGCTTCGAGCCAGACGTATTCCGCAAAGGCGTAACCCATCATGCCACCGAGCGGATTGGCTTCCAGGCCCTTCAGCTTGGAACTGATGGCGTCCACATTGGTAAGATAGGCGGGAATGATGGTGCCGGCTTCGTCGGCGATCATCGTCTGCATCTCGAAGTAGATCTGCTTGCGCTTCTCCATATCGAGCAGGCCACGTGCTTCCAGCATCAGCTTGTCGAACTTCTCCGACTTGTACTGGCTCTCGTTCCAGGGAGCGTCAGACGCATAAAGCAGTGAGAACAGGATGTCCGGTGTCGGGCGTGGGTTGATATTGCCGAAATGGATCGGCGCTTTCAGCCAGTAATTGCTCCAGTAGCCGTCGGCGGGAACGCGCTGCACATCCAGCTTGAGGCCGATTTCGGCAGCGGAGGCCTGAATGATCATCGCCATATCGATGGCCGAATTTGCCGCATCCGAGGTGATGACCGGGATGGACTGGCCGAGGAGGCCGGCTTTCTCGAAGTGGAACTTGGCCTTCTCGGGATCGAAGGCCTTCGGCTTCAGGTCCGGATTATGATAGGGGCTCATGGGCGGAACCGGCTGGTCGTTGCCGACTTCGCCAAGACCGCGCAAGGCCGCCTTGACGATCTGCTCACGGTTGACGATCGACTTCATGCCGGCAATGAAATCGGCCTTGTTGCCCGGGGCCTGATCGAGGCGCATGTTGAGATTGGTGTAGTTGCCGGAAGTTCCCTTCGACAGGACGACACCCTCCTGCTTGTCGAGCAGGCGAAGCGCGCGCGGATTGATGGCGGCCGCGAGCTGGATGTCACCGGAGAGAAGTGCATTGACGCGGGCATTATCGTCCGAGATCGCGAAGAACTCGAAGCTGTCGACGTGCGGGCCGCCGGATTTCCAGTAATTGCTGTTCTTGGACATGATCGAGCGGACGCCCGGCTCGAATGTCTCAAGCTTGAAGGCGCCGGTGCCGTTGCCCTTGGAGAAATCGGTGGCGCCGTCGGCGACGATCATGAAGTGGTGCATGGCAAGGATCGTCGGCAGGTCGGCATTTGCGCTGGCGAGCGTGATCTCGACCGTGCTCTTGTCGAGCGCCTTGAAGCCGGTCATCTGGGCGGCGATTTTGGCGACCTTGGAGCCGACAGCCGGATCGAGATGGCGCTTCAGCGAATAGACCACGTCATCGGCCGTCAGCGCCTTGCCGTCGTGGAAGGTGACGCCGGAACGCAGCTTGACCGTCCAGGTCTTGGCGTCCTTGGATTCGATGGATTCGGCAAGTTCCATCTGCGGCGCGCCGGAAGCGTCGAGGAAGCTCAGCCGGTTATAAAGCGCGCAGCAACGGACATAATCCGTGGAAAGCGAGGCTTTTGCGGGGTCGAGCGTATCGGCTGTGGAGGACGACCAGCCGGCCGCCTTCAGCGTGCCGCCGGAAACCGGGGTGGCCGCGAGCGCCTGCGAGGCGCGGCCAAGGATCGCAGAACCGGCGGAAAGGGCGACGCCGCCGGCCAGCATCATGTGAAGCAGCTCACGCCGCGTCGCGCCGCGACGGATCGCCTGTTCAACGGCGGCATCGTCGGAGCGGGTCCAGTTTGTAATCCTGTCACTCATGGTCTTCCCCTTTTGTATGATTTGTTGAAATGCGTCTGCAGAAAATTCCGGCGGGCCACGTCCCAGTTCGCGCCACGCCCTTGGTGGAGGGCGGTTCAGCCCCCCGCCTGCCTCGCGGCTTCGGCAAGGCCGGCCATCGAGGTGAAGTGATAATCCGGCTCGGTAAAGTTTTCCGGCTCGATCGTACCGCCATATCCCTTCTGGTCGTGGCGGCGCTCAATCCAGCAATTGGTCATGCCGAGCTTCCGGGAAATGCCGATATCATGGTACTGGCTTTGCGCGACATGCAGGATGTCGTCTTTCGATGCGCCCTCGCTCTCAACAAAGGCAAACACCTTCTCGAAGAAGGCCGGATCCGGCTTTTCGGTGCCGGTATCATCCGCCGTGAAAGCGGCATGGAATGGATTGCCGAGTTCCTTAGAGAAGTAATCGAAGGCCCAGCGCTGGGCATTGGTCATGGCGATGAGGCGGTGTGTCTTTGCAAGCTGCGCCATGGCGGCACGGCTGTCTTCGAAACCCTTCCAGTTTTTGGCGGCGTCGCGCAGGCGCTCGCCAAGAGCACGCTCTGCCGGCAGACCGAGTTCCGGAGCGATGATGAGATATACGCGGACGAGATCGTCGGGAAACAGGTCGGTTGCGTCTGAGTAACGGGCCGCGCGGTAAAGGCCGAGCGCCTTTTCACCGTCGACCTCGACACCGTTTTCAGTACCGATCTGCGTCAGGGTCGATTTCAGACCCCCTTCGAAATCGATGAGAGTTCCCACCACATCGAAGCTCATATATTTGAAGTCGTTCAATTTTTTGGGCAATGTCGGTCTCCGCTCTGCCGCCTCCTCCTCTTGGGGGAGGCTGCGGCATTTTATTTTGTTCCCGGACGAGATCCTTGTCCCGTTCCCATTTTTCAAAACGCCGGTTTTCATGGCGCTTTGTGCTTTTTCTAAGGATAGTTTGGCACTTCCAGCACGCCGGATTCGCCGAAATGGATCGGCTCTTCGGCAGAATATTGCGAATATGCGGTGTGTTGCGACATTTAGAGAAGGTGCCGCGATACAGCCGGGTTGCGCCTCAGGCCATTGCCGCCCGCACCGTCGGGTCCTCGAGCGTCTGGTCGAGGGTTTTCAGCGTCCGCTCGATAATGGCGTCGATTTCGCCATCGGTGCAGCAGAGCGGCGGTGCGTAACCGAGGATGCCGTTTGCGAAGGCTCTGACGATGAGGCCGTTTTCCCACGCGCGGTCGAAAACCTTGCGGGCCGGCGTGGCGGCTGCCGGAAGCGGTGTTTTCTTTTCCTTGTCGGTCACAAGCTCGATCGCTGCAAGCATGCCGCGGCCGCGGACATCGCCCACCAGCGGATGGCTTCTCAGGCCCTCCAGTCCGGCCATCAGTCGCGCACCGGCGCGGCGACCATTCTCCAGCAGCCCGCCTTCGTAAAGCTTCAGCACTTCCAGACCAACGGCGGCGCTGACAGGGTGGGCGGAATAGGTATATCCGTGCCCGATGGCCGCTTCGCCCGCGAAGTCGGCAATTGTATCATAAACATGATCAGCCATGAAGACGGCACCCATCGGCACATAGCCGGAAGTGAGGCCCTTTGCGGCGGTGATGAAGTCCGGCACGATGTCCTCGTCGGCGCAGGCAAATAGCGGGCCGGTGCGGCCAAAGCCGGTAATCACTTCGTCGGCGACGAAAAGGATGCCATAGGAGCGGCAGAGGTCGCGCATCGCCTTGATCCAGCCCGTTGGTGGCACCAGAACGCCGCCCGAGCCCTGGATAGGTTCGGCATAAAACGCCGCGACCCGATCCGGGCCGATGGCCTCGATCTTGTCCTTCAGGATTTGCAGTGAGGAGGCGATGATGGCGGCCGGGTCGTTTCCAACCGGGTTGCGATAGGCATAATGCGACGGGATTTTATGCTGCCAGTCGTAAGGCACCCCGAAACCGGCATGGAAGGCGGGCAGGGCGGTGAGGCCCGAACCGGCGGTGGTGGAGCCGTGATAACCCTGTTCGATGGAAATGAACTGGTCGCGCTGAGGCTCACCCTTTGCATGCCAGTAATAACGGATGAAGCGAATGGTGCTGTCCACAGCATCGGAACCGCCAAGCGTGAAATAGACGTGGTTGAGATCACCGGGCGCCCGGTCGGCAAGCTCGGAGGCCAGCCGGATGGCCGGTTCGCTGCCAATGTCGAAATAGGCGGTGGCATAGGGCAATTCCCGCATCTGCTTTGCCGCCGCCTCAACGATGCTGTCATGGCCGTAACCGGCGTTAACGCACCAGAGCCCGGCAAAACCGTCGATCAACTGGTGGCCGGTCATATCGGTGACGGTGGCGCCTTTCGCCGATTTCAGCACCCGCACGCCAAGCTTTTCATGGCCGCGGAAGGAAGAGACGGGGTGCACCAGATGGGCGCGGTCCAGTTCGATCAGGGAATTGCTTAACATGGGTTTCTCCAGATTCAGCCCAGCGCCTGGCTGGTCAATGCGAAGGTTTTCAGTTTTTTGTCAGTCGGAATTTCGGCCTTTGGCCGGCGCATGGCGATGCCGCCACCGACAAGGGCAAGCCCCTGTTCGGCAAGCCAGGGGCCAAGGCCCGTATCGACCGTGGTGTCTAAGCGCAGGAATGCACCGGAGCGCTCCGACAGCATGAAAGCGATCAAATCTCGTGCGATTTCAGCGTTTTCTGCCACAACCGGGCCGATGACTTCACCGCGACCGAAGGCGCGTAGGCCGGCAAAACCCGTGATGACGCCCTGTTCTTTTACGACCGCGAAACGCGCCCTGTCGGCAAGTTCCGTAAAGAGGGCGATGCGGTCCGCACCGAAAGCTTGCGCATCAAGGGCGGCAAGCTCGGTCGGCGCAATCGTTTCCGCCCATTCCACACTGGCGGGCTTAGCTGAGGCTGCTGGAATTCCCTGATGCTGGCGCACTTCACCACAGGCAACGAACCCCAGCTTTTCGTAAAGCGGAAGGCCATCGGCGGTAGCGGTCAGGCGGCATTCGCGATTTTCGGCGGCTTCGAGGGCGGCGTTCATCAACTGGCGTCCGAGACCGCGACCACGCATGGTCTCATCCACGATCACCATATTGACCGAGGCGCAGGTTTTGCCGAGAAGCGTTGCCATTGCAGTGCCGACAACGCGGCCATTTTCCAATGCGACGAAACCCTTGCTGAGTGCCAGGACCAGTGCCCAGTCTTCCCGGCGGTGCGGCCAGCCGGCCTGGCGGGAAAGTTCGACGGCGGCATCGAGGTGTTCAGGCTCGAAATTCTGGATAGCGATCAGGCTGGCTTGCATGGCCCAACTCCGTTTATTCTGCTCATTCATTGATAGACCGGGGGTAAAAGAACATTGTCCCGACGAATGGCAAGGTTCGATATGTTTCACTGTTGCTTTCACCCGCCGCCGCATCTTATGCCGCTCGTTGTTCACCTCGGGAGAAAAGACGGGGCTGGTGAAAACGGGCAGGACGTTGGAACGCAACTCTCTGCCAAACTGGCGGCTGCATACGCAACAATCTGCTTCCGCGAATGGCAATTGCGGTGCGCCGACCGGGCAAAGGCCATTATGATCTTATTATCGAGGCCACCACCGATCCCCAAGCAAGGATGACGATGACATGACCATCTTCCGCCCCAAATATATCACTTTCGATTGCCACGGTACTTTGATCAACTTCCAGATGGCAGAAGCTGCCCGCGATCTTTATGGCGATCGTCTGGGAGAGACTGAGATGCAGGAGTTCATCAAGAACTTCTCGGCCTATCGTCTTGACGAGGTCATGGATGACTGGAAGCCTTACGCCGAGGTTGTTCACAATGCCCTGTCGCGCACCTGCAAACGCAACGGCGTTTCCTTCAAGGACGAGGATGCCGTAATGACCTACGAGCGGGTTCCCACCTGGGGTCCGCATGCCGACGTTCCAGCCGGTCTGGCAAAGGTCGCCAAGGAAATTCCGTTGGTCATTCTGTCCAACGCCATGAATTCGCAGATCATATCGAATGTCGCAAAGCTTGGCGCACCGTTTCATGCCGTCTATACGGCCGAACAGGCGCAGTCCTACAAGCCGCATTTCAAGGCCTTCGAATATTTGTTCGACATGCTCGGCTGCGGCCCGGAAGATATTCTGCATGTCTCTTCGTCGTTCCGCTACGATCTGATGTCTGCCCACGATCTCGGCATCAAGAACAAGGTCTGGGTGAACCGCGGCCATGAACCGGCAAACCCCTATTACGGTTACGTGGAAATCGCCAATATCGGTGGTCTTGCGGGCGTCGTCGGACTTTAAGAAAAGGATCGGACCATGAAGCTCGTCTCCTACTGGCACGACACCGCCCCCCTGTTCGCGGGGGCGGCGGAAGGTCCTGTGGAAGGCCACTATGATGTGGCCGTCATCGGCGGCGGCTTCACCGGTCTCGGTGCGGCGCGCCAGCTCGCCAAGGCTGGCGCACGCGTGATTGTCCTTGAAGGGCAGCGTGTCGGCTGGGGCGCTTCCGGCCGCAATGGCGGCCACCTCAACAACGGCCTTGCCCATTCTTATCTCTCCGCCAAAGCCGAACTCGGCAAGGAGCGGGCGATCGCACTTTACAAGGCGCTGGACGCCTCAATCGACACGCTGGAAAGTCTGATTGCAGAGGAAGGCATCGACTGTAATTTCCGCCGGGCCGGCAAGCTGAAAATGGCCTCGAAGCCGCAGCATTTCGAGGGGCTGGCGAAAAACTTCGAGGCGGTCCATGCCGAGGTCGACCCCGATACGGCGCTTCTGTCTGTCGACGATCTCAAGGCGGAGATCGGCTCGCCCTTTTATGGCGCCATGCTTTCGAAGAAGAGCGCGATGATGCATATGGGCCGTTATGTGGCCGGCCTTGCCGAGGCCGCCCGTCGCCATGGTGCGGTGATCTTTGAAAATGCGGCGGTGACGAAGCACATCCAGAACGGCAAAACCCACGAGCTGGAAACCACGCGCGGCAAGGTGACGGCCGACAATGTTCTTGTGGCGACTGGCGCTTATACGCCCTCCGGCTTTAGCTATTTCCGCCGCCGCATCATCGCCGTCGGTAGCTTCATCATCGCCACGCGGCCGCTGACGGATGCGGAAGTTCGGGCCTCGGTTCCGGGCAATCGCACTTACGTCAATTCCATGAATATCGGCAATTATTTCCGGCTCGCGCCGGACAATCGGCTGATCTTTGGTGGCCGTGCCCGCTTTTCCGCAACCTCCGACCAGCGTTCGGACGCCAAGAGCGGCGCAATTCTGACGGAAGCCCTACATCGCATATTCCCGCAGCTCTCCCATGTGCCGATCGATTATTGCTGGGGCGGCCTGGTGGACATGACCAAGGATCGTTATCCGCGCGCCGGTTTTAATGATGGTGTCTGGTACGCCATGGGTTATTCCGGCCACGGCGCGCAGCTTTCCACCCATCTCGGCATGATCATGGCCGACGCCATTCTGGGACGGCCGGACAATAACCCGCTGAAAGGGCTGGACTGGCCGGCGGTGCCGGGCCATTTCGGCAAGCCGTGGTTTTTGCCGCTGGTGGGGTTTTATTACAAGATGCTGGACAAGATTCAGTAAGGGGGCTGTTTGTTCTTCCGTCATGCCGGACTTGATCCGGCATCCAGCCACCGCGCGTCTGCGCGGTGAAAGAGTCTTCTGCGATCAAGTCCTTGATCGCATTGGACCCCGGATCAAGTCCGGGTGACGGAGTGTAAATGCTACGGCTTTTTCAGTTCCACGCTCACAAAAAGAAGGGCCGCAGAGCGGCCCTTTAGGCGGGGAGAAAGACTGAAGGCTCAGACAAGCCCACCGATGTGGAACGTCTTCATTTCCAGATATTCCTCGATACCGACTTGCGCGCCTTCGCGGCCGAGGCCGGATTGTTTGACGCCGCCGAAGGGGGCGACTTCGGTGGAGATCGCACCGGTGTTGAGGCCGACCATGCCGAATTCCAGTGCTTCGCCTACACGCCAGGCGCGTTTGAGGCTTTCGGTGTAGAAATAGGCGGCAAGGCCGAAGGGTGTGCCATTGGCAATGGCGAGCGCTTCCTCTTCGGTCTCGAAACGGAAAAGCGGCGCCACCGGGCCGAAGGTCTCTTCATTCGCCAGCCGCATGGCCGTGGTAGCGCCGGTCAGCACCACGGGTGCGGTATATTGCGGACCATCAGGCAGATCGTGTGGTCTGGTGATGATCGTCGCACCCTTGGAGACAGCGTCGTCGATATGCGCGCGGATTTTGGTGATGGCCGGCCCGTTGATCATCGGGCCGATGGCAACGCCCGGCTCCGTTCCGGGGCCGACCCGCATGGCATCGACACGGTCAGCCAGTTTTTTCGCAAAGGCGTCGTAAACGCCCGACTGCACGAGAATACGATTGGCGCAGACGCATGTCTGGCCGCCATTGCGGAATTTCGAAATCAGCGCGCCTTCGATTGCGAGATCGAGATCGGCATCGTCGAACACGATGAAGGGTGCGTTGCCGCCGAGTTCCAGCGACAGCCGCTTGATGCTGTCGGCAGCGCCGCGCATCAAAAGTGAGCCGACGCGGGTTGAGCCGGTGAAGGAAATCTTGCGCACGGTCTCATTGGCCATGATTTCGTTGCCGATGTCAGTCGGCATGCCGGTGACGATGTTGATGACGCCTGCGGGAATGCCGGCCCGTTCGGCAAGAACGCCAAGCGCCAGGGCCGAATAGGGCGTGAATTCCGAAGGCTTGATGACCACGGTGCAGCCGGCCGCAAGTGCCGGCGCGACCTTGCGGGTGATCATCGCATTCGGGAAATTCCACGGCGTGATGATGCCGCAGACGCCGACCGGCTCCTTCAGCACCACGATGCGCCGATCCGGAGTCGGCGAGGGGATGGTGCCGCCGCTGATGCGTCGGGCTTCTTCCGCAAACCATTTGACGAACGATGCGCCGTAGCGAATTTCACCCTTCGCCTCGTCCAGCGGCTTGCCCTGTTCGGTGGTGAGGATCAGGCCAAGATCGTCGACATGTTCGATCATCAGCGCGAACCACTTTTCGAGAAGGGCAGCGCGCTCCGCATGGGTTTTCTTCTTCCATGGCCCAAAGGCGGCGTTGGCGGCTTCGATCGCCGCGCGGGTCTCCGCGCCGTCCATGTCAGGCACGGTGCCGATCACCGCCTGCGTTGCCGGGTCGATCACGTCGACCACCTTGCCCGATGCCGCAACCTTCCATGCCTCGCCGATCAAACCTGTCTGGCGAAAAAGGTCCTTGTCCTTCAATCCCTGCATCATCTCTCTCCGAAATCAGTCGAGTGCCGCGAGAACCGCAGCAGTTATGGCATCCGTCTTATCCTTGCCCGGCACTGTGCCGACGCCCAGGCCAGTCGCCGTTTCCAGCGCCGTCATGATCTTTGCTGCCGCATCGCTTTCGCCGAGATGCTCCAGCATCATCGCGCCGGACCAGATGGCGGCGATGGGATTGGCGATGCCAAGATGGGCGATGTCAGGAGCCGAACCGTGCACCGGCTCGAACATGGACGGCGCGCTGCGATCAGGGTTGATATTGGCGGAGGCGGCAAAACCGAGGCCGCCCTGAATGGCGGCACCCAGATCGGTCAGAATATCGCCGAAGAGATTGGAGGCGACCACGACATCGAGGCTTTCCGGGGCCATGACCATGCGCGCCGCCATGGCGTCGATGTGATAGCTGGAAACCTCGACGTCAGGATATTCGGCGGCGAGCTTTTGCGTTACCTCGTCCCAGAACACCATCGAATATTTCTGGGCGTTCGACTTGGTGACGGAGGCAAGCTTGCCGCGACGTTTCTGTGCCTGTTCGAAACCGAAGCGCAGGATGCGCTCCACGCCCTTGCGGGTAAAGATCGAGGTCTCAACGGCCACCTCGTCATCGGTGCCCTGATGCACGCGCCCACCTGCGCCGGAATATTCACCCTCGGTATTTTCGCGGATGCAGAGAATGTCGAAGCCATCGGCCTTCAAAGGTCCCTGCACGCCGGGCAGAAGCCGGTGCGGGCGGATATTGGCATATTGCACGAACGCCTTGCGGATCGGCAGCAGCAGGCCGTGTAGCGAAACCGAGTCCGGCACCTGCGCCGGCCAGCCGACTGCGCCGAGCAGAATGGCGTCAAAGCCGCGCAGCGTTTCGATGCCGTCCTTCGGCATCATCGCCCCGGTTTCCTTGTAGAAGGTGCAGGACCAGGGAAATTCGGTGCCTTCAAGCGCAAAACCGGAGTTTTTGGCGGCGGCGTTGAGAACCTGCCATGCGGCGTCCGTCACGCTTTTGCCGATACCGTCTCCGGGAATGAGTGCGATGCGATGCGTTTTCAAGACTTTTCCCCTGTTACAGTCCAATGAGGACGCTTTTGCTCTTGCGGTTCGCGAGATAGGCCTCCCGCCCGAGGTCCTTGCCGATGCCGGAGCGTTTGTAACCGCCGGTCGGCAA
This sequence comes from Agrobacterium sp. 22-210-1, assembly GCF_053522525.1. Lineage (NCBI taxonomy): Bacteria > Pseudomonadati > Pseudomonadota > Alphaproteobacteria > Hyphomicrobiales > Rhizobiaceae > Agrobacterium > Agrobacterium sp. 22-210-1. The sequence goes on along the minus strand of NZ_JBNWCI010000002.1, from coordinate 455,372 downwards.
GATATGGTCGCGCGAACGGCCATAGCGGTTGACCCAGATCGTTCCCGCCTGGATGGCGCGCGACAGGCGCATCACACGCGAGATATCGCGGCTGAAAAGACCCGCCGCCAGACCGTAAGTCGGATGGTCGGAAAGCACCAGAGCCTCTTCTTCCGTCCGGAAGGTCTGCAGCGTCAGCACCGGGCCGAAGATTTCCTCGGTGACGGCGGGCGAGGTCTGGTCGACATTGGTGATCAGCGTCGGCTGGTAGAAATAGCCGGGGCCGTCCATGTTCGCACCGCCGGTCAAGCATTCTCCGCCATGGGCGACGGCCGCCTGAACGATGCCGTCGATGCGCTTGCGCTGCACTTCGGAGATGATCGGGGAATATTGGGTCGTTTCGTCCCAGGTCGGGCCGGGCTTGACCGTCTTGATGCGGGCGATGATGGCAGTGGAAAGGGCGTCTGCCGCACTTTCTTCGACGATGATGCGTGAGCCGGCCACACAGGCCTGCCCCGCATTGGAAAGAATATTGCCGGCGATTGCGGCTGCCGCCTTTTCGATATCCGCATCGGCAAAGACCAGCTGCGGGCTTTTGCCGCCGAGTTCCAGCGTCATGGGCTTGATGCCCGTGCGGGCGATATTGGCCATGATGGCAGCGCCCGCAGCGGTGGAGCCGGTGAAACTGACCTTGGAGATTTCGGGGTGTCCAGTAATGGCATTGCCCGTCACCGGCCCATCACCCAGCACGATATTGATGAGACCGGCGGGCAGCCCTGCCTTGATGGCCAGTTGCGCCATGAAAATACTGGAGAAAGGCGTCATTTCCGATGGTTTCAGCACCACGGCATTACCGGCCGCCAGCGCCGGGCCGAGCTTCCAGCCGGCCATGGAGACGGGGAAATTCCACGGCGTAATCGCGCCGACAACGCCATAGGGCTCGGTCATGATCATGCCGAGGCTTGTGTCGTCGGTCGGCACCAGATCGCCGCCTTCCTTGTCCGCGAATTCGGCGAAGAAGCGGATTTGCTCGGCAGTGACGGCGATATCGCCGGCAATCAGCTGGCCCACCGGCCGCGTCGAGGACAGCGCCTCGATTTTCGCCAAGGTCTCGGCTTCCGCTTCGATCAGGTCGGCCCAGCGCTGCAAGACCTTGGTGCGTTCGCGCGGCCGCACGCCGCCCCAATTGCTGCTTTTCAGCGCCGCCTTGGCGGTTTGTACCGCCTCGTCGACCAGCGCCGCATCCGCCTTCGGGCAGCCGGCATATTCCATGCCGTCCGATGGGCGGTGCATGTCGATGCCGTCTTTAGCCGGGATCAGCCGGTCGCCGATGAAATGGCCGATTGGCAAAGACAGGCTGTCTGGATCGAAGCTGAGCGTCATGGGAAATCCTCTGTGGATATGCCCTTAAAGCTAATCCCTGCCGCCAAGCGAAATCGACCGACTGTGGCGCGGGCGATGAATGAAAATCCCGTTTTGTCACCGACAGACAGCGCAATCTTTTGCGGCGCGCTGCCTGTCGTGTGTTTCTGACCGCTACCATGCGCGATCTCGAAAAACGGCGGGTTTTACCTCATCCGTTCACGGTGACATAGATCTTGCGGACGGTTTCGATGGTCTTCCAGACGCCGACGAAACCGGGCTTCATGACGAAACTGTCGCCTGCCGTGTAACGCTGCGGTTCGCCGCCATCAGGGGTGATTTCGATGACGCCGGCCAGAATATGGCAAAATTCGAAGGTCTCACCTTTGATCGAACGGCTTTCGCCCGGGGTCGCTTCCCATATGCCGGTCTTTACGGTTCCATCGCGGGCTTCGTCCAGCGCCCAAGTCTTGAATGAAGGGTCGCCGGCGATCAGGCGTTCCGGCAGGGCCTTGGAGGCCTTCGGCTCAAAATCGGGATTGGTGTCGATAGGCTTGAGAAGCGGCATGGATTTTCCTTTCTGAAATAGGCGGATGATCAATATCCGCGGCTGCGGTCGACAAGGCCGAGCGGCTCGAGGCCGGATTCGTATCGTTTGATATTGTCGACGACCGTGCGGGCGGCGGAATGGGGCTGGGTTACGCTGGCAATATGCGGCGTCAGGAGGATTTTCGGATGGGTCCAGAAACGATGGTCCCCAGGCAACGGCTCGGGATCTGTGACGTCGATCACCGCGCCGGAAAGCCTGCCGCTGTCGAGTGCATCGAGGAGTGCGCCATGGTCGAGCTGTCTGCCGCGCCCGGCATGGACGAGAGCCGCGCCATCCGGCAGCAGGCCAAGGCGCTCGGCATTTAGAAGCCCGGTAGTCTCGTCCGTCAGCGGCAACAGGCAGACGAGGATATTGCTGGTGGAAAGAATGGCTTTCAGCCCATCATCGCCGTGGTGGCAGGTGACGCCATCGATCTGGCGCGGAGAACGGCTCCAGCCGGCAAGCGGAAAACCGAAAGGTTTCAACCGTTCCAGTGCCGCAACGCCCAGCATGCCGAGGCCGAGAACGCCGACCCGGCATTCCTCCGCCTGCCGCTGGCCCGGCAGGGCTTTCCATAGGTTTTGGCGCTGCTGTTCCAGATAGGCCGGCAGGTTGCGGTGAAGGGCAAGCACGCCGAGGCAGACATATTCCTGCATCATACGGATGATGCCTTCATCCACCATGCGCACGACCTTCACCGTTTCCGGGATTGCATCGATGTGAAACTGGTCGACACCTGCGCCGATCGAAAACAGGATTTCGAGATTGCGGTAACGCGCGATATCCTCTGGCACCGTCCATGTGATGAGGTAACGCACCGCATCGGGATCGACAGTGGCGGCATCAATTGAAAACGGCAGGCCCGGCAGTTCGGTGGCGAGAGCCTGCCGGAAGATTTCGCCGCGCTTTGCGTCGGAATTGAAGAGAAACGTCATCTGAAATCCGTCATTCGGTTAAGCGGCGCAGCGGCGGCCGAGTGTTTCCAGCATCGACTGGCAGGCGGCAAGTTCGCCCGCGGTTATGAATTCGTCCGGCTTGTGGGCGCGGCCGATATCGCCCGGGCCGCAAATGATGGCATCTATTCCCGCCGCCTGGAAAAGCCCGGCCTCCGTGCCGTAGCTGACGGCTGCGAGGTTGGGGGTGCCGGTCAGTTGTTCCAGAAGCAAAGCAAGCGGCGCTTCGGCTGGAAGCGATAATGCGGGGTAAGCGCTCATCGGTGTCCATTCGATATCGACGCCCGTTGCGGCAAGCGCTTCGACGGCGCTTTGTACCGGCTCCAGCAGGGCGAGTGGTAAGACGCCCGAAATTGCCCGCGCTTCCAGTTCGATGGTGCAATGATCGGGGATGATGTTGATCGCCTGCCCGCCCTTGACCGTGCCGATCTGCAGCGAGGAATAGGGCGGCTCGAAGGTCGCCTCGAAAGGTCCCCGCGTCAGCGTATCGGCGGTTTGGACCGCCTTTGCCATGATGCCGGTCATCAGGTGAATGGCGTTTATCCCCTGATCCGGACGTGAGGAATGGCCGGACCGGCCGCGCAGGGTGATGCGCGCTGCGGCCTTGCCCTTATGGGCGCGAACGGCGCGCATATTGCTGGGTTCGCCGATGATGGCGCCCGCCGGCGGGGCACAAAGCTGCGGCAAGCTGGCGATGAGATGGGGAACGCCACGGCAGCCCGCCTCCTCGTCATAGGAAAAGGCAATATGCACCGGCCGTTCAAGCGCCATGCGCGAAAATGCCGGTGCTGCAGCGAGCACAATGGCGAGAAACCCTTTCATGTCGGTGGTTCCGCGCCCGTAAAGCCGGTCGTTTTCGGTTCTCAACCGAAACGGATCGGAAGACCATTCCGGTTCTCCGGCCGGCACCACATCCATGTGGCCGGAGAGGATGTAACCGGCGCGATCGGCCGGGCCGAACGTGGCGAAGAGGTTGGCGCGGTCGCCCTCCGGACCCGGCAACAGCGAGACTTTCGCGCCTTGGCTTTCCAGGTAGTCGGCGATCCATCCGGCAATATCGCCATTGGCGGTGCCGACAACGGACGGGAAGGCGACGAGACGCTCAAGGATTTCGATTGCGTTCATGGTCGTCCCCGCTGGTCGTCCCCACTGGCCGGTCGTTTATGCTGGCCGGATTATTCCTCGCAGAAGCTTAGAGTGGCCGGCGGCGTTTATCTGCTGAAATGCCGGTGATTTCGGTAGATTGTTGTGTCCTTCCAGTGCTTTCAGAAAATTCCTGCCGGCAGGGCCGGTTATCTTCGGATGTCATGGGCTGGGCTGCCGGGACCGAAGGTTCCGCGCCGGAGGGAATGAGAGCCGTTTGCTATGGAGCTGCTCAAAGTCGATAGTTTCGAGTTGCGGACCGTGGATATCGCGGATGTGGAGGCGGATCACCTGCATGCCCTCTCCATGGCTGTCGGATGGCGGTATCATGCCAATGAATGGTGTTTCCTGCGCCAATGCGGTGTCGGCCTTGCGGCGCTGGACGAGATCAACCGGGTTGTCGCGACCGCCATGCTTTTTCCCTATGATCGGGCTTTTGCGACGCTTGGCATGGTCATCGTTTCCCCACGCCTGCAGGGGCAGGGCGTAGCACCCTGGCTGGTCAGGCAGCTTGTGGCGAAATATCCTGCCGCTGCCTTGCGGTTGAATGCCACGGAGGTGTCGCGGCGGCTTTTTGCGGGGCTCGGTTTTACCGGAGATACGGAAAGGGTGCATCTTCTGCGCGGCAAGCCCCGCTGCACCACTGAAACGCCGCAGCTTGGCAAGAAGCAGAGGATCGAGCCGGTTTCGGAAGATCATCTGTCCGCCGTGGAAGATCTGGACCGGGAGGCTTTCGGCGTTTCACGCCGGGGCGTGCTGCGGCGTCTCCTGCGGGAAAACACCGGCTATGGCCTGTTCGAGGCGGATCGTCTGGCCGCCTTCGCGCTGCGGCGGGCGGCAGGGCGGGGCCACATCATCGGCCCGGTGGTTGCGGAGGGGGAAGCCGAGGCAGTCGCGCTGGTCAGGCGGCATTTTGCCGATCTCGACGACCAGCTTGTCCGGCTCGATGCCGTGCGCGATGACGGTTTTTTCACCGATTTTCTGGCGCAATCCGGGCTGGTGGTGATTGAAACACTGACGACGATGTCAAAAAATGCACCGCAGCCGGCAGGCACCGGCTCTGCTGGTATCTTTGCTCTGGCAGGCCCATCCCTTTGCTGAAGCGCGCCGCATCCCATCGAATTCATGTCACGCATTTTGGGTTCCTGTCGTGTGCATGCGTTTGTCGCAGGACAGTTTTCACACCCTTGGGAGACATTCTTTGGCGATTGACGCCTCGCCTCTTGCCCCTTATGTGAGAAGACGACGGTTCCTGCAGCCGAAAGGCGAAGGGATTAATAGGGAACATGGTGCGGGTGATTTTCATCGCCCAATGCCGTGGCTGCCCCCGCAACTGTAAGCGGATTGCCGCTCATCCCCGTGACGCCTTAAAGGCGTCATGCCACTGCATTCTCCGGAATGCGGGAAGGCAGATGAACGGCGCAAATCCGTGAGCCAGGAGACCTGCCGTCAAAATATGAACCATCGTTACGGGCGGGGAAGCCCGGAGGAGGAAATTGTAATGTTATTTCATAACATTTGGTTTGCGTCCCGTCGTTGTTCTCCGTACAAGACGTTCCGCTGTTGCTGCGCGTTCTAACGCCTGCTGCTCTGGAACAAGCGATTTAATTTCGACTGGAGAACACATGTTTAATCCTGGACGCCTGCCGGCCTATGCCGGCCTTCTGGCCGCTGTGCTTGCGGTTTTGCCTGCCGCTTCCGCTCATGCTGCCGAAACGGTCTATCCCCTGACGATCAACAGCTGCGGTCAGGACATCACCTTCAAACAGGCGCCCGCCCGCACGGTATCCGTTGGCCAGAGCACGACCGAGGTCCTTTATCTGCTGGGCGTTGCCGACAGGGTGGTGGGTACGGCGCTGTGGATCGGCCCGGTTTTGAAGGGTTATGAGGAGGCCAACGCCAAGGTGGAGCGGCTGGCCGACAATGATCCGAGTTTTGAGGCCGTTGTCGGCAAGAGGCCCGATCTCGTAACGACGCAGTTCCAGTGGCAGATCGGCCCCGAAGGTGTTGTCGGAACACCGGCGCAATTCGCCGAACTCGGTATTCCCGTTTATACCTCGCCTGCCGATTGCGTCGGCAAGGATAATTCCGGCGGCGGTGACGGCGTGCGCAAGACTGGCTTCACCATGGAGCTGATCTATCAGGAAATTCGCGATCTCGCGAAAATCTTCAACGTGCAGGATCGCGGCGAAGAGGTTGTCGCCGATCTGAAGAAACGTGAGGAGGCAGCCCGCGCCAAGATCGCTTCGGCGAATGGCAAGATTTCCGCCGTCTTCTGGTTCTCCAGCGCCGAACTGGATATCGACCCTTACGTGGCGGGCCGCCATGGCGCGCCCGGTTACATCATGTCGGCGCTCGGGCTGAAGAATGTCATCGAAAGCGATGAGGAATGGCCGACCGTTGGCTGGGAAACCATCGCCAAGGCCAATCCGTCCGTCATCGTCGCTGGCAAGATGGATCGCCGCCGTTTCCCGGCCGATGACGTTGCCGTCAAGCACAAGTTCCTCGCAGACGACCCCGTGGCCAGCATCATGCCCGCCGTCAAGCAAGGCCATGTCTTCGACATGGATGCGCAGGCGATGAACCCGACCATCCGCACGATCGAAGGCATTGAAACGCTGGCCGAGGCGATTTCGGCCGCCGGTCTCGCCAAGTGAACGGTTTTTCCGTCAATCTCGGCAGGGCGGGGCTGGCTTTTGCCGCGCTTGCCCTGCTGCTCGTCGCGCTGATGGCCGGAGCGGCCATCGGTGAGACCGCCATTCCCTTCGACGTGGTGGCGAAAACCATCGCCAACCGTGTCTTTCATGCCGGTTACCCGCTGGAGCCGCTGGATGAGGGCATCGTCTGGAGTTACCGTCTGAGCCGCGCCGTTGTCGCCGCCTGTTGCGGCGCTTCGCTGGCGCTTGCCGGTGCGGTGCTGCAATCGCTTTTGCGCAACCCGCTGGCCGACCCCTATATTCTCGGTATTTCCGCAGGCGCCTCCACCGGAGCGGTGGCGGTCGCGCTTCTGGGTATCGGGGCAGGGTTTCTGACCATGCCGGTGGGGGCGCTGATCGGGGCTTTTGTTGCGTTCTCGCTGGTCAGCCTTCTGGCGGTGCGCGCCGGCCATGGCAACAGCGCCATCATTCTGGCCGGCGTGGCCGGTTCGCAGCTGTTCAACGCCATGACCTCGTTCATCGTCACCAAATCCGCCAATGCCGAACAGGCGCGCGGCATCATGTTCTGGCTTCTCGGTAATCTTTCCGGTGTGCGCTGGCCCGATGTCTGGATGGCTTTGCCGGTCAGCATCGCCGGTCTTGCGGTGTGCCTCTGGTATTCCCGGGCACTGGATGCCTTCGCTTTCGGCGGTCAGGCCGCCGCCTCGCTCGGTATTCCGGTCCGCCGGACCTATGCGGTGCTGATTTCGGTTTCGGCGATCATGACGGCGGTCATGGTGTCGTTGGTTGGTTCCATCGGCTTTGTCGGTCTTGTCATTCCGCATGCGGCGCGCATCTTCGTCGGCGTTCGCCATGGCATGTTGCTGCCGGTGACGGCGTTGACCGGTGCTGTTTTCATGATCGTCGCCGATATTCTCTCGCGCATCGTCATTCCCGGTCAGGTGCTGCCGATCGGGGTCATCACCGCGCTCGTCGGCGCGCCGGCCTTTGCCTTCATTCTCGGGCAGAAAAGGGGGCGATCATGAGATTGTCCGCTCACGACCTGCATTTCCATGCCGGCAATGTCGATATCGTCCGGGGTGTTTCCATCGATGTCGGTTCCGGGGAGTTTCTGGGCATTATCGGCCCGAATGGTTCCGGCAAAAGCACGCTGCTTTCCATGCTGGCCGGTATCCGCAAGCCGCGCCGTGGCCACGTCACGCTTGGTGACGACGCGCTTGCCTCCTTCGGACGGCGTGATCTCGCCCGCCGATTGGCCTTTGTGGAGCAGCAGGCCGAAACCACCGAGCGTATTACGGCTCGACAGGCCGTCGAACTTGGACGCACCCCCTATCTCGGTCCGCTCTCCGCCTGGTCGGCCAATGACGACGCCATCGTTAATGCCGCGCTCGACAATGTCGACATGGCGGACAAGGCGGAACGATACTGGCATCACCTTTCCGGCGGCGAACGCCAGCGCCTGCATATCGCCCGCGCCCTGGCGCAGGAACCGCACATTCTGTTGCTCGACGAACCGACCAATCATCTTGATATCGGCCACCAGATCGGTCTGCTCGATCTGGTTCGCAGGCAGGGGCTGACGGTCGTGGCGGCGCTGCATGATCTCAATCACGCCGCCATGTTCTGCGACCGCGTCGCCATCATGCATCGGGGGCAGGTGATTGCGGCCGGTGCACCGCGCGAGGTGCTCACATCGGCGACGATCGCCGATGTTTTCGGGGTGCAGTCCGTCGTCACCACGGATGAAGGCGGCTTTTCCCATATTCGTTTTCTGCCGGCCCATGGGATGGCCGATCAGGCAAAGAAAGTATTGGCACGATGACGAGATTGAAAAAGCTTCGCCTTGGCGTGCAGCGGCGTAATGCTCTGGCCGGAATTGTATTGGCGCTGGCCACGGGCCTTCCCTTGCATGCCATGGCCGAAACCTTTGAGGTGAAAATGCTGAACCGGGGCGAAAAAGGCCCTATGGTGTTTGAGCCAGATTTTCTGGAGATCGCACCCGGTGACCGTGTGCGCTTCGTGCCGACCCACAAGAGCCACAATGCCGCGACCATCGACGGTATGGTTCCTGAAGGCGCCGAAGGCTTCAAGAGCCGCATCAACGACGAGTTCGAGACTGCTTTTGACAGGCCGGGCTTTTATGGCATCAAATGCTCGCCGCATTACGGCATGGGCATGGTCATGCTGATCAAGGTGGGCGAGGCGACCCTGCCGCAGAGCTACAGGGAAATCGATGTGCCCGGCCGAGCGAAACCCCGGCTGGACGATCTCTTTGAGCAGGCCGAAAAATGAGACGGCTCTGGCCGTCCTCAGCCTTTCGCGGACATATCCGGCTTCACCGCGCAAACCGCATAGCGGTGCTGAAGGCCGCGCAGGATGCCCTTCAGCAGGCTGAAATTTTTCGACTGGGCGCGATGGATGGCCTTTAGCTCCTGATCGACTGCGACGGGCTCGAAGCCCGTGGCGCGCAACAGTGCCGCGACATCGTCAGCCCGCGCTCCGTCGGAAAAATAGACCCGTGAAAGAATGCTGTTGAACGTATTGCCCGGATCCGCCGGCTTGTGCGGCTGGTCCGGCTTCACGAGGCCGGCGCGTTCGAGGCCCGCAGCCAGTTTCTTGACGAGTTTTTCGCGCCAGCCGACATTGACGAAATCGCCGTCGACGATCAGCAGCCGTCCACCCGGTTTCAGCACGCGGAACCATTCGGCGAAGCTCGCCTGTGGGTCCACCAGTGTCCAGACGAGATGACGCGTGATGATGACATCGGCGCTTTCATCCGGCTCCATGGTATTTTCGGCATCGCCGACAAAAAAGCGGATGTTGCGCGCGCGGCTTTTTGCTTTTTCCCGGGCGAGCGCCAGCATGGTTTCCGACCAGTCCATGCCCGTGACCTGAAAACCGAGATCGTCCATCAGGTGCGAAATGACGCCGGTTCCGCTGGCGAGATCAAGCGCCTTGCGGCCTTCTCCCGGTCCCAGATGCTTCAAAAGCAGGGCATGCCAGGCTTCGCGCTCATCTTCGGAAAAAATCTCATGTCCGGGGGAAAGGTCGAAGGTCGCGGCGCGGCCGGACCAGTAGGCTTTGATTTCATCTCTCAGGCTGTCGTTTTTGCCATATTGAATAGTGTCGATCATTTGGTCTTCAACCCGTGCGCCGGTCAGTTGAGAATGGCTCTAAAACATAAATGTTGACTAGTACAGTCAGAAAATAATACAGCCCCGCCAGTCAACACTGGAGAGCAATATCCGATGCGCATCTCAGCCAAATCTGCGGCACTTGCCCTTGGCCTTCTCGTATCCACCGCCTGGCCGGCATTGGCCGAAAAGGTCACCGTCAAGGATGTGACCGGCCGGGATGTCGAAGTTAATGTTCCCGTTTCGCACGTCATCCTCGGCGAAGGACGGCAGATCTATTTCCTCGCGGCGCTCGACAAGGAAAACCCTTTCCAGCACGTGGTCGGCTGGCGCGACGATCTGGCGAAAGCCGATCCGGAAACCTATGACGCCTATCTTGCCAAATATCCTGAGATCGCCAAGCTGCCGACCTTCGGCGGCATGAAGGACGGCACTTTCGACGTCGAGCAGGCGGTTGCGCTGAAGCCGGACGTGATCCTGATGAATATCGACGCCAAGACGGCGACCGAAGAGGCAGGCTACATCGAGAAGCTCGCCAAGGTCGGTATTCCGCTTGTTTATGTCGACTTCCGCGAAAAGCCGATGGAAAATACCGAGCCGAGCATGCGCCTGATGGGCAAGCTGACGGGCAAGGAAAAGATCGCTGAGGACTTCATCAAGTTCCGTGCTGACTCCATTGCCAAGGTCACCGATACGCTCGCCAAGGCCAATCCGAAGAAGCCCGTCGTCTTCGTCGAGCGCGCCGGCGGTTATTCCGACGATTGCTGCATGTCCTTCGGTAACGAGAATTTCGGCAAGATGGTCGAGCTTGCCGGCGGCATCAACATGGCCAAGGACATCATTCCCGGCACCTTCGGCACCGTCAATCCGGAGCAGATCATCGCCTCCAATCCCGAGCAGATCATCATCACCGGCGGCAACTGGAACGGTTACGTTCCCGGCGGCAACTGGGTCGGCGTCGGTTATGGCGCGGATGTGAAGGAAGCCCATCGCAAGCTGGAAAACCTCACCAAGCGCCCGGCCTTTACCGGTGTGCAGGCTGTGAAGGACGGCAATGTCCACGCCATCTGGCACCAGTTCTACAACAATCCCTACCAGTTCGTGGCCATTCAGGAAATTGCCAAGTGGCTGCATCCGGACCTCTTCAAGGATCTGGATCCGGAGGCGACCTTCAAGGAATTGCATGCCCGCTTCCTGCCGCTTGACTACAAGCCCGGCTACTTCGTGTCTCTGAAGGACGCGAAATAAGACAGGGACGGTGAAGAGGAGCGCCGTCCGTTCGATGGATGAGACCGCAGTGATGCGGTTTCATCATTTTCTTTTGGAACACAATGAGGACTTCTCATGCGGCTCAATGCTCTGAGGCATCTTGCGGTGCTGGCCTTCTCTCTTCTCACCATGACAGCCCATGCAGGCGAGATCACCGATGTCACCGGCCGCAAGGTCGAGCTGGATCTGCCGGCCAAGCGTGTCATCGTTGGCGAAGCCCGCCAGATCCATGTCATCGCGACGCTGAAGGGCGACAAGACCTTCGAAAACATCGTCGGCTGGCGTGACGATCTGCTCAAGAAAGACCCTGACAGCTACACGGCCTATGTCGAGCGTTTTCCGCAGATCGAAAAACTGCCGCGCTTCGGTTATCTGCCGCAGGGCGACTTCAGCCTGGAAACGGCGATCACCCTTTCCCCTGATGTCATCACCCTCAATCTGGAAACAGAAAAAACCGCCAAGGAAAGTGGTTTCGAAGAGAAGGCTGCTGCCGCCGGCATCAAGATCGTCTATCTCGATTTCCGCATCGATCCCGACAGGAACAGCGAAGCCTCGATCGAAATCCTCGGAAAATTGTTCGGTGCCGATGAGCGCGCCAAGGAATTCATCGCCTATCGCCGTGCTGAAATCGCCCGCGTGACCGACCGGCTCGCCAGCGCCAAGGACCTGAAGCGCCCGAATGTCTTCATCGAGCGTTCACCGGGCATTTCCGGCGAGAACAATTGCTGCCGCACCTTTGGGCCTGCCAATTTCGGCGCGATGGTCGATCTGGCCGGTGGTCACAATATTGCCGACGGCATCATCAAGACGACCTTCGGCGATCTCAATCCCGAGCAGCTGGTCGTCGCTGATCCGGATCATGTCATCGTCACCGGCTCGAACTGGGCGGCGGAATCCGACATCAACCAGTTCGTTCCCCTCGGGCTGGGCGCAGACGTGGCGCTTTCGCGCGAGCGGCTGGCCAATCTGATGACGCGTACGCCGTTTCCGGAACTGAAGGCGGTCAAGCAAGGCAATGTCCATGCCGTCTGGCACCAGTTTTATGGCGCGCCTTACGAGTTTTTGCCGATCCAGCAATTTGCCAAGTGGTTCCATCCGGACCTCTTCGCCGATCTCGATCCGGAAAAAAACGCTGAGGAATTTTACCGGAAGTTCCTCCCCGTTACCTATAAGCCGGGCTATTTCGCCTCGCTCGAAAAAGGTTTGAACCAATGAGTTCGCTGAATGAAAGCGCCGTTGGCGTCAGCGGGCGCGATCAATATCGCGCCCTTGCCGCGCGCAGGATCGTTATTCTTCTCGGGCTTTTCATCGCCCTTTGTTTCAGCATGGCCGCGGATATGGCGCTCGGCCCGGCGCGCTATACAATCTCCCAAGTGCTGGCGACCATTGCCGATCCGGCCGCCGCTGCAAACCAGCTGCGGGTGGTGATCTGGGACATCCGTATGCCGATAGCGCTGATGGCTGTCACTGTCGGTGCATCGCTGTCGGTTGCGGGCGCGCAGATGCAGACCATCCTGTCCAACCCGCTTGCCAGCCCCTTCACGCTCGGCATTTCGGCTGCTGCAAGTTTTGGTGCGGCGCTGGCGCTTGTCGGCGGCGTGGCGATCTTTCCGGGTGCTGTGCATTATATGGTGCCGATCAATGCCTTCATCATGGCCATGGTTGCGGCGCTCTTCATTCATTTCGCCTCGACACTGCGCGGTGTGACGGTCGAAACCATCGTGCTCCTCGGCATCGCGCTGGTCTTCACCTTCAATGCGGCGCTGTCGCTGCTGGAATATCTGGCCTCCGAACAGGCGCTCGCCGCTGTCGTTTTCTGGACCATGGGCAGCCTGACGAAGGCAACCTGGGAAAAAGTCTATGTGACCGCGGTCATTCTCGTCATCACCGTGCCGATGTTCATGCGCAACGCCTGGGCGCTGACGGCGCTCAGGCTGGGCGATGACAAGGCAGCCAGCATGGGCATCAATGTGCGCCGGCTGCGGCTGCAGACGATGCTGACGGTCAGCCTGCTGGCGGCCATCCCGGTTTCTTTCGTCGGCACCATCGGTTTTGTCGGGCTTGTCGGTCCGCATATCGCCCGCATGCTGGTAGGTGAAGATCAGCGCTTCTTCCTGCCCGGCTCGATCATCTGCGGCGCGCTGCTTCTGTCGACAACCTCGGTCATCAGCAAGGTCCTCATCCCCGGCGCCATTTTGCCGATCGGGGTCATCACGGCGCTCGTCGGCGTACCGTTCTTTTTCGTGCTCATTTTCGGCAACAGGAGACGCGCATGGTAGCGCTCGCACTGAAGGATGTCGGTGCCGCCTATGGCCGCACTACGGTTCTGTCCAAGGTCGGCATCGATACGCTGGAAAGCGGCAGCGTGACGGCGGTGATTCGACCCAACGCCGCTGGCAAATCCACGCTTTTCAAGCGTATCGCTAGCCTGATTTCCGGTCCCGGTCTGGTCGAGCTCTCCGATACGGCGCGCGGTAACCGCGCCATTTGTTACATGCCGCAGGATACCGGCGCCAACGCCGTGCTGACGGTCTACGAATCCGTGCTTCTATCCGCCAAGCAGGGCGGTCATAGCTGGCGCGTTCAGGATGATGAGCTGTTTGAGATCGATGCCATTCTCAAGGCGCTGAAAATCCACGATCTTGCCTTCCGCGGCCTCGGCGAGTTGTCCGGCGGTCAGCGGCAGCTGGTGTCGCTGGCACAGGCGCTGGCGCGCAAGCCGGAAGTCTTGCTGATGGACGAGCCGACATCGGCGCTCGATCTTCACCGGCAGATCGAGGTTCTAGGTTTCGTGACCGAGCTTGCCCAGAAAACCGGCATGATCGTGTTGATCGCCCTGCACGACCTCAACCATGCACTGCGTTATTGCGAGAATACGATGGTAATCGCGCGCGGTGAAATGGTGGTGAGCGGCAGTACTGAGGCGGTGATAACCTCGGACATGCTCCGCGATATCTATCGCATTGATGCCCGTATCGAGCCCTGTTCGCAGGGGCGGCCGATGGTTATCGTCGACGGAGCTATCTAACGCCAGCAGAAGCAGGCCGCATCTGCTGGCGGCCGCATAAATTCTTGATGATAATTGTCATGAAATATCTGTTCGACTGACGGTTTGAGTGCTAGAGATTTTTACCGGAAATCTGCGCTGCCAAACAGCGGCGTGCAGTTTCGTTGATCCTTGAAATTTCTCTCGGTTGAGACATGGGCATACGGGAAGATGACAAGCGTTATAACGCTTACGTCGCGCATAGGGTCGACCTGATCAAATACGCCACCCTCATTTTGGGGTCGCGGGCGGATGCGGAAGACGTTGTTCAGGAGGCATTCCTGAAATTCGTTCCGGAGGCCTCCGGCAACCCCTCCAACCTCAAATCCTATCTCTTCCGCATCGTTCGCAACCTTGCTCTCGATAACCGTCGGCGAAGTCGCCAGGACCTGCGGGAGCGGCCGGATGACACCCCGTTCTGGGGTGTGCCGCAGGATCACGGCACGCCGGAGGAACATGCGCTGTTCTGCGATGAAGTCCGGCAGATGCAGACTATTTTGGCCTCCCTGCCGGTTCAGGCACGTGTGGCGTTGGAAATGCATAGATTCGGTGGTTACAATATGGAAGAGATCGCGCGTCACCTCGGGGTGTCCGTGGCCAGCGCTCACCGTCTGATCAAGGGCAGCATTGCCGCGATTACCAAAGAAATGAAGTAAAATTGCCCTGCTTGCCGCATCCCGTGAAAAAAATCTCTCTCTCAAACGTCTTTATAACAACGCGGAAGACGAGGCGGCTCCTCCGCCTGCCCAAAGGAACTGGCCGGGTTCAATGACCATTGATCCAGACAATAAAATAGAATTGCCGAACGGGAAGGCGGAAGAAGCGGCCGAATGGCTGCTTCGCCTTCAGGCAGGCACAGTGGAACCGCGGTTGAAGGCTGAATTCGACCGATGGCTGGCATCGTCTCCGGCAAACCGTCTTGCCTGGGAGCGGACCTGCAAGACGTGGCGCAACCTCGGTCTGCTAGAGCCGGACTTCAAGAGCCTCTGGGAAGATGCGCCGCATCTGCCGGAAAAGGCCGCGAAACCGGTATCGCGGCGGCGTTGGTCCGGGCGGCATTATGCCGGTGCGGCGATGGCGACGGCGGCTCTCTGTCTTGCGGTGCTGTTCGTCCCGGCGTCTCTCGTCCGTATCAAGGCCGATTATCAGACCAGTACCGCTGAAAGCCGCACGATAACTCTCGATGATGGCAGCAGGGTACAGCTTGCGGCGGCGAGTGCGCTTTCCACGGATTTCACCAATGGTCGCCGCACTGTGAAAGTGCTGAAGGGCGAAGCTTTCTTCGATGTCGTGCCGGACACCACGCGCCCCTTCATCGTGGAGGCGAAAAACGTCACCGTTCAGGTGCTGGGCACGGCTTTCGACGTCGACCTGACGGATGGTGTAACGCAAGTCGCACTTGCCCACGGTTCCGTGGAAGCCTCCTTCCGCAACGCACCGCCCACGCGGCTCGTGCCGGGCGAGATGCTGATTGTCGACGCTTCGGGCACGATCCGCAAAGAAAATGTGTCCGTCGAGGATATTGGCGGCTGGCGCAATGGCGAGCTTTACGTGGTGGATGCGACGATCGGTTCTGTGGTGGAACAGATCCAGCGTTACCATCCGGCATGGCTGACGATGGCCGACAAGACGCTGGCCGAGCAGCGGGTGACGGGCTTTTACGATTTACGCGAACCGGACCGCGCGCTGGAAGCACTGGTGGAGCCTTATAAGGGCAAAGTTCACGCGATTGGCGATAGTGCCCGCATCATCACCCGCTTCTGAAACGCTCTGAAGCAAAAAATCATGTTTATTTTCAGTAATTTATAAAATTTATTCCGAAAGCCTGAAAAAAATTGCCGAGGCAATCGTCTTTTTGTTGAGTAATCCGGTCAAGATATATCCGGAGTGAAAGACAGGAAGACAAAGCTAGTATGCGCCTCCAGATACGTACGACCGGTTCAGAGAAAAAAACGGGACAGCGGGCGCGCAGGGCCGCCCTGCTGGCGACGACAGTGGTCGCCGTGTCAATTTCGGTGCCGGCTTTTGCACAGACCGCGGCGAATACCGCAAATGGTCAGCGCGCCGGTGGTGAACAGGGCGCAACGCGGCCATTCAATATTCCCGCCCAGTCGCTATCGTCCGTCGTCGGCGCTTTCGGGCGGCAATCCGGTCTTCAGGTCACGCTTGCCACGCCATCCGCCGGCAATGTGCGCACCAATGCCGTCACGGGCAGTTTCACGGTAAGGGAGGCCCTGTCACGGCTGCTGGCCGGCACGGGCGTCAATTTCCGCATCGCTGGAAATGGCCGAACGGTCGTCATCGGCACGGGGCAGACGGCCGCCGATCTTTCCGGGGTCGAAGGCACGACTGTTCTGGAAGCAATCACCGTCACCGGTAAAACCGGGCGTAATTCCATTGCCGGCACCGGTTATCAGGGAACGCCGGACTGGGTTTATGAAACCCCTGCCAGCGTCAGCGTTGTCAGCCGCGAGGCGATCCAATCCGCCGGCGTGCGGAATACGCGCGATGTCTTCAACCGGGTATCCGGTGTTTATGCCGGGGAAGGCAATGGCAGTTTCCCGACAGTTTCGCCCAATGTGCGCGGTTTGCAGGAGAGCGGCCGCGTGGTCGTCTCCATCGATGGTGCGCGGCAGAATGCGCAGCGTGGTTTCAGCACCGGCGGCGCCTCGATTTATTCCGCCAATAACGGCCAAGCCTATGTGGATACGGCCTTTATCCGTGCGGTCGAGGTCGAAAAAATGACGAATGCCACCTCCGGCAATGCCGGTTCTCTGGGCGGCAAGGTTGAGTTCCGCACCATCCGCGCCGCCGATATTATCCCCGAAGGTGCGAACAAAGGCGGAGAGGTCAATATTTCCCGCGGCACCAATGGTTACGATTTTCAGGGTTCGGTTCTGGCTGCTGTTCGAGAGCCGGATGGTCCTCTTTCTTTCGTTGCAGGTTACAGCCGGACAATCATGGACGAATACAAGATCGGAACGAAAGGCGAGGCCCAAAGCACCGCGCTGACAATGAAAGACCTGCTCGGCCGGGACGGCTGGTCGACCTTCTTCAAGGGCGAAGGCGATTTCGGGGATGTGCAGACTTCATTGTCATGGATGCATCAGCAGAATGATTTTGTGCAGGGTGCATCCAACTTTATCGACCGGGAAAGCGTACGCAACGACAGCATCGTGGCCAAGCTGGACTGGGATCCCGAAAGCGAACTCATCGATTTCAAGTCGTCGCTGTGGCTGAACGATAACATGACGCATGAACTGCGGGGCGCGCGTACTTATGCGGTAGAGACGAATCTCGATATGGGCCTGCGCAGTTTCGGCGGCAGCGTGGAGAATACCAGTCGTTTCGACACCAAAGCGGGTGCCCTCAGCCTGAATTACGGGGCGGAAGCTTTCAGGGATATTTCCTCATCGGTTGCCACGAGTTCCGCCATTGCGAACAACCCCGCCTTCGCCAGCAGCTACACCGCCTTTAGTCCGCCTGGGCGGCGCGATGTCGCGAGCCTGTTTTTAAACGGTGAACTTGAACCTGCGGATTGGGTAACGATAAGTGGCGGTGTGCGATATGACTGGTCGCGCCTGAAAGGCAAGTCGACATATTACGATGAGATTTCGTACCTGCGAACGATTACAGTTGCATGCGATCCTATCGGCAACAATTACACTGCGTCGCAATATTATTACGCTGTTTTTCTCCCGCAAAATCCCGGCACAAATATCACCGAGGCAAGATTTCTCAACCGAGTCTGGAGCAATGTTTCATCGACCTGTATGCCGGGAACCGGACCTTCGGCCACACGATATGATCCCGTTGTCGAAAACCCTGCCTATGAGACGGACATCGACCGTACCTATAGCGCGTGGCTTCCCTCAGCCACAATAGAATTCAAGCCATTCGACTGGCTTCGCCCCTATGTGAGCTATTCTCAAAGCCTGCGCCCGCCGACAACTCTGGAGGCTTTTTTTGCCGGTGCGCGCCCCGGAGATTCCGTTGGTTACGAATATGCCCCGAACCAGTCTCTCCGGGCTGAAAAAGCCACCACCTATGAGATCGGTGCGAATATGAGCTTCGACGGTGTGCTGCTGGACCACGATTCTGTGCGCATCAAAATGGCTGCCTTCCGCCGCGAGGTGAAAGATTACATCGCGCTAGGTTATCTCGTCACCGATCAGGTTCCTGGCCGCACCTATACAAGCTTCGTCAATCTCGATGGCACGACCTATATGCGCGGGCTTGAACTTGAGGGCAATTATGATGCGCGAAGTTTCTGGCTTGGTGGTTCGGCAACGTTGCTGAAGACAGACTGGCCGGACAAAACGCAGGTTTTTTCCAACGGCACCACAACAACGAGCGGCGAGATCGTCGCCTGGCCCGGCGATGTGGCCCCAAAGGTGAAGCTCACGCTCGATGGCGGTATGCGTTTCTTTGAGGAAAAATTCTCTCTGGGCGCACGGTTGAACCACGTCACGCCGACACAATCGCGTACGCTCGATACGGAGGGCAATCTGCGTGAGGTGACCGATCCTTACACGACGGTAGACCTCTATGGGTCCTACGCTTTCAATGACAAGGCGACGCTTCGTTTCGCCGTCAACAACCTGATGGACCGTAAATATATTCCGGCAACAAGCGCTTACACCGCGCCTGGCCGTACCTTTATCGCGACGATGAACGTGAAATTCTGAGGCGCGGAAGAGATTCTCCGGGCCGGGTTGCAGCCCGTCCCGGAGATGAAACGCCTTTGTCACAGGACGAAGGTATCGATATTGGCCAGCAAAGGAGTACACCTATGGCTACCACAATTCAACTGACGCAGTCTTCCTCCGACCTGATCGGCTACCTCAACGGTTGGACGAGCGGTTTCGGTTCGACCTATGGTGCGTTCTACGACGCTCAGACCAGCTCTCTCGCCACGACCACCATCGATCCCAACACGACCTATGAGGCGTGGGGCGATGGCAGCAACGGCGGCAAGGGCATCGTCATGAGCGGCGCTCTGCAGTACTCCCAGGGCAACCTGACGGGTTCGGTTGACAGCATCGTTCTGGGCACCGGCTACAGCCAGTCCACCAGCGGCATCGCCGTCAGCCAGCAGGAACTGCTGATCGATCCCGACAGCGCCTATTCGCTCGCCGGCGCGCGCGATCTACTTGATCTCGCAGTTTACCAGCTTGCGCGTTTCGGCTCGCTGGCCGGCTTTTATGACTACTTCGCGGCTACCGGCACTGTAGTCGAAGATACTGCATCTTCGAACACGCTGACCGGTTTTGCCGGCGCTGATACATTCGTCTTCTCGGGTGGTAACGATATCGTAACCGCTGGACCAACCGGCACCTATGGTTATCAGGATGGTACTGATAAGCTTGATGTATCCGGTTGGGGTTCAACCTCGGTCGCAGACCTGTTCTGGTATAACCTCAACGGCAATGCGGTGGTGGAATCAGACTCCGACGCCTCCGTTTCGATCACACTCGTTGGTGTAGATTCCAGCGTACTCGACGCATCGGACTTCATTTTCGCCAGCGCATCGGCGCTTGCCGCATAAGGAAAAACAGGCTGTGGGCTTTCAAAACCACCAGCAGACACCGCCGCAGTCCCTCACTGCGGCGGTTGTTTCGCCCCTTAAAAGCACATTTCTCGGCGTCGCGCTCGTCAGCGGTGTCGTCAACATACTGGCGCTCACCTCGCCGCTCTTCATGCTGCAGGTCTACGACCGCGTGCTGGCCAGCGGCAGCCTGCCGACACTGGTCGGGCTGGCCCTTCTCGCGCTCGGCCTCTATGGTTTCCAGTGCCTGCTTGATATCATCCGCGCCCGCGTTCTGATCCGCATCGGCGAAGATTTCGACATGCGACACTCCGGCAGGGTACATGATGCGGTGGTGCGCCTGCCGCTCGTCAACCGCATGCCGGGCGATGGGCTACAGCCGCTGCGCGATCTCGACAATGTCCGCGGCTTCCTCTCCGGCACGGGGCCGACGGCCTTTTTCGATCTGCCGTGGATGCCGCTTTATCTCGGCATATGTTTTCTGTTTCATTTCTGGATCGGCGTGACGGCCCTTGCCGGCGCCATTTTGCTCATATCGCTGACGATCCTGACCAACATCTTTTCGCAGAAGCCGATCCGCGACACGATGGTCGAAAACATGGCTCGCAATCGGCAGTTGGAGGCCTCGCGCCGCAATGCCGAGGTTGTGCAGGCCATGGGGCTTGGCGGCAGGCTCGGCAAACGCTGGCAAAACTCCAACGAGGCCTATCTCGCAGCCAATCGCAAGGCGGGCGATGTGGCCGGCGGTCTTGGCAATATCGCGAAATCCCTGCGGGTCGTGCTGCAATCGGCCATTCTTGCGGTCGGCGCATGGCTTGTCATCAACCAGGAGGCTTCGGGCGGCGTGATGATTGCCAGCTCGATCATGATGGGCCGGGCATTGGCGCCCGTCGATCTTGCCATTTCCAACTGGAAGTCCTTCGTGGCCGCTCGGCAAAGCTGGGCGCGGCTGAGGGAGCTTTTCGCGCAGATGCCGGCTAATGCCACAGCCATGGCACTGCCGAAACCTGAAAAGGAATTGCGGGTAGAGAACGCCACCATTGTTCCGCCGGGCGAGAGAAAGCCAACTGTCACCGGTCTTGGCTTTGTCATCACTGCCGGAAATGCGCTCGGGGTGATTGGCCCCTCCGGCTCCGGAAAATCTACCCTGTCGCGTATCCTCACAGGCGCCTGGATGCCGGCGGCCGGCAAGGTTCGGCTGGATGGCGCGAGCTTCGATCAATGGGATCGCGAGGCCCTTGGCCGTCATATCGGCTATCTGCCGCAGGGCGTGGAGCTGTTCGACGGCACGATCGGTGAGAATATTTCCCGTTTCGAGGACAATCCCGATCCCGAGGCCATCATCGCCGCGGCAAAAGCTGCCGGAGCGCACGAACTGATCCTGCGTTTCGAAAAGGGCTATGACAGCGATATCGGTGAGGCGGGCTCTGCCCTTTCGGCCGGGCAGCGCCAGCGCATCGGGCTTGCCCGCGCGCTTTACGGCGACCCCTTCATCGTGGTGCTGGACGAGCCGAACGCCAATCTTGATGCGGAAGGTGAAGCCGCCGTGGTCAAGGCGATTGCGTCGGTCAAGGCGCGCAAGGGCATCGCCGTCGTCGTCGCCCACCGGCCGAGCGCCATCGGCGTTGTCGATCTCATTCTGATGATGGAAGAGGGTCGTATGAAGGCCTTCGGCCCGCGCGACGAGGTACTCTCAAAAGTGCTGCGCGTTCCTCAGGGGCAGGCTCAAAAAGGGCAGGCTCCCAAGGGATACACCGCATCCGCCCAGACGGTCTCGCCGTTGCGTGTCGTGGCCAATACCCAAGCCCAGCCAGTTGCGCTGGAAGATGCCCGGGAAGAGAACAGCCAGGAAGGAGATGCGGATGTCAAACACTGATCAGCGCGCCCATGTATCCCGCTCCATCCACACACATTTGCTTGCCGGCCTTGCCGCAGGCGTTGCGTTGCTGGCCGGTGTCGGTGGCTGGGCTGCGACGACCAATCTTGCCGGTGCTGTGGTCGCCTCCGGTCATCTCGTGGTGGATTCCTACAGCAAGAAAGTGCAGCACCCGAGCGGTGGCGTCGTCGGCGAAATTCTGGTGAATGAGGGCGACAGGGTCAAGGCCGGAGATGTCGTCATGCGCCTCGACGCGACCCAGACCCGCGCCAATCTCGCCATCGTGACAAAGCGTCTGGATGAGCTGAATGCGCGCATGGCGAGGCTGGAAGCCGAGCGGGACGATATGCCGGAACTCGTCTTTCCGCAGGCTCTGCTGTCACGCAAGGATGATCCCGATGTCGCTTCCTCCATGCGCAGCGAAACCAGGCTGTTCGAGTTCCGCAAGTCCTATCGCGAGGGTCGAAAAGCGCAGCTGTCCGAACGAATTACCCAGTTCGAGCATGAAATCGAAGGCTTGAAGGCGCAGGAAGTCGCCTATGATAACGGTCTTGCGGTTTTACAGGCTGAAATCACCTCGCAGAAATCCCTGCGGGAACAGGGCGTCGTGTCCGTGCAGCGGCTGAACAGCCTGCAGACGCAGGCCGCGACATTTGGCGGCGAGCGCGGCGAAAAAATTGCTTATCAGGCGCAGACTGCCGGCCGCATAACCGAAACGAAGCTGCAAATTCTGCAGATCGATCAGGAATTGCGCACCGAAGTCGGGCGGGAGCTGCGCGAGATACAGGCCCAGATGGGTGAATTTGTCGAGCGCAAGGTCGCCGCCGAAGATGAATTGAAACGCATCGATATCATCGCGCCACAATCCGGCATGGTGCATGAAATGGCGGTGCATACCGTCGGCGGCGTGGTGACGCCGGCAGACCCCATCATGCTCATCGTGCCCGATGGGGACGAGCTGGCGCTCGAGGTGCAGATCGTACCGAAGGATGTCGACCAGTTGCAGGTGGGGCAAAAGGCCATGCTGCGCATGACCGCCTTCAACCAGCGCGTCACGCCGGAACTGGAGGGCCATATCAGTCGCATCGCGGCGGATATCACCACCGATCAGCGCACCGGTCTCTCTTATTATCTGGCGCGGATTTCCGTGCCGGTCATAGAGCGGGAAAAGCTGAACAATGCGCCGCTGGTGCCGGGCATGCCGGCAGAGGCTTTCATTCAGACCAGTGAAAGGACGGCGCTGTCCTATATCGCTAAGCCGTTGACGGACCAGATCAGCCGCGCCTTCCGGGAGGAGTAGGAATCTGCGCTCGGTTTCCGGGCTCTATCCACCTTCGCCAAAACGGAAGGCTGCAAATCCCTTCGTCGTTGTCGGGATCGCCCAGACGCCGCCCGAAAACGGTGCTTTCGCGAGCCGGTCTTCGGACATGTTGTGGCGGTGTGATGTCAGGAAAAGGATGCTGAAATCAGGTCCTCCGAAGCACGGCATGGTGGGGTGCGGGACGGGCGCTGCGAGCACCTCCGCATGACCGCCGTCGGGTGTGAAAACGTTCAACAGGCCCGCGGAAACGCCCGCGCTGTAATAGGTGCCGCTGCTGTCGAGGCAGCCGCCATCGGGTCTTCCGGTCTCTTCCGTCATATGGGCCACCGGCACGCCCTCATCGAACGTGCCGTTCCTGCTGTCGAATTTTCGCCGGCGTATCCACTTCTGGACGGAATCGCTCTGCCACATGATGGAACCGTCCTGGGAAAAGGCGAGGCCGTTCGGGCATGTCAGGCCGGTCTGCATGCGCTCGGCGCTCTTTTCGGTGATCCGCCAAAGTTCACCATGGGGCTCCATGTCCGCGAGTGGCACATTGTGCATGGTTCCCACCCAGAAAGCGCCGTCGGGGCCAACCCGTCCGTCATTCAGCCGGCAAGGAATGCCGTCCGGCGCCGGAATGGAGTGGAGGAGACGCGTTTTGCCGCTGTCCGGATCGAGGATGACAATATCCATGCCACAGGCGACGATGAGATCGCCGTTCTGACGCAGCCCGAGACTCGATACCGTATGGGGAAACGCCCATTCGCGATAAAGGCCCGGCTCAAGCGCTGCGGATCGCACCGTTCTGCCGAGTATATCGCACCAGAAAAGCACCTGTCGCCGCTCGTCCCAGACAGGGGATTCCGCAAGTGTGCTCATCGTGTCGCACAGAAGTCTCGCCTGGGACATGGCAAGCGCTTTTTCGGGATTTGCCGTATTCATGATGCTCGAACCGTTGAAAGTGATGGAGCGGAATTATTCGAAATAGTCCTGGTGGTTCTCGAAAACCTGCGAAAGAATGCCGAGGACGCGTCGCAGGTGCTTGCGCAAACCATCGGTCGCGCGGGCTTCGTCCCCGGCCTTGATCGCATCGTACACCGCCTCATGTTCGGAGAGCAGCCGCGCCATATGCGCCTCGTCGGTGATGGCGAGCGCGCGCAGGCGGTCCAGCCCCGCCTTTTCGCGGATCAACAGCGTTTCCAGCCTCTCCAGACCCGTTGCGGCGGCAAGCGCACTGTGGAACTGGTCGTCATGCACACGGAAAGCCTTTCTGTCCCCGCGGTGCATGGCTGCGCGCTGGCCGGTAAGGGCGTGTTCGATCTCCAGCTCGGCTTCCGCTGTTAGGCCGATCTGGCACAGCCTGCAAACGGCAGCGACTTCCAGTGCCTCGCGGATGAATTGCGCGCTGCGAATGTGTTTTTCCGACAATCTGGAGACATAGGTGCCACGGCTTGGCAGGGTGACGATCAGGCCGTCATCCCGCAGGCGGCTCAGCGCTTCGCGCACCGGCGTGCGGCTGGAATTGAAGGACTGCCCGATTTCGTTTTCCGAAACCGCCTGGCCGGGAAAAAGCTCCCGGGAAAGGATGGCCGATTTCAGCGCGGAATAGATCTGGTCCACAACCGGACGGTTAAGGTCCAGTCGCTCCATCGTCGGCACGGTGCCGCCTGTCACGGGAATTTTCGGCATATACCCTCCAGCGTTTTCATAACCGGTATACCGGAACACAAGTCTGTTGACAACCGGCATACCGGTATGCAAATGATTGTGCATGGGAAGGAGGCTCCCGAAATGCAAAATATCAAGACCTGCGTCATCGTTGGCGCCGGAATGGTGGCGAGGACGCATGTGCTCGCCTGTGCGGCAAGTCCGGAAAAAATTCGCCTGAAGGGTTTAGTTGATGGCGGTTCGGGCCGCGCCAGGGCGCTGGCGGCCGAAGCGTCGAAACACGCTGGATATGAGGTTGCCGTTTATTCCTCGGTCGAGGAGGCAGCGCGCGATGCGGATGTCGATTTCGCCATCATCGCGACACCGCCGAATGCCCGCATTGATATCGTCGGACAGCTCGCGAAAGCGGGCAAACACATCCTTATGGAAAAACCCATCGCCCGCAACACGCAGGAAGCCGAAGGCCTTGTCGCCCTCTGTCGTGACGCCGGCGTCACGCTTGGCATCATCTTCCAGCATCGCATGCGGGCGGCATCGCAAAAAGCCCGTGAGCTTGTGGACGACGGGACGCTCGGAGCGCTGGGTCTCTGCGAAGTTTCCGTGCCGTGGTGGCGCGCGCAATCCTATTATGATGAGCCCGGCCGCGGCACCCTGGCGCGCGACGGCGGCGGTGTTCTGATCTCCCAGGCAATCCACACCATCGATCTGGCGCTCAGCCTTGCCGGGCCGGTTTCGCGTGTTCAGGCCATGGCGGCGACGACACGGTTTCATCGTATGGAAACGGAAGATTATGTCGCGGCCGGTCTGCGGTTCACGAACGGCGCCGTCGGCTCGCTCGTGGCAAGCACTGCAAGTTTTCCCGGCACTCCTGAATCGATTGTCCTGCATTTCGACAATGCCAGCCTGCGGCTCGCCTCGGGCCTCCTGCATGTCGACTGGCGCGATGGCCGGCAGGAGACCTTCGGCGGCACGGCCTCCGGCACGGGTGGCGGCGCCGACCCCATGGCTTTCACGCATGAATGGCATCAGGGCGTCTTCGAAGATTTCGCAGATGCCATCTCCTCAGGGCGCGCGCCGGTCGTTACCGGTGAAGCGGCTCTTTTGTCTCACAGATTGATCGACGCGATCATCAACTCAGCCGATACCGGCAAGGAAGTGGAACTGCAGGATGAGTAAAGCAATCAAGTTCGTCGCTCTTGGTATTGAGCACCGGCACATTTTCGGCATGGCCCAGAACCTGCTGGATGCCGGCGCCGAATTTGCCGGCTGGTGGACAGAGGGCGAACCCGACGTCGTGGAAGGCTTCGTGAAGCGCTTCCCGAATGTGCCGCGCGCCGCTTCGAAGGAAGCCCTGCTTGCGGACGGCACCATTGATCTCGTCGTCATCGCCGATATTCCGTCCAAGCGCGCCGATCTTGCCATCGCCGCCATGGAGGCCGGCAAGGACGTGATGTCCGACAAGCCTGGCTGCACTACCTTCGAACAGCTCGATCGCCTTCGACAGACCGTGGCAAAGACCAAGCGCATCTGGACCGTCGACTTCTCCGAGCGTTTTGAAGTTCCGAGCGTGACCAAGGCCGCTGAACTGGTCGCGCAGGGCGCCATCGGCCGCGTGATCCAGACCGTCGGCCTCGGGCCGCATCGCCTGAACCGGCAGATCCGCCCGAAGTGGTTCTTCGAGCGCGAAGCCTATGGCGGCATCATCACCGATATCGCCAGCCACCAGATCGACCAGTTCATGTTCTTCACCGGTTCGACCGAAGTGGAGATCGTGGCCGCCACCGTTGCCAACTATGCCAACCCGCGCGATCCGGGCCTGCAGGATTTCGGCGAAGTGGTGCTGCGCGGCGACAAGGGCCACGGCTATATCCGCGTCGACTGGTACACGCCCGATGCGCTGCCGACCTGGGGTGACGGCCGCCTGACGATCCTCGGCACCGAGGGCTACATTGAGCTGCGCAAATATGTCGATGTCGGCAACAAGGAAGGCACCGACCGCCTCGTTCTCGTGAATGGCGACCGCTGCGAATATATCGATGCTTCCGGTGCTGGCCTGCCCTATTTCGGCCGCCTGTGCGACGATATCCGCAACCGCACGGAAACGGCGATGACGCAGGAGCATGTGTTCAAGGTATGCGACCTGTCGCTGCAGGCGCAGGCCAAGGCCGAGGGAGCTTCGAAATGATCGGTGTTGCCATCATTGGCGCCGGCATCGGCGCCCAGCATCTGAGCGGCTATCGGGCCCTGCCGAAGCGCTTCGTCGTCAAGGCGATCTGCGATCTCGATCTGGAGCGCGCCCGTTCCGTGGCGGGTGAGGATACGTCCATCCGCCTGACGACCGATCTCGATGAGGTTCTGGCGGATGAGAGCATCCAGCTGATCGACGTCTGCCTGCCGCCGCACCTGCATTTCCCCGTTACGCTGAAGGCGCATGCGGCGGGCAAGGATGTGGTCTGCGAAAAGCCGCTCGTCCGCTCGCTTGAAGAGGCAAATGCGCTCATCGACTCCGTTAAAAAGACCGGCCGTGGCGTGTTTCCGGTCTTCCAGTACCGTTTCGGACATGCGATGCGGCAGCTTCGTGCGCTCATCGATGCAGGCCTTGCGGGCAAGGCCTTCGTCGCGAGTTCGGAAGTTCACTGGAACCGTGGCGCCAGCTATTACGACATTCCGTGGCGCGGCACCTGGAAGGGTGAATGCGGCGGCGCGATCCTCGGTCACGCCATCCATGCGCATGATCTTCTCTGCCACGTTCTCGGCCCGGTCGAAGAAGTTTTCGCCATGGCCGATACGCGCGTCAACAAGATCGAAACCGAAGATTGCGCCGCACTCAGCTTCCGCATGAAAAGCGGCGCGCTGGCGACGAGCTCGGTGACGCTCGGTGCCGCCGAAGATACGTCCCGCCTGCGTTTCTGCTTCGAAGGCTTCACCGCCGAGAGCGGCACGCTGCCCTATCGCCCGGCCGAAGACACATGGCGTTTCATCGCCCGTGCACCCACCACGCAGGACCAGATCGACGCCGTTCTGGCAACGGTGGCCGATGGCGAAAACGGCTTTGCCGGTTTTGTCGAAGCGATCGCTGACGCGATGGAAGGGCGCGGCGGCAAGGAAGTGACCGTCAATGACGGCTTGCAGTCCATCGAACTCGTTACCGCCATCTATCGCTCGGTCAGGGAAGGAAAGCCGGTCCGCCTGTCCTATGCCGCTGAAGGCGAGTGGATCAAGGGCTGGGCTCCGCGCACATCCGCCAACGCATAATCATCTAAGGGAGGAAAAGAGATGATCGGTAAATACAGCATGGCATTGGCGCTCGCCATTGGCGCGGCGTCCTTTGCAGGCGCCGCCCAGGCGGCCCAGGAAGTGCGCTTCACCTGCGCTTATGACGGCAACGGCTGCGAAATTCTGAAAGACATTCTCGCGCGTTACGAAAAGCAGCATCCGGACGTAAAGATCGTCACTGACGTCGTGCCCTACAAGGCGCTGCTGGAAGGCCTGCCCGTGCAGCTTGCCGGCGGCAGCGGCCCGGATTTCGCAACCGTGACCGATCTTGGCGGCCTCAACCGCTATTATCTCGATCTCACGCCCTATGTGGACGCGAAATATTGGGAAGACAATTTCTCCAACGTGCTGAAATGGTACCGCAGCGGCCCTGACGACAAGGGCATCTACGGCATGCATACCCAGCTCACCATCACCGGCGCCTTCATCAACCGCACTTTGTTCGATCAGGCCAATGTCGCCGTACCCGGCAAGGATGCAACGCTCGACGACTGGGCGAAGGCCGCAAATGCCGTTGCCAAGGCGACTGGCACGCCTTACCCGATGGCCATCGACCGTTCCGGCCACCGCATTGCCGGTCCGGCCATTTCCTATGGCGCGAAGATTTTCGATGCTGATGGTAAGCCCATTCTCGTCGATGAAGGTTTCACGACCTTCGTGAAGAAATTCGTGGAGTGGAACAAGGACGGCACCATGGCGCGTGACGTCTGGGCCGGGCAGGGCGGCAATACCTATCGTGACGCCGCGCAGGAATTCATCAACGGCCAGCTCGTCTATTATTATTCGGGCAGCTGGCAGACCGCGCGCTTTGACAGCCAGGTCGGCGATGCGTTCGACTGGGAAGTCGTGCCGCAGCCCTGCGGCGGCGCTGCCTGCACCGGCATGCCGGGCGGTACTGGCGTTGTCGGCTTCAAGCAGACCAAGAACCCGAAGATCGTTGCCGACATCCTGAACTTCCTCGCTCAGGACGAGAATTATCTCGACTTCACGGTTCGCACCCGCAACGTTCCCGCCCATAAGGCCGTGGCTGACAAGGGCGTGACCTATACTGGTGCGACGCCTGCGACGCAGAAGGCCATGAACGCCTGGCTGGACCAGATCCCCGGCCTCAGCCCGATTGCCTATACCTATCAGGGTTACAAGAACAATCGCGCCATGTTCAACATCTCCGTACAGCGCATCACGCAGGCCATCGTCGGTGAAAGCACCGTTGATGAAGCCATGGCCCGTGCGAAGACGGACCTCGAGGAAGCGTTGAAACAGGCGAAGTGATCCATCGCCTTCCGGCGCGGCGCATGCCGCGCCGCGCCGGATCGAAGGAGGACCCTCATGTATAAATTTCTTGCGCCCGTCATGGGCATCGTCGAACTGCCCTTTGCCTTCCTGCAGAAGGTTCTCGGCCATCGGCGGATCGCCTGGGTGTTTCTTACACCCAACCTGATCCTGTTCGCGGTCTTCGCCTTTCTGCCGATCGTGCTGAACATGGCCTATTCCGTGACCGGCAGCGAACACATATTGCTTTCTGAGCGCCCTTCGGTGGGCGGCGAGAACTTTTCGGTCCTTCTTTCCTGTCAGAACTACCTCGACCCCAATTCCTGTCAGCGCGACCTGTTCTGGCGCTCGGTCTGGAACACGGTTTTCTTCGTGGTGCTGCAGGTCGGTTTCATGGTCGGCTTCTCGCTGATCACGGCCATCGTGCTTAACCGCGATATCCGGGCGCGCGGGTTCTTCCGCGCCGTCTTCTTCTTCCCCGTGCTGCTGTCGCCCGTCGTTGTGGCTTTGATCTGGAAGTGGATTCTCCAGCGTTTCGGCGTTCTCAATGCGGCGATGGAGAGGCTCGGCCTCGGCTCGGTCGACTGGTTGCTCGAAGCCAACCTTGCCTTCGGCTGGTCGGTCTTCCTCTCAGTCTGGGCGCATATGGGTTTCTACACGCTCATTCTTCTCGCCGGCCTGCAGGCGATCCCGCGTGATGTCTATGAGGCGGCGCAGCTCGACAAGGCAAGTCCGTGGCGCATCTTCCGGCGCATTACGTTGCCGCTGCTTGCACCCACCATGCTCGTCGTTCTCGTCCTGTCGCTCATCAAGGGCGTGCAGACCTTCGATGAAGTCTTCGCCTTCACGGGCGGTGGCCCGGGTTCGGCGACCACCTTCATCATTCAGTTCATCTATCAGACCGGCTTTGCCGGGACGCCCCGCAATTTCGGGCTGGCGGCTGCCGCTTCGCTGCTGCTCGCCGTGGTGCTCGTGGTGCTGACCGCCCTGCAATTCCGGGCAAACAGGAGCAAGGTCGATGGCTAGGATTGGCGCATTTCTGACCCGTACGCGCGGCCGAAACGGCAAACTGCACTGGACCGACTGGCTATCCTACGCCTATCTCGGCGTGGCCGTGCTGATGATGTTTGGTCCCGTCGTCTGGCTCGTGCTTTCCTCGTTCAAGACGGAGGCCGATCTCCAGCGCTTTCCGCCGCGCCTTCTGCCTTACACGCAGGAAACCGTGGTGGTGGACGGGCAGGCAGCGCCGCTGCCGGCCTATGTCGACAAGGATGGCCGCAAGTTCGGCATGGTTCGCCGCATCGGTCTCGTGGCCCAGGTGGTTGATCCTGCAAAGCCGACCGAAGTTCTGAAGATGCCGTTCAACGAGCTGAAGCCGGCTGAAAAGGTGGCGCTGGCCACGGAAAACTACACCGAGCTTTTCCAGCGCTTCAATTTTCCGCTCTATTTCTGGAACTCGACCTTCATCACGGTGACGTCAACTCTCATCATGCTGATCGTCAATTCCATGGCGGCCTTTGCACTCTCGAAATACCAGTTCAAGGGCAGAGGCGTGGTGCTGGCGCTGGTTGTCGGCACGCTGATGATTCCGCAGACCGTCGTGCTGGTGCCGCTGTTTCTCATCACCAGTCAGCTCGGCATGATCAACAGTCTCTGGGGCGTCATCATTCCAGGAGCAGCGACACCCACAGGCGTCTTCCTGCTGCGGCAATATATGCTGACGATCCCGGATGAAATCCTCGATGCCGCCCGCATGGACAAGGCGAGCGAGTGGAAGATCTACTGGCGCATCATCCTGCCGCTTTCGGCGCCGGCGCTTGCGGTGCTGGCGATTCTTGCGATCATGTGGCGCTGGAACGATTTCCTCTGGCCGCTGATCGTGCTGACGCGCAACGACAACTTCACCCTGCAGCTGGCGCTCAACTCCTTCCAGGGGGAGATGACGACGGAATGGAGCAATCTGCTGGCCATGACGGTGCTGACACTCGCACCCATCGCGCTGGTCTTCATGTTCCTGCAAAAATACATCGCCACCGGCATTGCATCGACGGGCGGCAAATAATCCTCAGGGAGGAAACACGACAATGGCAAGTATAGAGCTTCGTCAGGTCAAAAAGACATATGGCGCCCTCGATGTGATCAAGGGTGTCGATCTCGATATCAAGCACGGCGAGTTCTGTGTTTTCGTCGGCCCTTCCGGCTGCGGCAAGTCGACCCTGCTGCGCATGATCTCCGGTCTCGAAGAACTGAGCGGTGGCGATATCGTTATTGGCGGCGATGTGGTCAATACCGTGCCGGCCGCAGATCGTGGCCTTGCCATGGTGTTCCAGTCCTATGCCCTCTAT
Source organism: Agrobacterium sp. 22-210-1 (assembly GCF_053522525.1). Lineage (NCBI taxonomy): Bacteria > Pseudomonadati > Pseudomonadota > Alphaproteobacteria > Hyphomicrobiales > Rhizobiaceae > Agrobacterium > Agrobacterium sp. 22-210-1. The sequence continues at coordinate 423,952 of NZ_JBNWCI010000002.1, read as the reverse complement.
CCGCATATGACGGTGCGCGAAAACCTGTCCTTCGGACTTGAGAACATCGGCACCTCCAAAAAGGACATCGCCGAAAAGATCTCCCAGGTTTCCAAGATGCTGCAGATCGACCAGCTTCTCGAGCGTCGCCCCAAGGACCTGTCGGGCGGCCAGCGCCAGCGCGTCGCCATCGGCCGCGCCGTGGTGCGCGAGCCGCGTGTGTTCCTCTTCGACGAGCCGCTTTCCAACCTCGATGCGGAACTGCGCGTCGACATGCGCGGTGAGATTTCCAGTCTTCACCGGCGTCTCGGCAATACCATGATCTATGTGACGCACGATCAGGTGGAAGCCATGACCATGGCCGACAAGATCGCCGTTCTGCGCGCCGGCAAGCTGGAGCAATTTGGTGTGCCGCTCGATCTTTATAACCGTCCGGCCAATCTCTTCGTGGCGGGCTTCATCGGTTCGCCGAAGATGAACTTCTTTGCCGGCGACGTGACTTCGGATGCAACGCCGTCGCTGAAGATCGTGACCGGCGAATTGATCCCCCTGCCGCAGACCGGTTTTGCCTACAAACCCGGTCAGAAAGTGACGCTCGGCATCCGCCCAAACCATGTGCAGGCGGGTGGCGAAGGCGCACTGACCATGTCGGTGCGCACCGCCGAACAGCTGGGCGGCGAGTCCTATCTTTACGGTACTCTCGGGGATGGCACCCGGGTGACGCTGCATCTTTCCGGCCAGACCTCGACATCGGCGGACGAAGTCATCCGCCTGTCGGCGCCGCTGGAACATATCCATCTTTTCGATACGACGAGCGGGCTGACGCTCCGGCAGGACTGACAGGCTTTTGGCGCAACCCGCAACGCAGGACCATTGACATGACCGATAAAAAACTCCGCTCCGACCGCTGGTTCGCACCCGATGACCTGCGCAGCTTCGGCCACCGCTCTCGCATGATGCAGCTTGGTTATGCGGAGGAGGATTTTGTCGGCAAACCCGTCATCGGTATCCTGAATACATGGTCGGAGCTGAACACCTGTCACTCACATTTCCCTGAAAGGGTGAAGGATGTGAAACGCGGCGTGTTGCAGGCGGGCGGCTTCCCCGTGGAGATGCCGTCGCTTTCGGTGGACGAGAGCTTCACCAAGCCGACATCGATGCTCTACCGCAACATGCTGGCGATGGAGACGGAAGAAATGATCCGCTCGCATCCGCTCGACGGCGTGGTGCTGATGGGCGGTTGCGACAAGACGACGCCTGGCCTCGTCATGGGCGCGATCTCGGCCGGCGTGCCGATGATCTATCTGCCTGCCGGCCCGATGCTGCGCGGTAATTATGCCGGCAAGGTGCTGGGTTCCGGCTCTGACGCCTGGAAATACTGGGATGAGCGCCGTGCCGGCAACGTCACGGACGAGGAATGGCGCGGCGTGCAGGGCGGCATCGCCCGCTCCGCCGGTGTGTGCATGACCATGGGCACCGCCTCGACCATGACCGCCATCACCGATGCCCTTGGCCTCACCCTGCCGGGAGCCTCCTCTATTCCGGCGGTGGATGCCGAACACCAGCGCATGTCGGCAGGTTGCGGCCGACGTATCGTGGAGATGGTGGCCGAGGAGCTGACGCCGGACCGTATCCTGACCGCGACCGCGTTTCGCAACGCCGCCATCGTCGCCATGGCGACCGGTTGCTCCACCAATGCCGTCGTGCATCTGATCGCCATGGCCCGCCGCGCCGGGGTGCCGATGACGCTCGATGAGCTGGACGAACTTGGCCGGATCACGCCGCTCATCGCCAATGTCCGCCCCTCCGGCAAAGACTATCTGATGGAGGACTTCTATTACGCCGGCGGCCTGCGGGCGCTGATGAAGCAGCTGGAAAGCCGTCTCGACTGTTCGGCGCTCACCGTGACCGGCCGCAGCATGGGCGAGAACCTCGAAGGCGCGAAGGTCTATAATGACGACGTCATCCGCTCGCTCGATAATCCCGTTTATGCGGAAGGTTCGCTTGCGGTGCTGCGCGGCAATCTTTGCCCTGATGGCGCCGTCATCAAGCCTGCCGCCTGCGATCCGAAATACCATGTTCACGAAGGCCCGGCGCTGGTCTTCGACAGCTATCCGGAGATGAAGAAGGCCATCGACGACGAGAACCTTGATGTCACGCCGGATCATGTGCTGGTGCTGCGCAATGCCGGCCCGCTCGGCGGTCCCGGTTTTCCGGAATGGGGCATGCTGCCCATCCCGAAGGCGCTGATCAAAAAGGGCCATCGCGACATGGTGCGCATTTCCGATGCCCGCATGTCCGGCACCTCCTATGGCGCCTGCGTGCTGCATGTCGCACCGGAGAGCTTCGTCGGCGGCCCGCTGGCGCTCCTTAAAACCGGCGATATCGTGCGTCTCGATCTGCCGCAGCGCCGGCTTGACATGCTGGTCAGCGAAGAAGAGATCGCTCGCCGCCGTGCCGGGTGGCAGGCGCCCGCGCCGCGTTATGAACGCGGTTATGGCTATCTCTTCTCCAAGCATGTCACGCAGGCCGATCAAGGTTGCGATTTCGACTTCCTGCAGACGGATTTCGGCCGCACCGCCGGCGAGCCCGATATTTTCTAAGGACGCCATCATGTTGAAGCGATTGCTCATCACCGGTGCTGGCGGCAAGCTGGGCAGCATGCTGCGAGGGCGGCTTGGCCATGTCGCCGAGACCATCCGCCTTTCTGATATCGTTGATCTCGGTCCACCCGCGCCTCATGAGGAACTCGTTCGTTGCGCGCTTGAGGACGAGCAGGCGGTTCATGATCTCGTGGGGGGCTGTGACGGCATCATCCATCTTGGCGGTGTTTCCGTCGAGAAGGCTTTCGATCCGATAGAGGCGGCCAATCTGCGCGGGCTCTACAATCTCTATGAAGCGGCGAGGGCACATGGCCTGCCGCGCATTGTTTTTGCTTCCAGCAACCACACGATCGGTTATTATCCGCAGGGCAAGCAGCTTACTCCCGAGACGCCTTTTCTGCCCGACGGCCTCTACGGTGTCTCGAAGATTTTCGGCGAGGCGATGGCGAGCCTTTACCACTCCAAATTCGGCCAGGAGACGGCCATCGTCCGCATCGGCTCCTGCGAAGCAAAACCCACGAACTGGCGAATGTTGTCGACCTGGTTCAGCCATGACGATTTTGTCTCGCTGATCGAGGCCATATACCGCGCACCGAAACTCGGCTGCCCGGTCATCTGGGGCGTTTCCGCCAATGACGACAGCTGGTGGGACAATTCGCACGTGGATTTTCTCGGCTGGCAACGGCGCGACAATGCTGCGCGCTACCGGGCGGAAATCGAGCGCGATGTGCCGCGACCCGATCTCGAGGCGGCAATCGCAAAATATCAGGGCGGCATCTTCATAGACGAGCCCATTCACAAGACATGAAACACATCCATCCGGTCATTGCGAGGAGACTAAAATGAACAGCGAAACGCGGGAAAAACTGATGACGATTTCCGTCGCCACGCTGGCGACAGCGCTTTACAAGCGCGGCCTGCGAAACCAGGTCATACAGGGCGTACATCCGCTCGGCTATAAGGGCACGAACATGGTCGGCCCGGCGTTTACCCTGCGGTACATGCCGGCCCGCGAGGACCGCAACCAGCTCGTCGAATTCCGTAACCCTGCACATCCGCAGCGGGTGGCGATCGAAACCTGCCCTCCGGGTCATGTGATGGTGATCGACAGCCGCAAGGATGCGAGCGCTGCCTCGGCCGGCGATATTCTGGTAACGCGCCTTATGGTGCGCGGCGGTGCCGGCATCGTCAGCGACGGCGGTTTTCGTGATGCCGCCACCATTGCCGAATTGGATATTCCAGCCTATCACACCCGGCCTTCCAGCCCGACCAACCTTACCAAGCATGAAGCCATCGAAATAAACGGACCTATCGGCTGCGGTGACGCCCCGGTCTTTCCCGGCGACATCATCGTCGGCGACGCCGATTGCGTCATCGTCATTCCCGCCGGCATTGCCGACGAGATCGCCACCGAGGCGGTGGAAATGACGGCTTACGAGGACTTCGTGGTGGAGCAGGTGAAGGCCGGCCAGACGATCATCGGGCTTTATCCCTGCACCAAGGAAGAACATCAGACGGCTTTTGCCGAATGGCGCAAGAAGAACAATCGCTGAGCCTCACAGCCAGCCCAGTGCTTTCGCCGCGCGGATCGCTTCCGCGCGGCGTTTGCAATCCAGTTTGCGGAACAGGTTGCCGAGGTGAAACTTCACCGTCACTTCCGAGATATTGAGGGTTTGGGCGATCTTCTTGTTCGACATGCCGCTGGCGAGCAGTTGCAGCATCTGCGCTTCCCGCTGCGAAAGCCCGCCATGCAGGGCGCGCGCCTGCGGTGAATTCACTGAAGCGGCGAAAATCGACAGCGCGGTGCGGACATCGGACGAGGTTTCGATGAAGCTGCGGATGCGGCGATTGTTCAGAAGCGGCGACAGGAAGACGCGCTCCTCCGACAGGACGCCATTGCAGCCAAGACGGGTTGCCGATTCAAGTGCGGTGAGGATATGGGCGCGGGCGGCGGCATTGTCGCGGCGCTGGTGCGCGGCATAGCTCTGCCAGATCCTCAGCGCGACCTTCTCACGATTGGTGACCTTGGGATTGGCGATCATCGCGTCGATCTGCCGGGAGAGATAGGCGCGCGGCGTGAAAAGATGCACCGCATCGCGCAGCCATGCCATGACATAGGCGATTTCGTCCCGGCGTGTCAGCCGGGAAAGATCCTCATGCGCACTTTCCACCCAGTTGCGGCCCATCGGCATGCGGATTGCCGAAAGCGTCGCGGCGGCATCCGCCCAGCGGTTGGCGTTCTGATAGGCGAGGGCCGTCCTGATTTCCATCATCGCATGGAATTGCAGCCCTTCCGAAAGATGGATCCACAAGCCATCGAGAAAACCGGGGCGAACGGTCATCGGAAAATGATCGATCAACACCTGTGAGGCGTAAAACAGGGCAAACTGCATCAGGCTCGGCCAGATCTCGGCAGCGGCGAAGTGATCGAATTCGTGCTCGACAAAATGCAGAAGGTCGCGCGGCTTTCCCGCCTCATAGGCAAGGCAGGCTTCCGCCAGCCGCAACATCCGGAACTCCTGCGCGGCATCATGCGGCACCTGTTCCAGCCGTGCGCGTGCCTCCTGCGCCGCCCGGCGGGCCAGAAGCACATCACCGCTCATCAACCGCAGCACGATCTGGTGAAGATGGATGAAGAACTCGAGCAGGGGCTGCCCGCCCATCTTGCGCAGATAGATGAGCGCGCGGGCCGCTGCCGCCTCCGCCTCGCGGAAATTTCGGCGGCGGATTTCGAATTCCAGCAGCGCATTGTAATAGGCCGCCCATTTGCCGTGGTCGTCCATGGGATAATCGGCCATGAACTCGGCGAGACGCGTTATCACAGCGTCATTGGGGGTCAGGTCCTCGGCAATCATCAGGTTCAGCCGGAAGGTGCGGGCGGCGAAGGAAAACCGCGAACCACGGGCAAGCACCTTCAGCGGATCGAGATAATCCGATCCAAGGCTTTTGCCGAGCAGATGGCGCACGCGTTGCAATTCACCCTGTTTCAGCAACGCGCGGGTGACGGCGAAGAGCACGGTTTCATTCGCCGCGATCATATCTTGCGAAAACCGCATGATGATTTCGCGAAACCGGTCGACGCTGCTCCTGTAGATCAGCTCACGGCCATCGGCGCGCTCGAGGATTTGCGCGGCATGGGTCTCATAACCGCGGTCCAGCAGCATGGCCATGGCGGCCAGCGAACGCCCTGCCTTTTCAAACGCCGATGCGACCTCCACCACGGCGCTGCCGGCCTGCAATGTGGCGAGGCGTTCTTTTGCCGCGACCGTCAAAAGCCTTATCAGCGTGCGGTGATTGTCTGGCTTTCCCGTCAGAAAGGGCGGCAGAAGCCTGGTCCAGTCCGCATCGGGCTCTGCAGAGGGATTTTCGAGCCAGAAGGACAGTTCGACCGTTTGGGCAGGGGAAAGATGCGGCAGATAGCTTTCCCGCAGGTAGTCGGCGCATAGCATTTCATCCGGCAGGCGCGCCAGCGACAGAAAGGCCGGCCATCCCGCATAATCCTCGAGTGCCAGATGCTTCTGTTCGGGCGGAAGGCCGTCCGCCTCATCTGGCCGTAAGGCCAGTTCGTCCGCCCCTATGGTGAGCGAGCCGCGATGCAGGATGTGCCGCGCCATGCCGCTGATCCGCTGGTCTGGCCGGCAGGCGATGACGACGAAACGCACCGACTCCAGAATGGGGGCGGGCATGCGTACCGCCCGTGCAAAGACTGGAACGTCCCAGAGCAGACAGCCATTTGTTACGTCGTCGCCTTGAGGCTGGTGCGTGCGGCATATCTGCGCTCCCAGTTCTTTTGCTAACATCTCCAGCAGCACGCTTTTTCCGGCACCCGCCGGCGCGCGAACAAACACCACGCCAGCGGTTTCACTGGCAATGCGGTGGCAGAGGCGGGGGCGGGGCAGGAGTGTCATCGGGAAAGGGATAGGGTATCCAGATATAAAAACCTATACTCATTCTTCAAAAAACTATACCTTTCGGCAATTGTTCAAACCGACATGTGGTGAAAACTTGTGCTCAGGCAACTGATGCACAAGGAACGTTCCACCGATGCAGCAACATCCGCTGGTCGCGATTTTGAACAGGCTCGGCGCTTTCGTGCTGGTCATGATCGCCCTGTCCATCATGATTTTCGCTTTGGCCCGTGTGGTGCCGGGCGATCCCGCCCGCATGGCGCTGGGGCCTGCGGCAACGCAGGAGCAGGTGGATGCGCTGCGCGGCGAGATGGGTCTCGACAAGCCGCTGGCCGTCCAATATCTCGACTATATCGGCAACGCCCTGCACGGTGATCTCGGTTTCTCGCTGGTGTCGCAGCGTCCCGTTACCACCGATCTGGCGCAGACCGTTCCGGCCACCGTCGAGCTGGTGCTGGTCTCGGTCATCTTCATGTTCGCCGTCGCCATTCCGCTGGGTGTTATCACCGCGCATTATCGCGACCGGCCGCTCGACCATATCGGCCGCATCCTCTCGCTCACCGGGGTAACGATCCCGAGCTTTCTCTTCGCCATCACGCTGCAATTGCTGGCCGCCCGGTTTCTCTCCGGCTGGCCGATCATCGGCAGGCTTGACCACGGGCTTGGCTGGCAGGGTGGCCCGACGGGCTTCATCCTGATCGACGGCACGCTGGCCGGGCGTTTCGATGTGGTGCTGGATGCGCTGAAGCATCTCGCGCTGCCGGCCTTTGCGCTTTCCATGGCCGGCATCGGCCAGATCACCCGCATCACACGCTCCTCGATGATCGAGAACCAGCGCAAGGACCATGTGCTGACGCTCCAGAGCTTCGGCGTGCCGGAGCGGGTCATCATCTTCCGATATCTGCTGAAGCTCTCTTCCATCGCGCCGCTGACGATCATGGGACTCGAATTCGCGTCCCTGATCGGCAATGCCTTTGTGATCGAGATGGTCTTCGCCTGGGGTGGGTTTGCCTCCTACGGGCTGAACGCCATCCTGCAGAAAGACCTCAATGCCGTGACCGCCGTGGTGCTGGTGGCCGGCCTGTTCTTCATCGTTGCGAACCTGATCGTGGATGTCCTGATCTCGATCATCGACCCGCGCCTGCGCCGCAAGGAGGCTCGCTGATGGCTGATATGAAAATGCTCGAACCCACCGATCGCGGTTTAAGCGCCGGTTACATGATGTGGTATCGCTTCAGCCGCAATCCGGCAGCCGTCATCGGCTCGCTGATCCTGCTATCGGTGCTGGTGCTGGCGGTCTTTGCGCCCTGGCTCACGCCCTATCCCAAACATATCGGCGCCGTCGTCGATTTCCGCGCCCGCCACATGCCGCCGGATCTGGAACACTGGTTCGGCACTGACAAGGCGGGGCGCGATATCTTTTCCCGCACCATCTTCGGGCTGCGTGTTTCTCTCCTTCTCGTCATCGGCGTGCTCGGCATTTCGGTTCCCGTCGGTACGGTTCTTGGCCTGATCGCCGGCTATTTCGGCGGTTGGACCGAAAAAATCATCAGCGGCCTGACGAATGTGATGCTGGCCATGCCGCCTCTCGTCATGGCGCTGGCGGTCTCCAACCTCTTGGAACCGACGCTGACGAACGCCATGATCGCGATCACGCTGCTATGGTGGACCTGGCACGCGCGGCTGATCTATTCGGTGTCGAAGTCCATCGCCTCTGAAGACTACATCGAAGCCGCGCGTCTTGCCGGCGCCGGGCCGCTGCACATCCTCTTCCGCGAAATCCTGCCCAATTGCGTCTCGGTCATATCCGTCAAGACGACGCTGGATGCGGCTTTCGTCATCCTCTTCGGTGCGACGCTGAGCTTCCTCGGTTTCGGCGTTAAGCCGCCGACGCCCGACCTGGGATCGATGGTTGCTGACGGGCGCCAGTTCATGCCGGATTTCTGGTGGGAAGTCCTCTGCCCGGGTGCGGCCGTGCTTTACGTGACGCTGGGTTTCAACCTGCTGGGCGACGGCCTGCGCGACATGTTCGACGTGGAAAGCTAAAACCATGACTGAACCGCTTCTCAAGGTCGAAAACCTCAACGTCACCTTCACCAATTACGGCCGCACCCGGCAGGTGCTGCGCAATGTCGCCTTCACGGTTGCTGCCGGTGAGCGTGTGGCGCTGATCGGCGAAACCGGATCTGGCAAGTCCGTCACCGCCAAGGCGATCATCGGCACCCTCCCGAAGAATGCAGCGATCACCTCCGGCGCCATCATCATCGATGGCCGCGATGTGCTCGCCATGCCGCGCAGGGAGCGTGAGGCGCTGAAGGGCACGGCGTTTTCGTTGATCATGCAGGACCCGCTGTCCTCCTTCAATCCGGTCTTCAAGATCGGCACGCATCTCGACGACGTCATGCGCTTTGCCGACAAGCGCGATGGCATCAATTCGTCGAAGGCTGCGCGTCGCACCCGTATCGCAGCGGTGCTGCGCCGGGTGCAACTTGCCGATACCGAACGGGTGATGAATGCCTATCCGTCCGAGCTTTCGGGCGGCATGCGCCAGCGCGTGCTGATCGGGCTTGCCCTGCTGCACCAGCCCAAGCTCCTGATCGCCGATGAACCGGGCACGGCGCTGGATGTTACCACGCAGGATGAAATCCTTAACCTCATCAACCAGCTGGTCGCCGAAGAAAACATGGCGCTGTTGATGATTACCCACAATCTCGGCGTCGTGCGCAAGGTAGCGGACCGGGTCGTGGTCATGCACCACGGCGATATTGTTGAGACCGGTCCCTGCACGCAGATCCTGCATGCTCCTGCCGAGGATTATACGCGTTCGCTGCTGGATGCCGTGCCGCCGCTTTATGGCCCGCGCGTCACCGATCTGGCGCAGAGCGAGCGCTCGCCCATCGTCACCATCGAAGGGCTGAACAAGATTTACGGCAGGCGCAACGGTTATCATGCCGTGCGCGATGTGAACCTGACGCTGAAGGAAGGCGAGGTTTTCGGTCTGGCGGGCGAATCCGGTTCCGGCAAGACGTCGGTTGCCCGCATGATCATGGGCCTTTCGCGTCCCACTTCCGGCAATCTCGTCATCGACGCCCCGGCGCCTGAGCGCGGCAAGCGGCTGACGCAGATCGTCTATCAAAATCCGGGCACCTCGCTCAATCCGAAGCGCACGGTGAAACAGACGCTTGCCCTGCCGCTGAAATCCATCGGCATGGATGGGCAGGCGCGGGAAAGCCGGATGCAGGAACTGATGGGGCTGGTGCGGCTGCCGCAATCCTATCTCGGCAAATATCCGCATGAGCTTTCCGGCGGCCAGAAGCAGCGCGTGGCAATTGCCCGTGCGCTGGCCGCCGAGCCGAAAATCCTGATCCTCGATGAGCCGACGGCAGCGCTCGATGTTTCGGTGCAGAAGACGGTGATCGACCTTCTGTTGCAGCTGCGCGAGGAGCTTGGCCTGACCTATCTGATGATCTCGCACGACCTGTCGCTGATGCGCAATTTCTGCTCGCGCATCGCCGTCATGCTGCGCGGCGAGATTGTCGAGGAGGGCGTGACGTCGGCGGTCTTCGCCGAGCCGGCCCATCCCTATACCCGCGCCCTGATCGCGGCCATCCCCGTCGTCACCGACGAGGAAGAACGTCTCAAACCCACCGTGACCGAGGAAGAGCGCATGCGCTTCCTCGTAAAAACGACTGATTGATGAAAGAGGAGCCTGACGTGTATCGCGTTGGAATTGACGTCGGCGGCACGAATACCGATGCCGTTGTGTTGCAGGATAAAACCGTTCTGGCGGGGGTGAAGGCCTCCACGACAGAGGATGTGACGTCCGGTGTCATCGAAGCCCTTGAAAAGGTCATCGAGGCGTCGGGCATCGACAGGGCGCGCATCGGCGCCGTGATGATCGGCACCACGCATTTCACCAATGCGGTGATCGAGCGCCGGCATATGGATGAGGTGGCCGCCATCCGTCTCGGCTTGCCGTCCGGCGCCGGCCTGCCGCCCATGGTCGACTGGCCGGATGATCTCCGGGAAATCGTCGGCAACCACGGTTATCAGGTGCGCGGTGGATACGAATTCGACGGCCGCGAAATTTCGCCGCTCGATGAGGACGAGATCGTCCGCATCGCCGCCGATATCCGCGCCAAGGGCCTGAAGGCCGCTGCCGTCACCTGTGTTTTCAGCGGCATCAACGATGCGATGGAACTGCGGACGAAGGAAATCCTGCAGGAGCGTTGCCCCGGCCTGCCGGTTGTCATGTCCAAGGATATCGGCCGCCACGGTCTGCTCGCTCGCGAGAGCGCGGCGATCATGAATGCCAGCCTGTTGTCGCTTGCCGACCGCACCGTCGCGGCTTTCGGCGAGGCGCTGAAGGCGGCGGGCATCACCTGCCCGTTCTACATTACCCAGAACGACGGCACGTTGATGGCGGCGGATGTGGTGCGTGGCTTCCCCGTGCTCACCTTCGCTTCCGGCCCGACGAATTCCATGCGCGGTGCGGCTTTCCTTACTGGTCTCAAGGATGCCGTCGTGGTGGATGTCGGCGGCACCACCTCCGATGTCGGCTCGCTGTCGCATGGCTTCCCGCGTCAGGCTTCCACGACGGTGGATATTGGCGGCGTGCGCACCAATTTCCGCATGCCTGACGTCTTCTCCATCGGTCTCGGTGGTGGTTCGCTGGTGGTCAAGGGCGACCATGGGCTGACCGTCGGCCCGAAATCCGTCGGTTACCGCGTTCGCCGCGATGCACTCTGCTTCGGTGGCTCGACCCTGACGGCAACCGATATCGCGGTTGCCTCCGGCAAGGCGGATGTGGGTGAGAAGGCGCTGGTCTCCAGCCTCGACAAAAAGCTCGTGGATGCGGCGGTCGACAAGATCAACGACATGCTCGAGGCCTGCGTGGAGCGCAGCCGCATCTCGTCGTCACCGGTGCCGGTGATTGCCGTTGGCGGCGGTTCCATCCTGATGCCGGATCGTATCGGTGACCTTGAGGTCATCCGGCCCGAGAATTTCGCGGTGGCCAATGCCGTCGGCGCGGCAATCGCGCAGATCAGCGGCGAGACCGACCGGGTCTTCTCGCTGGTGGACGGACGCACGCGCGAGAGTGCACTGGCCGAGGCAGAAGCGGAGGCGCGCGAGAAGGCGATTGCGGCCGGCGCGGTCGCCGAGACGCTGGAAGTGATTGAGCGCGAGGATATGCCGCTTGCCTATCTGCCCGGCAATGCCACCCGCATTCATGTGAAAGTTGTTGGAGAAATGGGAGCCAACCATGGCTGAGACACGCAAGCTGAAATATGACGAAGCGGCATTGCGGACGCTGACGCGGGAAGATCTCGACGCGCTGGAAATCGGTGCGGGCATTCTCGGCACTGGCGGCGGCGGCAATCCCTATCTCGGCAAGCTTCTGGCGTTGGAAGCCATGAAGGCCGGTTACGAGATGAAGATCCTTGCCACCGATGCCATCGAACCGGATGCGCTCTGCATGTCCATCGGCGGCATCGGCGCACCTGTCGTCGGCGTTGAGCGCATTCGCGAAGGCCGCGAGGGCCTGCGTTGCCTGCGGGCGATGGAGGAGCTGATCCGCACCCCGGTCGATGCCATCGTCTGCGAGGAAATCGGCGGTTCCAATTCCATGAATCCGCTGGTGACAGCGGCGCTCGGCGGCCTGCCGATCCTCGATTGCGACGGCATGGGCCGGGCATTCCCGGAAATGCAGATGACCACCTTCTCCATCTATGGCCACAGTTCCACGCCCTCGGTGATGTGCGATCTGCACGGCAATGCCGTCATTTTCAGCCATGCCGTTTCCGAGGTCTGGCACGAGCGCATGGCGCGCGCCTGCGTCGTTTCGCAGGGCGGCGGCGCGATGTTGGCGACCGCGCCGATGCAGGCGCATTACGTGCACCAGTATGGCATTCCGAAAACCTACACCAAGGCGATTGCCATCGGCGAGGCAGTGATCCGTGCCCGCAAGCAGCAGGAAGACCCGATTGCCGCGGTCTGCGCACTGGAAGGCGGAAGGCGCATCTTCAACGGCAAGATCACCGATCTGAAGCGCCACCTGCGCGGCGGTTTTGCTGTCGGTGATCTCACGCTGTCCGGCTTCGATGATTGCGCCGGCCAGACGGCGGGCGTCGCCATTCAGAACGAATTCCTGCTGTTTTCCCGAGATGGCAAGGTGGAAGTGACGGTGCCCGACCTGATCGTCCTTCTCGATGTCGACACGGGTTATCCGATCACCACCGAAGTGTTGCGCTACGGCCAGCGCGTGGCCGTCATCGCCATCCCCTGCCATGACCTGCTGCGCAGCGCCCGCGCGCTTGAGGTCGTCGGGCCGGCGGCATTTGGCTATCCGGATATTCCTTTCTCACCGCTGCCCGTCCCGGTCAGCAAGGCTGCCTAACCATAAGCGGGGCCAATGCTCCGCAATAAAGAGGAGAACGATAATGAAAATGCCTGTACTTGCTTCCCGTCTCGCCGCGCTGGCGCTCGGCACGGCGCTCGCGTTGCCGCTTTTTTCTTCTGCAGTCCTTGCGGAAGACAAGGTGTCAGTTGCGGTCAACACCATGCAGATATTCAGCTCGCTCGACCCCGCGAAGGTGACTGATTACACCGGCTACATGGCCATCGTGAACATGTATGACGGCCTGACCACGGTGAACGCCAAGGGCGAAATCGTGCCGCATCTGGCGAAATCCTGGGATATTTCGGAAGACGGCCTGACCTACACCTTCCACCTGCGCGACGACGCGAAATTTCAGGATGGCACGGCGGTAAAGGCTGCCGATCTTGCCTGGTCGATCCAGCGTCTGCTCGGCATCAACAAGGGCCCGTCGAACCTCATCGTCGGCGTGCTGAAGCCCGAAAACGTCACTGCGCCCGACGATGCCACGCTGGTCATGAAGATCGAGCGCCAGTTCTCGCCCTTCATGGCGGCGACGCCGCTGATGATGGCGATGAACAAGACGCTGATCGAAGCCAATGCCAAGCCCGAAGACAAATGGGGTGAGGCCTATGTCGGCGAACATTCCGCTGGTTCCGGCCCCTACAAGCTCGTCAGCTACAACCGCTCGGCCGATATGGTCATTGCCCGCAATGCCGATTATTTCCTCGGCTGGACCAAGGGCAAGCCGATCGATGAAGTGCGCTTCGTGCAGACCAGCGACGACGCCACCGTAAAGGCGCTGGCGGAAAAGGGCGAACTCGGCCTTTCCTCGCACGGACTTGGCAACGATACCTATGAATCCATCGGCCGGATGAAGGGTTACAAGCTGATCCAGACCCGCACCGCCGGCGGTTTCGTCATCAAGCTCAATACCAAGGTCTATCCGACCGACGACGTGCACGTGCGCCGCGCCATTGCCTATGCGACCGACTACAAGACGATCCAGGAAGTGATCTATCCCGGTTTCGACATGAAGGGACCGCTTTCCGACGCGTTCAAGGATGCGCATAACGGCGATATCCAGCCCGGCGTCTATGATCTGGAAAAGGCCAAGGAAGAGCTGGCGAAGTCGAAATATGCCGGCCAGAAGATCACGCTGGTCAACAGCTATGTCGCTTCGTTGGCCTTCGAGGCCGAAGTGGCGCTGCTTTTGCAATCCAGCCTCGAGCAGATCGGCATCACGCTCGATATCAAGCCCGAGCCGTGGAACCGCATTGTCGAACTGTCCTCCAAGCCGGAAACGACGCCCGCATCGACGCAGGTGAACATCTCGCCGACCTACCCGTCGCCGGATGCGATGTTCTACAACCAGTACCATTCCAAGGCCTCCGGCACCTGGATGTCGATGGAATGGCTGCAGAGCGCGGAAATCGACGGGCTGATCGACAAGGTCCGCGCCACCACCGATGTCAGCGAACAGAACGCCACCTACAAGGAGCTGCAGACGAAGATCGCCGATCTTCAGCCAGACGTCTGGGCGGTTGCACCGAACCGCCGTTATGCGGCGAACAAGTGCCTTCAGGGTTACGAGTTCATTCCCATGCAGAGCTGGGACCTGAACTTCTCCAACTTCCATTGGGACTGCAAGGCGGAGTGATCTCCGCCTGATGAAAACCGGCCCCGCCACAAAGGCGGGGTTGGCCAGACTTGGAACTTCAAAGGGAAGGAGCATCGCCTGCGGCCGGAAAGGCTGCGGCATGCCCGAGGATGACGCATGATCCAGGAATTTTCCGAAGACGATATCGAACCTCTGGCCACCGGCGCCTGGATTCTGGGAACGGGCGGCGGCGGCAACCCCTATATCTCGACGCTCAACCTGCGCCGTCTTTATGCCGAGGGCAGGCGGGTGAAGGTCATGGATCCCATGGCGCTTGCCGATGACGACATGGTTGCCGTTGTCTCCAAGATGGGGGCGCCGCTTGTCGGTCAGGAGCGGCTGGGGGACCCCGTCCATCTCGCCCGCGCTGTCGAGGTGATGGAGGATTATCTCGGCAAACCGTTCCGGGCGATCATGAGCGTGGAAATCGGCGGTTCGAATGCGCTTTCTTCCTTCCTAGCCGCTGCGATGCTCGACCGGCCGGTCGTTAATGCCGATGCCATGGGGCGCGCCTATCCCGAAGCGCAGATGACCTCCTTCGCCATCGGCAACCTGCCGATGTTCCCGTTGTCGCTGGTCGATGTGCGCGACAATGAGGTGATCGTCACGCGGGCGGCTTCGTGGAAATGGATGGAGCGCATCTCGCGCAAGGTCTGCACCGAAGTCGGCTCCACCGCCGCCACCTGCAAGGCGCCGCGCACCGGCAAGGAGGTGAAGGAATGGGGCATTCACTACACCGTCACCAAGGCGACCGAGCTCGGCCGCGCGGTGATGGCGGCGCGTCAACGCCATGATGACCCCGTTCAGGCGGTTCTTGACCATGAGGGCGGCAAGCAGCTGTTCCGTGGCAAGGTGGTGGACGTGGCGCGTGAAACCACCGGCGGCTTCCTGCGCGGCAGCACCACCATTGAAGGCATCGATGCGGATAAAGGCTCGCGACTGGAACTCGCCTTCCAGAACGAATGGGCGGTCGCCTTCCGTGATGGCCAGCCGGTTGCCATGACGCCGGACCTGCTCTGCCTTCTCGACACTATCTCGGGCAGCGCCATCGGCACGGAATCGGTGCGTTATGGCCAGCGCGTCACGGTTGTCGCCCTGCCGGCGCCGGAACTTTTGACGACACCTGCCGGTATCGCTGCCGTCGGCCCGCGTGCCTTCGGTTATGACATTGATTTCAGATCGGTATTCCCATGAAACGCATCGGTATTGACGTTGGCGGCACCAATACGGACGCCGTTCTCATCGATGGAGACACGATCGTCGCCTCCATCAAGGTTCCGACCACGCAGGATGTCCTGTCCGGCGTCAAGGCGGCGCTCGCCCATGTGGCGGGCCATGTCGGCGCGGCGGACCGGCCCATCGACGCGGTGATGATCGGCACAACACATTTCACCAACGCGGTGGTGGAGCGCGCCCGGCTGGAGCGGGTCGCCGCCATCCGCATCGCGCTGCCGACCGGTTCTTCGCTGCCGCCGATGTGCGACTGGCCTGGGGATTTACACGAGGCCGTCAATCCGCTGATCTTCATGGTTCATGGTGGCCACGAATATGACGGAAGCCCGCTGGTGCCGATGATCCCGGGTGAAATCCGCGAAGCGGCGATGAAAATTCGCGATGCGGGCATCACCTCCATCGCCATTTCGGCAACTTTCTCGGCGCTGACGACGGAGTGCGAGGTGCGGGCGGCGGAAATCGTCCGTTCGGTCATTCCCGATGCACGCATTACGCTCTCCCATACGCTTGGCCGTATCGGGCTTCTGGAGCGGGAAAACGTCGCCCTCCTGAACGCAGCGCTGCAAACGCTCGGCAAGACCACGGTTCAGGCATTTTCGGATGCGCTGCGCGAAGCGGGCGTGAAGGCGCCGTTTTATCTGACCCAGAATGACGGCACCGTGGCGCTTGCGGATGTGGCCGCCGCGAACCCCGTGCACAGCTTCGCTTCCGGCCCGACGAACTCGATGCGTGGTGCGGCCTTCCTCACCGGTCTTTCCGATGCCATGGTGGTGGATGTCGGCGGCACCACCTCCGATATCGGCTGCCTTGTCGGCGGCTTTCCGCGCGAGGCGAACAATATCGTTCATATTGGCGGGGTACGCACGCTCTTCCGTATGCCCGACCTTCTGCCTGTCGCCCTTGGCGGCGGCACGATCGTCGATCCGCAGACCGGCAAGATCGGCCCGCGCTCGGTCGGATATCGCATCCTGACGGAAGCCCGCGTGTTCGGCGGCGAGACGCTGACGACATCGGATATCGCCGTGGCCGCAGGCTTGATCGAGATGGGCGACAAGGATCGTGTGAAAGACCTCGATCCGGCATTCGTGCAGGCGACGCTTTCCCGTATCCGCGACATGGTGGCTGACAGTTTCGACCAGATGAAGACGTCTGCGGAAGATGTGCCGCTGGTTGCGGTCGGCGGCGGGGCGTTCCTGATACCGGAGCGGGTTTCGGGCGCATCCGAGGTGTTGCGTGTGGAAAATGCAGGCGTTGCCAATGCGCTGGGTGCAGCCATGGCGCAGGTTTCGGGCGAAGTGGATCAGGTCTTTTCCGGCTTGAGCCGCGACGAGGCCCTTGCGAAAGCAGAAACCGAAGCGCAGAACGCGGCGGTCGCTTCGGGCGCGGAGCGGGCGAGCCTCAAGACGCTTGAGGTGGAGGATATTCCGATCGCCTATCTGCCGGGCGGCGCGCGGCGGGTGCGGGTGCGGGTCATCGGCGATATCGCCTTTCATTGATGGTAAGAGGCCCTGCTTGTGGCGGGGCGACAGTGGAGTGAGGACATGACGAAGATCGCATTGGCCATTCACGGCGGTTGCGGCGTGATGCCGGAACACAGCATGACGCCTGCGGAATGGGAGGCGGCGCGCGACGATCTGGCGGCGGCCTTGCGGGCCGGTTATGGCGTGCTGAAGGCCGGTGGAACCGCGCTTGAAGCGGTTGAGGCGGCGGTCGTCGTCATGGAGGACAGCCCGCATTTCAATGCAGGCCATGGGGCGGCGCTGAACGAGAACGGGGTTCACGAACTCGACGCCTCGATCATGGATGGTGAAACGCTGGCGGCGGGCGCAATCAGCGCATCACGCGCCATCCGAAACCCGGTAAAGGCTGCCCGTGCGCTGATGGCGGATGAACGTGCTGTCTATCTCACCGGCGAAGCGGCTGACCAGTTTGCGAAAGAGCAGGGGCTTGCCACCGAACCTCAATCCTATTTCACCACGCAAAAACGTCTCGAGGCGCTGGCGGCCATGAAGGTCCATGCCGCCGCTGGAACGGAAGCGACGGAAAACGAAAAGCACGGAACCGTCGGCGCGGTGGCGCTCGATGCGGCCGGGCATCTTGCGGCGGCGACCTCCACCGGCGGCTATACCAACAAGCCGAACGGCCGGGTGGGCGATAGCCCGGTGATCGGGGCCGGCACCTATGCGCGCGACGGTGCCTGCGCGGTATCCGGCACCGGCAAGGGTGAGTTTTTCATCCGTTATGTCGTCGGCCACGAGATCGCGTCCCGTGTCGCCTATCTCGGGCAGGATCTGGAGACTGCGGCCGGCGATCTCGTCCATAAGGATCTGGCGCCTTACGATATTGGCGCCGGTCTCGTCGCGATAGACGCCGAAGGCGGCATTGCCGCACCCTACAATACGCCTGGCATGTTCCGCGGCTGGGTGACGCCCTCCGGAGAGGCGCGTGTTGCCACCCACGACAGGGTCTATGAGGTGGAACTGTAAGCGGCGGCCAGACGGGGCCGCATGACGGTGCTAAAAAAACCGGTGACATCAAGCGTCATCGGCGGCAAAACGTCTGAACCGAAACCGGCTCGTCCTTTCACCCATGGTGCTTGCCTCATGAATATCAAGCAGCTCGAAGTCCTGCGCACGCTTCTTTCCACCGGCTCCACCATCGCCACCGCAAAGGCCATGGGGCTCAGCCAGTCCGGTATCAGCCGGCTTCTGGCGCAGCTTGAGGCGGATCTGTCGCTGACGCTGTTTGCCCGCGACAAGGGACGGTTGATCCCAACGCCCGAGGCTGCACTTCTTGCCCGCGATGCGGAAAATGTGCTGCTTGCCGTTGATCGCATGTCCGGCCACGCCGAGGATTTGCGCAACGGCGCTGCCGGCCCGGAAATCGTCCGCATCGGCCTGCCGAGCAGCATGTGGGAGAATTTCGCGCCCGCCATGCTGATTGACTATGTCAGGGATTTTCCCGGCGTTCGCATCGAGACTTTTTTTGAAACGACGACCGCCATCAACAAGCTTGTCGGTGAGCGGGTGATCGATCTCGGTTTCCTGCGGATGGAAGGCGAGATTGGCCCGGGCATCGATGTCGAGCGTGTCGCCACCGGCAAAAGCGTCTGTGTGGTCCGGGAGGATCATCCCTTGGCCAAACTCGACGAAATTACCGTCAAGGACCTGCGCAATGTTCCGCTCATTTTGATTGGCCGGCAGCGGCCGAACCGCATGGCGCTCGATCAGGTCTTCAAGAAGGCCGGCGTCAAGCCGATGGTGAAGATCGAGACCCACACCAACAGTTCCGCCTGCGCCTATGTGGCGCATGGGCTGGGGGTGACGATCATCAGCAGCTTTTATGCCAACCTCTACCGGCATCTTCCCGTTGTCGCCCGGCCATTCGTTCCGCAGGCGACGCAGGAATTCGGTCTAGCCCGCGCCTCCGGTGCACCGTTGTCCATCGCGGCACAGGCGCTGAGCGATGCCTTGAAGCGGGAAATCCAGCTTTCGCAAAAAATCGACTGAAAACGGGATTTTGGGCGGGAAATCTCATTGTCCTCATCAGGATGAAACGCGCCGCCATTCTGCATAGATATATGACGTTTACGCATAATATTGCGCCTTATTTATCAATCCGTCATAGTCACCAGCAACGAAACCGATAGAGGCGGGATATCATTCCCCGCCATCAATCGTGGGGAACCGATGATAAGATTCATACTGAGCCGTCTTTTGATGGCGCTGCCGACGATCGCATTCGTGTCGATCACGGTTTTCGCGCTCATCCGCTTCATTCCGGGCGATCCGGCTGCCCTGATGCTGGGCGACATGGCGCAACCGGAACAGATCGAAGCCATGAGGACCGAACTCGGCCTCGACAAGTCCATGCCGCAACAATTCGTCATCTGGGCGGGTAATGTGGTGCAGGGCGATTTCGGCCGCTCCATCGTCAATGACGAGGCGGTGCTGCCGCTGGTCGTCTCGCGCTTCCTCGTCAGCGCCGAGATCGTCGTCGTCGCCGTGCTGCTCGCCAGCCTGATTGCGGTTCCTGCGGGCGTGATCGCCGCTTGGAAACAGAACAGTCTGACCGATCTTGCGCTGGTGGGAACGGCGACGCTGCTACTGTCCATTCCGACATTCTGGCTGGGTCTTCTGCTTCTTCTGTTTTTCGGCCTCAAGCTCGGCTGGTTGCCGGTGCTCGGATATGTGTCGATCAGCGACAATCTCGTCGGCGGCATGCTTTATCTCGTCCTGCCCGTTATGACGCTGGTGATCCATGAAATGGGTGTGCTGATCCGCATGGCGCGCGCCTCGACGCTGGAAGTTCTGCGGCTGGATTACATTACCCATGCCCGCGCCAAGGGCCTTTCGGAAAGCGCGGTTCTCTGGCGGCATGCTTTCAAGAACGCCTTTGGTCCCACCTGGACAATGATCGGCCTTATCCTCGGCAATCTTCTCGGCGGTATCGCCGTCATCGAGACGGTCTTCACCATTCCCGGTCTCGGGCGGCTGATGGTCGACAGTATTTTTGCCCGTGACTATCCCGTCATTCAAGGCTGCCTGCTGTTCGTCTCGCTGTCCTATGTGCTGGTCAACCTCTTCGTCGACCTGCTTTATCCCCTCTTCGATCCGCGTGTGGTTGCCGAATGAAAAAGTTCACACTCAACGGGCTTATCGGCGGCTTTCTCATCGCCCTCCTGCTCATCACCGCCGTGACCGGCCTGTTCTGGACACCCTATGATCCGATGAAGCTCGGTTTCGCCTCGCGTCTCGCCGCGCCCGGCCCAAGCCATCTTCTCGGCACCGACGAATTCGGGCGCGATGTTTTGAGCCGCCTGATGGTCGGCGCGCGTGCCAGCGTCTGGATCGGTTTTCTGACGGTCAGCTTCGCGACAATCTTCGGCACGCTGATCGGCCTTGTCAGCGGTTATGCGCGCGGCTGGGTGGATGGCGTCATCATGGCCATCAACAATGCGCTCTTGGCCTTTCCGGGCATTCTTCTGGCGCTCGGCCTGCTCGCGGTTTTCGGCGCCAACCAGTATGGCATCATCTTTGCGCTCGGCATCGCCTATACGCCGTCCATGGCCCGCGTGGTGCGCGGTGCCGTGCTTTCTCTGCGTGAGCGGGAATTCATCGAGGCGTCGCTGGTAATGGGCAATGGTGAGATCTACACCATGTTCCGCCACATCCTGCCCAATTGCATCGCGCCGATCACGGTTCTTGCCACCTCCATGTTCGGCTGGGCCATCCTTTCGGAAAGTGCGCTGTCCTTCCTCGGCCTCGGCGTGCCGCCGCCGGCGCCCACCTGGGGCAACATGCTGGCCGCCGGCCGGCCCTTCATCCAGCAGGCCGTGTGGCTCGGGCTTTTCCCCGGTCTCTGCATCGCGCTGACGCTGCTTGGCATCAATCTTCTGGGCGATGCCCTGCGCGACAGGCTTGACCCGCGCATGAGAGGTCTCAAATGACGGACACTACACTTCTCACCGTTCGCGGCCTTTCGCTCGAAGTCGCCAGAACCGGCCACCGGGTGGTCAAGGATGTTTCCTTCGATATTGCCGCGGGCGAAATCTTCGGCATCGTCGGCGAAAGCGGCTCGGGCAAGACGCTCGCAACCCGCGCGCTCATTTCGCTTCTGCCACCGGCCATCGCCGTCACCGGCGGATCGATCATCTACAAGGGGCAGGATGTCATGTCCCTGCCGGTGAAGGATCTTCGGCGTCTGCGCGGCGCGGAGATCGGTGTCGTGTTTCAGGAGCCGATGACCTCCCTCAACCCGTCGATGACGATTGGCCGGCAGCTGGAAGAGGGCTTGATCCTTCACACGAAATTATCCCCGGAAGAACGCCGCGAGAAAATTCTCGATATGCTGCGGCGCGTGGGCATCCGCGATCCCGAAGGCGCGCTGACGGCCTATCCGCACGAGTTTTCCGGCGGCATGCGCCAGCGAATCATGCTGGCCTCGGTCATGCTGCTGAAACCGGCCCTGCTGATCGCCGATGAGCCGACGACGGCGCTCGACGCGGTCATCCAGCGTGATGTCATGGAGCTGATGGTGGAGCTGACGCGAGCGGAAGGCACGGCCGTGCTGCTCATCAGCCATGATCTGCCGATGGTGGCGCGTTATACCAGCCGCATCGTGGTGATGGAAAAAGGTGCGATCGTCGAGCAGGGCCGCACCGAAGACCTGCTGGACGCGCCGCAGCATCCCTATACCAAAAAGCTGCTTTCCTCCCTGCCGTTCCGCGGCGAGCCGCGCGCCATCGACACGTCCAAGGCGCCGATGGTTTCGGCCCGCGATATCGTCGTCGATTATGCCGGACGCAAATCCCTGCTGAAGAAAGCCAAGCCCAAGCGGGCGCTGCACGGCGTCAGTATCGATATTCATGAGGGTGAGGTCGTGGCGCTGGTCGGCGGTTCCGGTTCCGGCAAGACCACGCTTGGCCGCACCATTGCCGGGCTCGTGCAGGAAAGCGAAGGGCATATCCGCTTTCAGGGGCGGGAGCGCAACGAGGACTGGAAGGACTATCGCCTGAATTGCCAGATGGTGTTTCAGGATCCCTATTCCTCGCTCGATCCGCGCATGACCATTCTGGCACTTGTGGAAGAGGCGCTGCGCCTCGTGCCTGACCTCGATCAGGCCGCCAAGCGCAAGCGGGCGCTCGAAACGCTGGAAGAGGTGGGGTTGGACGCGGATTACGCGACCCGTTACCCGCACGAACTTTCCGGCGGCCAGCGCCAGCGCGTGGCCATTGCCCGCGCCATTGCCCGTCGTCCGCGCTTCCTGATCGCCGACGAGCCGGTGTCCGCGCTCGACGTGACGGTGCGGGCACAGGTGCTCGATCTCTTTTCCGATCTGCAGAAACGTTACGGTTTCTCCTGCCTGTTCATCAGCCACGATCTCGGTGTGGTTGAGCAGGTGGCCGACCGTGTCGTCGTCATGCAGGACGGCCGCATCATCGAAGAGGGTGACCGCGACACGATTTTCGACAGTCCGAGAGAGGCCTATACGCGCCGGCTCCTCTCGGCCATTCCCGCCCTCGACCAGAATGAAAAGGGCGGCGTGACACTCAAATGGCGTCTGGAAGATGAAGTTTAACAGGAAGATGACAATGACCGTGGCTGCCCAACTGAATGCGATCTGTGATGCACAGCCTTTCGTGACGCGCTTCATGGTGCGCAATCTCCTGACCGGCGAAGAGATCGGGCGGGGAGAAAACGAGGAGACGCCATCGGGCAGCACCCGCAAGACGTCGATCATGATGGCCGTGCTCAAGGCCGCAAGCGAAGGGCGGATCGATCTCGACCAGCCCGTTACCTATGAAAAGCGGCTGGCGGAAGAGGTCGCGAGCGGCATGTTCCGTTATATGACGCCGGGCATCGTCATTTCGCTACGCGATGCCGTCGCCGGCATGATGGTGCTGAGCGACAATGTCTGCACCAAGATGGTGCTGGAACGGCTGACGCTGGAAGAGGTGGACGGCTATTGCAAATCGCTCGGCATGGCCAATACCCATCATCGTTTCCTCATTCCGCCGCTGGCGCTGGCGGCTGACCATCCGTTGAAAACCGTCACCACCACCTCGGCGGCGGATCAGGTGCTTCTGCTGCAAACCATTCTCGATGCCCAGTCCTCACCGGAGGCGCAGGCAAAGCTCGGTTGCAGCCCGCAATTGTGCGAATGGGCCATGCAGACGCTGAAAAACCAGATTTTGCGGTATGGAATTCGCTCCCGCCTGCCTTTCGAGGCCGTGGTGGCCAGCAAGAGCGGCCGCGGCAAGCGCGGTCGCATGGATGCCGGCATCGTCTACAGAAATGGCGCGCCGTCCTTCATCATCACCACCTATACGGATGAGGTGCCGCAGGTGATGCCTGATGGCACTCCGGGATACACCATCGCGCTCGAAACGATCGGCCGGCTGGCACAAGGCTGCTGGGACGGGTTTTAATCAATCACAATCAACGACAACAAAGAGGGTAGAACAGTGAAAAAACTTCTTCTCGCAGGCGTTGCCCTGCTCGTGACCGCCAATATCGCGGCTGCACGCGATATCACCATCGCGCAAAGTTCGGATCTGCGCAGCAACAATCCGGGGGTGAACCGCGACGGCAATACGGACGGGGTGATCCTGCACATCGTTGAAGGCCTTGTCGGTTATAACAATGCCGGCGAGGTGAAGCCGCTGCTCGCCGAGAGTGTCGAGGTTGCGCCTGACGGCCTGACCTATACCTTCAAGCTGCGCAAGGACGTGAAATTCCACAATGGCAAGCCGCTCACCGCAGAGGATGTCGTCTGGAACTGGACACGTTACCTGAAGCCGGAAACGAAATGGGCGTGCCTCAACGATTTCGCCGATGGCGGGGCAGCACACGTCACCGGTGTCAAGGCCAGCGATGCATCGACGGTCGAGATCACCCTTGAAAAACCCTCCGCCGTTTTCCTCGGCCTCATGTCGCGGCCGGAATGCGGTTATACCGGCATGATCTCGCCGGAATCGGTTGCTGCCGATGGCAACTTCGTCAAGCCGATCGGCACTGGGCCGTTCCAGTGGGACGAGTGGAAGAAGGGCGAATATATCCGCCTCGCCAAATTTGCCGATTATGTTTCGCCGGCAAATGACGGCAAGCCGGATGGCATGGTCGGTTCCAAGCGGCCGCTGGCCGACGGCATCAAGTTCATGGTCATTCCCGATGCCTCGACCGTGAAAGCCGGGCTTGAATCCGGCGTCCTCGATACGGCCGAGATTTCTCCCGATCTCATTCCTGAGTTCAAGACCAACGACAAGATGCAGCTCATCGTTGCCCGCAACAACGGCAAGAACCTCTTCTACATCCAGACCCGCGACAAGGTTCTGAGCAATCCCGGCGTACGCCGCGCCATGGCGATGGCGCTCGATCTCGATGAACTGGTCGCCGCCGCATCCAACGGCACGGGTGAGGCGAACGGTTCGATGGTCTCGCAGGACTCGGTTTATTATGACGAGGCCCAGAAAAAGCGCCCGGCCTATGATGTCGAGGCCGCGAAGAAGGAACTGGAGGCCGCCGGTTACAAGGGCGAGCCGATCTCCATCATCGCCAACAAGCGCGGCAACGTACCGAGCTTCCCGGCTGCCGTCATGGCGCAGGCCATGATGCAGCAGGCGGGTCTCAATGTGCAGATCGAGGTGCTGGACTATGCCACGCAGGTGGATCGCCGTCGCTCCGGCAATTATCAGGTGATCTCGCAGTCGGTCGCCCCGCGTCTCGACCCGGCGCTGATGTATGCCTTCTATGTCGGCAACAAGGACAAGAACGCCTCGCTGATGTGGGACGATCCGAAAGCGATCGAGCTGATGAAGGCGGCCTATGTTGAGGCCGACCAGACGAAGCGCCAGAAGATTTTCGACGAGTTCCATGAACTGATGCTGAAGGAAATGCCGGGCATCTTCCTTTACGACATGGTCGATGTCTGGGGCGCGACGAAGAAGTTGAAGGGCCAGCCGGTCTGGCAGTCGAACGCCCGCCTCTGGGAAGTCTCGGTCGACAACTGATCCACTATCGCCCGCGCCGGAGGCGGACCCCGGCGCGGGCTTTCCATCATAGAGCGTAAGGATTTGGCGGTGCCTCCGCCGAAGTGCTTGCGCGTGCCCGCAAAGGGCGGAAATGCGAGGACAAGCCATGAACCGTGATGCCGTGATGTCGATTGCCGCCGAAGTCGAGGCAATGAAGCCCGATTTCACCACCTTGAGCGACAGAATCTGGGATTTTGCCGAGCTGAAATTCGAAGAACGGCAATCCGCCGGCGTTCTGGCAAAAGCACTTGAGGAAAACGGTTTTGCGGTTCGTCGCGGCTTGGCAGGCATGGACACGGCCTTCATCGGCGAATTCGGCAGCGGCAAGCCGGTCATCGCTTTCCTCGGTGAATTCGATGCGCTGGCCGGCATGAGCCAGCTGGCCGATGTGGCGCAGGTGCAGCCGCGCGAGGCGGGCGCCACAGGCCATGGCTGCGGTCACAACCTGCTCGGCGTCGGCTCGCTGATGGCCGCCATTGCGCTGGCCCGGCATCTGAAAGCGAACAATCTGCCCGGCACGGTGCGTTACTACGGTTGCCCCGGCGAGGAGGGCGGTTCCGGCAAGACCTTCATGGTGCGCGCCGGCCTGTTCGACGATGTCGATGCGGCTCTGACCTGGCATCCGGCACCCTTCAACGGCGTGCGTTCCACCAACAATCTGGCCGTACTAGAATATTTTTATCGTTTCAAGGGTGTTGCGGCCCATGCCTCCAACGCCGCCCATCTCGGCCGCTCGGCGCTCGATGCCGTCGAACTCATGAATGTCGGCGTCAATTTCCTGCGTGAACACATGCCGCAGGATTGCCGGGTGCATTATGCGATCACCGACACCGGCGGCAAGGCGGCGAATGTGGTGCAGGCGAAGGCGGAAGTCCTCTATCTGATCCGCGCGCCGGAAATGCGCCAGGCACTCGACCTCGCAGCAAGGGTGGACAAAGTCGCGCGCGGCGCGGCGATGATGACCGAAACCGAGGTGGAGATCGTCTTCGATACCGCCTCCACCAACCTTCTGCCCAACATAACGCTGGAAACGGCGATGCATGAAAACATGGTGACGCTTGGCCCCATCGCCTTTGATGACGCGGATATCGACTTCGCCAAACGCATACAGGATACGTTTACCGAAGAAGCGATCAAAAGCAGCATCCGGCTCTACCAGATAAAGGGTGACGTCTTTTCCAACCGGAAGGTCGACGGATCGACGCCCCTGCATCTCGGCCTGCGTGATTTCGAGGGCGAGTCGCATTTTCGGGCGGGTTCCACCGACGTCGGCGACGTCAGCTGGATCACGCCGACGGCGCAGTGCTGGACGCCGGCCTGGGCGATCGGGACCAATCCGCATACCTGGCAGGTGGTGGCACAGGGCAAAAGCCCCGCCGCCCACAAGGCCATGGCGCATGCCGCCAAGACGCTGGCATCGACCGGTCTTTCGTTGATGACCTCGCCTGAACTGCTTGCCAGCGCTAAAAGGGAATGGCGGGAAAAGACGGAAGGCGGCGACTATGTCTGCCCCATTCCTGCGGATGTGATGCCCGGCTCGCACGGGTAGGCCGCGCTTGCGGCGACGTCCGTCTCGGCGGCGAAGCGCCCGATATTGACGGCAGACCTTGCACCTCGCTCGACATCCTCCTCTGGCTCGTTCCGAGCATCCATAATTTCAACGGCTTATGGATCCCCGCCTCAAGGGCGGGGATGACACGGGAAGATTTGGCACGCCTTTCGGCCTCCGGTCTCAGTACCCGGTTCTCCTTAAAACTCCCGTCATCACCGCCTTGTGTGCCGGTTCGCTGTCAGACCGCGAAGAAAACATTGACGTTCGAACCAAAAATGGAATAAATATATCGAACGGCAGAAAATCGGTTTCATTATTCCGTTTTCTGGATGAGGTAGCGGCGGGCTTTCGGGTCCGCTTCCGGCTGGGAGAGGTGGCGCCGGACACCATGGAGGAGAAAAACAATGAAGAAGCTTATCATCAGTGCGGCCATGTCTGTGCTTCTGGGCACGGCGGCTCATGCGGAGACCGTCGGTGTTTCGATGGCCCTGTTCGACGACAACTTCCTGACCGTGCTGCGCAACGGCATGCAGGATTACTCCAAGGAACTGAAGGGCGTTACCCTGCAGGTTGAAGACGCTCAGAACGACGTTGCCAAGCAGCAGAGCCAGATCCAGAATTTCATCGCTTCCAAGGTCGATGCGATCATCGTCAACCCGGTTGATACGGATGCGACGGCGGCCATGTCGAAGCTTGCCGCTGAAGCCAAGATTCCGCTGGTCTACGTCAACCGTCAGCCGGTAAACGTCGATACCCTGCCGGATGGACAGGCATTCGTCGCCTCTGACGAGACCGTGGCCGGCACGCTTGAAGCAAAAGAAGTCTGCCGCCTTCTCGGTGGCAAGGGCAAGGCCGTCATCATGATGGGCGAGCTTTCGAACCAGGCGGCACGCATGCGCACACAGTCTGCAAAGGATGTTTTGCAGACCGACGAATGCAAGGGCATTTCGGTTGTTGAAGAGCAGACCGCCAACTGGCAGCGCACGCAGGGTTCCGACCTTGTCACCAACTGGCTCTCCAGCGGTATCGAATTCAACGCCGTTATCGCCAACAATGATGAAATGGCGATCGGCGCGGTTCAGGCGCTGAAAGCCGCCGGCAAGGACATGAAGGACTATGTCGTCGCCGGTGTTGACGCCACCCAGGACGCTCTTGCTGCCATGCAGGCGGGCGATCTCGACGTGACTGTTTTCCAGGATGCTGCCGGCCAGGGCAAGGGCGCTCTCGACGCGGCGCTGAAGCTCGTCAAGGGCGACAAGGTCGACAAGAAGGTCTACATTCCCTTCCAGCTCGTCACGCCTGAGAACGTCAAGGATTACGTGGCCAAGAACTGACGATCCCGTTTCGGCATCTGTGCTCGATTGAAATAACATCGGGAGCAGGTGCCGGACCCGGACGCCAACGGAAGGCCCAGCCTGCGGGCTGATGTGGAAAATATAATTTCAGTGAATTCAAAGTGTTACAGCGCCCATGCCTGTCTTTGTTGACACGGCGCTGTAAGCCTCCCCGGAGGAAGGCCGCGATTTCGCAGGCCCATTTTCCGGTCATTTTTGTCTATTGTGGAGGGTGAGATGGTCGTCAGTCCATCGACAATGGCCGCGGTGCGCGCCAGCGGCGCCGTGCCGAATGCAGAATTTCTTCTGGCAGCGGACGGTATACGCAAGGAATTTCCCGGTGTCGTGGCGCTTGATGATGTGTCGTTCCATCTCAAGCGCGGCACCGTGCATGCGCTGATGGGCGAGAACGGCGCCGGCAAATCGACGCTGATGAAGATTCTCGCTGGTATCTACCAGCCGGACATTGGTGAAATCCGCCTGAAAGGTGCTCCGATACGCCTCGATTCCCCACTCGATGCGCTCGAAAACGGTATTGCCATGATCCATCAGGAACTCAACCTGATGGCCTATATGACGGTGGCCGAAAACATCTGGATCCGCCGCGAGCCGAAAAACCGGTTTGGTTTCATCGACCATGGTGAAATGTATCGCCGCACGGAGACGCTGCTTGAAAGGCTCGGCATCGACCTAGACCCGGAAACACGCGTCGGCGAACTGTCGGTCGCGAGCCGTCAGATGGTCGAGATCGCCAAGGCAGTTTCTTACGATTCCGACGTTCTGATCATGGACGAGCCGACATCGGCGCTGACCGAGCGCGAGGTCGAGCATCTTTTCCGAATTATCCGCGACCTCAGGGAACGTGGTATCGGCATCGTCTACATCACCCACAAGATGAACGAGCTGTTCGAGATCGCCGACGAATTCTCCGTTTTCCGCGACGGCAAATATATCGGCACACACGCGTCCACCGATGTGACGCGTGACGACATCATCCGCATGATGGTGGGCCGCGAAATCACGCAGATGTTTCCGAAGGAAGAGGTTCCGATCGGCGATGTGGTGCTGTCGGTCAAGAACCTGACGCTTGATGGCGTGTTCCATGATGTGTCGTTCGATGTCCGCGCCGGCGAAATTCTGGGTGTTGCTGGTCTTGTCGGCTCGGGACGCTCCAATGTTGCCGAGACGGTGTTCGGCGTCACGCCTGCCTCCTCTGGTACCGTTGCAATCGACGGTAAACAGGTTGCGATCGACAGCCCGACAGAGGCCATCCGCCACCGCATGGCGTTCCTGACCGAGGACCGCAAGGATACGGGATGTCTGCTGATCCTCAACATTCTGGAGAACATGCAGATCGCCGTCCTGCAGGACAAATATGTCGCCAACGGCTTCGTGCAGGAAAGCGCCCTTTCGGATGCCTGCGAAGAGATGTGCCGCAAGCTGCGGGTCAAGACGCCGCATCTATACGAGCGTATCGAAAACCTGTCCGGCGGTAACCAGCAGAAGGTGCTGATCGGCCGCTGGATGCTGACCAAGCCGCGCATCCTCATTCTGGATGAGCCGACGCGCGGCATCGATGTCGGGGCCAAGGCGGAGATTCACAAGCTGGTTTGCGAGATGGCGCGCCAAGGCGTCGCCGTCATCATGATTTCCTCCGAAATGCCGGAGGTTCTGGGTATGAGCGACCGTGTCATGGTCATGCATGAGGGTCGAGTGACGGGTTTCCTTGACAGAAGTGAAGCCACGCAGGTGAAGGTGATGGATCTCGCATCGCGGTGAGGCGCGCCGGGATTTCTCGAGGAGGAACGATTATGAATACGAACGCCACCGCCAACGCAGAGTTGGATGCAAAATCCGGACGCAAGCCGCACAGGCGCATACCGCCGGAAGCCAATATCTTTTTCGTGCTGATCGGCATCGCGCTGGTCTATGAAATACTCGGCTGGATTTTCATCGGCCAGAGCTTCCTGATGAACCAGCAGCGGCTGACGATCATGATCCTGCAGGTGTCAGTGATCGGCATCATCGCCGTTGGCGTGACGCAGGTCATCATTACCGGCGGCATCGACCTGTCCTCCGGTTCGGTTGTCGGCCTGACGGCGATGCTGTCTGCCAGCGTGGCGCAATCTTCCACGTGGCCGCGGGCGCTTTATCCTGGCCTCACCGACCTGCCATTCTTCATACCGCTCGCTGTCGGCATATTGGCCGGGGCTTTGGCCGGGTTCATCAACGGGCAGCTGATTGCGCGCACGAAAATACCGCCCTTCATCGCAACACTCGGCATGATGGTGACGGCGCGTGGTCTTTCCAAGTGGTACACGAAGGGCCAGCCGATTTCCGGCCTGACCGATGGCTTCAACTTCATCGGCACGGGCATCTGGCCGGTCGTCGTTTTCCTCGTCGTTGCCACCATCTTCCACATCGCGCTGCGTTACACGCGTTATGGCAAGTTCACCTATGCGATCGGCGCTAACCAGCAGGCGGCACGTGTTTCCGGTATCAATATCGAGGCGCATCTGATCAAGGTCTATGCCATCGCCGGCATGCTTGCTGGTCTTGCCGGTGTCGTCACCGCCGCCCGTGCACAGACGGCGCAGGCCGGCATGGGCGTGATGTACGAACTCGACGCCATCGCCGCAGCCGTTATCGGCGGCACGTCGCTTGCCGGCGGCGCAGGCCGCATCACCGGAACGGTCATCGGCACCATCATTCTTGGCGTCATGACATCAGGCTTCACGTTCCTCAGGGTCGATGCCTATTACCAGGAGATCGTCAAAGGCCTGATCATCGTGGCTGCCGTCGTCGCCGACGTTTACCGACAGAAGAAACGCGCAAAGCGCTAAGCACTCCTCCTCCCGGACTTGGGGCAAGCTTTCAGGCTTGCCCCTTTTTTATGCGCTGGCCTCGGATACGCGGTTTGCGTTGGAGGGCAGGGGGCGATTTTTAGGTCTTGCTGTTTCGGTATTCGTGAACAGCCTTGCCGAAGGCCTCGAACAAGGCGCGCGATGGCGCATCCGTCTCGGCCCAATATTCCGGATGCCATTGCACGCCGACCGCAAAGCCCTTGGCGTCGATGACGGAAACGGCTTCGATGGTACCGTCGGCCGCCGTAGCTTCGACCTGCAGGCGCGGCGCTGTCTCGGCAATTGCCTGCCGGTGCAGCGAATTGATCTGGATTTCGCCCGACATGCCGAGGTGCTGCGCAATGCAGGAGCCTTCACGCACCTGCACCGGCTGGCGAATGGCAAAGGCCACGTCACGGTCGTCATGTTCGGGTTTGCGGTGATCCCAGACGCCGGGCTGCTCCTGAATTTCCGAAGCAAGCGTGCCGCCGAGCGCAACGTTTAATTCCTGAATGCCGCGACAGATGGCCAGCATCGGAATGCCGCGTTCGATGGCGCGGCGAATGAGCGGCAGGCTGGTCGCGTCGCGGGCGGGATCGAAGGGGCCGTCGCTTTCCCGTGCCTCTTTGCCGTAAAGGGCAGGGTGAACATTGGTTGCCGAGCCGGAGACGAGCAGGCCGTCTACCCGGTCCAGAATGGCGTCGACCTCGTTACCGTCCTCGAAAGCCGGAACGATGAAGGACATGACGCCGGCAACCTTCAACGCTGCGGAAAGATACTGGTTCTGCGCGGCGTGCCAGTCGGCTCCGGCGAAATGCCTTATGTCGGCGGGAACGGCAATGATGGGTTTTGGCATGGTGGCTCCGGGACGAATCTCCGAAATTTGTGCGACTGCAGGTGAGCCAAGTCAAGCAGGTGTTTTGCGTTTTGCCGGTAATGGATGCGCCTAAAGTATAAGGCGTCGCGAGGATATTTCAGTTGCAAATAAAATACGAAGGAGACTTTCCGAAAAGGCCGGTTTTCCGCGATTAATTCTCGTCGCGGGCGCTTGTCAGCCAGGCGGTAACCGTGCTTACTTTGCTGTGATGCCTGAACAGCAAGAGGGGAATTCAAAGCTGCGGGCAGCGTTCATATCTGGGAGGATATAGATGGATCGCCGTTCCTTTATGAAAAAAGGTGCGCTTGCGGGAGCCGCGACGGCTCTGGCCGCGCCTGCCATTGCACAGCAGAATACCAAGATCACCTGGCGTCTGACGTCGTCGTTTCCGAAATCGCTCGACACCATCTATGGCGGTGCCGAGGATATTGCCAAGCACGTTGCCGCCGCAACCGATGGCAATTTCACCATCCAGCCCTTTGCCGCCGGCGAAATCGTGCCCGGCCTGCAGGCGGCCGATGCCGTGTCATCAGGCACGGTGGAAATGTGCCACACCTGTTCCTATTATTACGTCGGCAAGGATCCGACCTTTGCCATCGGCACGGCGATACCCTTCGGTCTCAACGCCCGCCTGACCAATTCCTGGTTCTATGAAGGCAACGGCAACAAGCTGCTCAACGAATTTTACGCCAAGCACAATCTCTACGGCATGATCTCCGGTAATACCGGCGCGCAGATGGGTGGCTGGTTCCGCAAGGAAATCAACACCGTCGAAGATTTCAAGGGCGTGAAGATGCGCATTGCCGGCCTCGCCGGCAAGGTGGTGGAAAAGCTTGGCGTCGTGCCGCAGCAGATCGCCGGCGGCGACATCTATCCGGCACTGGAAAAAGGCACCATCGACGCTGCCGAATGGGTTGGTCCCTATGACGACCACAAGCTCGGCTTCTACAAGGTTGCGAAATATTATTATTACCCGGCCTTCTGGGAAGGCGGCCCGGTCATCCATTCCTTCGTCAATCTGGACAAATGGAACAGCCTGCCGAAGAACTACCAGACGGTGTTGCAGGATGCCTGCGCCTTCGCCAACACCAGCATGATGGCGAAATATGACGCTAAAAACCCGACGGCGGTGCGGCAACTGGTGGCTGAAGGAGCTGTTCTGCGGCCGTTCAGCCAGGAAATCCTCGAAGCTTGCTACAAGGCTGCGCTGGAAGTCTATGCCAATATCTCGGCATCCAACCCCGACTTCAAAAAGATTTACGAGGACCAGGTGGCCTTCAAGCGAGAGGGCTATCTGTGGATGCAGCTTGCGGAATATACGTTTGATACATTCATGATGATTCAGCAGCGCAACGGAAAGCTCTGATCTTTCGGTAGAGGCGGACCGGCAGAAAGCCCCGGGGACTTCGG
This sequence comes from Agrobacterium sp. 22-210-1, assembly GCF_053522525.1. Classification (NCBI taxonomy): domain Bacteria; kingdom Pseudomonadati; phylum Pseudomonadota; class Alphaproteobacteria; order Hyphomicrobiales; family Rhizobiaceae; genus Agrobacterium; species Agrobacterium sp. 22-210-1. The sequence goes on along the minus strand of NZ_JBNWCI010000002.1, from coordinate 390,645 downwards.
TCTCCGGGGCTTTTTGTTTTTCAGCAGGAATTGCGGCCTCGTTGGCCTGTCACCAGGCATTGTTCAATTTGCGGCATCCGCGTGCCTGATGCCTGGACGCGCAATGGGTCGGCGCAGCGTTTCGCGGATCGCTCTCGATCACCGCCGCGCTGCGCCGGCCGTGCTTTTATGGCCCGATCTTGGGTGGCTGGCTAAGGTCGGGTTGGGTCGGCGCGGGCTGCTGAGGTTGCGGTCCGCCCAAATTGAGTGGTGGCAAACCGAGCGCCGGCGGTGCCGCCGGAGCCTGGTTCTCCTGGCCGGATGGGGCTGGAGCCGGCCCGCCGAGGTTGAGCGGCGGCAGGCCCATGGATGGCTGTTGCTGAGCACCGCCGCCGAGCGGAGGCAATGACAGGCCGTTGCTTCCCGGCCCGCCGGGTATCTCGATCTTGATGGTGCTGGGATCAACGCTGGTGTGGCCACTCTTGTACGTCAGGACCAAACCGGGGAATGCAATGACGACCAGGATCATCACAAACTGGATGACGATGTAGGGGAATACACCCTTGTATATTTCCGTTGTTTTCACGCCGGGCATTTTTTTGCCCGTTACCTTGTCCACCCAGGTGGAGTTGGGCGCGATTGAGCGCAGGAAGAAAAGCGAAAAACCGAAGGGCGGGGTCAGGAACGAGGTTTGGAGGTTGATGCCGAGAATGATGCCGAACCAGACGAGATCGATCCCGAGCTTGTCGGCTACCGGGGCGAGCAGCGGCACCATGATGAAGGCGATTTCAAAGAAGTCGAGGAAACAGCCCAAAATGAAAATGATGATCGTGACAACGATCAGGAAGCCGTATTCCCCACCGGGCAGGGCAAGCAGCAATTCCTCAATCCAGACATTGCCGTTGATGCCATAGAAGGTCAGGCCGAAAACGCGGGCGCCGATGAGGATCATCATGACGAAGGCGGAAAGCTTCGTCGTTGCATCCAGCGCGTTCTTGACGATCGCAAGCGAAAGTCTGCCTTTGGCGAGCGCGAGGATAAGCGCGCCGGTTGCGCCCATCGCGCCGCCTTCGGTCGGCGTGGCAATGCCGAGGAAGATGGTGCCGAGGACCAGGAATATGAGTGCCAGTGGCGGCACCAGAACGATGATGACCTGTTCGGCGAGGCGAGAAATGACCTTCTTGCTGGCGGTGCTATTAAAAATAGCAACGAGATAAACCGCAAATACGGCGAAGGCGAGCGCTGTGACGAGCCGCCATTCCGGGCTTGTTATGCCGCTGAAGAGCACATGCATGCCGAGGAAATAAAGCGCCACTGAAAGTGCGATCATCACCAGCAGCGAAGTGACGCCGTTTCCGAGAGTGCGGGCTTCTTTTGGAAGCGCGGGCACGAGCGCTGGTTTGAAAATCGAAATGGCGAAGATGTAGGCGCAATAAGTCGCGACGATCAAAAGCGCGGGGTAGAGTGCGCCGACATACATGTCACCCACCGAACGGCCGAGCTGGTCCGCCATGACGATCAGGACGAGAGACGGCGGGACGATCTGTGCCAGTGTTCCGGAGGCGGCGATCGTGCCCGCGACGAGCGGACGGTTATAGCCGTAACGCATCATGATCGGCAGCGAGATAAGGCCCATCGCCATGACGGAAGCCGCCACGACGCCGGTGGTGGCGCCGAGCAACGCGCCAACGAGAATGACCGCATAGGCAAGGCCGCCACGGATCGGACCGAAAAGCTGGCCTATCGTATCGAGAAGATCCTCCGCCATGCGGGAACGCTCGAGAATGATGCCCATGAAGGTGAAAAACGGGATCGACAACAGGGTATCATTATACATGATCCCGTAGATGCGTTCCGGATGAGATTGCAATAATGGCCAGAAGAGGCGGATTTCCGGAGAAATCCACGATAGCTCCACGCCCAGAGCGAAATAGATGAGGCCGCCGGCGGCCAGGGTGAAGGCAACGGGATAACCGAGCAACAGCATCAGCATCACGCTGCTGAACATGACCAGCGGCAGGTTGTGCGCAATCAAGTCTATCATGTCAGTTCCCTGCCGTGCCGTGGGTTTCTGTTTCGGAATCGGACAGCACCGTTTCGCGGGGATCATCAATATATCCCGCAATCACTGCATATCGCTTGATGATTTCCGAAAACGCCTGAAGCAGAAGCAGAGCAAAGCCCAGCAGGACGACAAGTTTTGCGGGCCAGATGATCAGCCCGCCGGCGTTGGACGACATTTCTCCGGATTTGAAGGAGACCCAGAACCACGGCCATGCCAGATAGGTCATCAATCCGGCAAATGGGACGAGGAAAATGATGTGAAGCACGAAATCGACGATGTCGCGCGTGCGCTTCGACCATGTGGACGACAGGATATCGATCCTTACATGTTCGTTCTTCAGAAGCGCGTAAGCCGCCGCCAGCATGAAAACGGTGCCGTAGAGATACCATTGCACCTCGAGCCATGCGTTTGACGACATGTCGAACATCTTGCGCACGACGGCATTGGTGGCGCTGATCAGGACGGCTGCCAGCAACAACCAGGACACAGACTGACCGATAACCGTGGTGACCGTATCAACGGCCCGGCTGATTCCCAAAAAAAATTTCACTTTCCCCTCCTCAGGACCAGATACAAGGTCCGGACCGCGGCTTTTTTAGTGGCGGCTTATTGAACTTGCCGCCAGGCAAGTTCGTTTTTTGTTGTTTGCAGGTGCTTATTGAACCGCTTTTCAAAAAGCAACTCAGAACGGTATGGTCATCCTCCGAGAACCCCGTATGGCAAGCACTTGCAATGATTTATCGTGCACTGATTTTGCCTTGGGCGCTACAGCATGGCCCTTCTGCTGCGGATTAAAATTCGTTTTTCCACGGATGTCGGAACCAGCCGGGTGGGTTGATGATCCATTGCACTTTTCAGCGACTTCATGTTACCTCTGGCTCCGGAGAATCCGGCGTATGCCCGTGATCGCGGGCAGGCCAAGTTCCCTCGCGATACGGGAATGTCGGATGGAGCAAAAGGGGAAGCGGAATGAGCGAACACCACACAGGCCCGGTCGAAGTTGGTGCCGAGATGAATTACGCCGAGCATGAAAAGACCTATAACGGTTTTCTGGCTTTGACGAAATACGGCACCATGCTTCTGTGCGTGCTGATGCTGGCCATGGTCGCTGGTTTCTTCGCGTCCGCGGGTTTTCTTGGCGGTCTTATCGTGTTTCTCGTGCTTTCTGCCGCAGGCTTTATTCTGCTGCGCTGAACGATCTCCTTCGCGAGCGGTTTCCCGGTGCGGAAACCCGGTGACGCCGGACATCGGAAAGGCCAGCCATGAAACGCCTGATATCCTGCCTGATCCTGTTCGCGGTGCTTTCACAGCCCGTTCTGTCGCGGGATCTTTTGCCGTCTGAGCAGGACAGGCTGCATACGCAGATTGAACGGTTCAGCGCCGCCTTGAACGGACAGGATTTCGAAACCGTCGGCAAGACGGTACCGCCCAAAATCTTCGAATTTATCGCAAGCGATGCGGGCGTGACCGTCGAGCAATTGCGCAGCGCCTTGACGACGCAGATGCAGATGGCGCTCGCAGCGGTCAAGATAACCGAATTCACCATGGATAAAGGCGCGATCAGCGTTGAGCAAACGCCTGATGGAACGCCCTATGCGCTCATTCCGACAAAGACGGTGATGGAAACCGGCGGGCAGACGATCGAGGCAAAATCCCATACACTGGCCTTGATGGACGGCACGGACTGGTATCTGCTGCGTGTGAGCGATCAGCAGCAGGTCACGATCCTGCGAAAAGTCTATCCGTCCTTCGCCACGGTGGAATTCCCTGACGATTCCATGCAGCCGGTGAAATAACCCGCATATTGCTGTCAGTGCAGCTTTGGGACGGGCTCCTCGTTCTTCGCTTACGAAAAACGCCCGGGTCGGAAAGGATCGACCGAAATCGTGGTCTCTTCGCCGTTCGCCAGCTGGGTCACGAGGCGGGCAGTGGCAGCTGATTGCGTCAGTCCGAGATGGCCATGGCCGAAGGCGTAGATGACGGAGGGTGTGGTACGCGCGGTGCTGATGACGGGAAGACAGTCCGGCATTGACGGGCGGAAACCCATCCATTGCGTTCCGCCTTCCATCTTGAGACCCGGCAGGAAGCGCCCCGCCTTTTTCAGCATCGCTTCCGACCGTTTGAAGTTCGGCTCCAGCTCCAGCCCACCGAGCTCGACCGCGCCGCCGACGCGGATGCCTGAAGAAAGCGGTGTCACGACAAAGCCGTGATCGTTGAAATAGAGCTGGCGCGTCAGGTTGAAGGCGCTTGCGGGCAGGGTGGTGTTGTAACCGCGCTCGGTTTCCAGCGGCACGATATTGCCAAGCGTCGCGGCAAGTTTCTTCGACCAGGCGCCGCAGGCGACTACCACCCTGTCGGCATCGATCTTGTCGCCATTTTCCAGGGTGACGATCGTGCTTTCACCAACGGCGTCGATGCGTTCCGCCTCACCCTTGCGCAGGCTTGCGCCGCGGGCAATCACCAGATCGAAAATGGCGCGGGTGAAATCAAAGGGGTCGGAGACCTGCAGGCCATCAGGTGAGAACATGGCATGGCGGAACTGCGGTGCAAGGCCCGGCTGCAGTTCGTCTATCTCATTACGGCCGACACGCTCAAAGGAGAAACCCGCGCGTTGCTTTTCATCCCAGTCCCTTGCCGCGGCATTCAAGCTTGCTTCGCTGTCATAGAGATCGAGTGTACCGGTTTTTGAAACGAAGGATGAAAGCTCCGGCATGGCGGCGACATGCGCCATTTCATTGGCGGCCAGCCGGTTGATCTCGCTGAGTACCCTCAGCCCATGACGAAAGTTGCGCTCGGCGCTGGCACGCCAGAAACGCCAGAGCCAGGGGGCAATCTTTGCGGCATAGGCTGGTGGCACGCTGAGCGGGCCGAGCGGATCGAAAAGCCAGCGTGGTGCTTTCTTCATGATGCCGGGTGAGGGTATGGGGATGATTTCCGGAAAGGCCAGGATGCCGGCATTGCCGGAACTTGCGCCGCGGGCAACTTCGCCGCGTTCCAGAAGAACAACCTCACGTCCGGCATTTTGCAGGTAAAGCGCCGCCATGGAACCGATAATGCCGGTGCCGATCACCAGCACGTCGCATTTCAGGGTTTTGGTCATTAGCGCTCCTGCAACACAAATCTTTCAAGCCCGCCATAACAATGAATGCGGTTTCAATGAAAGGCCGCATTGCGCCCCAGCCGCAGAAATATCAGCACTGTGGCAAATAAGCGGTCCACATCTGAGGAGATGCCACATGCTGGAGGGTTGGGGCCTCTCGGTTTTTTGTCAGCAAATTCGGCCTTTGAGACGATGGTTATAACTCATCATTAATCGCTATTTAACGGTGTCCCGCTAGTTTGCCTGCGGGCAGACCGATCGGTTTCATCTCTTGTTTATTCAGGGTTGAGGAGGTCCGCAAACTGGTCATTGTTGGGGGTTCGAAAGCATGTCTCACTTTTCTAAATTTGGTTTGGATGCATCTGCAGTGCTGGAAGCCCTGAACCGCTCACAGGCCATCATCGAGTTTGATCTGACCGGCAAGGTGCTCAAAGCGAACGATAATTTCTGCAAGGCCATCGGCTATAGCCAAAACGAGATCGTCGGGCTCCATCACCGCACGTTCCTTTCCGCCGAAGATGCGGCGTCTGCGTCGTACAAGGCTTTCTGGGAAAAACTGGCCCGCGGCGAGCACGACAAGGGGCAATATCGTCGGCGCGCGAAAAGCGGCGCGGATATCTGGATCGAAGCCTCCTACAATCCGGTTTTTCGTTTCGGCAAGCCCTACAAGGTGGTCAAGATCGCGACCGACATTACGGCCATCAAGCGCCAGAGCGCCGATGACAACGGCAAGCTCGCGGCACTCTCCCGTGCCCAGGCCATGATCGAGTTTTCGCCGGATGGAACGATCCTCAGCGCCAACGAAAATTTCCTCGAAGCGATGGGATATCAGGCGCAGGAGATCATCGGCAAGAACCACTCCATGTTCTGCGAACCTTCTTATGCCAGGTCGACGGAATACCGCACCTTCTGGGAAGAACTGCGAACCGGCCGTTTCTCCACCGGCCAGTTCATGCGGCTTGGCAAGGATGGCAAACGCATCTTCATCCAGGCATCGTATAATCCAATCCTCGATGATCGGGGGCAGGTCTTCAAGGTTGCCAAATTCGCCTTTGACGTGTCGGACCGGGTGCATGCCGTGGAAGAGCTCGGCGCGGCGCTGGAGCGGCTTTCCCAATGCAACATCCGCGTCACGCTGGACAAGCCGTTTGTCGGCGAGTTCGAGGGGCTGCGGCGGGACTTCAACAAGTCCATCGCGGAATTCCAGAAGACGCTGGAGAATGTTCTCGGCCAGACCGGCGACCTGACCCGCAGCAGCCAGGAAGTGAGCGAAGCCTCCGTCAATCTTGCCGAGCGCTCCCGCGAGCAGGCGGTGGCGCTGGAAGAGACCTCGGCAGCGCTTGAAGAGATAACCGCGACGGTTCGCTCGTCCACCGAGAACATGAAAGAGACACGCAAACTCGTGCAGAGCGCGCGGACATCCACGGTAGCCTCCACGGAAGTGGTTGAGCGGACGGTGAATGCGATGCAGCGCATCGAGACGGCATCGCGCGAAATCAGCCAGATCATCGGTGTTATCGACGAGATTGCTTTCCAGACCAACCTTCTGGCGCTGAATGCCGGCGTTGAGGCGGCGCGGGCGGGTGATGCCGGCAAGGGCTTTGCCGTGGTGGCGCAGGAAGTGCGCGAACTGGCGCAGCGTTCCGCCAATGCCGCCAAAGAAATCAAGGCGCTCATCAACAATTCCGGCAGCGAGGTTCTCGAAGGCGTCAGGCTGGTCGGGGAGACCGGCGAGGCTCTGAAGCAGATCGACGCGCTGGTCAGACACATCGACGGCAATGTCGAGATGATTTCAAAGGCGGCCGACGAACAGGCCGTTGGCATCAGCGAAATCAACAAGGCGGTCAACCGGCTCGACCGGATGACGCAGGAAAATGCGGCGATGAGTGCGCGCACCACCGCAATCAGCGCCACGCTGGCTCAGGGTGCCGATGTGCTTGCGCAGCTTGTCAGCCTGTTCAAACTGAACCGCCGTAACGTTCAGCGTGAAGACGGATCGTCCGTCCGGTCGGAATTTTCAAATGCCGGCCGGCGCGATCAACAGGCGGGGCGCGCTGCGGCGTGACAGGGCAGGGCATCTGCCCGCCCTGACTTGTCTATGAGATTTGGTGATGCGGATGCCTCCGGTCAAAGGCGTCCGCGCGCCGTTATGCCCGCAATGCCGGACGGTCGATGCCGAGATGGTCGCGCAGCGTCGTACCCTCGTAATCCCTGCGGAACAGGCCGCGCTCCTGCAAAAGCGGCACGACTTCGCGGTTGAACTCTTCCAGCCCGCCGGGGAAGAAGGGCGGCATGACGTTGAAGCCATCGGCGGCGCCATTTTCAAACCATTGCTGCATTCGGTCGGCCACGTCTTTCGCCGTGCCCATGACAATGTGGTGGCCGCGGCCGGCGGCGACACGCAGCGCGAGTTCGCGGATCGTCAGATTCTCCCGGCGTGCCAGCTCGGTCAGCAGTTCGGCGCGGCTGCGCAGCTGGTCGGAGATCGGCAAATCCGGCAACGGGCCGTCGAGATCGTATTCAGTAAGGCTGTGGCCGATGCGTTCCTCAAGCAGTGGCATGGCGTTCTTGATGTCCGTCCAGCGGTTCAGTTCCTTCAGCTTTTCACCTGCCTCTTCGAAGCTTCTGCCGATGATCGGCATGAAGCCCGGCATCACGGCCACACTTGCCGGATCGCGGCCGAATTTCTCCACGCGGGCTTTAAGGCTCGTATAAAAGGCCTGTGCTTCGGAAATCGCCTGCTGGGCGGTGAAGACGATATCGGCGGTGCGGGCGGCGAGATCCTGTCCCGGGCCGGAAGAGCCGGCCTGAATGAGCACAGGGTGCCCCTGCGGCGAGCGCGGAATATTGAGCGGTCCCTTGACCGTGAAATATTTGCCTTCGTGATTGAGGATATGGACCTTTTCCGGATCGACGTAACGGCCTGTCTGCTTGTCCTTGACGAAGGCGTCGTCATCCCAGCTGTCCCACAGGCCACGAACGACATTCACATATTCTTCCGCCACCGCATAGCGCTCGTCATGCTCAGGGTGGTCCTTGGAGAAGTTTGCCGCCGTGCGGGCATAGGAGGTGGTGACGATGTTCCAGGCCGCGCGACCGTGGCTGAGATGATCGATGGAAGCGAAGGCGCGGGCGGTGTGATAGGGCTCGCCATAGGTGGTGGAGGCGGTGGCGGCCAGCCCGATCTTGTCGGTCACCATGGCAAGTGCGGCAAGCAGGGTCAGCGGCTCGAAGCGGGCTATCATCGACGGATGGGCGTCGACGCCGCTGGTCAGGCCGTCGGCGAGGAAAACCATGTCGAACTTCGCCGCCTCGGCCATTTTGGTAACACGGGTGAGCAGATCGAAATTCTCGCTGCCAGCTTCCGCATCGGGGTGACGCCAGCCGGAAACGTGGTGCCCCGCGCCCTGCAGGAAAAGGCCGAGATGCATTTGTCTTTTGCGGGTCGTAGTCATGGGGTCATGCCTTCATGTCGGTCGAGTTATATTTCAGTTGCCAGAAGCGTTTCGAGCTTCCTGAGATCGGCTGCGGTTTTCATGGATCGCACCAGTGCCGGAATTTCGGCGAATTTCTTATTGCCGCCGGTGGCATCGGCGAATTTCTCCGTTGGATCGTCGATGCCGGGCAGGCCGTCGATGCGGCGTGACAGCAACGTGCCGTCTTTCTTTGTCACATCGATGACCACGAAACGGGTGGTCGGATCGGGGGACAGGCGACGGGCTGTTTCATCATGCCGGCGCGAGACTTTTGCCGAAAGTGTAAGCAAGTCGGCGCGTGCCGGGCGCTCGTCGAAATGGCCAATCCCGAGTGCTCCATCCGCAAGCGCTGCGGCAAAAACATATTCGGCGCTGAAGCGCGCATCGATGCCGGTCGTGGGCGTGGCGGGGCCGACGAGGGCCGCATCGCCGCCCGGCGGGAAGGTGATGATAACAGTTGCGATCTCGTCCGGCGTCAGATCATGCGCGCTGCGCAGTGCCAGCGCGCCGACAGCGACGGGGTGGGCGGCGGTGCAGCAGGGAAAGGCCTTGAGCGTCAAGCCGGGCGAGACGATCTGCCAGGGTGCGCCCCAGCCAGACAAGACCCGTTTTGGTTGCTCTGCACCGAAGGCGAAGGCGGAATAAAAGCCGATGGGGTTTTCCAGAAAATCCGGGGCGCCCTGAAACCCTGACCGCGCCAGCCGCGCGGCGGTGAGGCCGGCGCGGGTGGCAAGCCCGGCATGCAGCGGCTTGGCATCGAACCCGAATTGCAGACGCAGCCCGGCCGATTGCGTGGCGGCGAGGCCAAGTGCGACAGCTGTGGTCTGCGGATCGAATTTCAGGAGATGGGCGATGGCAGCGGCAGCACCGATGGGACCGAGCGTCGCGGTTGCGTGAAAGCCATTTTCGTAATGTTTGGTGCCGAGCGACAGGCCAATCCGCGCCATCGTCTCCAGCCCGACAATATAGGCGGCGATGAGGGCATCCGCCGTCGAATTTTCCTCGACAGCAACGGTCAGAAGTGCGGGAATGATGGCGACGGTGGGGTGACCGCGCACGCTGCCATGCACATCGTCATAATCAAGCACATGGCCGGAATGGCCGTTGATGAGGGCGGCCGTAAAGACATCGGTGCGCAGATCGTGGCCGATAATGCCCGCCGTGCCTGAGGTGCCCGAGGTAAAGCTGTCGATCAGGATTTTGGTGCTTCTGTCGGCAGCACCGCCCAGTACGCAGGCGAAAAAATCGATCAGCGCCGTGCGGGCAATCGTCACGGCCTCATCGTCGCGCAGCGGATCGGAAGCGGCGATGGCTTCGGCCAGATGAAGGGTGAGTTTTTCCTCGGCGGCCATGGCGTCAGATCCCTTCGCCATCATTGAGCCGTGCCGCCTGTCCTCCCAGACCCTTGACGAAGGCGTTGATGCGCGGGTTGGTCGACTTGTAGAAGATATGGTCAGGCGTGCCCTGGTCAACGATCAGGCCATTTTCAGTGAAAACGATATTGTCGCTGATTTCCTCGGCAAAACGCATTTCGTGCGTGACGAGAATGCTGGTCATGCCGTCATTGACGAGATCGCGGATGACGGCGAGCACTTCGCCCACGGTTTCCGGATCGAGCGCGGAAGTAACCTCATCGAACAGCACCAGTTCCGGCCGCATGGCCAATGCACGGGCGATGGCCACGCGCTGCTGCTGGCCGCCGGAAAGCTGGCCGGGATAGGCATCGACTTTCTGGGAGAGGCGTACTTTTTCCAGTAGTTCACGGGCGTGGCGTTCTGCTTCCGCCTTCGGCGTGCCGAGGATTTTGATCGGCGCGATGGTGATGTTTTCCATGACGGTCAGATGCGGGAAGAGGTTGAACTGCTGGAAGACGATGCCGATGCGCTTGCGCAGCGCTATGCGCTCGGCCTCGGTTTTCAGCAGGTCGACACGGGTGCCGCCGACGGTGATCTTGCCGGATTGCGGAATGAGCAGGCCGTTGATGCAGCGCAGGATCGTGGATTTGCCGGAGCCGGAAGGGCCGATGATGGAGACGGCGTCGCCCTTGTTCACCGTAAGATCGATGCCCTTCAGAACCTGATTGTCACCGAAGGACAGGTGTATGCCTTCCAGTTCTACCAGAGCTTTTGCGTTGGTTTGTGGTGCGGGTGCGGACATGGCTTGTTCCAATCAGCGGGAAGCGAAGCGCCGCTCGAGGCGCTGCGTGAAACGGGAGACGGGATAGCAGAACAGGAAGAACGCCATCAGAACGGTGAGATAAACGACGACGGTGAAGTCATTGCGCTGCACGGCGGTGCTGGCATCTGTCGCGGCATGCAGAAGCTCATGTACGCCAACCAGCGAGGCAAGCGCCGTGCCCATGGTGATGGAGGCATAAAGGTTCATCCATGGCGGCAGCGAACGTTTCACGCATTGCGGCAGGATGATCCAGCGCAGCGTCTGATTGCGCGAAAAACCAAGGCCCTGCGCGGCCTCCCATTGCGCGGTGGGGATGGACTGGATGGCGCCGCGGGTGATTTCGGCGATATGGGCGCTGGCCGGAATGGCAAGCCCGACCACGGCCTTGATCCAGTCCGGAAACGGAATGTAGTTGCCGAAGGCGACGATCTCGAAGGGGAAAATGTAAGTCGCGGCGAAGATCAGCACCAGATGCGGGGCGTTGCGGAAAATCTGCACATAGGTGAGCGCCGGCGCCCGCACCAGACGATAGGGCGCAAGCTCCATGATGCCGAGCAGGACGCCGATGAAAGTACCGATGGCGATCGCCAGAATGCTGATCAGCACATTCATGGCAAAACCCTTGGCCAGATAGGGCAGCCATTGCAGCAGCACCTGGCCGAGCGAGGGATCGAGAACCAGCCATGACACGACGGCAATCAGCACGCCGAGCAGCAGAATGGTGCCGAAGGGCAGCTTTTTTGCCGCCCGCGTTTGAGAAACCACCGCGCTCATTGACCGAACCCCGGAACCGCAAGACGTCGCTCAAGCCAGAGACCGGCCCTTGCGACGATGAAATTGATGACGCTGAAGAAGATCAGAATGACGAGCATCAGCTCGACCACATTGTCGCGCTGCGTCCAGATCAAGATCGAGGCATAGGTGATTTCACCGACCGCAATTGCCGAGCCGACCGTGGTGAGCTTCACCAGATTGACGAGGTTGTTGATGATGGAGGGCAGCGCCGTGCGGATCGCCAGCGGAAACTCCACGTAACGCAAAACCTCGAAGGAGCTGAAACCGATCGCACGTGCCGCCTCGATGGTGGTGGCTGGAACCGCCTCGATGCCGCCGCGCAACGCCTCCGCATGGAAGGCGGCAATGTGCAGGCCGGTAATGGCGACGACCCAGAAGAACGGCGTCAGCGGGTTGTTCTGCGCGCCGCCCAGCGCATTGGAAATCAGCATGTTGAGCACGAGGAAACCGCACATCAGCTGCACCAGCGTCGGCGTGTTGCGCGTCAGTTCCACATAGGCGCGCACCGGGCCGGCGAGCCAGACTTTGCCTGACGTCAGCATGGCCGCGAAAATGAAGCCGAAGATGAGGCTGAGCGGCAAGGTAACGGCGACGAGGATGAGCGTCATCTTCATGCCATCAAGCCAGATCTGAACCTCGTAACCGCTGTTCAGAAAATCATAGTTGAGGCCGAGATGCGCGGCGAGTTCAATGAAGCGCGCTGTAAATGAATCCTGCATCGGAAATCCATGCTGTTATCGCGGAACCGCTGGGTGGGCGGCGCCAGAATGGCCTGCCTTGTTATAAAGCAGAAAAGAACGGCAGGCGAAACCGGCCGTTCCTGATGGTCATGGGAAACCATTCCGCCTGTTCGGCATCATCCTCACCCTTCGGTGAGGACAGGCATGGAACGGAGAGACCCTGCGCCTGGCTTATTGCGCGGCGGAAAGCTTCTTCTGCTGCTCTTCCATGTAGCCGATGCTTGGCAGGCGGTTTGCCTTGGCGAATTCGATCATCTTACCGGAAGCGTGCAGCTCCTTGACGATCTTGTCCAGAGCGGCCTGCGTGTCAGCCTCACCCTTGCGCAGCCAGATCACGGAATCGGAAGGGATGAGGTCGGTGGGGATAAGGATGCCGTAATCCTTCCACTCGTCGGCGCGGTCCTGCAGCATCAGGCTCAGCGTGCCGTTGACGTGAACGGAAACATCACAATTGCCACCCTTCAGCGCCAGCAGCGATTCCGGCTGGCTCGGCAGGGCCTTAACCTGTGCGCCATATTGCTCGATCAGCGGCTGGGTGTAGTTCGAGCCTTGCGAAACGCAGGCGATCTTGCCCTTCAGGTCTGACCAGTCCTTGATGCCACTGTCCTTGCGGCCGATGGCGGCGCCGCCCTGGCGGTCATAGGGGGTGGGCACATAATCGAGAGTTTTGGCGCGTTCTTCGGTGTATTGCATGTTGGCGATGAGAATATCGACCTTGCCCTGCTGCAGGAACTGCACGCGGTTGGGCGGGGTTACGGTTTCGGTGACCAGCTCGACGCCGAGGCCGGCGGCCAGCGCCTTGGCGACATCGATATTGAGGCCCTTCTGTTCCTGCGTCTTCGGATCGATGAAACCGAAAGGCGCGCCGGAGAGGATGACACCGACGGTGAGCTTGCCGCGACCCTTGATACGGTCAAGCGTTGCGTCCGCATGAGCGGCAGAGGCCATCGAAGCGATGACGACGGTTCCGGCGATGAGTTTTGCGGCAAATCTGGAAAAAGAGAGGGCCATGGGTATTTCCTTTTGATTGTGGATGGAAACTACATGAGGCACCCGCCAAGAGCGAGAATTGGCATTGCGCAAAAAATACTATGAATAAAATCGTGTTCCAATAAAGCTTTGATCGCGAAAAAATATCCTAATAATCTAGAATTGTAGAATCCTGTTCTTTCCGCCCGTTGCTGTTTGCCCATCCGTCAGGGGCGGGAGAGTAATCCGGATGTTGCTGAGGATCGGATGGCCACATGCGGAGCGAGCGCGTGCCGCTTGTTTCTTCTCCCCGTCGGGGAGAAGGTCGCGGCAGCGGGATGAGGGGGCAAGGGGGCGATCTATCGCTGACGTTGCCCCCTCATCCGACCCTTCGGGCCACCTTCTTCCCCTCGGGGAGAAGAAACGTGCTGCAATGTCCCAGCCCGTCGTCACCGCCCGGCATTATAGGCTGCAATCGCCGCCATGTTGACGATATCGCTGTCCTTCGCACCCATCGAGGTGATCTGCACCGACTTGTCGAGGCCGACGAGCAACGGGCCGATGACGGTTGCGCCGCCCAGTTCCTGCAGCATCTTGGTGGAGATGGAGGCGGAATGGATGGCGGGCATGACCAGAACGTTGGCGGGGCCGGAAAGCCGGGCGAAGGGATACTGGCTCTGCATGCGATGATGGTTGAGCGCCACATCGGCAGACATTTCTCCGTCGACCTCGAAGTTGACATTGCGCCGGTCGAGGATTTTCACCGCCTCGCGCACCTTGTCGGACCGTTCGCCGGTCGGCTGGCCGAAGGTGGAGTAGGCAAGCATCGCCACACGCGGTTCGTAACCGAAACGGCGGGCGAGGCCGGCCGCCTCTTCGGCGATATCGGCAAGGTCTTCGGCGGACGGCATGTCATGCACGGCGGTATCGGCGACGAAGACGGTGCGGTTGCGCGAAACGACCAGCGAAACGCCGATGACGCGGTGGCCGGGCTTGGTGTTGATGCAGCGGCGGATATCTTCCAGCGCCGTGGAATAGTTGCGGGTAACGCCGGTTACCACGGCATCCGCATCGCCCATCGCCACCATGCAGGCGGCAAAGTGGTTACGGTCATTGTGGATCAGGCGTTGCACGTCGCGCAGCAGGAAGCCGCCGCGCTGCAGCCGCGCATAGAGATAATCGACATAGGCATCGACGCGGCTGGAGAGGCGGGCATTGGTTATCTCGATATTGGCGCGGTCGAGATCGATGCCGGCACGTTCCGCATTGGCCTTGATGATATCATCGCGGCCGAGGAGGATGGCGGTGCCAAGACCTTGAGCGGTAAACGAAATTGCCGCACGCATGACCTGTTCTTCTTCCGCTTCGGCAAAAACGACACGCTTCGGCGAGCGGCGCACGCGCTCGTAGAGACGCTGCGTCGTCGAAGCCATCGGGTCGCGGCGGGCGGATAGCTCGCGGGCATAGGCGTCGAGGTCAGGCAGTTCGCGCTGGGCGACGCCGGTTTCGATGGCTGCTTTCGCCACGGCCACCGGAATGGCCGAGATCAGACGCGGATCGAAGGGAACGGGAATGATATATTGCGGCCCGAAACGCGGGCGATTGCCCTGATAGGCGGCTGCGACGTCATCAGGCACGTCCTCACGGGCAAGATCGGCCAGCGCCTGCGCGGCGGCGATCTTCATCGCATCATTGATCTGCCGGGCGCGCACATCGAGCGCGCCGCGGAAGATATAGGGGAAGCCGAGGACGTTGTTGACCTGGTTCGGATAATCCGAGCGTCCGGTCGCCATGATGGCGTCGTCGCGGATGCGCGAGACTTCTTCCGGCGTGATTTCCGGATCGGGGTTCGCCATGGCGAAGATGATCGGCTTCGGCGCCATGGAGCGGATCATCTCTTCGCTGAAAGCGCCCTTCTGGGAGAGGCCGAAAACGACATCCGCACCCTTCATGGCTTCCGCCAGCGTGCGATCATTGGTCTTGACCGCATGGGCGGATTTCCACTGGTTCATGCCTTCGGTGCGGCCCTGATAGATCACGCCCTTGGTATCGCAAAGCGTGATGTTTTCGGGGTTGAACCCCATGGCCTTGATGAGGTCCATGCAGGCGATGGCCGCGGCGCCCGCGCCATTGCAGACCAGCTTCGTGGTCTTGAAATCGCGGCCCGTCAGTTCGATGGCGTTGATGAGACCGGCGGCGGCGATGATGGCGGTGCCGTGCTGGTCGTCATGGAAAACGGGAATGTCCATCAGCTCGCGCAGGCGGCTTTCGATGATAAAACATTCCGGCGCCTTGATGTCTTCCAGATTGATGCCGCCGAAGGAGGGGCCGAGGTAGCGCACGCAATTGATGAATTCATCGGCATCTTCGGTATCGACTTCTAGATCGATGGAATCGACATCGGCGAAGCGCTTGAACAGAACCGATTTGCCTTCCATGACTGGCTTGGAGGCGAGCGCGCCGAGATTGCCGAGACCGAGGATCGCGGTGCCGTTGGAGATGACCGCCACCATGTTGCCGCGCGTCGTATAATCGTAAGCACTCGCCGGATTTTCGGCGATGGCTTTCACCGGCACAGCCACGCCAGGCGAATAGGCAAGCGACAGATCCCGCTGCGTTGCCATCGGCTTGGTCGGGGTGATTTCCAGTTTCCCCGGTCTGCCTTGCGCGTGGAAATCCAGGGCTTCCTGATCCGTAACCGATGTTCTGGTGCTGGTGGGTTTTGGCGTGTCGGACATGGGCTGTGTGCGCTTTCCTGTCGTTATCAGTATAAAAATATTCGTTGTTGTTATGGTATTTTTTGCACGCCTGCCAAGCGTTGAATGTTGTTCAGCGCAGCAAATTTAAGCGTGATGAAATTTGCGGCCGATTCAATCGATTAAGTCAATATTCTTCACCCGGCGCGGGGTCGGCAGGTTCGATCCATCATCATTCAGGCTGCAGATGCGGCCTTTGATACTTCGCGATATTTGGTGCCGGCTCGGATGGAACCTCACAAGCCACCTCGCGTTAGCGGAAGGAGCCCGCAGGCAATCCACATGCCCTTCAGCTGCCCCCGCCATCCGTTCACCAAGCTTTCACAGGGCGAATTTATGAGCTTGTGCTTGTCTGCCCGTGAGCCGAAGATGGCAGCATTGGCAAAAATGTATATTGTCCGGCGCGCCGGGAAATTTTTTAGAGTTGGAAAGGTTTTATTGTGAAGGAACACTCTCGAAAGATCACGCCGGTTCTTCTTGCAGGCGGCGCGGGCTCTCGGCTCTGGCCTGTTTCGCGCGACCAGTTGCCCAAGCAGTTCCAGCCGCTGGTCGGCAATCTTTCGACCTATCAGCAGACACTGATGCGGGTGGGCGACAAGGGGCTTTACGCCGAGCCGCTTGTCATCACCAACGAGGATTTCCGTTTTTTCGCCCGCCGTCAGGCGGAAGAGATCGATCTGCCGGCAACGGTGGTGCTTGAACCTGCCCGCCGCGACAGCGCCGCCGCGATGGCCGCTGCCGCCGTGCTGGCGGAACGCCGGGAGCCCGGATGTCTGGTACTGGCGCTTGCCGCCGACCACGTGGTGCTGGATGCCGACAAGTTTTCCGATGCCGTGAAACTTGGTGCCAAGGCCGCCGATCAGGGCAATATCGTCGTCTTCGGTCTGGTGCCGACCGAGCCGCGTACCTCCTACGGTTATATCAAGCCGGGTGAGGCGATAGACGGCGAGGCCGATCTCAGCACCGTCGATGCCTTTGTCGAAAAGCCGGATGTAAAGACGGCGATTTCCTATCTGGAAAAAGGTTATCTGTGGAACTCCGGCAACTTCCTGTTCCGCTCCGACGTGATGATCGCCGAACTCAAGGCCTTCGCGCCGGAAATTCTGGCGGCGGTGACGCAGGCGGTCGAGCAATATGAAAGCGACCTAGGTTTCGTGCGCCTGCATCAGGCAAGCTTCGAGGCCTCGCCGAAAAACTCCATCGATTATGCGGTTATTGAAAAAACCAAGCGCATGGCGGTGGTGCATGGCCATTTCCGTTGGTCGGATATCGGCAGCTGGGACGCGATCTGGGAAATTGCCGACAAGCACGGCAATGACAATGCGCTCGAGGGTGATGGTGTGTTCATCGATTCCGAGGGCTGCCTCATTCACTCCACGCAATTGCTGACGACGGTGGTGGGCGCCAAGGATCTGGTGGTGGTGGCCACCAAGGATGCGGTTCTGGTGGTGCCGAAAAACCGGGTGCAGGATGTGAAGGGTCTGGTGGAGACGCTGAAGGACGGCGACCATGCGCCTCAGACGCAGGCGCACAAGCGCGTTTATCGCCCTTGGGGTTATATCGAACACATGTATGTGGATAAGCGTTACCGGGTTGGCCACATCACGGTCGATCCCGGCCACCGCATCTCGTTCCAGAAACATTATCACCGCTCGGAACACTGGATCGTCGTCAAGGGAACGGCGACGGTGACGATTGGCGAAGAGACGAAGCTGCTGACGGAAAACGAGTCGGTTTATATCCCGATCGGCCAGCCGCACAGGCTGGCCAATGAGGGGCAGATCCCGCTAGAATTGGTCGAAATCCAGACCGGGGCCTATATCGGCGAGGATGATGTCATCCGCATCGAGGATGATTACAAGCGAGACTAGATGTTGTGGGCTAAGGCTATATTCTAAAAGCCAAAAACGGCAGTCGTGCAGACTGCCGTTTTCCGTTCAGGATGCGAGCGCATTCACGCAATGGGCGAAGGCGTGGGAAAATATTGCTGCCTCCAGTCCCCGACGCCAGAACAGCCACCCGAACAACAGGCCGGGGATAAAATTGGCGAGCAGGATTGCAATGATCAGCGGCGGCTGCGGCTGCGCGGCAATCGTGAACAGAAGCGGCAGATGACCGGCGGCGAAGAGGGCGGCGGCCAGCACGATGGCGGCCCATAAAATGGCCGGTCGGACTTCACCCTTGCCGCTCAAGCGCCAGAGTGCCCATGCGAAAAATGACATCAGGCCCCATCGGGTCAGCAACTCTTCCGTTATGCCGCCGTAAAGAATGCGGGTTGTCAGCGGAACGGGAAAAGCGGTCATCTTTGCCATGGTCACCGCATCCGTGACCGATGGCAGGATTACCCGCACATAGGTGATCATCAGCAGGCTGACTGCGAGACCCACCAGCAGTGCGGGCGGCATCTGCCTTCGCAGTATTGTGCGGAGGCTACCTCCCTGCAGCCAGGCATCGACCAGCGGCGCGCCAAGCCCAACTTTTGCGGCCAGAGCCTGGCCGACCGAGACTGCCGCAACGGTCAGAATTGCCGGCTGGATCAGCATCAACAGGCGCATCGCGAGTGAAAATTGCATTCCCGGCGCAAGCTGCTCGAAACCCGCCAGTAAAAGCGATGCCACACCGGCCAAACCGATAAGCAAAAGAATATGCCAACGTTTCATGGTCATTCTGCCCGCTTTACCTTGTTGCTCACCCGGTCTTCTGCCGGTGTCCGTCCCGATACAGTAGAGGATGGGCATTGCCGGTAAGTTACGCCGCTCGCTCCTGCGTTTCGCCCGGTCGTTCCGCATTTTCCGGCCGTTCGAAACACCTCACAAGAAGGATGGTGAGATTCGTATCTCGGGCGGTTGCCTAATCAAAAATCTTCGCATACGTTCCAACTGCAACGTTTCAGTGAGGGAGGAGACTCATGCGAATGCGTGTTATTTCTGCGGCCTTTTTGGCCAGTGTTATGATTCCAGCGGGTATTGCCGGGGCCACCGATCTTGAGGTGACCCATTGGTGGACATCGGGCGGCGAAGCCGCAGCGGTGGCCGAGCTTGCCAAGGCTTTCGATGCCACCGGTAATAAATGGGTGGATGGCGCGATTGCCGGTTCGGGAGGCACCGCCCGTCCGATCATGATCAGCCGCATCACCGGCGGCGACCCGATGGGCGCAACGCAGTTCAACCATGGTCGGCAGGCGGAAGAGCTGGTGCAGGCCGGCCTGATGCGCGACCTGTCGGACGTTGCCGAAAAGGGCAAGTGGAAAGAAGTCATCAAGCCGGCAAGTCTGCTCGACAGCTGCACCATCGACGGCAAGATCTATTGCGCACCGGTCAATATCCATTCCTGGCAATGGCTGTGGCTTTCCAACGAAGCCTTCAAGAAGGCGGGCGTCGAGGTTCCGAAGAACTGGACGGAATTCGTTGCAGCCGCACCGGCGCTGAAAAAGGCCGGCATCCAGCCGCTGGCGCTCGGCGGTCAGGCCTGGCAGGCGAACGGCCTGTTCGACACGTTGACGCTTTCGATCGGCGGCAAAGACCTCTATCAGAAGGTCTATGGCGACAAGGATGCCGAGGCGGCAGCCGGGCCGGAGATGGCGAAGATTTTCGCAGCGGCCGTCGAGGCCCGTGATATGGCCAAGGGCACCAATGTTCAGGACTGGAACCAGGCCACCAACATGGTCATAACAGGCAAGGCTGGCGGCCAGATCATGGGCGACTGGGCGCAGGGCGAATTCCAGCTTGCAAACCAGAAAGCGGGTACGGATTACTCCTGCCTGCCGGGTCTCGGCCTCAATGACTATATCACCACCGGCGGCGACGCCTTTTATTTCCCGGTCCTGAAAGACGAGGCGAAAACCAAGGCGCAGGACGTGTTGGCCGAAACCATCGTCGATCCGAAAACGCAGGTCGCCTTCAACCTGAAGAAGGGCTCCTTGCCGATCCGCGGCGACGTCGATCTCAACGCCGCCAATGACTGCATGAAGAAGGGTCTGGCAATCCTGGCCAAGGGCAATGCGCTCACCAGCACCGACCAGCTGATTTCCGCCGATACGCAGAAACAGAAGGAAGACCTGATGGCGGAATTCTTCGCCGGCTCGATGTCGGCGGCAGATGGCCAGAAGCGCTTCGCGGACCTTATCGGTTCAGCTGACTGATTGTGATCTCTCCGGGTCGGGGAGCGGTTCGCCGCTCCCCGCTCCAACGTCCGGTCCGTGCAATAATCACCAGTGCGGGCAGGGGTTTCATGCGGTAGGGCTTTTGCCTGACCGTTGACTGTAACGTTACAGGAGGAGGTAACATGGCAGGTCAAACGCGCTCCAGGCGTCCCAATCAGCTTTTTCGCAATCTCAATTCCAAGATTGCCTCCATTCCCATGATATTGACCGCCATGGTGATCTTCCTCGGCGGCACGGTCTGGACGGTGATTTATTCCTTCACCAATTCCAAGCTTCTTCCGCGGGCAAGCTTCATCGGTTTTGACCAGTATGAGCGGCTGTGGGCAGCACCACGCTGGATTGTTTCCATCCAGAATCTGGCGATCTACGGCGTTCTGTCATTGATCTTCAGCCTTGTCATCGGCTTCGTGCTGGCGGCGCTGATGGACCAGAAAATCCGGTTCGAAAACACCTTCCGCACCATATTCCTTTATCCCTTTGCACTGTCCTTCATCGTTACCGGCCTTGTCTGGCAATGGCTGCTGAACCCGGAATTCGGCATCCAGTCCGTGGTCCGTTCGCTCGGCTGGGAAAGCTTTACCTTCGATCCGCTCTATAATTCGCAGATCGTCATTTACGGCATCCTGATTGCAGCGCTCTGGCAGGGCACGGGACTGGTCATGTGCCTCATGCTGGCGGGTCTTCGCGGTATCGATGAGGATATCTGGAAGGCGACGCGCGTCGACGGCATTCCGATGTGGAAGACCTATATCCTCATCATCATTCCCATGATGCGGCCGGTGTTCATCACCACCCTCGTCATCATCGCCAGCGGCATCGTCAAGGTCTACGATCTTGTCGTGGCGCAGACCAGCGGCGGGCCGGGCATCGCGTCTGAAGTGCCCGCGAAATACGTCTATGACTACATGTTCCAGGCGCAGAATCTGGGGCAGGGCTTCGCGGCATCGACAATGATGCTCCTGACGGTCGCGATCATCGTCATTCCATGGGCCTACCTCGAATTCGGAGGCAAGAAGCGTGGCTAATATCAGCACACTAAACACGGTCGTTGCCGCCACCGATGCGGTTGCCAAAGACCTTTCCGGCCCGCGCGGCAGGAAGCCGAGGAAAACCTTTTCCCGCCGCAACATCATTCTTTACGGCACGTTGTTCGTCGCCGCCGCCTACTACCTGCTGCCGCTTTACGTGATGGTCGTCACCTCGCTGAAGGGCATGCCGGAAATCCGTCTCGGCAACATCTTTGCGCCGCCGGTGGAAATCACCTTTGAGCCTTGGGTGAAAGCCTGGGCGAATGCCTGCACGGGCTTGAACTGCGACGGGCTGTCGCGCGGCTTCTGGAACTCGGTGCGTATTCTCGTGCCTTCCGTCGTCATTTCGATCGTTGTCGCTTCCGTCAGCGGCTACGCCATGGCCAACTGGAAGTTTAGGGGATCGGAGCTGTTTTTCTCGATCCTCATCATCGGCGCTTTCATCCCCTATCAGGTGATGATCTATCCGATTGTCATCGTGCTGCGGGAAATGGGCGTTTATGGCACGCTGACCGGCCTCGTCATCGTGCACACCATCTTCGGTATGCCGATCCTGACGCTGCTGTTCCGCAACTACTTCGCCTCTCTGCCGGAAGAATTGTTCAAGGCGGCGCGCATCGATGGCGCCAATTTCTGGCAGATCTATTTCCGCATCATGCTGCCCATGTCGCTGCCGATCTTCGTTGTGGCGATGATCCTGCAGGTGACCGGCATCTGGAATGACTTCCTGTTCGGCGTGGTGTTCACGCGGCCGGAATATTACCCGATGACGGTGCAGCTCAATAACATCGTCAACTCCGTGCAGGGCGTGAAGGAATACAACGTCAACATGGCTGCCACCCTTCTGACGGGTGCCGTGCCGCTGATCGTTTATTTCGTCTCCGGCAGGCTATTCGTGCGCGGCATTGCCGCAGGCGCAGTAAAAGGTTGAGCTATATGAATAAAAGCGTTTCCATCCGCGATCTTTCCCTCTCCTTCGGTGCCGTTACCGTGCTGAAAGACCTCAATCTCGATATTTACGACGGTGAATTCCTCGTGCTGCTCGGCTCTTCCGGCTGCGGCAAGTCGACGCTCCTCAACTGCATTGCGGGCCTTCTGGAGCCGACCGACGGGCAGATCTTCATCAAGGACCGCAACGTCACCTGGGAAGAGCCGAAGGATCGCGGTATCGGCATGGTGTTCCAGTCCTATGCGCTTTATCCGCAGATGACGGTGGAGAAGAACCTGTCATTCGGCCTTCAGGTCGCGAAGGTGCCGAAGGAGGAAATCGAGCGGCGTGTGAAACGGGCGGCCGGCATCCTGCAGATCGAACCTCTGCTGAAGCGCAAGCCGGCCGAGCTTTCCGGCGGACAGCGCCAGCGCGTGGCAATCGGCCGGGCGCTGGTGCGCGATGTGGATGTGTTCCTGTTCGACGAGCCGCTCTCCAATCTCGACGCCAAGCTGCGCTCGGAACTGCGTGTCGAAATCAAGCGGCTGCACCAGTCGCTGAAGAACACCATGATCTATGTGACGCATGACCAGATCGAGGCGCTGACGCTGGCGGACCGCATCGCCATCATGAAAAGCGGCGTCATCCAGCAGCTCGCCGATCCCGTTACCATTTACAACAAGCCGAAGAACCTCTTCGTCGCCGGCTTCATCGGTTCACCCTCGATGAACTTCCTGCGGGGCGAGCTGATCGAGAAGGACGGCAAGGTGGTCTTCACCACCAATGGCGTCACCTTTTCGCTGGACGGATATCAGCCGGAGGCGCCGCTCGCAGCCGGCCGCGCCGTGGTTCTCGGCGTGCGCCCCGAACATGTGCGGGTCGATGCCGATATCGTCGCCGGTGAGGTGCATGAGGCGATCGTCGATATCGAGGAGCCGATGGGTGCCGACAATCTGATCTGGCTGAAACATGCCGGCCACACCATGTCGGTGCGTGTCGGCGGCCACAGGCGGTTTTCGCCGGGCACCAAGGTTCGCCTCGGCCTCGACCTGACCATGGCCTCGTTGTTCGACGCCGAGAGCGAGGATCGGCTTTAGAGGCTCGATAATTCCCCCACACACAATCCCAAGACCCCACATCTCTATGGAGGAGACAATGACAGAACTCGGTTTTCAGCTTTACAGCGCCCGCAATTTCCAGCCTTTTTCCAATATTTTGAAGAAGCTCTCGGCGGCGGGTTACAAACAGGTAGAAGGTTACGGCGCCATGTATGCGTCGCTGGATGATGCCGGTTTGAAGGCCCTGCGCGCCGAACTCGACGCCAACGGTCTTTCCATGCCAACAGGCCATTTCGGCCTCGACCTTCTGGAAGGCGATCCGAAAAAGGCGCTCAATATTGCCAAGGTTCTGGGCGTGGAGGCGATCTATTGCCCTTACCTGATGCCCGACCAGCGCCCGGCGGATGCCGCAGGCTGGTTCGCCTTCGGCAAGCGGCTGCAGGAAGCCGGCAAGCCCTTCGTGGATGCCGGGCTTACCTTCGGCTGGCACAACCACGATTTCGAGTTCAAGGCGCTTGCCGATGGTTCCACCCCGCAGGAGCAGATTCTTGCCGGTGGACCAGACCTGAAGTGGGAAGCGGATATCGCCTGGATTATCAGGGGCAATGCCGATCCGCTCGCCTGGATAGAAAGCTATGGCAAGCGCATCACCGCCGTGCATGTGAAGGATATCGCACCATCTGGGGAAAATGCGGATGAGGACGGCTGGGCGGATGTCGGCCATGGCACGGTGGACTGGAAGGGCCTTGTCGCCGCGCTGAAGGCGAAATCCGCCACGAAACATTTCGTGGTTGAGCACGACAATCCGAAAGATATCGACCGGCTGATCACCCGCTCGATCGCATCCTTCAAAACCTACTGAGTTTCAATTTTCGGAGTTTTCATCATGGCCAGGGATCTTGGCGTCGGCATCATCGGATGCGGCAATATCTCGTCTGCTTACTTTTCGCTGGCACCGCTCTTCAAGGGTATCAAGGTGCTCGCCTGCGCCGACCTCAACCGCAATGCGGCGGAGCTGAGGGCGGAAGAATTCGGTGTCGTCGCGCAGTCCATAGAGGAACTGCTCGCCAACAAGGATATCGATGTGGTGGTGAACCTCACCATTCCCGCCGCGCATTTTCCGGTGTCGAAAGCCGCCCTCGAAGCGGGCAAGCACGTTTATTCGGAAAAGCCGCTGGTGCTTTCGCTGGAGGAAGGCGAGGAGCTGCGGCGCATCGCCCGGGAGAGGAACCTCTCCGTCGGCTGCGCGCCGGATACCTTCCTCGGCGGTGCGCATCAGCTTGCCCGGCAATATATCGATGACGGCAAGGTCGGGCGCATCACTTCCGGCACCTGCCATGTGATGAGCCCCGGCATGGAAATGTGGCACCCGAACCCGGGCTTCTTCTTCCTGAAGGGCGGCGGGCCGATCCTCGATCTCGGTCCCTATTACGTCGCCAACCTCATCAACCTCATCGGCCCGGTCAAACGCGTCGGCGCACTGACCTCCATGGCAAACCCCACCCGTACGGTGACCAGCCAGCCGCTGAATGGTGAGATCATTCCGGTCGAAACGCCAACCAACATCCACGCGCTTCTGGAATTCGTGAACGGAGCGACGATCACGCTTTCAGCCAGCTGGGATGTGTGGTCGCATCGCCACGCCAATATGGAGCTTTACGGCACGGAAGGCTCGATCTACGTGCCGGACCCGAACTTCTTTGGCGGCGTGGTCGAAGCCAGTGGTCGCGACAAGAACATCCAGCCGCTGGAAGACTGGGCGCATCCCTTCGGTGTCGCCAATCAGGAAAGCCCGAACGGCCCGCGCGCCAATTACCGCACCGCCGGCCTTGCCGATATGGCGATTGCAATCCTTGAAGGCCGTGATGCCCGTTGCTCGCTCGATCGCTCGCTGCATGGCATCGACGTGATGACCTCGATCCTGAAGTCCGGCGAGGAAGGCCGCTTCATCGAGATGACGACGACCTGCACCCAGCCTGCGGCACTTGGCATAGAAGAGGCGCAGGCGCTGCTGCGTTGACGCGTTCGTTATCAGGAAAGCGGCGAGGGCGACTTCGCCGCTTTCCTGTTTTTGCTGCAGCCCTTCACAATCCCTTCGCTTTGGTTTAAAGCCGCGCCGTATCCGGTCGCAGCCCACCCGGTCAAAACAAGGGATCCAAAATTATGAAAACCATCGTCATCTGCTCCGGCGGATTGGACTCCGTTTCGCTTGCGCATAAAATCGCGGCGGAACACGAACTTCTCGCTCTCGTCTCCTTCGACTATGGACAGCGCCACAGGAAGGAGCTGGATTTCGCCGCCGATTGTGCCAAACGGCTCGGCGTGCCGCATCATGTCATCGACATCAGAACCATCGGCGCGCATCTCACCGGTTCGGCGTTGACGGACGACATTGCGGTGCCGGATGGGCATTATGCGGAAGAGACCATGCGCTCCACCGTGGTGCCGAACCGCAATGCCATCATGCTCACCATCGCCTTCGGCCTTGCTGCCGCGCAGCAGGCGGATGCCGTTGCGATTGCCGTGCATGGCGGCGATCATTTCATCTATCCTGATTGCCGGCCGGGCTTCATCGACAGCTTCAATGCCATGCAGGCGCATGCGCTGGAAGGTTATGCCGATGTCACCCTGTTTGCGCCCTATGTCACGGTTTCCAAGGCGGCAATTGTTACCGATGCGGTGAAATACGGCACGCCGTTTGGCGAAACATGGTCCTGTTACAAGGGTGGTCTCACCCATTGCGGTCGTTGCGGCACCTGTGTCGAACGACGCGAGGCCTTTCATCTGGCCGGTGTTACCGATCCGACTGATTATGAGGATCCGGACTTCTGGGTAGCGGCCACCCATGCCTTTGCGGCACAGGAGGTGCGCTGATGTTCCGCATTACCAAGGAATTTCACTTCTCCGCCTCGCATCAGCTGAAAAGCCTGCCGTCGGATCACCAGTGCAACCGTCTGCACGGCCATAATTATATCGTTGAGGTCGAGCTATCGGGCGAAGCCCTGAACGAGCACGGTTTCGTGCGTGACTATCACGAGCTTGCGCCGCTGAAGCACTATATCGACGATCATTTCGACCATCGCCACCTGAACGACGTTATCGGCCATGATCGGGTGACGGCGGAATGCCTGGCGAAGCATTTCTACGACTGGTGCAAGGATCGCCTGCCGGAAACCAGCGCCGTGCGGGTCAGCGAAACCGCCAAGACCTGGGCGGAATACCGGCCATGACGGCGGCTGCACAAAAGATTGCAGCGAAGGAAACCACGATCCGCATCAGCGAAATCTTCGGTCCGACCATTCAGGGCGAAGGCGTGCTGATCGGTCTGCCGACCGTCTTCGTGCGTACCGGTGGCTGCGATTACCGCTGTTCCTGGTGCGATACGCTGCATGCGGTCGACAGCGCCTATCGCGACACATGGAAACCGCTGTCGGTCGAAGCGATCTGGCAGGAGGTACGGCGGCTTTCCGGCGGCGTGCCGCTGACGGTGTCACTGTCAGGCGGTAATCCCGCCATCCAGCCGCTGGGGTCGCTGATCGCAAAAGGGCAGGGCGAGGGGTATCGTTTCGCGCTGGAAACGCAGGGCAGCATCGCCAAAGACTGGTTTGCCGATCTCGACCATCTGGTTCTGAGCCCCAAGCCGCCATCGAGCGGCATGGAAACGGACTGGCGGGCTTTCGAAGACTGTCTTGCCGGCGCCGGCGATGGACCGCAGGTGGCGCTGAAGATCGTGGTGTTTGACGATGCGGATTATGCCTATGCCAAGGCGGCATCGGCGCGTTTCCCGCATCTGCCGGTTTATCTCCAGCCGGGAAACCACACTCCGCCGCCACCGGATGATGACGATGCGCGTGTTGATATCGATGGGGTGATGGACCGGATGTTGTGGCTGGTGGACAAGGTCAGCGAAGACCACTGGTTTTCCGCCCGCGTGCTGCCGCAGCTGCATGTGCTGTTGTGGGGGAATAAGCGCGGCGTGTAGATTGTGCGGGAGTGAAATTCCACGCCGTAGTCCGCGTCTTTAAGAAAGCGCATAGCGGATTGAGGGAGCGGGTGCCACTTGCTTCTTCTCCCCGCCGGGGAGAAGGTCGCGGCAGCGGGATGAGGGGGTAACGTCAGCGATATTCGGAGAGCTTGCCCCCTCATCCGACCCTTCGGGCCACCTTCTCCCCCTTGGGGAGAAGAAATACGCGGCAACGTCGTGCCGCATATTGTTCTTTCGCATCAAGCCGAAACGGCCAGCTCGCGCCTCTCCCGATCCGCGATGATCGACAGATCGAGCACCTTCTGCAGATTGGCCGCGTGGCGGAAATCCGGGTCGGCGGGGCCGCCTTCCATGACGGCCTTGGCGAATTTTTCGTAATTCGTCGGCACCGGGTCGACATCGATGGTCTTCCAGATCGCCTTTTCCACATCCTCGCCGATGCAGGCGCGCAGGCTGGAATAATCCGGGGTGTGGATCACTTCCAATGCGCCCTTGTCGCCATGGATGCGCAGACGAAGTTCGTTGAGGTGACCCGTCGCCCAGCGGCTGGCATGGATGACGCCCATGGCGCCGTTTTCAAGCTCGGCGGTCATGGTGAAGCTGTCATTGGCGTCGAGGTCGTAGACGCCAATCTTGTTGCCTTCATATTTGTCGAAGGTTTTCAGCCGCGTGAAGATGCGCTCCACATCGCTGCCCGCACCATAGGACGCGAAGTCGAGAATGTGGATGCCGACATCGCCCAGCACGCCGTTCGAGCCATGCTTGGTGGAAAGCCGCCACAGCCACTTGCTCTCCGTCATCCAGTCGCCCCAGGCCTTGGAAACGAGCCAACTCTGGAGATAGGAGGCTTCCAGATGCCGCACCTTGCCGATCTTGCCGGCCAGTACCATCTCGCGCGCCGCCTGCAAGGGGGCGACGTTGCGATAGGTGAGGTTGACCATGGCGACGAGGCCGGCCTTTTCAGCGGTATCGGCCATTTCAGCGGCCTTGGCGTAGTTTTCCGCCAGCGGCTTTTCGCAGAAGACATGCTTGCCGGCCGCCAGCAGCTTCAGGCTGGTGGGATGGTGGATGGCATCCGGCGTGACATTGGCTGCCGCATCGAATTCACCCCAGGCAATGGCGTCATCCAGCGAAGTGAAGGAGAGCGGGATGTTGTGGCGGAGCGCAAAGCCGCGCACCACGACATCGTCCACATCCACCGCTGCGACGAGTTCGACGCCGGGGATTTGCGAAAAATAGGTGGCATGGTTGTTGGCCATGCCGCCGGTTCCGAGAATGAGAAGTCTCATGGCTGTTTACCTGTAACCTGCTTCGCCTGCCTTGTGCAGCTTGGGGCCGCGTTCCTCGATCGGCTCCAGAGCCTTGTCGACGGGAACATTGGGGGCGTCGTGAATGCTTTTCAGTGCGCCAACGGGATTATAGGCCCATTTCACCGAATTGCTGATGACCTTCTGGACATTGGCATCGTGATAGGTAGGGTAGGTCTCGTGGCCGGGGCGGAAGTAGAAGATGTTGCCTGCGCCACGACGCCAGGTGAGGCCGGAACGGAAGACTTCACCGCCCTGGAACCAGGAGATGAACACCGTTTCCAGAGGCTCCGGCACGGAGAACTGTTCGCCATACATTTCCTCGTTTTCCAGCTCGAAATGCTCGGGCAGGCCGGCTGCAATCGGGTGGCGCGGATTGATGGTCCACAGGCGCTCGCGTTCACCCGCCTCACGCCATTTCAGCGCGCAGGGCGTGCCCATCAGGCGCTTGAACGGCTTGGAGAAATGGCCGGAATGCAGGACGATCAGGCCCATGCCTTCCCAGACGCGCTTGGCGACACGCTCGACGATTTCATCCTGCACCGCGCCATGATCCTTGTGGCCCCACCAGACCAGAACATCGGTCTTGTCGAGGCGCTCCTGCGAAAGCCCGTGTTCCGGCTCCTGCAACGTGGCGGTGGTGGCGTTGATCTCGGGGTTCTGGTTCAGCGCGTCGGCAATGGTATTGTGCATGCCGTTTGGATAGATCGAACGCACCGTCTCATTGATGTGTTCGTGGATATTTTCGCCCCATACAACGGTGTTGATGGTCATTTTCATGCTCCTCGGTGAAAGCCGGGACCTTGGGTGATCCCGGCGAAAGTGGAAATTTCAGGCGGCACCACGGGCGGGGTTGCGGGCAAGCGCCCGGCCTTCGGCGTCGAAACGGTGGATCTGCGCCGCATCCGGCACGATGGCGATACGTTCGCCAGCCGTGCGGTTGGTGACGCCCTCTTCGCGAACGACGACGGGTTCACCCGCGCCGATCTCGACATAGATATAGCTGTCCGATCCCAGCATTTCCGAATGCACGATTTCG
Organism: Agrobacterium sp. 22-210-1; assembly: GCF_053522525.1. NCBI lineage: Bacteria > Pseudomonadati > Pseudomonadota > Alphaproteobacteria > Hyphomicrobiales > Rhizobiaceae > Agrobacterium > Agrobacterium sp. 22-210-1. Next base: position 361,080 of record NZ_JBNWCI010000002.1, on the reverse strand, counting down.
CCGCTCCAGCCGCTGCCATCGGTGGCGATGGTGATGTGTTCGGGTCGGATGCCGATGGTTTTTGCGCCTTCGGATTCGGCATATTTGCCGGACAGGAAGTTCATCTTCGGCGAGCCGATGAAGCCGGCGACGAAGGTGTTGACAGGGCTTTCGTAAAGCTCCAGCGGTGTGCCGATCTGCTCGACCCGACCGTCGCGCAACACGCATATGCGGTCGGCGAGCGTCATCGCCTCCACCTGGTCGTGGGTGACGTAAATCATCGTCGTGTCATGCATCGAGCGGTGCAGCCTGGCGATTTCCAGACGGGTGGCAACGCGCAATGCCGCATCGAGGTTGGAAAGCGGCTCGTCGAACAGGAATACCTTGGGATCGCGCACGATGGCGCGGCCGATGGCGACACGCTGGCGCTGGCCGCCGGAAAGCTGCTTCGGCAGGCGCTCCAGATAGGGTGTGAGCTGCAGCATCTCGGCTGCTGCCTCCACGCGCTTCTTGCGCTGTTCCTTGTCCGCGCCCGAGAGTTTCATGCCAAAGGCCATGTTTTCGAACACGGTCATATGCGGATAAAGCGCATAGGACTGGAAGACCATGGCGACGCCACGCTTGGCGGGCGGCAGGCGGTTCACCGTTTCGCTATCGAAGGAGAGCGTACCACTGGAAATTTCCTCCAGCCCACAGATGAGGCGCAGAAGCGTGGACTTGCCGCAGCCGGAGGGGCCGACGAAAACCATGAACTCGCCGGAGCGGATATCCATGTCGATGCCCTTGATGACATCGAAGGCTCCGAAGGATTTGCGAAGATCGCGCAGTTGAATGGTGGTCATTTGGTTTCTCCTAGCCTTTGACGCCGCCGGCGGTGAGGCCGGAGATGATGCGTCGCTGGAAGATCAGAACGAGGACGACGAGCGGGGCGGTGACGATGACCGACGCGGCCATGATCGTTCCCCAGGGGATTTCGAACTGCGAGCCGCCCGACAGGAGCGCGATGGCGACGGGCACCGTGCGCTGCTCGTTCGATGAGGTGAAGGTGAGCGCGAAAAGGAATTCGTTCCACGCTGCGATGAAGGCGAGAAGCCCTGTCGTGACGAGTGCGGGCCACATCAGCGGCATGAACACCTGGGTGATGATGACCCATGGCGTCGCGCCATCGACAATCGCTGCTTCCTCGATCTCGATCGGCAGGTCACGCATGAAGGTTGTCAGCACCCAGACCGTGAAGGGCAGGGTGAAGATCATGTAGGAAAAGATCAGCGCCAGCGGCGTGTTGAAGATGCCCGCCCAGCGGATCAGTTCAAACAGGCCGGCGAGTACGGCGATCTGCGGGAACATCGAAACCGACAGGATGGTGAGCAGCAGCAGCGAGCGGCCACGAAAGCGGACACGGGCCAGTGCATAGGACGCCGTTACCGCAAGGAACAGCGACAATATGACGACGGAAGATGCAACGAACAGCGAATTGCCGAGATTGCGCAGGAACGTGCCGTTGCCGATGACGAAGCTGTAATTGGTCAGCGAGAAGTCACGCGGCCAGTAGTTGACCTGGAACAGCGCCGAGCCGGATTTCAGGCTCGTCAGGATCGCATAATAAAACGGGAATACCGAAATCACCATGATGATGGCGACCAGCGCATAAAAGGCGGTGGTTTTCAGGATGCTGGGCAGGGTCATCGCGCGGCTCCATCGGTGTTGACGCGCCCGAGCCACATGTAAATCACGGTGATCGAGGCGATGATGAGGAACAGCATGGTGGAGGCGGCAGCACCGTAGGAGAACTTGTCGAAATCGAACAGGTTCTCACGAGCCAGCACCGACATGGTGCGGGTCTGGGCATTATTCGGTGTCAGGATATAGATGAGGTCGAAGACGCGCATCGCATCCAGCATGCGGAAGATGACGGCGACCATGAGGGCGGGTCGGATCATCGGCAGGGTGACGCGGAAGAACACCTTGACCGGATGAATGCCATCCACCTTGGCTGCCTCATACATATCCTTCGGCACCATTTGCAGGCCGGCGAGAATGAGCAGCGCCATGAAAGGCGTTGTCTTCCAGATGTCGACGATCAAGACGGCGACCATCGCGGTTTCCGGATTGGCGGTCCAGGCGATCTTGCTGGAGATCAGCCCGAGATTGAGGAACAGGTCGTTCAATATGCCGAACTGGTCGTTCAGCATCCATGCCCACATCTGCGCCGAGACGATGGTCGGAATGGCCCAGGGCACGAGAATGGCGGCGCGCACGAGGCCGCGTCCCTTGAATTCGGCATTCAGCACCAGCGCGACGATGAGGCCGAGCACTGTCTCGAGACTGACCGAAACCACGGTGAATTTCAGCGTGTTGAGAACTGCGCCCCACCATGCGGGATCGGCTAGCAGGCCGCGATAGATGGTGCGGCCGCTGCTGAGCGTGATCCATGTCAGGTAATTCTTGAGGCCGACGAACTGCGCACCTTCGAGATTGGTGAGCGAGGCGTCGGTGAGGCTGAACCAGACGGTGCGCACGAGCGGCCAGCCGGCCACGAGTCCCAGCACCAGAAATGTGGGGGCAAGAAACAGCCAGGCGGATTTCAGTCGTTCCGACTGCAGGTCGGAGCCGGTGCTGGATGCCGCGACCGGCCTTTGAAGGGCGATGTCGTTCATGGGGATATCTCGCGGTTGGGGCGCGGAAAACGATCAGACGAGACCGCCTCCCGCGCGGGCCGGATTACCAGCCGTTGCCTTTGAGATCGGTCAGTTCAACCTCGAGAAGTTCGAGATTTTCCGCCGCCGTACCGTTACCGGAGAGCGTGTTGTGCACGGCGCCCCAGAACTTGGCCGAAACCTCGTTGTATTTTACCTTGGCCGAGGCGGATGGACGCGGAACGGCGGTCTGGAAGATCGGCTTCCATGTCGGCATGAAGGGCTGGGCGGCCGCGACATCCTTGTCGTCGTAAAGCGAGGCGATCGTCGGCATGTTGGAAAGCTGGATCGCGCGCAGCTTCTGGGTGTCCTTCGATGCCAGGAATTTCACGAGCTGGATGGCCGCTTCCTGATCGTCGGAATATTTCGAAACGGCGAGGTTCCAGCCGCCGAGTGTCGAGGCGGGGGCTTCACCTTCTGCACCGGCCGGAAGCGGGGTGACGCCGAACTTGTCTTTAATGGCGCTGTCGGCGCCGTTACCGAGCGCATAGGCATAGGGCCAGTTGCGCATGAAGACGGAATTGCCGGTCTGCCAGACGCCGCGCGCTTCCTCTTCCTTATAAGCAAGCACGCCCTGCGGCGCGATGGTGCCGACCCAGCCCTTGGCTGTTTCGATAGCGGCTGCAGCCTTCTCGTTGTTGATCGAGATATCGCCGTTGCTTTCGACGATATGGCCACCGCCGGCGGAGGCGATCCATTCCAGCGCGTTGCAGGTCAGGCCTTCATAGGCGCTGCCCTGGAAAACGAAGCCCCAGAGGTCCTTCTGTCCGCCCTCGCGTTCCTTGTCCTGAATTTCCTTGGCGGTCTCGCTCAGTTCCTTCCAGGTTTTCGGCGGCTGCTTGCCGTATTTTTCCAGAAGGTCCTTGCGGTAAAACAGCGCCGGCGCGTCGGTGAACATCGGCATGGCGACGAGCTTGCCGTCAACCGTCTGCGAGGCGACGATGGAGGGGAAATGATCGCCGATGACATCCTTGGTCGCTGCGGTCAGATCCACGAATTGCTCGGCCAGCTGCGGCGCCCAGATCACGTCCGTCTGGTAGACGTCGACATCCTTGTTGCCGGCGGCAAGCCAAAGCCGGTACTGGCTGAACTGCTCGCTTGATGATGACGGCATGGTGACGAGATTGACCTTGTGGCCGGTTTCTTTCTCGAAGGCGGCGATGCGTTCGCGGAAGAACGCGACGTTCTTGCCGGTCGAATTGGCGGCGATGGAAAGTTCAGCTGCCTGCGCGGAAGCAGCGGCAGAAAACACCACTCCGCACAGGAACAAAGTCTTCATGGAAATATTCATTGTCAAACTCCTCCGTTGACGCTCCCGATTATCCTCAAAATTGAAAGCGCTTTTGACTGACGGAAAGCTCGCAAAAGCTAGACAATCTGTCAATACTCTTTCTAATTGAGCGAGAATTGGGCGTTTTCGTCTGGAATTTTTCGGCTTTGCCTTTCAGGAAATCCAACTGTAAGGTTTCAGTTGAAAGAAAATTGAAATCGTTTTCAATTTTTGTCGGCTTGAAAAATCCGCAGCGGCAACGCATGCAGGGGCAAATTGGCAAAAAATATGAAGCTCAAGGAATTCGCAGAGAAGGTCGGGCTGTCGCCCACCACCGTCAGCCGGGCGCTTGGCGGCTATCCCGAGGTGCGCGAGGAAACGCGGCAGCGGGTGATGGAGGCTGCGCTGAAATACGGCTACCGGCCCAATGCCAACGCGGTCAGGCTGGCAACCGGCAGGGCGGGTGCCATCGGTGTCGTCATGGGTCGTTCAGGCGGCGGGCATTTCTTCTCGGAATTCATGGGTGGAATGGCGACCCGGCTGGAAGGGGAAGAGACCGACATCCTCGTCAGCGTGACTGTCGACAATGACCTTGACGAGGAACTGGCGATTTTCAGCAGGCTTGCGTCGAGCGGACGGGTGGATGGTATCATCGTGCATTCACCGCGCCCGGAGGATGAGCGCATTGCGCTGCTCAACCGGCTGGGTGTGCCGTTCATCGTGCATGGCCGCTCGAAGACACCCTTCGAACATGCCTGGCTCGATATCGACAATCATGACGTGACCTATCGTCCGACGATCCATTTTCTGGAGCGTGGACACAGGCGGATTGCTCTCATCAACGGTCCGGTCGGCCGTACCTTCGTGCAGGATCGGGAACAGGGTTTTCGCGATGCGCTGGCGACCCATGGCATCACGCCGGATCCGCGTTTCATGATTAGCGAGCATTTCAGCGAGGAGACAGCTTTTCGCTTCGCCCGCTCGCTTCTGGAGCAGACACCGCGTCCGACGGCCTTCGTTGCGGGTGCGATGATGACGGCGCAAGGTGTGTATCGCGCGGCGACCCAGTTGGGTCTGACGATCGGCAAGGACGTCTCCGTCATCGCCCATGATGACGTGTTTCCCTATCTCACCCCGGGAAGCATGATGCCGCCGCTTTCCACCACCCGCTCCCCCATGCGCATGGCCGGCATGCGGGTGACGGACCTGCTTTTGCAGATCATCGGCGGCAGGGCGGTGCGCGAAGTGCAGGAATTGTGGCCGGTGGAACTGATCCTGCGGGAGTCGGTTGGGCCTGCCTGAGCTTGTCGGCATAGCTCACTGATTCCACTCCATTTTGTGAACGTCAGTTGATAGCGTTCGCCTTTCGTCATCTATACGGCGGCGACATCTCATGTATAATCGAAGCAGTCGTGTTCGTTATGGAACAGGACTTGGGCCGGCGCGTTGAGGGGACGTGTCGAAGGAGGACGACGGATGTTTGAATTTTTAAAACCGCAACAGCAGCCTGTGATTGATGATGTGGAAGCGACCGGCACCTACGCGGACGCGCTGCTCAATGTTCCAAGCCCGGAACTGACCCGTTCGACCGCCCGTGAGCATGGCCATGAGGCCCACTCCCGCGATTATTGCGAAAACCGCGATATTTCCCGTAGCGCGCTCGGTTTTGCCTGAGCCGTAAAAAAAGCTTCTTCAAAAAAAAGGAACGGACGGCCGGTCCCGGCGTTTTCCCTGTACAACCACGGGGCGGCGCAACCGGACCGGAGGGACCTGATCGGCATATGACCGATGGGCGAATTTGTGCGTTGCGCCGCCTGAATGGCGACGGCGCAGGCGCGTTGTCCCGATAGATGAAAGCGTAATCCGGTTTGGGTCGCGCATTTATATCAGGAGGCCGCGATGTCGACCGTTCCCGTCGAACCCTATCCCGAACCACCAATGCCGGTGCCGCCGCAGCCGGATATTCCGCCGGTGGAAGAGCCGGAACCCGACAGGCTGCCGGATGAAATTCCGACCCCCAATCCCGACGAAAACGATCAGCCGCCGAAAGTGCTTTAAACTTCCTGCGTTCCCGGATTTTCGAACTTCTTGCTGATGAAGGACGAGCCTGCAAGCCCGAAGCGCCACGGATAATCCACCGCGCGGCTGATGCCGATGCGCCTGCCGCTGGTAACCGCTGCGGCTTCCTTCGGCAAACGCAGAAAAAACGGAGGGGCGTCGAGCGGCATGCCGTCCATGTCGCCGGTAATGGCCATGGCCTGACAAAGCCTGCCGGGGCCGGAACACAGAAGTTTTGGCTTGTCCGTTCCCCGCCGCAGTTTCATCATGTCCAGGCCGGTCAGCGGTTCGATCGCCCGCAGAAGCACGGCAGAGCCGGGCGCACACACGAAATTTGCGCACCAGTGAATACCATAGGACCGGTAGACATAAAGATGGCCGGCCGGGCCGAACATCGCCCTGTTGCGTGGGGTCTGCCCGTTGAAGGCGTGGGATGCCGGGTCGTCCGGATGGTAGGCTTCGGTTTCCACGATGATGCCACCGGCATTGCCGACGCGAAATTCCGCACCGATGAGCGCGCGGGCCACATCCAGCGCGTCACGCTTGAAGAAATTCGCCTGCATTTCCGGGCTAAAGGCCTGATTCATCTGGAACCCCTTCCGCTCTGCCGTCGTTGTGAATTCAGGTTTCAGTGTTACCGCATCGGCTGGATAAGCCGATACTTTTCAAATCGGAGGGCATGTCATGCAACTTTCCACGACCTATGTAAAACGCAATAACGGCGTCATATCCGTCGAGTTCGTCGGCAGCGACGGCGACCAGGTCTCCGTCCGCCTCGCCGACGGACTGGAAGGGATAGATGATGCAGAGGCCATCAAGCGCGCCAGTGCGGTGATGGTTCAGCTGACAGCTTTCGGCACCCGCCACGGCGCTGATGCGTCGTCGCAGTTTTCCGCGCTTGGAACGGCGCAGGGTGATGTTCCGCATGGTCAGGCAAGCGCCCGCACCGCGAAGGATCGCGATATTCTGGAAGAGGAATTGGACGAGGGACTGGAAGACAGCTTTCCAGCCAGCGATCCGGTTTCGGCCACGGTCACCTCGATAGCCTCGAGAAAAGGCGGGGTGTGACATTGGCTCATCGCAAAGTTGCTCTCGTCACCGGCGCAGGTTCCGGCATCGGACGTGCCGCCGCCCTTCATCTGGCTGCGGCAGGTTTTTCGGTTGGCTTGCTCGGCCGCACCGAATCCGAACTGCAGGCCGTGGCCGAGGAGATAAAGACCGCATCCGGCTCTTCCAAAGTTCTTCTCGCCGATGTTTCGGACGAGGCGGCCATGCGACACGCGGTCGCAGCGCTCGTGGAGGATTTCGGTCGCCTCGATGTCGTGGTGGCGAACGCTGGCGTCAACGGTGTCTGGGCGCCCATCGATGAGTTGAAGCCTTCCGAGTGGGACGATACGATCCGCATCAACCTGCGCGGCACCTATCTCACCGTGCATGCCAGCGTACCGCATCTGAAGGCGGCCGGTGGCGGCTCCATCGTGATCGTCTCCTCGATCAACGGCACCCGCACCTTTACCTCCCCCGGTGCTACCGCCTACTCCGTGACCAAGGCGGGGCAGCTTGCCATGGCCCAGCAACTGGCGCTGGAGCTTGGGCGTCACCGCATCCGCGTGAATGCCGTTTGTCCGGGCGAGATTGAAACGGCAATTGACGAAAACACCGATATACGCGGACGCGAAAAGACCGAGGTGCCGGTTCGTTTTCCGGCTGGCGATATTCCCGTGACCGGCGGCGTGGCGGGGTCGAGCGACGATGTCGCCGCGCTGATCGGTTTTCTGGCTTCGGACGCGTCACGCCATATTACCGGCACGCCGGTATGGATCGATGGCGGGCAGGGGCTGCTTCGATAAGTGCATCCGTCTACCCCGCTCCTCACGGGCTTGTGTCCCTATGATTAACGAAAGGGTAACGTCTGTTCACGAGACTTTGTCCATGTGCGAGGTTGCCGCGTTATGGCCACCTTCGCTAGTTAAGCGTCTGCCGGAAAGGCGGGCAAATCAGGCGGGCAGAACGATCCATGGACATGAAGGCATTGCTGGATTTCGCGGTTGCGGGGTTACGGCTGAAGGTGATGGCGGGGGTAAGAGTAGCTGCGGTCGTCGCGATCGGCGGCGGTCTTGCTGCGTGCACCTCCATGGGTCTCGATAGCGTCAAGAAGGACCCGCCGAAGCTGTCGTCCAAGATGATGGCGCAGATGTCTGCCAAGAGCATGCGGCCGGAAAGCCCGGTCCTCGTTCGTATTTTCAAGCAGGAAAGCGAACTTGAGGTCTGGAAGGTCGACAAGACCGGAAGCTATTCGCTGCTGAAGACCTATCCCATGTGCCGCTGGTCCGGAAAGCTCGGGCCGAAGATGAAGACCGGTGACCGGCAGGCGCCGGAAGGTTTTTATCACGTCTCGGCCGGCATGCTGAATCCGAATTCGCAATATTACGTCTCCTTCAATCTCGGTTATCCCAACCGGCTGGAATCGGCGCTTGGCTACACCGGCGAAGCGCTGATGGTGCATGGCGCCTGTTCGTCGTCCGGCTGTTACGCCATGACCGATCAACAGGTGGGCGAGATTTACGCCGTCGTGGCGCGTGCGCTGCAGGGCGGGCAGGATCGTTTTCAGGTACAGGCCTATCCCTTCCGCATGAGCGCACGAAACATGGTGGCGCATCGCGACGATCCCAACATGCCCTTCTGGCGTACGCTCAAGGAAGGCTACGACTATTTCGAGGTGACGCGACGCCAGCCCAAGGTCTCCGTTTGCGGCCGGCGATATGTCTTCAACAGCGAATTCGCCGAAGGCGAGCCTGCTGATCCTCTGGCGGCCTGCCCGCCAGCCACCAATCAGCCGGACCCGGCGGTGGCGTCGAAACTGGCCGAGGAACAACAAAAAATTGCCGCCGCGATGAACGAGGGAACTTCCGTACCTCTCAGCGCGTATGTAGACGGCGGCATGCATCCGAGCTTCCGTGCCATTCTGAAGTCCAGCGGCGCCAAGTCCATGGCATCGCAGGTTTCCGGCACGAAGTACCCTATCAGCCGCCCCGATGCGGCGCTGGCAGACCCCTTTGCCAGTGTGAGATGACGTAAATGAGGTTTTTCAATTGAACGAGACGACAACGACCCGGCGGGGTTTCCTGCTTGGAGCAGGTGGATTGGCGCTTGCCGGCCTTGCCGGCTGCAACACCACGGCGCGTGAAGCCGCACGGCCGGCCGCCCCCGCAGAAGATCCGATGTATGCGCTGATGTACGGCCCCAAGCCGGACGAACAGTTTCCGCTGCCGGAAATTCCCTATAAGCGGATTCCGCGCCAGTTCCTGCGGCAGATGGTGGCCAATCCCACGGGCGAGCGTCCCGGCGTCATCGTCGTCGATACGGCCAACCATTTCCTTTACCTCACCTATGAGAACGGTCAGGCCATGCGTTATGGCGTCGGCCTCGGCCGCGCCGGTTTCGAATGGGCCGGCCGCGGCGTCATCCAGTACAAGCGCCAATGGCCGCGCTGGACACCGCCCGATGAAATGATTGCCCGTCAGCCGGAGCTGGAGCCCTATAGCAGCCGCAATGGCGGCATGGAGCCGGGCCTCAAGAACCCGCTCGGCGCGCGTGCGCTCTATATCTTCAAGGACGGCAAGGACACGATCTACCGCCTGCACGGTTCGCCCGAATGGTGGACCATCGGCAAGTCGGTATCATCAGGCTGCGTGCGCCTCATCAACCAGGATATCGTCGATCTCTATAATCGCGTGCCGGATGGTACGCCGATCGTGGTGACGGCGCTTGGCCCGGCGCAGCAGGGCGTGCCGATCGGCCAGGAAGGCGTGCCCGTTGCCCAATATGGCAATGGCGTTGTTGGCGACGGCCTGTCGCAGCCGGTTCAGACTTACTGATAGACAAGAATTTCCAGCCGCTGAAATCAGCGGCTGGAAACGATGGACGGATGGCAACGCAATGCTTCCGCCTCAGGCCACGTGACGGATAATGTCATGGCCACCAACATCTTCCATATCCAGACGGAAACGTGAAACCAGCGCGCGCAGCTTTGCCGTTTCCGCGGCAAGCGTGGCCGAAGCTGCGGTGGATTGCTCCACCATGGCCGCATTCTGCTGGGTGGCGTGATCCATGGAGTTCACGGCCGCGTTGATTTCGGCGAGTCCCGTCGATTGTTCGGCGGCTGATGTCGCAATCGCCGTCATGTGCTGGTCGATGCCGGCGATGCGTTCGCCGATATCCTTCAGCGCCGTACCGGTATCGAGAACCAGCTTCACGCCGCTTTCCACTTCTGCCGATGATTGGCGGATATGGTCACGGATTTCGCTTGCGGCCTTTGCGGAACGCTGGGCAAGATCACGCACTTCCTGCGCCACCACGGCAAAACCTTTACCAGCCTCGCCGGCGCGGGCGGCCTCCACCCCGGCATTCAGCGCCAGAAGATTGGTCTGGAAGGCGATTTCGTCGATGACGCCGATGATGCCGGTAATCTGTCGCGATGATGTCTCGATGCGGCGCATCGCCTCTTCGGCGTGGCTGACCACCTCGACCGATTTCAGGGCGCTATGGTTGGCGTCGGTGGCGGCAAGCCGCGCTTCTGAAGTGCGTTTGTTGGCGTTTGAAACATTGGCCGTGATTTCCTCGAGCGCTGCGGCGGTCTGTTCGAGGGAGGCTGCCTGATTTTCCGTGCGGCGGGAAAGGTCAGAGGCGCCGGCGGCAATCTCGCGGCTGCTGCCGTCGATCGTGCCGATGCCATCGGAAATCGCAAACAATGTTTCGGCCAGCTGCCGGACAGAACTGTTGAAATCATGCCGCAGGGTTTCGAATTGCGGGGCGAAGGCCTGATCGAGCTGGAAGGCCAGATCGCCCGAAGCCAGCCGCTTCAGACCGCTAGCGAGGCCTGATGTGGCAATGCGCAATCGTTCGGAAGCGTCCTCCTCGGCCTGCTGGCGTGCTGCTTCCTGATCGGCTTGCGCCTGCCGGCGGGCTGCCGCCGCCTGTTCTTCAAGTACTTGATTGGCGATTGCCGCCTGTCGGAATATTTCGACCGCGCCGGACATGGAGCCAATCTCATCCTTGCGATCGATGCCGGAGGGTGGCTGAGACGTATCGCCGCCCGCCAATGTTTCCATGTTCTTTGACAATTGCAGGATGGGTTGGATAACCGATCTGCGGGTGAGAAGGAAAAGCCCGACGGAGAAGATTGCCGCCAGAACCAGCAGGACCTTCAAGGCAAGGTTGATCGTCGCCTTGGTCTTTTCGCTTTCGGCCGAGGCGGCATCGGACAGGGCCTCGATCTGGTCGCCGGCCACTTCCATCGCTTTTTCCAGCGCCGAGAATTGCCGCATGAACTCGGGCATCAGCTTGATCGCCTCTTCCGGGCGGGAACCCGCAAGGCCGACAACCGCATTGGCCGCTTCCATATAAGCGAGCAGTGGTTTTTCGACGCCATCAATCACGGCCTTGACGTTTGTGCCTGCTGACAGGGACCTGTTGGCCTCGATCATTTCGCGGAAGCTGGCTTCATGTTCGCCAAGGTCAGCCTCAACCGCCTTAAGGTCGAGGCCCATGCTGGCATTGGTGGAAAGAATGGCGGCAAGTACGTCGGAGCGCAATGCATCATGCATCATGTCCGCTTGCATGTGGTTGCGCAGCACTTCGGCCGAAAGTGCGACATATTCACTGTTACGGTTTAGCGTTTCCGTTGCCCACATGCCAACGCCCGTGGCGGCGCCGGTGATGGAAAAGATCGCAATGCTTGCCAATATTATCTTTTTCTGAATCGACGCCATGGAGACGTTCCCGCGCTGTTGGTTATACTGCGGAAAAATAATAGAACATGCTTAATAAATGATCTATTTGCGGGCTGATTTTGATAAAAGCGAAAAAAGGCTGCAATTTGTATTGCAGCCTTTCCTATATTAGAAATTTATACTTTTAATTTGCGCGTTTCAGCGCGTCACCGAGGATCGAGACGATGTCGTCGAAATGGGATTTTTCGGCGATCAGCGGCGGCGAGAGGGCGATGATGTCGCCGGTGACGCGGACAAGCAGGCCGCGCTCGAAGCAATCCACAAAGATATCATAGGCGCGCGCGCCGATGGCGCCGTCGCGCGATTGCAGCTCGATGCCGGCGATGAGGCCGATGGTGCGGATGTCGATAACGTTCGGCAGGCCCTTCAGCGAATGGATGGCGTCGTGCCAGACATCCTGCAATTCGGATGCGCGGGTGAAAAGGTCTTCATCGCGATAGATATCGAGCGCGGCAATGCCGGCGGCGCAGGCGACGGGATGGCCGGAATAGGTATAGCCGTGGAACAGCTCGATCTGGCTTTCCGGGCCATGCATCAGCGCATCATGCACCTTGCGGCTGGTGAAGACCGCGCCCATGGGGATCGCGCCATTGGTCAGCCCCTTGGCGGTGGTGACGATATCAGGCGTAACACCGAAATAGTTGCTTGCGAAGGATGAGCCCATGCGACCGAAACCGGTGATGACTTCATCAAAGATCAGCAGAATGCCGTGCTTGTCGCAGATGGCACGCAAGCGCTCCAGGTAACCCTTCGGCGGCACCAGCACGCCGGTGGAGCCGGCCACCGGCTCGACGATGCAGGCAGCGATGGTTTCCGCGCCATGCAGGGCGACCAGCCGCTCCAGATCGTCGGCAAGTTCTGCGCCGTGCTCGGGCTGGCCCTTCACGAAGCTGTTCCTTGCAGGATCATGGGTATGACGCAGATGGTCGGCGGGTATCTGCGGGAAAACCCGGCGGTTGTTGACGAGGCCGCCGACGGAGATGCCGCCGAAACCGACGCCGTGATAACCGCGCTCACGGCCGATCAGGCGGCTGCGGGTGCCCTGGCCGATGGCGCGCTGATAGGCGATGGCGATCTTAAGGGCCGTATCGACCGATTCCGAGCCGGAGCCGGTGTAGAAAACGCGATCAAGCTTTGCACCTTCAGGGCCGGGGGCGATTTCCGCCAGCCGCTCGGCGAATTCGAAGGCGACGGGATGGCCCATCTGAAAGGAGGGCGCGTAATCCATGGTCGAAAGCTGGTGCTTGACGGCGGAGGCAATCTGCTGGCGGCCGTGGCCGAGATTGACGCACCACAGGCCAGCCGTGCCATCGAGAACCTGACGGCCGTCATTGCTGGTGTAATACATGCCCTCGGCGCTCGTCAGCAGGCGGGGATTGGCCTTGAACTGCCGGTTGGCGGTAAATGGCATCCAGTAGCTGTCGAGTGAGGTGGAATTGGATCGGCTGGGGTTGTCCATCATGGTTCTCCTGTTCGTTGCCGATGATTGAAAGCTATTTTTCAGAGCGAACAAGCCCTTTTCTCTCTGTGGCCAAGTCATTGAAAATGCTGTAGGCGAAATGCAGTGTTTTCGATATTTCGAACAACGGTAACGGGGGCGGCAGCATGTCGGTGGATATAGGCGGGCGTTTGCGCCATTTACGGCTGCGTCACAACATTTCCCAGCGTGAACTGGCAAGGCGCGCCGGTGTGACCAATTCAACGATTTCGCTGATCGAGAGCAATACCTCCAACCCGTCCGTCGGAGCGCTGAAGCGTATTCTGGACGGTATACCGATCGGCCTCGCCGAATTTTTCGCCTTCGAGCCGGAGACAAACCGCAAGGCCTTCTATCGGGCGGATGAGTTGGTCGAAATCGGCAAGGGGCCGATCTCCTTCCGGCAGGTGGGCGACAACGTCTTCGGCCGCAGCCTGCAAATCCTGAAGGAATGTTACCAGCCGGGTGCCGATACCGGCAAGGTGCCGTTGGTGCATGATGGCGAGGAGGGGGGCATCATCCTCTCCGGGCGTCTGGAAGTGACGGTTGATGAGGAGCGGCGGGTGCTGGGGCCGGGCGATGCCTATTATTTCGAGAGCCGCAGGCCGCATCGCTTCCGCTGCGTCGGTCCCGTGCCCTGTGAAGTCATCAGCGCCTGTACGCCGCCCACCTTCTGATTCCACAGCGTTCTGCTTGATGTGAGGGTTGCAGAGCACTCTGCTTATCGCAAGCGGAGCCGAATCCTAGCCGGGGCTCGAATATTTTGAAGATATTCTGCGGCTCCAGCGCGGTTTTTTGCCATTGTTTTGCCGCTTTTGCGCCGCTCTTGCAATTTTTCCATCGCTTTTTCTTGGCGAAGGCCGAGTGTCGGGTAAAAAAATCCTGGCTAATATGTCAAATTTTATATGCATTGCCGCAATCTTGCTGCGGCGCAAAAAAATTTAATAGTCTGTTACACGCATGGCTGTTCTTGGCGTTCCTGTGTCATCCGATTAAGCCATAAGAAACATATAAGAAAAGACTGTAGGCGGTCGAAAATACAATACATGCCAGGAGGCCACCCATGCTCTACGCACATGGCCGTAAGCGCATTTGTTTCTTTTTTATGCAACGCTTAATATTGCCCGGAGGTTGATCGACCGCCGCCGCAAGAAATCGCATAGACGGTCATGGGCAATGTGCCTTACAAAAAATCCATTAGCATCAAATTCCGAACACAGACTTGTTATCTCCTTTAGACGGAAAGACGCGCCTTCGGGCACCGACCAATCGCAAAACATAAATGGAGTTCTCTCTATGAAGTCCGCGACCCAATCGGCTGAACAGACACTCAGTTCCGAAGATTTCGATGTCAGTTTCCCTATCGGGGGCATCGCAAAACGCAGCTTCGATATGGCATCGGCTGCACTTGCGCTGCTCATCTTCAGCCCGATTTTCCTGCTGATCGCCGCTCTGGTGAAATTTTCCGATCCCGGTCCGATCTTTTATGGTCACCGGCGTGTGGGACATAATGGCCGCTATTTCCATTGCCTGAAATTCAGGACGATGGCGATGAACGGTGACGAGATGTTGCGGCAATATCTTGCCGCCAACCCGGAAGCCGCCGAGGAATGGCGCGCGACCCGCAAGCTCAAGAACGATCCGCGTGTCACCGCCGTCGGCGCCGTGCTACGCAAGCTTAGCCTTGATGAACTGCCGCAGCTCCTCAACATCATCCGTGGTGAAATGAGCGTGGTTGGCCCGCGCCCCGTCGTTGACGAGGAGCTGAGCTATTATGAAAGCGCTGCCGCTTATTATCTCAGCACCCGTCCGGGCCTGACCGGCCTGTGGCAGATCAGCGGCCGTAACGACGTATCCTACAAGACCCGCGTGGCTTTCGACACGCAATATGTGCAGAACTGGTCGATGCGGCAGGATGTCTTCATCATTGTCAAGACCATTCCCGCCGTGTGCCTGTCGCGCGGCAGCTACTGAAATCAATATTGAGTTCGGCTTTATCGATTTTCGTTTCGACACGCACCCGACCGGGATCCCAAGTCCGGTCTTCGGGTGCGTCATTGGTGCTAACAATAGCGGCCGCTTTTGCGGCGCTGCGCAGCCGGGCTTGCCCGGTTGCCTATCGTCTGATCGCCTGCATGGCGATCAGCAAACAGGGAGTCTCCCGATGAACGGCCTTTTTGCCACCCCCCGCCGTCCGCTTGCCGCCCTCGTGCTTGCCGCTTCCGTCGCCCTGGCCGCACCGCTCCCCGCAATGGCGGCAGAGGGTGGGCAATATAAGCTCGGCACCGCCGACAAGCTGCGCATCCGTGTTGCCGAATGGCAGCCGGCCGATGGCAGCATCCGCAACTGGGACGTCATCAATGGCGATTATTCCGTCGGCCCATCCGGCGCGCTGTCCTTGCCATTTATCGGCCAGCTGGATGTTTCGGGGAAAACGCCTTCGGAAGTCGGTGAGGCGATCGGCGCCCAGCTTCAGAGCAAATTCGCACTTCGCAACCTTCCCTCGGCTTCCGTCGAAATCGCCCAGTTCCGGCCGATCTTTCTCAGCGGCGACGTGCAGACGCCGGGCGAATATCCCTATGCCGCCAATCTCACGGTGCTGAAGGCCGTCAGCCTTGCCGGCGGCCTGCGTCGCTCCGACGCCGGCCAGCGTTTTGCCCGCGACTTCATCAATGCGCGCGGCGATGCCGCCGTCTACGACAATCAGCGGGCAAGGCTGCTGGCGCGCCAGGCGCGGTTGATTGCCGAGGTCAAGGGCGATCAGGCCATCGCCAAGACGCCTGAAATGGAAAAGATCAGCGAGATCGATACGCTTCTCGCCAGCGAAAGCGCGCTGATGAAATCCCGCACCGAGCGTTATACGCTTCAGCTGAAGGCGTTGACGGATCTGCATGCCCTTTTGCAGAGTGAAGTCGAATCGCTGAATAAAAAATCGGAAACACAGAACCGCCAGCTCCAGCTCGCCAACGAAGACCGCGACCGCGTCAACCGGCTGAATGAACAGGGGCTTGCGCTGTCGCAGCGGCGTATCTCGGCGGAAGAGCGCGCGGCGGAGGTGGAATCCACCCTTCTTGATATCGATACGCAGTCTCTGCGCGCCAAGCAGGACATCAACAAGGCGACCCAGGACGAGATCAACCTGCGCAACGACTGGGTGGCGCAGCGTTCCAAGGAATTGCAGGACACCGAAGCGGAACTCGACAAGCTCAATCTGCAGCTGACCACCAGCCGCGAATTGATGTCGGAGGCGCTGGCGCAATCGGCCGAAGCGATCCGCTTCGATCCGTCGGGCAAATCCGCGACCATCACCTATCTCGTGGTGCGTGAGGAAAATGGCAAGCCGAAGGAAGTGAAGGTGGAAGAAAACACCCTGCTTCAGCCCGGCGACGTCATCAAGGTTTCGTCCGAAATCCTGATGCAGTGAGGTTTGCATGCGGATTGCCAAATCGGCGCTGATCGATCCCGAACGCAATGAAATCTTCGGAATGGCGGCTATTGCGCTGTCATTCTTCGTGTTCGCCTATTCGTCGCGTTTCGGGCAAATCTCGGTTCTGGCCTATTATGGCATGTGGCTGCCGCTGGTGGTGGTCAATTACCGGCAGGTGCTCGGCAATTATCCGCGTTATCTGTGGATATTCGCCTTCGGCATCCTGACTGTGCTGTCCAGCTTCTGGTCGGAGGCCGCGTCGGTAACCATGCGCGCCTCCATCCAATATATGACGCATATTGTCTGCGCCCTGATCGCCATGCGCGTCATCTCGATCCGCACGTTGACGCGCGGCGCGCTGATCGGCATCGCCGTGGTTCTGCTCTATTCGCTGCTGTTCGGCATCTATCTCTTCGATGCGCTTGACGGCACCTATAGTTTCGTTGGCGCCTTCTCATCGAAGAACCAGCTCGGTTTTTATGCCTCGCTTGGCGTCATTTTTGCCGCCGCCTCCGTGCTGGTCCTGAAACAGAGAGGCATCTGGCTGCCGATTGCCGGTGTTACCGGGCTCTTATCGGCCTATAGCCTCATCGCATCGCAATCGGCCACATCCACCATCACCACGGCGGCTGTGGTTGCGCTCATCATCGGCTTCATCCCGATCGGCATGCTGTCTCCCGCCAATCGCAAGATGACATTTTTCGTGCTTGGCGGCCTTGGTGCGCTGCTTGTGGTAGCCTCCCTGCAATTTGGCCTGCTCGATGCCATTCTCGGTGTTTTCGGCAAGGATTCGACGCTTACCGGCCGCACCTATCTCTGGCAGCAGGGCATAGAGGCGGCAAAACAGACGCCGATCCTGGGTGTCGGTTATCAGGGGTTCTGGGTGGCGGGTTTTGCCGATGCCGAACGGCTTTGGAACGACTTCTTCATTACCGGCCGCACCGGCTTCCATTTCCATAATACCTATATCGAGACGGTGGTAGAGAACGGCATCGTCGGAATGGTGCTGCTCGGCATGGTGCTTTACGGCACGCTGCTCGGACATCTGCGCTCGGTGCTGATGCGCAAGAGCGATCCGCAGGGCGTTATTCTCTTTGCGATCTGCGCGCTGTTCGTGGTGCGCTCCTTCGTGGAGATCGATATCATCTTCCCCTACCAGATCGGCTCGTTCCTCCTTTATTTCGCTGCGGGCAAACTGTGCCTGCCAGTGAAAGCGGCGCAGAATGGTGAAACTCACCCGGCGATCGGTATGCGGTTGCAGACGAGAGCCTAGAGGTAATCCGCCGAGACATGCGGGCTGGCGTGGATGAATTTCCACATGTCCTTGCTGACATCGACGATATCGGCAATCGACTTTTCCAGATGCTCGATTTCCTTCTCGTCCATGCGTTCGACCTTGCCGTAACGAACCTTGCTGTCGTCCTCCACCAGCCGCATCAGCTGGGTGCTGGCGATTTCACCCTTTTCGTCGAAGGAATAGATGCAATGATTGTATTTGTTGCGCGTCCGCGCTTCTTTCTTCAGCCGCGCCATGATGGAGAGAATGGTCTTGCGGTCCTGTGTCGGCGTTGAGGGGAGTTTCGCCAGACGCTCGATGAGGTCCATGCGCGCCCGTGTGGTATTGAGCGTCAGAAACACGACGATGGCCGCTTCCTTCTCCACTTTCAGGAGATGGACGATCAGATAGATCATCAGGCTTTCGGTGTTGGTCCATACATAATTCAGCCTGCCGACCAGCAGCAACACATCCGACATCACCGCCATGCTGCTTCTCCCGCCCCGGCGAAATATATTCGGATATTATATGCTGAGCGCTGCGGAAAAGACAGTATAGGTTACTGATATTTCTTCATCTTTCCTTGAAGGCGCGGGACATGCTGTCGGAGATCGGCTTGGTCAGATATTCGAAGAACGTGCGCTCCGAGGTCTGGATCAGAACGTCGGCCGGCATGCCGGGCACGGGGTGGAAATTATGGACCTTGGCGATCTCGTCGTCGGAAACCTGCACGCGCACGATATAGACGTCCTTGACCTGAAGGCCGGCATTTTCCTCGATGCTGTCGGCGGAAACGTAAAACACCTTGCCGTTCAAAACCGGTGTGGTGCGGCGGTTGAGTGCTGACAGACGGATCGCGGCGGTCTGGCCTTCGTGTAGTTGGTCGATCGAAGTTCTGAGCACCTGTGCTTCGAGGATCAGGGGAACATGGGCGGGCAGGATTTCCATGATCGGCTTGCCTGTGGTGATGACGCCGCCAGGGGTGTGATAATAGGCCCGCACCACCGTGCCGTTGACGGGGGAGCGGATGACGGTGCGTTCCAGCACCTCGGCGGCGCCGCGCACCTGTTCCCGGACACTGTCGAGATCAGATTCAGCCGTTTCCAGCGCGTCGAGCGCTGCCTGCTTGTTGGCGTTGACGGCGATGACCGCTTCCTGCTTGAACTTGGCGATTTCCGCCTCACTCTGGTTCATTTCGCCGGTCAGACGGGCGATATCGCCCATGGCGTCGGCAATCGCGCGTTCCAGTGCCAGCATATCGGTCTTGCGGATGACGCCGTCCTTGGCGAGCCTTTCCTTGGAATCGCGTTCCTGCGTCAGAAGGGCGAGTTGCCGGTCGAAGGACTGTTTTTGCCCGTTATAACCCGTATAGCGGAATTCCAGAGAGCGGATGTTCTTTTCGATCAGGTTCAACTGCTCGTCGAGCTTGACGATTTTGCTGTGGAACACGATGTTCTGGCTCTGGATAATGGAGTTGATGTCAGGATCGCCGGCTTCCTTCATGACGATCTCCGGCACCTTGAAGCTCTTTTCGCCCTGCGCTTCGGCGCGCAGGCGCGTCACGATGGTTTCAAGGCGAAGACGCCGCAGCTGCAACATGCGCTCATTGGCCAGCGCCGTCGTCTTGTCTAGCGTCAGCAGTACGTCGCCTTCCTTGACCGTGTCGCCCTCGCTGACCATCATTTCCTTGATGATGCCGCCTTCCAGATGCTGGACGATCTTGTTGTTGCCGGTGGCGACAAAGCTGCCCTGGGCGATGATGGCGGAGGAGAGCGGTGCGGTGCCGGCCCAATATCCGAAGCCGCCGAATGAGGCGAGCAGCACGGCAAGGCCGATGGAACTATGCAGGCGGATGGAGCGCGGCACCTCGCTGTACCATTCCAGCTGGCCCTGTGGTTTGATTTCGGCAATGGCGTTTTTCTTCTTGAACATGACGATCCTCAACCCTCGATCTGCGGGGACTGGTTGGCCGGACGGCCATTGCCGGAAAGCGCTTTCAGCACCTCGATCCTTTCACCGAACATGGCAAGCGATCCGTCCTTCAGCACCATGATCTTGTCGACACATTGCAAAAGTGCGGGGCGCTGGGTGATGGTGACAGTGGTGATGCCCTGTTTCTTGGCGTGCAGCAGCGCCTTGGCCAGCGCCTGTTCTCCTTGTGTATCGAGGTTGGAGTTGGGTTCGTCCAGCACCACGAATTTGGGATCACCAAAGAATGCGCGGGCAAGCGCGATGCGCTGTTTCTGGCCGCCGGACAGCGGCGCACCATCGGCGGCGACCACGGTTTCATAACCCTGCGGGAAACCGGCGATCAGCTCATGCACATCGGCGAGCACCGCCGCCTCGTAAATCTGCCGATCGTCGATGTCGTCGCGCATGCGGCAGATATTGGCCTTGATGGTACCGGGGAAAAGCTGCACGTCCTGCGGCAGATAACCGATGCTTTCACCGAATTGCCGCTGGTCCCAGTTGCGCAGGTCCATGAGATCGAGGCGCACATTGCCCGAGGTGGGCAGGATGGAGCCGACCAGCATCTTGCCGAGCGTCGTCTTACCGGAGCCGGAATTGCCGATGATGGCGAGCGATTCCCCCTTTTTCAGCGAAAAGGAAATGCCGTTCAAAATCACCTTCTTTTGCGGCGGCGGTACGAAGAGAATGCGCTCCACATCGAGACGCCCCTCCGGATTGGGCAGGCGCAGGCGCGGGAAATTCAGCGGAGAGCTGATGAGAAGCTGCTTGATGCGGCCATAGGAGGCAGCGGATTTGTTGAACTGGTGCCACCCTTCAATCGCGCCTTCGATGGGCGCCAGCGCACGGCCGGAAATGATAGAGGCCGCGATCACCATACCGCCGGTCAGTTCGCCGGAAAGCGACAGATGCGCACCCCAGCCCAGAAGCGCCACCTGGGTGATCATGCGGGCGGCCTTGGAGACGCCGGAGAACATGATGTTGCGATCCTGCGCCGCCACATGCGACTTCAGCGATCCGGCCGTTTCACGGCCCCACATCTTCACCGCCTCGGGTATCATGGCGAGCGCATTGATGATCTGCGAATTGCGCGACATGGAATCGAGGTGGAAATTGGCCCGGCTCAGATAACCGGAGGCTTCGGAAAACTGCCTTGCGGTGAAACGCTGGTTCAGCCAGGCGATGATGAACAGCACCGCGCAGCAGACCATGATGATGATGCCGAGATGCGGATGGACGAGATAGACCACCACGATGAAGAGCGGCATCAGCGGCGCATCGAGAAATGCAATGAGCGTTCCCGACGTCAGGAAGGAGCGCAGCTGCTGCAGGTCCTGCAGGATCTGGTAGTCCTTGCCGTTGCCATGCAGGGATGCGCGGGCGGCGGCCGAAAGGATCGGCGCGCCAAGCTGCACCTCAAGCTCGACGGCGGTGCGCATCAGGATAAAGCGACGGATGGCGTCCATGAAAGCCTGCAGCAGAACCGCGCCAAGCACGGCCACCGTCAGCATGACAAGCGTGTCCATCGAGCGGCTGGTCAGCACCCGGTCGGAAATCTGGAACAGATAAAGCGGGATGGCGAGCAGCAGGATATTGATGGCGATGGTGAACAGCATCACCACCACCATGTTGCGGCGAACGGCAGCGATGCCCTTGGCAAGACTTGCGGCGAAATTGATCGGCTCGCTGCGCTTGTGGAAGCCGCTCTGACTTCCGCCGCCGCCACCTCCGCCTCCTCCGCCGCCATTGTCCGTCGGCTCCTTGCCGCCACCACCGGTCACTGGCCGGCGTTCGTTTTCGCGGATCGGACCGTCATTATTGTCGATGGTTTTGACGAAAGGCAGGTCTGTATTGTCAATCTTGGCCTGCGGTTGCGCCGGGGAGGCTGGCTGCCGGTCCGGCTGTGGTGCCGGCCTCACCGGGGGAACGTCCCGCAATTGTTCGGGATGTCCTGTTTTCGCAAGCGGTTCGGGTGGAGTTTGCGGGGGTGTTGGCTGGGTGGGGGATGCAATGATTTTTGCCGCCTGTTCCGCGCCGGACAATTGGCGCAGATTTTCGACGGCTTCGTTGATGGCTGAAATACAGGCGTCCGTCAGTTTGCTGTCTTCCGCTTCCTGATCCAGCGGCAAGTCCAGCGAGCGTCCGTCGGCAATCGTTTTCCTTGAGATATGATCCATTTTATGTCGGTCCCCGGTGATCTTGCGGTGTTTGCGGGTTCGGCTATTGCGGGGCGTGTTTGCCGCCCCGCTCGCCGGACGTTACGCAACGACCGTCTGCATGACGTCGGATGGGTGGGCATTGGACCATGAGAGGTCGTGGCCGCCATTGATGACGCCGTCGGATTCGTTCTGGATGGTGGCGGGATCGTCGTGAAGAAAGGCGATGACCTCGTTTGCCAGCTGGCCGTGCTGCGTCGGCTGCGACGTGTCGTTTTCGATGATGCCGCCCTGTATCAGGATGGCATCGGAATAAACGCCGCCCGCGACATAGGTGGTCGAGCCGAAACTGTCGTAATCGACGATCTGTGCGATATTGACGACGGCGTTGCTGCCGGTATCGATATGGACCGTGGCATTGTCGTTGTTTTCGAGGACTTTGGCGGCGGCCTGGGTCACGTCGTCGGAATCGCCGAGCACGCTCACCTGTTTGATGATGCTGACATCATAAAGGTTGCCGGTGATGTAAAGGACGTTCAGCCCCTGATAGCCGGCGAAGTTGGCGTCGTGGGCGAGCGCATCCGGCATGTTGGGATCGCGTTCGTTGATCGCGTTCACCGTCTGGTGCATATAGTCCGGCATGGTCTCGAAACGGTCATTGCTGCCGACATTGTGAATGCTGGCATCGTTCCAGAGCAGGTTATTGCCGGATTGAATGGTGGCGCCACCAGGCGCATCGGGATTGGCGCGAGCCCAGTCATTGTCGTAAAGCACGGCAATCTGGCTGATGAGGTTCATGTCCAGCACATTGCCGCCGACGATGATCAGATCGTACTGCATGCCGATGCCGAGGAAATTGGCGATGTTGAGCGCGGCATTGCCGCCCGTCAAAAGGCTGACACTCGCACCCGAGGTGGTGACGGTCATCGTGTCATTGTCGCTGATGAACTGGTATTGTTCGATCCAGTGGACGAAGGACACATCCCCTTCCAGCACGCTGACGCGCCAGGCGGTGGGGAATATCGGCGGCTCGCCGCTCTCATGGCTGTCAGCCGCGGCATTTTCTGCGCCCGGATAGACACTGCGCTGAAAGCTGGCGATGTTGTAAGCGGCCGTTGCCGCCTGATCCTCCGAATGCGTGAAGACGGAAGAAATCTCGTCCCGGTCGCTGTAGATATAGGCTTGGGTGATGGCGTCGATCTGGTGATAATCGCCCATGACGGCGGTGACAGAGGTCATGACGCCGGTATTGACCAGCGTGGCAATGTTGGCGACGACATTGGCGCCTGCTGCGATATCGAGGCTGTTGCCGGCCGGGCTATCCTCATGCAGGGAAACGTCGCTTTTTTCCGGTGCCTCGGCGGGTTTGGCAATGCCGCGGTCCGGCATGAAGTCATCGAGCGTCGGCTTGTCGTAGGCCACCGCGCCATTGATATAAAGACCGTTGATATCATTGCCGGCCAGAATGAAATCCTGGTCCGCACCGGTGCCAAGCGAGGTAACGTCATTGTCGCGGGCGTGTTCGATATAGTCGTGCGCGGATTTGGCGAGCGCCTGCAAGGCGTCGTAGCTGTCGGTGCGCTGGAAGGTGGAAAAGGGCGTGAAGACGGCGGCTTCGTTGTAAAACTCGACGGTGCGCGCGGTCACGAAGGTCGTGTCGCGCGCCACATTCGGGCCGTCCGTCATGTTCAGATAGTCATCGTCCTGGAGAATATTGACCTGCGTAAGATGGCCGGCTACCGAGCCGGGACCGGTATGAACCACCAGTTCGCGCTCATCAAAGGAAAGGCGGCCGGGAAAACGGAAATGCGCGCCGGAAATATCGACCGGGATGGCATTTGCAAGCTGCTGCATGTCGTATTCGACAGCGCGGGCGAAATGCGGTCGTATGTAGTCGAAATCGTAATAGCCGGAGCGATATTTGACGCCGGGATCGTAATCCTCGAGCGGGACGTCGTAGTTTTTGTCGAGCAGCCTTGCTGCCTCATCCTCCGGTAACCGGTCAGGATCGGAATGCGCAGGGCCTTCGCTATAGTTGCTTCTCAGACGCGCTTCCTCGACCACCGTGTCGAACATGCCGATGAAATGCGCGATCATGTCGGAAATCTTGTCGATATGCATTGGAGGTCCCTCCCTGATCATCGCGGCAGAGCCTGAGGCTGCGCAGGGCACCCGTCTCAAAGGCGGTGCTTCGTTTGCGCAGACTGGTCCTTCAACCGCGAACTGCACCGGCGGGTGCCGGTGCAGCTCTTTTCGTCAAGAGGTGGGTATCAGGAGTGATCCTCACCGACATCAGACACATGCGAGTTACCGCCTGTGATCGTGACGTCAACGGCATTGGAGAGCATGTTGGCGCCCTGCACCAGTTCCAGATGGAAGCCGGAATTTGCAAGGATTGCCGATGCATCCGCAGTGCTGGTGCCTGCTGCGTCGTCGCCGGCCTTGAGGTCCCATCCCTTGCCGTCCATGCCTTCCGCGCCATAGGCGTCGCCGGCATTGGCGCTCAGGTGGTTTTCCGCACCGCCATTCTGCATCTTGATGTCGTAGGCCTGATCCTGATCCGCCAGGTGGTTGGCCTGCACCATGCTGAAGCCGGTGTCATTGCCGTCGCCGTTAAGCGAGCTGTTGAGGATGTTGTCGACATCGAGCGTGAAGGAGAAGTCGTCACCCAGGTTGAAGGTGAGGTCCCCGCCGGCGATGCCGAGATTGCCGACATCCTTGACGCCGGTGATGTTACCGAAGTCGTCATCCGACTTGTAGTAGCTGTCCGCGGAGTTGAAGCTGTCGGAGGTCGTCGTGGTCTTGGTGGAGGTGTCGTTGTCGGAATAGTTGGACGTTTTGGTGTCCGTATCCGTGATCGTCTTCACATTGGTATCATTGTCGCTGTACGACTTGCTTTCGTAGCTCCAGTCGTAATCGACCTTGATATCGGTGTTGGTTTCGGTGCTGGTCTTGGTGGTCGTGTCGTTATCGCTATAGGACTTGCTGTCATAGCTCCAGTCATAGTCGTTGTCGCGATTGTCGCCGTTATTGGCGGAAACATCGACCTTGGCGTCAACATCCACATTGGTGCTGTTGTCGCTGTTGTCGTTGTTGCGGTTTTCACCGTTTGCGGTGCCGACATTGCTGTCTTCCACCTTGGCGTCATTGGTCGAGGTGTTGGCGAAACCGTCGGCAAGCGCGCCGATCTTGGTGATGTCGTCGCCGGCCGGCTGTGGATTGTAACCCATTTCGATTTCCTCCGAAAAAGCTCGGAGCAGCTTTCGAAATCCCTCTCATCTCAAACGGGATTTTTTCGCGCTTGCTCCGTGTTGCACAAAGATTGATGTTTGCAGATGTACTCGGTACGTCTCATCTGCGGTTCGGCATCGGCCCGTGACCGGGCTCTTTTCGTTCAGCCCTTGTGCGCTACTCGATAAAAAGGCGCACAAATCCGTTCCTCGCTCCAAAGGGGAGCGCGGTGGCTTTCGTCTTTTCGTTTGCATGTTTTCTTGAAAAGGAACCGGCTTTAGCAAACACACGTCAAAGGCCGGGCTTGTCTTTCAATCAGCCGCCGTTCAGCGACGGTCAGACTGTGCCGCAGAAAAATCGCGCTTCCTAGATATCAATTCGGGTTAGCCATATCGGCACCTTTACCCCCGAATATATATGTGAAAGGGCGAATGCAGGTGCGCTTCCACCTCTGCAGCCGTAAAAAAACAGCAGCTTCGGCTACAGGAAGCGGCTTTTCGAAAAACATGGTTTATTTCGGAGGGAAGGGGCTTTTATCCCGAAACGGAACATCCGCGAGGCTCGTTCGGCAGGTAGGTATGCAAAGAGATCTCAACTAAAAGTTATATTTTCTCGGATTGCAAAACCGGAACGGACGCTTTTCCAACGCCTTTGTTCCCCGGGTGATTTCAAAGTGAATGATTCTTTATCACCGTAATCAATTTTGTATGCCTAATGTAAAAAATAACCCGTATGGGCCATTTATTTACACAGCTTTTCGTATTAGCCTCCTTAATTAACGGGTAATTAATGATAGTTGACATGGCTTCAGGGTCAAAATGCCCCTTGGGTTTTCAAGGGTAGCCTGACGAACGACATATCGCACAACCAAAAGAATGTAATGCGTAAGCGCTTTAGGGAGGCGTCAATGTTCATGGGAACTTCAGATTATGCGGCAAAACAAAAAAACGCCGTTTCACCTATAAATGGAACTTTATTGATCATAGCGGATCCGGACCTGTTTTCCGAGTGCCTCGTGGAGGCGCTGGGCAAAAAGTTCCCCACATTCGCGGTGGTGAGCGTTACTTCGTCGGCGACTATCAATGACGACTACGGTGCCAATGTCCGGCTGGTGCTGCCATATCGCATGTCGGGCGAGCGGCTTCATAATGTTCTTGCGGCAATCCGCGAGAAGCACCCGGATGCGCCGATCGCACTGGTGGTCGAAACCATCGACAGGTTTGAGGAACCGCTGAAGCAGCTGGTGGGAATGCGCGTCATCGATGGCGTGTTGCCGCTCAATCTGCGGCTTGACGTGTTCATGGCGGCGGTCGACCTTTTGATGAAGGGCGGAGAACATTTTCCCGCGGCTCTTCTCGGTAAGCTCACTCCCTATTCCCAGGGCGTCAGCGGCAAGAGCGTTCAGAACAACGCCGTGATCGCCAACCGCGCCGACGCCCTTGCAGTAAACAGGGGCGAAATGGCGGCGCTGACGACGCGTGAGGTGCAAATCCTCGACCTGCTTTGCAAGGGTACGCAAAACAAGATCATCGCTGACAGGCTTCATCTGTCCGAGAACACCGTGAAGGTTCACGTTCGCAACATCTATAAGAAGATGAACGTGCGCAACAGAACGGAGGCGGCGTCGCGCTTCTTCAACAAGGGCGACGACGCTACCTTCTCCGGCTGGAAGAACTGAGGGTCAGGCAGGCCGAGGCCGCCCGGGCGCCAGTTTCCGCCGATGTTCCTGCCTGAGACTTATGGTCTCAGGAAGCAGCGGGACTTCTGGCCAAATCCGCTCGGCGAGCAAATATAGGGAGAAGAACCGGAATAGGAATGCCGCGATATCGAAGGTGTCTCGGACGACGCGTCGGCAACAAGCGTCACAGCTGCATTGCCTGTCTTGTCGTAGCCGTAGGAGGCCTTGGTCGAAGCAACCCGCGTCTTCATTGTCGTCGCATCCGCTGATGCGGTCTTGATGAAAGCAGCGTCTTCGACCACGGCGCATGAGGCCGTCGAGAAAGTGAGTGCTGCAAGGGCTGCGGCAACGAGCGCAAAATGATTGCGTCTGGCTGCTTTGCCACTCTTGGAATAAGGCATTTCATTCATCGTGTATGTCCCCTGAAATCGACTGTCTGTCGCATCTTGCCGGGCGGTTTTGTCCCGGTGGACCGAGCCTTACAAAACCAGGATAGTCCCGACTGGTTGAGCGAAGCTTGCGCTAATGCTCAATAAGAAAGGCATAATGGAGGCGTAGTTAAAAAGTATTAAATCGAGGGCTATTTTTAGTAATTCAGGGTAATCAATTGTAATATTTCGATAAAATGAAGTTGACCTGTTTTTCGCCGCGCCTATCATAAAAGTTGAAAACTATCGAATCGAAATATTAAAACCTCCAGAAGAAATAAAAACCGGAGGATGATATTCAAGATACCGCACAATCGGGAGTTTGATCCAGTTCAAGGTGAATCAGCCGGGCTGATTCCTCATGGGGAGGAGTGTGTAATGCGTAATTTCGTTCCCAACGAGCATGATAATGGCGTCACAATCTACTCGGAATGGCGTCCTGGCCAGCGCGTTCTCGTCAATGGCGGCGCTGGTTTCCTTGGTTCCCATCTTTGCGAACGTCTGCTGGCCTGCGGCCACGAAGTGGTCTGTCTCGACGATCTCTCGACCGGACGGACGGCGAATGTGGAGCATTTACGGGACAATAAGCGGTTTTTGCTGGTCGAGCACGACGTGCGCAAACCCTATGACATCGACGTCTCGTTGATCTTCAACTTCGCTTCGCCGGCCTCGCCGCCGGATTACCAGCGCGATCCCGTCGGCACTTTGCTCACCAATGTGCTTGGCGCCGTCAATGTGCTGGAGGTCGCGCGCCGATGCGGTGCAACCGTAGTGCAGTCCTCGACGTCGGAAGTCTATGGCGATCCGCACGTCAATCCGCAGCCTGAGAGCTATTTTGGCAATGTAAATACAATCGGGCCGCGAGCTTGTTACGATGAGGGAAAAAGAAGCGCCGAAACGCTGTTTTTCGATTATCACCGCTTTTATGGCGTCGATATCAAGGTGGGGCGAATCTTCAACACCTATGGGCCGCGCATGCGACCCGATGATGGACGCGTGGTTTCCAATTTCATCGTCCAGGCGCTGAAGGGAACCGACATCACCATTTATGGCGATGGCAGCCAGACGCGCTCCTTCTGCTATGTCGATGACCTGATCGATGGTTTCCTGCGTTTTTCGGCCAAGCCGAAGGATTGCACGGGACCGATCAATCTCGGCAATCCGAGCGAAATTCCGGTGCGGCAGCTGGCCGATATCGTCATTCGGATGACGGGTTCCCGCTCGCGCATCGTGCATCTGCCGGCCGCGATCGACGATCCGCAGCAGCGCCGCCCGGATATTTCGCGGGCCAACGAGCAACTGAGATGGCAACCGCGTGTTCCGCTCGAAATCGGACTGGAAAAAACCATCGTCTATTTCGATGCGTTGCTGTCCGGCAGGAAAGTGGCGGAGGCCGTATGAGATGGCCCGCGCAATCCTCGTCACGGGCGGGGCCGGATTCATAGGCAGCCACATCTGCAAGGCGCTGGCAAAATCCGGCTTCAAGCC
Organism: Agrobacterium sp. 22-210-1; assembly: GCF_053522525.1. Lineage (NCBI taxonomy): Bacteria > Pseudomonadati > Pseudomonadota > Alphaproteobacteria > Hyphomicrobiales > Rhizobiaceae > Agrobacterium > Agrobacterium sp. 22-210-1. The sequence continues at coordinate 332,156 of NZ_JBNWCI010000002.1, read as the reverse complement.
CATCGCATACGACAATCTCTCGACCGGCCATGCGGACGCGGTTCGCTGGGGGCCCTTCATCGAGGGCGACATTCTTGATCGTGGCCTGCTGAAGGCCAGGCTCAAGGAATTCTCACCGGAATTCGTCATCCATTGCGCCGCCAATGCCTATGTCGGCGAATCCGTCGAAGATCCGCGCAAATATTACCGTAACAATGTCGGCGGCAGCCTTTCGCTGCTGGATGCCTGTCTCGATCAGAATATTGGCGGGCTGGTGTTTTCCTCCAGCTGCGCCACCTATGGCGTACCGCCGCAATTGCCGATCCGAGAGGAAACCGCGCAGATGCCGGTCAATCCCTATGGGCGCACCAAGCTGATTTTCGAAATGGCGCTTGATGATTACGCCGCGGCCTATGGCCTGCGTTTCGTGGCGCTGCGGTATTTCAACGCGGCCGGTGCCGACCCGGATGGCGAGCTTTGCGAACGCCACGAGCCGGAAACCCACCTCATCCCCCGGGCGCTGATGGCGGCTGCGGCGCGGTTGCCGCGGCTCGATGTCTTCGGTGCTGATTACGATACGACAGACGGCACCTGCATTCGCGACTACATTCATGTCAGCGATCTCGCCGATGCCCATGTGGCCGCCGTCAATTATCTGGCCGATGGCGGTGAGACGCTGCGCGTCAATCTCGGTTCCGGTCACGGCACCTCGGTTGGCGATATCATCCAGGCGATCCACCGCGTCACGGGGCAGGAAGTGCCGGTGCATTTCGGCGAAAGGCGCGAAGGCGATCCGCCGGCACTGTTCGCTGATATTGAAAGGGCGAGGCAGACGCTTGGCTTTGCGCCGAAACATTCCGATATCGATACGATCATTCGCACGGCCGGTCCCGGTTTCGGACTGGAGGTGCGGTCATGACGGTGCGCTCCACCCCTTCTGTTCAACCGGCACGTAGCGCCGCAGGCGCATTGCGGATGCTCCCGATTTTCACCGGCTGGAACCGCATGGCCTATCGTCTGGGCATTGGTGGCTGGCTGGTGACCCTTGCCTATTTCTGGGTGTGGTGGCTCGACCGCGACCGGGTGATCGACTGGCCCTACTATACTGTCGTTACGCTGACGCTGGCGTGGATCACGCTGCTGCCGTCCTATTTCATCTTCATTTTTTTGAACGCCAGAGTCGTCGACCGGCGCTCCCCTTTGCCCAGGGGCCGGGTGGCGATGGTCGTCACCAAGGCCCCATCGGAGCCTTTCGCCGTGGTGCGCAAGACGCTGTTGGCCATGTTGGAGCAAAAAGGACTGGAATTTGACGTCTGGCTCGCGGATGAAGATCCTGACGCGCAGACGCTGGCCTGGTGTGGTGCGCATGGCGTTTTCGTCTCGACACGAAAGGGTGTCGCTGATTATCACCGCAAGACATGGCCTCGCCGCACCCGCTGCAAGGAAGGCAATCTCGCCTATTTCTACGATCACTACGGTTATGACCGTTATGATTTCGTCGCTCAATTCGACGCTGATCACGTGCCGGAAGCGGATTATCTGAGCGAGATCATCCGTCCCTTTGCCGATCCGTCGGTTGGATATGTCTCCGCCCCGAGCATCTGTGATGCCAATGCCGAAGAAAGCTGGGCCGCGCGTGGCAGGCTTTATGCGGAGGCAAGCCTGCACGGCGCGCTGCAACTCGGTTACAACAATAGCTGGGCGCCGCTCTGCATCGGCTCGCATTATGCCGTGCGCACCAAGGCGCTGCGTGAGGTAGGCGGTCTCGGACCCGAGCTTGCCGAGGATCATTCCACCACGCTTTTGATGAATGCCGGTGGCTGGCGCGGCGTTCATGCCGTCAACGCCATCGCCCATGGCGACGGGCCGGCGACCTTTGCCGATCTCATCGTGCAGGAATTCCAGTGGTCGCGCAGCCTGATGACCATCCTGCTGCAATATTCACGACATTATGTGCCGAAGCTGCCTTTGCGGCTGAAGTTCCAGTTCCTGTTTTCGCAGCTCTGGTATCCGCTGTTTTCCGGCTTCATGGCACTGATGTTCGTGCTTCCCGCTGTCGCCCTGATGCGGGGGCATGTGCTGGTCAACGCGTCCTATCCGGCGTTCCTGGCGCATTTCCTGCCCATTTCGCTGATCATGATCGTGTTTGCCTTCTTCTGGCGGGCAACAGGCGCTTTCCGCCCGCATGATGCGAAGCTTTTCAGCTGGGAAGGCATGGTGTTCCTGTTCCTGCGCTGGCCCTGGTCGCTGATGGGCGTGCTGGCGGCGATACGCGACACGATCCGTGGTGATTTCGTCGATTTCCGCATTACACCGAAAGGCACGCAGGCCAAACCGCCGCTGCCGCTGCGGGTAATCTTGCCCTACATGGTGCTGGCGGCGGTGAGCCTTCTCGCCATGGTGCTGGCGCCACGCGATAGCGGAGCGGAAGGCTTCTTCATTTTCGGGGCGATCAATGTGGCGATCTATGCGGGACTTTCCGTGTTTCTGCTCATTCGCCACGCAATGGAAAACGGCCTGCCGCGATTGCCGGCCATGCGCGGCGGCGCGACCGCTGCCGCCTGTTCACTGTTGCTCGTCGCCGGCAGCGCTGCGGAACTGAGTTCCCATGCGATTGGCGGCCTCGAAGCCCTGTCGCACGGGCAGCCCTACGTCACCTTCACCGAAACGCGCTTTACGGTTGCCGGTGCGGGTGTGGAGGGTGCGAGATCGGTGCGCGTGAAGCTGCGCATCACCCTGCCGGGCTTGCCCGGTTATCGGGAAATGCAGGCGGAACCGGCCGTCGCACCGTCGCCGACAGTGGCAACCGGAGAAATCATGCTGGCCGACAATAGGGTCGGACAATAGAAGGAGGAGGCTGTGATGAGAACAACAATAAGCAACTGCGGATTCTCCGCTTTCGTACTCTGCCTTGCGGTGATCGCGCCCAGTGCCGTCCACGCCGCAGGCGGCACGAAGACGCCGAAACCGCTCAGAACCAGCGAAGTCGTGGAAATGTACTTCGACAAGACCTGGAAATGGGATACGGGCGGCGGACGCTTCATTGCCGATGGCCGCAAATTCATCGCCCTGACGGAAGAAAAAGGCAAAAAATCCGTCGGTGAGGGTATCTGGACCGTCGATGCCAACGGCACGCTGTGCATGCGCGCCACCTGGAAAGCCGACAATGGAAGCGGCAAGGCCGATACCTGCTTCGACCATGGCCGCATCGGCAAGGTGCTCTACCAGCGCAAGCAGGGCGGCCAGTGGTATGTGTTCCGGCACAACCCGCCAAGGCCCGGCGATGAATTCCTGAAACTTGTCCGCAAGGACGACGTCACCCCGCAGATCGCCGCCTATGGCAAGGCGATGACGGCGACGCGGTAGGGAGGAAAGTGTCATGCAGATAACAAGAAGAAAACTTCTCTTCGCAAGCGGGGCTGCCGTGGCTTTTTCAGCCAGCATGTACCCCATGTTCAAACTGGATGCGCAGGGTGTTGCACCCATGGGCGCCACGGGCATGAAAACGCTTGCCGACAAACGTCCGACATTGCATGCGGATGGTATCCGTTTCGGCGCTTACGATCCGCACGGTGATTTCACCGGACAGGCCGGGGTGGCGACGGAACATCTGTTCCTGCCCTGGGAAGACGTGGATCTCGACAGTCTCGCGCTCGCGGACGCCTATGCCCTGGAACGCAAGCGCAATGTGCTGATCACCGTCGAACCCTGGTCATGGGACGTCAACTGGCGGCTCACCTCCGATGAATTGCGCCGCAAGGTGCTGGGAGGCGACTACGACAAGAACATGCAGGCGATAGCAGCACGCATGTCGGCGATGAAAAGCCCGCTGATCCTGCGCTGGGGGCAGGAAATGGAAGACACGTCCGGCCGCTTCTCGTGGTCCGGCTGGAACCCGCGGGACTATATCACGGCCTATAAACGCATGGTGGACATGACCCGCAGGGCGGTTCCCGGCGTCAAGGTGATGTGGTCGCCCAAGGGGCTTGACGGCCTTCAGGCTTATTATCCCGGCGATAACTACGCCGATCTTGTCGGCCTTTCGGTCTTCGGCCTCGAAGATTACGACAAGATCGAATATGGCGGACCGAAGACATTCTCCGATCTGCTGCGCAAGGGATATGGACTTGTTGAAACCTTCAACCGGCCGGTCTGGGTCGCCGAACTTGGTTATGAAGGCGGCGATTCCTATGTCCGTCCCTGGATGAACGACGTGACGCTGAAACAGGCGGATTTTCCGAAACTGGAAGAGGTCGTCTATTTCAACGACAAGGATGTGCACCCCTGGCCGCACAATCTCGGCAAGCCCGACTGGCGCGTGGTGCGTCCGGCCAAGGCTTGATTGAGGCCGGAGCGGGCCGAGCGGACGCCCGGCCCGCTCGCCCGCCCGGACATTATCCGCTGACCGCCAGCACGGCCTCAGCCTCATAGATGGCGCAGACGATGTGATAAAAGGTGCTGGCCGGCGCCGGCTCGTCGAGCATCGGCCTGTCGGCCGGCCATTTGTCGAACCAGAGACCCTTCACCGGCGTGTCAAGGAATGGCTGCAGCGCGCCGATGGCCCGCACGCCGGAGGCAAGGTAACGCTGCCGTTCCTCGCCGGAGGTGACGCTGGCAAGGCGCACCGCCGCTTTCAGCCATTCCGTCTGCGGCCACAGCCGCGCCAACCCGTCATGCACCGAAAAATCGTCGTAGAGGCTCATCACCGCCACCTTGCGGCGCGGGCAGATGCCATGCTCTTCGCCGATCGCAAACAGCCGTTTTGCCTTGTCGATCGCCTCGCCATTCCGGCGCAGGCTGCCCCAGCGCACCAGAAGCCATGCCCATTCGAACTGGTGGCCCGGCTCCATGATCCGGCCCTTGTCGCTCTTATGCGGCGTCCAGTCGTGCTCGAAAAATTCGCGCAAGCCGCCATTGCCGCCATCGATGAAGCGGGTCAGCGCCAGATCGGCGATCTCGTCAGCCAAAGCCGTCCACGGACCATCCGGATCCTGCACCTCCCAGGCCAGCATCGCCTCGAACAAATGCATATGCGGATTGGAACAGAGCGGCGTGCGCGGCGGGTTTTCTTCCTCGAAACCGGTGACGGGATGTTTGTAGTCGCGCTTGAGGATGGCAAGAATATCCAGCGCCCGGCCGCGCATCTCGTCCTTGCGTTCGGGAAGGCTTGCGGCGGTCTGGGCGGCGGCGAAAAGCGCAAAGGCCTGATTGTAGAGATCGAAGGATGGATCGATCAGTCTGCCGGTCTGGTCGGCGAGGTTGCCGTAAAGACCGTTGTCGAGACGATAGACTTTTTCGAACCAGCCGAGGCCATGCAGGAGCGCGTCTTTCCATGGCCCCTGCCAGCCGTGCTGGCCGGCGGCGGCGAAACAATAGGCCTGACGCGGCTGAACCCGGGCACGGCGGTCATCAGAAAAAACCGGCTTGGCATCCTGGCCGAGACGTTCGTAAAAGCCGCCGTCGGGGCGGGCCGAACCCGCCTCCCACCACAAGGGCAGTGCATCCTCATCCAGCCATTTCCGTAATGTCCCGATTTCTTCGGCAAGCGCCTGAGCGGCACTCGGAAATTGCACTGTCATACGTCAACTTTCTGTTTTTACAGTTGAATAAAAAGCGGACCAATAAGAATACGTCATTCTGGAGGCAAGTAGACCATGGGACATATTGCGCTGCAACCGCAAAATTAACGGCCCGACAGGAAGCCAACCCCCGGCCGCGCGATTGGTTCCACCTTCTTCCATGGCTAGCATGGAGTGGCATTGGTGATTCGTCTGCGCATAAAGTATTAGAAATTACAACGAAAATTAGAGATTGCTTATTCGTAGTCCTCACGTATTTCGTAGCAATGGTCTGGTCATTAGTGATTCGGTCTCCTTTTAACCTGGGCGGCGTTGGGGAAATAAAGGGGCGTAGGGCAGTGAAATTTTCTGCCTATACTTCATTGCTGTTCTCCATTGCGGCCCTGTCGGGCTGCAATACTCCCGCGGGCGTTCGGTCGTTCGGGGGTCCCCAGATGTTGTCTGCTTCCGAGGCGCTGGTTTTCCCGCCGCCCGGTGGTCCCGAAATCGTCACTGTGGTCAATCGCACCTATTCCGACGCCGTGACGCAGCAGATCATATTGCGCTCGGAGGCTGCCACGCCCGGGCAGAACTACATCAAGGCGGAGTTTTTCGGCCCGCAGCAGGCCGGCGATACCGATCGCGACGCTCTTGGTTTCAGCGGTTTCCGGGCGGCCTCCGTCGCGCGGGAAATCCGTTCCGAGTTTCCGGGTCAAAACATCGCCATGTCGGCAAATTACCTGCAGAATGGTTATGGCGCGTTTTCCTATGCCGCCGGCAGCGGCCGTGGCGAAGATACCTGCCTTTATGGCTGGCAGGATATACGCTCGCCGGAAAGCATGCGGCAGGATTTCCGCAATCTCGGCCGCATCAAGGTGCGTCTGCGCCTTTGTCAGTCGGGCGCAAGCGTCGAGCGGCTGCTGGCGGTCATGTATAATTACACGATCACCGGCACCTACGCTTCGCCAAGCTGGAACCCTTACGGCACGCCGCAGGCGGTGGATAAAAATCTCGGACGGCCGGGCCATCCGGTCTATCCCATGAAAACGGATGATGTGCCGATGCGGCCCGGCGGCGAAGTGACTGCCAGCGTGCCGCCCCGGCCCGTTCGCCGCACGGCTGCCGTTGCACCGCCGGTGCAGCCGGAACCACAGCCGCTGCCGCCCGTTGCTGCTGTCAGTATTCCGTCACCCGCATCGGCTGGCGCGCCCGTTCAGCCTGCACGACCGGCAGCAATGGGCCAGCGCGCTGAGAGCGGAACGGCAAGGAGCGGCGAGCAGCCATCGCAGGTTCCGCAGGTGTCCATTCCCTCGCCAGCATGCCTGGCTGGTTCGGGGGCGGCCCAGGGATGCAGATGATCACCGGGAATAAAGCGGAAATTCCGGGCCGAAATTCCGGATGGGGACGAGAACGGAAAGTTTCTGGATGAACAAGGCCATCACAGTCATTGTCTGGTTGCTTGTGTCGCTTTGCGTTCTGGCCATCATCACGATGCCGGTCAGTCTGCAGACGCATCTGGTCGCGACCGCGATCTCGCTCGTTCTTCTGGCGACCATCAAAGGGTTCAACGGGCAGGGGGCCTGGCGTCTGGTGGCGCTGGGTTTCGGCACGGCCATCGTTCTGCGTTACGTCTACTGGCGCACCACCAGCACGCTGCCGCCCGTCAACCAGCTCGAGAACTTCATCCCGGGCTTTCTGCTCTATCTCGCGGAAATGTACAGCGTTTTGATGCTGGGCCTCAGCCTGGTCATCGTCTCCATGCCGCTGCCGTCGCGCAAGACGCGGCCCGGCTCGCCGGATTATCGGCCGACGGTCGATGTCTTCGTGCCGAGCTACAATGAGGATGCGGAGCTTCTGGCCAACACGCTGGCGGCGGCCAAGAACATGGATTATCCGGCCGACCGGTTCACCGTCTGGCTGCTGGACGATGGCGGCTCGGTGCAGAAGCGCAATGCCAGCAACATCGTCGAGGCGCAGGCGGCGCAGCGTCGTCACGAGGAGCTGAAGAAGCTTTGTGAGGACCTCGACGTGCGTTATCTGACGCGCGAGCGCAATGTCCACGCCAAGGCCGGAAATCTCAACAACGGTCTTGCCCATTCGACCGGCGAACTGGTGACGGTGTTTGACGCCGACCATGCGCCCGCCCGCGACTTCCTTCTGGAGACGGTTGGTTATTTCGAGGAAGACCCCCGGCTCTTCCTCGTGCAGACACCGCATTTCTTCGTCAATCCCGATCCCATCGAGCGCAACCTGCGCACCTTCGAAACGATGCCGAGCGAAAACGAGATGTTTTACGGCATCATCCAGCGCGGTCTCGACAAGTGGAATGGCGCATTTTTCTGCGGTTCCGCCGCCGTGCTGCGGCGCGAGGCACTGCAGGATACCGAAGGCTTCAGCGGTGTCAGCATCACCGAGGATTGCGAAACTGCGTTGGCGCTGCATTCGCGCGGCTGGAACAGTATCTATGTCGACAAGCCGCTGATCGCCGGCCTTCAGCCGGCCACGTTTGCAAGCTTTATCGGCCAGCGCAGCCGCTGGGCGCAGGGCATGATGCAGATCCTCATCTTTCGCCAGCCTTTGTTCAAGCGTGGCCTCTCCTTCACACAGCGTCTTTGTTACATGTCGTCGACGCTGTTCTGGCTGTTTCCGTTCCCGCGCACGATCTTCCTGTTCGCGCCGTTGTTCTACCTGTTCTTCGACCTTCAGATTTTCGTGGCTTCGGGTGGCGAATTCCTCGCCTATACGGCGGCCTACATGCTCGTTAACCTGATGATGCAGAACTATCTCTATGGCAGCTTCCGCTGGCCGTGGATTTCGGAACTTTATGAATATGTGCAGACGGTCCACCTTCTGCCTGCGGTTGTGTCCGTGATCTTCAATCCCGGCAAACCGACCTTCAAGGTGACAGCCAAGGACGAATCCATCGCCGAGGCGCGGCTATCGGAAATCAGCCGCCCGTTCTTCGTGATTTTCGCGCTTCTGGTGGTGGCGATGGCCTTTGCCATCTGGCGCATCTACAGCGAGCCCTACAAGGCCGATGTGACGCTCGTTGTCGGCGGCTGGAACCTGCTCAACCTCATCTTCGCAGGCTGTGCGCTCGGTGTCGTTTCCGAACGCGGTGACAAGTCGGCATCGCGACGCATCACCGTCAAGCGGCGCTGCGAGGTCAAGCTGGAGGGAAGCGACGCATGGGTGCCGGCCTCCATCGACAACGTGTCTGTGCATGGGCTGCTGATCAATCTGTTCGACAGTGCCACGACCGTCGAAAAGGACACGACAGCGATCGTGAAGGTCAAGCCACACAGCGAAGGCGTGCCGGAAACCATGCCCGTCAAGGTGGTCCGGACGGTTCGCGGCGAAGGACTGGTGTCCATCGGCTGCACCTTCTCACCGCAGCGTGCCGTCGATCACCGCCTGATCGCCGACCTGATCTTTGCCAATTCCGAACAGTGGAGCGAGTTCCAGCGCGTGCGCCGCAGGAACCCCGGCCTCATTCGCGGTACAGCGATCTTTCTGGCAATATCGCTGTTTCAGACGCAGCGCGGCCTTTTTTATCTGGCCAAGGCGCTCCGGCCCGCCGCCAAAAGCGTCAAACCTGCCGGAGCTGTAAAATGACCGGCGGTAAAACGATCAGGGGTTCTCTGACAGCATTGATGTGGGGTGCCGTCGCAACCGGTGCCATGGCACAGTCCTCACCCTTTGATATGTCGCCCGAAAGGCCGGCGCAGACTGCCCCCGCACCAGTGCCGCCGCCCGCCATTCCACCAGCGCCCCGCCAGCCGCCGCCGGTCCAGCCTCCGGCCATACCACCGGCGCAGCCGCCCTTCGTGGTTCAACCGGCACCCGTGTCGCAACCGAAGCAGCCTCCCGTCGTTCCGCCGGCATTAACTCCGCCCGTTACCGTTCCTCCGCGTCAGGAGGGAGCAGGATCAGCCACGGTGCAGACCCCCTTATCCGCTGCTGATAGCCGCCGCCGTTACATTTTGCCCTACGAGAAGCTCAGCCTTTCCGGTGAGATGGACCGGCGGCAATGGGGCATCTATCTGACGCCCGAGCAAGCCAATGCCGCCGTTTCACTTAATATCGGTTATCAGAACGCCATCGTGGTCGCGCCTGAAAGCTCGAACTTTCAGGTCAGCCTGAACAATGTTCCACTGGATGTGGCGCGCATTGAAGCGCCTGACGGCGAGGGCAATGTCTCCCTGAAAATCCCGCCCGGCGTGCTGCAGGTCGGCTCAAATGTCGTGACGCTCGGTGTGCAGCAGCGACACAGGACCGATTGCACGATCCAGTCCACCTACGATCTGTGGACCGACGTCAACCCGGCCAACACCTATATCGGCTTTAATGCCGATGTTGCCGGCGCTTTCGCCAATATAGACGACATCCAGGCGACTGGACCTGATGGTAAAGCCACGACCTCGATCGAGATCGTCGCGCCGTCGCTCGGTAATCCGGCATTTGCAGATTCACTCCTGCGCCTCTCGCAGGCGCTGGCGCTCCGAACCCTGATGCCGAACCAGTCGATCCGCTTCGTGACAGCCCCTTCCACCGAGCGCAAGCCCGGAACACTGACGGTTCTGGTGGGCACCGCCCGTGAGATTGCGGGTATCTCCGGCGCGTTACCGTCCGAAGCGTCGGCAGGCGCCTTCGCCGGATTTGGCAGTGCTGCGCCGGGCGGTTTCTCGCCGCTTTTCGTCAGCGGTCCCACTCCGCAGGCGGTGCAGGCGGCGATAGAGACACTGTTTTCTTCGATCTCGCGCGCCCCCGGCGCCCAGAGAACGGCTTTTTCGACCCGCAGCTGGCATGCGCCGGATGTTCCGCTCATCACCTCGGCCCGCCGTATCGCGCTTTCCGAACTCGGCCTTGAGAGCAGCGAATTCGGCGGACGCCGTTTCCGCAACGAGTTTTATATCGGCATGCCAGCCGATTTTTATGCGTCAGCCTATGGCGAGGCATCGCTGCTGCTCGACGCCGCTTATTCCTCGCAGGTCTTGCCCGGCAGCCATATCGACATCTACGTTAATAACGAGATCGCTTCGACCGTGCCGATCTCCAACAATGGCGGCGGCATTTTCCGGCATCTGCCCATCAAAGTCACGATGCGCCACCTGAAGCCGGGACCAAACAAGATAACGATCGAGGCGGTGTTGATGACGGCGCAGGATCAGGCCTGCGCGCCGGGTGCGCCGGCCAGCACGACCCCCCGTTTTGCCCTGTTCGACACCACCGAAATCCATATTCCGGATTATGCCCGCATCGGTCGCAAGCCGGATCTCGCGGCGATGGCCGGCACTGGTCAGCCTTACAGGGCTGCTGGAGGCCCGGTCGCGCTTTCCCTCGACCGGTTCGATACTGACACCATGTCTGCGGCGGCAACTCTCGTCAGCCGGCTTGCGAGTGTTGCGGGACATCCGATCGACGTCGAGACCGTTGCCTCGCCTTTGGTCATCGGCGACCGGGATGCGCTGTTTGTGGGAACGATTTCGCAATTCCCGCAAGCGTTGATCAGCCAGTTCAATCTCGTTCCCTCCAGCCAGATATCCTGGAAAGTGGGAACCGGCGTCCAGCCCTCCGCGCAAAACAGCGAAACCCTGTTCAACGACTGGCGGGAGAGGGTCGATGGCGGCGTCTGGGAGGGGCAGGTCTCGTCCTTTGAGGACTGGATGAAGCGGAATTTCGATCTGAGTTCGGATACGCTGCGTTTCCTGCCGGCCGCCGAGCAGCCCTATGCCCCGCCTGCCAGCGCCTCCTTCATGCTGGCGCAGGGGCTCAGCCCTTCCGGGGAAGGCGTCTGGACGCTAGCCACCGCGCCGACGTCGGCAGAGCTTCTCGACGGCATGTCGGCGATGACGCGCGAGAACCGCTGGGGTGACGTCACCGGACGGGTCGCCGCTTACGACGTGGCTGCGGAAAAGGTTGAGACAGTCGAGGTGGAACGGCCGTATTTCTATATTACCGGGGCGTTTTCGCTCTGGAACTGGAGATTGATCGCTGCCAACTGGCTGTCCTCCAATGTGCTTTCCTATTCGCTGGCATTCATTGGCTTCGTGTCGCTTCTGGGCTTCGCCACGTTCGTGATGCTGCGCCTGATGGGACGACATCGATGATGGGCCGGATTTCGAAATTTGCCCGCATTATCTGCCTGTCCGTGATGGCGTTGGCGGCCGGCATCTCCGCCGGCCGCGCCGCGTCGGTGTCGCCGGAGGCGTGGTCCGCGTATAAAAATGCCTTCCTTGATCCCGGCGGGCGCATCATCGATACCGGCAACGGCAATATCAGCCACAGCGAAGGGCAGGGTTACGGCATGTGGCTCGCCGTGCTCTCCGACAACCTTGCCGATTTCGAACTGATCTGGAGCTTCACCCGCACCGAACTGCTGGTGCGCGACGATGGGCTTTCCGCCTGGAAATGGGATCCGCGCACCCGGCCGCACGTCACTGACATCAACAACGCGACCGATGGCGATATCCTGATCGCCTATGCGCTGGCGCTCGCCGCCGGCCAGTGGAACCGGCAGGACTATGCCGAGGCATCCGCAGCCATCGCATCCGCCATCCTCAAGAAGACCGTGGTGCAGCGCGGCGGGCGAACGCTGCTTTTGCCGGCTGCCAGCGGTTTTGGTGAGGATGACCGAGGCGATGGCCCGGTGGTCAACCCCTCCTATCTCATTTTCGAGGCGTTTCCGGTCCTTGATCTGGTTGCGCCATCACCGCTGTGGAAAGCGCTTGCCGATGACGGCGTGGCGCAGGTCGGCGCTTTCGCCTTCAGCGACAGAAAGCTGCCGGCCGACTGGGTATCGGTGAAGACGAAGCCGCAGCCGGCGGCGGGTTTTCCTCCGGAATTCGGTTATAATGCGGTGCGCATACCGCTTTACCTCTCAAGGGCAAAAATGGGAGCGCCGGAACTGCTTGCGCGGCTGAAGGACGGCATGACGGTGGAAAGCGGTGCCGCAGGGACTTTCGACTTGAAGAGCGGAGCGGTCAAGGATGTGCTGTCGGATGCCGGTTATCGGGTCATTCCGGCGCTGGCGGCCTGCGTTGCCGGTGGCCCGGCCATTCCCGCCGAACTTAAAAGCTTCCAGCCAACACTTTATTATCCTTCCACATTGCATCTTCTGGCATTGTCGTTTCTGGCAAGAAATAACGGGGAATGCCGATGAACAAGCCACTGTCGACCTCGGCTCTCATCCTGCTTCTGATTGCGCTTGCCGCCTTCCACTGGCGCGACAGCATTCTTGGACGAGTGTCTGATGTGCACACCTCGGCGGTGGGCGACAACCGCGCGGTGCCGCGCATATCTCCAGCAGCGGCCAATCCGGCGCAAATCAACGCTTTCGTCAAAAACCGAGAGATGGCGCAGCTGACACAGCCTGCCACGCCACCCGTGACCGTGCCGGCGACCGATCCGCCGCCGATGACACAGACCGGTGGGCAGACACCGCAGACACTGACGGCGCAGGCACCCGCATCCCGCGCGGCCCAGCCGGCCTCGGCGGATATGCCTGAAGTCGATCTCAGCGCATTGCGTTATTTCGCAGCCAGGGGCGATACCCAGCGCCTTCAGGCCGAAATTGCCCGGCTGCGCACGCTTTATCCGAACTGGACGCCACCGGCCGATCCTCTCGCCATTCCAGAAAATGGCGATCCGAAACTCGATGCCATGTGGCAGCTTTATACCGATGGTCGCTACGCCGAAGTGAGAAAGGCGATCGCCGACCGCCAGCAGGCGGAACCCGGCTGGCAGCCACCAGACAATCTGACGGGCATGCTTTCCCTTGCCGAGGCCCGCCAGCGGCTCGTCAATGCGTCTGATCTCAAGCAATATGCGACGGTGGTTGATGCGGCGGCAAACAATCCCGGCCTGCTGACCTGCAGCGAAGTCGATGTTTTATGGCGGGTGGCCGATGCATTTGCCAATACCGACCGCATGGGGCGGGCGCGGGACGCCTATCTCTACATTCTCAACAATTGCACGATGCCAAGCGACAGGCTCGCCACGGTGCAGAAGGCATCCGCGCTTTTGCCAGCGGAGATGATGAGCGAGCTGCTGGCCAAGGAAAAGCCCGGCGCCGACGGCCAGCTGGAATTCGAACCGGTCAAGAACGATCTCGCCCGCCAGTTCGTGGCAAAGGCGGGGGAGAAGGAAGGCATTTCCGTTCCTTCCGCTTACCTGATGCGGCTTGAAAGACTTGCCGAGACCGACAAGCTGGCCAGCGACGCTCTGCTGCTCGGCTGGTACAATATTCGCCAGAAGAACATGACAGAGGCGGAAAAATGGTTCCGCAAGGCGCGGGAGGAAGAAGACAGCGCTTCTGCCTCGCAAGGGTTGGCGCTGGCTTTGATCGACCGCAACGAGCCGCGTGAGGCCGAGGACGTCATGTATAAATGGCGCACCTCCTCCGATGACGCGCTCGCCACCTATCTTGCCGCAACGGCCAATCTTCTGGCGCTGGAGCCGCCTGTCGTGCTGCCGCCGGATGTGCTGCAACGCATCGCCGCCGAAACGGTAGCGCGCAAGGATGCGGCAACGGCACAGCAATTCGGCTGGTATTCGCTCGCCTTCCGGCAGACGCCGCTTGCCTTGCAATGGTTCAGTACGGCGCTAGGCTGGAAACCGGATGACGAACCTTCGGCTTATGGTGTGGCGCTCAGCTATCATGACCTGCGCAATCTTGCCGGTCTGCGCGGCATCCAGCAGCAATGGGCAAGCCGCTCGCAGCGCATCACCGATGTGGGAACCGCACGCATGGTGGACCAGTCCGGCCAGCCGATGGCGCCGGTAACCGCACCGCCTGTTGCCGCAACCTCTCCGATGACAGCGCCCGCGCCCTATGCGCCGCAGGCGGAGACGGGGGTGGTCTACAGCCAGACAGCCGTTCAGCAATCGGCTCCGGAGCCTTCGCGCAAGCAGGCACGCCGCCCGGCGCAGGCGCAGCGGGAAGCCAGCGCCGCATCGCGCTCCCGTTCCTGCGCAGCCTATCCTGATCCGCAGCGATTGCCGCCGCAGCAGGCACTCGATCTTGGTTGGTGCCTGATGGAGACCAACCGGCCGGCGGAGGCCCTGAAAGCTTTCGAATCCGCCATTGAAGGTGGCCAGTCGACGGTCAAAAGCGATGCAGCCTATGGCCAGAGTCTTGCCTATCTGCGCATGGGGCTGACGGACCATGCGGCCGTTTCGGCGACGAAATCCCAGATGGAGCGTCCACGGGCGACGGAATTGCAGGTCTCGATCCTGGCGGACAGGGCGGTTTCAGCCTTCCAGTCGAAACGTTATGCGGAAACGCTTCTCCTGCTCGATCAACGGGCGCGGCTTGCCGATGAACGAACCGATTTGATGGTGCTGCGCGGATATTCCTACCTTGCCATGCGCCGCTATGCCGATGCTGCGCAGATTTTCGAAAGCCTGACGTCAATCGGCGATAAGGAAGGCATCAGGGGACTGGCCGCGGTCCGCGCGGCCAGACCAAGCAATGGGCCGCAGGGCGGCGGCTGACGGCGGCGGCCAAGAGTGGCCGCTGCTTATTCCGCGTCGGTGAGATTGCGGATGATGCGCATGAAGATGCGTGCGCCGATATCGATCAGCCCATCCGGAAAGTCATAGTCGGGATTGTGCAGATTGGGGTAGTCCCTGCCAGCACCCAAAAAGAACATTGCCGATGACGAGACGGCGCGGAAGCGGCCGAAATCCTCCGAAGCCCGCATGGGCAGACCTTCCGAGCTGCTTGAAACTTTCTCTTCCAGCAGCGCCTGCAGGATATAGGCGACGGCTTCCGGTGCATTCTCGCAATGCAGGAAAATATCGTCATAGCTGATGTCGAGGGTCAGCTTCTGATCATCCGCGATCTTCTTCGCCAGCAATTCCGCGTCCGCGCAAAGCTTTTCCATTCGGTCGTCGGTCAGCGTCCTGAGCGTCGCCCAGATTTCCGCATCAGCCGGGGAAATGCCGAAGGCGGCTTCTCCCATGGCGGCATGAGTGATCGTCACCATCGAAAAATCGGGCTGTGGTGGAAAACCGAAACCGAGATCGGTCAAAGCCGGCATCAGTTCTGATATTGCCCGCATCGGCGAGACGCCGTGCTCCGGGGAGGAGGCATGCGCGGTCTTGCCGGAAAGACGGATCTTGATGCCGCGTGAGGCGCAGTTGACCGGCCCTTCCACGACGCTGACATGGCCGAATGGCAGGCCGGGGAGATTGTGCAGCGAGAAAGAATAATCCGGCTTTATCTCGCCAAAGCGCGGATCGGCGATGACGGCCGCCGCCCCCGCGCCGGTTTCTTCCGCCGGCTGGTAAAGGAGAATGACGCTGCCGGTTTGCGGTCGGTTGCGGGAAAGGCCAAGCGCCAGCGCCGTCAAAATGGTCGAATGTCCGTCATGGCCGCAAAGATGGCCCTTGCCGTCGGTGCCGGAGCGGTGGTCGGCCTCGCTTTTTTCGTGAATGGGCAGCGCATCGAGTTCGGACCGGATCAGGATCGCCGGGCCGCTTTTGCCGCTGTCATAGACGGCTGCAACGCCATGGCCACCCAGATCGGCATATAGCCGGTCGGGTTTTGCCTGTTCGAGGAAAGCGCGGATGCGCCCCGCCGTTTCCTTTTCTTCGCCGGAGATTTCCGGATGGCGATGCAGATCATGGCGAAGCTCGACGAGATCGAGCATGTCCTTATTGGTCAGAAACATAAAAATCCCTGTAAGTTGCGGTCGGCTTTCCCAGCCGCAACTTACAGATCATCGCCTTCAATGCAAAACCTTTGGCGGGTGCCAGCGTTTGCCCGTTGTCTTGGGCTTGGCGGCAAGGGTGATGACATCGGCAGGCATAGCGGCCTTTGGTTTGGCCAGTTCCAGCCGTGCAAGGGCCGCGCGTGCTTTCTCGGCATATTCCAGATGCGCGGCGTCGTCCGAATGATAGTGCTGCAGCCTGTCGAGGATTTCAGCACCTTCCATCGCTCTTTCGGCGGCGATGAGGGCGACGGCGCATTTATAGAGCGCCTCGCGGTGGAACGGAGCGCGATTGGTCACCTGCCGGAAGGCCTCGGATGCCTCGTGATAATGTTGTTGCGCCAGCCGCGCCTCACCGATGCGCATCCAGAGCAGAACCGGGTCCTGACCGCTGGCAAGAAGCGCCAGAAAGGCGATTTCCGCCTCCCGAAACTCACCCCGGTCGAAAGTCAGGTTGGCGAGACCAAACTGCGCGCCGGAATGGTCGGGCGCTGCCGCCAATACCTGGGTGAAGGCGATGTTGGCGGCCGGTTTACTGCCGGACTTGTAAAATTTGAGGCCCTGTTCATAGACGAAACGGATACTGCGCGGATGCAGCGTGCCGCCGAGATTGTCGCCCGAGCGGGTGCGGAACAGCGTGCAGCTGAGCTTTTGCTCTTCCGGCCCGAAGAAATATTTATACGGCTCGTTGCCGCGCAGGAAGTCATAGGTTTTGAAACCCTGCTCGATGGCCCTGCGGATGCAGTGCCCATGCAGCACGAGGCCGGGCGAGGGCGTCTTCCAGTTTTCGTCGCGGCCGGTGATGTAGAACAGCACCGACTTCTTCTGCCGGTCGATGATATTGGCAAGCGCGCCCAGCGGCTGGTCGCCGAACCACAGGACAGGCACTTCCAGATCGCCACGGATATAGACATCCATCAGCATCTGCCGTGTTGCGCCGATCAGCAGTTCCGTGCGTTCCTTGCCCTTATGCGGCGCCCAGCGGATGCGCCAGAAGTCGAACAGGATGTCCATGTCCCGTTTGATCGTTTCTTTCGTTGCGAAAGTGATGCGATATTCATCATCGCCCTCCACTTTCCGCAGAAAGCGCCTGAGCTTCTGGCGGGTCTGGCTGCTCATATGGCTGTCGAGATAGCTGTCGAAAGTGTCCGGCAGGCTGACGACCGGGCAGATGCAATTGTTGATGTTATAGGGGTTGGTCGGCATGTTGTCGCGGAACATGACAAGCGGCCCCTGAAGCGCACGGACCATCGCACTGTGCCGTTCCGGCGGGCCGGAGAGGTAATCGAGCTTGAGTTCGGTCCAGTTCTGTTGGCGAATGTAGGAGCAGAAACCGGCGACGGCGTGATTTTCATAATCCGGCAGGGTGATGAAGCCGGTGTAATCCGCCGCCGCATTGCCAGCCATGACGATGCTGTCGTGGAAGCGGCCGGTTTTCTTATCCGGCTCGGTGACGATGCGCAGCGGGAAAAACGCCACATAGGGCGAGCCTTCCGGGCGTTCGCGCAGAGCCAGAATGAACCAGCGCTTGCGGCGCGGCATATAATCCCTGAGCCAGCCCCAGGAGAGGAAATGCCGCGCATGGGGATCGGCCATGAACACCGCTTCCCAGTTTTGCCGGATCGCCTCGAAACCGGCGTCGGTGTCGATGATGTCGATACGCATTCTTGCCCCCTCCCAATACAGATCACACATTCGGGAGGCTTCATTTTATGGGCAAACGGCTGGCTTCAAATATTCCCTTCGGGTGAAAGGCGCCCATCAAATGGGATTAACCCGTGGGGCGTTTGCCGCTGGTGCGCCGCGACAAAAAAGCCCTTGTCCACCGGTTGTAACTCTCTAACATGCGGGCTGAATGTTCGATCGGCTCAACGGTCCGCATGGCACGGGAGTTCTCATATGGCAGTTCCTTTTATGCTTCTGACCGGCGCCAGCCGTGGAATAGGACACGCCACCGTCAAGTTGTTTCAGGAAAAGGGCTGGAGAATCCTCACGGTATCGCGGCAACCATTCTCGGAGGAATGCCGCTGGCCATCGGCGCGGGAGAGCCATATCCAGGCCGATCTTGAGGATTTATCCGGCATTGAAGATCTGGCGGCCGAGGTGCGTTCGCGCCTGCCGGAGGGAAAGCTCGCGGCTCTCGTCAATAATGCCGGGATTTCGCCGAAAGGCGAAGGCGGCAGCCGACTTGGTGTTGCGGATACCACGGCTGACATCTGGACGCGGGTACTCAACGTCAACCTCGTTTCAACGGCATTGCTCGCCCGCGCGCTTTTGCCGGAACTGGAGGCTGCGAAAGGCTCCATCGTTAATGTCACCTCGATTGTCGGCTCGCGCGTGCATCCTTTCGCCGGTGTGGCCTATGCCACCTCGAAGGCAGCGCTTGCGGCGCTGACACGGGAACTGGCGCATGAATTCGGCCCGCGCGGCGTGCGCGCCAATGCCATTGCGCCGGGCGAGATCAACACCGCCATCCTCTCCCCCGGAACGGCGGAGCTGGTTGAAGCCCAGGTGCCGCTCGGCCGGCTTGGCACCACGGCGGAGGTGGCGCAGACCATCTATTTCCTCTGCTCGGACCAGTCGAGCTACATTAACGGCGCGGAAATTCACATCAATGGCGGCCAGCACGTCTGACGCTTCAAACCCATCCAACCGAACGGAGCCTTTATCGATGACCATTCTGCCGAATTCCGTCGAGGCACGCGATATCGCCTATCAGATGCACCCGAACGTCAACCTGCGCAAATTCGAAAAGACCGGCGGTCTGGTGATCGAAAGCGGTGATGGCATCTATGTCACCGACAGTAGCGGCAAGCGTTACATCGAGGCGATGGCGGGGCTGTGGTCCGTGGCGCTCGGTTTTGGTGAACAGCGGCTGGTGGATGCCGCAACGAAGCAGATGCAGAAGCTGCCCTATTACCACACCTTCTCCTACAAGACGCATGGCCCATCCGTTGATCTCGCCGAATTGCTGATCGAGCTTTCGCCGGTGCCGATGTCGAAGGTGCACTTCACGTCGTCCGGTTCCGAGGCGAATGATCTGGTCGCCAAGATGGTGTGGTATCGCTCGAACGCGCTGGGCAAAAAGGACAAGAAAAAGATCATCGGCCGCATCAAGGGTTATCATGGCGTGACCATCGCGTCCGCTTCGATCACCGGCCTGCCTCGCAACCATGAAAGCTTCGACCTGCCGCTGGACCGTATGCTGCATACCGCTTGCCCCTCCTATGTGCATTTCGGCAAGGATGGCGAAAGCGAGGCGGATTTCACCGCGCGTATCCTGAAGGAGCTGGAAGACCTGATCCTTCGCGAAGGCCCCGAAACCGTCGCCGCCTTCTGGGGCGAGCCGGTGATGGGCGCCGGTGGGGTTCTCCTGCCGCCGGAAGGATACTGGGAAGGCGTGCAGGCGATCCTGAAGAAATACGACATTCTGCTTGTCGTTGACGAGGTGATCTGCGGTTTTGGCCGCACCGGCAAGATGTTTGCCTGCGAGACCTATGGCATCAAGCCGGACGTGCTGGTCGTTTCCAAGCAGATTTCGTCGTCCTACATGCCGCTTTCGGCAATCATCATGAATGACAGTTTTTACCAGCCGATTGCCGATGAGTCCGATCGTATCGGCTCCTTCGGCCATGGTTACACCGCCTCCGGTCATCCGGTCGCGACTGCGGTGGGGCTGGAAAACCTGAAGATCATTCAGGAGCGTGATCTGGTCGGCAATGTCGCCCGGCTGGAGGGCAAATTTCTCGATCATCTGAAGGCGCTTGCCGATCACCCGCTCATTCATTCCTCGCGTGGTGTCGGTCTCCTTGGGGCGCTGGAGGTGAAGCCATGGGAAGGCCTGAAGGCCGGGGATACGACGCTCGCCATTGCCGCCGCCATCGAAGAGGAGGGTGTCATCACTCGGCCGATCGGTGAATCCATCTGCTTCTGCCCCCCACTGATCATCACGGCGGAGCAGCTGGATGAACTGTTCGCTGGCGTGAAACGCGGACTCGACAAGGTCGCGGCCGCCCGCGGCTGACGACTTTATCGATTGTGCTGGCCGAGCGTTCCTGCTCGGCTGGCCTATCCCCTGTAGGCGACGAGCACCGCGCCACAGGCGATCAGGACCACGCCGAGCCAATTGGGCAACGACAGTCTTTCCCCCAGAAACAGCACAGCAAAGACGGCGACGAACACGACGCTCAGCTTATCGATGGGGGCGACGCGGGCGGCATCGCCGATTTTCAGTGCCCGGAAATAACATATCCACGATGCGCCGGTCGCCAAACCCGAAAGCACGAGGAACAACCAGGTGCGCCCGGAAATGGTGGAGGGCTGCTGCCAGTTGCCGGTGATGTAAACCATCAGGCCGGCGGCGGCGAGGATGACGATGGTGCGGATGAAGGTGGCGAAATCGGAGTTGACGTTTTCGATGCCGATCTTCGCAAAAATGGCGGTGAGGGCAGCGAAGGCCGCCGAAAGCAGCGCCCAGAATTGCCAGGCCAGAAACAGGTTCTTCATGTGATGCCGACTCCGTTCATCCATTCGGTCCCGTCTGGCTCTACAGCATCTGCCCGGCGATAAGAACTGTTTTCACTGCGGTATCTGAACATGGAAGGCCGGCGCATCGATCACGATGCGCCGGCCTTCATGTAGGAGCCTGTCCGGACGGGGCCGGGACAGGCCGGACCTTGGGAGGTCGTATTATTCGGCGGGCTGAACCGATGCCGGCAGTGCCATATCCACGTCCGCGATGCCGGAGATTTCTTCCTGACCGCTGAGCACGCGGGCAAGCTGGTCTTGATCCAGTTCGCCTTCCCAGCGAGCGACGACGATGGTGGCGACGGCGTTGCCAACGAAGTTGGTGAGCGCGCGGCATTCCGACATGAAGCGGTCGATGCCGAGGATCAGCGCCATGCCGGCGACCGGAACGGAAGGCACGACCGAGAGCGTTGCGGCGAGCGTGATGAAGCCCGCGCCGGTGATGCCGGCGGCCCCCTTGGAGGAGAGCATGGCGACGAGCAGCAGCAGGATCTGTTCACCGAAGGACAGGTGGATACCGGTTGCCTGCGCGATGAAGAGCGCCGCCAGCGTCATGTAGATGTTGGTGCCGTCAAGGTTGAAGGAGTAACCGGTGGGGATGACGAGACCGACGACGGAGCGCTTGCAGCCGGCCTTTTCCATCTTGCTCATCAGGCCCGGCAGGGCGGCTTCCGAAGACGAGGTGCCGAGAACCAGCAGCAGTTCTTCCTTGATGTAGCGGATGAGCGCGACGATGGAGAAGCCGTTATAGCGGCAGACGGCGCCCAGAACCACGAACACGAACAAGGCCGATGTGATGTAGAAGGTGCCGATCAGCATTGCGAGGTTGGTGACGGACGAGATGCCGTATTTGCCGATGGTAAATGCCATGGCGCCGAAAGCGCCGATGGGGGCGGCCTTCATCAGGATCGCGACCAGCTTGAAGATCGGATACATCATGGCATGCATGAAATCGGTGACGGGCTTGCCCTTTTCGCCGACGATGCCGAGCGCGATGCCGAACAGAACCGAGAAGAACAGCACCTGCAGAATGTCACCGCTGGCAAATGCGCCGACGATGGTGGTCGGGATGATGTTCATCAGGAAGCCGGTGATGGTCTGCTCATGGGCCTTGTCTGCGTAGGTCGCGACGGCCTTGGCATCCAGCGTGGAAGGATCGATGTTCATGCCGGCGCCCGGCTGCACGGTATTGGCGACGATGAGGCCGACAACGAGCGCGAGGGTGGAGAACACCAGGAAGTAGATCATGGCCTTGCCGGCCACGCGCCCAACCTTCTTCATGTCGTTCATGCCGGCAATGCCGGTTGCGACGGTGAGGAAGATGACGGGAGCGATGATCATCTTGACGAGGCGGATGAAGCCATCGCCGAGCGGCTTCAGCTGCTCACCGAAGGTCGGATAGAAATGGCCAAGCGCAATACCGGCGATGATGGCGACCAGAACCTGGAAATACAGGTGCTTGTAAAATGGCTGCTTGGCGTGGCCTGCGGCCACGGCTGTGCTATCGATCATGTTTTTTCCTCCTCGGCCTCACCCTGCCTTTATTGGCCTCCCGGGATCGCCGTGTCGTTGACGGCTTCGCGCCGATTGCGGAGTCATGTGCAATACGCATGCCAGACTTGCTTATTTGATGTAACTGACTGATTTAAAAAGTACTTTTTATTGACGCTTTGCCGGCTCACAGGCATTTGTGTGGAATTCCGGACAAATTCTCTTGCGATCTGTGTGTAAAACCGCACAATTAGCGCATGACCTATCAGGATCAGGCACCTCATTCTCAGGCGAAACGTCGCGCGCAATGGCTGGCGCTGGCTGGCCTGTGGCTGCTCGTCAGTCTTGGTGCCCTGCTGGTGGCCGATGAATTCGCCCGTCACCAGGCAATGCGAACGGCGGGTTTCGAGGCGTCAACCGATGCCGAATTGAAGATTGCGTTGCTGAATGTCGCGCTGGAGCGGCCGCGGGCCATTCCACTGGTTCTGTCAGGCGATCCCGACCTTTCTACCGCGCTGGATGGCGGTGACGCCGTCGCCGTCGACCGGCTGAACCGCAAGCTGGAGGGGCTGATTGAAGGCACGCAGTCGTCGGTCATCTATGTGACCGGGCCGACCGGTCTGACCATCGCCTCCAGCAACTGGCGGGAGGAGGACAGCTTCGTCGGTTCCAACTACGCGTTCCGCGAATATTTTCAGGCGGCGATGAAGACCGGCATGTCCGAACATTATGCGCTCGGCAATGTCAGCCGCCGGCCCGGTCTTTATATCTCCCGCCGTATCGATGCGGCGGACGGAAGGCCGCTCGGCGTTGTCATCGCCAAGGTGGAATTCAACCGTCTGGAATCGGACTGGAACATTGGCGGCAAGCCGGTTTATGTGGTCGACAGAAACGGTGTCGTGCTGATGACGAGCGTGCCGGAATGGCGCTTCAAGACCGTTGCACCGATTGACGAGGCGCGGCGAAAGGTCATTTCCGAAAGCCTGCAATTCGGCAATGAGGCGCTGGCGATCCTGCCGTTCCGCGCAGCCCGCTCATCGGGCGATGATGTTCCGCTTATCCATGTCGATGAACCGGGGCGGGAGCGCGGTGATTATCTGCAGCTGGAAATGCCGGTGCCGACCACCTCCTGGACCCTGCATTACCTGCAACCCGTAGCCCCTGCGTTGAACGCCGCCATCCGCGAGGGCCGGGTGGTGGCGCTGGCGACGCTGATGCCGCTGATGGGTCTTTCGGCCCTGTGGCTGTGGCGCAGACACAAGGCGCTGAAGGAAAAGGAAGAGGAGCAGCGTGCCCGCACCGAGCTGGAAATGAAGGTGCAGGAGCGGACCCGCGACCTGACGAAGACCCGCGACCATCTGCAGGCTGAAATCGCCCTGCATGAAAAGACAACAGGCGAGTTGCGCAATGTGCAGCATGAGTTGGTGCAGGCTAACCGCCTTTCCATTCTGGGGCAGGTTGCGGCGGGTGTGGCGCATGAGATCAACCAGCCCGTGGCGACCATCCGCGCCTTTGCCGACAATGCCCGCACCCTGCTGAAACGCGACCGTCTGTCGGAGGCCACCGAAAATCTCGAAAACATCGCCGCGCTGACCGAGCGCATCGGTACGATTACCGGCGACCTGAAAATATTGGCCCGCAAGGGCCGCACCGCCGCCGAGCCGGTCAGCCTCAAACTGGTCATCGAAGGTGCGGTCATGCTGTTGCGCAGTCGTTTTTCCGGGCAGATGGACGCGCTGGATATCGTCGTGCCGGATCAGGATTTGAAAGTGCTCGGCAGCCGCATCCGGCTGGAGCAAATCCTCATCAACCTTCTGCAAAATGCGCTGGAAGCCACGGAAGAGATTGGCGAAGCCCGCGTTGAGGTGCGTGTGCGGGAGGAGGGCGGCATGGTGATACTTTCCGTCAGCGACAATGGCGGGGGTATTCCGCAAGACATCCGCGCCCAGCTTTTTTCACCCTTCAATACCTCCAAGGAAAGCGGCCTCGGCCTCGGCCTCGTCATCTCCAACGACATCGCCTCGGACTATGGCGGACGTATCGAAGTAACGAGCAGCGAAGCGGGCACGTCTTTTTCCGTTTATCTGAAGCGAGCATGACATGACGGTGGATGGAACCATATTCCTGGTGGACGACGATTCCCAGCTGCGCAAGGCGATGGTGCAGACGCTGGAACTCGACGGATTGCCGGTCACCTCTTTTTCCCGTGCCGAGCAGGCGCTTGCGGCATTGAACGAGGATTTCGACGGGGTCGTCATCACCGATGTGCGTATGCCCGGCATGACCGGACTCGAATTTTTCGACCATGTCCGCAAGATCGATGCGGATCTGCCGGTTATCCTCATTACCGGCCATGGCGATGTGCCGATGGCGGTCGATGCGCTGCACAATGGCGCCTATGATTTCATCGCCAAGCCCTTTCCGGCCGAACGCATGGTGGAAAGTGCCCGCCGGGCGCTGGAAAAGCGCCGGTTGGTATTGGAAAACCGTGCGCTTCGCCGCGCTGCGGGACAGGCGGAGGACGATCTGCCGCTGATCGGCCAGACACCCGCCATGGAGCGCCTGCGCACCACGCTTCGGCACATTGCCGATACGGATGTGGACGTGCTGGTGGCAGGCGAGACGGGTAGCGGCAAGGAGGTGGTGGCAACGGCGCTTCACCGCTGGAGTAAAAAGCGCTCCAGGGGTAATTTCGTGGCTCTTAATTGCGGCGCATTACCGGAAACGGTGATCGAAAGCGAGCTTTTCGGCCATGAGCCGGGCGCTTTTACCGGCGCCCAGAAGAAGCGCGTCGGCCGCATCGAACATTCGAGCGGCGGCACGCTGTTTCTGGACGAGATCGAAAGCATGCCGCTTGCCGTGCAGGTGAAGATGCTGCGCGTGCTGGAAATGCGCGAGGTCTCGCCACTGGGTTCAAACGAGGAACGGCCGGTCGATATCCGCGTAGTGGCGGCGGCCAAGGTCGATCTCGGTGATCCGACTGAGCGCGGTACTTTTCGCGAGGATCTTTATTATCGGCTGAATGTGGTGACGCTGTCGATCCCGCCGTTGCGGGAGCGCAAGGCGGATATTCCGCTGCTGTTTTCCCACTTCGTCACCAAGGCCGCCAACCGTTTCAACATGGCCGTGCCGCAGATCAGCGCCGGCATTTCCCGCCGGCTTCAGGAGCATGACTGGCCGGGCAATGTACGCGAACTCGGGCATTTCGCCGAAAGAGTGGTTCTGGGGCTGGAAACGGAAGCGGCCGCCGCACCTGTTGCGCAGACTGCCATTCCCGCGTCCGGCACCTTGCCCGAGCGTATGGATGCGATCGAGGCGCGGATCATTCGCGAAACGCTGGTGCAGTCGAATGGGGATGTGGCGGAGACAATCGCGACGCTCGGCATTGCCCGCAAAACCTTTTACGACAAGCTGCAACGCCACGGTATCAACCGGGCGGAGTATGTGAAGAGCGGAGCGGCATAAAAAAGGCCGTTAGGCATCAACGCCTATGGCGAGGTCCGAAAACCTCTCCTCCGTCATGCTCGGGCCTGTCCCGAGCATCTGCTACCTATCAAGTTACGATACGTGGATGGATCCTCGGCACAAGGCCGAGGATGACGGAGAGTTTGAGGTTATACTCGCAAACAAGCCGGAGGCTGCGTTTATTTCCACTCAGCCCGCGACGCAGAAATGACGCTGGCCGTCATAATCCGTGTAGGTGCCGGTGCGTGTGTTGAAGCTCCGGTAGCGCTGCGAGCAATAGTCGTACCAGGCGTTGGTCCACGGCTCGATGGTGCGATAGGTGGCGCGCTGGCCATAGACCGGGCGGCTGTCATAAACCGGCTGCGGGCGATAGACCGGTGCCGGACGATAGACGGGCGCGGGGCGGTAGACAGGAGCCGGGCGGTATTCCTGGTAATCCGGCTCATCATAGACATAGCTCGGCTCATAACGGCGCGGCGGGTCGATATAGACGCGCTCATCATCCACCGGTGCCGGTCGGGAAAGGGCGGAGCCGACGGCGACACCGGCGGCAAGGCCGAGTACGCCACCCAGAATGGCGGCGTCGCGGCGGTCACGGCGGCCCCAGTCGTCGGCAGACGCGGTGTTGAAAGGAACGATGGTCGCGGCGGCAACGGCGACGGCCAGAACGGTTTTAGCTGCAAAGGACGACATGGTCTTTTTCCATCCAGAACGGCAGGGGCGCTGCCAGTTGCAAATTCGATGGTTAAAGAAATATAGCGCCGCTGCTGAACGGGTGCTGAATGAATTGTGGCGGGTTAACGGCCGAAATTCGAGCGCGTCCCGATTTTCGAAAGCCGCGCCGCCGGGTGGCGGCGCGGCAAGCGTTGATCATGCGGCGTAACGGCTGATCGCCAGATCGTGCGTGTCGATCTGCGGCTTGGTCCCGCTGATGAGATCGGCCAGCACGCGGGCGGAACCACAGGACATGGTCCAGCCAAGCGTGCCATGGCCGGTGTTGAGGTAAAGATTGCTGTAGCGGGTGGCGCCGATGACAGGCGTGCCGTCAGGCGTCATCGGGCGCAGGCCGCACCAGAATTTCGCCTGGGTCTGATCTCCCGCGCCACCGAACAGGTCTTCCACCGAATGGGTCAGCGTTCCCTGCCGTGCGGCCGGCAAATCCTTGCTGAAACCGGCGATCTCCGCCATGCCGCCGACGCGGATACGCGAACCCAGCCGGGTGATTGCCACCTTGTAGGCCTCGTCCATCACGGTGGAGACGGGCGCGCGCTCCTCCTTCACCACCGGAACGGTGATGGAATAACCCTTGACCGGGTAGACCGGCAGGTTAAGGCCGAGCTGGCGTACGAATTGCGGAGAATAGCTGCCCAGTGCAGCGACGAAAACATCAGCTTCCACCAGCCCTTTGGTGGTTTCCACGGCCTTGATGCGGCCGGCTTCAACGATGGGACGCATGATGCCGGTATCGTAAATGAAGGTGACGCCGGCCTCTTCCGCCATGCGGGCAAGCTCGGTGGTAAACATGAAGCAGTCACCGGTCTCGTCGCCGGGCAGGCGCAGGCCCCCGACAATCTTCTCCTTGGCGGGCGCCAGACCGGGTTCAATGGCAGCGCAGCCGTCGCGGTCGAGAATCTCGAAGGGCACACCGCCGGCCGTCAGCACGTCGACATCCTTGCCGATGGCGTCGAACTGCTTCTGGGTACGAAAGACCTCCAGCGTGCCCTGCATGCGCTGGTCATATTGAATGCCGGTTTCGTCGCGCAGCGCCATCAGGCAATCGCGGCTATATTCGGCGATGCGCACCATGCGGCTTTTGTTGATGGCATAACGTGCCGAGGTGCAGTTGCGCAGCATCTGGCTCATCCAGCGCCAGGCCGCCGGATCGGCCGTCGGGCGAATGATCAGCGGCGCATGTTTCATGAACAGCCATTTCATCGCCTTCACTGGAATGCCGGGCGCTGCCCATGGCGAGGAGTAGCCGGGAGAAACCTCACCGGCATTGGCGAAGCTGGTTTCGAGCGCTGCGGCCGGCTGGCGGTCGATCACCGTCACCTTGTGTCCGGCTTTGGCCAGATACCAGGCGGAGGTCACGCCGACGACGCCGGCTCCGAGGATAGTGACGTTCATGATCGTCTCACTTGTGATTGACTGATGTTGAAGCGGTCGCCGGGGTTTCTCCCGGTTGGATATAGCTGCGGCGGTAACGGCGTCCGAGGCCGGTCAGGATTTCATAGGCAATCGTGCCCGCGTCGTTTGCAATGTCTTCCAAAGTCTGGTCAGGCCCGATCATCTGAACGAGGCTGCCCTGGGTTAATGTTCCCTCGGGCAGGGCCGATATGTCGAGAATGATGCTGTCCATCGAAACGCGCCCGGCAATCGGCAGGCGAATGCCATTATACCACGCCGCCCCACGATTGCTGAGTGAGCGGGGCAGACCATCGGCATAACCGGCGGCGATTGTCGCAAGACGTGTAGGGCCTGGGGCTTCGAAAGAACCGCCATAACCGACCAATGAACCGGCGGGCACGGTGCGGGTCTGGATAACGGCGAGATCGAGACGCACGACCGGTTTCATCGGGTTGGGGCGGGCAACGGACGGCGCGCCGCCATAAAGCGCGATGCCGGGGCGCAGCAGATGATTGTGGTAATCATTGCCCAGAAAGATGCCGCCGGAATTGGAAAAGCACAGGGGCGCATCGGGGAAAGCGGTGGCGGCCTTTCGCATCACCGCAAGCTGCGCGGCATTGGAGAGGTGTTCCGGCTCGTCGGCGCAGGCGAGGTGGCTCATCACGAAGGCGATATCGAGACCTTCGAGCAATTGCGGCTGGGAGGCGAGGACTTCCAGCTCTGCGGGGGAGAGACCGAGACGGCACATGCCGGTATCGATCTGCACCGCTGCCGGCAGCGTCTTGCCGAGATGGCGCGCATGGGCCGACCATTGTGCAATCTGCTCCAGCGAGTTCAGAACCGGGGTGACGGCCATGGCGGCGCAGGAGGTCTCATTGCCGGGCTGAAGACCGTTGAGCACGAAAATCCGCGCCTGCGCCGACAGACGAAGCCGGAGCGCCAGCGCTTCATCGATATGGGCAACGAAGAAATTGCGACATCCCGCCTCGAACAGGGTTTGCGAGACGATATCTGCGCCGAGGCCATAAGCGTCTGCCTTGACGACCGCTGCCGTCTGCGAGGCCGGGGCCATCGCCGCAAGCGTCAGGTAATTGTCGCGCAATGCACCAAGATCGATAGTCAGATGGCCGCTTGCACCACCGGCTGCCTGCTGGCGGCTGATCTGCATGTCCATGGTCGTTCACCCTCATTTTTATCCCATGAGAGTATTGCAACGATTATCGAATTTCTTGGCGATTGTTCGAAGAAAATGCGATAGAATTCAAAATCGCGCAATTTTCTTTGTCTGATTGGAATTTTCTATGTCGTCACTTGATGCGACCGACCGTCACATCATTCGCCTGCTTCGGCTCAACGCCCGCATCAGCAATGCAAAACTGGCAGCGGAAGTCGGGCTTTCGGCCTCGGCCTGCCTGCGCCGGGTCGATATCCTCGAACGGGAAGGCATTATTCGCGGATATACGGCGCTGACCAGCGGCCTTGCGGGTGGTGAGGTCATCTCGGTCATCGTGCAGATCACGCTCGACCGCCAGACGGAGGATTTTCTCAACCGTTTCGAAAATGCGGTGCGGCGGTATCCGGAAATCCGCGAATGTTACCTGATGACGGGCGGCTCGGATTATTTCCTGCGCTGCGAGGCGGAAAGTGCGGGGGATTTCGAGCGAATTCATAAGGAGATTTTGTCGAAATTGCCGGGGGTTTCGCGGATTCATTCGAGTTTTGCGATCCGGAATGTGTTGGCGACGCCGAAGGCGAAATAGCGTCGAGTGTGGGGCTTACCCCCCTCTGTCCTGCCGGACATCTCCCCCTCAAGGGGGGAGATTGGGTGCGGCAGTCGCTCGGTCCCATGCGACCGTCTCACTAATGATCCCGTGGCTTACGGAATGTGGTGAGCAAGCCGCTTGTCGATCTCCCCCCTTGAGGGGGAGATGTCCGGCAGGACAGAGGGGGGTGGCCGCACCCTCTGCGCTATCCATCACCACCACCGATAAAAATGATGCACCGGCCCCCGCCCATTCCCAACGGCAAGTCCCCGCCCAGCCTCAAGCGCCCCGTTCAGATACTCCTTCGCCAGCCCTACCGCCTCTCGCAGCTCACAACCCTTGGCAAGATGAGCCGTAATCGCCGCCGCCAATGTGCAGCCGGTGCCGTGGTCGTTCTTCGTATCCACCCGCGGTGCGGCAAGCGCCAACATGGTGCCATCAGCAAACAGATAATCCGTGCTCTCAGGCCCATCGCCATGCCCACCCTTGATGAGCACGGCTTTTGCACCGGCCTTGAGGATCGTCTCGGCCTGGCGGTTGATGTCCGTCTGTGCCTCCGCAATCGGCGTGCCGGTCAGCAGCGCCGCTTCGGGCAGGTTTGGCGTGACGATGGCGGCCAGTGGCAAAAGCTCACGCCGCAATGTCTCGATGGCGTCCTCATGCAGCAGCCGGTCGCCTGATGTCGCCACCATGACAGGGTCAAGCACCACCGGTTGCGATTGCCGCCGAAGCCGCTCCGCGATGGCGGCGATTGTCTCTATCCGCGATACCATGCCGATCTTCACCGCATTGACGGCAAGATCGGAAAAAACCGCATCCATCTGCGCAACGATGGTGGCGACCGAAATATCCTCCACCGTCGTCACGCCCTTCGTGTTCTGGGCGGTGATGGCGGTGATGACGCTGGCAGCATAGGCGCCAAGCGCGGAAAAGGTCTTGATGTCGGCCTGAATGCCTGCGCCGCCACCGCTGTCGGAGCCGGCAATGGTCAATGCAATTGATGTCATGGTTGTCTCGCTTTCAGCGCCGCGTCAATTGCAGAGCGGAAGCCCCTGGTTGCGCTGGCAATATCACCTGCCCGGAAGATGGCGGAAATGACTGCGACACCGTCCGCGCCGGCCTCGATGACAGATGGCACGCGGGCAAGGTCGATACCGGCGATGGCGCCAACAGGCATATCAGGCCGCCATTCCTTCAAAAGGGCGCGAAGCGTCGCAAAACCATCGATACCGACCGGCTTGTCGGGGTTCACCTTGGAGACCGTCTCGAAAACGCCGCCGATGCAGGCGTAATCGGCGGGCATGGAGGCCGCCCGTTCGGCATCGGCGCGGTTCTTGACGGTGAGGCCGATGATCGCCTTTTCGCCGAGAATACGCCTTGCGGTCTTTGCATCCATGTCATCTGCGCCGAGATGCACGCCATCCGCGCCGGAGGCGAGTGCCACATCGATGCGGTCATTGATAACAAGCGGGACGCCGGTGCCGGCGATGGCTTCATGAATGGCGCGGGCGTTGTCGATCATTTCGCGCGTCGAGCCGTGCTTGTCGCGATATTGCAGAATGGTCGCGCCGTTGAGTGCGGCGGCCAACGCAAGCTCGGCCAAGGGCGCGACATTGGCAAGGCTGGCATCGACCAATGCGTTGAGGCGGTAATCAACCTTGTTCATGCTCTATCCTCGCGTGATTGATGATGTCTTCCCCCGAGATTTCGGAAAGCGCATCCAGAAATGCCGGTTCGAAGGTGCCGGGGCCTCTGGCCTGTTTTGCAGCCAATTCGGCGGAAACGCCTGTGACAGCAAGGGCTGCGGCCGCAGCCGTCAGCGCATCCTTCTCCACGGCCATGAAAGCGGCGATGATGCCGCCCGAGAGGCAACCTGTGCCGGTCACCTTCGCCATCCATGGATGACCGTTGACGATCCTGACGCGACGGGTCGTGTCGCGGAGATGATCGACCGGTCCGGTTTCGATCCGCACCGCGTCAGGCACATTGCCGATCAGGCTCATCTCGGCGCGGTTACCGCGCACGATGGTGGGGGAAAGGGCGATGAGTTCGCGGGCAAATTCCAGACGGGACGGCGAGTAGTCGCAATGTACCGGGTCGACGATCCACGGCTTGCCGGATGCATTGGCGATCTCGATTGCCAGCCGGATGACCTTGCGCCGCTCGGCATCCAGCGTGCCGAGATTGACGGTCAGTGCATCGGCCTTGGTGACGAAGCTCTCTATTTCTTCCAGAGAAGTGGTCATCGAGGGAATGCCACCGACGACGGTGATGCCGTCGGCGGTGAATTTTTGCACCACGGTGTTCATCAGGCAATGCACGCGCGGGCGCGTCTTGCGCACCCGCTCCAGAATGTCGGCGGCTTTTGCCGCTGTCGGAAAAGTGCCAGTCATGGCTGTTGCAGCTCCACGGCGATATCGTCTGCCTTCGGTGCCTGTTTGATCAGTTGCATATCCCGCATGAACTCACCGAAACGGACATAACGGCTGCGGTCGAGTGCGGCGGGGCGCTTGGCGAAACGCGGCAACGTGTCGAAGAAAGCCTGCTTGTTCAGCGCATCGTCAAGGTTCGGATAGGCCCTGATGAAAAGCTGCCAGGATTCCTGCGGGTGGTTGGTGATGAAGATCGCGGCCTGCTCCACGGCAGAGAGGAAACGCGGCAGGCGGCTGTCTTTTGCGAGATCGCGATGGGTGACGAAGATCAGCTCGTCATAGGCCGGCACGCCATGCTCCTCCGGGAAGAACGAGCGGCCTTCATGGCCTTCGAGCTTCATCTGCGTCAGTTCGAAATTACGGAAACCACCGAGCGTCGCATCCACTTTGCCGGCGATAAGCGATGGCGAGAGCGAGAAATTGACGTTGATGAGTTCGACGTCATCCTTCGTCAGCCCGTCCTTTTCCAGCATGCGCTTCAGCATCGCATCTTCAAAACCGGAAACGGAAAAACCGACCTTCTTGCCCTTCAGGTCTTTCAGGCTTTTGATCGGCCCGTCGGCCAGAACCGTGACGGTGTTGAGCGGGGTTTCGACCAGCGTGCCGAAACGCACGAGCGGCAGGCCGGCATCGTGATCGAGATAGAGGTTCGGCTGGTAATGCACGCCGATATCGGCCTGTTTCGCCGAGACGAGACGAGGCACGGCGGAAGGATCGGCCGGCGGCACCAGCTCGACTTCCAGCCCAGCCTCGGTAAACAGGCCGCGCTCTTTCGCGATCACCATCGGCGCATGATCAGGGTTTACGAACCATTCGAGCAACACGGTAAGCTTGTCGGCTGCCTGCGATTGCATGGGGGCAAGCGCGGTTGTTGCGGCGATGATGAGGGAAAGAAGCGTTCGTTTCATGGTGCCGAAAGTCTCCGTAAATATCTGAGAGGAATGGTATGTTCTGTTTCCTTGGCCCAGGGGGCCAGATTGGCGGTCGCCCAGTCGACGATGAGCCGCAGCAGCACCGCCATGACGGCGAGAATGGCCATGGCGGCAAACATCGTGTCGGTCTGCATACGGGCATTGGACTGGATCATGACGAAACCGAGCCCGGCTGATGCGCCCACCCACTCGCCAATGACGGCGCCAAGCGGGGCGAGCGGGGCGGCCACCCTCAGCCCGGAAATGAGCGATGGCAACGCCAGCGGCACGCGCAGCCGCGTGAGGATCTGCCAGTGGCTCGCCTCCGTCAGCGAGGCGGCATCGAGAATGGCGCGATCCGTGCGGTTCAGGCCATCGGTGAAGGAGGAGGCGACCGGAAAGAAGATGATGATCGCGGTCATCACCACTTTCGAGGCCATGCCGAAACCGAACCAGAGCACGAGGATGGGGGCGAGCACGAAAACCGGAAACGCCTGCAGCACGAGAACCATGGGCCAGACGAGACGGCCAAGACGCGGGATGGCGGCGACTGTAAAGGCAACGAGGATGCCGGCGGCGATGCCTGCCGCAAGCCCGAACGCCATTTCGCCTGATGTCACCATGGCCTGCCCGAACAGGAAGCCGGGCTGGCGCCAGAAGGCGGCGGCGACATCGGCTGGCGACGGCAGGATATAGCGCGGCGGCGCAAACAGCCACGTGCCTGCCTGCCAGAGAAGCAGCAGAAGGCCGATACCGTTCAATGCATGGGTGGCACGCATGAGCCGGACCTCAGACGCAAACGCACCATGTGCGAAGGACAGAAGGTTTCAGCATCATCATTCGGTCTCCAGATGTGACAATCACGGAGATCATGGCCAAGCGGAGAAGAGAAAGGGCAGCGCCTGAAGGGTGCAACAGTTTCCGTTCCTACGCCGGCATGACCCGGATCAGGTTCAAGGGTCCGGCTCATCGCCATCTCAGCACCGTCAGGTGCTCCCCTCGGAATGGGTCGGAAACTGTCGCTTTTTTAGCTGGCTGTCAACGGCTCAGATGCTGCGAAGCTGTTCAAACAAGGAGACGTGACCGCTCTCGGCACGATAGAACACAGCAGGCTGGCCGAGTGGCGCTTCGATGGTGATCTCACGCCCGCCGGAATGACGTGCGCCGCTCCACAGGTGCACCCATTCTTCGTTGCCGGGAAGATAGAGCGTGCGTTGCGTTTCGCCGGCTTTCCAGACCGGTGCGACCAGCATGTCGGCTCCATAGAGATAGCAGTCCTGAATGGCGTAGGTCTGCCGGTCATCCTCGTAATGCAGGAAAAGCGGCCGCTGCACCGGCAGACCGGTTCTGGCCGCCTCGGCGGAGAGCGATTTCAGATAGGGGGCGAGCGCGACATAGATCGCCGTCATGCGGGCGAAATGGCCAAGCACCGTTTCGTCCTGGTCGATCTGGAGATTGTCGCGCGGGCGGTTGCCCTCATGCGTGCGCATGACGGGGGTGAAGGCGGCCATCTCCGTCCAGCGCATGATGAGTTCCGCCGTCCTCACATTACCGAACAGGCTGGTGTATCCGCCAATATCCGAATGGTGATAGGCGTTGCCCATGAGGCCGGAGGAGAGCGCGCCGCAGATGACGGTGACAAGCCCGTCGTGGCGGGAGAAATCCACCGACTGATCGCCGCCCCAGATGAGCGGGCAATGGGCCTGCACACCGGTGAAGCCTGCGCGCAT
Source organism: Agrobacterium sp. 22-210-1 (assembly GCF_053522525.1). Taxonomy (NCBI): domain Bacteria; kingdom Pseudomonadati; phylum Pseudomonadota; class Alphaproteobacteria; order Hyphomicrobiales; family Rhizobiaceae; genus Agrobacterium; species Agrobacterium sp. 22-210-1. The sequence continues at coordinate 297,458 of NZ_JBNWCI010000002.1, read as the reverse complement.
GAAAAACAGCGCCTCACCCGTCTTGCCCCGGCTTTCGACGGCCTTCGCGTTAACCTCGGCCCAGAGGGTGGGCCAGGCATTGTGCATCAGCTTGGCATCGACGCCGTTGGAGAGGTTGATGTCGATCGGCAGATATTCGCCGAAATCGGCCATCCAGCCGGAGAGGCCGAAATCCAGCATGTTCCTGCCGATGATCTCTTCGGCAAACCACTCGGCGGCGGCGGGATTGGTGAAATCGACCACGCCGCAGTCGAATTCGCCGAAATCCACCAGCGCCGTCTTGCCGTCCGCACCGGTGGCGAAATAACCGGCCTCTTCCGCGACAGGGAAAAGCGGTCCATCGACGCAGAGGTAAGGGTTCACATAACCGAGAAAGCGAATGTTGTGATCGGCAAGCTCGGCGATCTTCTGGCGCAGATGCGGGTAGCGGGTCTCATTGGCCTGCCAGTCCCAGAAGAGGCGCGCGCCGAAGGATGTCTGGCGAAGTCCAACCCAGTCCTCGCACCAGAGGCCGGAAACCTTCGTGCCGGCTGCGCGAATTTTCTCCAATCGGGCAAAGGAGTTGACGCCGTCCTTTAATCCGATGATCGCGCCATTATAGACCCATTCCGGCAATTCCGGCTGGCGTCCGAACCGCAGCGAAAGGGCGGAAACGATCTCGGCGAAACTCTCGCCGCTGAAGAACTCGATCTTTTCGGGGATCGCCCAGATCTCGATTTCGTGGAAATCGCCATTGCGGAAATCGAAGACTGAATAGGCGCTGGTTTCAATATGCAACGCATATCTGCGCGATGACAGATAGGTGGGCTGCGGATAGTTGGTGTTGTAATAATCGCCGCCTGCCTTGCCGCTGACGTCGGATTTGAAGGTGATTTCGCTGGTCTTGTCGCGGCCGACCCCGGGTTCTGACGTCCAGAGCGGGAAACGCCGTCCGCGCATGTCGAAATAGGACATCTGCTCGCCGCCGCCCCAGATGTGCTCATCCATTTCCGCGACAATGCGCAGCCAGAGGCGGTTGACGCTTTCATCCAGCGCCGTCAGCCGGATAGCGTTGCCGTCCAGCGTCAGGCGAAGGCGCGGTGCCTGTCCGGGTGCGGAGGAGAGCGTGACGCCGTCGCCGCTGAACTCGGCGTGGCGCAGGGCGGTTCGTTCGATGACATAGTCCTCGATATCGAAATTGCCGCGATACATATCCATCCGCTCCTTGCCAAAACCGGCGAAGACGGCCGGGTTTTCGGGCGAATGGGACAGGATGGTGCGGCCGTCGATTGCGAGCGTGAAGCCGTCTTTGGTCTTTTCGAAATGCATGACTGTACCTGTTTAGCCCTTGAGACCGCCGGCGGTGAGGCCGGAGACAACCCGTTCCTGAAAGATGACGATCAGGATGGCGACCGGCACGATGCCAACCACCAGCGCCGCCGAAATGACCGGCCAGGGGAAGGCGAATTCACCCTGGTAAAGCTGGATGCCGACGGGCAGGGTGCGGAGCGCCGGGTTGGAATTGAAGGACAGCGCCAGCAGGAATTCATCCCAGGCATTAACGAAGGCGAGAATGCCGGCGGTGAAAACGCCCGGTGCGCAGAGCGGTACCACGACCTTGAACAACGCGCCGATGCGGGTGCAGCCATCGATCATGGCGGCGTTTTCGAGATCGCGCGGGATGCTTTCGAAGAAGGATACCAGCATCAGGGTGCAGACCGGCAGCGACAGCACGGTGTAGGGCAGGATCAACGCCGTCCAGCTGTTGAGCAGGTTGAGCGCCCGCATGATCTCGAACAGCGGCACCAGCAGCGTCACGAGCGGAAAAGTGGAAACGGCGATGATGAGCGAGAGGATCAGCGCCCGGTATTTGAGGTTGAGCCGCGCCAGCGCGTAAGCCGCCAGCACCGAAATCAGAATGGTGAGCGCGGTCGAAAGCAGCGCCACCATGAAGCTGTTGAACAGGAAGAGATGCAGCGGCTGGTCGGAAAAGGCCTGCATGTAGTTGGCCAGCGTCGGCGCGTGCGGAAACCAGGTGATTGGTTTCGCCGTCAGTTCCGCTTCCGTCTTCAGCGAGGTGAAGAGGATCCAGATTGCCGGAAACAGTCCGTTGACCAGAAGGATGGAGGCCGCGATGAAGCGCAGCGGCTTGCCGGAAAAGAAGGAGGACAGGCCGGAATTTGCAACGGTGCTCATGGCTTTAGTCCTTCGTCCTGATGATGCGGAGGTAAACGGCGGTGACGCACATGGAAAGCGCAAACATCATGACCGCCAAGGCCGAACCGTAACCGAGGTCGAGGAAGGAAACGGTGTTCTGGTGGATATACATGGCAAGCGTCGTGGTGGATGTGCCCGGCCCGCCGCCGGTCATCATGTAAGGAATATCAAAGGTCTGCAGCGCCGTGATCGTGCGGAAGATGAGCGCGACGACGATCGAGGGTTTCAGAAGCGGCAGGGTGATTTCGAAGAATTGCCGGATTTTGCCGGCACCATCCACATCCGCCGCCTCATAAAGCGAGCGCGGAATGGTCTGCAGGCCGGCAAGGATCATCAGCGCCATGAAGGAGGATGTCTTCCAGATGATCGTCAGGCAGATGGCCGCAAAGGCCCAGTTGGGGGAGTTGAACCAGATGACGCCTTCAAAGCCCAGCCGGTTCAGCACATCATTGACCACGCCATATTCGTAGTGGAAAAACCACGCAAAGATCAGGCCGGCAAAGGAGAGCGGCAGCGCCCACGGGATGAGCAGCGACAGGCGCATCGGCCATTGCATGGAAAAGGGCAAGTTGGCGAGGAGCGCGAGGCCGAGGCCCATGAACAGGGCGCCGGGCACGGTAATCAGCGTTATCAGCACCGTGTTCCAGGTCGTTTCCCAGAAGATCGGATCGTCGAACATCGCCGTATAGTTTTCAAAGCCGATAAATTCCGCCGGCAGGCCCGATGTCAGCGACAGGCTGAAAAACGAGGTATAGACGAGCCGTGCCACCGGATAGACGATGATCAGCGACAGAAGAATGGCGGCAGGCGCCAGCAGAAGCACGGCAAGCGACCGGTCGCCGAGATCGAGCCACCGCGTCCAGCGCGGCAGCTGCTTTTCGTCCACCCGGACCATGGTTCTTTCCGGCATTGTCACACCTGCCACTCCCGCAACTGGATTCACGTCATCGTCTCCCGATCGGACCGGTTCATATCCGGCCCGTTTATCGCACCGCCCGGGCGCGTTTTTTCCTGTCCGTCGAAGCAGCCGGAAAGGGCATGAAACCATGCCGCTTTCCGGCCTTGAAGCTTAGCGCAGAACGCGCCGCAGACGGCTTTCCATCTGCTTTGCGCCGTCTTCCGGCGTCATGACACCTGCAAGCACGCCGTTGACGGTGGTGCGGATCGTCTCGCTGACCTCGTTGTAACGCGGCGTCACGGGGCGGGCCTTGGCGGTTTCCACCACGGGCAGCGCATCGGCGAACCACGGGATTGCCTTCGTCACGTCGGCATCCTTGTAAAGCGCGGCATAGGTCGGCAGCAGCGTGGCGTTGATGGCCATGAACTTCGACACATCCTGACCGGAGAGATATTCCACCAGCTTCTTGGCTTCATCCTGTTGCTTGGAATAGGCCGAAACGCCGAATTCCCAGCCGCCGAGGCAGGTCGTCTGCTCACCGCCCTTGACGGCCGGCAGGCGGGCGACGCCGACCTTGTCGTTCACCTGCGATTCCTTGCCCTGGAAATGGGTCCAGGCATAGGACCAGTTGACGGCGAAGAGAACCTTGCCGGCCTGGAATTCCTTGCGGGTGTCGTCGGTCGCCACTTCGGAGATGTTCTTCTTGGAAATGCCTTCATCGACGAAGCTCTTCCAGAGCTTCAGCGAATCCACGGCCGCCTTGTTGTCGAAGTTCAGCTTGCCGTTTTCGACCAGTGACTTGCCTTCGCTCCAATAGGGCAGGAGGAAGGTGCAGACCGCGCCTTCGATTGCCTTGCCCTGGAAGGACAGGCCCTGAAGCTCGGGGTTCTTTTCACCCTCCATCACCTTCTTGGAGGCTTCTTTCAGCTCGTCCCAGGTGGTCGGCGGCTGGATGCCGTATTTGTCGAGCAGGTCCTTGCGGTAATAGAGGAACATGGAGTCGGCAAAGGCCGGCAGCGCCACGATCTTGCCGTCCACGGTGTTGGCTTCGGCATAGGTCGGCAGATAGGCGGACATGTCCTTGCCGGAGAAATCGCTGGTCCAGCCGGCGGTGGCGAATTGCGCGGGGCGGATGACGTCGAGCATCAGCACGTCGAGGCTGGAATCCTTGGCCGACATCACAGTATTGAGATATTGCGCCTGCATTTCCGAGGTGTTGCCGCCGGTCTCGATGACGACTTTCACGCCCGGCGTCTTCGCCTCATATTGATCGAGCGCCTTGCGCCAGACATCCGGCTGGTGCTGGCTGGAAACGAAGATCTTCAGTTCGGCATCGGCAAACGCCTGTCCCGAAAAAGTGAGCATGGTCGCGCAGAGCGCTGCCCCGGTTATGGCTTTGAATTTCATGTGTTCCTCCCGTTATTAAACCCGTTGGCCGCAGCGTTTCCACGCCCGGCAATCAGTGGATTGAGCGTTCCGTCGCGGCGTCGAAAAGATGAACCTTGGACGGATCGAGCCCGATCTTAAGCTCCTCGTTCGGTGCCGGGCGAAGCTGCGGCGGCATCCTTGCGGTCAGCGCCGCATCTCCGAGGCTGAAATGGACGAGTGTGTCTGAACCCAGCGGCTCCACCACCTGCACCTTGACCGCAAGCTGCGTATCGAAGCCCTCGGCGGGGCCGAAATGTTCGGGGCGAATGCCGACGATGACTTCGCGGCCTTCGAGGCCCGTTTCGCGCGCTGGCCGGATGGCCCCCATCGGCAGGGAATTGCCGTCGGAAAATGTCAGCCGGTCGCCGTTCACCCTGGCGCGGGCGAAATTCATGGCGGGTGCACCGACAAAACCGCCGACGAAGACGCTTTCCGGACGGTTATAGACCTCGTCCGGCGTGCCGACCTGCTCGATATCGCCGCCGCGCAGGATAACGATGCGGTCGGCCAGCGTCATGGCCTCAACCTGATCATGGGTGACATAGATGATTGTCGTGCCGAGCTGCTGGTGCAGGCGCTTGATTTCCGTGCGAACCTGCCCGCGCAGCTTGGCGTCGAGGTTGGAAAGCGGCTCGTCGAACAAAAAGACCTGGGGACGGCGCACGATGGCACGGCCCATGGCCACACGCTGGCGCTGGCCGCCGGAAAGCTGGCCGGGGCGGCGGTCAAGCAGATGCTCGATGCCGAGCATCTTCGCCGCCTCATCGATGCTGGCATTGGCCTGCGAGGCGCTCACACCGCGCACTTTCAGGCTGAACCCCATGTTTTCGCGCACGGTCTTGTGCGGATAAAGCGCATAGTCCTGAAACACCATGGCGATGTCACGCTCACGCGGCGGCAGCCGGTTGACGACGCGATCGCCGATCATGACCTCACCACCGCTGATGCTCTCCAGCCCCGCGACCATGCGCAGTGTCGTGGATTTGCCGCAGCCGGAAGGCCCGACGAAAACCACGAATTCGCCATCGTTGATTTCAAGGTCGATGCCCTTGACGATGCGCAGGGCACCGTAACTCTTGTCCAGCTTGCGCAGGCTGACTGAAGCCATATTTTCCTCCTCACAACCGGCGCGTCCAAAATCCGGATGGACGCAAAAGCCGGTATCAACCTTCAAGTTCCACGCATCGCTCTGTCGAAAATCTGTCCCGATTATCAGGTGATAGCGTGGGATGGCGAAACGCCTGTCTCCCTAATTCCGTGATATTACCTTTCACAAAAAGGAAATCAATAGTGTATCAATTTTATTTCTGACAGAAATCAAAAACTATTAAGTTGTTGATTTAAAGAAATATAGTGGCGAAACTCGCCGCAAGGCAGGTTGTCGCTTCCTTGCCTCCCGTCAAATTCTTGCCTCCATGTGGATCACGCGAATATGCGGTGATCTCAACGTATGCGAGAAACGTAGCGGGCAACCGTATGGTCGAACCAGGTCCATGAAACTTCAGCCACCGCGGAATCCTGCGCCTGGCTGAGACGCAGCACGCGCGGCACCGGCGCGCCCGGCTTCTGACCGAAGGCCTCGGGTGCCCATTCGGGTACATCGCCTAGGTCGATGCGGTCTTCCGCCTTCGATATCCAGAGATTGAGACGGGTGCGGTAATAGAGATAGAGGGATTCCGACATGTGCTCGATGGCGATCGTGTCGACATAAGAACCATCAAGCCAGATTTCCTCGATTGCCGCCGGCTTTCCGGCAATGCGCCGGAGGCGGCGGATGCGATGTCCTTCCGCTGAGGTGCCGAAAGCGGGCAGGGCGGGGGGCTTGGCAAGCCGCGCCACATCCAGAACCTCCGCCGTCGGCAGGCCGCCGCCCTCGATCATCTCAAGACGGAAGAAGGCGTAAACGCTTTGCGGATCGCTGACGGCACGGATGTAATTGCCCGAACCCTGCACGCGTTCCAGCAACCCGCGCTCCTGCAGTTCTGCGAGCGACTTGCGAAGCGTGCCGACGGCGATGCCGAGATCGGCAGCCATATCCCGTTCCGGCGCCAGCTTTTCGCCGTCGATCAGCCGGCCCGCCGCCACCTCGCGCACCAGCATTTCAGCGATCTGCAGATACATGGGCAGGCTGCCGCCAGTGTGTTTCATGATGCCGTTTCCTCCCCGAAACAAAAATTGATACATCATTGATTTACATATTTCTTGATGTTATGCAAGAAAAACAAGAGCGGCCCTGAGGAGGAATTGCATGACCGTCGTACCCGTTACATCCGCTGATCTCGATGCTGCCGAGGTCTCCTGGTTTTCCGCTTTGTGCTCCGATGATTACGCCTATCTGGGCGTGCCTGACGGTAACCTGCGCTCCAGTTTTGAGCATTGTTCCGATATCGTCAAAAAGGCCGAGGAACTCGGTTTCCGCAACATCCTCTGCCCCTCATCCTATCAGGTCGGGCAGGATACGCTGAGCTTCGTCGCCGGCTGCGCGCCGATCAGCGACCGTATCAATTTCCTCGCGGCGATACGCTGCGGCGAGATGCAGCCGATCATGCTCGCACGCACGGTGGCTACGCTCGACCACATGCTGAAAGGCCGCCTGACGCTCAACGTCATCAGTTCCGACTTTCCCGGTGAAGTGGCCGACAGCGCGTTTCGCTATAAGCGCAGCCATGAGGTCGTTGAGATACTGCGTCAGGCATGGACACGTGACACCATCGACCATGACGGCGAAATCTACCAGTTCAAGGGCGTCTCCACCGAGCCGGCACGACCCTACCAGCAGAATGGCGGACCGCTGCTTTATTTCGGCGGATATTCGCCGGATGCGCTCGAACTCTGTGGCGCGCAATGCGACGTCTATCTGATGTGGCCGGAGACGAAGGACCAACTGGCGGACCGCATGCGCGCCGCCAATGAACGCGCTGCCGCCCATGGCCGCACGCTGGATTACGGCCTGCGGGTCCATATGGTGGTGCGCGATACCGAACAGGAAGCCCGCGAATATGCCGAACATCTTGTCTCGAAGCTCGATGACGAATATGGCCAGCTGATCCGCAACCGCGCCCATGACAGCGGCTCACTCGGTGTGTCGCATCAGGCGCGTGCCCGCGAACTGGCTGACAAGTTCGGTTATGTCGAACCCAATCTGTGGACCGGCATCGGCCGGGCGCGCTCCGGCTGCGGCGCGGCTCTCGTCGGTTCGACGGATCAGGTTCTGTCGACGCTGGAAGAATACCAGAAGATGGGCATTCGCGCCTTCATTCTTTCCGGCTATCCGCATATTGACGAGGCGGAACACTTCGGCAGCAAGGTTCTGCCGCAGATGAAAACCTGCTCCCTGCCGCATGCTTATGGCCGGGTGCCTTCTGAAACGCCTGCCACGCCGCTCGGCAACGGGGAACGCCACTGATGGAACGCATCGCTCTTTCTGAAACATTGGAACTCAGCCGCATCGTTTACGGCATGTGGCGCATCGGTGACGATAAGGACACCTCGACCGCCCATGTGCAGGCCAAGATCGAAGCCTGCCTGGCGCAGGGCATCACCACCATGGATCAGGCCGATATTTACGGCGGATACACGGCGGAAGCCATTCTGGGTAGAGGCCTGAAGGCTGCTCCGGGACTGCGTGACAAGATCGAAATCGTCACCAAATGCGGCATCGTCGCGCCTGCCGGCCGTCACTCCGCCGCCCGCGTCAAGCATTACGATACGACGGCTGGCCATATCAATGCTTCGGTCGAGGCATCCCTGCGCGACATGGGAACCGACTATGTCGATCTCCTGCTCATTCATCGCCCTGATCCGCTGATCGATGCGGAGGAAACCGGCAAGGCGCTCGACGCACTGGTGGCGTCGGGCAAGGTGAAGGCCGTTGGCGTCTCCAACTTCCGCCCATGGGACTTCTCGCTGCTGCAATCGGCCATGAAAAACCAGCTGGTGACGAACCAGATCGAAATGAGCCTGCTTGCCACGGATAGTTTCACCAATGGCGATCTCGCCTTCCTGCAGGAAAAGCGGGTTTCGCCGATGGCCTGGTCGCCGCTTGGCGGCGGTTCGCTGTTTTCCGGGGCCCATGGTGGAACAATGGCGGCGCTGCAGCGCATCGGCAAGGAGCAGGGCGTGGATGCCACCGCTGTCGCCATCGCCTGGCTTTTGCGCCATCCGTCGAAGATCGTGCCGGTGCTCGGCACCAACAATATCGAACGCATCAAAACGGCGGCTGACGCCCTGCGTGTCACAATCGACCGCCAGACATGGTTTGAGCTTTATACACTCGCAATCGGAAACGAGGTGCCGTGATGACAGTGGCAATGGCAGAGGCGATCAAAATGCCCAATGAGCATGTATTCGTTCCCGGCGGCGAAAACAGCCGCAGTTTTCGCAACGCGCTTGGCGCCTTCACGACGGGGGTTACGGTGGTGACGGCCACAACCCCGGAAGGCCCGATCGGCATGACGGTCAACAGCTTTGCGTCCGTGTCGCTCGATCCGCCGCTGGTGCTGTGGTCGCCTGCCAAAAATTCGTCGCGTTATCCGGCCTTCAGCGGCGCCACCCATTTCGCCATTCATGTGCTGAGCGCCGATCAGGATGTGCTGAGCGCCCGCTTCACCCGCAACGGCCGTGCCTTTGACGATCTGGACTGGGAAATGAACGATGAGGGTGTGCCGGTCATTCCCGGAACACTCGCCCGGTTTGAATGCCGGCAGGCCGCCGCCCATGATGCGGGAGATCACACGATCATCGTCGGCGAAGTGCTGCGCGCAGCCCACCGCGATGGTGATCCCCTTTGCTTTTCGGGCGGCGCCTTCGGCCGGTTCTCCAGGCAGTAGGAAAAACTCGGCGATGCCGCTGTCGCCCGGTTAATTTTTAACGGAGTGCGCCCGCCGCACTCCGTATTTATCCACGACTGCAGACGGCAGGTTTTTCCGAGGCGCTGAAGCGCCTCGGAAAAAGAGGTTAGGCAGCAACGGAATCGGGCTGACCTTTGCTTTCCGGTTTTTGCGGCTCGGCATGTTTTCCGGCTGGTTTTTTCCGGGAAAACAGGCCGGTGAGAAAATGGCCGAACCGGTCCATCTCCACGAAGATGACAGGCGTGATGAACAGCGTCAGCAATTGCGAGACGATGAGGCCGCCAACCACGGCAACGCCGAGCGGCTGGCGCAGCTCCGAACTCGCGCCCGAGCCGAGTGCGATGGGAAGCGCGCCCAGCAGGGCGCAGAAGGTCGTCATCATGATAGGCCGGAACCGGCGAACGCAGGCTTCGTGGATGGCGGTGACGGGCGGTTCCGCCTTTTCGCGCATCAGCTCCACCGCAACGTCGATCATCATGATCGCGTTTTTCTTGACGATACCGATCAGCATCAACAGGCCGATAAGCGCGATGATCGAAAAATCCATGCCCATCACCTTCAATGCCACCAGCGCGCCGAAGGCGGCCGCCGGCAGGCCGGACAAGATGGTCAGCGGGTGGATGAAGCTTTCGTAGAGAACGCCGAGAACCACATAAATGGTCAGCACCGCCGCCAGAATGAGGATGCCGGTATTGCCCTGGCTCTGCTGGAAGATCGCCGCCGTGCCGCCATAGCTGGTGAAAACGTCCTGTGGCAGACCGATCGTGCTCTTGAGCTGATCGATCTGGCTGGTGGCATCGGAAAGCGCCACCCCATCCGGCAAGTTGAAGGAAATTGTGGTGGAGACGAGCTGGCCGGTTTGGTTGATGGTGACCGGTGCTTGGGTGCGGGTGAGGGTGGCGAAATTGGACAGCGGAACAAGAACGCCAGACTTGGCCGAGAGAATATTGATATCGCTGAGGAAATCGTCATTCCACTGTTTGGAGCTGTCGAATTCCACGATCACATCATAGCTGTCGCCGGTCGACTGGATTTGCGCCGCCGTATAACCGCCGAAGGACATTTCCAGCGTCTTGCGCAGTTGGTCGTTGGTGATGCCGAAGGCGGCCGCCTTTTCCGGGTCGACGGAAATCGTTGCGGCGATCGCGCCGTTCTGGGCATCTGAGGTGACTGACGTGAAGGTGTGGTCGCGGCGCATCGCTTCCATCAGCTTGTTCGACCAGTCATTGGTGGTGTCGGCGTTCAGGCCCTGAACGACGAGCTGGTACTGGCTGGCGGAGCTGCGCCCGCCAAAACGCAGGCTCTGCTGCGGATTGATATAGGTGCGGATGCCGGCGACTTTCGATGTGGCCTGCCCCAGTTCCGTCAGTACCTGGCTGAGCGGCGCGCGTTGTTCCTTGGGCTTCAGTTCCACGAACATCGAACCGTTGTTCAGCGGATTGCGGGAATTGCCACCGACGATGGACGTGACATGCACAACGGCCGGATTTTTGCGGATCTGGTCCGCGACCTGAGCCTGAAGGTCACGCATCGCAGTATAGGAAATGTCTTCGCGTGCCTGCGTCGACACGGAAAGGCGGCCAATATCCTCCTGCGGGAAGAAGCTGGAGGGCAGGGTCTCGAACAGATAGAGCGAGGCGGCAATCGAGGCCAGAAACGAAGCCAGAACCACACGGCGGTGGGCAAGGCACCAGCCGACGGCACGGCCATAACCACGCAGCGTGCGCTCGAAACCGGCATCGAACCATCGGACAATGGCTGGCGGTCTCGACGAATTGCCGGAAAGGCGCGAGGCGAGCATCGGCGTTACCGTGAGCGATACCAGCGCCGATGCCATGATCGCGAGCGTGACGACCATGCCGAATTCGTTGAATAACCTGCCGATCACCCCACCCATCAACAGGATGGGAATGAACACCGCAACCAGCGAGATGGACATGGACAGGATGGTGTTGCTGACTTCCGCCGCCCCCTGAAGCGCCGCCTCCCGCATGGTCAGCCCTTTTTCATGCAGGCGCAAGATGTTTTCCAGCATGACGATGGCGTCGTCGACCACAAGCCCCACGGACAATGTCAGACCAAGCAGCGAGATATTGTCGATGCTGTAACCCAGCACATACATCGCACCGAAGGCGGTGATCAGCGACAGCGGCACGGCAAGGCCTGGAATGATGGTCGCCGTCAGGTGGCCGGTGAAAAGATAGATGACTGCGACGACCAGCCCGATGGTAAGGAAAAGCGTGAATTGCACATCGGAGATCGCGTCCGTGATGGCTGTCGAGGCATCGTTCATGACATTGATATTCACCGAGGGCGGCAATTGCTGGCGAAGTGCCGGCAGCTTGGCCTTTATGGCATCCACAACATCAACGGTATTGGCGTCCGGCTGGCGCTGCACGGCAAGCACGATGGCCTGTTCGCCATCAAACCAGCTGCCTGCGTTGGTATTGTCGATGCTATCGGTGACATTTGCGATATCGCCGAGATGGATGGGCGCGCCGTTGTTCGTCGCGACAACCAGCGAGCGGAAGGCAGCAGCATCGGTGCGCTGGGTATCCGCCTCGATCGTCAGGCGCTGATTGTCGTTTTGCAACGCGCCGACAGGCACCTGATTATTCGCCTGCGCAATGGCCGTTGTCACGGTATCGACGCCGAGCCCTCTTGCCTGAAGTTGCGCCGGATCGAGGCCGATCCGCACGGCATAGGTCTGCGCGCCGTAGATGCTCACCTGCGCGACGCCGGAAATGGTCGACAGAAGCGGCGAGATAATATCTTCGGCGATTTCATCTACCTTGCTGGTCGGCATTTCCTTGCTGTTGACGGCAAGCAGCAGCACCGGCGCATCGGCCGGGTTGGTCTTGCGGTAGCTCGGCGTTGTCGTCATGTTGCTCGGCAATTGCCGCTGCGCCCGCGAAATTGCGGCCTGAACGTCGGCAGCCGCCGCATCAATATCGCGGTTGAGGTCGAATTGCAGTACGATCGAGCTGTTGCCCAACGTATTGGTGGCGCTGATCTCGCTGACGCCCGGAATGGTCTCGAACTGCTTGACCAGTGGGGTGGTGACCGATGTGGCCATGGTCTGCGGCGAAGCGCCTGATAGCGACGACGAGACGCTGATTGTCGGAAAGTCGACCTTCGGCAGTGCGGCGACGGGCAGCAGACGGAAACCGGCCAGCCCGGCCAGCACGAGGCCGATGGCGAGAAGAGTGGTTGCGACGGGCCGGTTGATGCAGAAATTGGAGATCATGGTTTGCCAGCCCCTTCCTGCGGAACATTGGCGGCCAGATTGCCGTCTGCGCCACCCTTGTCGGAAAACTGCTCGACAACCTGCTGGCCGTCGGTGAGTTCCGACTGGCCTTCGACGATCACATGCTCTCCACCGGACAGGCCGCTGGCGATGGCGGTGAGATCGCCGTTCGATCGGGCGACTTCCACCGTCGTCATGTGGACCCGGTGGTTCTCATCGACAGTATAGACAAAACTTCCCTTCGGCCCCGGCCGAACCGCCACCGTCGGCACGACGATCATCTCCTCATCCGAAACGAAGTGGGCGGTGACGTTGACGGACTGGCCGGGCCATAAAAGGCCGCGGTCGTTCTTGAATTCCGCTTTCGCCAGCACGGTACCGGAGGTCTGGTCCACCGTATTGTCGTAAAAGCGCAACACGCCCTGCATGGCCTCGCCGCCGGTCGCCGCCGGGTCGACATTTACAGCTGTGCCTTTCTCCAGGCCCTCGCGCAATTGCGGAAGGTAACGTTGGGACAGGCGGAAACTGACGTCGATGGGGTCGTATTTCGTGATCGTCACGATATTGACGCCGGCGCTGAGATAAGCGCCGGGGCTGACGCTGATATCGCCCAGCCGCCCATCGAAAGGCGCACGAATCTCCATATTCTCGAGCGTCACCTGGTCGGAGGCCAGTGCCGCACGGTCAGCGTTGATCTTGGCGCTGGCCGAATCCCGCGCCGCCTTGGCCAGATCCAGCACCTGCTGGGCTTCGGCATTCTGCTTGACCAGATTGGCGGCGCGCTGGAAGGCCGCCTCTGCCTGATCGAGCGTCGCCTGATCGGCGGCAATATTGGCCTTGTCCTTGTCGACGGCCGCGCGGGCAATGCGGTCATCCATTTTCAGGATCAGATCGCCGGCCTTGATATGCTGGCCGTCCTTTGCCGCGATTTCGGTGACGAGACCGGCCTGAAGCGGGGCGATATTGGTAATATCGGCCGCAACCGCCCAACCCGTTGCCATGGCATCCATCGGCAGGGTCGCCTTGTCGACGGCGATGGTGCTGACGGTGGGCGGTCCGCCATTGCGCCGTCCGCCCCCTTGTCTTTGGCCCTGTTGTGGGGCGGACTGGCCGTTTTGTGCGTGCTGCGCCCTGGTATCCGTTGCGGCAGGTTCCGTCTTTTGCGAGACGCTGGCGAATTGCTTGAGATAGGGAATTTGATCGAGCGGCAGGCGATCCCTAAAATACCACGCGCCGATGGCTGCGATGGCAAGAACGCTGAAGGCGGTCCAGAAACGTTTCATCTGAAGGTTCCGCATAATGAGAGCGATACATGCTTTCCCGAACATGTGCGGCAAGCTTTGGGAGCAGCTTGCCACCCAGAAGATACCCATTGCGCTGCGAAATCACCTTAAACTTTTGTAATGGCGGCGACAATGTCCACGGCGCTACGCCTTGCGAAGCAGGGGGTGTGGCGGCTTTCGGCCTATGCAGGTCACCGGGCTGACCGCAGGACAGCCGCTGCCCACGCTTCGGACTGTGCCTCAAAGATCAGCATCTGTGTTCACTAGTGCCATCAGTTGATGGAGCGAAATGTCGTCGATATGCATGCTGACCGGCAGACTATTTCCCCTGTCGGTTTCAGCCAAAAAAAGCCGCCTCGTTTCCGGGGCGGCTTTGGTGTCAGCGGGGCGATGCCATGGGTCAGAAGGCCCGGATGGCGTTGCGCGTCGCAAGGACATCCTCGGCCACATTGCCCGTCGTTGCGGGAACGGAGCCGACGAGATCGAGGAACTTGTAAAGTTCGGTTGCCTGCGAATTCGTGACGTAGATGATGTCGCGATCCTGCATCGGGAACTTCGTGCTGGCGAAGAAGGTCGACGGATCGCGCAGATTGGCGCGGAAGATGACCGGAACGTCCTGCCCGGGGAACTTCGACGTATTGATGCCGAGTTTGACCAGCAGGTCGCGCTTGACGGTGCGATAGACATAGACCTGGGCCGGGTCCGCGCGGGAATCGAGCAAACCGCCCGCCTTGCCAAGCGCATCCGAAAGCTTGAGATCGGCGTCCTCGAATTCGAAACGGCCGTTGAGGCCGGAAGCGCCGAAGGCCAGATAGGTGCGGCGCTCACGTTCCACCATGATCGTGTCGCCCGGAACCACATAGATGTTCTCGGTCGGCGTGCTGACGAGGTGATTATAGTTGACGCGCGCAGTCTTGCCGCGGCGGATCAGCGTCACATAGGATTCGATATTGGGGGCGCTGAGGCCCTTGGCATAGGAAATCACGTCAAGAACGCGATCGCCCGCTTCCGAAAGCTGGACCTTTGTCGGTTCCTTGACGTCGCCAAGCACGGAGGCCTGCGCCGAACGGCTGGAAATCTTGGTGATGAGAACCTGCGGTTCGATGGCGCGGTTGGCAAGTCGCTCCTCGATTTCGCTCTGTACATCCTCGACATTGCGGCCGGTCGCGCGGATCTTGCCGGCATAGGGCACGCTGATATTGCCTTCCCGATCCACCGTCTGGTTCGGCAGGCTGATGAAGTTGCCGGGGCGGCTGCCCGCATCGTTCGGAATAAACAGACCACCTGCCTGGCTTTCGAAAATCGCCACCTGCACCACATCGCCGACACCCATTGGCAGCGCAGGCACACCGCCCTTGCCACCGCCGAAGCTGCCGAGCAGGGTCGTCGTCGTGGTGTCGCCGACATAATTCAGGACGGAACTGTTTATGTCGATCAGCGCGTAGTCGACGCCTGCGGTTTTCTGTTTGTCCTTGGAACCGAATTTGACCGAAGCGTTGGATTCGATTGACGCCGCATCGGGCCCGGACGCCGCTGTGACCGTGCAGCCCGCCAGCGCTGCGGAGGCAAGCAGAATCGAAACATTCAATAAACGCATTTGGTCCTCAAAATGAATTTCGTCCAAAAAGTAAAAACAGTCCGGACATCGTATAATTTTAAAAAATAGACACGTCATAAACAGCGCCGGTAAAGGAACCTCAACCGGTATTATATCCCTTAAGCAGAATCGTATTTAGAAACTGCTTCCACCTGCATTGGGCATATGCCGAATTCCAGGTGATGCTTCAAGTTCTTCATCGATCATCTTTGCCAGAAAGCTGCAATCATCTGCAATTCACGGTTCAGAGGAGCGTTGATGTAATTGTTTTAATATTCAGTCGGAGGTCATAATCTCTTCGATTGCTGCATTGCGCTAGTGCAGTTTTGTCACGCTCGCGCAGTTTCTTCATTTTTTGATATCGGTTCAGATTAATCAATTGCTTTTGAAAAGTTATTTTTGTTCAAGCCGCTGAATTAAGCGCAGTGTGTTCACATCAGTTACGAGTTGTTTCTTGATTGCTTCTTTGTGTCCTACAAAAAAATCGTGGTCCAGAAATCCGGACCACGATTATTTTTAGGCGATGAGGCTGCTAGCGCAAATTCTCTTTGAGAGAATTATGCAGTGAACCAGTCGCTGCCAGTAAGGTGAACGCCCGAAACGACGATCTTCTCACCCTTGTGTGCGCCATCCACATTGTAGCTGAGGATGGTGTCGTCATCAAAGTTCGACAGCGTCCAGTTCGAGATAGTCGTGCCAACCAGTTTGAGCTTGTCCATGCTGGCGTTGAAACCAGTGATGGTGTCGGTGGCAAGGCTCTTGGCCATGTCGCCGAGATTGAACACGAAAGTATCGGCGCCGCTGCTGGCGATGATGTGATCGATGCCCTTGCCGCCGGTTACCAGCGAGGAGGCAAGTTTGACGCCGCTTAGATCGATCGTGTCGTTGCCGTCGCCGGCATCGATCTTGACGGAGGTGAAGCTGCCGTCGGTGACGCCAGCGCCGCCATTCACAGCCTGGGTGCCGACAATGCCTGAACCGGAAGCGTCGTTAAATGCAGTACCGGCCTTGACGATGATCGTGTCGTTGCCTGCGCCAGTATCGATATTGAAGGCGTTTACCCAGCCCTTGTCGTTCGAAACGACAGAAAGCACGACCGTGTCGTTGCCCGCACCGGTGGAGATGTTGCCGCGCTTGGCATTGAGGACTTCAACACTGGAAGAACCCGTGCCGCCGAGATGAACGTCAACCTGAACGAAATCCTTGAACGAAAGGTTTTCAGAGGAGTCGGACTTGGCGAGAGCATTCTTGACCGAATTCCATGCCGACGACACGTCGAAGGTGAAACCATTCGTGCCGGCGTTGTATCCGACATCGACCTTGCCGCCCGTACCGCTGCCAGGAACGGTAACCGCACCGACATTGACCACGCCGGTGTCGAGGGAGGAGCCGATTTTGGTCTGCGTCGTCGATTCCGTGAGGAGCTCGTAAGCTTCCTGATCGACAAGATTTGTGAGCGACGAAACTGTTGAAGCGCCGCCATTACCGAAAGTGACAGTTAGAGCCATGTTACTCTCCCATAAATTTTTTGAGACTGAAATGAATTGAAATTTACTTTAAACTTAGCAATGCATGCGACATTTAATCCATAAAAAATAATAAAACAAGAGACTAAATTACGCTATTTTTAAAAGTATATTGAGCATCTATCTGGATATTTACGAATGTTTTCATTTGGATAGCATTCGGTATAAAGAAGCTCATTCCTGTATGAAGGTTTTATTAAGCCGGTCCTGAAACGGTTTCACGAAATAGGATAGAACGCTTCTCTCACTTGTCTGTATGAAGACTTCCGCCGGCATTCCGGGGTATAGTTTCCCGCCCGGAAGATGTTGCATCCCGATTTTATCCGGTTTGATTCGCAGGGTGTAAAAGGATGCGCCGGTTCTGGAATCCGTCTGCAGATCGGGAGCGACGACGGCGACTTCGGCAACGACATCAGGCGTCGTGCTTTGGTTGAAGGCCGTGAACCGGATGGTGACCGGCTGGCCGACGTAAATCTGGTCGATGTCTCGCGGAAGTATGTCGGCTTCGATTGCAAGATCGTCCTTCTCCGGCACCACCAGCATCAGCACTTCGCCCGGCTGAATGACGCCGTTTATATTGTGCACTGAAAGCTGATAGACACGCCCGGTGATTGGTGAACGAATATCAAGGCGATCCAGCTGATCGCGGGTTGCGGCAAGCCGTTCTTCATATTCGGCGACCGTTGCCTCGACCGATGTCAGGTCTTTGGTAACTTCGGACTTGCGGTCTTCGTCAAGCTGAAGCAGCTGCAGGTCCATTTCACTCATCTTGCCCACCGTCTGGGCGCGGGCCGCCATATATTGGCCCTGCTGGCCTTCGAGGTTGGAAAGCTGCCGCTTTAAAAGATTGAGCCGCTGAAGCGTTACGAGCCCCTTGCTGTAAAGTTCCTGCGTCTTGGAAACATCTTCCTTGACGATGGCAAGCTCGTTTTCGGTTGCCTCAACCTGAACGCCCATGCCTCGCGCCTCATCAAGAAGTTGCTCCTTGCGCGTTGCCAGCTGTTTTTTCATGCCGGTCAGCGCGCTGAGGCGGCTGTTGAAAAGCCCCTGTTCGCTGTCGATGAATGTCCTGGCGGCTTTCGGATTGGTCAATTCCACCAGATCTTCCGGCACGGTGAAAGATGAGGCTTCGGTAATTTCGGCGCGCAGGCGCGCACGGCGTGAATAAAGTTGCGCAAGCGTGTTCTCAACGATGGATAAATTGGCCTGAACGATCGTGTCGCTCAGCCGCAGCAAAATCTGCCCTGCATCGACCCTGTCGCCTTCAGCGACCTTGATCTCGCTGACAATCCCGCCGGAAAGGTGCTGGATTTTCTTGGAGTTTCCTTCGACGACGACCCGTCCCGTGGCGACGACTGCGCCGGCAAGCTTTGCCATGGCCGCCCAGCCACCCAATCCGACGAGAAGGCCGATGGCGAGAACCATCACTGCCAAGGAGTGCTTTACGAGAGACGCATTCGTGACGCCGGCTTTTTCCTGCTCAACCATTTTCGCCCACCCGGTTTTCGATCTTGCGCGTTTCTTCCTCCGCTACTGGCACCTGATGCAGGTTTTGCCGCAGGATTTGCGCCAGCACCTCTTCCTTCGTGCCGAAGCGAAGCATCCGGCCGCCGCTCATGACCATGACGAGATTGACGCTTTCGATGGCGCTGGGGCGGTGGGCGATGACGACAACGATGCCGCCTCGCGCCCTGATGTCGCCGATTGCATTGCGCAGCGCCATCTCGCCTTCGCTGTCCAGATTGGAGTTGGGCTCATCGAGAAGCACAAAAAATGGCTCGCCGAAAAGCGCGCGCGCAAGGCCGATGCGTTGCTTCTGCCCGCCTGATAAGGCCTCGCCACGATCGCCGATATAGGTGTCGTAACCGTTGGGCAGGCTCAGGATCAGGTCATGAACCTGAGCGGCCTTGGCCGCTGCAACGATTGCTTCCGCTGTCGCATCACGGTCAAAACGCGCGATATTCTGCGCGACGGTTCCCGCCATCAATTCCACCTGCTGGGGCATGTAGCCGATGGATTTGCCGAGAACCTCGAAATCCCATTGGTTCAACGCGGCACCATCGAAGCGCACGGAACCGCGGTCATAGGGCCAGATTCCCGTCATCAGGCGCGCCAGCGTTGATTTTCCAGAGGCGCTTGGGCCAATGATCCCAAGCCCGTCGCCAGCATTCAGCGTAAAGGAAATATCGGCAACCGTGTCGCGCGCGGCACTCGGCGGCCCACCCGTCACGCGATCGACGGCAACGGTATATTGCGGCCGCGGCAGGGAAAGTGGCGGTGGCGGCTCCGGCACAAGTTCAAGAAATTCGTTGATGCGTTTCCAGCCCTGTCGCGCCGTCATGAAACTGCGCCAGTTGGCTATCGCATGTTCGACGGGGCCAAGCGCCTTTGCCGAAAGGATCGAGCCTGCGATGATGCTGCCCGCTGATGCATTGCCCTCGATGACCAGCACGGCGCCGATCGCCATGACGCCGGATTGCAGCAGCAGGCGGAATGTGCGCGATATCGCGCCAAGCATGCCCGCCGTATCGGATGTCGACAGTGTGACGGCGCGATATCGCGAATGCAGTTCGCTCCACATCGACGTTACCGCACCCATCATCCCCATGGTTCTGATGGATTCAATATTGCGCTGACTATTGCCAACGAGTGCGTTTCTCTGTCCACGCGCGGCATAAGCCTGTTTGGTCGCTTTTTCGGTGAGCCAATTGGTCAAAAGTGTCAGGACAACAAGAATGACGGCGCCGCCAAGCACCGCAAAGCCGATCCATGGATGCAGGGCAAAACAGATCAGCAGATAGATGGGTAGCCACGGAATGTCGAAAAATGCTCCCGGCCCCGGGCCGGACAGAAACTGACGTATCTGATCGAGATCGCCGACGATCTGCAATCCGTCGATCTTGGCGGAGGCAAGAAGAGGAGCGCCGATCGATGCCCTGAAAAGCTTCTGATTGAGCGCGTCGTCGATATTATCGGCGATACGGGCCAATATCCGGCTGCGCAAGACATCAAAACCCATCAGAAAGGCGTAGAGGATGATGAGGAGAACGACCAGCGCGACAAGCGAAGGGATGCTCTTGCTGGGCAAAATGCGGTCGTAAACCTCCAGCATGAAGAGCGAGCCGGAAAGATTAAGTATGTTCATCAGCGCACTGGCGAGGCCGACAGCGAAAAAAGCGCGCCTATTTTTTGTTAAAAAAGAATTAAATAAAAACATATCAACACCTAAAACTGCGCGAAAATCGCACGATCAGTGAAATTAGGCAATGCTGTTTAAAGATGATCTGGAAAAACTGATTAATGCGCCGAATGCATAATGTCGTCCAGATGTATAAACCTGCATAAATCAATCAGCGCAACCCATTTGTACTGGTCGCCGACGTGATTGAAATGTCTACACTTTCAAAAGCCGTTCATGCTGCATTGAGCTGGTGGTGGCGTGGATTTGTGCGCTCAAGCCACCAGGCGGATATCCGCTGCTGCCTTGCTGAAGCTCCTCTCCCCAACCTTGAATCTTCTCATGTCGTCGCAAGGTCATTGACAAGGCGTCTTATCGAGATATTCTGTTATAAAGATGCATATAACATAATAATGGAACATCGAGTTGAAAAAAAGAGCTGGGAGCTTGACCATGAGACGTAAAATTGCATTTCTTGCCACCGCCGCGCTGTTGCTGGCGCCGGGTGTGATGATGGCTGCGGAGAAGGGTGGCGTCATCAACGTCGCGACGATCGGCGAGCCGCCGACACTCGACCCCATGGCCTCGACCGCCGATCTCGTCGGCATCGTCACGCAGCATATTTTCGAAACGCTTTATACCTTCGACAAGGGCTGGAAGGTGACGCCGCTTCTGGCCGAAAGCCTGCCCGAAATCAGTGCGGATGGCAAAACTTACACCATCAAGCTCAGGCAGGACATCAAGTTCCATGATGGCAGCGACATGACTTCGGAAGATGTCGTCGCCTCGCTCGGCCGCTGGATGAAGATCGCCTCGCGCGGCAAGCAGGCCGCCGGTTTCATCGACAATATTTCCGCGCCAGATGCCGGAACGGTGACGATCACCCTCAAGCAGCCCTATGCGCCGCTGACCTCGCTTCTGGCTTTCAACAATTCCGCCGCTATCATTCTGCCGGCTGAAAAACAGGCTGAGCCGATGGCCGAATTTGTCGGCACCGGTCCTTATATGCTGAAGGAACGCAAGGCGGACCAATATATCCAGCTCGTGCGTTTTGACGGTTACAAATCCCGTGATGGCGAAAGCGACGGTTATGGTGGTGCCCGTCATCAATATCTCGATGAAATTCGTTTCGTTCCGGTGCCTGATCCGAATACCCGCGTCGAAGCTGCCGTTTCCGGCCAATATGACTATGTCGATTCCATTCCGGTGGAATCCTTCGATAAGGTGAAGTCTTCTTCCGCCTCGCAGCCGCTGATGCTGAAGCCCTTCGGTTATCCGGTCTTCGTGTTCAATACCAAGGAGGGGCTGTCCTCCAAGCTGGAGGTTCGCAAGGCGGTGACCGAAGCGCTGAACATGGAAGACATGCTGGCAGCCGCCTTCGGTAGCACAGATTTTTACGCGCTTGATGGTGCCTATTACCCCGACAATTTTTCCTGGCACACGGAAGAGGGCGTCGAGGGCAATTATAATGTCGGCAACCCGGAAGCCGCCGCCGAAAAGCTGAAGGCTGCCGGTTATAATGGCGAGCCGCTGCGCATCCTCACCAGCCGCCAATACGAGTTCCATTACAAGATGGCGCAGGTTGCCGCCGAATATCTGAAACTCGCCGGTTTCAAGGTGGATATGCAGGTGGTGGACTGGGCGACGTTGACGCAGCGCCGCGCCGATCCGAAGCTCTGGGATATCTATATCACCCACAGCCCCTTCCTGCCGGAACCGGCACTGATCGGTGCGCTCTCCACCGGCTCGCCCGGCTGGTGGGATACGCCGGCGCGCAAGGCGGCGGTTGATGCCTTCACGTCTGAGGCGGATCCGGACAAGCGCGTCGCACTCTGGGCCAATGTACAGAAAACGATGTATGCCGAGCTTCCGCTCATCAAGATCGGCGACTTCAACGCGGTGGCGGCCAAGTCCAACAAGCTGGAAGGCGTCGATCCGGCTCCCTGGCCCTATTTCTGGAACGCTTCGGTCACGAAGTAAGACCAGCCTCGCCGTGGATATCGGGCATGACATCCGCACACCGTCACCCCGGCCTCGAGCCGGTGTCCAGCGCGATCAAGTCTTTGATCGCAAGGGAGCCTTTCACCACGCAGACGCGTGGTGGCTGGATGCCGGATCATCCTCGGGCCTGACCCGAGGACCGGCATAACGGAAGCAAGTGTTTTCCGACCGTGAGTGCCGGAATTACCGGCACTCATCGACAACTCTGTTCAACCGTCGCCTGATGGCGGCCCATCACGCGCTTCGGAGCCTTCATACGTGATACGGTATATTTTCCAGAGACTTGCCGGAATGATCGTGGTGATGTTCCTCGTCGTCACCATCGTTTTCGTCATCCTGCGCGTCACGCCAGGAGATCCGGCCGCCGTGATGCTGGGGCCGGATGCCTCGGCGCAGGATATTGCGGAGCTGCGCACAAGGCTCGGTCTCGATCAGTCGCTTGGCGTGCAATATCTCTATTATATCGGTCAATTGCTGAAGGGCGATCTCGGCCAGTCGATCTTCCTCAACATGCCTGTTGGATCCGCGCTGTTGGACCGGGCGGAGCCGACTTTCTTCCTGACGATCTTTTCGCTGCTAATTGCCAGCGTCATCGCGCTGCCGATCGGCATCTACGCCGCCTACCGGCGCGGTTCCTTCGTGGATCAGGCCGCGACCACCATTGCGATGCTTGCGGCGAGCATTCCGAGCTTCTGGCTCGGCCTCATCCTCATGCAGGTCTTTGCCGTGCGGCTCGATATGTTCCCGGTGTCGGGTTATGGCGGGCCGGGTGCCAGCTTCATGGAGCGCATGTATCACCTGACCTTGCCGGCAATCGCGCTCGGCCTCGTCTCTTCGGCCCTCATTCTGCGTTTCACCCGCGCCTCGATGCTGGATGTTTTAGGCGACGACTATGTCCGCACCGCCCGTGCCAAGGGCGTTAAGGAGCGCCGCGTGGTGATGAAACACGCGCTGAAGAATGCGCTCATCCCCATCCTCACCGTGCTTGGCCTCACCGCCGCCGTGTTGATTTCCGGTGCAGTGGTGACGGAAACCGTCTTCGGCCTGCCGGGCGTCGGCAATCTTGTCGTGTCGGCCGTGCTCCGGCGAGATTATCCGGTCATCCAGGGTGCGCTTCTCATCATCGCCGGGCTTTACGTGCTCATCAATTTTGCAATCGACATGCTTTACCTGCTGGTCGATCCGAGGGTTCGTTACTGATGGCCGATATTGTTTCCACCACCCCGCCGGCGCGCAACCCGACCATCCTGTTTATTCGGCGCCTGTTGAAGCGCAAGACGGTTGCTGCCGGTCTTGTCGTTCTGGTCGTCTTCGTACTGCTTGCCGTTTTCGCGCCGATGATTGCGCCTTATTCGCCGTCGAAACTGTCGATCGTCAATCGCCTGAAGCCGCCGAGTGAAATTTACTGGTTCGGCACGGACGAGTTCGGCCGCGACGTGTTTTCCCGCACCATCTATGCCGGAAGACTGTCGCTCCTGGTCGGTGCCGCCGTTGTGGCGCTTTCGGCGCTGATCGGCATCACGCTCGGCCTGCTCGCTGGCTTCTTCCAGAAGCTGGATACACCGATCGCGCGGCTGATCGATGCCATGATGGCCTTTCCGGATATTCTGCTGGCCATCGCGCTGGTAGCGGCACTCGGTCCGTCGCTCACAACTGTCATCATCGCGCTTGCCGTCGTTTATTCGCCGCGTCTTGCCCGCATCGTGCGCGCCTCGACGCTGGTGATCCGCGAGTTACCTTATGTGGAGGCGGCCAAGGCGCTCGGCATCTCCACCTTCCACATCATGACGCGGCATGTGCTGCGCAATCTGGTCTCGCCGATCCTCGTGCAATGCACCTTCCTTTTCGCCAGCGCCATGCTGGCCGAGGCCGGGCTTTCCTTTCTGGGGCTTGGTGTCAGCCCCGAAATTCCAACCTGGGGAACCATGATCTCCGCCGGCCGCCAATATATCGGCCAAGCCGACTGGATGACCTATTTCCCCGGCTTTGCCATCATTCTTTCCGTGCTGTCGCTGCAAATGGTCGGTGACGGGCTGCGGGACATGCTCGACCCAAGACTGCGAAGGGATTTGTAAGATGACATCAGGTGAACAGGCGAAAACGCTTCTTCAAGCTCCCATTCTTCTCACCAATGTCAAACCCGTCGGTTTCGGAAAGGGGGCGTCCCAGGCCTCGACCGATATTCTGATCGGCGGCGACGGCAAGATCGCCGCGGTAGGCTCTGCCCTGCAGGCGCCTGCGGATGCGCAGCGCATTGATGCCAAAGGTGCCTTCATCTCGCCCGGCTGGGTGGATCTACACGTGCATATCTGGCACGGCGGCACCGATATCTCCATCCGCCCCTCCGAATGCGGGGCGGAACGGGGCGTGACGACGCTGGTGGATGCCGGTTCGGCGGGTGAGGCGAATTTCCACGGTTTCCGGGAATATATCATCGAGCCTTCGAGAGAGCGCATCAAGGCCTTCCTCAATCTCGGCTCCATCGGCCTTGTCGCCTGCAACCGCGTACCGGAATTGCGCGACATCAAGGATATCGACCTTGATCGCATCCTCGAATGTTACGCTGAGAACAGCGAACATATCGTCGGCCTCAAGGTGCGGGCGAGCCATGTCATCACCGGCTCCTGGGGTGTGACGCCCGTCAAGCTCGGCAAGAAGATCGCCAAGATCCTGAAAGTGCCGATGATGGTGCATGTGGGCGAACCGCCGGCACTTTATGACGAGGTGCTGGAAATTCTCGGCCCCGGTGATGTCGTGACCCATTGCTTCAACGGCAAGTCCGGCTCCAGCATCATGGAAGACGAGGACCTGTTCAACCTTGCCGAACGCTGCGCCGGTGAAGGCATCCGACTGGATATCGGCCATGGCGGCGCCTCCTTCTCTTTCAAGGTGGCGGAAGCGGCGATTGCGCGCGGCCTGTTGCCGTTCTCGATCTCGACGGATTTGCATGGCCATTCGATGAATTTCCCGGTCTGGGATCTGGCCACGACCATGTCGAAGCTGCTGTCGGTTGATATGCCCTTCGAAAATGTCATCGAGGCCGTTACCCGCAATCCGGCCTCCGTCATTCGGCTCGATATGGAAAACCGCCTTGATGTCGGCCAGCGCGCCGACTTCACCATTTTCGATCTAGTGGATTCCGATCTGGAAGCGACCGATTCCAATGGCGACGTGGCGCGCCTGACGCGCCTGTTCGAGCCGCGTTACGCGGTGATCGGTGCCGAGGCGATTGCCGCCAGCCGTTATATTCCAAGGGCGCGCAAGCTGGTGCGCCACAGCCATGGTTATTCCTGGCGCTGAACCCGGATGGAAAGGCGGGGGTATGCCCTCCGCCTTCCGCAGACATTACGGGATACAGGTCCCGGCATTATGAGGAATTCGCGTGAAACAGTCTTCGCTTGATGCAGAAGGGCACCTTTCGCCCTATGACCGGCTCGCTGCGCTCGGCATCTCCCTGCCGCCGCCGCCGCCGCCGATTGCCAATTTTGTCACCCATGTGGTGGAAGGCAACATGCTTTATCTTTCGGGCCAAGGGCCTCGGGAAGAAAACGGCCATCTCTATGCCGGCAAGGTGGGTGCGGAAATCGGGCTGGAAGAGGCCTATAACCATGCGCGTCTCACCGGCATCAATCTGCTTGCCGTCATGCATGAGGCGCTGGGTGATCTGTCGCGGGTGAAAAAGGTGGTCAAGCTGCTCGGCATGGTCAATGCCGTCAGCGATTTCCGCGATCACCCGAGCGTCATCAATGGTTGTTCCGATCTCTTCATCGATGTGTTCGGCGATGCGGGACAACACGCCCGCTCCGCCGTGGGTTTCGGCTCATTGCCGGGCAACATCACCGTCGAGATCGAAGCCATCGTCGCGCTCAAGGGGTGAGGCCGATTAATGGTTGCGCCAGCCCATCAGCTTTTCGATCCGTTCCGCCGAGACCCTGACCTGTTCGGTATAATGGTTTTCGTCCGCCAGCACCTTCTGCTCCGGCAGCACGATGGAAATCGTCGCGACGCATTCTCCGTGGCTGTCGCAGATCGGCGAGGCAATGCAGGCGACGGCGTAATCGGATTCGGCGACCTGTATCGACAGCCGGTCATGGAAGGCGGCAGCCGCCGATTGCGACAGGGTTTCGGGGTTGATTTCCGCGCGGCCGGTCGGCGACGTGCGGGCGCAGCGCCGAAAAAGCTCGACGCGTTCGGCCTCGGGCAGATGGCCGACGAGCAGGCGGCCGGAGGCCGTCCAGTTCAGGGGAACACGGGTGCCGACGCGCGACGCGACCTGAAAATGGCTTGGACCATCGGCCATTGCCAGAACAAGCATATGGTCGCCATCGCGGCCGCAAAGCTGCACGGTCTCGCCCGCATGGCGGCACAGATCGTGCATTTCGTGGGTGGCGACACCCATGAAATCCAGCGAGCGGGCGTAAGCCAGGCCATAATGGTAAAGCCGCGCGCCGAGCCAGATGCTGCCATCGGCATTGCGCGCCAGCATGTTCTTTTCGACGAGATCGTCGATGATCACATAGACGGTGGAAAGCGGCGCCTTGATCGCCTTGGCGATGGCGTAAGCACCGGCCGGCGATCCGGTTTCGTAAAGGTAATCAATCACCTGAAGCGCACGGTCGATGCCGCTGACGCGCGAGCGCTTGGCCGCCTTCGCGTCCGGATTTTCCTCCGTGGGAGATACGGCGGTTGAAGACATTTCGTCCAGTCTATGGGCGTCCAATTTTGGCTCCTCATGGGTTTTGAGAAGCTATTACATTATTATGGCATATATGTCGATGCCCATCGCATCGCAAAGACAGGAGAAAGACATGACCGAGGATATCAGAAGCAGGATCGGCCTTCGCCCGGTCATCAACGTCTCGGGCACCATGACCTCGCTCGGCGCGTCGATTGTCGTTCCCGAGGCCGTTCAGGCCATGGCGGCCATCCTGCCGCAATTCGTCGAGATCAATGATCTGCAACGCAAGGCGAGCGCGATCATTGCAAGGCTGACGGGCGGCGAGGCCGGTTTCGTCACGGCGTCCTGCTCTTCCGGCATCAGCCTCGCTGTGGCGGGTGCGATCACCGGCAACAATCTGCTGGCCATCGAAAAGCTGCCCGATGTCGCGCCAGAGAAGAACGAAGTGCTGGTGCAGATGGGACATGTGGTGAGCTACGGCGCGCCGGTGGATCAGGCGATCCGCCTCGGCGGTGGCAAGGTGGTGCTGATCGGTCAGGCAACATCGACCCATCGTTTCCACATGGAAAATGCCATCACCGAAAAGACGGCTGCGGCGGTCTATGTCGTCTCGCATCATGTGGTCGATTATGGCCTGCTGCATCTTTCCGAATTCGTCGAAATCGCTCATGCCAAGGGCGTGCCTGTCATTGTGGATGCGGCTTCCGAATATGATCTCAAGCGGTTTCTGGCGACGGGCGCGGATGTGGTGCTCTATTCCGGCCACAAGTTCCTCGGCGGCCCCACTTCCGGCATCGTCGCTGGCAAGAAGGAACTGGTGCGCCATGCCTTCCTGCAGAATATGGGTGTCGGCCGCGGCATGAAGGTCGGCAAGGAAAGCATCTATGGCGTCATGGCGGCGCTGGAAGCTTGGGAAAAGCGCGACCATGACGGCATCCGTGAGCGTGAGACCGGCTATCTCAACCTCTGGAAAAAGACGCTGGACGGGCGCCCCGGCGTGACGGCGCTAATCGAGCCCGACCCGACCGACAACCCGCTCGACCGGCTGCGCGTCATCATCGATGCCGAAGAAGCGCATATCACGGCATGGGATCTGACAACGGCGCTGGCCAAAGGCAATCCGCCCATCATTGCCCGCGATCACGAGGTGGAACACCGCTATTTTTATCTCGACCCCTGCAACCTGCATCCCGGGCAGGAGACCATCGTGGCTTCCCGTCTGGCGGAAGAGCTGGATAAGGCGCGGGCTTCCAATGAGGTGATCGCAACACCGTTCGAAGACCGCAGTCGCCACCGTTTCGACGGCATGCTGCGCTGGCCGGACTAAATGGAACGAGCGGGTGCCGCGTATTTCTTCTCCCCGAGGGGGGAGAAGGTCGCGGCAGCGGGATGAGGGGGCAAGGGTGCGGTCTATCACTAACGTCGCCCCCTCGTCCGACCCTTCGTGCCACCTTCTCCCCCTCGGGGAGAAGAAATTTGCCGCAACGCCGTGCCTGAACAGTTCAAACGAGAAGAAAAGAAGGGAACGATCATGACCATGCCGCAGGCAGCACCGCTTGGTGCAGAAGATGCCGTGCTTTCCGTCCGCAATCTCACCACGTCCTTTCACGTGGATGGCGGCTGGAAACCCGTGGTGCGTGATATTTCCTTCGATGTCGGGCCGGGTGAGACGGTTGCGATCGTTGGCGAAAGCGGCTCGGGCAAAAGCGTCACCTCGCTCTCCATCATGCGGCTGCTGGATCGGGAAAGCAGCAGGGTTCAGGGTGAGATCCTGCTGGGCGGGCACAACCTGCTCTCCCTTTCCGAAGACGCCATGCGGCGGGTGCGGGGCAACGAGGTCGCCATGATCTTTCAGGAGCCGATGACCAGCCTCAATCCGCTGTTCACCATCGGCGACCAGATTTCCGAGGCTCTGTTGTGCCACCAGCCGATGTCGAAAGCCGATGCGCGGGCCGAGACGATCCGCCTGCTGGAAAAGGTCCGCATTCCCTCGGCCGCCTCACGTTTCGATGAATATCCGCACCGCTTTTCCGGCGGCATGCGCCAGCGGGTGATGATCGCCATGGCGCTCGCTTCCCGGCCGAAGCTCTTGATCGCCGACGAGCCGACGACAGCGCTCGATGTGACGATTCAGGGCCAGATTCTCGATCTCATCAAAACGCTTCAGGAAGAGGAGGGCACCTCCGTCCTGTTCATCACCCATGACATGGGCGTTGTGGCTGAGATCGCTGACCGTACTGTCGTCATGTATCGCGGTGAGCAGGTGGAAGTCGGTGCGACGGCGGATATTTTCCATCGTGGCAAACATCCCTATACCCGTGCACTTTTGTCCGCCGTTCCGGTTCTCGGCTCGATGAAGGGCGAGGAAAGGCCGCTCCGTTTTCCCATCGTCAACACCACCACGGGTGAAACGCAGGAACCGGCGCGTCCGGCCGATACCGTTGACGCAAGCGCGCAGCCGGTGCTGAAGGTGGAGGGGCTGACCAAGCGCTTCGATATCCACTCCGGCCTTTTGGGTCGGCTCAGTGGCCGCGTACACGCGGTGGAGAATGTGTCCTTCGATCTGAGGGCCGGCGAAACATTGTCGCTGGTGGGCGAAAGCGGCTGCGGCAAATCCACCACCGGTCGTGCCATCATGCGGCTGATCGAGCCGGATGCCGGTTCTGTCGTGGTCAATGGTGAGAATATTCTCACCCTCGACAAATCCGGCATGCGCGAAATGCGCAAGACGGTGCAGATGATCTTTCAGGACCCTTTCGCCTCGCTCAACCCGCGCATGACGGTGGGTGCGGCGATTGCCGAACCGTTTCTGGAGCATCGCATGGGCAGCGCCCGCGAGGCGAAGAACGTGGTGGCCGACATGCTGGAAAAGGTCGGCCTCTCGCCGGATATGGCGGCGCGTTACCCGCATGAGTTTTCCGGCGGCCAGCGCCAGCGCATCTGCATCGCCCGCGCGCTTGCACTCCAGCCGAAGGTGATTGTCGCCGATGAGAGCGTTTCGGCGCTGGATGTCTCGATCAAGGCGCAGGTCATCAACCTGATGCTGGATTTGCAGCAGAGCCTCGACCTCGCTTTCCTGTTCATCAGCCATGATATGGCGGTGGTGGAACGCGTCAGCCACCGGGTGGCGGTGATGTATCTCGGCGAGATCGTCGAAATCGGCCCGCGTGCTGATGTCTTCGAAAATCCGCAGCATGATTATACCCGCAAGCTGATGGCCGCGGTGCCGGTGCCGGACCCGGACCGCCGCAACACAAGGCGCGGTGCGGCGAATGACGAGCTGAAAAGCCCGATCCGTGCTGTCGATTATGCCGTCAAGCCGCGTGAATATCGCGAGGTTTCGCCCGGTCACCTCGTCGCCTGTTAAAGCCTCGGTACGTCCGACGTTGCGAAGGGTACGCGATAACCGCGCTTAAAACTTTCCCGCTGTCCAAGCTGGCGATACCACCGCTGTATCGCCGGAAAATCATCGAGATTGATTTTGTGGCGTGCGAAACGCGAGACCCATGGCCAGATGGCGATATCGGCTATGGAAAAATTGCCGGCCACATACTCCAGCCCCGTTAAACGGTCGTTCAATGTCCGATAGAGGCGCTCCACATCCGCGGCAAAACGCGTCTCGGCAAAGGGGGCCTCTCCGGCATGATAAGTCAGGAAATAATGGGCATAACCGAGTGTCGGGCCGAAATTGGCGGCCTGCCACATCAGCCATTCGGTGACCTCGAGTCGGGAGGCCCCGGAGGCGGGCAGAAGCCGGCCGGCCTTTTCGGCGAGATAGATGAGGATCGCGTTCGATTCCGTCAGAACCGTGCCGTTGTCATTGTCGATGATTGCCGGAATTTTCGAGCCGGGATTGATGCGGATGTAATCGGCCGCGAATTGCTCGCCCTTTTCGATGTCGATGGCGTGGCTGCGATAGGGCAGGCCGAGTTCTTCCAGCGCAACCGAGATTTTTAGGCCGTTCGGCGTGATCCAGGTGTAAAGATCGATCATGTTAGTCGAACATCGCCTCATCCAGCGGCAACGCGCGCCGGCCTTTCTTGCCCGTCACATCGGAAAGGTCCTTGTAAAGACCACGCAGGGTCAAAACCAGCTGGATAATGCGGGGGTCGGTGACACGATAGATCACTGCCTTGCCTTCCCGCGTGCCTTCGATGACACCTGCGTCGCGCAATTCGGCAAGCTGTTGCGAAAGTGTGGGCTGCTGGATGCCGAGTTCATATTCCAGCGCGGAAACGGACGCTTCCGTTTCCATGAGGTAACAGACGATGGCCAGACGGTTGGCGTTGGCAACAAGCTTCAAAAGCTCGCTCGCTTCGACCACGCTGCGGCAGATGAGATTGGAAACCGGTTTCGTCACGACTGAAGGCCCATTTTTCAAACTATAAAAAAGTAAATTGTATAGCGATAAATTTCAATGGCTTGATGTGGTCGTTTTTCAGTCGGTTGCAAAATTTTTAAAATCTACAGGATTAGTAGATTTCTCTTTCGCTTTCTGGCTGAGGATCGCCAAAACGTTCCTCGAAAACACTCTATAAAAAAGTAGATTGATTGTGAAATGAGGTGTCGACATGAAAATCGGGGTCCATCCCAACAATCTGCATTTACGGCTCGCCCGGCTCTGGCCCGGCGCTTTCAAGCAATTTGATCCGGAATTCGTGACATATCGCGAAGGGCGCGATACGGCGGCGCTTCTGGAAAAGGACGACATCCATTTCGGCGGCACCGGTTCTACGCCGCCCATTGAAGCGGATGCGCGCGGGCTTTCGGCAATATATATCGCCGCTTCCGCACCGAGGCCCGCCAATGGCGCAATCCTCGTGCGGCGCGACAGCCCGATCCGTTCCGCCGCCGACCTCTCGGGAAAGCGCATATCGCTGATCGACGGATCGTTTCACACCTATCTTCTGGCCCGTAGCCTGGAAGGGGCGGGTCTTGGCCTTGTCGATGTGACGCGCATTGAAAGCGGTGATAGCGACAGCCTGCTTGACCTCGTGGAAGGCCGCGTTGATGCCTGGGTGACGATGTCGCCACGGCTGGAAAAGGCCCTGACCCATGAGGAGATCAGCCTTCTTGTGCGTTGTGGTTCAACCATTCCCAACCGCTCGCTGTTCTGGACGCTGGCGCGTCACAACATGGCGCAGGAGACACGGCAGGCGATTGCGGCCGAACTGGATCGCGTCGGCCGGGCTGTCATGGCGGATATCGACAAGGCTGCTGCCCTGCTCGCCGCCGAGCCGGGCAGCGAGGGTGATGCGGCATCCTGGGCGAAGGTGCTGCGCTCGCGCGATCTTTCCGTGGTGCCCGCCACCGAAAATATCCTTGCCGAACAGCAGGAGGAGGCCGATACGCTTTACAGGCACGGTCATTTCTCTTTACCGGTTCTGACTGGACAAAGCCCAATCCCACAATCAGCCAGCGCGGGAGGCGACCGATGAATATTTTCTGGTATATGTGCGCGCCCGACGGTGCCTATCCCTGGCAGCCGGAAGGCTCCCGCAAGGTCGATCTCGGTTACTACAAGCAGCTGGCGCTCGCTTACGATCAGCTTGGTTACACCGGCGCTCTGTTTGCCACCGGGGCGCATGACGTCTGGGTTCTGGCGGGCGCGCTTCTCTCCTATACCGAGCGGCTGAAACTGCTGGTCGCCATCCATCCGGGCCTGATCGCGCCGACGCTGCTTGCCAAGATGGCGGCGACGCTTCAGGAGTTTTCGCGCGGCCGCCTGCTGATCAATGTCGTCTCTGGCGATGCGAAGATGCTCGGCGCTTACGGCATGACCATGCCGCATGATGAGCGTTACGATATGGCGGATGAATATCTGCAGATCTGGCACCGGCTTTTCGCCGGCGAGACGGTGGATTTCAAAGGGCGGCATTTCCAGACCGAGGGTGCAAAACTCGCGCTGCCGGTGGGGCATGGCATAGAGCCGCCGCCGCTATGGTTCGGCGGTTCTTCCGACAAGGCCATCGACGTTGCGGCCAAACATGTCGAGACCTATCTCTCCTGGGGTGAAACGCCGGACCAGATCGGCGCGAAGGTCGATCTCGTCAAGGCGCGGGCGGAAAAGCTTGGCCGCGAACTGGAATATGGCATTCGCCTTTACGTCATCGTGCGCGATACCGATGAAGAAGCCTGGGCTGCTGCCGCCGATCTTTACGGGCGCATGGATGCGGCAGCGATTGCCGCCAACCAGCGTTTCGTCGGCAAGACCGATTCCGTCGGCCAGCAGCGCATGACAGCGATGCATGGCGGGCAGAAGCCGGAAAACCTGCGCGATCTCGAAATCGCCCCCAACCTCTGGGCCGGCATCGGGCTTGTCCGTCCGGGCCCGGGAACCGCGATTGTCGGTTCGCCGGATACTGTCATCCGCACGCTGGAAGCCTATAAGAAGGCGGGCGTGAATACCTTCATCCTTTCCGGTATGCCATTGCTGGAAGAAGCCTTCCGCTTCGGGGAAAAGGTTCTGCCGCGTCTCGATGTGTCGCGGGAAGTCTCGGCAGCCAAACAATTTACCTGGTCGACTTTGTTCGATCGCGACCTCTCGGCCAAGGCCTCCTGAGCATGGTGCGGGAGTGGAGAGACAAGACATGACGGCAAGTCCGGCAACAACAATTTCGCAACGGCGCTTCGGTCCACAACGTGTGGCCGAGCGGGCGCTTGCCGTTCTGGACAAGGCGCTCGGTGCGGTCGCCGCCGCGATCCTTGCGACGCTTCTTGTGGTGGTGCTGGTCAATGTCGCCCTGCGATACCTGTTCCATACCGGTTTCATCGGCGCGGAAGATCTTGGCATCTGGCTCAATGTGGCAATGATTGCGGTCGGCGCGCCGCTCAGCCTCAAGAGTGCTTTGGCCATGCGGCTGGATGTATTCGTGCGCTTCCTGCCGGAACGCTTTCAAGCCGCAACCGAAGTTCTGGCCGATGCCTTTTCCTTCGTCGCAGCCCTCATCCTCGCCTTCGGCGGGGTGGAGATCGCGGCCATGCTGGGCGGCACGTCGCCAACACTCGGCCTGCCGGAATGGGTGCGCTTCGGTTTTCTCGGTGCAGGCGGCGCGCTGATCTTTGTCTATCTGGCGCTTCAGCGGGTCGGTGAAGGCAAGGCGCTTGCCGTTCTGCTCTCCGTCTCCATCGCGGTCGTTTCCTATGTCGGCCTGCCGGAACTGTTTATCGATACGAGCCTGCCGCCGAGCCTGTTTCTGGCGCTGACGGCGGCGTTGGGGCTGGTGTTGGCGGCACCGCTCGCCCATGCCTTCCTTGCCGCTGCCTATGTGGCGATTGCCTTCGGCAGCACCTTGCCGGAGCCGGCCATCGTTTCCTCGACGGTGACAGGCATGTCGAAATTCCTGCTGCTTGCCATTCCCTTCTTCCTGCTGGCCGGAAGCCTGCTCACGGAATCGGGCGTCGCCAACCAGCTGGTTCGTTTTGCCGCCTCCATGGTCGGGCATCGGCGGGCGGGGCTGGCGCAGACGACACTGTTGACCAGCGTGTTGTTTTCCGGCGCATCCGGCTCTTCGGTCGCCAACGCCGCCTTCGGCGCGTCCACCTTCCAGCCGGAACTCGTCAAGCATGGTTATCCGCCGGCGCAGGCGGGTGCGATCATTGCCGCCACCTCGGTGCTGGACAATGTCATCCCGCCTTCCATCGCTTTCCTGATCCTCGCAACGGCCACCAACCTGTCTGTCGGCTCGTTGCTGGTCGGCGGCTTCTTCGCGGGCGGGCTGATGGCGATCTGCCTTGCGGTGGCGATCCATCTCAGCGTGCGCAGCGTCAATACCTTGCCGCGCGCCACAGGCAGCGAACGCTGGCGCTCGGCCATCGCCGCGATACCCGCCTTCGGGCTCGGCGTCATCGTGGTGGTCGGCATCCGCATCGGTGTCGTTACCACGACGGAAGCTGCGGCCCTTGCCGCCCTCTACACGCTGTTTCTCGGTTTCGGTTATCGGCTGGGCGCGGGCCGCATTTTCGCGACTTTCCGCCAATCAGCAGGTGAGGCGGCGGCCATCGGCCTTCTGATCGGCACGGCGGGGCCTTTCGCCTTCCTGCTGGCGGTGGACAATGTTTCCGGCCTCGTCACCGACTTTGTCACGCTTCTGGGCGGCAGCAAGATTGCGGTGCTGCTGCTCTCCAACCTCATCCTGCTCGTGGTTGGTCTGGTGCTGGATATCGGTGCTGCCATCCTGCTGTTCGGGCCGATCCTGTTGCCCGCCGCCGTGGCGGCCGGCATCGATCCGATCCATTTCGGCGTCATCCTCGTGGTCAACCTGATGATCCATGGCCTGACGCCGCCGCTCGGCATGCTGATCTTCGTCGTCAGCGGCGTCACCCGCATTCCGGCGACAGCACTTTTCCGGGCCGTCGTTCCCTATCTCGTTTCCCTTCTCGTTTCCCTCGCCATTTTGTGCGCCTGGGCCATTTTCTTCTAAGTCAGGGGTTTCATTCATGACTATTATCGATCGCCGCAATCTCCTCAAACTCTCCGCCATCGGCGCCGCAACGCTCGCCGCGCCCGCCTTCGTACGCACGGCAAATGCCAGAACCCGCAGCATCACCGTTGCCTCGCTGTTTGCCGATGACAAGCCGGAGACGAAAATCTGGGTGAAGATCAGCGAACTGGTAGAGGCGAAGCTGCCCGGCCGCTTCCGTTTCAATATCGTCAAGAGCGGTGCGCTGGGCGGTGAAAAGGAAGTGGCGGAAAATATCCGTCTGGGATCGGTTCAGGCGAGCCTTTCCACCGTTTCCTCGCTTTCCGGCTGGGTGCCGGAACTGCAGATCCTCGATCTGCCCTTCCTGTTCCGCGATGCCGACCATGTGCGCAAGGTGGTGACGGGCGAGACTGGTACCGATCTGAAGACGAAGCTCGCCGCCCAGCAATTCATCGCCGCCGATTTCATCAATTACGGCGCACGACATCTTCTGACCAAGGAACCCGTCACCCGGCCGGAGCAGCTGGAAGGCAAGAAAATCCGCGTCATCCAGAGTCCGCTGCACACCAAGCTGTGGAGCGCCTTCGGCACCACGCCGGTGGGTATTCCCATCACCGAGACCTATAATGCGTTGGCAACAGGCGTGGCTGATGCCATGGACCTCACCAAGTCCGCCTATGCCGGCTTCAAGCTTTACGAGGTCGTGCCCTATCTGACGGAAACCGGCCACATCTGGGCTTCAGGCGTCGTCTATTACGGTGCGACCTTCTGGAACCAGCTGGATGACGAAGAGAAGAAGGTTCTCCTGGAAGCATCGAGCGAAGGCGCGCAATATTTCAACCAGCTGATTGTCGAGGACGAAGTGAAGTCCGTCGAGCTTGCGCTTTCGAAGGGCGGCAAGGTGCTGCAGCCGGAAGCACTGGACGAATGGCGCAAGGGCGCTCAGGGTGTGTGGCAGGATTTCGCCGGTATTGTCGGCGGCATCGAGAAGATACAGGCTGTGCAGTCGGCCTGATAATACGGCCTTTCAAAATCAGGAAACCCCGTGCGTCTTTCGGGCGCACGGGGTTTCTTTTGTTCGGTATCAGTGCGAAGCGCCGGAGCCGCCAACGGCGACGATGGAATAGGGCTGGCCTTCCACCGCAAGCGTGCGGGTTTCCTTCAGGCTTTCCGCGTCCACCACGCGCACCAGCGAATGGCGCGGATCGGAAATCACAACCTGCCCGTCGGCAACGGCGAGACGCGGGCGCGGATCGCGCCAATGGCCATCCTTGCTGTAAGGTTCGGTCACCTTCGCCTTGCGGGTGATGGCGCCTTCCAGCACGTCAAGCACATGCAGGTCGCCGTCTTCCGTCAGGATATAGGCGTTGCGCGGATTGGCGGGATCGAGAATGAAATCGACGCGCCGGGTCGGCAGCTCCACCAGACGGAAGGCGTCCTTGCTGTCAGGATCGATCAAGACAACCTTGTCCTCACCGTAGTTACCGAGGAAGAACTGCATGGATTTGCCGCCGAGCAGCGTGCCGGTATAGGCTGTCGGGAATTCTTCCGGATAGGCCAGCATTTCGAGCTTCGGGCCATCCGTGCCGCCCGGCCGGGCAACCAGAATGCCTTCCTTGCAACCGAAAGCCGCAAGCCGTGCGGATGTCGCCTCGCCGTGCAGATCGGTGCATGTCGCCTGTTCGCCGACCTGCTTGCCCTCCCTGTCGAGAATACGCAGCCCGATGCGGGGCGGCAGCGTGTCGGGTTTGGTTTCGCTCTGCATATTCGGTACGGACACCAGAACGTAACGGCCCATCGTCACCGCCACGCCATGATGTGGCGCGGTCGTGTCGACGGTGCGGACTTTGGCCTGGCCGTCCAGCAGGGCTGCCTCGTCGATGATGTCAGCCTTGCCGCCGCGGTCGTAGAAGAGGATGGCATGGTCATCATGCGGCACGACATGGAACGGGCGTTTGCCTTCGAAGGTGACGGGCAGCAGCGCCGCATCTTCCACATCCAGATCGCGATGTTCACCGTGGTCGGAAAAGACGATGCCGGTCTTGATCACATGCACGATATCCGAATCTGACTGAGTGGCGAAAACAGTCTTGCCGGACGCGCTGGCGGTCAGCGCGGCATAGCCCTTGAGGTCGTAGCGTCCGAGTTCCTTGCCGGTTTCGAAGTTGATCGCCCGCACCACCGGCTGGGTGTGATCGGCGATGAAGAGCCGCCATTCCTTGACGCTGTCGCCGCTTTCGTCCGCCTGCGCCACGCCAGAGGCCAGCGGCAGGGTAAGGGCAAGGCACGTAGCAAGCGCGCTCATGCCAAGGTGCTGTTGAAGGGAAAATCTCATGGTGTTCCTTCCAGACGTTATCATCCTTGTGTGGATACGAACCGGTTTCGGTTCTGAAGGATGACTGTAATGTTATTACGTTACGAGATTGCGTATTAGCATTACGTGCGGGGGCGATGTCAACCGATGCGGACATCCTGGCACGGAAAAATCTGGATGGGGCTGTTAGGCGGAGGAGGGAGGAAAGAGGAAGCGGGTGACGCTTCAGCGTCAGGCCGTATTTCCCGAAGGGATATAAAGCCGGGTAAAACAGGCAGGCGCATCGCTGCGCCTGCCTTCATCCGTTTTAGCGGATATCGTCAGGCAGAACGTCCGAAGGGATGTTCTGGTAGGAAACCGGGCGCATGAAGCGGCGGATCGACATGGTGCCAACAGAGGTTGCGCCGAAGTTCGTCGATGCCGGGTATGGGCCGCCATGAACCATGGCTTCGGATACTTCCACGCCAGTCGGGAAACCGTTGGCGAGAACGCGGCCGGCCTTGCGCTCCAGGATC
Organism: Agrobacterium sp. 22-210-1; assembly: GCF_053522525.1. Taxonomy (NCBI): domain Bacteria; kingdom Pseudomonadati; phylum Pseudomonadota; class Alphaproteobacteria; order Hyphomicrobiales; family Rhizobiaceae; genus Agrobacterium; species Agrobacterium sp. 22-210-1. The sequence goes on along the minus strand of NZ_JBNWCI010000002.1, from coordinate 259,324 downwards.
GGCAGCAGCTTGCGGCCAAGCTCGGCGTCGCCGGCATCCAGATGCAGGGTTGCGGTCAGCTGGCCTTCGAAGCTCTTTGCGACTTCCAGCATTTCTTCCGGGCTGTCGACCGTGACGATCAGGCCAAGCGGTCCGAAGACTTCTTCGGCAAGCGCGTGGTTGGCAACCCAGTCCTTGCCCGAAACGCGGAACAGGTAAGGTGTTGCGTTGCGAAGATCGCAGGTGGTGGTCAGCACGTCGCGCACGCCGTTGCCGGCGGCGATACGGTCACGGCCGTCGCGATAGGCGGCTGCGATGCCGTCGGTTAGCATGACCTGCGGGCCGACTTCGGAAAGCGCGGCACGCGCGGTTTCAGCAACCGCATCCGCCTGCTCGGAGAGAATGACGGCGATGCCGGGATTGGTGCAGAACTGGCCCGCACCCATGGTGAGCGAACCGGCCCAGCCCTTGGCGATGGCCTCGCCACGGGCGGAAACGGCTTCCGGCAGCAGGAACATCGGGTTGACGGAGCCGAGTTCGCCGAAGAAGGGGATAGGCTCGGGGCGCTGTGCGCAGAGATCGAAGAGCGCGCGGCCGCCGGCGAGCGAACCGGTGAAACCGACCGCCTTGATGCGCGGATGCTGCACGAGCGCGGAACCGACATCGCGGCGGCCGCCCTGGATCAGCGAAAACACGCCGGGATGCAGATTGTGCTTCTTGACGGCGGCCAGAACGGCTTCGGCAACGATTTCACCGGTGCCGGGATGGGCGGAATGGCCCTTGACGACCACCGGGCAGCCGGCTGCGAGAGCCGCTGCGGTGTCGCCGCCGGCCGTCGAGAAGGCGAGCGGGAAGTTGGAGGCGCCAAAAACGGCGACAGGGCCGATCGGACGCTGCATCAGGCGGATATCCGGGCGCGGCAGCGGCTGGCGATCCGGCAGGGCTTCGTCGTGGCGGCGGTCGAGATAGTCGCCCTTGCGGATATGCGAGGCGAAAAGGCGAAGCTGACCAACGGTGCGGCCACGTTCGCCCTGCAGGCGTCCTGCAGGCAGGCCGGTCTCGGATGAGCCGATTTCGGTGATGGCGTCGGCGCGTGCTTCGATCTCATCGGCGATGGTGTCGAGGAATGCGGCGCGCTCTTCGCGGGTGGTGTAGCCGTAGCTCCAGAAGGCGTCTTCGGCAGCTTCCGCAGCCTTGTTCACCAGATCAACGGTGCCGACCGAAAAATCGAAAGCCTCGCCATGTGCAGGCTCGCTGCGGAATTTTGCATCCGTTGCGACCCATTCTCCTGCAACCAGATGTTTGCCATGCGGCTTGAAACTCATTGTGCTCTTCCCTGAAAATCTGATCCTGCGTGGAAAATCCACCCGACACCGTGACATGGACCGAAAGGCGACAGCACAAACGCCATCAGCCGCGATCCTCGCCCGGTTGCCTTCTGCCTTAGCCCGTGCGGGGCCTGAGCGAAAGGCGGTTTCTCAACTATTTGATCAAAAAGTGTGATTAATTAGGCGAGACGTGAAAAAGACCCGCTTCCGTTTACGCGCACGGCGTTTTATATGACGTCATGATGACAAATAGACTTCCGAAATACATCGCCTGGTCGGTTCTTCTGGTGATCGTGATCGTTACAATCTGCCCGATCGGCTTTCGGCCTCACACGCTGACCACGGTGGGGATAGACCGTGCTGCCGCCTTCGCTTTCTGCTCGGCGGCTTTTGTGTTTGCCTATCCGCGCCACTGGCTCGCCGTCATCGTCGCGGGTGTTACTGCGGCTTTTGGTATCGAGGCGCTGCAGTTTCTGTCGCCCACACGTCATCCGCATCTGATGGACGCCGCGGTGAAAGCCGCCGGCGCCATAGCCGGTGGGCTGGCTGCTCTTTCCTATCTCCAGTTCAGGGCGCGATTGACTGCAGCTTCGGTCATCCGTCATTCCGGCCTTGAGCCGGAATGACGGACTAAGCAACTCATTCAGCGCTCGTTCCCAGCCCGAAACGAGCATGTGACAGGGTGCGCTCGATGCCGCGCAGCTCCGCCAACCCCTTAAGGCGGCCGATGGCGGGATAACCGGGTTGCGCCCCGCGCGTCAGGTCGTCGAGGATTTCCTGCCCGTGATCGGGACGCATCGGAATGGTGTGGTCTTCACGGCCTTCGGTGCGACGGCGGGTTTCCTCAGACAGAAGTGCGGCGATGACGGCGACCATGTCGGTGCCGCCTTCCAGATGTTCGTCCTCGAAGAAGGAGCAGGGCACGGTATCGGTGTCGCGCGTCACATTGCGCAGATGCACGAAATGGATGCGATCGGCAAAACGGCTGGCGATGAAGGGCAGGTCGTTATCCGCCCTTGCGCCGAGCGAACCGGTGCACAGCGTCACGCCATTGGCGCGGCTGTCGACCTTTGAGAGCATGTGGGCATAGTCCGCCTCCGTTGAGAGAATACGCGGCAGGCCGAGCAGTGGCCATGGCGGATCATCACCATGGGCGCAGATGTTGATGCCCACTTCTTCGGCGACCGGTGTCACCTCGGAGAGAAAATCGATCAGGTTCTGCTGCAGCCTTTCACGGTTGACGCCGTGATAGGAGCGCAGTTTTTCGAGCAGTTGGGCGAGCGTATAGCCATCCGCAGAGCCAGGCAGCCCAGCACCGATATTACGCCCGAGGGCGGCGATTTTTGTATCCGGCATTTCGGCGAAGCGTTTTGCCGCTTCCTCCAGCAGCCATTCCGGATAATCCGCCTTGGCGTCGGGGCGTTTCAGAATATGAAGGTCGAAGGCGGCGAAATCGGGAAGATCGAAGCGCATCGCCTTTGCGCCGTGTCTGGTTTCCCAGCGCAGATCGGTGCGGGTCCAGTCCAGCACGGGCATGAAATTGTAACAGACAGTGCGAATGCCGGAGGCGGAGAGGCGACGCAGCGTTTCCTGCCAGTTGGCGATGTGATTTTTCCAGTCGCCGGTCTGGGTCTTGATATCTTCGGAGACGGGCACGCTTTCCACCACGTCCCAATAAAGACCGCCGGCCTTGATGGCCTCATGCCGTTTTGTGATTTCGTCCACCGGCCAGACATCGCCCGTGGCGATGTGGTGCAGTGCGCTGACGATGCCCTCCGCGCCCGCCTGTGCCGCATCCTGAACCGTGACCTTGTCGACAGGGCCGAACCAGCGCCATGTATGTCTCATCTTAAATCCTCAAATATCAGTCTGCGGAAAATGTCAGCTGCACCTTGCAGGCGGCGGAGCGGTCTCCGGCCTGTTCAAAGGCCGCTTTCGCCTCGCCAAGCGGGAAGCTGTGGGAAATGATCGGTCGCACATCGATCCCGCGCGTGGAGATAAGCCCGGCGGCAATAGTGAACTCATCGTGGAAACGTTGCGAGCCGCGCCAGAGGATTTCCTTGCCCACCAAGGCATTGAGCGGAATGGCGATGTCACCGGTGACGCCTACCTGAACGATTGTGCCGCGCGGGCGCACGCAGGCAAAGGCGGTGCGAAGTGCTGGAGCTGCGGCGGAGCAATCGAAAATGACGTCGAAATAACCCTTGTTTTCCTGATAGGGCAAAAGCGAGTCGGCGTCCTTTGCGACATTGACGGTGCGGTCGGCACCCATGGCCGGTGCCCGTTCCAGCGCGGCATCGGTGAGGTCTGTGGCGACGATGGTGGCCGCACCGGCATGGCGGGCGGCGGCGATCGTCAACAGACCGATGGGGCCGGCGCCGGTCACGAGTACCTTTGCACCTTTCAGGTCGCCGGCCTGTGCGACGGCATGCAGGCAGACGGCGAGCGGCTCGGTGCAGGCGGCTTCCGCAGCCGATGTTTCGTCTGCAAATGTCGCGCATTGTCTGGCGGGAACCACCAGCCGGTCGCGGAACATGCCCTGTTCGTGCGGCAGGCGCATGGCGCTACCCATGAAGCGCATTTCCAGGCAATGGATCGGCTCACCCTTCAGGCAAAAGTGGCAATGGCCGCAGGGCTGCGAGGGGTTGACGGCGACGAGCTGCCCGATGGCGAGCCCGCTGACGCCCGCGCCCAAAGCCGCCACATGGCCGGATGCCTCGTGGCCGCAGATGATCGGCTCACGCACCCGCACCGGGCCGAAACCGCCATCCTGATAATAATGAAGATCGGAGCCGCAAATGCCGCCCGCTGCCATGGTCAGCAGCACTTCGCCGGGACCGGGGGGCTGCATGTCCTGCGTTTCGACGCGGATATCCTCACGGCCGTATAGACGTGCCACGCGTGTCTGCATGACGGGATCCTTTCAAATGCATTCATGTCGGAAATCTGCGCGGCGCCGGGCCGCGCAGTTCCTGTTCGTTCAGCGGATGAGGCCGAGCTGGGTCGGCAGCCACAGCGTGATCGCCGGTATGAAGGTGATGAGGGCCAGCGCCACGAAAAGCGGTATCATCCACGGCAGGATGGCGAGGGTGGTTCTCTCCACCGACATTTTCGAAATACGCGACAGCACGAACAGCACCATGCCGACGGGCGGGGTCAGGAGACCGATCATCAGGTTCAGCGTCACGATCAAGCCGAGGTGGACGGGATCGATGCCGTAGCGGGCAGCGACCGGCATCAGGATCGGCACCAGAATGCTGATGGCAGCGATGGTGTCGAGGAATGCGCCGACGATCAGAAGCAGGATGTTGACGATGATGAGGAAGGTCCACCAGTTGTCCGTCATCGAGAACATGAAGTCGGAGAACAGCGCCGCCGCCTGGCTCACCGTCAGCAACCATGCGAAGATCGACGCCGCGGTCACGATGAAGAGAACCGAAGCCGTGGTCTCTATCGTATCAAAGCTGGCCTTGGCCAATGTCTTAAACGTCATCGTGCGGTAGCGCACCAGCCCGAGAAAAAGCGACCAGAGAACTGCAGCGACCGCCGCCTCTGTCGGGGTAAACCAGCCCATCGTCATGCCGCCGATCAAAAGTACCGGCGTCATCAAGGCCATGACGGCGGAGAAATCGTAATACCAGTCCAGTGCGACCAGCACGGCGAGGCCGATAAGGACCGCGACATTGAGCGACAACCCGGCAAGTATCATCAGATACACAGCGACCGGGAAGCTGAAGACGATCACTATTTCCATGGAGGCTGAAAGCAGCTGCTTCAGCTGGAAGGGCGTGTCGGACCCCCAGCCCTTTCGTTTTGCGAAAATATAGACCGTCACCATCATCAGTACTGTCATGACGACGCCGGGAATGATGCCGGCCATGAACAGCGCGCCGATCGAGGCGTTGGCCATCATGCCGTAGATCACGAAGGGTAGTGAAGGCGGGAAGATCGGGCCGAGCGTCGCCGAGGCGGCGGTGACGCCGACGGCGGCATCGACGGGATAACCGTGATCCTTCATGGCCTTGATCTCGATTGTGCCGATGCCTGCGGCATCCGCAAGTGCTGTCCCCGACATGCCGGAAAAAACCACCGAACCGATGATGTTGACCTGTGCCAGGCCACCCTTCATCCAGCCGACGAGCGCCAGTGCGAAGCGGTAGATGCGGCTTGTCACCCCGGCGATGTTCATCAGATTGCCGGCGAGGATGAAGAACGGCACGGCAATGAGCGGGAAGCTTTCGACGCCGGCGATCATGCGCTGGGCCGCGATGATATCGGGTGCCACGTCGTAGAGGATGAGATAAAGAAGCGAACTGACGGCCATGGAAACGGCCACCGGCGTGCCGATGATGAGAAGCAGAAGAAATGAACCGATGAGCAAAAGCATGGACTAGATTCCCTGTGTGCTTACGGCTTCCTGAGCCTTTTCACGCACGGTTTGCTTGCCGGTGATGTCCTTGATGAAATTGTGCAGGGCACGCAGGAACATCAGGGCGAAAGCGGCGAAAACGGTGTAGAAGACAATGCCGCGCGGCAGGTCGACGGTGACCATGCGCTCATCGCCGACGATTTCGAGATAACGCCACATCAGCCAGGTGATGTAGGCGAAGAAACCGATGGTGATGAGATCGACGATCAGTTCCAGAAGTCGTCCGACGGATTTCGGCACGAAGCGGTAGATCAGGTCGACGTGAATATGCCGGAACATGCGAACGCACATGACCGAGCCGAGAAAGACGACGACGACAAGGCAATTGGCGGCAATTTCTTCCGTCCATGCGAAGCTGTCGTTCAACACGTAACGGGTGAAGAATTGCAGGAAGACGGAAAGGCCCATGCCCCAGAAAACGGCAAGGGTTATCCAGTCTTCCACGGCATAGGGCGAAAGGTCGACGGGGCCGGTATCTTCTTCGAAGGCATGCGCCATTTCTTCCACACTGATGGGTGCGTTTTGATGGTCGGTCATTGGCGGGAACTCCAGTCCGAATGTCTCGGTTGAGGATATCCCGGCGCCTGAGAGCGCCGGGAAAGGCTCACGCATTATTTGATGGCGCGAATGGCGTCCCAATCGGCCTTTTCGTAGCCGAAGTCTTCAAGCTTCACCTTGTCGATGACGTTCTTCTCGAAGTCGGCCTTGTCCACCTCGGCGACAGTGATGCCCTTGGATTTGAACTCGTCGACCAGCGCCTTTTCACGGGCTTCGATCGTCTTCGTCGTGCGGGCCGCCGCTTCCTGCATCACCTCGGTGAAGATTTTCTTGTCTTCATCCGAAAGGCTCGCCCAACGGGTTTTGGAAACCAGGGTGTTGAGGTGATCGACGATGTGGCCCGTCAGAACGATGTTCTTCTGGACCTCGTAGAATTTCTTCGCCTCGATTGTCGTCAGCGGGTTTTCCTGAGCCTCGACGGTGCCGTTCTGAAGCGCCAGATAGACTTCCGCAAAGGCGATCGGCGTCGTGTTGGCGCCACAGGCGCGCGGCATGGCCAGATAGGCGGGAACGTCGGGAACGCGCATCTTCAGGCCGGCCATGTCACCGCATTTTTCAATCGGCCGGTTGGAGGTGGTGTGGCGCGTGCCGTAATAGCTGACGGCGACGATGTGGTTGCCGGTCTTGTCTTCATAGCCTTTCGCAAGCTTCTTGAAGACATCGCTCTTGGTATAGGCGATCAGATGGCTCGGATCGCGGAAGATATAGGGGAAATAGGTGACGCCGATCGGCTTGTGGTCGCGCGCGGCGAAGCTCGAGCCGGAGATGATGATATCCACCGTGCCGAGCTTCAAACCCTGGTTGATATCGGCTTCCTTGCCGAGCTGTGAGGCCGGAAAGACATCGATCTTGTAACGGCCGTCCGTGCGCTTGGCGATTTCTTCCGCGGCCCATACCGAATCCGTATGGAACGGTTCGGACGTCTCATAGACATGCGCCCATTTCAGCGCCGTTTGCGCCTGTGCCGCCAAGGCTGAAAGCAGAATGGCAGCGGTTGCACCCATCAAAGTCGACAATCTGATTTTCATTCTTAACTCCTCCCGAATTAAAGTCAGATTTCTGTTTTTCCCGTCGCCGGTTGCGGCGCGGTCACTCTTCTCCGATCGTTTCCTCCCCGAAACTTTCGGAAAATCTTTTTTGCGACAGCGTCAGATGCTGTCGCATGGCCTCGCGTGCGCCTTCCGGGTCATTCGCCGCGATCGCGTCGCGGATCACCCGGTGTTCCTGCACGGCGAGGATCCATGTATGCGGTCCCTCGAAATAGCTGGCGAGCTTCTCGAAATAGGGTGACAGGCTGCGCTCGTCGTAGATCAGGCCGGTAAAGCGATTGAGCGCCGAATTGCCGATGATATCTGCAATGGCGGTGTGGAAGGCACGGTCGAGATTGAGCGCCTGCGGTGAATTGTCGAGCGCGCCCGCCATGCGCTCGATGATGTCGTCGAGCTTGACGATGCATTCCGGCGTGGCGAGCCTTGCGGCTTCTTCCGCAATCGCACTTTCGATGATGCAGCGCGCCTGCAGGATTTCGAACGGACCATGCGCATCCGGCAGCGGCGGCTTTTGCGTGTCCGCTTTGCGTGATGCGTTTACATAGACGCCCGAACCCATGCGAATGTGGATATGGCCTTCCACTTCCAGCACGATCAGCGCTTCCCGCACCGTTGGGCGGGATACGCCGAAGCGTTCGGCAAGGTCGCGTTCCGCCGGCAGGCGCTGACCATCCGTCAGTTCCCCGCTCTCGATGAGCAAACGAATTTGTTCCGCGACCAGCCGGTATAGGCGGCGCGGCTCCAGAGCCACAAACATGATATCCTCCCAGCGCGAAAGTCTCCCTCGATCGCGCAAGCGGTAAGATTGTCTTACCAATTTCATTAGGGAACATTTATGCGGTGCTGTCAATCGGACCATAAGTGGAAAATTGCGCTGCTCCAGATCGAAGAGTGTTGGACGCAAGAAACGGGTGGAGACGAACGCGCTTTAGTGGTTTTCTGTGAGGCGTTAGGAGAAATGCAATGAACGCCAACATCATGCTGAACGAAGACATCACCCCGATCGGAACCGATTACGAGACGGTGCGCGGGGTTATCGAGCTTTTGACGCTGGATTATCGCGAGCAGCCCTCCCTCGAAGCCATTGCCGCAAGGCTCGGCCAGTCGCCGACGCAATTGCAGAAGACCTTCACCCGCTGGGCCGGCCTTTCACCCAAGGCATTCCTGCAGGCCGTAACGCTGGATCACGCCAAGCGGCTGTTGCGCGAAGAGGATTTGCCGCTGCTGGAAACCTCGATCGAGGTCGGCATGTCTGGCCCCGGACGCCTGCACGATCTGTTCGTCACCCATGAGGCCATGTCGCCCGGCGAATGGAAGGCCAAGGGCGGCGGGCTGACGATCCGTTACGGTTTCCACACCTCGCCCTTCGGGCTTGCGCTGGTCATGGTGACCGATCGTGGCCTTGCTGGCTGCGCCTTTGCCGATCCGGGCGAGGAAAGGGCCTGTTTCGAGGACATGGCCGGCCGCTGGCCGAATGCGGAATATCTCGAGGATCGCGAAGCGACGGCGCCCTACGCCGCGCGCATCTTTGATCCGTCCATGTGGTCGGCGGACAGGCCGCTGCGCGTCGTGCTGCTCGGCACGGATTTTCAGGTGCGGGTGTGGGAAAGCCTCTTGAAAATCCCGATGGGCCGCGCCGTCACGTATTCCCACATCGCCTGTGATATCGGTCAGCCGACCGCGTCCCGCGCCGTGGGTGCGGCGGTCGGTGCCAACCCGGTCTCCTTCGTCGTCCCCTGCCATCGCGCCGTCGGCAAAAGCGGGGCGCTGACGGGCTATCACTGGGGCCTGACCCGCAAGCGGGCGATGCTTGGTTGGGAGACGGGTAAGGTGTGACGAGGTCGGATTGTCTTTGCCGATCTATCTGGGATCGGTTATTCTTGGCCCATGAAAAGCACGATTGAAATTCCTGACGATCTCAAACGCAGGCTGGATATTCTGGCCGAGCGCTCGAATTCGACACCAAGTCGCATCATAGAGGATGCGCTTTCGCTTGGACGTTCTCTGGCATGGCAGGAAAAATGGACGAGCGGTGTAAGGGCTGGGATGGTGGAGGCCGATGCCGGGGAGTTTGTCACTGAAGAAGAGATCGACGCCGTTCTTAATAAGTACGCCAAGGCCTGAAAAGCGTGCGTTTGGTTTGGACGCGGCGTTATCTTCGGGAGCTTGACGCTATAGGCGACTATATCGCCGAGCGTAATCCGCGTGCGGCGGCAAAAGTCGTCAGGGTAATTCATGAGACCACTGCACGTCTTTTATCTCACAGTCCTTATCTTGGCCGCAGCGGCGAAATAGAAGGGACTAGGGAGTTGGTTGTTTCCGGCCTACCCTACATCGTGGCCTATCGTGTGACGGAGCGACAGGTCGAAATCCTTTTCGTGCAGCATGCTGCCCGCGAATGGCCTGATGAGGCCTAAACCAGCTCCATCAACGCCCGTGCCGCCGCCTCATCGGTGATCAGCGTGTTGCAGCCGGTGCGTTTAATCGTGGCCCGGATGGCGATGGCGCGGTGGGCGCCGCCGGAGGCCAGCACGATGTGTTTGGCCTTTCGCAACGTATCGAGATCGATCGCCATGGCGCGCTGGTTGATCGGGTGGTCGACGGAGCGGCCTTCCGCATCGATGAAATTAAACATCGTGTCGCAGACGCAGCCGGCATCGATGAGCTCGCGCAACGTCTCCTTCGAGATGAAACCTTCCGACAGTGACGTGGAATGCGGGCCGATATCGCCGCAGGAGACGATGGCAAGGTCCAGCGTCTCGGCCAGATCGTAAAGTGTGGCGAGCCCGCATTTTTCGATCAGCGCCCGTTTGGTCTCGACGGAATCCACCAGCAGCGGTGCCAGAAACATGTAACATTCCGCCCCAAGCGCGCTTGCCAGCCGCCAGGTGTAGTCGAGCGGGTTGGTCTGGTGCACGGCGACAATACCGCCGAGCAGCGAGACGACCTTGCAGTTTTCCCGGCGCGGCGGGCGGAAGCTGGAAAGCGAAGCGGTCATGGTGCGGCCCCAGCCGACACCGATGGTGGCGCCGTTCGGCACCACTTCTGAGAGGAATTGCCCGAGCGCCAGACCGACTGCCTTGGCGGTGCTTTCGGCGCTTGCCTTCTCGGGACAGGGGATGATGACGGCCTCATCCAGCCCGTAGGCCGCTTCCAGCTGGCTGGCCAAAGCGACGAAGTCCTCGATGCCCTCATTGATCCAGATCTGCACTTCCGAGCGTTTCATCGCCTCGTCGAGCAGGCGGATGACGGTGGAGCGGCTGATCCCCAGTTTTTCGGCGACGTCTTTTTGCGTCATACCCTGATTATAATAGAGCCACGCGGCGCGCAGCCTCAGCGAAGCCGCTTCCGAATAGGCCGTATGGGTTTCTCTTCTCAGTTTCGCCACGGTTTCCGCCATTCTCTTTATGGTACGGAGTATCGCAGGCGTGAAACTTATGTCAATTGCGATGCGCAAATGTCTTGACTTTCGACCATGCCGCTTGCGATAGTCGGAGCCGGACAAACCGCGATTTCGGCCTTGGGCGCACCCATGGTGCGGGAACGAAAAAACGGGTGAGCAAGTTTTCAAGAGATCATGAAGGATCATTCGATATGACGTCCAAACTCGAACAACTTCGCGCCATCACAACGGTTGTTGCCGACACCGGCGATATCGAGGCGGTTGCGCGCCTGAAGCCGGTGGATTGCACCACCAACCCCACCATCGTTTTGAAGGCACTCGGCACGCCGGCCTTTGCGGATGCGGTGAAGGAAGCCGTTGCCTGGGGCAAGACGCAGGGCGGCCAGTCCGACGCCGTGGTTGCCGCCGTGGCTGATCGTCTTGCCATTTCTGTGGGCGCAGCACTTGCAGGTCTCGTTCCCGGCCGCGTCTCCACCGAAGTGGATGCCGACCTTTCTTTCGATACGCAGGCTTCCATCGCCAAGGCGCACCAGATCATCACGGCCTATAAGGAGCGCGGCATCGAGCGCGAGCGCATCCTCATCAAGCTTGCCTCCACCTGGGAAGGTATCAAGGCAGCCGAAGTTCTGCAGTCTGAAGGTATCGACTGCAACCTGACGCTGCTCTTCTCGCAGGCTCAGGCAATTGCCTGCGCGGAAGCCAAGGTCTTCCTCATCTCGCCCTTCGTTGGCCGTATCCTCGACTGGTACAAGAAGTCGACCGGCGAGACCTACACCGCCGAAACCGATCCGGGCGTTGTTTCGGTGCGCAGCATCTACAATTACTACAAGGCTAACGGCATCAGCACCGTCGTCATGGGTGCGTCCTTCCGCAATGTCGGCGAAATCGAAGCGCTGGCCGGTTGCGACCGCCTGACGATCAGCCCGGCGCTGCTGGAAGAGCTGGACAAGGACGCCGGCACGCTTGCTCGCAAGCTTTCGCCCGACAATGCCAAGCCCGAGCCCTTGCAGTCGCTGGACGAAAAGGCATTCCGCTGGGCAATGAACGAAGACGCGATGGCAACCGAGAAGCTCTCGGAAGGCATTCGCCTGTTCGCCAAGGATCTGGTGACGCTGCGCGAAATGGTCCGCAAGGAACTGACGCTGGCCGCCGCCTGATAAAAAAAGGGGAACAATCCACGTTCCCCTTGCGTTTAAGAGATATAAATCTCCAGTCACTCAAAACGCGATCGGGTCCCTGCCGGTCGCGTTTTTTTGTTCGTCTCAGTTGTTCTCGTTTCCGGTCGCCACTTCGGAAATGCGCTTTGCAGCATCGCGGATCAGCCCTTCACAGGCCTCACGGGTCGGCGCCTTGCCGCCAAGCGGCGTGATGTAGGGGCAGGTGATAACGGCGAGAGCCGTTCCGTCCAACGTCAGAACGGGAGCGGAAATATTGCGCACGCCGGCAGTCTGAAGACTGTCCATGGATTCGAAACCGTTGCTGCGCACCTGCCTTAACCGCTCGGTCAGATCGGGGGGCACGGTCTCGCCGCTGCCACGCACCTGCTCGGTGATCATGATCTGGCGTTGCGCTTCGGTCTGGAAAGCCAGCAGCACATGGCCGGAGCCGGTGTGGAACAGGCTCATCTGCGCGCCCACCCGCATTGACATGGCCCAATAGGTGGAGGATTCCTGCTGGGCGATGACGACCACGCTGCCACGGTCATAAACGGCCAGATGGCAGGCCTGCTCGGCGCTTGCGGAAAAATCGCGCATGACAGGGGCGGCAAAAGAGACGAGCCGGCGGATCGGCGCGTGGAAATGCGCCAGCCCGAACATTTTCAGCGTCAGCGAAAACCGGTCGCCCTCAAGCCGCCGCACGTAACCGCGGCGCACCAGCCGGTCCAGCATGCGGTAAAGTTCGTTGGGGCTTTTGCCAACGGCCTTGGCGATCTCGATCTGTGTGAGCCCGCCATCGGTGCGGGCCAGAAGCTCGAGAATGTCCAGGCCCTTGTCGAGGGCGGGGGCGCGGTATCTTTCGCTGTCGTCGTCTGTCATCTGGCCTCGATGCGTTTTGCGCGGTTACGGCGCAAGTTTGCTTGACGCCATATGAATACCGCGTTTACATATGAATTGTCGATCCATATTTGAGATCACTGAAATTCAGCGGCCTGAACCCCGGTGGGCGGGCGCGCTATAGCGGGAGGCTATTCATGGTGCAGGATTTTAACGGCCGGACAGTGGTGATCACCGCCGCCGGTCAGGGTATCGGCCGGGCGACGGCAGAGCGGTTCATATCGCTCGGCGCGCGCGTCATTGCCACCGATATCAACGAACAGGCGCTTTCCACCCTGAAGGGTGCGGAAACCCGGGTTTTGAATGTGCTGGATGGCGAAGGCGTCAAGGATTTCGCCGCCGATATCGGCCATGCCGACGTGCTGTTCAACTGCGCCGGTTTCGTTCATTCCGGCACCATTCTCGACTGCGAGGAAAAGGACTGGGATTTCTCCTTCGATCTCAATGCCAAGGCCATGTACCGCACCTGCCGCGCCTTTCTGCCCGGCATGCTGGAAAAGGGCAAGGGCGCGATCGTCAACATGTCCTCGGTTGCATCAAGCGTGAAGGGCGTGCCGAACCGTTTCGCTTATACCGCATCCAAAGCGGCCGTCGTGGGTCTGACCAAGGCCATTGCCGCCGATTTCGTCACCAGGGGCATTCGCTGCAACGCCATCTGCCCCGGCACGGTCGATAGCCCGTCCCTGCATGACCGCCTGCGCGCCACCGGCAATTACGAACAGGCGCTCGCGGACTTCATTGCCCGCCAGCCGATGGGCCGCATCGCCACGCCGGAAGAAATCGCGGCGCTCGTCACTTATCTTGCTTCGGATGAGGCAGGGTTCACCACCGGCCAGATCCATGTGATCGACGGCGGCTGGACAGGCTGATCTTTTTTTAAAGAAAGACGAGAGGCGACCGGCCGAACAGCCGGTCGCCTTTTTTAATTCAGACGACGGCGCTTCCGGCCATCAGTGCAAGCACGAGGAAGACCAGGAAGATCACCACGGCGATGAAGAACAGGATTCGGGCCACGCCCGCCGCCGCTGCCGAAATGCCGGTAAAGCCGAATACGCCCGCGATCAAAGAGATAACAAAGAAAATAAGAGCCCATTTCAGCATGGAGCTTCCCCTTTCGCTTAATTTTCAAGAGTCTGCCGTCTCGCAGCGGACTCTCGAAAATGACGCGCAAAAGGCGAAAATGTTCCATGCGCCCGCAAAAATCGTTGTTTTAAATCCCTTTTTCAGCCGCCGCGTCGATCCGGCGGGCTTTCCAGGTGGTGCGGATGAAGGTTGCGACGAAGGCGATGCTCATGAACAGCACGATGGTGGGAGCCGGTGCACTGTCGATCAGGAAGCTCAGCCATATGCCTGACAGTGATGAGACGACCGCCACCATGATGGCCACAACAAGCATGGCGGAAAAGCGCCGTGTCAGCAGAAAGGCGATTGCGCCCGGCGTGACCAGCATGGCGACCGAGAGGATGATGCCCACCGCCTTCAGCGCGCCGACCACGGTGAGCGACAGGACCATCAGCAGACCGTAATGCAGGATACGCACCGGCAGGCCGATCGCCTTGGCATGTTGCGGATCGAAAGCATTGACCAGCAGATCCTTGCGTAACAGTCCGAGGAACAGCGTGGCGAAAAGCGCGATCAGGCCGGTCTCCAGCATGTCTGAGGGGGCAATGCCCAGCATGTCGCCGAAGAGGATATGATCGAGGTGCATGTCGCTCTGCACCTTCACGTAAAGCACCAGCCCCAGCCCGAACATGCCGGAAAAGACGATGCCGAGCACCGTATCTTCCTTGATGCGGCTGTTTTCCTTGATGAAACCGGTGCCGAGCGCGCAGATCATGCCGGCGATGAAGGCGCCGATGGAAAGCGGAATGTTGATGATATAGGCGATCACCACGCCCGGCAGCACGGCATGGGAAACCGCATCCCCCATCAGCGACCAGCCCTTCAGCACCAGAAAGCACGAGAGCATCGCCATCGGCACGGCGATCATCAGGGTGATCACGAAGGCATATTGCATGAAGGGCAGTTGAAACGGCAGGATGGCGAGTTCGAGATATTCACTCATGGCGTTTCTCCGAGCGCCTTGCGGGCCTTGGCTCTGGAGGCGAGCAGCCCGTGTTTGGGTGCAAAGACGAAGGCGGCAAGGAAAATCGCCGTTTGCAGCACGACGATGACGCCGCCGGTGGCGCCATCGAGGAAATAGCTGAGATAGGCGCCGACGAAGCTGGTGGCCGCGCCGATGATGAGGCTCATCAGGATCAGCCGCTCGAAACGGTCTGTCAGGAGATAGGCGGTGGCGCCCGGCGTCACCACCATGGCGACGACGAGGAAGGCTCCGACGGTCTGAAGGGCGGCAACCGTGGAGGCGGCGAGCAGGGTGAAGAAGATCACTTTCAGCACTTCCGGTTTCAGCCCCACGGTGCGGGCATGGTTCTCATCGAAGAAGACGACCATGAAGTCGCGCCATTTCAACGCCAGCACCAAAAGGCTGATGCCGCCGATCAGCGCCAGCTGAATGGTGTCTTCGGTGGTGATTGCCAGAATATTGCCGAGCACGATGGTCTGGATATTGATCGAGGTGGGCGACAGCGAAACCATGAACAGCCCCAGCCCGAAAAACGAGGTGAAGATCAGGCCGATGATCGCGTCTTCCTTGAGCCTCGTCTTCTGGTTCAGGAACAGCATGGAGCCGGCGGCAAGCCCGCCTGAGAGAAAGGCCCCAAGGGAAAAGGGCAGGCCGAGCATATAGGCGCCGGCAACACCCGGAACGATGGCATGGGAAAGCGCGTCGCCGATCAGCGACCAGCCCTTCAGCATCAGATAGGCAGACAGGAAGCCGCAGACGCCGCCGACCAGCGCGCTGACCCAGATGGCGTTCAGCATGTAGCCATAGGTGAAGGGCTCAAGAAGGCTGTTTATCATCGACTTTTTCCTTCGGAGCCTCAGGATCATGCCCATTCTGGCCATTCTTGCCGTAAATCACGAAAGGCCGTTCGTCATCGGTGATGACCTTCACCCGGCGTGGATCGGCATCGTCATGCAGGTCGGCCCCGCCGAGGATGAAGTGGCGCAGGCTGCCGCCGAAGGCTTTTTGCAGGTTCTCCTCGGTAAAGGTATCCTCGGTTCTACCTGACGCCAGCACCGTGCCCTTGACGAAGACTGCGCGGTCGCAAAATTCAGGGACGCTGCCGAGATTATGGGTGGAAACCAGCATGACGCGGCCCTCGTCGCGCAATGCCTTCAAAAGGGCGACGATCTGTTCTTCCGTCGTCACGTCGACGCCGGTGAAGGGTTCGTCGAGCAGGATGACCTGGCCTTCCTGCGCCAGTGCGCGGGCCAGAAATACCCGCTTCTTCTGCCCGCCGGAAAGCTCGCCGATCTGCCTTTTGCGATAATCGAGCATGTTGACGCGTTTCAGCGCCTCTTCCACCATCTGGTGATCGCGTTTGGACGGGATGCGCAGGAAGTTCATGTGGCCATAACGGCCCATCATCACCACATCCTCCACCAGCACCGGAAAGCTCCAGTCCACCTCCTCGGCCTGCGGCACGTAAGCAACGAGGTTTTTCCTGAGCGCCTCTTTCACCGGCAGGTCGAAGATCGAGACGGAACCGGCGGCCAGCGGCACGAAACCCATGATCGCCTTGAAAATCGTGGACTTGCCGGCGCCATTGACGCCGACAAGTGCAGTGATCGTTCCGCGGGGGATGGAGAAGCTGGCATTTCTCAATGCTGTGTGGCCGTTGCGATATGTCACTGTCGCATTTTGAACCGCCAGGCCGCCGGCAATTTTTTTACCGCCCATTCTCATGATGACAGGCCTTTTGCGATGGTTTCGCTCGTCACCCGCAGCAGATCGAGATAGGTCGGAACCGGGCCATCCGCTTCGCTCAGCGAATCCACGTAGAGTATGCCGCCATAGGTTGCGCCGGTTTCCTTGGCCACCTGCTCGGCGGGATCGGCGGACACCGTGCTTTCGCTGAAGATAACCTGGATATTGTGCTCGCGCATGGCGTCGATCACGCCACGCACCTGCTGCGGTGTGCCCTGGCTGTCGGCATTGACCGGCCACAGGAACAGTTCCTTCAGCCCGAAATCGCGGGCAAGATAAGAGAAGGCGCCTTCGCTCGTTACCAACCAGCGCTTGTTTTCCGGCAGAACGGAAAGCGTATCGCGAATGGGCTGGACGGTAGCCTTGATCTTATCCGAATAGGCCTTGGCATTGGCGGCATAGACATCGGCATGGGCGGGGTCGATCCCGGCAAGGCCCTTGCGGATATTTTCCACATAGATCAAGGCGTTATCGGGAGACATCCAGGCATGCGGATTGGGTTTTCCCTGGTATGCCCCGCCGCTGATCGCCATCGGCGTCACGCCATCGCTCACCGTCACGCTCGGCACGCCGGAGAGGTTGGCCAGGAATTTCTCGAACCACAATTCCAGATTGAGACCATTGCGCAGCACCAGATCGGCTTTGCGGGCTTTGAGGATGTCTCGCGGGGTTGGTTGATAGTTGTGAATTTCAGC
Source organism: Agrobacterium sp. 22-210-1 (assembly GCF_053522525.1). Taxonomy (NCBI): domain Bacteria; kingdom Pseudomonadati; phylum Pseudomonadota; class Alphaproteobacteria; order Hyphomicrobiales; family Rhizobiaceae; genus Agrobacterium; species Agrobacterium sp. 22-210-1. Next base: position 241,997 of record NZ_JBNWCI010000002.1, on the reverse strand, counting down.
ACCCGGCTTGGTAATGCTTTCCACTTCGGCCGCATCGCCCGCCACGTTGCGAGCCATGTCGGCGATGATGGTGAAGGTCGTCACCACCTTTGGTTTTTCCTGTGCCACTGCGGCGGCGGGGAGAAAAAGTGAAAAAGCAAAAAGAGCATGCCGGATTTTCTGGAAGTTCACGTCTGTCACCGAATGTTTGTTGCGATTAATTCGCAATACCATCTGTTATAAAATCACACTTGTCAACGCTATTGCAAATCATTCGCAATTTAGCGTCATTTGAAAATGTCTGAAAATGGTGCGTTTTTGCCGGCGTTGCGCCGGGGTGGTTAAACTTTTTTCAATGAGAAAGCGGCAGTATCGTAAGGCTCGGACAACGAGGTTGCGAGCTTTATCCCGCGTGTGTTCCTCATCATCAGAGCCACGTTTCGGGGTGAGGGCGATAAGGCGGGGTACTTGATGTCAGGATGTTGCGGGTGAAAGCTGTATTCGGACGAATGCGGTTTTCGCGCAAACTCGTTGTGATCGTAGGCGGGATCCTGCTTTTGGCGGGTGCGACCGGTTCTGCTGCCGTGTTCATCGGCAGCGATCGGCTGCTTGGCCCATCCTACGCTTCCACCAACGGGCTTTCCTGCGACGCAGTCCAGACGGTCAACATCCGCAAGAACGGTTCCTTATGGGTGCGGAAATTCATCCGCACCGCAGGTGGTGATGGCACGGAGCGGTTGAAAACCGCACTCCGCGTTGCCAAGGCAGTTTACGATAAACAGAAGCCCGATCTGGTACAGGTGTCGGTGCTTGACCGAAATGGCCCGCAATTACGCTCGGAAATGCGCGGCCGGGCCATTGCCGCACAGGTCGTCTTCATTCCTGATCCCGCCAAAATTCCGCAGGGCGCCGATGCCCAGCGCTATTCCGCTTTTTATTATGATGGCGCGGCCAATGGCAGCGGCCAGTTTTATGGGCTGCGTATCGATCTACCGCTTGAGGACGCCGAAACCATGGCCGCAAGCCTGAGCGATACCGCCGATTGCGCGACGCCGGCTTCGAATACCATTGCTGAAGGCCATGAAGGCAAGGCTGCGAAAGGCGCGGCCGGACATGGCGAAGCCAAGGACGAGGGTGGCGGCCATGGTGCAGCACCCGCGGAAACGGATGAAGGCGGGGCCGGTGCGGAAGCGCACGGAGAACAGCCGTCTCCCGAAGCGCGGGGCGAACCCGGTGCCGATGAATTGCTGACTTCGACACCGGAAGCCGATGGCGGCAGCATCTTCAGCCTGACCTATCTGAAATCGTTGATCTTCGGAAAAGGCTCGACGACCGCGCAGGCGGCGGAGGAAAAACCGGCGGCTGAGGAGCCGGGTGCGGGCAAGGCCGGGCACTAGGGGCGTCCGTTTTAAACGGAGGCCGTTGTCCGATAGAAAAGCGAGTCAGGCCAATTGTAACGACGTCATCCTTGGGCTTGTCCCAAGGATCTAAACACGTGAACAAAATCAAACCATTGCAGATCCTCGGGACAAGCCCGAGGATGACGTCAGAGTGTCTGGCGAGGTTTGCCCTTCATCGAAGGACGCCCATACTTCATTCGTGTCCGAAGGGCGCGTGACGTCTGACCATCATTAAAAATCTATGTTATAGGCGGCGCGCGAAAATTTAAACCGGACAGCAGTGGGCCTGTCCCAAGCATGGCGATGAAGAAAATCTCATCCGGAGTAGGCGGCCGTGAGGCCGCCTTCGTTTTCGTGCGTTCAATCCGCCTTGTTGCGGCGGGCCGGGAAGAGGATGACGTCACGGATCGACGGGGCGTTGGTGAGCAGCATGATCAGGCGATCGACGCCGATGCCGAGACCGCCGGCGGGCGGCATGCCCTGGTCGATGGCATCGAGGAATTCCTCGTCCAGCTGCTTGTCCTTTTCACCGCGGGCGTGCGCCTGTTCCAGCTGTTCCACCATGCGGCGGCGCTGTTCTTCCGGATCGTTGAGTTCGGAGAAGGCGTTGCCCACTTCCCAGGCGTTGCAATAGCTTTCGAAACGCTCGACGAGGCGCGGCTCGCCCGGCACTTCCTTGGCAAACGGCGAAATGTCCTTCGGGAAATGCGTGACGTGGCTCGGCTGGATCAGCGTGCCTTCCACCTTCTCTTCGAAGATGAAGGCAAGGCATTCGCCCCATGTCCAGTCCTTCTCCACCGCAAAGCCTGCAGCCTTGGCGGCAGCGCGGGCTTCTTCGTCGGTCTTGATGGCAAGGAAGTCGATACCGGTCGCTTCCTTCACAGCATCAGGCATCGGTACGCGCTTGAACGGGCCCTTGAAGGAGATCGTCTGGCCCTGGAATTCAACTTCGGTCGTGCCGTGCAAGGCTATTGCCAGCGTCTCGAACAGCCGCTCCACGAGACCCATGATGTCTTCGTAGTCGGCATAGGCCCAATAGCACTCCATCATGGTGAATTCAGGATTGTGCCTTGTGGAAACGCCTTCGTTACGGAAGTTGCGGTTGATTTCGAAGACCTTGTCGGTCAGGCCCGAAACCAGCGTGCGCTTCAGGTACAGTTCCGGCGCGATGCGCAGATACATGTCCATCTTCAGCGTGTTGTGGAAGGTCTTGAACGGATCGGCCGTCGCGCCGCCATAGATGGTCTGCAGCATCGGTGTTTCCACTTCGAGGAAGCCTTCTGCCTCCATGAAGCGGCGGATGCCGGAGAGGATCTTCGAGCGCTGCAGGAAGCGCAGCTTGGATTCTTCGTTGGAGAGAATGTCCAGATGACGCTTGCGGTAACGCAGCTCGATGTCGGAGACGCCGTGCCACTTTTCCGGCATCGGCAGCAGCGACTTCGTCAGCATGGTGATTTCTTCGGCATTGATCGTCAGCTCGCCGCGCTTGGTGCGGCGCACCTTGCCCGTCACGCCAATGATGTCGCCGATATCGATCATCGGCAGCAGGTTGCGCGCCGCTTCCGGCGTCGTATCCTTGTGGGAGAAGATCTGCACCTTGCCCGAGGCGTCATGGATATCCATGAACATGCCGGAATTGCGCGAGGAATAAACGCGGCCGGCCACCGTCACCGTATCGCCGGTTTCAACGTCGGCTTCGATATCGGCGTATTTTTCCGAAAGCTCCGCATTGGTCAGCGTGCGGTGGAAATGCGCCGGATAGACATCGCCGATCTGCTCGCGCAGCAGCGCAAGTTTCTGGCGGCGCACTTCGGTGGCGTCGGAGGAGAGGGCGGTGGTTTCGGTCTTGGTGTCGGTCATTGTTTTTTGCCTTAAGAGGGCTTTGTTCGTTGCGGTTACCCCCCTCTGCCCTGCCGGGCATCTCCCCCACAAGGGGGGAGATCGACAAGTGGCTTACACCTTGCCCATGGAACGAGCGGGTGCGGCATCTGATCTCCCCCCTTGTGGGGGAGATGCCCGGCAGGGCAGAGGGGGGTATTTCGGGTATTCTAGAATGCTGCCGTCGCCGCCAGCACATAACTATCAGCTTCCGCTGCCAACCATCGTGGCCACAACGGCAATCGCCATCTTCAACCGCTGGCGCACCACGGAGCGGCCAAGCAGCGCCATCGAGTCAAACAGCGGCAGCGAGCGCGAGGAACCGGACATGGCCACAAACAGCGGCGGCGTCACGACGCGCAGCTTCTTGCCGGTCCGTTCGGCCACATCGCGCAGCTCGGCCTCGATCGCTTCCACATTCCAGTCCGGCATTTTTTCGAGGTCTGCGGCAACCGTGGTGAGGATTTCGTGGATTTCCTCCGGCTTGCTCTTCAGGCCCGCAAAGGAGGCCGGTGTCAGGCCGACATCGCTTGCGAGCAGGAAGCCGGCAAGGTTCGGCAATTCGCCGAGTCTTGAAATGCGGCTCTGCGCAAGCTTCAGGCCTTCGGTCAGACGGGCATTTTCCATCGCCCATTCCAGCGTGCGGGAAATGAATTCTTCCGGCGAAAGCTTTTCGCGCAGCCAGCGGCCGTTCAGCCAGTCCAGCTTCTGGATGTCGAAGATGGCGCCGGCCTTGGACAGCGCTTCGGGATCGAACTTCGCCGCCAGCTCGTCCATGGTCAGAAGTTCTTCGCCTTCGGCGATCTGGATGAAGAACAGGCCAAGGAAGTTCATCAGCGCTTCCGGCAGGTAACCGAGCGCAGAATAATAGGAGATCGAGGTCGGGTTCTTGCGCTTGGAAAGCTTGGACTTGTCGGCGTTGCGCATCAGCGAAAGATGCATGAACACCGGCTCCTGCCAGCCGAAATAACGGTAAAGCAGGATGTGCTTCGGCACGGAGGCCAGCCATTCCTCGCCGCGCGCCACATGGGTGATCTTCATCAGATGGTCGTCGATGACGTTGGCCATGTGATAGGTCGGCATGCCATCGGCCTTGATCAGCACCTGCATGTCAACCGAATCCCAGGGTATCGAGACATCGCCATAAACGCCGTCATGGAAATCGCACGAGCCTTCGGTCGGGATTTTCATGCGCACGACATTGGCCTCGCCGGCGGCGACGCGGGCGGTGACTTCCTCGGCCTTCAGGTTAAGGCAATGGCCGTCATATTTCGGCGGCTTGCCGGCGGCGCGCTGCGCTTCGCGCATTTCTTCCAGCCGCTCGGGCGTGCAGAAACAGCGGAAGGCATGGCCTTTTTCCAGCAGTTCTTCTGCATAGGGCCAGTACATCGGCTTGCGCTCGGACTGGCGGTAGGGACCGTAAGGTCCGCCGACATCGGGGCCTTCCGACCAGGTGAGGCCGGTCCAGCGCAGGGCTTCCAGCACCTTCTGCTCATATTCAAGGGTCGAGCGGGTGGCGTCGGTATCCTCGATGCGCAGGATGAACTCGCCGCCATGTTTCTGGGCGAAGAGATAGTTGAACAGCGCGATATAGGCGGTGCCGACATGCGGCTCGCCGGTGGGGGAAGGTGCGATGCGGACGCGAACGCCGGAAGTGGTCATGAAATTCACTCGTCGTGACGTGGCAGTGACATCGGGGCGGTTTCATCCCTCTGTCACGATGTTTTCGTTTGGATGCGGCAGGAAATCATGTTGGAAGACGCAATGAAAGCGTCTTTTGCACATTCCCGTTCGGCTTCGGCTTAGGCCATATTCTGCCGCAGGCGTCAAGGAAATACGAAGCCTGCGCTGTCTTCGCACGGCGACGGGACGCGCTGGTTCAGCGTCCTGGCCCAGAGTCCTAGTTCACTGGCCAGACGTAAAGGAGCATGGGAATGCTGGCAATGACGATCATGATCGACAGCGGCAGGCCGAGGCGCGGATAGTCGCTGAAGCGGTAACCGCCGGGGCCCATGACCAGCGTGTTGCACTGGTGGCCGATGGGGGTGAGGAAATCGCAGCCGGCGCCGATCGCCACCGCCATCAGGAAGGCCTCCGGCCGGAACCCGAGCGTGGTGGCGAAACCGGCGGCGATGGGGGCCATGACCAGCACGGTGGCGGCATTGTTGAGGAAGGGCGTCACTGCCATGGCGGTCAAGAGGATCATGCCGAGCGCCGCGAAAGGCGGCAGCCCTTGCGCTGCCTGGCCCAGCCAGGCGGCGATCAATTCGCTGGCGCCGCTGGTGCGAAGACTGTCACTGACGGGAATAAGGGCGGCGAGCATGACGAGGATCGGCCCGTCGATCGATTTATAGACTTCGGCAAGCGGAATGGCGCCGACGACGATCATCAGGAAGGCGGCGGCGAAAAAGGCGACCGAGACCGGCACCAGCCCGCTGCCGGCGGCAAGCATGGCCGCGGCCAGCACGATGACGGGCAGAAGCGCACGGCGCTGCACGCCGAGCAGGATTTCCCGCTGGGCCAAGGGCAGAAGGGAGAACTCCTGCAATACGTGCGGCAGGTTCTTGCGGCTGCCCTGCAGCAGGATGACGTCGCCCGCCTGCAAGGTCAGGTCGGAAAGCCGCTGGCTGACGCGCTGGCCGCGACGGCTGACGGCGATCAGATTGACGCCGCGCGTGTAGGACAGGGAAAGTTCGCGGGCTGAAATGCCTGTTAGCACCGATTCATTGCTGATCACCGCTTCCATGGAGATGAGATCGCCGGTTTTCTGGCCGTTTTCGGTTAGCGGTTTGCCGGACAGCAGCAGTTTCGCCTGCGAAACGATGCGGTCCAACCCTTCGGGGCTGCCTTCAAGCAGAACCGTGTCTCCGGCCTTCAGCTTGACGTCGGGGAAGGGGGAGATGCGCCGCGGTCCGCGCAGGATGGTGCTGGCGATCACGTCGCCATCGGCCTGTTTCAAAAGTTCGCGCAGCGGCCTGTCGGCAAAGGTGCTGTCGGCCGGCAGCGTTGCCTCCGCCGTGTAGGTCGCCTGGTCGAGAGCATCCTCCACCGATGCCTGCTGGCGGTTGCGCACCGGCAGCAGCCGGTAACCGAAGGTCAGGAAGATGATGCCGATCACGGTCAGCCCCGCACCGACGGGGGTGAAGTCGAACATCGAAAAGCTCTGGCCGGTCATTTCCTCCCGCAGCCGGGAAACGACGATGTTGGGCGAGGTGCCGATCTGCGTCATCAACCCGCCCAGCAGCGCGGCAAAGGCCATCGGCATCAGATAATAAGAAACGGGGCTGCCGGATTTGCGGGCAAACTGGAAGGCGACGGGCATCATGATGGCAAGTGCGCCGATATTCTTGATGAAGGCCGACATGATGGCGACGACGATCATCAGAAAGGCCAGTTGCAGGCCCTTGGAATGCATTTCCGGGAAATATTTCTTGATCGTCATATCGACGACCCCCGAACGCGCCACGGCCGAACTGACGATCAGCGCGCTTGCGACGATGATGACGATATCGTCGGAAAAACCGGAGAAAGCCTTGTTGAAAGGCACGACGCCAAGCGCCACCGCCACCAGCAATGCGCTGCAGGCGATGACGTCGTAACGGAACCTGTCCCAGATGAATGCTGCCATCATGCCGGCGATCACGGTGAAGGCGAGGATCTGGTCAGTCGTCATGCTTGCCTATGCTTTCGAAGGAGAGGCGCCGATAGAGGGCTCTATCGGTGATGGTGTCGAAGAACGCAAGGCGGGGTCATGCGGTTCCGGGCCGGAGCTTCATATCTCTCCTGTCATGCCGGGGCTTGATCCGGCATGACAGGGACAATGGCGTTGATATCCGGGCGTTAATGCCGGGTGTCGCCCGAAGCTTCTGCCTTCTTGCGCTGCCGCGCATTGCGCGCAAACATGTTAAGCACCTCCACCAGCGCCGAAAACGCCATGGCGGCATAGACATAACCCTTGGGAACATGGAAGCCCATGCCTTCGGCGATCAGCGTCGTGCCGATCATCATCAGGAAGGCGAGCGCCAGCATGACGATGGTGGGGTTGCGCTCGATGAAGTTGGCGAGCGGGGTTGCGGCGAGCAGCATGACGGCAACGGCGACGACGACGGCGACGATCATGATCGGCAGGTGCGGCGTCATGCCAACGGCGGTGATGATGCTGTCGACCGAAAAGACGAGGTCGAGCAGCAGGATCTGGCCGATCGCCGCGCCGAAGTTCATCGCCACCGGGCCACCCACCATGTCTTCCTTGTGATCTTCAGGATCGACATTGTGGTGGATTTCCTTGGTGGCCTTCCACACGAGGAAGAGACCGCCGGCGATCAGGATCATGTCCTTCCACGAGAAGGCGTGGCCGAAGACTTCAAACACCGGTGTGGTGAGCTGCACGATCCAGGCAACGGTGCCGAGCAGACCGAGACGCATGACGAGGGCAAGGCCGATTCCGATCTTGCGGGCTTTTTCGCGCTGTTCAGGCGGCAGCTTGTTGGTGAGGATGGAGATGAAGATCAGGTTGTCGATGCCGAGCACGACCTCCATGACGATCAGCGTGACGAGCGCCACCCAGGCGGCGGGGTCAGATAGAAGAGGGAGAATGGACTCCATCAGGTAAGTTTTCCTTTCAGCAACAAGGCCAGCCGAAACATTCGGTGGGTGGAATTTATAGCGCAATACGCGAGAAACAAGCGCATGAGGCCCCCACCACGCAAGATTTCATCGAAATTTCGCGCAGGCCGGGTGTCGGCGCTGGTGCCGTTGCTGAATGAAATCAGGCCCTGTTGGTTCCGTAAGCCGCCATGAATACCGTGATGGCGCTGTTGATCACCCGGTCGAGTTCCTCTTCGGGAACCGGGCCGTCGATTTCTCCGAACAGGCGCAGCTTGAAGAAGGTGCCGGTGGAAAGCTCTATATATTGCCGGGCGGCAAGCTCGACATCATCCACTTTCAGGTGTCCGAGCGCCACGTGGTGCTCGATGAAATCCTGAAGCACGGTGCGCACATTATTGGGCGCCGCAATGAAGAAACGCTGCGCCAGCTTCGGCATGCGGTCGATGACGCCGATGACCGAGCGCATGGCAGGGACCATGTCCGAACAGATCATCTTGTTGGCGAAGGCCTTGCCGAACTGCTTCAGGCCTTCGCGCACCTCTTCGGTGCCGGCCAGAATGTTGCGCATGGAGGTGGCGAATTCCTGCCGGTGCTGATCGACGAGGGCGGCGAAAAGATCTTCCTTGTTGGAGAAATAGACATAGATCGTACCCTTGGAAACGCCCGCTTCCCGGGTGATGTCGTTCATGCTGGCGGCGTCGAAGCCCTTGCGCTTGAAAACGCGCCAGGCGCCGGCCAGAATCTGCTCGCGCTTTGCCGGGTCCTCACCCGCCGCAAAGCGCCCGGCGGGGTTTCCGGGACAGCCCGTTTCCATGTCCGCTTCCATATCCATGTTTCCCCCTGCCATCGTTATCGCCTCCTAGCACCACAATGGCGTAAAAAAAATTAACCAGACGTCGAACCAATCGGTTCGATAACACTTGATATGTGTCAGGAAAGAGATTAAGTCAATCGAACCGAACGGTTCAGTTCGAAAAACTTTCTTCAATCTATCACGGTATACTCTCATGTCGGCCCAGAAGAATAGCGCGGTTCGCGCCGTCAACGATGCGGAAGAGGCGGATATCTCCGCCAAGGCCGAGACCTCTCCGGCAAAGCCGGCTGATGCCCCGCCGCAACAGCCGCCCCAGACAACCGCTGCTCCGAAGCAGAAGAAGCGTTCGAAGCTTCTGCCGGTCATCGCCGTCGCCCTTCTCGCCGGTGCCGGCTGGTACGGTTACAACTGGTGGATCGATGGCCGCTTCATGGTCTCGACCGATGATGCCTATATAGAAGGTGACATCGCGGTCATCGCGCCCAAGGTGTCGGGTTACGTTGCCAAGGTGAACGTGGTTGAAAACCAGGAAGTCAAGGCGGGCGATCCGCTGGTGACGCTGGATGATGGCGACTATCGCATTGCGCTTGAACAGGCTGAGGCGCAGATCCGCACAGAGGAGCTGTCGCTGAAGCGTATCGATGCGCAGATCATTGGCGGCGAGGCATCGCAGGAACAGGCCGTTGCCCAGAAGGGTGCGCTGGATGCCGCCCTTCGCGGCGCGGAAATCACCCAGAAGCGTGCCAGCGAATTGCAGGCGAAGGACGTCGGCACCGTTGCCGCTTCCGACAATGCCCAGGTTGCGCTCGATCAGGCCAAGGCGAATGTCGTGGCCGGTGATGCGGCGATCTCTTCCGCGAAAGCCAATGTCGAGCTTCTGCGCGCCCAACGCGAAGAGGCCGAAAGCACCATCCGCTCGCTGCAGCTTTCCCGCGACAAGGCTGCTCGCGACCTGTCCTTCACCGTGCTGAAAGCGCCCTATGATGGCGTCATCGGCAATCTGGCGGTGCAGACGGGTGATCTCGTCTCAGTCGGCAAGCGTCTGGCTTCGCTGGTGCCGATGAATGAGCTTTATATCGACGCCAATTTCAAGGAAACGCAGCTGGCCAGCGTTGTTCCCGGCTCGAAGGTTCGTGTCCATGTGGACGCCTTCGATGATGCGACCATTGAAGGCACGGTGCAGTCGATCTCGCCCGGCTCCGGTTCGGTCTTCTCCATGCTGCCGCCGGAAAATGCCACGGGCAACTTCACAAAGGTCATCCAGCGCGTGCCTGTTCGTATCGTCTTCTCGAAGGACGATCTTGCAAAGCACAATCTGCGTGCGGGCCTGAGCGTTGTCGTTGATGTCGACACGCGCACGGCGCCTGAAAATACGAAAACGGCGCAAGCCAAGTAAAGCGTCGTCGAGGGCAAGATCATGGCGGCTACGGTTGTCGGTACGGGCGGGGCGTCGATCCCCGCCGATCCTCCGATGGACAGGCGCAGGCTCATCGCGTTCTTCGCGATGGTCTTCGGCATGTTCATGTCCATTCTCGATATTCAGATCGTTTCCGCCTCGCTGGCGGAAATCCAGGCCGGCCTCGGCGCCGGCTCGGATGAGATCGCCTGGGTGCAGACCTCCTATCTGATCGCCGAAGTGATCATGATCCCGCTGTCCGGCACGCTGGCGCGCATTCTCTCCACGCGCGTGCTTTTCGCCACCTGTGCGGCCGGCTTCACGCTTTCGAGCGCGCTCTGCGCCACCGCCACCAATATTGACCAGATGATCGTCTACCGCGCGATCCAGGGCTTTATCGGCGGCGGCATGATCCCGTCGGTCTTTGCTGCCGCCTTTACGATCTTCCCGCCCTCGAAGCGCTCAGTCGTCTCGCCGATCATCGGTCTCGTCGCCACGCTTGCGCCCACCATCGGGCCGACGGTCGGCGGTTATCTCTCCAATGCCTTTTCCTGGCACTGGCTGTTCCTCGTCAACATCATCCCCGGCATCATCGTCACCATCCTCACCTGGAGCCTGATCGATTTCGACAAGCCGGAAAAGTCGCTCTGGAAGAAGTTCGACTGGTGGGGGCTGATCTCCATGGCGGTCTTCCTCGGCTCGCTGGAATATGTGCTGGAAGAGGGCAATAACAAGGACTGGTTCAACGACGAGCATATCGTCCTTGGCTCCGTCGCCATGGTCATCGGTGCCGTCGTGTTCTTCTGGCGCGCCTTCAAGGTGGAATTCCCGGTCGTCGATATTCGCGCCTTCGCCGACCGAAACTTCTCCATCGGCTCGCTGTTTTCCTTCGTCATGGGCATCGGGCTTTACGGGCTGACCTATCTTTACCCGCTCTATCTCGGCCGGGTGAGGGGGTATGATGCGCTGATGATCGGCGAGACCATGTTCGTCTCCGGCCTTGCGATGTTCTTCACCGCGCCGATTGCCGGCAAGGTCTCCACCAAGCTCGACCCGCGGGCGATGATGGCCATCGGCTTCATCAGCTTCGGCTGCGGCACGTGGATCATGACCTATGTGACGACCGACTGGGACTTCTATGAACTGCTGATCCCGCAGATCCTGCGCGGTTTTGGCCTGATGATGTGCATGGTGCCGATCAACAACATCGCGCTCGGCACGCTGCCGCCCGCCCGTATCCGCAATGCATCGGGCCTGTTCAACCTCACCCGTAACCTCGGCGGCGCGGTTGGCCTTGCCGTCATCAACACCCTGCTGTCGCAGCGCACCGACGATCATTATGTGCGGCTGGCGGAACATATCAGCTATTCCAATCCGCAGGCGCTGGAATGGCTGAACAATGTCGGCGCGAACTACGATTCCTACGGGTTGGACGGCGCTTCCGTCGCGATCAAGAAACTGGTCGGCATGGTCTCGCAGCAGGCATGGATATTGGCCTTCGCGGATGTGTTCTTCGCGCTGACGCTTTTGTTCGGCAGCCTCATCTTCATGACAATCCTGATCCAGAAACCCAAGGCAGCGCCGCCGCCAGATGCGGCGCACTGATAAAAATCCCCTCCCATCCACCGCAGAGCTGGGGCCGTCGAAAATGACGGCCCCTTTTTTGTTTTGAATATGGAGCGAGCGGGGGGCGGCACATTTCTTCTCCCCGTCGGGGAGAAGTCCGCGGCAGCGGGATGAGGGGGCGACGGTAGCGATAGACCGAGAGCTAGCCCCCTCATCCGACCCTTCGGGCCACCTTCTCCCCGGCGGGGAGAAGAAACGCGCGGCACCGTTTCGCCAAGAGCCGCCAACCCGATACCGCCTTCCGAAGAAATATGAGGTACGTACATCATTTTTCGGTTTACCTCGGCCTCAAAGCTGGATATTCAAAGGCGAGGGGAGGAGCCATGAAGCCGACAGTTCATGATATTGCCGAGCGCGCAGGCGTCAGCCTCGCCACCATCGACCGGGTGCTGAACATGCGTCCGGGCGTTCACGCCGCCACCCGCGCCCGCGTGGAGGCGGCGATTGCCGAGCTTGGTTATGTGCGCGATATCGCCGCTGCCAATCTGGCCAAGGGCCGTAATTATTCGCTGGTCTTCATCCTGCCGGGCAACGACAATTCCTTCATGGCAACGCTGAGGGCCGAGGTTCGGGCCGCCGCCTCCCGCTCCCATCTGGAACGCACGGCGATCCGCATCATCGAGGTGCCGCCCTTTAATGCCGCGGCGCTGACCGAGGCTCTGGAGGTGGCACGGCGGGAAAAACCGTCGGGCGTGGCTTTCGTCGCCACGGATTCGCAAGATGTGGCGGAAGCGGCAGACCGGCTGGCGGAAGACGGCATTGCCACGGTGACGCTGGTGTCCGATCTTTCCGGCTCGCGCCGCGACCATTATGCCGGTGTCGACAATGCCGCGGCGGGACGCACGGCGGCGAGCCTGATGGGACGTTTCCTCTCCAGCTGCGGTGGCGATATCGCTGTTGTCGCCGGTTCCATGCTGGTGCGCGACCATCGCGAACGTCTGGAGGGTTTTCGCGCGGTCATCGAAGCCGAATTTCCGCAATTGCGGCTTCTGCCGGTGCTGGAGGGCAAGGATGACCCGGCAACCGTCGAGGCGCTGGTTGCCGGAGCGCTTGGCAATGCTGCACTCTCCGGCATCTACAGTCTCGGCGCCGGCAATCGCGGCCTCATCCGGGCGCTCCGAGCCGCCGGCGGTGAAAGGTCGCTGTCTGTCATTGCCCATGAACTGACGGAAAACACCGCCAATGCGCTGCGGGAAGGCGTGCTTGACGCCGTGCTCAATCAGGATGCCGGCCATGAGGTGCGCAGCGCCATCCGCGTGTTGAAAGCGCGTGCCGACGGCCAGCCCGTCATCGCAGCGCAGGAACGTATCCGTATCGACATATTCCTGAGGGACAATCTTCCCTGATGAGAGCATTTCCAGGAAAAGTGGCCGCCGGTTTTCCGTCCGGAAATGCGGTGACTTTTAAAAAACGCTGAAAGTGGCGCATGGAGCGCCGGAATGGAGAAATACATGTATCTCGGTCTCGATCTTGGCACTTCAGGCATCAAAGCCCTGCTGATGGATGGCGATCAGAAGATTGTCGGTTCGGCAAACGGCTCGCTGGAGGTTTCGCGTCCGCATCATGGCTGGTCGGAACAGGATCCCGCGGACTGGATAGCCGCCGCGAAAACCGCCGTCGCCGGCCTGAAGCAGAAGTTCCCGAAGGAGCTTGCCGCAGTGAAGGGCATTGGCCTTTCCGGCCAGATGCATGGCGCGACGCTTGTTGATGCCGAGGGCAAGGTACTGCGCCCCTGCATCCTGTGGAATGACACCCGCTCCCATGCCGAGGCCGCAGCACTCGACGCCGATCCACGTTTCCGCAGGATCACCGGCAATATCGTCTTCCCCGGCTTCACCGCGCCGAAGCTTGCCTGGGTGGCGAAGAACGAACCTGAAATCTTCGCCAAAGTGGCCAAGGTGCTGTTGCCGAAGGATTATCTGCGGCTGTGGCTGACGGGCGAATATATCTCCGAGATGTCGGACTCCGCCGGCACCTCATGGCTTGATACCGGCGCGCGCAAATGGTCTTCCGAACTTCTCGCCGCCACCGGCCTGGATGAAAAACACATGCCGTCGCTGGTGGAAGGCACGGATGAGGCGGGCGTTCTTCGCGCCGAACTCGCCGGTGAATGGGGCATTTCCGGCCGTGCCGTGGTGGCCGGCGGTGCGGGTGACAACGCCGCCTCCGCCTGCGGCATGGGCACGGTGAAGGAGGGCCACGCCTTCGTTTCGCTTGGTACATCCGGCGTGCTCTTCGCCGCCAATGCCTCCTATCTGCCGAAGCCGGAAAGCGCCGTGCACGCCTTCTGCCACGCGCTGCCCAACACCTGGCACCAGATGGGCGTCATCCTCTCCGCCACCGATGCGCTGAACTGGTATTCCCGCCTCACCGGGCAATCCGCCGCCGATCTGACCGGCGAGCTGGGCGAGACACTGCTTGCGCCCACCGGCGTTACCTTCGCGCCCTATCTTTCCGGCGAGCGCACCCCGCATAATGACGCGGCCATTCGTGGCTCCTTCATCGGTCTTTCGCATGAAGGCGACCGCAAGGCGCTGACCCAGGCGGTGCTGGAAGGTGTGACCTTTGCTATCAGGGACAATCTCGAAGCGCTGAAATCCGCCGGCACCTCGATTTCCCGCGTCACCGCCATCGGCGGCGGCTCGCGTTCGGCCTATTGGCTTGCCTCGATTGCCACCTCGCTCGGCGTGCCGGTGGATATTCCGGCAGAAGGCGATTTCGGTGCGGCCTTCGGTGCTGCTCGCCTTGGCCTGATCGCCGCGACAGGGGCCGATCCGGTGGCGGTCTGCTCGCAGCCGGAGACGGCGCGGACGATTGAGCCGGTGGCTGATCTGGCCGGGGCCTATGAGGAGGCCTATCGGCGGTATCACGCGCTTTATCCGGCTATTCGGGCGCTTTCGCATTGAGACGCGGAGTGTGCGGTTTACCCCCCTCTGCCCTGCCGGGCATCTCCCCCTCAAGGGGGGAGATCGGCAGGATGCTACCTCTCGCTCCATCTTCAACCTCGCGTGAGGACAAGACGTAGCCGCTTGTCGATCTCCCCCCTTGAGGGGGAGATGTCCGGCAGGACAGAGGGGGGTGAGCCGCGCCCTCCAACCTATACCGAACACCACCTAACCCACCCCAAGAGGAGGATCACCATGAGCACAGGTTTTTTCGGCGATATCGCCAAGATCAAATATGAAGGCCCCGACAGCACCAATCCGCTGGCCTTCCGCCACTACAACCCCGATGAAGTCGTTGCCGGCAAGCGCATGGAAGACCATCTGCGTTTCGCGGTGGCCTACTGGCATACCTTCACCTGGCCGGGTGGTGACCCCTTCGGCGGCCAGACCTTCCAGCGCCCGTGGTTCGAAGACAGCATGCAGGCTGCGAAGCTGAAGGCAGATGTGGCCTTCGAATTCTTCTCGCTGCTCGGTTCGCCATTTTATTGCTTCCATGACGCCGATGTGCGCCCTGAAGGCCGCAACTTTGCTGAAAACACGAAGAACCTCAACGAAATCGTTGATTATTTTGCTGAAAAGCAGGCGCAGACCGGCGTGAAGCTGCTGTGGGGCACCGCGAACCTTTTCTCCAACCGGCGTTTCATGTCCGGTGCGGCAACCAATCCGGATCCGGATGTCTTTGCATTCTCCGCCGCCACGGTGAAGACCTGCATGGACGCCACCAAGAAGCTCGGCGGCGCGAACTACGTTCTGTGGGGCGGCCGTGAGGGTTATGAGACCCTGCTCAACACCGATCTGTCGCGTGAGCTTGACCAGCTGGGCCGCTTCCTCAACCTGGTGGTCGAATATAAATACAAGATCGGCTTTGAAGGCACGATCCTGATCGAGCCGAAACCGCAGGAGCCGACCAAGCACCAGTACGACTACGACGTCGCCACCGTTTATGCCTTCCTGCAGAAGAACGGCCTGGAAAAGGAAGTGAAGGTCAATATCGAGCAGGGTCATGCCATTCTCGCCGGCCATTCCTTCGAACATGAGCTGGCCATGGCCAATGCCTTCGGCATTTTCGGCTCCATCGACATGAACCGCAACGATTACCAGTCCGGTTGGGATACCGACCAGTTCCCCAACAACGTGCCGGAAATGGCGCTCGCTTATTACCACGTGCTTGCTGGTGGCGGCTTCAAGAATGGCGGCACCAATTTCGATTCCAAGCTGCGTCGCCAGTCGCTCGATCCGCAGGATCTGCTGATCGGTCATATTGGCGGCATGGATTGCTGCGCCCGCGGCCTGAAGGCGGCGGCGAAGATGGTCGAGGACGGCGCGCTGTCGAAGCCGCTTGCGGAGCGTTACGCCAAGTGGGATTCCCCCGAGGCCCAGAAGATGCTGCGCGGCGAACTGAAGCTTGACGAGATTACCGCGCTGGTGGAGCGGGAGGATATCAATCCCGAGCCGAAATCCGGTCGTCAGGAATATCTGGAAAACGTCGTCAATCGTTACGTCTGACACGGAAGTCCATTGTTGAAAAAGCGCGGCGGGGGATCATCTCCCGCCTTTTTTGTGCGCTGTTCCAGGGCAATTTCGCGCCGGTCTCTCGCCTTCTTTTGTTGCGCAATTGTCACAATCTTCGCTCGTACGTCGTCTGTAGGGGGCAATGCCGTTACGGTTTGATCCATCTCAATTGGTGTGTCCCGCCCTTCGCCATAGTGGCCGTGACGGTCTTGGCACCGAGGATTCGCAGCCGGCCGTCATCAGCCGGTTTCTGGGTTGCCCGGTGACGGCTGTGGCATCGGCAAGTTCGGATGCGCCGGTTCGAGAAGGTGAGATGCGACCTGGGGAATGTCCGAACGGATGCAGGCTGCGCTAAAGGAGAGATGGAATGACGAACAGGAACAAAAGAATCGCCTTGCTTGCCAGCGTTGCGGTTAGTGTTGCGGCGATGCTGGTATCGGCCAATGCCATGGCCGCCGATCTGGCCGCGCCAGCACCGGCGCCCACCGCCGAAGAGGCAATTGCGGCGGCAAGCCCGTGGATGCTGCGCGTGCGCGGTCTCGGCGTCATCACCAATGACAGCGGCAGCGTTGACGGTGTGCCGGGTGCCGGCCTTTCCTATTCGGATACGGTGATCCCGGAACTGGACATCACCTATTTCTTCACGCCGAATTTTGCCGCTGAACTCATTCTCGGCACCACCTATGCCAAGATCAATGGCGAGGGTGTGTTGGCCGGCACGCCGGTCGGCAAGACATGGCTGCTGCCGCCGACACTGACGCTGCAATATCACTTCACCGATTTCGGCGCCTTCAAGCCCTATATCGGTGCAGGCGTGAACTATTCGCTGTTCTACAACCAGTCCGAAGAGCCCGGCTTCAGCAATCTCGACGTCAAGAACAAGCTAGGTGCTGCCGTGCAGGTCGGTTTCGACTATATGCTCGACGAGCATTGGGGCGTGAACTTCGACGTGAAAAAAATCTTCCTGAAGACCGACTGGACCGCCGAACTGGGTGGTACACCAGTCAGCGGCAAGGCGAAGCTCGATCCCTGGCTGATCGGCGCTGGTATCACCTATCGCTTCTGATCCCGGAACGGCTTCAGCGCCGCCTTTGACGGGCGGCGCGTTCTGAGCTATACGGACGGCCACGGGCAGAGAGCCCCGGCCGTCCGCAGGCATTTTTGCCCCTGGTGAAGCTCTTATCCCTGATAACGGTCATCCCATGTTTTGCATGTCGTCGATGGCAACGCGGACCCCCTTCGGAAAATTCGGCATGTCAATGTTGGAGAACCGTTATGCACGTGTCCAAACCGCTTCCCGCCCTTGAGGGGCTGAAAGAACAGGCAAAACGCCTGCGCTCAGCGCTTGAGGAACAGGGACAGACAATCACCCACTCAAAGGCGCTGGAACTCATCGCCGCGCAATATGGCTTCCGTGACTGGAATACCCTGCATGCGGCAGCCGGAAACCGCCCTGCCTTCAATCCCTATCTTCTGGGTTCGAGAGTGGAAGGCCTTTATCTCGGCCAGCCTTTCGTCGCCTCCGTGCTCGGCGTCCAGACGCTCGGCGGTGACCCGGAACGCTATCGGCTCACCCTCCATCTCGACAATCCCGTCGACGTCGTGACCTTCGAAAGCTTCTCCGCCTTCCGGCAGCGCGTCCACTGCAATATCGACGCATCCGGCCGCACGGTGGAAAAAACCTCCAACGGCCGGCCGCAGGTGGAGTTGGTGTGGTAGGGGGCTGCCCGAGGTTTTGGCGATGCTCGAACACCCGCCGAATGGCGGGTGTTCGATTTTCGTCGATAAGTTTAAATCCGCTTGCCCGTCGTATCGAACAGATGGAAATCCTTCGCCTGGGCGGCAATCTTCAGTGTCTCGCCGATGCGCAGTTGCGAGCGGCCGTGGACGCGGAAGACGATGGTGGTGCCATCGGCGAAGGAGCCGTGAACATAGCTTTCGGCGCCGACCAGTTCCACGGCGTCCACCTGCACGGTGCCGGCGAAGGCGGCGTCAGCAGGGGCTTCCGTCGCAAGGGTGATATCTTCAGGGCGAATGCCGAGCGTTGCGACAGTTTGCGGTAGCACTGTCGCGCCGTTCACCGACCAGCCGGTCGAGCCAGTGGATGAGGCTGCGCCATGGGCGAGAAGGTTCATGGAAGGCGAGCCGATGAAGGTGGCGACGAAAGTGGTCGCCGGTTTTTCGTAAAGCTCGATCGGCGTGCCCATCTGCTCGATGCGGCCGGCATTCAGCACCACCAGCCGGTCGGCCAGCGTCATGGCCTCCATCTGGTCATGGGTGACATAAACGCTTGTCGTGGCGAGCGAACGCTGCAGGCGGCGGATTTCGACCCGCATCTGCACGCGCAGCTTGGCGTCGAGGTTGGAGAGCGGCTCGTCGAACAGGAAGGCCGCCGGCTTGCGCACAATGGCGCGGCCCATGGCCACACGCTGGCGCTGGCCGCCTGAAAGCTGGCGCGGCTTGCGCTCCAGGAACTGCTCGATCTCCAGCGCCTTGGCCGCCTCGGTGATGCGCCGCTCGATCTCCTCCTTCGGCGTGTTGCGGTTCTTCAGGCCATAGGCAAGGTTCTGGCGCACCGTCATATGCGGATAAAGCGCATAATTCTGGAACACCATGGCGATGTCGCGGTCGGAGGGCTCAAGATCGTTGACGACGCGGTCGCCGATGACGATCTCGCCGCCCGATATGCTTTCCAGCCCGGCGATCATGCGCAGCAGCGTGGATTTGCCGCAGCCGGAGGGGCCGACCAGCACGATCATTTCGCCATCGGCGATGTCCATCGATACGCCCTTGATCGCATCGACATTGCCGCCATAAACCTTGCGGACGTCTTTCAGCGCAATTTTTGCCATTATTTTTCGGTCTCCACCAAACCTTTGACGAACCAGCGCTGCATCAGCACCACAACCATAATCGGGGGGATGATGGCGAGGATCGCCGTCACCATCACATAATTCCAGGGCGTCGAAGCGTCGGTGAAATCCACCATGCGCTTGAGGCCGATGATGATCGTGTTCATCTTGGCGTCGTTGGTCACGAGCAGCGGCCAGAGATACTGGGTCCAGCCATAGATGAACAGGATCACGAAAAGTGCTGCGATATTGGTTCTCGACAGCGGCAGCAGAATATCGCGCATGAAGCGGAACGGACCGGCATTGTCGATACGCGCCGCCTCGACCAGTTCACCGGGAATGGTCAGGAAGAACTGCCGGAACAGGAAGGTTGCCGTGGCTGACGCCATCAGCGGCAGCGTCAGTCCCGCATAGGTGTCGATCAACCCAAGATCGACGATGACCTTGTAGGTGGGCAGGATACGCACCTCCACCGGCAACATGAGCGTGATGAAGATCATCCAGAAAAAGCCCATGCGGAAGGGAAAGCGGAAGAACACGATGGCGAAGGCCGACAGGAACGAAATGACGATCTTGCCGATGGCGATGGCGAGCGCCACGACGAAGCTGTTGAACAGCAGCCGCTCGAGGCTGACGCCGACCACTCTTTCAACGCCGCCGACCATGGCTTCGGTGTAATTGGCGCTCAGATGATCGCCGGGCAAAAGCGACATGGGCGGGCGGATGATATCCGTCGACGTCATGGAAGAAGCGACGAAGGTGTAATAGATCGGGAAGGCCACAACGATGATGCCGAGAATGAGCATCAGATGGGCGACCATGCGGGCGACCGGGCGATTTTCAATCATTGTGAAATCCTCAGCCGTAATGCACGCGCTTCTCGACGAAGCGGAACTGGAAGGCGGTGAGCGCAATGACGATCACCATCAGGATGACCGATTGCGCGGCGGAAGAGCCGAGGTTCAGGTTCACGAAGCCATCATTATAGACCTTGTAAACCAGCGTTTCCGTCGCCTTGGCGGGGCCGCCGCCGGTGACGGCATGGATGATGCCGAAGGTATCGAAGAAGGCGTAAACCGTGTTGACGACCAGAAGGAAGAAGGTTGTCGGCGCCAGCAGCGGGAAAACGATGGTCCAGAAGCGCCGAGAACCGCGCGCGCCGTCAATGGAGGCAGCTTCCAGCAATGATTTCGGAATTGCCTGCAAGCCTGCGACAAAGAACAGGAAATTATAGCTGATCTGCTTCCACGCAGCGGCGGCGACCACCAGCAGCATGGCTTGATTGCCGTCGAGCAACGGGTCCCACATGATGCCGTTGCGGCGCAGGATATAGGAGAAGGTGCCCATGGCCGGGTTGAACATGAACAGCCACAACATGCCGGCGACAGCAGGCGCCACGGCATAGGGCATGATCATCATGGTGCGGTAAAAGCCCTTGCCGCGCACCACGCGGTCAGCCGCCGTCGCCAGCAGCAACGCAAGTCCCATGGAGACGAGTGCGGTCAGCACACTGAAGATGACGGTGACGTGCAGGGAGTTGAGATAGCTCTCATCTGACAGCACGGCGGAAAAATTGGCCAGACCGACAAAATTGCTGTTCAGCCCGAAGGCGTCCTCGCGCATGGTCGACTGGTAAAGCGCCTGGCTTGCGGGCCAGAAAAAGAAGATCACCGTCAGGATGATCTGCGGTGCGACCAGCAGATAAGGCAGGATCTTGTTGGGGAATACGACGCTTTGCACGGCGATCTCCTGATGGGATGGAAACGCCGCCCGCACCCTGTGAGAGCGCGGGCGGTGGCAGGGATCGTTTAGTTGCCGGCGGCCTGCTTGATGGCTGCGTCACCGCGCTCCACGATCTTGTCGAGGGCGGCTTTCGCGTCCTGCTTGCCGGCCAGCATCGCCTCGAACTCTTCGTTCATGATGTCGCGCACCTGCGGCAGGTTCACGAGGCGCACGCCCTTGGAGTTTTCTGTCGGCGGCTTGCCCATCATCTGCAGCAGCGGCGTTTCGCGGGCAGGGTTCTTGTCGTAGAAGCCGGATTTCTTGGTTTCCTCATAGGCCGCGATCGTTACCGGCATGTAGCCGGAGACCTGATGCAGGCGAGACTGGATCTTGGTCTGCGAGAGGAAATGGAAGAATTCGGCAACACCCTTATATTCGGCGTCGCTCTTGCCGCCGAAGACCCAGAGGCTGGCGCCGCCGGGAATGGTGTTCTGCGGACCATGGCCCTCGTAATAGGGCAGCTGGCCGATGCCGTAATTCATGCCGGTCTTGACGATATCGCCGAGACCGCCGGAGGATTCGGTCAGGATGCCGCATTCGCCGGACATGAATAGCTGCTTGGCCTCCGAGGTGCGTCCGCCATAACGGAAGGTGCCGTCCTTGGCGAGATCGGCGATGGCCTGGAAATGCTCGACAAAGAGCGGCGCATTGACCGCAAGCTTCACATCCGTACCACCAAGCCCGTTTTCATTGCTGCCATAGGAGACATTGTTCCAAGCGGCGAAATTTTCGGTCTGGATCCAGGTAAGCCAGGTGGAGGTGAAACCGCACTGCGCGGCACCGCTGGTCTTGATCTTCTTGGCGGCTTCGAAAACTTCCGGCCAGGTCTTCGGCGGATTGGCGGCATCGAGGCCAGCCTTCTGGAAGACATCCTTGTTGTAATAGAGGATCGGCGAGGACGAATTGTAAGGGAAGGACAGCATGGTGCCGTCAGGCTTGGAATAATAGGCGACGATGCCGGCCAGATATTCGTCCTTGTTGAAGGTGTAGCCACCTTCCTTCAGCACATCCGCCACCGGCTTGATGGCGCCGGCGGCACCCATCATCACGCCGGAACCGGCATCGAAGACCTGAATGATGGCCGGCGGCTGCTTGGCGCGGAAGGCGGCGATGCCGGCATTCAGCGTTTCCGGATAGGTGCCCTTGAACACGGGCGTGATCTTGTAGTCTTTCTGGCTGTCGTTGAACTCTTTCGCAAGCGCGTCCACGACTTCGTTATTGGCGCCGGTCATGGCGTGCCACCACTGGATCTCCGTCGCAGCGAAAGCATTCGATGTGACAAAAAACGAAAGCGCGGATGCCGCAGCAAGGCGGTAGCTGAGTTTTTTCAAGGCGATTCCTCCCATTGTGAAAACAGTAAAAGATACAGTCCCTTATTACAGCCTTCCTCCTCGATCCAGCTGTGGGCGATCTTTTCTGTATTAGCATTTGGAATTAAAAACGAACTTGAACGAAAATGCAATAGAGCGTGGAACGAATAAAACGAAAGCGAAAGAAACGATTTTATTATTCCATTTTTCCTGCTCATGGTTTTTTCATGCGTCTCTATGCCGATGTCTCGGGCCGCATGATTTTTCGCAGCCGGGTAACGATGTTGGGGAGTGTCGGATGCTTTCAGAATAGTATTGATATGTTATTACATTACATATTAAGCTGCCGCGGATTTTATGCGGTTAAAAGGTGTGGATGTGTTCGGAATGAAGCGGAAGAAAACGGTTGCGCGAGGAGATGACACGGCTGTCTCCCCGCCCGTCAGGACGGTGCCGGTCACCCTGCTTACCGGCTTTCTGGGTGCGGGAAAGACTACCTTGCTGAACGAGCTTCTGAACGAACCGGCCATGCATGACGCTGCCGTCATCGTCAATGAATTCGGATCCGTGCCCATCGATCACGGTCTGGTTCGCACCGGCTCGGAACGGTATTTCAGAACCACGACCGGTTGCATCTGCTGCAACGCGACCAGTGATATCCGCACCTCGCTTTACGAATTGCATCAGGCCTTTCTGGAAGGGGGGATGCCGGAAATCTCGCGTGTCGTTATCGAAACGACGGGACTTGCCGATCCCGCGCCGATCATCAACAGCCTGATTGCCGGCGGCACACCGGCGCTTGGCCTGCGCGACCATATCGTCGCCCGGCACTTTCATCTTTCCGGCGTGGTCACTGTTTTCGATGTCACGTCCGGCCGGGCGATGCTCGACAGTTTCATTGAAGGCTGGAAACAGCTTGCCTTTGCCGACCACATTGTCCTGACGAAAACCGACCTTGCCGACGCGACCGCGATGGACCGTGAAGGCCTTGCAGACCTCAACCCCGCCGCCCTGTTGCATGACCGCAATGCGGCCGGCTTCGATCTGATGTCGCTTTTTGCAACGAAGAATTACTCGTTGCGCGGCAAGCCGGAGGATGTGCCGGGATGGCTGGCGGCCGACAGGCTGAGCCTGCATGCGGACCATGTCCATGATATCAACCGCCATGGTGTCGGCGTCGAGGCTTTTGACCTCACTTTCGACGGCGCTCTTGATCCGCAGATGATCGTTACCTTTCTCGAACTCGTCACCAGCAACGTGCATTCCGGCCTGCTGCGGCTGAAAGGTATTTTCCAGGCGACGGACGATCCGGATCGGCCGGTGGTTGCCCACGCCGTACAGCACCGGCTTTACCCGCTGGCAAGGCTGGAAAGCTGGCCGGATGGCGACCGTGCCACGCGTCTCGTGCTGATCGGCATGGATATGCCGCAACAGCCGATCCGCGACCTTTTCGACACATTGGCCTCGCAGGCGAGGCGAATGGGTGTTTCATGAACAACCCCCTTGCGCGCAACGGCTCCGCGCTCGTCTCGCAGGCCCGGCTTCTGAAACAATGGGCGCGCGACCTGTTAAATCTGCATGCGGATGACATCGTCACCGTCAGCGAGCTGTCCTGCGCCCTGCCGGATTGCCCGCCAC
This sequence comes from Agrobacterium sp. 22-210-1, assembly GCF_053522525.1. Lineage (NCBI taxonomy): Bacteria > Pseudomonadati > Pseudomonadota > Alphaproteobacteria > Hyphomicrobiales > Rhizobiaceae > Agrobacterium > Agrobacterium sp. 22-210-1. The sequence continues at coordinate 218,257 of NZ_JBNWCI010000002.1, read as the reverse complement.
GCGAAACGGTGATCGTCATCCTGTCCGCATCTGGTGATATCAGGCAATTGTCCATTCACAAGGCGCTGCTGGAGGTGGATCATGACGATATTGTGCGTGTCATCGCGACGAATTCGGCCTGATATCCCCTCAGTGATGTCAGGGCGTGCTTGACGGTGCGTGCCATCATCCGGCACTTCAGGGGCAGCGGCGGAATTCGCTGATGATGAAGGGCGGACAATGGCCGATCTGGCGGTATATGCGGGTTTGTTTCTGACGGCCTTTGTGGCGGCGACCATTCTGCCCATGCAGTCGGAGGCGGCGCTGGCCGGTCTCATCCTCCTGAAATCGCAGCCGGTCTGGCTGCTGGTGGCCGTCGCCAGTGCCGGCAATGTGGCCGGCTCCTTCGTCAACTGGCTGCTTGGCCGCGGTATCGAAGGTTTCAGGCACAGGCGCTGGTTTCCCGTCGGCGAGGCCGCGCTGCAACGCGCCCAGAACTGGTATCGGCGTTACGGCCGGTGGTCGCTGCTTTTAAGCTGGGCGCCATTGATCGGCGATCCGCTGACGGTTGCGGCCGGCATCATGAAAGAGCCGCTGCCGGTCTTTTTGCTGCTGGTCACCATCGCCAAGGTCGGGCGCTACCTTTTGCTGGCGCTGGTGACGCTGAATTTTCTCTGATTCTTTTCAGGGCGTTGCGACCCGTTTCTCGCTTCCGAAGACAGGGGAGCGGCAGTCTCTTCAGGGCGTCTTGATCGCCTTCTGGGTCCGGTCCTTGCCCACCTCGATCACGTGGCGCATGGCTTTTATGGCGGCATCGGCATCACGTGCGGCAATGGCATGCACGATGCGCAGATGGTTCGAGGCGATTTCGGCGATGGTGCCGGGTGAGGCGGCCGGTGACGAAAGCTGGAAGGAGATGGCGAGCGCGGCTTCAATCAGCCCGCTTGCCGAGCGCATGAAGGGGTTGCCGGACATATGCGCCACGGCAAGGTGGAATTCGAGATCGACCTTGGCGATGCTTTCCGGCGTATGCTGCGGATTATCGAATTTCGCGGCGATGACGTAAAGCGAAACGATATCATCATTGGAGGCCTGCAGGGCCGCCGCCGCTGCCGCCGCCGGCTCCAGCGCCAGACGGATTTCCGCCAGATGCGTGACGAACTCCTCGTCTATGCCGGCTTCGCAGCGCCAGCCGAGCACGTCAGGATCGAAGAAATTCCAGCTTGAGCGATCAAGAACGCGGGTGCCGACCTTTGCTTTCGGTTCCACCAGCCGCTTCGCCGCCAGCGTCTTCATGGTTTCGCGCAGCACGGTGCGCGAGACGCCGAAACGTAAAGACAGTTCGGCGTCGTTGGGCAGCAGGGAACCTTCCGCAATTCGGCCCGAGACGATGGCGCTGCCGAGTTCGGAGACCACATGGGCGTGGCTGTTCCGGCGTTTTCGTCCGCTTATCGTCGTTTCGAGCAGCCCCAAGCAAGCCTCCGTTTGCGGTTATGCCGGATGCGGTCCGGCCAGTCTCCTGTTTGAATACCAGATGATTGCGCGCTGCAACACGATGAAGACGAAAAGCAGCACGCCGATGACGATTTTCGTCCACCAGGAGGACAGTGTTCCGTCAAAAACGATATAGGTCTGGATCAACCCCTGGATCAGCAGGCCGATGAAGGTTCCCGCCACCAGCCCGGTGCCGCCGGTGAGCAGCGTTCCGCCGATGACGACGGCGGCAATGGCGTCGAGTTCAACCCCAACCGTCGCCAGCGAATAACCCGACGAGGTGTAGAGCGTGTAGACGATGCCGGCGAGGCCGGAGAGGAAACCGGAAAGCGCATAGATGCCGATGGTCGTCGCACCGATCGGCACGCCCATCAGCTCGGCCGATTGCGGGTTGCCACCGAGCGCATAGATATTGGCGCCGAAGCGGGTGCGGCTGGCGATCAGCATGCCGGCGGCAAAGACGAGAAGCATCAGCATGGCGAGCGCCGTCAACCTGCCGCCGCCGGGGAAACGGTAATAAAACCCCTGTATCGCATCGATGAAGGGGTGCGAGATCGGCACAGACTGGGTGGAGATAAGGTAAGCCGCGCCGCGCGCCAGAAACATGCCGGCCAACGTCACCACGAAGGGCGGGATGGACAGGAAACGGATCATCGCCCCCATCAGGCAGCCGAACAGGGTGGAGACCACCAGCACGATGGCGAAGGCCAGCAGCGGATGGATATTATAGGTGCCGACCATGACGGCGACGAAGACGCTGGTGAAGGCGATGACCGAACCGATGGACAGATCGATGCCGCCCGACAGGATGACGAAGGTCATGCCCACGGCCGCGATGCCGAGGAAGGCATTGTCGGTCAGAAGATTGCCGATCACCCGTGTCGAGAAGATCGCCGGATATTGCAGCACGCAGAGAAGATAGGCGATCACGAAGATCGTCAGCGTGGTGAGGAAGGGCAGGTTGCGGCTGTGGATCATCGCGCGGTTCCTTCCTTGGTCATGCCATTGGTGGCTGCCGGTTTGACGTGCGGCTTCGGCGCTTTCACGAAACCGAGGACGACCATGATCGCCGGCGATTGCAGCGTCAGCACCACCATGATGATGCCGGCCTTGATGATGAGGTTGAATTCCGGCGGAAAGCCCGAGACGAGAATGCCGGTATTGATGGTCTGGATGATGAGCGCGCCGATAAGCGAGGCGGTGATGGAGAAGCGCCCGCCATTCAGCGATGTGCCGCCGATGACCACCGCCAATATGGCGTCCAGCTCCAGCCACAGCCCGGCATTGTTGGCATCGGCGCCGCGAATATCGGCGGTGACGATCATGCCGGCGATGGCGGCGCAGAGACCGGAAACCGCATAGACGAAAAACAGGAGGAAGCGCGCCCGTACCCCGGCAAGCGCTGCCGCGCGGCGATTGATGCCGGTCGCTTCGATGAGGAAGCCCAGCGCGCTCTTGCGCACCAGAAGGCCGATCAACAGTGCGGCCGCCACCCAGATGATGACGGGCAGGGGAATGCCCGCGAATGAGCCGGAGCCGATGGCGGAAAAACCGTCATTGTTGAAGGTGAGAATGACGCCTTCGGTAATGAGCTGGGCGATGCCGCGCCCAGCCACCATCAGGATCAGCGTGGCGATGATCGGCTGTATGTCGAGAAGGGCGACAAGCACGCCGTTCCACAACCCGCAGGCAATGCCCACGGCAAGCGAGATGACGATGACGGTGGGGATGGAATGGCCGTTGCTGATAAGGGTGGCCGCGACCGCGCCGCAGATGGCGATGACAGCGCCGATGGACAGATCGATGCCCTTGGTGGCGATGACCAGCGTCATGCCGATGGTCAAAAGCGCAACGGGTGCGGCGCGCACCAGAATATCCACCAGACTGCCATAGAGCCTGCCGTTCTGGAACGAGACATGCAGGAAACCCGGCGAAAGGATTGTAATCGCTGCCAGAATGATGAAGAGCGCGGCAAGCTGCGGAGCAAGCCTTTTCAGGCGTCGTGTCACTGCTGCCATCATGCCGCCTCCGTTTTTGCCGCATCGGCAATCGCCCGCATGATGTTATCGGCGGTCACTTCGCCGCCCTTCAATTCGCTGACATGGCGGCGGTCGGACAGCACGACGACACGGTGCGCGACGGCGGTGAGTTCCTCCAGTTCGGAGGAGATGACGACGAGCGACATGCCTTCGCTGCAGAGTTTTTCGATCATTTTCAGGATTTCCGCATGTGCGCCGATATCGATGCCGCGTGTCGGCTCATCGAGGATCAGCAGCCGGGGATGGGTGGCGAGCCAGCGTGCCAGAATGGCCTTCTGCTGGTTGCCGCCGGACAGGAATTTGATCGGCCGGTCGGGGTCGGCGGGGCGGATATCGAGCGACTTGATAAAGCTTTCGGCCAGTTCGGCTTTCTGCCGACGTGAGATCGGCCGCGCCCAGCCCTGACGGGCCTGAAGCGCCAGCGCTATATTGTCGGTGACGGAAAAGTCGCCGATGATGCCGTCCGTCTTGCGCTCTTCTGGACAGAAACCGAACCCGGCGGTGATGGCGGCTTCCGGCGAAGAAATCGCCACCGTCTGGCCGTCGATGACAGCCTTTCCGGTATCCGGCCGGTCGATGCCGAACAGCAGGAAGGCTGTTTCCGTTCGGCCCGAACCGAGCAACCCGGCAACACCGACGATTTCGCCGGGGCGGATGCCGAGGTCGAAGGGGGCGATGCTGCCGCGTTTGCCGTAACCTTCGAAACGGATCGGCGGCTCGCCCTCGGCAACCGTATCTTCGGTCGCCTGATGTTCGTGGGTGATGTGCTGAAGCTCGCGGCCGAGCATCATCGAGATCAGTTCGGATCTCGGCAGGCTGCCGATATCGCGGGTGCCGACAAGGCGGCCGTTGCGCAGCACCGTCACCCGGTCGGCAATATCATAGACCTGATTGAGGAAGTGGGTGATGATGACGATGCCGATGCCGCGTGCGCGCAGGTTTCTCAAGACGCCGAACAGCATCTCGACCTCATGGGCATCAAGGCTGGCGGTGGGTTCGTCCAGCACCAGCACCTTGCCGGAAAGATCGACGGCGCGGGCAATGGCGATGATCTGGCGGATGGCGACGGAATAGCTTGAAAGAAGCGCGTTGACGTCGATGGAAAGCCCGTATTGGGCAAGCAGCGCCTGCGAATCCTTCTGCATCGTGCTGCGGTCGATCAGCCCGAAGCGGCGCGGCTGGCGGCCGAGAAACAGGTTTTCGGCAACCGTCAGGTTTTCGAGAAGGTTCACTTCCTGATAGACCGTGCCGATGCCCAGCGCCTGCGCCTCGCCGACATTGGCGGGTGAAATCTCGCTACCTTCCAGAAAGATCGAACCGCTGTCGCGGTGGTAAACCCCGGTCAGGATCTTGATCAGCGTCGATTTGCCCGCGCCGTTTTCGCCGAGCAGGGCGTGGATTTCACCGCGCCCGAGCGAAAAATCGACGCCATCAAGCGCCGTGATCCCGAGAAAGGATTTGCCGATGGCGCGTGCTTCCAGAAGTGGTGCCTTTTCGGACATTGAGCAGGTTCCGTATCGAAATGGGTCTCGGTGGAGTGATCGCGTAGGGAGCGGCGGGTTTCTTCTCCCCGCCGGGGAGAAGGTGGCCCGAAGGGTCGGATGAGGGGGTAACCTCTCGGTCTATCGCTACCGTCGCCCCCTCATCCCGCTGCCGCGGACTTCTCCCCGGCGGGGAGAAGAAACAAGCAGCACCGGCTCGTTCGATACGCAATGACTCTGCGGACTGAACCGGAAAGGTCTTTCCTCTCCTCAGCCGAAAGAAACGGCGCAAACCATGCGCCGCTCCCTCCGAAGACATGGCTCAGTATCCCAGGCCCTTCTTCGCCTCGTAGACCTTCATCGGGTCATCGGACGCCGTATAAAGCTTGGATTCCGTCTGGATCCACTTCGCAGGCGCCTTCTTGTCCTTCAGATAGGCTTCAAGCGCGTCGAAGGCAGGACCTGCCATGTCCGGCGTCAGTTCCACCGTTGCATTGGCCTCGCCATCCGCCATGGCCTTGAAGATGTCAGGCACGGCGTCGATGGAGACGATCTTGATGTCGGTTCCGGGCTTCAGGCCGGCTTCCTTGATCGCCTGGATGGCGCCGACGGCCATGTCGTCATTATGGGCGTAGACGGCACAGATATCCTTGCCGCCGCCTTCGGCTTTGATGAAGCTTTCCATCACTTCCTTGCCCTTGGTGCGGGTGAAGTCACCCGTCTGCGAGCGCACGATCTTGATGTTCTTGTGGGATTCGATGGCCTGCTCGAAACCCTTCTTGCGGTTGATGGCGGGCGAAGAACCGGTCGTGCCCTGCAATTCCACCACCTTGCAATCCTTGGAGCCGACATCCTTGACCAGCCAGTCGCCGGCAACCTTGCCTTCGTGCACCTGATCGGAGGTTACGGCGGTCAGGTAAAGATCATCAGGCGCCTCGATCTGGCGGTCGAGCAGGATGACGGGGATTTTTTCTTCCTTGGCTTCCTTCAGCACCGCGTCCCAGCCGGTGGCGACAACGGGCGCGATCAGGATCGCATCGACACCCTGCGCGATGAAGCCACGGACCGCCTTGATCTGGTTTTCCTGCTTCTGCTGTGCGTCGGCGAATTTCAGCGTGACGCCGCGCTTTTCGGCCTGCTGTTTGGTGACGGTGGTTTCAGCCGCGCGCCATCCGGATTCCGAGCCGATCTGCGAGAAACCGACGGTAAGCGATTGTGCGGAAACACTGGATGCAAGGCATGCGGAAACGGCGACAGTGAATGCCGCAAGAGCTTTTCTCATCTTATCCTCCCAGAGATGATGTCAGCGTGACGGCGATACTATGAGCATATAGTAATACTCTTGAAAAGTGGTTTTTTAGCGCTTTCGAAATTTGCTTGATGTCAGCTGGAACGAAATTTCACCTTAAATTCCAATGAATCAAAGATTTATGCGTGTTTTACTCATCTTTTTTCTCTTCGAAAATGCATTCGAAATGGCGCCCAATCCGCCTTGACAGGCCAAGATGACATCTAATAGTAATACAAATAAATAGATCAGCTTGACACGGAGCGTGGCGCCCAAGGCCAGTCGCTATCCGCCAGGGCAGGGAGGGAGAGACCGTTGCACATAGCCGGTATCATCGTAAGCACCGAAAAATATTCGGCTAAAGCCGAAGAACGGTGCCGATCCACTCGTCTGGACCGGCTCTGTCGGTTATGCGTGATCTCCGAAAGCTGATTCCATTTTCCTTGCGCACAACATAAGCTTGTCGCATTTCGTAATATTTTACCGTTGGCCACTTCCGGCTGGAGACCTGCATCATGACCAAATCCGACAATCTGCCTGCAACCCAAGGCAAGCTTCGTTCGCGCGCGTGGTTCGACAACCCCGCCAATGCGGATATGACGGCACTTTATCTCGAGCGTTACATGAATTTTGGTCTGAGCCAGGCCGAGCTTCAGTCCGACCGCCCGATCATCGGCATTGCCCAGACCGGTTCGGATCTTTCGCCGTGCAACCGTCACCATCTGGAACTGGCAAACCGCCTGCGCGAAGGCATCCGCGAAGCCGGCGGCATCGCGATTGAATTTCCGGTCCATCCGATCCAGGAAACAGGCAAGCGCCCGACCGCCGGCCTCGACCGCAACCTTGCCTATCTCGGCCTCGTGGAAGTGCTTTATGGCTATCCGCTCGATGGCGTCATTCTGACCATCGGCTGTGACAAGACCACGCCTGCCTGTCTTATGGCGGCGGCCACCGTCAACATTCCGGCCATCGCCCTTTCCGTCGGCCCCATGCTGAACGGCTGGTTCCGTGGTGAACGCACCGGCTCCGGCACTATCGTCTGGAAGGCGCGCGAACTGCTGGCCAAGGGTGAGATTGATTACCAGGGCTTCGTCAAGCTCGTCGCCTCGTCGGCGCCGTCCACCGGTTATTGCAACACCATGGGCACGGCAACGACCATGAACTCGCTGGCCGAAGCGCTCGGCATGCAGCTTCCCGGCTCCGCCGCCATTCCGGCGCCTTACCGTGACCGTCAGGAAGTCTCCTACCTCACCGGCCTGCGCATCGTCGAAATGGTCAAGGAAGACCTCAAGCCTTCCGATATCATGACCAAGGATGCCTTCATCAACGCCATCCGGGTCAATTCGGCCATCGGCGGCTCCACCAATGCGCCAATCCACCTGAACGGCCTTGCCCGCCACGTCGGCGTCGAACTGACGGTCGATGACTGGCAGACCTATGGCGAAGACGTGCCGCTGCTCGTCAACCTGCAGCCGGCCGGTGAATATCTCGGCGAGGATTATTACCATGCCGGCGGCGTTCCCGCAGTCGTCAACCAGCTGATGACCCAGGGACTGATCATGGAAGATGCCATGACCGTCAACGGCAAGACCATCGGCGACAATTGCCGTGGCGCGATCATCGAAGACGAAAAGGTCATCCGCCCCTATGAGCAGCCGCTCAAGGAGCGTGCCGGCTTCCGCGTTCTGCGCGGCAATCTGTTCTCCTCGGCCATCATGAAGACGAGCGTGATCTCGGAAGAATTCCGTGGCCGCTACCTCTCCAACCCGAATGATCCGGAAGCCTTTGAAGGCCGTGCCGTGGTGTTCGACGGTCCGGAAGATTACCATCACCGCATCGACGATCCGTCGCTCGGCATCGACGCCAACACCGTCCTCTTCATGCGCGGTGCAGGCCCGATCGGTTATCCGGGTGCAGCGGAAGTGGTGAACATGCGCGCACCGGATTATCTTCTGAAGCAAGGCGTCAGTTCGCTGCCCTGCATCGGTGACGGCCGCCAGTCCGGCACGTCGGGCAGCCCGTCCATCCTCAATGCGTCTCCGGAAGCAGCAGCCGGCGGCGGTCTCGCCATCCTGCAGACGGGCGACCGCGTCCGCATCGATGTGGGCCGCGGCAAGGCGGATATCCTGATTTCAGGTGAAGAACTGGCCAAGCGTTACGAGGCGCTGTCGGCTGAGGGCGGTTACAAGTTCCCCGACCACCAGACGCCATGGCAGGAAATCCAGCGCGGCATCGTCAGCCAGATGGAAACCGGCGCGGTTCTGGAACCGGCCGTGAAGTATCAGCGCATCGCCCAGACCAAGGGCCTGCCGCGCGACAACCACTAAAGGCAAGGCCGTTTCGGCCGACCGCTTTTAAAAATCAGCTAAAAATCAGCCCCGGGGTGCCGCCCCGGGGCTGAAATATTTTCGGACATTCGATAAGCGTCGCTCTTCAAAACCGCCGTAATGTTCCTGATGTGTGAGACATACAGCGCCTCGTCGCCCGCCTGCCTACTCCTTCGAATGGGAGAGTGGCTTTCCCAGATAAGGCAGGAAGAACATGTAGAGCCCGCTGGCGACAAGCAAAGTCAGCGGAAGAAGCGGGGCATAAACGATCACCGGTGGTGTCGGGCCGAAAGCCATCGAAGCGAAGTTCGCCAGAATGGTGACGGTCAGCAGAATGCCCAACCACCGATGGCTCTGCCTTATCCATTTTTGCAAGATCAAAGTCGCCCCCAAGAAAAAGCATCCATGATGGAATGTGACACACGGTTGCCTCAACGGGCCTGAACGAGCTTCCAGCCATTGCCGGAAGGGTCGCGGAAACTCGCATCCACCGAGCCGTAACGCGTGATCGGTTCCTGGGTGAATTCGACGCCGCGTTTGTGCATGGCGTCAAAGGCCTTCTGGCAATCCTCGACCACCAGAACCAAAGGCGGCATGGCGCCCTTGGCCACGGCTTCGTTCAGATCCTGCGCCGTCGCCTCGTCAACGGTCGGGGTCTGCGGCCGAAACAGGCCGAGCTGAAAATCCGGCTGGTCCGGATGCTGCACGGTCAACCAGCGATAATCGCCGTTGCGTGCGTCCGTATGCACACGAAATCCAAGTTTTTCGACATAAAATTGCAGCGCCTCGTCCTGGTCATGAACGTAAAGCCCGACGACTTGAACACCATTTTTCATGAGCTATCTCCCTTTCACTCACCGTGCGTAGCGCCTTTCGCCTGTCGGCGCTTCTCCGAAACTGCGATTGTGAGATGGGAGCGGTGGGCGGCGCTGACGAAGCAATGGGGAACCTGCTCGAGATTGGCAGGCGAAAGCCGCATTTGTCGTCGCACTTCGCTCGGGTTCTCACCGGTTACATCGCGGAAGACGCGGCCAAATGTGCCGATGCTGTTCCAGCCGGTCTGCAAGGCGATGTCGATGACTGGAAAGTCGGTGTCGCGCAAAAGCGCCACGGCGCGCTCCACCCGGCGGGTCAGCAGATAGCGGTGAGGGGGTATGCCGAAGGCATCGCGAAACGATCTTGCGAAATGCGCCTGCGAGGCACCGCTGACTTTTGCAAGGCGTGAAACGGGCCATGCCTCATGCGGTGCCGCGTCCATATGATCCCTGGCGCGCAGCAGGCGGCGCAGGAGCAACAAGTCTCTGTTTGCAGAGTTCTTTTCATTTCCAGACGGCATGTGGCAATCATTGAATGAACCTGCCGTTCTTGGCAAGGTTCATGCCAGCTAGCCACTGCGGGTGATTTAGATCACCGGATAAAGCGACCAGAAGAACAGTTCATATTCCTGGTCACGGTCGTCATCATGCTGTTCGTCATCCGGTCTGCGCGGTGTCTTGTCCTGAAACTCGGTCTCCACCCGCTCATTGACGACGGGCATTCTTCGGCCGATGCCAAAGAGGTCAAAGGAGAGCATGTTGAACCCTGCTACCATGGCCAGTTCCCTTCTTCACGCGAGTTAACGGTGTGTTAAGTTTCGCGCGTTGCCATGATTTCGTCAAGATTGGCCATGGAATTTGTCTACTATTTTTAACAACAATGTCGTGATTGGTATTTCACCGGTGCCGGATTTCACGCAATGAATGTTTGTCGGTGCCGTCAAACCTCTTTCGAAGCGGCCTCGGAATAGCTATTTGCAGCCGCTTCCAGTGCGGAATCGGTATTGGTGGCATGGCCGAGGTTTTTCAGGGCGCTTGAGACGGCTGCGATATTGGCTTTCACCGCCTCCGGATGCGCGCGCCGGCCGGTGTGGTTGAGCCTTATCAGCCGCTCCGCGCCGGGTCCGACGCCGGCGGAAATATCCGCGCCATGCTCCTTCGATATGGCGGCGAGAAACGCTCCGGCTTCGACGGTATCCGGCAGGATCGCCGTGGAAACGAGGGCTGACGCGTGCGTGTCTTCCACCCAGTTGGTGATGCCGAGTGCCCTGATGCCATGACGGGTGGCCGCCGCTGCCCGCTCGTGGCGCGCATTGGCGGCTGGCAGGCCCTCCGCCTCGATCCTGTCGAGCGCCGCCTCCAGCGCGTAGAATTCCAGCGGCGCCGGCGTTCCGGGCAGCGTGCCGCGACCGGCATCCAGCCAAAGCTGCTTCTGGTCGAGAAGCGAGAGCATGGAATTGGTGGGCGCCCTGTCATGCGAAAGAAGTTGCCATGCCTTTTGGCTGACCGAAATGGCCGATATGCCGGCCGGGCCAGCCAGCGCCTTCTGCGGCCCGATGACGGCGATATCGATGCCCAGCCTGTCGGCCTCGAAGGCATGGCCGCCAATCGAGGCGACGGCATCGACAAGGGTGACGACGCCTCTCGCCCGCGCGAGCGCGGCGATGGCGGGCAGGGGGTTGAGAATGCCGCTTGCCGATTCCGCATGCACGATGGCGAGAAGATCGAAACCCGGCCCTTCATCCAGCGCCCGTTCCACCTCGGCCAGCGTCACCGGCTTTGCCGGGCTGGCCGTCAGGTTGCGCACCGTAGCGCCGCCGCGCTCCAGCCAGCCGCCGAACCATGCGCCATAGGGGCTGGTGACGATGTTGAGCGCCCTCAGCCCCGGCCGCGCAAGGCTTGTCGCCGCCGCCTCCAGCGCCAGCACGGCTTCCGCCTGTATCAGCAGCACGTCGTTTTTTGTGCCCATCAGGGCCGCCAGCCGGTCGGCCAGCATGGCGTAACGTTCGGCCGGGAAAGCGGGCGGGTCTAGGAGCAATGCGTAATCCGGGGCGGGCATGTCTTATCCTTGCATGGTGGTGGTGAGCCGCGGGGCAGCGGCGATCAGGCTTCTGGCGGTTGAGGATTGCGGCGCGGAAATGATGGCCCCGGTCCCACCGATTTCGACGATCCGACCCGTCTCCATGATCGCGACACGGTGGCAGACGGCGCGGATGACGGCGAGATCGTGCGACACGAAAATACAGGAAATCGCCGTTTCCCGCTGTATTTCCACCAGGAGTTCGAGAATCTGCCGGCGAACCGAAACATCGAGCGCCGAGACCGCTTCGTCCAGAATGAGAAGCGACGGTTTGGGCGCAATGGCGCGCGCAATCGCCACACGCTGCCTCTGCCCGCCCGAAAGTTCGAAAACGGAGCGACCGGCATAGGCGGCGGGCAGGCCGACACGGTCGAGAAGGCGGCGTATCTCCGCCGGGCGGTCACGCCTCTGAACGATGCGGTGAATGCGCAACGGCTCGCCTATGGCATCTTCGACGGTTGCGCGTGGGTTGAAGGCACCATGCGTATCCTGAAACACCATCTGCATCTGCTGCCGGGCGGTGCGCAACGCGCTGCCGCCGAGTGCAAGCCAGTTGCGGTTTTCAAAACGGACCGCGCCTTCGTCGGCGGGGATCAACCGCATGAGGATGCGCGCCAGTGTCGATTTCCCGCAACCGGAGGGGCCGGCAAGCCCCAGCGTCTCGCCACGCTTGAGCGAAAACGAGATATCGGAGAGCGCCGTCACCGTTCTTGCGCCGGTGCGGTAGGTTTTGCAAAGGCCATCCACGCTCAGAAGGGTTTCGTTCATGGCGCGGCCTCGCTCACGAGCGGCGGGGTCGAAAGATCGAGGTAATCGGCAAGCAGGGTCCGGGTATAGGCATGCGCGGGCGCGGAAAGCACCCGCCGGGCCGGGCCGTGTTCCACCAGCTCTCCGGCGCTTAAAACAGCGATGTCGTCAGCAAGGCTGGAGGCGAGACCGATATCATGGGTGATGAAGACAAGCGTTCTTTCTTCCTCATGCACGAGATCATCGAGAAGGGTGGCGATGGCCACCTGGGTGACCGTGTCGAGCGCGCTCGTCGCCTCGTCGGCAATCAGGATCGAAGGGCGCGCCGCAATGGCCGCGGCAATCGCCACACGTTGCCTCTGCCCGCCGGAAAGCTGGTGGGGATAGGCGGTTAGCAGATGGGAGGGATGTGGCAGCCGCACCTTTTCCAGAAGATCCCGGGCAAGATCGCGCGCCGCCTTCCGTGAGAGGCGGAGATGCCGCACCGCGCCTTCGGCCACCTGTTCGCCGATGGTCAGGACCGGGTTCAGCGTCGCGCCGGTATCCTGAAAGATCGTACCGATATCGCGCCCCGGCATCGGCCTGCCGGTGAAAAGACCACTGTCGCGGCTCCAGGATATATCGCCCGAGACCCGTACTGTTCTGGGAAGAAGACCGGCGATTGCCTTGCCGAGTGTGGATTTGCCCGAGCCGCTTTCGCCGATGATCGCCAGCCTTTGTCCCTGCCGTATCGTCAGGGAAACCTTGCACAGCGCCGGGCTGTCGGCCGCGGTGTAGCGGACGCTGAGATCGTCGATCCGGCAAAGCGCGTTGCCGCTCATGGCGCTTGCCTCCTCGTTGCCATCGCCCTGTTGATGCCTTCTCCGAGAAGATAGACGCCGAGCACCGTGACCAGCAGGCCGATGCCGGGGATGACGGACAGGAACGCCGCTGAGCGGAGCACGTTGCGTCCTTCCGCGATCATCGAACCCCAGGTGACGATATTGGGATCGCCAAGCCCGAGGAAGGAGAGCGCGGCCTCGGTGAGGATGGCGGCGGCGACGATGATGGCAGCGAGCGCCAGAACCGGCGGCAGGGCATTGGGCAATATTTGCCGGAAGGCGATTTCCAGCGGATGCATGCCGATGGCGCGGGCGGATTGCACATAGTCGCGCTCGCGGATGCTCAGCACCTGCGCCCGCATCAGCCGTGCCGGATCCGCCCATGCGCCGAGCGCAATGGCCAGAATGACTGTCGGCATGGAGGGGCCGATGGTGCTGACGAAGGCAAGCGCCAGCAGGAAGTTCGGCACGATCTGGAAGGCATCGGTGACGCGCATCAGCGCTTCATCCACGAGGCCGCCGGCAAAACCGGCAATCGTGCCGATAACGGTGCCAAAAACAAGTGCTGCGGCGGCCGCACCCATGCCGACGAGCAGCGATGCCTGCGCGCCATGGGCAAGTTCGGCCAGCACATTGCGGCCCAGCCGGTCGGTGCCGAGCGGCAGGGCGACATCCGTAAAGGGCGCAATCAGCGGCTCGCCGACGATCGCCAGCGGGTCGCCGGGAAACAGGAGTGGAGCGGAAAGCGCGGTCACCGCCAGCAATGTGAGGATGACCGTGCCCGTCACACCTTCGAAGCTGCGCAGGAGCCGGAGAACGAAATTCATGCCGCACTCTCCCCGCTGCCGATGCGCGGATCGAGAACGGAATAGAGAATGTCGACGACGAGATTGACGAGGATGACGAAGACGGCGCTGGTGAGGATAATGCCCATCAGAAGCGGCGTATCGCGGCCGCTGACAGCCTCCTGCGCCAGCCGGCCGAAACCCGGAATGGCAAAAACGCTTTCGATCACCACGCTGCCACCCAGCATGGTGGCGGCCTGCAGGCCAAGCACAGTGATGAGCGGCAGCGCCGCGTTGCGGGCAACGTGACGCAACACGATGCGCCGTCTGGAAAGCCCCTTGGACGCGGCAAAAAGCACGAAATCCAGCGGCCAGACCGCCGCCATGGCGGTGCGCATGACGCGCAGGAACAGTGCCAGATAAATGAGCCCGAGACTGGCGACGGGCAGCACGAGATGGCGGGCAATATCCAGCGCCCTTGCAAATCCCTGTTTGCCCGAGGCGATGGTTTCGATGCCCGAGGTTGGCAGCCAGCGAAGCTGCACGGCAAAGACGATGGCCAGAACGAGGCCGAGCCAGAAGCCGGGTGTGGCGTAAAGCGTGAGCGACAAGGTGGAGAGTACGCGGTCCGTCAGCCCGCCGGGACGCGCGCCGGCGACGATGCCGAGCGCGGTGCCGAGGATGAAGGCGAGTGCCGTGGCGCTGCCCATCAACAACAGCGTGTTCGGCAGCCGCTCGAGGATCAGCCCCAGCACCGGCCGGTCAAAGGCAAGCGACCAGCCGAGATCGAGCCGCAGCACCGAACTGGCATAAAGCCAGAAACGGGCGAGCATCGAACCGTTGAGGCCATATTGTTCGCGCAGCGCGTCCCGCAGCCCGGCATCGCCGCCGCCGATGGAAACGAGATAGGCATCCACCGCATCACCGGAGGCATTTTCAAGCAGGACGAAGGTGAAGATGAGAACGATCAGCATCACCGGAATGGCGCTGAGTGCCCTTCGCCGCAGCAATGTCGCCGTGCGTCTCACGGCGCTGCCTCAGGTATCGACCGCGGTGTCCGCCCAGTTGGAAACCGCCCAGCGCGGATTGCTGGCGACATGTTTGACCGTATCGCGCGCCACGGTGATGAAACCCCATTCGGCGACGTTGATGAGCGGCAGATCGGCTGTAACCTGTTTCTGGAAATCCTTGTAGAGCGCGGTGCGCGCAGTCGTATCCACGGTTTCCGCCGCCTTATCGATCAGCGTATCGAGCGTCTTGTTCTCATACCCGCCCTGATTGGAGAAACCGACGCCAGCGGGAATGCCGGATCGCACGAGAATGGTGGTGGAGATTGCCGGATCGCCCCGGAACACCGGCGGCGCGACGGCCAGATCGAAGGCGTGGTCGGTATAGACGGCCTTCTGGTGGGCGGCGGCGTCATTATTGACCAGCTCGGCATCGATGCCGATTTCCTGAAGCGCCTGACGAAGATAGGAACCGAATTGTCTGGTTTCGTTGAAATAGGGCGCGGGCAGAAGCTTCAGCGCGAAACGCTTTCCGTCGGGTCCGCGCGCATAACCGGCCTCATCCAGCAGTGCATTGGCCCTGGCGACGTCGAAATCATAGGTTTCGACATCGTCGGTGTAAAATTCCGGTGCGTTTTTCGGCACGGGACCTGTCGATGCAGTGGCATAACCGAGGAACACCTTGTCGATGACGAATTTTTTGTCGATGGCGTGGGCAATGGCCTTTCTGACCTTGAGGTCGGCCAGTTCCTTGCGGCGGTGGTTGATTTCCACCACCAGCTGATAGGTTAGCGCCTCGTAGCCGTCGGCAATCACCTTGATGCCCGGCTGCTTGGCGATGCGGGCAAGATCGGCGAGCGGCACGGCGGAGAAGGCGGCCAGCTGTATTTCTTCCGCTTCCAGCGCCGAGGCGGCCCCTGCGCGGTCGGGCAAGACGCGATAGATGATTTCCTCGAGCTGCGGCTGGCCTTTGTCCCAGTAATTCGGGTTGCGGGTCAGGCGGTAATATTCGCCGGGTTTGTATTCGGCAAAAACGAAAGGCCCGGTGCCGACCGGTTTGGTGTTGGCCGGATTGGTGGCGATATCGGTGCCTTCATAGAGATGTTTCGGCACGACGCTGGTGACGACCGGCAGCGCATTGCGGATGAGCTGGAACGGCGTGGGCTTGGAAAAGCGGAAGACGGCCGTGTGGTCATCAGGCGTCTCCACCTTTTCCAGATTGGCGAAGACCAGCCGGCCGAGGTTCTGCAACGGTTTCCACACGGAGAGCGCCGAAAAGGCCACATCCGCAGAGGTGAAGGGCTTGCCGTCATGCCAGGTCACGCCTTCGCGCAGCTTGAAGGTGGCGCTGAGGCCATCATCCGATCCCTGCCATTCGGTCGCAAGCCGCGGCTCCAGCCCGTCCTTGCCATTAAAGGAGGCTTCCGCCAGCGGCTCGACGATCTTGCTGGCGATATAAAACACGCCGTTCGAGGCGACGATGGCCGGATTGAGGTTTTTCGGCTCCGAATCGGCCGCGACGATCAGCCGGCCTGCGGCTTTCTCCTGCGCTGCGGCAATTCCCGCCAGTCCCGTGGTTGCGGCAAGAGCAAGCGAGGTCTTGAGAAGCGAGCGGCGGGAAAGCTGGACAGGCGACATGAATTTCACTCCGGAAATGAGGGCGAGACGGGCTTTTCCGCTTGGCCCGCGGCACGCCGATCTTAAGACTGCAACCTCGGCAGTGTCCACGTTAATTCGCGGCCTTTACAGCAATGATTTTACGTTGCGGGTGAGTTTGAAGAAACAATATGCCTCACGCACGCCAATCTGGTTTTCCCCGGTTGCTGCGGAATATCCCCAGCCTGCGGAAAAATCGATTTAAGGAAATAAAAACAAACTGTTGATCTTCGTTTTTGCCATGGGCGCATACCCAAAAGGGCCAGTGGGTGAGGTGAAATCTGCCGCCGAGGCGCCGTTTGGAAAGGGGTAATTAACCTTTATTTTCTATTTCAGGGAGACCGAAATATGTACGTTTATGATGAGTGTGCACGCTGCCATGAGCTTCTCCCGATCCAGATTCCAGAATTCGTCCAATAACGCAGGGGGGGGGAGCGAAAACGCCCGTCATGCCGGCGGCAAGGCGGCTGCCGGGCAGCAGACGGCGATGAAGGCAAGTGCCGCGCCCCGTCCAAATGCCGATGTCAGCGCAGCCGACGCCATTGAAGGCCGTGCCGAAATGCCCGGCTGGCAGAATGCTTTTGTGCTTGGCCCCAATGTGCGCTTTACCCGCACGCCGGAAAGCGCCTTCAGCCGACGCATGCCGGTTGAGACGCCGAATATTCCGGAAGAACTCCATATTCTCGAAGAGGAAGTCGTGGCTGTCGCTGCGCCGGACACGGTGGAGCCGGAGGCGACGGCGCAGCAGGCCGTCGCGCATGAGGACGCTGCTGCCATATCTCAGCCGGTCGTAAAGCCGGCGGAGCAGCGTGTGCCGCCGCCGCGCATGCCGTTCCTGCCGCAGCCGCCCGATGCGCGCGGTGCCAGGGCGCTGACCTATAAATTGCGTCTCGAACTTGCCCGCAAGCAGGCGGAAGAAGCCGCTGCCGCCGCACTGGCGCCAGCGGAGGCCGCGACATTCGCGCCCATGGTGCAAGCGCCGTTACAGAGGGTATTCTCCTCCGTTCAGTCGCTGCCTGCCGTCCAGCCAGTTGCTGCGGCGCAGGCCCCCATGCCGGCTGCATCCGTTCCCGCCTTCGCCGCCCATCTGCCGGATGAGCTGTTTTGGGAAGTCATGACGCTTGATTTGCCGGTGGCAGCGGGCGAGACCGTTCCCGCCTATCTGCGCGCCAATTTTGCCGATCCGGCCCTTGCACATCCCGCTCTGGCAAATCCCGCCCTGGTAAATCCCGCTTTGACGAACCCGGCGCTGACGGTGTCGATCCCTGCCGTTTCTGTGTCGGCGGCCGCTGCCGTCGTGCTTTCAGCCGAGCCTCCGGTCGTCACCGTGCCGGGCGGTTCCGCGATCCGGCTTTACCGGGAAATCGGCGTGCGTCAGGCTGTCGTTCCGGTCGCCACGCCGGCCGCAGAACAGGAAATCGCGCCGCAGCCTGTGGCGGAAGTCCCCGTCTTCGTCGAGCCGCAGCGGCCGATCGAGCAGGCCCAGCCGATTGAAAGCCAGCCGGCAGCAAGAGTGGCGGCAGAGCCGCGCTTCACGCCCCGCGCACCTATTCAGGCTTCGCAGCCGATGTTCCGCGAAGCGCCGGTCTTTGCCGAGGGAGAATATCAATATCCCTCCATCGATCTGCTGCAGGAAGCCCGTGTCCAGCAGACCACGACCATGACGCCCGAAGCGCTGGAACAGAGCGCCGGGCTTCTGGAAAGCGTGCTGGAGGATTTCGGCATCAAGGGTGAGATCATCGATGTCCGCCCCGGCCCTGTCGTGACGCTTTACGAATTCGAGCCGGCCCCCGGCGTCAAATCCTCGCGCGTCATCGGTTTGTCCGATGATATCGCCCGCTCCATGTCGGCGCTCTCGGCCCGTGTCGCCGTCGTGCCCGGCCGCAATGTCATCGGCATCGAACTACCGAACCCGGTGCGCGAAACGGTCTATCTGCGTGAACTGATCGAAGCGACGGATTATGCCGAAACCCGCCAGAAGCTCGCGCTCTGCCTCGGCAAGACCATTGGCGGCGAACCCGTCATCGCCGAACTGGCCAAGATGCCGCATCTGCTGGTTGCCGGCACCACCGGTTCCGGCAAGTCGGTCGCCATCAACACCATGATCCTGTCGCTGCTCTACCGTCTGAAGCCGGAAGAATGCCGCCTGATCATGGTCGATCCGAAGATGCTCGAACTTTCGGTCTATGACGGCATTCCGCATCTGTTGACGCCGGTTGTTACCGATCCGAAAAAGGCGGTCATGGCGCTGAAATGGGCCGTGCGCGAAATGGAAGACCGCTATCGCAAGATGTCGCGTCTCGGCGTGCGCAATATCGACGGTTATAATGCAAGGGCAGCCGCTGCCCGCGCCAAGGGCGAAACGGTGTTCTGCAACGTGCAGACCGGCTTTGACCGCGCCACCGGCGAGGCTGTTTACGAGCAGGAGGAAATGGACCTTACGGCCATGCCCTACATCGTCGTCATCGTTGACGAGATGGCCGACCTGATGATGGTCGCGGGCAAGGAGATCGAAGGGGCGATCCAGCGCCTGGCGCAGATGGCGCGTGCCGCCGGCATCCACCTCATCATGGCCACCCAGCGTCCTTCGGTCGATGTCATCACCGGCACGATCAAGGCGAACTTCCCGACCCGCATCTCCTTCCAGGTGACGTCGAAGATCGACAGCCGCACCATCCTTGGCGAACAGGGCGCAGAGCATCTGCTCGGCCAGGGCGACATGCTGCACATGATGGGTGGCGGCCGCATCGCCCGTGTCCACGGTCCGTTCGTATCGGATGAGGAAGTGGAAAAGGTCGTCGCACATCTGAAGACGCAAGGGCGTCCGGAATATCTCGGTACCGTCACGGAAGACGCCGAAGAGGCAGATGAAGAGGCGGAAGAGGATGTCGCCGTCTTCGACAAGACTTCGATGGGCGACGATGACAGCGACGACCTCTATGAAAAGGCCGTCAAGGTGGTGATGCGCGACAAGAAGTGCTCGACTTCCTATATCCAGCGCCGCCTGTCGGTCGGCTACAACCGCGCCGCCTCGCTGGTGGAGCGAATGGAGCAGGAAGGTATTGTCGGCCCTGCAAACCATGTCGGCAAGCGCGCGATCATCGCCGGTGAGCGCGATCCCTATGATGCGATGGGTGCGGACGACTGATTTGATTATGAGAGCGCCGTGCGCCCGTTCGGGCGCGCAAAGGACGCTCTAACACTCAGAGTCCGCACATCGTTCCTGTCGAAAATCGTTCCGATTTTCGGGCCGATATGCTGGGCGCGATATTCGATTGCAAAAACGCGCTCCGTGAATAGCCTGTGCGGCATGGATTCTGGAATCGGGAGGGTTCCCCGCATGTCGCACAGCAATGAAAACGCCACCGTTCTCGCAAGGCTGGATGAGCTGGAGCGGTTCTGCCGCAGCACCTTCCTGGCCGCCGGCACGGATGACGAGACGGCCGATGCCGCAACCCGCGCCATGATGCATGGCACAAGGCTCGGCGTCGACAGCCACGGCGTGCGCCTGCTTGCCCACTACATCACCGCCCTTGAAGGCGGACGCCTCAATCGGCGGCCGCAGATCCGCCGCGTCTCGGGCTTCGGCGCGGTGGCGACCATCGATGCCGACCATGCCCACGGCGCCCGCGCCACCTATGCGGCCATGGACAATGCCATGACGCTGGCCGAAAAATTCGGTATCGGCGCGGTGGCGATCCGCAATTCCTCGCATTTCGGCCCCGCCGGCGCCTATGCGCTGGAAGCGGCGCGGCAGGGTTATATCGGCCTTGCCGTCTGCAATTCCGACAGTTTCGTGCGCCTGCATGATGGCGCGATGCGCTTCCACGGCACCAACCCGATTGCCGTTGGCGTGCCGGCGGCGGATGACATGCCCTGGCTTCTGGACATGGCCACCAGTGCCGTGCCCTATAATCGGGTTCTGCTTTACCGCAGCCTCGAACAGCAATTGCCTGATGGTGTCGCGTCTGACGGTGACGGCATCGACACGCGAGATCCCCATGCCGTTGAAATGCTGGCGCCACTCGGCGGCGCTTTCGGCTTCAAGGGCGCGGCGCTGGCGGGCATGGTCGAGATTTTCAGCGCCGTTCTCAGCGGAATGAAACTCAGTTTCGACATAGACCCCATGGGCGGGCCCGATTTTTCCACGCCGCGTGGACTAGGAGCCTTCGTTCTGGCGCTGAAGCCGGAAGCCTTCCTTGAACGGGAAGTGTTCGATGAGGGCATGAAACGTTATCTCGAAGTGCTGCGCGGCTCGCCCGCGCGCGAGGACTGCAAGGTCATGGCACCGGGCGACCGGGAATGGGCGGTTGCGGCAAGGCGGGAAAGGGAAGGCGCGCCCGTCGATCCCGTTACCCGCGCGGCCTTTGCGGAACTGGCGTCGAAATTCTCGATCGTGCCGCCCGCCTATCACTAAGGCAGGGGCCGTAGTCCGTCAGGCGGGACGCAGCAGCATGTTGGGACGCGGATAGGGGGTTCTCGCCGCCCCCAGCCGTTCGGCGACGACCGGGCGTCCGAGATAATAGCCCTGCGCATAATCGATCTCCAGCTGGCGCACCAGCCGCAGCTGTTCTTCCGTCTCCACGCCTTCAATCAGGATTTTGTGGCCACGGTTGCGGATGAGGCGGATCATGTCCTGCAGCATTGCCCGGCCGCGCGGCGTATTGCTGTCATGCAGGAAGGAGCGGTCGATCTTGACGGTGTCGAAATCGGTCATGCGCAGCCAGGAAAGGCCGGCAAACCCGGTTCCGAAATCATCGAGCCAGATGTTGATACCGAGCGTTTTCAGGTCATTCAGGCAGCGCAGCACATCCGAATGCATCTCCATATCCAGACCTTCGGTGATCTCGAAGGCGAGCCTGTTGCCGGCGATGCCGGCCTCGACGAGGATTGCTGCAACCGAGGTGGCAAAGCCCGGGTTCTTCAGCTGCATGGGTGATACGTTGACGCTGACCACGTCCACCCGGTCATCGGCAAGAATCTGCTTGCAGACGGTCTTGATGGTCCAGAGGCCGAGTTCCATGATCGTACCGGTGCGCTCGGCAATCGGAATGAAGATGCCGGGCGAAACGGCGCTGCCATCGAGCAGGCGAAGCCGCATCAGCGCTTCGGCACCCGGCGTTTCATTGGTCGAGACGTTGAGGATCGGCTGGTAGACGAGGGAAATGAGGTTTTCCGCAATGGCGATCTTCAGAAGCGCTGCGATGTTTTCCGTCTCGTCACTGGTCTGCGGATCGTCCGGATCGAACAGCTTCATGCAGTTGCGGCCATTGCCCTTGGCAATGTAGAGCGCGCGGTCGGCCTCGTTGATGATTTTCTCCAGCTTGCCGTCCGGATTGGCGCGGGTGAAGGACGCGCCGATGCTGACGGTGACGACGAAGGTGCCGTCCCGGCGCTGGTCGTGGGCAAGCGACAGGTCTTCGACGGTGTGGCGGATCGTTTCGGCCAACTCGCCCACCTGCTGCTTGGATTTGAACGGCACGAGAACGATGAACTCCTCACCGCCATAACGGCCGATGGAAGCGCCATGCCCGGCGATTGCATCCTGCAGCGCATTACCCACCGTCACCAGGCACTTGTCGCCTTCCTGGTGGCCATAACGGTCATTGTATTTCTTGAAGAAGTCGACATCGATCAGGAGAACGGCGAAACCTTCCTCCTTCTTGCTCCAACTGTCCCACAGCAGGCGCAGCTGATGGTCGATGGCGCGACGGTTCTGCAGGCCCGTGAGCGAATCCGTATTTGAAAGCCGCAGCAGCGCCTGGCCGCGTTCATCCGCAGCCTTCTGCTGGGCCTTGGCCTCCAGCGCGTTGAGAAAGACGTGATAACGTTCCCGGTTCAGGTTCCAGTTCACATAGGAGGTGAAAACGAAGCAGGAAATATAGAAGGTGCCGAAAGCCACCTTGTAGAACACATCTTCAGGAAACTGCGTCAACGCCAGAAAATAGGTGACGAGAATGATACCTGATGACACGAGCGACAGGTGGAAACGAAAGGTAAAGAACAGGTTGGCGCCCATCATGAAGATCGCCCCGAAAACCATGTAATAGGACATGTTTTCAAGGTTGTCGGTCAAAAGCGAAGGCAGCAGCCAGCCGATATAGCCCATGACGAGCGCAGTCGCGCAGGTAAGGTCGAGGGCAGCCGTGCTGGCGCCCCTGTGCAGCTGGATTTCCAGCGTCAGCAGCGAGGAGAAGACCACGACCAGACGGGCGATGATGGCGTAGAAAGCGACGTCGGGTATCAGAATGATGTCGGTGACGGCAAACAGAAGATAGATGAAAACGGCCGTCCACAGGCCCTGTCTGATCGAACCACGGCGGCTGCGCTCACCTTCCTGCTGGTAAAGGGCAAGAAGTTCATCAGAAAACCGGGAGTCCGGCCGCCGATAGTCTTGCTGTCCACCCACCTCTCCCAATGTGTGCTTCATGCACTTTCCCATAGTGTTGCGTATACTTTATTAAGTAACTGCTTATTCCACTTTTCCGTGTGCTGTCGCACCCGGTGCGGGTTCCTGCCGATCTCCGCCGATGCGTGCGGAGAACATGGAAAGGAAGAACGCATCATACGTTCGCAACATTAAGTTTCACTAAATCGCGTATCCGCTTTCTCCTATGCCCACGAGTGTGACCAAAAAAATACGCTAATCTACTAATCTATCCCTACACCGCTCAAAAATCGAAAGCGAGTGGCCTTCCGTCTCCGAGAAACGTATAGTTAACAATGTGTTAATACTGGAGGCTGAAGTGGTGCGGGTAAAGAAGAAAAATCTTGACGGGGCAAGTCTGATTACCCCGGATACTGTCGCAAAAGAGATTTTTGCACGCAGAACGGAGACATTCGATGAGCAGTTCGCAGTTGCGAAAGCAGAGATCGCCATCATTCTCGAATTGGCACAGCAGCAATTCGACAATGGCGTTTCGGCGCGTGAGATAATACATCGAACGGCGGGCGCACTGCATGGATTGCGAGATAAGCTCCACTCCAGCGTGTGGGCGGAGTTGATCCCCCTTGTGCAGAATCACTCCGTGTCGGAGCGTTTTCTCGAAGATCCCTTCACCCGGTGGTCGTTCGAAAAGCCGAGGGGCTATTCCGGCGACGCCCAGTTGCTCGACTTCATCTACGCTCATGACAGCGTTGCCGAACTGGTGAAGAACGCTTCGCCGCTGGGGTCCGCCCTTTACGATTACACAAAGGACGCCAGTTCCTCGGTTGCCGTGCGCGAGCG
Organism: Agrobacterium sp. 22-210-1; assembly: GCF_053522525.1. NCBI lineage: Bacteria > Pseudomonadati > Pseudomonadota > Alphaproteobacteria > Hyphomicrobiales > Rhizobiaceae > Agrobacterium > Agrobacterium sp. 22-210-1. The sequence continues at coordinate 194,510 of NZ_JBNWCI010000002.1, read as the reverse complement.
GCGGGATCTGCTGACGCGGTTCGTGGATGAGGCTGCCGCCCGCCACGGCGAAGAGACGGAAATCCTCACCATTGCCTCCGGGCACCTGCGTGAGGCCGATGCTTCGGTGGCGCTGAAAGAGGGCAGGATCAAGCGCTGGGTGGCACTGGATCAGGATCCCTTGAGTGTCGGCTCCGTCGCCCGTGATTTCGGCGGTCGCGGTGTGGAGGCAATTGACGGTTCGGTCCGCGATATCGTGCTGCGCACGCAGGAGCTCGGCAGCTTCGATCTGATCTATGCGGCCGGCCTGTATGATTATCTGAACGACCGTGTGGCGATCAAGCTGACACGGCGCTGCATGGAGATGCTCAAACCCGGCGGCATGTTCCTCTTTGCCAACTTCTCCGAAGATATCGTCGTCGACGGTTATATGGAGACCTTCATGAACTGGGCGCTGCTGCTGCGCTCGAAGGCGGATATGTGGCGGATCGTCAATGCCAGCGCCGATCCTGCAAGTATCGAGGCGGAGGTGTTCTTCGGCGAGAACCACAATATCGTCTATGCGACGATGCGTAAGAAGGTGTGAGACAGAAAGCCGCGCTCGTTATTCCTTTGCGGGAAGCGAGCGCGTGCCGCGCATTTCTTCTCCCCGCCGGGGAGAAGAAATGCGCGGCCACCTCCGTGCCCAATGTCATCGTTGTTTAGGCCGCCCTCTGCCAATAACCATTTGATTAAACCACATCGCGGGCCTAAGAATCCGCGCGGAATGCGTTGCAGAATGGAATGGCTGAAATGAAGAGATATTATTCGGATATGGGCGGTCTGCCGGGGCAGACGGAACTGCTGTCGAGCAAGGCTGTTTTCAAGACCGCCTATGCGGTCATCCCCAAGACCGTGATGTCCGATATCGTGACAAGCGTGCTGCCGCACTGGACCGGCACGCGGGCCTGGATCATCGCCCGGCCGATGACGGGGTTTTCCGAGACTTTCGCGCAATATATCGTCGAAGTGCAGCCCGATGGCGGCAGCGAGCGGCCGGAGCCGGACGAGAGGGCGCAAGCGGCGATCTTCGTTGTCGAAGGCGAAATGACCGTGACGTTCGAGGGCGCGCAGCATGCGCTGCGGGAGGGCTCGTTTGCCTTCCTGCCGGCCGGTGCGCGCTGGCAGGTCAAGAATTCCGGCAAGGCGCCCGTCAAGTTCCATTGGGTCCGCAAGGCGTTTCAGGCGGTTGACGGGCTGGAGCCGCCGCCGGCGATCTTTTCGCATGAAGACGAGATCGCCATGTCGGCCATGCCCGATACCGATGGCAAATGGGCGACGACCCGCTTCATCGATCCCGAAGACGTGCGTTACGACATGCATCTCAACATCGTCACTTTCCAGCCGGGTGCGACCATTCCCTTCATGGAAACCCATGTGATGGAACACGGTCTTTACGTGCTGGAGGGCAAGGCGGTCTACCGGCTGAACGAGGACTGGGTGGAAGTTGAGGCGGGCGACTTCATGTGGCTGCGCGCCTATTGCCCACAGGCCTGTTATGCGGGCGGCCCGGGCCGGTTCCGTTACCTGCTCTACAAGGATGTGAACCGTCACGTGAAGCTCTGGTAAAGGGCATCCCAGCGGCGAAATCCGTGAATTATCGCGCAATCCGACAGGTTGCGCGATAAATGCTTGCGTTAAATCGAATATCCCTAATAAATCCCGATATGCGGGCGGTCGTCGCCGTGCCGCACCGTTTGGCATCCGCCTGCATCCACCCTTGAGAAGACTGCCCGTATGAGTGAGACGATCGATACCAATATCTTCAATCTCGCGCCGGTGGCGATGTGGATCGAGGATTTCAGCGCGGTGAAGAGCCAGTTCGATATCTGGCGGGCTGAGGGCGTCGAGGATCTCAGGGCGTTTCTTCTGGAAGATTTATCGCGTGTGGCGGCGTGTTCGCAGAAAATCCGCGTCATCCAGGTCAATGCCAAGACGCTCGAACTGTTCGAGGCGCGCGATCAGGCGCATCTCGTCGACAATCTGCATCGGATTTTTCGCGACGACATGCTGGAAAGCCATGTGAACGAGCTTTCCGAACTCTGGGCGGGGCGGACGGAATTCACCAGCAATGCGGTGAATTATTCGATCGGCGGCAGGCGGCTTGATATCCAGCTGCGCGGCGCGGTCATACCCGGCCACGAGAACACGCTCGGCCGGCTGCTTTTGACCACCGAGGATGTGACGGAACGGGAGGAAGCCCGCCGCAAGGAGCTTCTCAACCGCCGTTATGCCGAGGGCATGTTCAAGCATTCGCCGGTTTCGCTCTGGGTGGAGGATTTCAGCCGGGTGCGGCGACTGATCGAGGAAGTCCGGGAACGCGGTATCATCGATTTCCGCGTGTTCATGGATGTGCATCCCGAATTTGTGCGGCAATGCATGAGCGAAATCCGCGTCATCGACGTCAATCGCGCCACGCTTGACCTGTTCTGCGCGCCGGACCGGCAGGTTCTATTGCAGCGGCTCGGCGATATTTTCCGCGGCGAGATGGAAAAGCCGTTCCGCGAGCAGCTGATGGAGCTTTGGAACGGCAATCTCACTCACCATCGCGAGGTGGTGAATTATGCGCTTGACGGTTCGGAGCGTCATGTTCTCCTGCATTTTTCCGTCTTCCCCGGCCACGAGCATGACTGGTCGCTGGTGCAGGTGGCGCTGACGGACATCACCGCGCGCAAGAAGGCGGAAGCCTATCTCGAATATCTCGGCAAGCACGACGTGCTGACCAAACTGCATAACCGCGCCTTTTATTCGGACGAGTTGAACCGGCTGGAGCGCAGTGCGCTGCGGCCCGTTTCTGCCATTGTCATCGATCTCAACGGCCTGAAAGAGGCCAATGACAAGCTCGGCCATGATGCCGGCGACGCCCTGCTGCGGCGGGTGGGCGAGGTGCTGAACGGCGTGGTGGCCGCGCCCAACCATGCTGCGCGCATCGGCGGCGATGAGTTCGCCATTCTTCTTCCCGGCGCCGACAAGCAGATTGCCGCTGCCATGGTCGAAACAGTCTATGAGTTGCTGAAGATCAACAACCAGTTTTATTCAAGTGCGCCGCTCAGCCTGTCGCTGGGAGTGGCGACCAGCGAAGCCGGCGAGGCGATGGAATCGCTGGTGCGCCGCGCCGATATGAATATGTACGAACATAAGAACGCCTATTATGCGGCCCTGCGCAGCAGATCCGCCGACAATAGCGAGACGACGAAGAACAGTCCGCAGCCGGAAGCCACTTCGCTAAAGCGTCTGTTCTGAAGAAAGGCGAGGGCGCTTCAAGGCGCGGGGCGTTCTTGTCTTCCGCGACGATTTGCATCATCCCGACGTCATCCGTGGGCTTGTCCCACTGCTGTCCGGTTTAAACTTCCGGACAGGTCGCATTCCCTTTGAAGTCGGTGATGAAGGGTGAACGTTCCCTCAACGTCATCCTCGGCCTTGTGCCGAGGATCTAACCACGTCGAATAAAATCGATACGGTGGCAGATTCTCGGGACAGGCCCGAGGATGACGTCGGCGCAATTGGCCCGACTCTCTCTCCCATTTCACGGTTCCACTCTTCCTCAGTGTTCTGTCAGGGCCTTACACATCTTCACAAGCGCGTGAGACCGCTGTTGCGCTGCAACAATTCCGTTGCCCGAATTTTACATACGTCTTAGTATGTATGTAAATGTGACCTTTTTTGTGGATTCGGAGCGCAGTATGGCGAAGAAATTGAGGCAGATCGTAGCGGTGTTGTTGACGGGCATCGTTCTGGTCGGATGTAGCGACGAGCAGGCCTCTGCGCCCGGCGCGCCGCCGCCCGGCGCGGTCAAGGTCGTGACCGTGAGCCAGGAAGAGCTGCCCATCACCAACGAATTGCCGGGACGCATCGCGCCGACGCGGCTTGCCGAAGTACGCCCGCGCGTCTCCGGCATCATTGTCGAGCGGGTGTTCGAGCAGGGCTCGCTGGTGAAGGAAGGCGATGTGCTCTACCGGATCGATCCCGCGCCGTTCCAGGTGCGCGTCGATAGCGCCGAAGGCACGTTGCGCCGGGCGCAGGCCGCACAGCTGCAGGCGCGGCAGACGGCTGACAGGCAGCAGCAGCTGCGCCGTTCGAATGTTGGTTCGCAGCAGGAGTTCGACAATGCCATCGCCCAGCTTGCGCAGGCGGATGCCGAAGTGGCGGTGGCCGAGGCCGGCGTTGCGGAAGCCAAGCTCAATCTGCAATATGCCAATGTCACCGCACCCATCAGCGGCATGATCGGTCGGGCGCGCATTACCGAAGGCGCACTCGTTAGCGCCACCGGCTCGGAGAACCTGGCAACGATCCAGCAGCTCGATCCGATCTATGCCGACTTCACCCAGCCGGCCGCCGATCTCATTCGCCTTCGCAAGGCCCTGCAGGATGGCCAGTTGATGACAGGCCCGAACGAGGCGGAAGTCAATCTGCTGTTTGATGACGGCACCCGTTATCCGATTTCGGGCCGCCTGCTGTTCTCCGAAGCGGCGGTGGATGAAACCACCGGCCAGGTGACGCTGCGCGGTGAATTCCCCAACCCGAACGGCGACCTTTTGCCGGGCATGTATGTCCGCGTGCAGATCCAGCAGGGCATCCAGAAGGCGGCCTTTGCCGTGCCGCAGCAGGCGGTGCAGCGCGATGCGGGCGGGCAGGCGAGCGTGCTTGTCGTCAATGCCGAAGACACGGTCGAACAGCGCCGCGTCAGCGTCGGCCGCTCGATTGGCGATCGCTGGGTGATTACGGAAGGCCTGAAGGACGGCGACCGCGTCGTTGCCGAAGGTTTCCAGAAAACCGCGCCGGGCGCCAAGGTGAAGCCTGAGCCATGGTCTGCGGAGCCCGATGTCGCTGCCGCCGCCAGCAGCGAAGGCGCGGCGTCGGCCGAGACCTCGTCTGAGACCCCGGCCGCGAAGCAATAAGGACCGATTTCCATGGCACGTTTTTTCATCGATCGGCCCATTTTTGCCTGGGTCGTCGCCATCTTCATCATGCTGGCGGGCCTGCTCGCCATTCCCATGCTGCCGATTGCGCAATATCCGAATGTGGCCCCGCCGCAGATTTCCGTCGGCACGACCTATCCGGGCGCATCGCCGGAAGATATCTATCAGAGCGTCACGCGTCCCATCGAGGAAGAGCTGAATGGCGTCCCGGGTCTGATCTATTTCGAATCGACGTCGGAATCCTCCGGCCGTATCTCGATCAATGTCACCTTCGAACCCGGCACCAATATCGGTGAGGCGCAGGTCGAGGTTCAGAACCGTATCGCCCGCGTCGAACCCCGACTGCCGCAGGCGGTGACGCAGCAGGGCCTGCGCGTTGAGCAGGCCGGAACCTCGTTTCTGATGATGGTGGCGCTGACGTCCGTGGACGGCAATACGGACGCCATCGGCCTTGGCGACTATCTCAGCCGTAACGTGGTCGGTGAGTTGCGTCGCGTTCCCGGCGTCGGCAGCGCGCAGCTGTTCGCCACCCAGCGCTCCATGCGTATCTGGATGGACCCCGACAAGATGCTGGGTCTCAGCCTGACCTCGAGCGATGTCATCGGCGCCATCCAGGCGCAGAACTCGCAGGTTGCGGCTGGCCGCATCGGCGCATCGCCAAACCCCGTTGGCCAGCAGATTTCTGCCACCGTCAACGTGCAGGGCCAGCTGACCTCGCCGGAAGAATTCGGCTCCATCGTGCTGCGCGCCAATCCGGATGGTTCCTCCGTCCGGCTGCGCGACGTCGCGCGGGTCGAGGTGGGCGGGGAAAGCTACACCTTCTCGAGCCGCCTGAACGGCAAGCCCAGTGCGGCCATCGGTGTCCAGCTTTCGCCGACGGGAAATGCGTTGCAGACTTCCGAGGGCGTGCGCGCCACGATGGAGGAGCTGTCGCGTTATTTCCCGGCGGGTATCGAATATGAAATTCCCTACGATACCAGCCCCTTCGTGAAAATCTCGATCCAGAAGGTGATCAACACGCTGGTGGAGGCGATCATCCTCGTCTTCGTGGTGATGTTCGTCTTCCTGCAGAACATCCGCTACACCATCATCCCGACGCTGGTCGTGCCCGTGGCGCTGCTCGGCACCTGCGCCATCATGTATATTTCGGGCTTCTCGATCAACGTTCTCACCATGTTCGCCATGGTTCTCGCCATCGGCATTCTCGTTGATGACGCGATTGTCGTGGTGGAAAATGTCGAGCGCATCATGGCGGAAGAACATCTGTCGCCGAAGGAGGCGACCCGCAAGGCAATGGGCCAGATCTCCGGCGCCATCATCGGCATCACGCTGGTTCTGACGGCGGTGTTCGTGCCCATGGCCTTCTTCCCCGGCGCCGTCGGCATCATCTACCAGCAGTTCAGCCTGACCATGGTGGTTTCCATCCTGTTTTCGGGCTTCCTTGCGCTGTCACTGACGCCGGCGCTCTGCGCATCGTTCCTGAAGCCGATCAAGGCCGGGCACCATGAGAAGAAGGGCTTCTTCGGCTGGTTCAACCGCGGATTCGACAAGGCCTCGCATAAATACTCCTCGTCGGTCGGCAGCATCATCAAGCGTTCCGGCCGCTTCATGGTCATCTATGCGGCGCTGCTTGCCGGTCTCGGCTGGGCCTATATGCAATTGCCCAGCTCCTTCCTGCCCAATGAGGACCAGGGTTACCTGATCGTCGACATTCAGGCGCCGGCGGAAGCCAGCAGCGAACGCACCCTGCAATCCATCCAGGAAATCGAAAAGATCTTCCTGGCGGAGCCGGCGGTCGATCGCGTGATTGCGGTTTCGGGCTTCTCCTTCTCCGGTTCCGGCCAGAATGCCGGTCTCGCCTTCGCGACGCTGAAGGACTGGAGCGAGCGTGGGCCGGAGGATTCCGCCTCCGCCATCGCCCAACGCATCAACGGCAAGCTGTGGGGCCTGCCGGGTTCCATGTCCTTCACGCTGTCGCCGCCGCCCATTCAGGGTCTCGGTAACTCCAGCGGCTTTACCTTCCGCCTGCAGGATCGCGGAGGTGCCGGACAGACGGCGCTGAGCGCCGCCGGAGCACAGTTGATGGCGGCAGCGCAGAAAAGCCCCATTTTGGCCGGCCTGCGTGTCGAAGGCATGCCGGATTCGCCGCAGGTCAACCTCATCATCGACCGCGAAAAGGCCAATACCTTCGGTGTGACCTTCAGCGACATCAACGCCACCATCTCGGCCAATATGGGTTCGTCCTACGTCAACGACTTCCCCAATGCCGGCCGCATGCAGCGCGTGACGGTGCAGGCGGAGCAGGGACAGCGCATGAAGACCGAGGATCTTTTGAACCTCAATGTCCGCAATGCCAATGGCGGCATGGTGCCGGTCAGCTCCTTCGCCACGGTGGAATGGGTGCGCGGCCCCTCGCAGGTGGTGGGTTACAACGGCTATCCGGCGATCCGCATCGGCGGCCAGTCGGCGCCCGGTTATTCCTCGGGTGATGCGATTGCCGAAATGGAGCGTCTGGCGGGCGAATTGCCAAACGGCTTCGGTTTCGAATGGACCGGCCAGTCGCTGCAGGAAATCCAGTCCGGCTCGCAGGCGCCGGCCCTCATCGGCCTCAGCGTGCTGTTCGTCTTCCTGCTTCTCGCGGCGCTTTACGAAAGCTGGTCCATTCCGCTCTCCGTCATGCTGGTGGTGCCGCTCGGCGTCATCGGTTCGGTGGCGGCGGTGATGCTGCGCGGCATGCCGAACGATGTCTACTTCCTGGTTGGCCTCGTCGCGATCATCGGGCTTTCGGCGAAGAACGCGATCCTGATCATCGAATTCGCCAAGGATCTGCGGGCAGAGGGCAAATCCACCTATGATGCGACGGTGGAGGCGGCGCACCTGCGCTTCCGACCGATCCTGATGACCTCGCTCGCCTTCTCGCTCGGCGTGCTGCCGATGGCAATTGCGTCGGGCGCCAGTGCGGCGAGCCAGAACGCCATCGGTACCGGCGTTCTGGGCGGCATGATCTCGGCGACGATCCTTGCCATCTTCTTCGTCCCCGTCTTCTTCGTGTTTGTCATGAAGTTTTTCGGGGATCGGAAGAAGGACGACAAGATTGCTGCTGACGCCGTGTCGCCGGCGGAATAAAACGGATGTGAAGGCCTGGCCGAAAGTCATGTGAGTGTATTCATGTGAATGACAGCCCGGCACGACAAGAAAAGGCACGGTGCGAAAGCGCCGTGTCACGATTGGAAGGAGACATCAGCATGCGCCGTACCAAGGCCGAGGCAGAAGAGACGCGTCAGGCGATCCTTGCCGCTGCCGAGCGTGTGTTCTTCAAAAAGGGCGTGGCCAATAGCTCACTGGACGAGGTAGCGGTCGCGGCCGGGGTGACGCGCGGGGCGATATACTGGCATTTCTCCAGCAAGACCGACCTTTTCATCGGCCTTTACAAATCGGTGGCGCTGCCTGAATCGGATCTGCTTAATTTCGATGATCCTGATCTCAAGGGGTTGACCCTGCTGGCCAAGATCGAGGAGGCGGCCTGCAAGTGGCTGGCACTTCTGGCGCAGGACGAACAACGCCAGCGCATCATGACCATCAGCCTGCGTACCAGCTATTCAGACGAATTCGCCCCTGTCCTGCATGCGCAGGAGGAGCTGGACCGCTACCACAAGGATCGGCTGGAAGCCGCTTTCGAGCGGGCGCAGGCGGAAGGTGCCTTCAACGACAACTGGACAGCGGAATCGGCGCTCGGGGCACTCTACTGGCTGCTGAAAGGCATCTGTTCCGACTGGCTGCTGTTCGGCAAGCGCTTCGACCTTGCAAAAGACGGCGGTAAGGCCGTGCATAGCCTGATGAAAGGCTTCAGGCGCGCCGCAAATCCCTGACCCGATCCGCCGTCGGGCCGGGAAGTCCCCTTCAAATTTCAGTGTATTCTAAAAGACGAGCGAAATTTGCTTTACGTACCTCAAAACGGACGTTAGCTTCTTCCCTGAGCTTTGGGAGGAGTTCGCCTATGGTCAAATCAGGAAAAATCGAGGGGCAAAAACCGTTCGTTCTCACCGGCTGTCGGTGACGGCGCATGGCTTCTGCTGACGAAACTTCAGCCCCCGTTCTTGTCCGGACGGTCGGGCTGTCGAAATCCTTCGGGCCGGTTCAGGTTCTGAAGGATATCGAGATCGCGGTGCGCGCCGGCGAGGTGCACGCCATCATCGGCGAGAACGGCGCCGGCAAATCGACGCTGATGAAGCTGCTGGCCGGCAATGAAAAGCCGTCGGGTGGTGAAATCCTCATCGATGGCGCAGCCGTTACGCTTGGCGGGCCGGTGGATGCCGAACATCGCGGCATCGTTCTCGTACATCAGGAAATATTGCTGGCGCCAGATCTGACGGTGGCGCAGAACATCTATCTCGGCCGCGAATTGCATAAAGGTCCAATGATGGACGACAGCGCCATGCGTGATGGTGCGCGCAAGGCCGTTGGCGATCTCGGCGGCACGATCGATCCCGACGCCATCGTCGGCAGCCTGTCGATTGCCCAGCGGCAGCTGGTGCAGATCGCCCGTGTGCTGCTGGTGCCGCATCGCGTCGTCATTTTCGACGAGCCGACCGCGAGCCTGACGCCTATCGAAACCGACGCGCTTTTGAACGTCATCCGCGACATCCGGGCGAAGCGTGTGGCCGTGCTTTATATTTCGCACCGCCTGCCTGAAGTGAAGGAGATAGCCGACCGGGTGACGGTGCTGCGCGACGGCAGGCTGGTCGCCTCGCATCCGGCCTCAGAGCTGGAGCCGGCTGATATGGCGCGGCTGATGGTGGGGCGCGATGTAGCCAAGCTCTATCCCGACCGAAACGCTGGCGGCGAGCGTGAGCCGGTTCTTGAGGTGGAGCATTTCACCGTCCCCGGTTATGCGCAGGATGCCGGTTTCAGCCTGCGCAAAGGCGAAATACTCGGTTTTGCCGGTCTGGTCGGTGCGGGCAGGACCGAGCTTATGGAGGGCGTGCTTGGCCTGCGGGCCGGGCGGGGCACGATCCGTCATCTCGGCAAACCGGTGCATTTCGCCAAGGCCGAAGACAGCCTGAAGGCCGGGATCGTTTATCTGAGCGAAGACCGCAAGGGCAAGGGATTGCTGCTCACCAAGGATTTGCGGGTCAATCTCACGCTTGCTTCGCTCAAAAAATTCAGCCGGCTGTTCCAGATCGATACCCGCCAGGAAACGGCGGCGCTGGACGATGCCATCCATGATTTCGATATCCGCACCGGCCGCAAGGATTTGCTGGCGGGCCAGCTTTCCGGCGGCAACCAGCAGAAGCTGCTTCTCGCCAAGATGATGCTGCTCGACCCGTCCATCGTCATCATCGATGAGCCGACGCGCGGTATCGATATCGGCACCAAGGAACAGATCTACCGCTTCATCGCCAAGCTTGCAGACGAAGGACGTTCGATCATCGTCGTCTCCTCGGAAATGCCGGAACTGATCGGCATCTGCGACCGCATTCTGGTGATGCGTTCCGGCCGGATCGTCGGCGAGGTGACGGGCGAGCGCATGACCGAAAACGACATCGTGGCGCTGGCGACCGGCGTTCACACGCAGGAACCCGCCTGAGGCTGCGGGTTTCGAAAGATATGGCCTGAAGAAAAGACAATTGAGGGGAAACATGACCGAGGCCGCAACTGACACCGGCAAGACGCCGAAGACCTCGAAGGACTGGGACCTGCGTGCCGTGGCGCCGTTCGTGGCGCTGGCCCTGCTGCTGGTTCTCGGCACCATCGCCAATCCCAATTTCATCGGCATCGACAATCTTCTGAACGTCGTCACCCGCAGCGCCTTCATCGCCATCATCGCGCTTGGCGCAACCTACGTCATCACCTCGGGCGGGCTTGATCTTTCTGTTGGAGCCATGGTTGCCTTCGTCGCCAGCCTGATGATCTTGTTCATGAACAGCGGCGTTATCGCCAGTCCGCTTTTGATGCTGCTTGCCGCCATGGCGCTGGCGCTCGCCATCGGCGCGGCCTGCGGGCTGGCGAACGGCCTCATAACCACCATCGGCCGCATCGAGCCCTTCATCGCCACGCTCGGCACCATGGGCATCTATCGCGGGCTGACCACATGGCTGTCGCAGGGTGGTGCTATCACGTTGCGCAATCCGGAAATCCAGACGCTTTATCGCCCGGTCTATTTCGGCAATGTTCTGGGCGTGCCGGTACCAGTCATCGTCATCTTCGTCACTGCGGCAATAGCCGCCTTCGTGCTGTACCGCACCCGTTACGGCCGGCATCTGACCGCAGTAGGGTCCAGTGAGGATGTGGCGCGTTACTCCGGTATTTCGGTCGCCCGGGTTCGCACCATCGCCTATGTGGTGCAGGGGCTGTGCGTCGCCGTCGCGGTGCTGCTTTATGTGCCGCGTCTTGCCTCCACCTCGGCCACCACGGGCATGTTGTGGGAGCTGCAGGCCATCACCGCCGTCGTTGTCGGCGGCACGGCGCTGCGCGGCGGGGTGGGGCGCATCTGGGGCACGATCTGCGGCGCCTTCATTCTGGAGATCGTCGGCAACATCATGATCCTGTCGAACTTCGTCAGCGAATATCTGATCGGCGCCATTCAGGGGGCCATCATCATCATCGCCATGCTGGTGCAGCGCTCGCTCAGCCGCAGGTGACGTATCACGCCGCGCCATGGGGCAGGTGCGGTTGAAGGAGGAACGCCCCGGTCTTGGGAGGAAAGAGACTATGCGTAGAAAATTCATCGGCGTGGCCTTTGCCGCGCTGGCTGCGGTGCTGGCGGGCTCGGCCCATGCGCAGGACAAGAAGGTCACCATCGGCGTATCCATTCCGGCGGCCGATCACGGCTGGACGGCGGGTGTCGTCTACCATGCCGAGCGGGTGGCGAAGCTTTTGATGCAGGAGCATCCGGGGCTCAATGTGATCGTCAAGACATCGCCGGACGCCGCCAATCAGGCTAACGCGCTTCAGGATCTGGCCGTTCAGGGGCTGGACGCGCTGGTCGTGCTGCCCTCCGATCCCGATCCACTGGTCAACGCCATCAAGGAGATCAAGGACAAGGGCACCTTCGTCGCGCTGGTGGACCGCGCGCCGAGCGTCAACGATAATTCCATCCGCGATCTCTATGTCGCCGGCAACAACCCGGCGCTTGGCCAGGTGGCGGGCGAATACATCAAGAAAACCACGCCGGATGCGGAAGTGGTGGTCATTCGCGGCCTGCCGATCCCCATCGACCAGCAGCGCCAGGATGGTTTCGACAAGGGCATCGCCGGCTCGAACGTCAAGGTTCTCGACCGCCAATACGGCAACTGGAACCGCGACGACGCCTTCCGCGTGATGCAGGACTATCTGACCAAATACAAGAAGATCGATGTGGTCTGGTGCCAGGATGACGACATGGCGATCGGCGTGCTGGAAGCGATTCAGCAGGCGAAACGCACCGATATCCAGTATATCGTTGCGGGTGCCGGCTCCAAGGACATGATCAAGAAGGTCATGGATGGCGACAAGCTGGTGCCGGTCGACGTGCTCTATCCGCCGGCGATGGTGGCGACAGCCATGCAGCTGACGGCCGGACATTTTTACGATCAGGTGCCGGTTGCCGGCAACTATATTCTCGACGCGACCCTGATCACCAAGGAGAATGCCGAGCAGTTCTACTTCCCGGATTCGCCGTTCTGATACGCGGGTTCCGGCCATGCAACGCCCGCTGAAAGGCGGGCGTGGTGATGGGTGGAAACCTTTTTCTCAACGCGCGAAGAGGAATGAAGCAAACATTCCCTCATACGCAACGTCATCCTCGGGCTTGACCCGAGGATCCACCGCCTGCCGAAACATGGATCCTCGGGTCAAGCCCGAGGATGACGGAGAAGATGGCTGTCTGCGGCTAAAACGCCCGCGTCCTCACCCATTCTTCCTGAACCACGCGGAAAGATAATCCACGAAGCTGCGCACCTTGGCCGGCAGGTAACGGCGATGCGGATAGACCGCATAAATGCCGCGGTCCTTGGAAATATAATCGTCGAACAGCGTCACCAGCTCGCCGGACTGGATATAGGGCCGGGCGATGAAATCCGGCACCATGGCGATGCCGAGGCCGGCGCGGGCGGCGCGCAGCGTTGCCTGCGGGCTGTTGACCTCGATCGGCCCGCTGATCGTGACTGAGTTCGAGCCGCCATCCGGCTCCAGATATCGCACCGTATTGTGAAAACGCGTATTGGTGTCGATGATGAAGGGAACGCGGGAAAAATCCTGCGGCCCGTTGAGCGGCCCATGCTGGGCCACGAAATCCGCCGTCGCCACCGCATAGACGCGGAAATCGGAAAGCTTGCGGGCGATGAGGCCCGAATCCTCGAGCCGGGTTATCCGGACGGCAAGGTCGAAACCCTCTTCGATCAGATCAACGAATCGATCTTCGGCGACGATTTCCAGCGACAGTTCAGGGTTTTCCTTGGCGAAATCGATCAGGCTCTGGCCGACATCGGCGTCGATGAAGGTGCGCGGAACCGAAATCCTGAGCTTGCCCTTCAGATCGGCATTCTTCTCGCGCACCAGATCGGCGAGGTTGTCGATCTCCTTCAGAATGTCGGAAGCGGTGCGGTAATAGGTGTGCCCGGCCTCGGTCAGCGAGAACTGCCTTGTCGTGCGGTTGAGGAGCAATGCGCCGAGATCATCCTCCAGTTCCCGCACATATTTGGACAGAAGCGCCTTGGAGCGCCCGGTCTTGCGCGCGGCGGCGGAAAAACCCTCCGCCTCGACGACATCGATAAAGGCGCGGATGCGGGTCAGCGTGTCCATGGAAATCCTCCGGTTCGTTCCATATAATTGAACGCTGAAGGGCGACTGTTCAACCCTAAATTCATTGCTGAAAAAATCCGCTAAATGGTGAAAAAAACCTCTTGATTATGACTGCGAATATTCTTATCTCCCGTGCTGCCCAAAGTCGCACGTGCCCATGTGTGTCCGCCGAGTCCTCGATGTGGTGAGGATTTAGGTAAGGTACCTGGAACTAACCCCTCCAGTCGCTATTCCGGCCAACCGGGAAATGCGAGGACATATGAAGCAACGACGGTGCGGGCCTTTCTGGTTCTCTGCCGGCTTTCCATCAGCCGGGGTACTGAAGAGGCACACCATCATTGCCTGAAGTGCGGTCGGGTCAATCCCTCCAATCGATGGCAGACAAAGCCGAATGATGCTCTGGCAGGGCATCGTTCATATTCACGCCTTGAGCGTATGCTATCGATTCTGCGCCTCCACCGGCTGATTCGAATGCATATCTCGAGCGTCCTTTGTCCTCCGGATTTTTCCGGAGTCGGTTTTATAGGGAATATATCGATGACGACTGCACGCATTCTCGACTTCATCAAGACCCGACGTCCCGAAGGCCCTTGCCTTGTGGTTGATCTCGACGTCGTGCGCGACAATTTCAACGCGTTCCGGCATTCCCTGCCGAACAGCGCGATCTATTATGCCGTCAAGGCAAACCCGGCTCCGGAAATCCTGAAGCTGCTCGCTTCGCTCGGCTCCAGCTTCGATTGCGCCTCCGTGGCTGAAATCCAGATGGCACTCGATGCCGGTGCAACGGCCGACCGTATCTCCTTCGGCAACACCATCAAGAAGGAACGCGATGTCGCCCGCGCTTACGCGCTCGGCATCGATCTCTTCGCCGTGGACAGCCATGAGGAAGTCGAGAAGGTTGCCCGTGCCGCCCCCGGCGCCCGCGTGTTCTGCCGCGTTCTGACGGATGGCGAAGGCGCTGAATGGCCGCTGTCGCGCAAGTTCGGCTGCGTGCCGCAGATGGCCGTCGACGTTCTGGTCTATGCGCATCAGATGGGTCTCGAATCCTACGGCGTGTCTTTCCATGTCGGTTCGCAGATGATGAACCTCGACGCATGGGATGCAGCACTTGCCGATGCAAAGCGCGTCTTCGCTTCGCTTTCCAAGCAGGGCATTCACCTGCAGATGGTCAATATGGGCGGTGGTTTCCCGACCAAGTACCTGCGCGACGTTCCTGCCGCTGAAGAATACGGCCAGGCGATCGACACGGCGCTGCGCAAGCACTTCGGCAACCAGATCCCGAAGACGATCATCGAGCCGGGCCGCGGCATGGTTGGCAATGCGGGCGTCATCAAGGCGGAAGTTGTTCTGGTGTCGAAGAAGTCCGACAATGACAACCACCGCTGGGTGTTCCTCGACATCGGCAAGTTCGGCGGTCTCGCCGAGACCATGGATGAGGCTATCCGTTACCCGATCCGCACCGAGCGTGATCAGGACGAGATGCAGCCCTGCATTCTGGCCGGCCCGACCTGCGACAGCGCCGACGTGCTGTATGAAAAGAACATGTACCCGCTGCCGGTCTCGCTGACCATCGGCGACGAAGTTCTGATCGAAGGCACAGGCGCCTACACGACGACCTATTCGGCAGTTGCCTTTAATGGCTTCGAGCCGCTGAAGGCCTACGTCATCTAAGGCATCCAACCGAAAGGCGTACGCGCTTTTCGGGAAATCCGATGCTGATTGAAAGTCCGAACGCCGTCCGCTGAAAAGGGCGGTGTCTCGACCAAGCTTCCGTTCCGGCCCTGCCGATTGTGCTGTTGCGCAAATCCCTGCTTGCTGATCCTCTTCCAGCCGAGGAAAGCGTGTCGGCGGGCCGGAACGGCTCCACCATTTTTCATCAAGGGCCGCGTGTGGGCGGTTGTGTGACGGGAGGCCAAGGATGGCCGCTCTTTTGAATTCGGTACGCGCATTTTTTACACCGCAGACATTTCATGTCGATCAGGAAAATCCGGGCGATGTCGTTGCCCGTGAGAACCTGCTGGACCGCGCCATGGGCGCCGGTCGCCGCCGCAAGTCTTCCGAGAAGCTGCGCGCCGGCCGCGTTCCGGCCGAAGGCCTGGCGCTGGTCGCCCGTGATGAGGACGGCCATGTCATCGCCACGGTACGCCTGTGGAATGTCGAAGCCGGCATTTCGCGCGAAGGCCGCGCCGTCGATGCGCTGCTGCTCGGCCCGCTGGCCGTCGATGCCGCCCATGAGGGCAAGGGCATCGGCTCGGCGCTGATGCGCGCGGCGATCGCCGAAGCCACCAGACGCGGCCATGGTGCCATCCTTCTGGTCGGCGATGCGCCCTATTACGAGCGCTTCGGCTTTTTTGCCAACAAGGCGCAGCACCTGATCATGCCCGGCCCGTTCGAGCGCAGCCGTTTCCTGGCGCTGGAGCTGAAAGCCGGATGGCTGGAAGGCGCTGCCGGTCTTTTGGTGGCAAATGGCCGCCGGCTTTCGGCCTGAGGCGAATTGAAGCCATTTCCCTCGGCTGAAAGGCCGGCTTCTAGTCTGCTGACCAGGCTAGCAGCCAACTCTGACGTCATCCTCGGCCTTGTGCCGAGGATCTAACCACGCCGAATAAAATCAATACGTTGGCAGATCCTCGGGACAGGCCCGAGGATGACGTCGGCGCAATTGGCATGACTTTCCTTCTCATCGGACGACGCCGCTCTGCTTTCGTGTCCGGTTAAGGCGAAAATCCTGAAAGCCTATTCGAATGAGAGTCTGGTGGCTTGTCCAGAAATTTGAACCGGACAGCAATGGGACAAGTTCGGTATGTCGCAGGAGAGCTGCCACGGCTTTGCCAGCGGTCGCTCCGTCAAGAAGCTGGTGCTTGTTGTTTCCATCACATGGTTCATGAGGCACGACCCCTTTCCCCGCCGATAATTTTCCCGAACGCCTCTTGCCCTTGGGGATTTGCGGGTATATACCCAGACAAATGCCAAACAATAGCTGCCACTGCATTCTGTTGCGCAAAGCATCCCGCAAGGTCTCGTCCTATTATGACGAGGCGCTGGCGCCGCTTGGCGTCAATATCGGCCAGTTCAGCCTGTTGCGAAACATCAATCGCACCGCGCCGGTGTCGCTCACTGATCTTGCTTTCCGGGTGGAGCTGGATCGTTCCACCGTCGGTCGCAACGCCAAGGTGTTGGCGCGCATGGGGCTGGTGGCGATCGGCCACGGCGAGGACCAGCGGGAAGCGGTGCTGACCGTGACGGACGAGGGGCAGGCGATCCTGAAGACGGGCGCGCCGCTCTGGGACGGCGTTCAGGACGAGATCGAGGCCCGGCTGGGGCCCGAAAAGACCGCGCAATTGCAGGAATTGCTCGCCGCCCTGTAATTTTTTGATCATGAAGCGGGTATCTGCCCGTAAAATCGGGTATGTACCCGCAAGATTCGGCCGAAGGCCGCTGGAAAGGGACCTTGAACATGCTCTCCACACGCCTTGCCAGCTGGATGGCCGGCAGAAACCTGCATTATGGCTGGCTTGTCGCCGCCACCACCTTTCTGACCATGCTGGCCACCGCCGGCGCCATGGGCTCTGCGGGGGTGATGATCCAGCCGCTGCATCAGGAATTCGGCTGGGATATCGCCGATATCTCCTCCGCCATGGCCGTCAGGCTGGTGCTTTTCGGCCTGCTCGGGCCTTTTGCCGCCGCCTTCATGAACCATTTCGGCATCCGGCAGGTGGTGTCGACGGCGCTTGCCCTGATCATGGGCGGCATCGTCTTTTCGTTCTTCATGACTGAGGTCTGGCAATTGCTGCTGCTGTGGGGTGTGGTGATCGGGGTCGGCACCGGCATGACGGCGCTGGTGCTCGGGGCGACGGTTGCGACACGCTGGTTTTCCAAGCGGCGGGGACTGGTGATCGGCCTGATGACGGCGAGCAACGCCACCGGCCAGCTGGTTTTCCTGCCTCTGCTCGCCGCGTTGACCGAAGCTTATGGCTGGCGGATGGCCCTGACGATGACGGTTGCGGTGATTGCGGTCGCGATGGTGCTCGTGCTGCTGCTGATGCGCGATCATCCCGCCGATCTCGGCCTGCCGGCCTATGGCGAGACGGTTGTGGTGCACCCGCCAAAGCAGGATCACAAATTCCTCGCAACGCTGGTATCGCCGATTCTGACGTTGAAAAGCGTTTCCGGAAACCCGGTTTTCTGGGTGCTGTTCGGTACTTTCTTCGTCTGCGGGCTTTCCACCAACGGCCTTATCCAGACCCACTGGATTTCGATCTGCGGTGATTTCGGCATGGCCGCCGTCACGGCGGCGGGCACGCTGGCGGTGATCGGCATTTTCGATTTCTTCGGCACCATCTTTGCCGGCTGGCTTTCCGACCGTTTCGATAACCGTTTCCTGCTGTTCTGGTTTTACGGTCTGCGTGGCCTGTCCCTGCTTTATCTCTCCTTTTCCGGATTCAGCTTCGTGGAGCTTTCGGTCTTTGCCGTATTTTACGGGCTGGACTGGGTGGCGACCGTGCCGCCAACCGTGAAGCTCGCCGCAGAGAATTTCGGCCGCGAAAAGGCGGGGCTGGTATTCGGCTGGGTCTTTGCCGGCCATCAGCTGGGCGCCGCCACTGCCGCCTTCGGCGCGGGTTTCTTCAAGAGCGACTTCGACACCTATATGCCCGCGCTGCAGATTGCCGGCCTGATGTGCATGATTGCCGCCGTCTCGGTGCTGCTGCTCAGAAAGCCTGGCTCGGCCAGTCTTGCGCCGCAAGCGGCGTGACCGCCACGCATTGCTCGAATAACACAGGCCGGCGGCGGATGATTTTCCGCCGCCGGCTCTTTTCGCCCAATCACTTGCCGCAAAATTGCTCCCCGCTTTTCCCCATCGCCTCTTTCGGCCGCATCATTGTTCCCGCAACCGGAACGGCAGGGCGATACGCGCGGCGTCCTTCGCGAACCGGTGGCCGGCATCGACAAGCGTGGTTCTGGCAGACCATGTTTCGGAAAGGCGCCCCGCAATGCCAGAAGCGGGGAGGGACCGATCCGATAGGTGCCGTGAAAATACCCTGACCGAAAAGGGCCATCATCACGGCCAGCAAGACGCGGTCCGGCAAATGCACGACTTTCACCACACTTTCATCCTATCCGCATTTGCCGGACCGATGTCTCGCCCCGCTGCCTTGCCGCCGCGGTGAATTTCCGTGCGTAAAGCGCTTTGGACTTGTTAACCTCCCATTCTGAAACGTTGTAGATTTCCGCGGCTCCGGCTGTACCTCCTGACCGACTTGGTCTAAACCGCTGTTCATCTTTTCACGCTCGATGGATATGAGAAGGCCTCTCCGATGACCGATCCCAAAGCGCTTGCAGCCCGTTTTCCCGGCGATTTCCTGTTCGGTGTGGCAACCGCATCCTTCCAGATCGAAGGCTCCACCAAAGCGGATGGCCGCAAGCCCTCCATCTGGGATGCCTTCTGCAACATGCCGGGCCATGTCTTCGGGCGGCACAATGGCGATATCGCCTGCGACCATTATAATCGATGGGAAGAAGACCTCGATCTCATCAAGGAGATGGGTGTCGAGGCCTATCGTTTCTCCATTGCCTGGCCGCGCATCATTCCTGACGGTTTCGGGCCGATCAATGAGAAGGGGCTCGATTTTTACGACCGGCTCGTCGATGGCTGCAAGGCGCGCGGCATCAAGACTTATGCGACTCTTTACCATTGGGATTTGCCGCTGACGCTGATGGGCGACGGCGGCTGGGCGTCGCGTTCCACCGCCCATGCCTTCCAGCGATATGCCAAGACCGTCATGGCCCGCCTCGGCGACCGGCTGGATGCGGTGGCGACCTTCAACGAACCCTGGTGCGCGGTGTGGCTCAGCCATCTCTACGGCATTCATGCGCCGGGCGAACGCAACATGGAGGCGGCCCTTGCCGCCATGCACCACATCAATCTCGCCCATGGTTTCGGCGTGGAGGCCTCCCGCCATGTCGCGCCCAGGGTGCCGGTGGGGCTGGTGCTGAACGCCCATTCCGTCATTCCCGCTTCCGACAGCGAAGCTGATCTAAGAGCGGCCGAACGGGCATTCCAGTTCCACAACGGCGCGTTTTTCGATCCGGTTTTCAAGGGTGAATATCCGGCTGAGATGATGGAAGCGCTGGGCGATCGCATGCCTGTCGTGGAGGCGGAAGACCTCGCCATCATCAGCCAAAAGCTGGACTGGTGGGGCCTGAATTATTACACGCCAATGCGGGTTGCGCACGATGCGATGCCGGGTGCGGAATTCCCCGCCACCACACCGGCTCCCGCCGTCAGTGATGTGGAGACCGATATCGGCTGGGAGGTTTACGCGCCGGCGCTGCAGTCGCTGGTCGAGACCCTCTACAAGCGTTACGACCTGCCGGAGTGCTACATCACCGAAAACGGCGCCTGCTATAATATGGGCATAGAAAACGGCGAGGTGAATGATCAGCCGCGGCTTGATTATTACGCCGAACACCTCGGCATCGTCGCCGATCTCATTCGTGACGGTTACCCGATGCGCGGTTATTTCGCCTGGAGCCTGATGGATAATTTCGAATGGGCCGAAGGTTATCGCATGCGCTTCGGCCTCGTGCATGTGGATTATGACACGCAGGTGCGTACTTTGAAGAACAGCGGCAAATGGTACAGCGCGCTGGCTTCGGGTTTCCCGAAGGGCAACCATGGTGTGGCGAAGGGGTGAGGCTTTCGCCCTCATCCCTGTGCTCGTCACAGGGATCCAGCCAGCCCAAGTCCTTGGGCTGAAAGGAGTCTCTCCGTCGCGCAGACACGCGCCGGCTGGATTCCTGTGACAAGCACAGGAATGAGGGTGGGGAGGCTGGCAGGCGCGTGAAATTCACCTGTCGCACCCCTGACAGGCGAGGACGCGAAGCCTCCCCGTAAAAAGTTCTCTCTCCTTATTATCAGTTTTCCAAACTTTTTTATCGGTTACCCCGCGGTGCCTGCTTGTGCCCGCCAGCCCGTCGCCTATGTCAGACAGGCTACGAAGCGTAGCGCCCGTTCTGTCGCCCAAGGGGCAGGGCGGGCTGGTCCTCCCAAGGGAAAACGAACATGCTTATCGAAAAACTCAACTGGCGTTATGCCACCAAGAAAATGGACCCTTCCAAGACGGTGTCCGAAGACAAGGTCGCGCGCATTGTCGAGGCGGCGCGGCTGGCGCCCACCTCCAGCGGTCTTCAGCCCTTCGAGGTGATCGTCGTCACCGATCCTGACGTGCGCGCAAAGATCCGTGAAATCGCCTGGAACCAGGCGCAGGTGACCGAAGGCTCGCATCTGCTGGTATTTGCGGCGTGGGACAACTACACCGAAGAGCGGATCAACCACATGTTTGATCTGGTCAATGAAGAACGCGGCATCAAGAATGAAGGCTGGGAAGCCTATCGCCAGATGCTTCTTACCTCCTATCCGCAGCGCGACCAGCAGGTGAATTTCGAACATGCCGCCCGTCAGGCCTATATCGGTTTCGGCATGGCGGTGGCGCAGGCCGCTTTCGAGGGTGTGGATTCCACCCCGATGGAAGGTTTTGATCCGGCGAAGCTCGATGAAATTCTGGGCCTGCGAGAAAAGGGTCTACGCTCCGTTACCATCCTGCCGCTGGGTTATCGCCAGCCCGATGGCGACTGGCTGGTGAACCTGAAAAAGGTGCGCCGCCCGCTTGCGGAATTCACCAGCCGCGTGTGATTTTCATATCGTCGCGAAATCTTGACTGCCGCAGGGTCGCCAAGGCGGCTTTGCGGTAGATTTTTTCTCTCTTTTCAGATAATTGAAAAAACATCCCTGTTAAAAGGTGGCGCGTGCGGGCAAGTATGCGCCATCGAATTGCCGATCCCCGGCATTTCTGAGTGAAAGCCTGACGAAATGACCCGGAAAATCAGCTGTTATCGAATGTGCCCCTAGGCTGCATGAAGAGAGCGGTTTCGTACCGCAACAGGATTTTTTGAGACCCGATCCGTCACGCGTTTTCCCAGAGTTTACAATGAGTTTTCCATCATCCGCGGCACCGCCCGCGACCCGGCCACAGGCGGCCCCGGAGCGGGCGGTCAACGACCCGATGGTCACGTTTGAAGGCGTGACCAAGACATTCGGCGGTACGAGCGGCAAGCCCGGCTTTGCCGCTCTGGCCGGTATCGATTATGTCGTGCCGAAAGGCTCCATCACCGGTATCATCGGCCGCTCCGGTGCCGGCAAGTCGACGCTCATCCGCCTCGCCAACGGCCTTGAAAAACCCTCGTCCGGCCGTGTGGTCGTCGATGGCGTCGATGTCGCGGCGCTGGATGAAAAGAGCCTGCGCACGCTGCGCCGCTCGGTCGGCATGATCTTCCAGCACTTCAACCTTTTGTCGTCGCGCACCGCTTTCGACAATGTGGCGCTGCCGCTCGAAATATCAGGCATGGGCAAAAGGGAAATCGAGACCCGCGTTGGACCGCTGCTTGATCTCGTCGGGCTCTCCGACAAGGCGAGGCGTTATCCGGCCGAACTTTCCGGTGGCCAGAAGCAGCGTGTCGGCATTGCCCGCGCGCTCGCCACCCAGCCGAAGCTGCTCCTCTCCGACGAGGCGACCTCGGCGCTTGACCCGGAAACGACGCAATCCATTCTCGAACTCCTCAAGCGCATCAATGCCGAACTTGGCCTGACCGTGCTGCTCATCACCCACGAAATGGAAGTGGTAAAGACCATCGCCTCGCAGGTGGCTGTCATCGACAGGGGCCTGATCGTCGAGGAAGGCACGACCTTCGATATCTTCACCGCGCCGAAACACGAGACGACCCGCAGCCTGCTGTCGTCCTCGGTCGGCGTGAAGCTGCCGCACTGGGTCACTTCGGGTCTGAAGCCGCAGGCGGCGGAAGGCGATCGCGTTCTGGTGCGTCTCGTCTTCTTCGGCGAAACGGCGTTCCAGCCGCTGACGGCCCGTCTGGTCGCTGAAATCGGCCCCGACGTGAACATTCTCGCCGGCACCATCGAGGAAATTTCCGGCGAACCCTTTGGCTCGCTCGTTGTCTCCTATCCGGCTTCGGCTGACGTCACGGCCCGCGCCGGCCGCTTTTATGCGGAAACCGGTCTTCACACGGAGGTGCTCGGTTATGTCGCCTGATATGATCTTCAACCTTCTGCTGAAGGGCCTGCTACAGACCATGCACATGGTCGCGGTCGCCGGCATCGTCGGCTCCATCATCGGCGTGCCCATGGGCGTTTTCCTCGCCACCAGCGGCAAGGGCGAACTGTTTCCCGCCCCGATGACCAACCGTATTCTCGGCCTCATCGTGAATGCGGCGCGCTCCACCCCCTTCATCATTCTGGTGGTGGCGATCATTCCCTTCACCCGTCTCGTCGCCGGCACGTCGATCGGCACCAATGCGGCCATCGTGCCGCTGACGGTCGCGACCGTGCCCTTCATCGCAAGGCTGGTGGAAGCGGCAATCCGCGAGGTGGACAAGGGTCTCATCGAGGCTGCCCGCGCCATGGGCGCTACCCCGCTGCAGATCGTCACCAAGGTTCTGCTCGCCGAAGCCAAGCCCGGCATCACGCTGGCGCTCACGCTCACCCTGGTCAGCCTCATCGGTTATTCGGCCATGGTCGGCGCGGTCGGCGGCGGCGGGCTGGGCGATCTCGGCATCCGCTATGGCTACCAGCGCTTCATGCCCGACGTGATGCTGGCGGTGGTTCTGGTGCTCATCGTGCTGGTGCAGCTGGTGCAGAGCGCCGGCGACCGGCTGGCGCGCAGCTTCGACAAGCGGACCCGCAAGAATTAACTGCGTTTATAATAACAACCCAAGGAGACACCCATGAAAAAACTCATCCTCGCGGCTTCGCTCGCCGCTCTCTTCACCGCCGGTCAGGCGCTGGCCGAGACCATCAAGATCGGCGTCACCCCCGCCGAGCACGCGCAGATCATGGAACAGGTGAAGAAGATCGCAGCCGCCAAGGGCCTCGATATCGATATCATCGAATTCTCCGACTATGTCGTGCCGAACCAGGCGCTGAACGATGGCGAGTTGCAGGCCAATTCCTTCCAGCACCAGCCTTACCTCGACAACCAGATCGCTGACCGCAAGTTCGATCTCGTCAGCGTCGGCACCACCATCACCACCCCGATGGGCGTTTATTCGAAGAAGGTGAAGAACCTTGACGAGCTGAAGGACGGCGCGACCATCGGCATTCCGAACGACCCGACCAATGGCGGCCGTGCGCTTCTGGTTCTCGCCTCCAAGGGCGTTCTCAAGGTCAAGGAAGAAGCCGGCCTGAAGGTAACGCCTGCCGACATCACCGAAAACCCGAAGAACATCCAGATCGTCGAGCTTGACGCCGCCCAGCTGCCGCGTTCGCTTGACGACACCGACGCTTCGGTCATCAACACCAACTATGCGACGGCTGCCGGCCTGAACCCGAAGAAGGACGCCATCGCCGTCGAAAGCGAAAAGTCCCCTTACGCCAACATCATCGCCGTCCGTGCGCAGGACAAGGACAAGCCCTGGGTGAAGACGCTGGTGGAATCCTACCACAGCCCGGAAGTGAAGGCCTTCATTCTGGAAAAGTACAACGGCACGGTCATCCCCTCCTGGTAATCCGGTTCGCAAGTGCAAAAGTTCTGGCCTCTCCCGTTCGCGGGGGAGGTTTTTTCTTTTCCTTTGGGCGGGAAATCCGTTTTTCATGAAAAACCCCCGCCATTTTAGGGAAGGATTTTTCAGCTTCGTGGCCAGACTGTCGTTTTATACCCGTATCTTTTTGGGGCGGCGTCACAATGCCGTTTAACGGCTTTTGAATGTTTCCTTCGCAAGATGATGCTTTCGAAGGGGAATTTATGCGGATTGCGCCGCGAAACATTGGGGAATATTTGCCGGTCGGGCGCAGAACCGCCGTCGGCATCGTATTGTCCACCTTTGCGCTGGTGCTTCTCATCGTCACCGCGCTGGTGCTGTCCGCCCTCAGCCAGGTCCGGGAAAAGGCGAACCTGCTTGACAATGCCCGCTCACGCGAGACCACGGCGGGCGCTCTGGTCACCTTCCGCGAGCAGCTTGGCGCTACGCTGAATGACTACGCCGCCTGGGACGACGCCGCCGAATATGTCTATGCGCCTGACAGGTTCGACTGGGTAGCCAGCAATTACGGCGACATGACGGTCAACAACGAGCTTTTCGACACCGCCGTTATTCTCGATGAGGATGGCAGGATTCGCATGGCCTATCAGAACGGCAAGCCGGTCAAATGGGCGCATGACATCTATTTTGGTAGTGGCCTGAGAGAGATGGTTGAGCGCGTGCAGGCCATGCGTCCCGGCATTGCTTCGCAGGTCACGGGTTTCGTGAAGACCGAAGACGGTATCGCCGCCGCCGGTGTGGCGCTGGTGCGGCTCAAATCGGGCGTTCTGCCACCGGTTGGCGCTGAGCGGCGCTATCTGATTTTCGCCCGCCATCTCCGGCAGGCGACCGTGGACAAGCTTGCCCGCAACTACGTCATCGACGGCCTGGAACTGCAATATGGCGATGGACCGGTGGAGAACCATGTGGATATCGTCAATCCGCTGGGCAATGTGCTGGCCCGGCTCGCCTGGCGTTCGCACCTGCCGGGCGATGTCAGCTTCAGCGAGGCAAGGCCGATCGTCTTCACGGCACTCGGTATTGCCGGCACGTTCTTTCTGGTGCTGCTCATCATCGGTTCGGCCACGCTTGACCGGCTGAAGGCGGATGAGGCGGCGGCAAGGGAAGAGGCGCTGCGCGACCGCCTGAGCGGGCTCAGCAACCGCGCCGGCCTGTTTGCCAAATTGAACCGCATGGTTGGCAAGGCCCGTCACGACAAGACCGATATCAAGCTGCTGTACCTCGATCTCGACGGTTTCAAGGAAATCAATGATTCCTACGGCCATGCTGCCGGTGACCGGCTGATCAAGGGCGTGGCGGCGGCGCTTCGGGTGCTGATGCCGGAAGGCGCGGTGCTGGCGCGGCTCGGCGGCGATGAATTCGCCATCGCCATTCAGGGCAACGATGTCTGGTCGGAAGGCCGTAAGCTGTGTCTGGCGCTGCTCGAACTTTTCACCGAACCTTTCAGCATCGGTGAAAGGGTGGCGAGCATCGGCTGCAGCATCGGCACTTCGGTCTCCCGTGCCGGTGATATCAATGGCGAGGAATTGCTGCGCCGTGCCGATATGGCCATGTATCAGGCCAAGGAGAACGGGCGCGGGCGTTACGTTTCCTATGAGCTGAAGATGGATGCGCTGCGCGAGGAAAAGCTGCAGCTCGAAGCCGATCTTCGCTCCGCCATCCTCAACGACGAGATACAGGTGGTCTACCAGCCGGTCGTCAGTGCTGCCACGCGCTGCATCACCGGGGTGGAGGCGCTGGCCCGCTGGCAGCGGCCGGGATATGGTTTCGTGCCGCCGGATATCTTCATTGCCGCTGCCGAAACCAGCGGCCTTATCGACCGGCTCGGCCTTCTCGTCCTGCACAAGGCCTGCGAGACGGCGCAGCAATGGCCGTCCATCAAGTTATCGGTCAACATTTCCCCGGTGCAATTCCGCAATCCCGCCTTTTCCGGTTATGTGGCGGATATTCTCGCGGCCACGCAGACGCCATCCGAAAGGTTGCGCTTGGAAATGACGGAAGGTTATTTCATCCAGCATCCGGAGCGGGCAAGTGCTGCAATCGACAAGCTGAAACAGCTTGGCCTGCATATTGCGCTTGATGATTTCGGCGCTGGATTTGCAAGCGTCGGATATCTGCGCCGCTTCGGGTTCGACCGGATGAAGATCGACCGCTCGCTGGTCATGGCGCTGGAACACGGCGGCAGGTCGCTGGAAATGCTGCAGGCAACCGTGGCGCTGGCCAAATCGCTCGATATTCCGGTGACGGCGGAAGGCATCGAGACCGAGGAACAGGCCGCCATCCTGCATCTGTGCGGCTGCGATGAGTTGCAGGGTTACCTGTTTTCGAAGCCCGTGGCCGCTGAAGACATCACCATCATGGTCGAAGGGCAGAACGCGCCGCTATTTGCACTTCGGGCAGGGGCATAAGACGACAATCAATTGATGCGTGTCGACTGCTGCGGCATCCGTTGTGTTACAGGGCAGCCGTCCTGCACCTTGGTCCAGGACGAGACGTTGAGCTTCATCTCGCAGCGCGCGAGATAAGAGCCGCCATCAACCTTCAGGCAGGATGTCTGGCCGAGTTCGAACATGGTGCCGCGATTTCGGCATTTGCAATTGTGAGCATCCGCCAAGGTGGGCATGAGGGCCATGATCAGCCCGGCTATGAGCACTCCAGAACGCATGGCTGAGGCTCCAAAGGACATGCCCTCAGATTATACCTCTCCGAGAATATAGTCAAAATGGTCTTGCCTGAGGATGGACGTAGCTGATGGCCTCGAACGCTGCCGATTTCAGCCGATCAAAATCGCCCGGATATCATTCACATTGGTCAGCGTCGGCCCCGTCACCACGAGATCACCGACCCCTTTGAAAGCGGTATAGCTGTCGTGGTTTACGAGCGACTGGCGCGGATCGAAACCGGCAGCCCGCATGCGGGCAAGCGTATCCGGTGTCACCACGGCACCCGCCGCATCCTCCACGCCGTCTATGCCGTCGCTGTCGCCCGCAATGGCCCAGATGCCGTCTGCACCCTTCAGCGTCAGCGCAAGGCTCAGCAGGAACTCCGTATTGCGGCCGCCCTTGCCGGCCGGTCCCTTGCCGCCAACTCCCCTGTTCAGCGTGACAGTGGTTTCGCCGCCGGAAAGCAGCACGGCCGGGCCTTTGACCGGCAGGCCCTTGCGGCTGGCGGAAAGGGCGATGCCGGCCATGACGGCGCCGACATCCCTGGATTCGCCTTCAAGGGAATCGCCGAGGATGAGCGGCGTAAGGCCGAGCTTCACCGCCTCTTCCGCCGCCGCCTGCAGGGCAAGCGAGGGGGCGGCGATCATCCTGACATCCTCATCGATATCGCCGGCCTTCGGTGTCTCCTCGCCCTTTTCCAATACCTTGCGTACGGTTTCGGGAAGATCGAGCTCATAACGCGAGACGATTTCCCGCACGGTTTCAATGTCGCTTGGATCGGCAACCGTCGGGCCGGAGGCGATCTCGGAGGGGTCGTCGCCCGGTACATCGGAAATCAGCAGCGATACGACCTTGGCCGGTTTGGCGGCCAGCGCCAGCCGCCCGCCCTTGATGCGGGAGAGGTGCTTGCGCACGGCGTTCATTTCGGAAATCGTCGCACCGCTGGCCAAAAGGGCACGATTGACGGCCATCTTGTCCGCAAGCGTCATGCCTTCGGCGGGGGCGACCATCAGCGCCGAACCACCGCCGGAAATCAGCGCGATGACCATGTCGTCGGCGGTCAGGCCAACAACGGCGGCGAGAATGCGTTTTGCTGCTTCCGCGCTCCTGTCGTCAGGCACGGGATGCGAGGCCTCGATGATTTCGATGCGACTGGTCGGAACAGCGTGGCCGTAACGCGTCACCACCACGCCGGAAAGATCGACATGCGGCCATGCCGCTTCGAGCGCTGCGGCCATGGCGGCCGAGGCTTTGCCGGCCCCAACCACCACGCAGCGGCCTTCGGGTGGGGAGGGAAGGTGGTGTTGCAGCACCTTTGCCGGATCGGCACTTGCGACTGCCGCCAGGAAAATCCGGTTGAGGGCGTCTTTGGCGCGGCTGTCATTCCATGCGGTCATCGGTTCATACTCCAATCCAGAGCGCGCCAAGCGCCAAAAGGGCGGGCAGTGCCTGAATGAACAGGATCTTCATGGTATTGGCGGTAACGGCGCCGAAAATACCGGCCACCAGAACGCAGATAAGGAAGAAGACCTTGAAGCTCAGCCCGGTATCGCCCTGCGCCAGCCCATAGATCAGCCCGGCCGCCAGAAAGCCGTTATAAAGCCCCTGATTGGCGGCGAGCACTTTTGTCTGCCGGGCAAACTCCGCTGAAAGGCCGAAGGCCTTGCGTCCGGCTGGTTTTTCCCACAGCAGCGTTTCCAGAATGACGATGTAAATGTGGATGGCCGCAACCACGGCAATCAGAATGCTGGCGATCATCGGCGGTTTCCTCCAAAACCCTGATGTCCGTGGCGCATCGGTTCTCGTAAGAAGAACGGCAGCGAGCGGACAATTCCGTTTTAACGGCGGGACGAAGCGCTGCAAGGGCTGAATCTTCTCTTCCCATGCAAACTGTTGATGAGCGGCAGCCTGTTGCTTGACTCTTTGCTGAAATAGGAACAAAACAAGAACAGTAAGATTAAAAATCCGGAATTGAAAACCGTCATGCCATGCAAAAGCGCGCGGACCAGTTGCTCGTTGTCGAAGAGCTGCGTGAAAGGCTGGAAAGGATCGGTAACGGCCCTCATCGCCTGCACGAGAGCCTGCCTTTCGGCGTGGATGCCATCGACCATCACTTGCCGGGAGGCGGGCTGAAGCTCGGTTGCCTGCATGAGGTGAGCGGCGGCGGCAATGGCGCTGCCGATGGTGCGGCGGCAGCGTTGTTTGCAGCCGGTGTGGCGGCACGGCTTTCCGGCAAGGTTTTGTGGTGTGTCACCCGGCGGGATCTGTTCATGCCGGGCCTGACACAGGCCGGCCTGTCGCAGAACCGGCTCATCATCGTTGAATGCCGCGATGAGAAAGGCGTGCTCGACTGTTTTGAGGAGGGTTTGCGCTGCAATGGTTTCGGCGCGGTGATGGGCGAATTGGCGAAACTGCCGATGAATGCCTCGCGGCGGCTGCAACTGGCAGCGGAAACCTCAGGGGTTACCGGCATCGCCATCCGCCGCTTCCGGCGTCAAGCCGATGCGGCGCTGTTCGGGGAGCCGACGGCGGCGGTGACCCGCTGGCGCATTTCCGTGCGGCCTTCATCACCCCTGCCGGTGCCGGGGGTGGGCAGGCCGCGCTGGTTGCTTGAGCTTTTGCGATGTCGCGGCGGCGAAAGTGCTGAATTTGAAGTGGAAGCCTGTGATGCAAAGGGTCGTCTCGCTCTACCTGCCGACATGGCCGACGGATCGCTTCCGGCGTCTTTCGGGCAAGGACGCGCCGCCGGTTGAAAAGCCGCTGGTCATGATTGGTCGTCAGGGCAGCCGCCGGCTGGTGCTGGCGCTCGACAAGGCGGCAAAGGCGGCGGGCATCCGGCCGGGCACGCCGGTCAGCAAGGCGCAGGCGCTGGTGCCGGGTCTTCTCGTTGAAGATCTGGATGCGGCTGATGATGCCCGCACCCTGCAGCAGCTGGCATTTCATTTCCTGCGCATCTATGCCCCGATCGTCGCCGCCGACCCGCCGGACGGGCTGGTGCTGGACACGGCGGGTGCGGACCATCTGCACGGCAATGAGACGCTGATGCTGAGCGGCATGGTCAACCGCCTGCATGCCGCCGGTTTTGCCGCCCGCGCCGCCATTGCCGATAGCTGGGGCGCGGCCCATGCGCTGGCGCGTTTTAGCCGTGAGGCGATCAGCATCGTGCCGCCGGGCGGGCAGCGTGCGGCGATCAGCGGTTTGCCGCTTTCCGCGCTCCGGCTGGAGGAGCGTATCGTTTCCGGGCTGAAGGTGCTCGGTTTTCGCAGCATCGGCGAGCTTGCCGAAGCCCCGCGCGCGCCGCTGACCCTGCGTTTCGGCCCCGAACTCGTCCGCCGTCTTTCCCAGGCGCTCGGGGAGATCGGCGAACCCATCGAACCGGTGCGGGTGGCTGAACTGGTGGAGGTGCGGCGCGCATTTCCCGAGCCGATTGCTGCGGCGGAGACGATTGCCCGTTATAGCCAAAAGCTGGTTATAGGCCTTTGCGCCGCGCTGGAAAGGCGCGGCCTCGGCGCGCGCCGGGTCGATCTGGTGTTGCACCGGGTGGATAGCGGCCTGCAGGCCATACGGGCCGGCACGTCCAGGCCGGTGCGCGATGTCAAACAGCTTGTCCGGCTTCTGACTGATCGTATCGACACCATCGATCCCGGCTTCGGCATCGAGATGATGGTTTTGACCGCCACCCATGCCGAGCCGCTTGTCGCCGCGCAGGCCCGTTCCTCGCTTCTGGAGGAAGGCCGTGCGGACATCGCCGATACGGTCGATGTCATCCTCAATCGTGGTCATAAGGTCTATCGTTATGCGGCGGTGGCAAGCGATGTGCCGGAACGCTCCCTTGCTTCAGTTGCGGCGCTTGCGCCTGATGATACGCTTGGCTGGCCCGGCCACTGGCCACGCCCGGTCAGGCTTTTTTCAAGGCCGGAAGCCATCGAGACGCTGGCGCTGCTGCCGGACCATCCGCCGCGTTATTTCCTCTGGAAAGGCGTGCGCCACAATGTGCGCCGCGCCGATGGGCCGGAGCGGGTGTTCGGGGAATGGTGGAAACGCGACCGGGAAAAAGCCGCCGTGCGCGATTATTTCATGGTGGAAAACGAAGGCGGTGAACGCTTCTGGATTTTCCGCTCCGGTGATGGCGAACATGCCGAAACCGGCTCGCAGGGCTGGTTCATCCACGGGGTTTTCGCATGAGCGCGCCGCATTATGCCGAGCTTCAGGTGACCACGCATTTTTCCTTCCTGCGCGGAGCGAGTTCCTGTGAAGAGCTTTTCGAACAGGCCAAAAGCCTCGGCATCGAGGCGCTGGGCATTGTCGACCGCAACAGCCTTGCGGGCATTCCCCGCGCTTACGAAGCCGCCAATAATCATGGTATCCGCCTCATCATCGGCTGCCGGCTCGATCTGGATGACGATCTTTCCGTGCTTGCCTATCCCATGGATCGTCCGGCTTACGGGCGGCTCTGCCGGCTGCTTTCCGTCGGCAAGAAAAGGGGTGGCAAGGGCAAATGCCGGCTGGCATGGGATGATCTCGTTGCCTATGGCGAAGGCCTGATCGTCGTGTTGCTCGCTGACCTCGCGGATGATCTCTGCGCGCTTCGCCTGCGGCGGCTCAAAGCCGCCTTTGCCGACCGGGCCTATATGGCACTCAGCCTCCGAAGACGCCCCAACGACCAGATGCGGCTTTTCGAACTGTCAGAGATGGCGCAGGTCGCAGGTGTACCGACTGTTGTCACCAATGATGTGCTGTTTCATGTGCCGGAGCGGCGCATGCTGCAGGATGTCGTCACCTGCATAAGGCACAATTGCACCATCGATGAGGCCGGTTTCCGCCGCGAGCGCCACGCCGACCGCTATATGAAACCGCCGGAAGAGATGCACCGGCTGTTTGCCCGTTACCCTGAAGCGCTTTCCCGCAGCCTTGAAATTGCGAAACGCTGCAAATTTTCGCTGAAGGAACTGGTCTATCAATATCCAGAGGAGCGCACCCTGCCGGGGCTGACGGCGCAGCAGGCGCTGGAGAAGATGGTCTGGGATGCCGTGTCGGATCGTTATCCGCATGGTGCACCGGAAAAGGTGGAAAGGGCGCTGCATCATGAACTTGGCCTGATCGGAAGGCTGGAATATGCCCCCTATTTCCTGACGGTGAACGCCATTGTTCGCCATGCGCGCTCATTGGATATTCTCTGCCAGGGTCGCGGCTCGGCAGCCAATTCGGTTGTCTGCTACGTGCTCGGCATCACCGCCATTGATCCCCTCAAGGTCGATCTTCTGTTTGAACGTTTCGTTTCGGAAGAACGGCGCGAACCGCCTG
Source organism: Agrobacterium sp. 22-210-1 (assembly GCF_053522525.1). Classification (NCBI taxonomy): domain Bacteria; kingdom Pseudomonadati; phylum Pseudomonadota; class Alphaproteobacteria; order Hyphomicrobiales; family Rhizobiaceae; genus Agrobacterium; species Agrobacterium sp. 22-210-1. The sequence continues at coordinate 162,220 of NZ_JBNWCI010000002.1, read as the reverse complement.
ACATCGATGTGGATTTCGAACATCAGCGGCGTGAGGAGGTCATCCAGTGGGTTTATGATACCTATGGTCGCGACAAGGCCGCACTGTGTTCGGTCGTCACCCGTTATCGCGGGCGTGGGGCGTTGCGCGATGTCGGCAAGGTTCTGGGCCTGCCGGAAGACTTGACGAAACTCCTCTCGTCGCAGGTCTGGCGCTGGAGCGAGGGGGTGGGTGAAAAGCAGGTGAAGGAACTGAACCTCAATATGGAGGATCGCCGCCTGCAACTCGCCTTCGAGCTGGCCAACCAGCTTGTCGGCACACCGCGCCATCACAGCCAGCATCCGGGCGGCTTCGTTCTGACCCATGACCGGCTGGACGAGCTGGTGCCGATCGAACCCGCCGCCATGGATGATCGCCAGATCATCGAATGGGACAAGGACGATATCGATGTCGTGAAGTTCATGAAGATGGATTGCCTGGCACTTGGCATGCTTTCCTGCATGAAGCGCGGCTTCAACATGCTGGAGGAGCGGTATGGGGAGAAATACGATCTCACTTCCATGCCGGATGATGATGCGGCAACCTTCAAAATGATCCAGAAGGCCGATACGCTTGGCACCTTCCAGATTGAAAGCCGGGCGCAGATGTCGATGCTGCCACGCCTGAAGCCCGCAAAATTCTACGACCTCGTCATTCAGGTCGCCATTGTTCGTCCCGGCCCCATTCAGGGTGATATGGTACATCCATATTTGCGACGTCGTGACAAAAAAGAGGCGGAACATTATCCCAAAGAGGAGCTGAGAGGCGTGCTCGGCAAGACACTGGGCGTGCCGCTGTTTCAGGAACAGGCTATGCGCGTCGCCATCGAATGCGCCGGATTTTCACCCGGCAAGGCGGATCAGTTGCGCCGCGCCATGGCAACCTTCAAGAATGTCGGCACCATTTCCAAATTCAGGCAGGATCTGATCGATGGTATGGTGGAGCGCGGTTATGAGCAGGAATTTGCCGAACGCATCTTCAAGCAGCTGGAAGGTTTCGGCAGTTATGGTTTTCCGGAAAGCCATGCGGCTTCCTTCGCGCTGATTGCTTACGCCTCTTCATGGCTGAAGTGCCATCATCCCGATATTTTCTGTACCGCGCTTCTCAATTCGCAGCCGATGGGGTTTTACGCCCCGGCGCAGATCGTGCGTGATGCGCGTGATCATGGCGTCGAGGTGCGCCCGGTCTGCGTCAATAACAGCCGTTTCGATTGCACGCTGGAGCCTACGGGCAAGAAGAATGGCAAGGGTGAGGAGCGGTTTGCCGTGCGGCTTGGCCTGCGCATGGTGAAGGGGCTTTCCAATGATCATGCTGCAAAAATTGTCGCCGCCCGGCAGGACCGGCCTTTTGCCTCCGTTGACGATCTGTGGCGAAGGGCGGGTGTTCCGGCCGCCGCCCTTGTCTGTCTGGCGGAGGCCGATGCCTTTCTGCCGGCGCTTTCGCTTTTCAGGCGCGAGGCACTCTGGGCCATCAAGGCCCTGCGGGATGAGCCGCTGCCGCTTTTCGCCGCCGCTGCCATCAGGGAAAATGCCGTTATCGAAGAGCTTCAGGAACCCTCCGTTGCGCTCCGCCCCATGACTGATGGTGGCGAGGTGGTGCAGGATTACGGCCATGTGGGGCTGACGCTGCGCGAGCACCCCATGACCTTCCTGCGTCGCGATCTTTCCCGCCGCCGCATCGTCACCTGTGCGGAGGCGGTGCGCGTTCGGGATGGCACATGGCTGGAAACGGCCGGTCTGGTGCTGGTGCGCCAGCGCCCCGGCTCGGCAAAGGGTGTGATCTTCATGACGCTGGAGGACGAGACGGGCATCGCCAATGCGGTGCTGTGGGTCAAAACCTTCGAAAAATACCGCCGCGTGGTGCTGTCCGCCGGCATGGTCGGCATTTACGGCAAGATCCAGCGGGAAGGTGAGGTGGTGCATCTGGTCGCCCACCGGCTGACCGATCTGTCCGAGGCGTTGGCAAGCGTGGGCGAGCGCAACCACGCCTTTCCTCTGCCGCATGGGCGTGGTGACGAGTTTCATCACGGCATGCCGCCGGATGATCACCGCGTCATCAGGAAACGTCCGCCGCCCGCCGACCATGATGACGATGCGGTCGAGCGAATAAAGGTCATTTCGCGCAATTTCCACTGAGAGGGCGGCTCGACTCACCTCTTGCGCGCCACGATGTAAGGGCGGTTGTCATGGCCCTTCGTTGCGTGAATTTCCGTTGCCAGAATGTCGAAACCACTGGCGCTTATATGCCGGCCAAGCTCGGCGGCGTTGAACACGCCGGCATAGGGCGCCTTGCCGATTGCCCGCATCGCTGGCAGGACAAGGCGGATAAGCGGGTTCATATCGCCGACACAAGGGGTCTTGGTAATGAACAGGCCGTGCGGGGCAAGCAGGGCGTGAATGTGCCGCAGCGTGCCGGGCAGGTCGCGGACCAGATGAAGATAGTTGAAACCCAGCACCGCGTTGAACTGCATGTCGCCGGGCACAAGCGCTTCCGCAGTCGTTACGCTGAAGGTGAGGTTGTGGAGAGAGCCGGTGGCTTGTTTTCTCTCCTCGGCGATTGCGATCATGGCGGCGGAAATATCCGTCGCAAGATAGTCTTTGACGCCGCCTGCCAGCCGGATCGCCGTTGTCCCGGTGCCGCAGCCCAGTTCCAGTATGCTGTCGTCGGGTTTCAGCAGGGCGCGGGTCCGCTCCAGCGTGCGCGCATATCCAGCCTCGTCTGAAATCCTGCCTTTCGCATATTTCCGTGCTGACCGGTTCCAGAAACGGGCGTCGTCGGCCATGCTCATGGTGGATGCTCCCCGGACGGCGCCCTTCCGCTTCAGGCGGATCTGTTCTCACACAGTATCCTTACCCGTTTTGTCTGAAGCTTTTAAGCCGCATCCTCCAGCCCGGCCGCGTCCTTCCGGCGGAACTGGCTGGGTGGCGCGCCGAGCACCCGTTTGAAGGCGCGGCTGAAGGAGGCTTCGGAATCGTAACCGAGCTTTTCCGCCGCCAGCGTCACGCGCATGCCTTCGCGCAGCCATAGCCGCGCCTGATGCATGCGCACGCGTACCACATAACGGGCCGGGCTTTCACCCACTATGCGGGTGAAACGTTCCGCGAAACTGGAGCGGGATGCGCCCATCAGCGAGGCAAGCTCCTCCACGCTCCAGTCCTTTTCCGGGCTGAGATGGATGGCGGCCAGCACCCGCCCGAGTTCTGGATTGCGCACGGCGGCCAGCCAGCCGCTGGAATCGCCGCAGCCATATTCCACCCAGGTGCGGATCAGGGTCGCGGTCAGCACATCGGCAAGCCTTGCGAGAATGCCGCCGGCGCCGACGCGGTTCAGCTCCACTTCGCGCGCCATGGCTTCCAGCAGGTGGGGAATGGCCGGGTCGCTTTTGGCCAGATCGCTGGTCAACATCACATCCGGCATCAGCTGCAACAGCGGGTGCAGATTATCCATGTTGAAACGCATGGAAGCGGTAAAGGCCACGGTATCGCCGCCGGCGCTGGCGCATTGCATGTCGAAAATGCCCTGGCAGACTTCCTTTTTGCCGAAACGGTCAAAGGGCGAGGGCGTCACATTCTCACCGCTGGCAAGCACATGGGCGTGCCCGCGCGGCAAAAGCACGGCATCGCCGCATTTCAGCATCAGCCATTCGCCGGAAGGTTTTCGCAGTTTCGCCTGGCCGACACCGATGAAATGAAACCGCGCCGCTTCCTGTTCGGGAAAGGCAGTCGCCCAGGGGGTGGCCATGCGGCAGCGGCCATATTCCACGCCGTCAAGCCTCAGACCTCGCAGCATTTCCGTCAGGGCATCATTCATGGCATCTCGCAAATTCGGACGATTGGTTAAGGAATACGGATTTTCTAGCATGGAAACGCCGGGATGTCACGCATAGCTTATGATCATCGATTTGCGGGCGCTGAACCGGCCTCCCAGCGGTTTCATCGTTATTGCCTTTCCATTTCAGGGCGCATTCTGACCATGCGCATCAGGAGATTTTCATGAATAACCGGACCATAAACGAACTCGAATATGTGCCGCGCAGAAAAGAGCCGGATGCGAAGTGGGCCGCCGTGGTTTCGCTTTCTCTCGGCGTCTTCGGGCTGGTGACGGCGGAATTTCTGCCGGTCAGCCTTCTGACGCCGCTATCGGAAGATCTTGCCATCAGCTCCGGCATTGCCGGGCAATCCATCACCGTCACTGCGCTGGTTGCGGCGATTGCCGGCCCCGGCGTCGTCATCGGCACACGCGGCATCGACCGCCGCTGGACACTTCTCGGGCTGACCACGCTGCTGATCATTTCCAGCACGCTTGCCGCCTTTGCCAACGGGCTTTTCATGCTGTTCGCATCGCGCGTTCTGCTCGGCATCGGCCTTGGCGGTTTCTGGGCCATGTCGGCGGCGCTGGCGTTGAGACTCGTGCCGCTCGATAAGATGCCGCGCGCCATGGCCATCATCCTCACGGGGGTTTCGGTCGCCACCGTCTGTGCCGCACCGGTGGGCGCATGGATTGGCGCGACGCTCGGCTGGCGTTCTGCCTTCGTGGTTGCAGGTGTGCTCGGTGTCATCGCACTTGCCGTGCAGCTGCTCACCATTCCGTCTCTGCCACCGGCCGGCGCACCCGGTCTCTCCACCATGTTCCGGCTGTTGCAGCGGCCGCAGGTCCGGATCGGCCTCCTGACGACGCTGTTCATCGTTGCGGGTCACTTCGCCGGCTTCACCTATGTTCGCCCGTTCCTCGAAGACGTGCCGCAGCTCGGCGTTGAAGCGATTTCCCTCGTTCTTCTGGTCTATGGCATCGGCGGCTTCTTCGGCAATCTGTTCGGCGGTTTCCTTGCCGAGAAGAACACGGCATGGGCGGTGACCTTCGCCGCCACGCTGATTGCCGCTTCGGCCTCCATTCTGGTGATTGCCGGCGCATCCCCCGTCGTTGCGGGTGTCGCCATCGCTTCCTGGGGTTTTGCCTTCGGCGCGCTTCCGGTCAGTGTGCAGAGCTTCATCACCCGCGTGGCTTCGGATGAGGCCGAAAGCGCCGGCGCGCTGCTGCTCACCACCTTCCAGATCGCCATTTCCAGCGGCGCGGTTCTGGGCGGCCTGCTGATCGATCTGCAGGGGGCGACGATGGTCTTCGTCTTTGTGGCGATTGCAGCGCTTCTTGGCGCATCGCTCATGGCGTCGCGCCGTGGTGTGGTGCCGCAGGTCGAGGCGTCGCAGGGATAAGAACCCGGCCAAACAAAAAGGCCCGCATCCGTGCGGGCCTCCGGATAAGAGCCGCGTAATGCGGCTCTTTTTTTGTCGGGTGAGGGGCAGGGGGCGCCGGATGTCCAGTGCGTCGCCCCGGCCCGGTTAAGCGGCCTGTCTGTCCCAGTTGGCGAAGGGGTCCGGCAGGTGTCGCCACGCATCCGGCGTGAAGGCATCGGTGTCGATCAGGCAGGCATCAAGCTGGGCGCGGATGCGGGCCTCGCTCATGGGATCGGAACCGATGAAGACGATTTCCTGTCGCCTGTCACCAAAGACCGGGTCGAGATAGGGCTTCATCATGTCGAGAAACTGTTTTTCACGCGGCCATTGCTCCTTGGGCACGGCGGACCACCAGAGGCCCATCTTGCCGGTGCGGACCAATGCGCCCGCCTGGCTGATCTCGCCGACATAACGCGGCCGCGTCGCCAGCCAGAAGAAGCCCTTGGCGCGCACCACCCCCGGCCAGGCGCGATCGATAAAGCGCTGGAACAGCACGGGGTCGAATGGCTTTTTGGCGCGGTAAACGAAGGAACGGATGCCATATTCCTCGGTTTCGGGAATGTGGTCCTTAAAGCCGTGCAGTTCCTTGAACCACAGGGGATGTTCTTCGGCCCTGGCGAAATCGAAGCGACCGGTGCCGAGCACCTCCTTCAGTTCCACCCTGCCGAAATCGGCCTCGATGAGTTTCGCATCCGGGTTCAGACCGACGATGATCTTGCGGGCCGCATCCCGCTCCTCCGGCGTGGCGGTGCCGATCTTGTTGAGGACGACCACATCGGCAAATTCGATCTGCTCGACCAGAAGGTCGACGATGGTGCGGTTGTCGCCATCACCCGCCGTTTCGCCCCGGTCGGCAAGAAAATCGGACGAACCGTAGTCATTGAGGAGATTGGCGGCATCCACCACCGTCACCATCGTATCCAGCTGCGCGACATCCGACAGGCTGCGGCCGTTCTCGTCACGGAAATCGAAGGTGGCGGCCACGGGAAGCGGCTCGGCGATGCCGGTGGATTCAATCAGCAGATAATCGAAGCGACCCTGTTCGGCGAGCGCACGGACCTCGGTCAAGAGGTCGTCGCGCAGTGTGCAACAGATGCAGCCATTGGTCATTTCCACCAGCTGTTCCTCGGTGCGCGAGAGATTGGCGCCGCCATCCCGCACCAGCGCCGCATCGATATTGATTTCGCTCATATCGTTGACGATCAACGCCACGCGCAGGCCATCGCGATTGGCGAGGATGTGGTTGAGAAGGGTGGTCTTGCCAGCGCCTAAAAAGCCGGAGAGGACGGTGACGGGGAGTTTTTTCGACATTGGGACCTCGTTTTATAGCAACGGTCGCGTGGACGTCATGGCGGCCACGCAGGCGATCTGAAAACGATGCGGCTTACTGCTACATTGTTTTTGGATATGTAACGTAATAACATTACATGCATGCATTGTGTCAACAGGTGGTAGAAAAATTGCGTGCCGGGTCGGTCGGGCAGCTGCTCGCGCGGATAAGTAAAAAGCGCCATCTTCTCCACACTCAACGTCATCCTCGGGCTCGACCCGAGGATCCACAACCGGTGTGGCCATGGACCCTCGGGTCAAGCCCGAGGGTGACGCCGAGTGTGGAGCACAGTTCACCTTTTCCGATAGTTAATGTTATTTCATTACATATTCGTTTGACGAATGTAATAACATTACATATCAAGGGCCATCGAATGAAACCCCGCCCAGGAGGGATCGATGAGCGATCCGTGCCTCACCTTCACAAATCTGACGCTTGGATATGCCGGCCGCGCAGCCGTGCATCATCTGGATGGCGATATCACCAAGGGATCGCTCACGGCGGTTGTCGGCGCCAATGGCTCGGGAAAATCGACGCTGATGAAGGGTATCGCCGGTATCTTGAAACCACTCGGTGGTGAATGCCGGATCAGTTCAGGCATTTCCGTCGCCTATCTGCCGCAGCAGTCGGAACTCGACCGGTCGTTCCCGGCTCAGGTGCGCGATCTCGTTGCGCTGGGTCTCTGGCCGAAACGCGGCCTGCTTGGTCGTCACCGTTCCCAAGACAAAGCGGCGATGGGGCGGGTGATGGAAGCGGTCGGGCTTTCCGGTTTTGAAAAACGCAATATCGACTCGCTTTCCGGCGGCCAGATGCAACGTGCCCTGTTTGCCCGCGCCATGTTGCAGGATGCGCAGTTGATCCTGCTGGATGAACCCTTCAATGCCGTCGATGAGCGCACCGTCACCGATCTTCTGGTGCTGATCAAGGCATGGGTTGCGGAAGGGCGCACGGTGCTCGCCGTCCTCCACGACCATCAGCTGGTGCGACAGCATTTTCCCCAGACCCTGTTCCTCGCGCGACGTCTCGTGGGCCTCGGCCCGACAGCCGATGTCCTGAAGCCGGAGAACATGCGCCAAGCGCGGCATTTCCACGAGGCATGGGAGGAAAATGCACCGTGGTGTGCGCCGGGCGATGCGCTGGTGACCAATACGCCAACGACCCATGCGCTCGATGTCGGGCCGCGGGCGGCGTCATCCCATTCCCACCTCCACTCCCACGCAAATTCGAATGCCCATGGCTGATTTCTTCATCGAACCCTTTGTTCAATATGTCTTCATGCAGCGGGCGCTTGCCGGCGCCTTGATCCTTGCCATCAGCTGCGGGCCGGTCGGGGTGTTCCTGATGCTGCGCCGCATGAGCCTTACGGGCGATGCCATGTCGCACGCCATCCTGCCGGGAGCGGCCGTCGGCTTTCTGTTTTACGGGCTGGAAATCCTGCCGATGACGATCGGCGGGCTGGTGGTCGGCCTTATGGTGGCGCTGGGCGCCGGCGCGGTATCGCGTTTCACCGTCCAGAAGGAAGATGCCTCGCTTGCCGCCTTTTATCTGATTTCACTGGCGCTTGGCGTGCTGCTCGTTTCATGGCGCGGCTCCAGCGTCGATCTCATGCATGTGTTGTTCGGCACCGTTCTGGCGCTGAACAACGAGGCGCTTGGCCTCATCAGCGGCATCTGCATCGTGACGCTGGTGGTGATGATCACTTTCTGGCGGGCGCTTCTGGCGGAATGCCTCGATCCCCTGTTCCTGCGCTCGGTCAGCAACTGGGGCAGCCCGGTGCATTTCCTCTTCCTTGCCATCGTCGTGCTCAATCTGGTCGGCGGCTTTCAGGCGCTCGGAACGCTGCTTTCGGTGGGCCTGATGATGTTGCCCGCCGCTGCCAGCCGTTTCTGGTCCAACCGCGTGGCGCCCATGTGCTTCATCTCGATCGGCATCGGCATGGTGTCCTGCTTTGCCGGCCTCATCCTGTCCTATCACGCGTCGCTGCCCTCAGGCCCGGCGATCATCCTGTCCGCGGGCGTCATCTACGCGCTTTCCATTCTCGTCGGCACGCGCGGCGTGCTCGGCGATCTTCTCGGTTCCGGCCGCCACAGAACGGCCTGAAAACAGCGTTCGAAAAAAGGAGAACCTTCATGTTCAGAACCTTCCGTCTTGCCACCTGCGCAAGCCTTCTTACCCTCTCCCCGGTCCTGATGGCCCAGGCGTCCGCCGCCGAATTAAAGGTCGTGGCCAGCTTCTCGATCATCGCCGATTTCGCCAAAAATGTCGGCGGTGACCGCGTCGAGATCACGACGCTGGTCGGTCCGGATGGCGATGCGCATGTTTATGAGCCACGTCCGGCCGATGCCGTTGCCGTCAGCAAGGCTGGCGTCGTGCTGGTCAATGGCCTGGAATTTGAAGGCTTCCTGAAGCGGCTGATCGACACCAGCGGCACCAAGGCGCCTGTCGTTGAACTGACCAAGGGTGTCGAACCGCTGAAGCTTTCCGAAGAACCGGCCGGCCATGCCCATCCGGAAGCGGAAGAAGAGGAAGGCCACGACCACAAGGCGGGAGAAGCCGGCCACAGCCAGGAGACCGCAGAGGCCCATGATCACGACCACGGCCATGAAGGTCACCATCACCACGGTGAATTCGACCCGCATGCCTGGCAGTCGATCAAGAACGCCGAAATCTACGTGAAGAACATTGCCGGCGCATTTTGCGAAGTCGACAAGGCCGGTTGCGCGACATACACCGCCAATTCCGATGCCTATATCGCCAAGCTTGCCGCCCTGAATGAAAAGGTGAAGACCGAGATTGCCGCCATCCCGCCGGAAAAGCGCGTCATCATCACTTCGCATGATGCCTTCGGTTATTTCGAGCACGCCTATGGACTGAACTTCCTTGCGCCCGAGGGCATCTCGACGGAATCCGAAGCTTCGGCTGCCGATGTCGCCAAGCTCGTGGATCAGGTCAAACACGACAAGGCATCGGCGATCTTCGTCGAAAACATCACCGACAAGCGACTGATCGACCAGATCGCCAGCGAAACTGGCCTTAAGGTTGGCGGCACGCTCTATTCCGACGCGCTTTCCACCGCCGATGGTCCGGCCGCGACCTATATCGACATGATCAACCACAATATCCAGACCATCAAGGCAGCGGTTCTGACGCAGTAAGTTGCGTGAACTCAATGAATCAAAGGAGGGTGGCTCAAGGCCACCCTCTGCCTTTTGTTGAACCTTTCCCTGCACGCGGCGTCATGCTCGGGCCTGTCCCGAGGATCCACACACGTCTCGTTTAGTCGAGACGGAGCAGATGCTCGGGACAGGCCCGAGCATGACGAAAGAGAGGCTTTCGGCCTTTGTCATCCACGTCGTGCTGGCAATCTTCGCCTTTTTGCGATCCGCTGAAATTTCCCCCCGCACCTCCAATACGAACGAGCATGGGCAGCGATCTTCCCGGTGCACGTCTCGCGTTGCCCGTTGACAATCGATCCGCCCTTTGAAATGGTAAGATGTCAGACCAATTTAGAGGGTACGTCTTGGACAGGTCCAGCCGGGAACTGATGCAGCCTATTCCGCCGAGCGACCGCGTGCGCCAGGTCGAGGCAGCGCTTTCCGACTATGTGGAGCGGGCCGGGCTGAAGGCCGGGGAGCGGCTGCCGGCCGAGCGGGAGCTGATGGCGGCGCTGGGTGTCGGGCGGTCCACCATTCGCGAAGTTATCCGTAAATTTCAGGCGCTCGGCGTCATCGACAGCCGCAAGGGCAGCGGCAATTATCTGCTGAAGCCGATTTCCGCCGCCACCGTGCATATGCCGATTTCCATCGATGCCGAAAGCCTGCGTGATGCGCTGCTGATGACGCTGGAAGTACGGCGCGGCATCGAGGTGGAAGCTTCCATGGCCGCTGCGCGCCGTCGCACTCCGGAAGACATCGCCACGATGGAAGCGCGGCTCGATGAGATGGAGCGGGTGCATCTCGCCGAGGGAACCTCCGGCAAGGCCGACCTTGCCTTCCATCTGTCGATCTACGACGCCACCCACAATACGCTGTTCAAGCAGCTTCTGGAGCAGATGCGCGAAGGTTTCGAACGTTTCTGGTCGAAACCCTTCGACCGCCCGGATTTCGCCGGCCGCTCCTTCCCCTTTCACCGCACGCTGTTCAACGCCATCGCCGCCGGCGATGCGGAGACCGCCCGTGAAGAAACACTGAAAATCCTCGCCGTCGTCGAGGAGGATATCAAGGACATGTCGAAATGAACCATGGCAACGATCTCTTCGATCCCGCCTCATTTATCGTTGCGCATGACGAGGCCCACGCCTTCGAGGCCGTGGTGCCGCCCATCGTGCAGACCTCGCTTTTCACCTTTTCCAGCTATGACGAAATGGTTTCCACCTATCGCGGCGAAAAGGTGCGGCCGGTCTATACGCGCGGGCTGAACCCCACCGTGCGGCTGTTTGAGGAGATGCTGGCGAAGCTCGAAGGGGCCGAAGATGCGCTCGGTTTTGCAAGCGGCATGTCGGCCATTTCCTCCACCGTGCTCTCCTTCGTTTCGCCAGGCGACCGGATCGTCGCCGTGCGCCATGTCTATCCCGATGCATTCCGCCTGTTCGGCACCTTCATGCAGCGCATGAATATCGAGGTGGTCTATGTCGACGGCCGTGATGAAGCGGCGGTTGAAAAGGCGATGCCCGGCGCGAAGCTGTTCTACATGGAAAGCCCGACGAGCTGGGTGATGGAAGCGCATGATGTCGGCGCGCTCGCCGCCATCGGCAAGCGACATGGTGCCGTCACCGTCATCGACAATTCCTGGGCAAGCCCGGTCTTCCAGCAGCCGATTTCGCTCGGCGTCGATCTGGTCGTGCATTCGGCGTCGAAATATCTCGGCGGTCACAGCGATGTGGTCTCCGGCGTGGTGGCGGGATCGAAGGCGATGATCGACCGCATCCGGGCGGAGACCTATCCCTATCTCGGCGGCAAGATGTCGCCTTTCGATGCCTGGCTGCTCATTCGCGGGCTTCGCACCCTGCCGCTGCGCATGAAGGCGCATCAGGCCTCGGCGCTGGACATCGCAACCCGCCTGCAGGCGCTGGATGTGGTGGAGAAGGTCTGCCATCCGGGGCTGGCGAACCGCCTGCCGCCCGGCCTTCACGGTACCTCGGGCCTGTTTTCCTTCATCTTCAAGGACGGGGTGGATGTGCGCGCTTTTGCCGACCGCCTCAAGCTTTTCAAACTGGGTGTTTCCTGGGGCGGGCATGAAAGCCTCATCGTCCCCGGCGAAGTGGTGCTCGAACAGAAGGCGCAGCCAAACTCCGCCCATACCTTCGGCATCAGCGCGCGTTCGGTGCGCCTGCATGTCGGGCTGGAGGGCACGGAAGCCCTCTGGAACGATCTCGAACCCGCGATCAAGGCGGCCTCCGCCGCCTGACGTGTTTTTAAACTGACGACAAAAAAGGGGAGAACGACATGAAAAAACTGGTAACAGCAGCAATCTTCACCGCCCTGATGACCGGAACGGCGCTGGCGGACACGACCCTCAAGCTGGTGGAAGTCATCACCAGCCCGGAACGCACCGAAACGCTGAAGGGCATCGTCTCGAAATTCGAGGCGGCCAATCCCGGCACCAAGGTGGAAATCATCTCTCTGCCGTGGAGTGAAGCTTTCCAGAAATTCGCCACCATGGTCTCGGCCGGTGATGTGCCTGATGTGATGGAAATGCCCGACACATGGCTGTCGCTTTACGCCAATAATGGCATGCTCGAAAGCCTCGAGCCTTATCTCGCAAAGTGGGAACACACCGCGGGCCTGAGCGAGCGCACGCTGGAACTCGGCCGTGACGTGAAGGACACGGCCTATATGCTGCCCTACGGCTTTTATCTGAGAGCCATGTTCTACAACAAGAAACTGCTGGCCGAAGCCGGCGTGAAGGAGCCGCCGAAGACGCTTGACGAATTCGCCGATGCTTCCAAGAAGGTCGCGGCACTTCCCGGCAAATACGGTTATTGCCTTCGCGGCGGCCCGGGTGGCCTCAACGGCTGGGTCATGTTCGGCGCATCCATGGCAGGCTCGAACGAGTTCTTCACCAAGGACGGCACCTCCACCTTCGATAGCCCCGGCTGGGTGAAGGGCCTGACCTATGTGATCGACCTCTACAAGAACGGTTACGCGCCGAAGGACAGCGTCAACTGGGGCTTCAACGAAATCGTTGCCGGCTTTTATTCCGGCACCTGCGCCTTCCTCGATCAGGATCCGGATGCGCTTATCGCCATTGCCCAGCGCATGAAGCCGGAAGATTTCGGCGTCATGACCATGCCGAAGGGACCTGATGGCAAGACCTTCCCGACGATTGGTTTCGCAGGCTGGTCGATGATGTCGAAATCCGAAAACAAGGACCTTTCCTGGAAGCTGATCGAGACGCTCGAAGGGCCGGAAGGCAATATCGAGTGGAACAAGAAGACCGGTGCGCTGCCGGTGCACAAGTCGGCGGAGAAGGACCCCTTCTATGCCAGCGAGCAGTTCAAGGGCTGGTTCGACGAGCTGGCGGACAAGAACGCCGTGCCGACAACGATGCCGACCTATCTTGAGGAATTCGCCTTCTTCAAGGATTCGCTTGTCATCAAGACATCGCAGGAAGCGTTGCTCGGCGATATCACGCCGGAAGACCTCGCCAAGCAATGGGCTGATTACATGACCAAGGCGCAGCAGAAGTTCCTGGCCTCGAAGTAACGACATTGACCGGCTGCGCGGGCGCAAATGCCCGTGCGGCGGGTCTTGCCGGCCTTCGCTGCGACAGGCCTTTTCATAGAAATTTTTCGGATCGGCCGGCCGAAAGGCTGGAAACCCATCCGTTCCGTCGTCCGATCAGGGAGCGATACAATGTCCTATGCCCATGGCGCCGGGCCGGTGGCCGCGCGCAAACCGGCTGGCAAGCCCGCGATGCGGCGCTTTGCTGATTGGGCCGAACCGTGGCTTTACAGCGCGCCCGTGCTGGTGCTCATCGTCGCCGTCATGCTCGTGCCGCTGGTGCTTGGCCTGTCTTATGCCTTTCGCGATGTGCAGCTGCTCAATCCGTTTTCCGGCGGTTTCGTTGGCCTGAAACATCTTGAGGCTCTGTCGCAGGACACGGCCTTTTACCGGGCGTTGAAAAATACGCTGTGGTGGACCGGCGCTTCGGTTTTCCTGCAATTCTTCTTCGGTCTCATTCTGGCGCTGCTGCTCGATAAACCCTTTGCGGGCAGGGGGCTGGCGCAGGCGCTGGTATTCCTGCCATGGGCGGTGCCGACCTTTCTCGCGGGCCTCAACTGGGCATGGCTGTTCAACCCGGTCATCGGGCCGTTGCCACACTGGATGGTGTCGCTCGGGCTGTTATCCGCACCCAACAATATTCTCGCCGATCCGCAGCTTGCCATGTGGGGGCCGATCATCGCCAATGTCTGGTGGGGCATTCCCTTCTTCGCCATTACCCTGTTGGCCGCGCTTCAGGCTATCCCGCGCGATCTTTACGAGGCGGCGGAAATTGACGGGGCAAACCCGCTGCAGCGTTTCACCTCCATCACACTGCCGTTCCTGGCGCCCACCATCGCCATCACCATTCTGTTGCGCACCGTCTGGATCGCCAATTTCGCCGATCTCATCATCGTCATGACCAATGGCGGGCCGGCCGACCGCACGCAGATCGTCGCCAGCTACATCTTCACCCAGGCCTTCCGGCGTCTGGATTTCGGTTATGCCTCGGCCATTGCGCTGGTGCTTCTGGTGCTGCTGCTCGCCTATTCCATGCTGATCGTGCTTTTGCGCCAGCGCCTGATCGAGAAGGATTGACCGATGACATCAAGGATATTTCTCACCCTTGCGCATCGCCTCGCCATCCTCGCCTATATCGCCTTCGCGCTGTTTCCGCTGTTCTGGCTGCTCAAGGTGTCCGTGACGCCGAATGACCTGCTTTACAGCGAAGGCGTCAGGATGTGGCCATCGCGGGCAACATGGGATCACTATCGTTTCGTCATAGAAAACAGTGCTTTCCCGACGTTTTTTAAGAACAGCGTCATCGTCGCCGGCTCAACTGCGCTTGCCGTTACGGTACTCTCCTCGCTGTCAGGTTATGCCCTGTCGCGATTCCGCTTCAAGGGCAAATACTGGATCATCGCCCTGATGCTGATCACCCAGATGTTCCCACTGGTCATGCTGGTCGCGCCGATCTTCAAGATGCTGTCGCCGCTCGGCCTCACCAACAGCCTGACGGGTCTGGTCATCGTCTACACCGCCTTCAACGTGCCCTTCGCCACCTTCCTCATGCAGTCCTTCTTCGACGGCATTCCGAAGGATCTGGAGGAGGCGGCGATGATCGACGGGGCGAGCCGGTTTACGGCCTTCCGCCAGATCATCCTGCCGCTGACGTTGCCGGGTATCGCTGCGACGCTCGGTTTCGTCTTCACCGCCGCGTGGAGCGAGCTTCTGTTTGCACTGATGCTGATTTCCGGCAACCAGAGCGCCACTTTCCCGGTCGGCCTTCTGACCTTCGTTTCAAAATTCTCCGTGGATTTCGGGCAGATGATGGCGGCGGGCGTTCTGGCGCTCATACCGGCCTGCCTCTTCTTCCTGCTCATTCAACGTTATCTCGTGCAGGGCCTGACGGCTGGCGCGGTGAAAGGATAATCCCATGGCTTCCATCGAGCTGAAGAATGTCGGCAAGACCTATGGCGATCTCGCCGTGCTGCATGGCGTCGATCTTGATATTAGGGATGGCGAGTTCATCGTCCTCGTCGGTCCATCCGGCTGCGGAAAATCGACGCTGCTGCGCATGATCGCCGGGCTTGAAGAGATAACATCCGGCGACCTGTCCATTGACGGCGAACGCGTCAATGATCGTCGGCCGAAGGATCGCGACATCGCCATGGTCTTCCAGTCCTATGCGCTCTATCCGCATATGAGCGTCGCCGACAATATGAGCTATAGCCTGCGCCTGCGCCGCAGCACCAAGGAAACCATCGCGGCGGCGGTGGCAGGTGCTTCGGCAAAGCTCGGCCTCGATCCCTATCTCGCCCGTCGCCCGAAGGCGCTCTCCGGCGGCCAGCGCCAGCGCGTCGCCATGGGCCGCGCCATCGTGCGCCAGCCGAAAGCCTTCCTATTCGATGAACCGCTCTCCAACCTCGATGCCCGGCTTCGCGAGCAGATGCGCGCCGAAATCAAGCGCATGCATGCCGATCTCGGCGCGACCTCGGTATACGTCACCCATGACCAGATCGAGGCCATGACGCTCGCCTCGCGTATCGTCGCCATGAATGCCGGCCACGTGCAGCAGATCGGCGCGCCACTTGATCTCTACGACCGTCCCGCCAATCTTTTCGTCGCCGGTTTCATCGGTTCGCCGGGCATGAATTTCCTCGAAGGACGGCTGCAACGGGAGAATGGCGGCAGTTTCGTCGTGCTGGGTGACGGCACGCGCCTGGCGCTCGGCCGTGATGTGAAGCTTGCCGATGGCGAGCCGGTTACGCTCGGCATCCGGCCGGAACATGTCACCGTCTCACCCGCCGAAAGCAGCGTTGAGGCGACGGTGGATCTCGTCGAACCGACCGGCCTCGGCGTCATCCTGCACCTCACCGTGCATGGATTGCCCTTCAAGCTGTTTTCGTCGGACCGGGCATTGTTGCAGCCGGGCAAGTCCCTGCGGGTCGGTTTCCCGCAGGAAAGGCTGCATGTCTTCGACAGGAGTGGCGTGAGGGTCGGGGAGGCGTGAGGTTTGGCATAGTACTCGGCGGGAGGGTTTCCTGTGCCGTTGTATGCCCCCTCCGTCATTTTGGCTAAAGCCGGAACGACGAAAAGCTGGAGACGTTGAGAACCTTCGCAAACGCGCCAACCGTGGCATCAGATTGCCCTTCGGTCGTCTATTGTGGAGGCTCCGGCTGGAAGTGAGCTTTCACAAGATTTTCCATTCACGCGCCTGCGGGTCCGCTGTGAATGAAAAACCTTGTGAAAGCCAGCACCTAGATCGCCCCACCCTTGTCATCGAACCTGTGGATCTTTGTCTCGTCCGGGGTGATAAAGACGGTATCGCCATGCCTGCATTCGAACTCGCCATCGGTCCTTGCGGTAATCGGGCCGATACCTGACACCTCGAGATGCAGGAAGGTATCCGATCCGAGATGTTCGGCGACGGTGACCTTGCCCTGCCACAGCCCGCTTTCTTTCGACAGCGCCAGATGCTCCGGTCGCACGCCGGCGGTGGCGGCGTTCTTGCTGCGGGCGAAGTCGCCGGTGATGAGGTTCATGCGCGGCGAGCCGATGAAGCCGGCGACGAAGAGGTTGGCGGGGGTGCGGTAAAGCTGCATCGGCGAGCCGACCTGCTCGATATTGCCGCGGTTGAGGACAACGATCTTGTCGGCCATGGTCATCGCTTCCACCTGGTCGTGGGTGACGTAGATCATCGTCGTCTTCAGCGTGTTGTGCAGTTCTGAGATTTCCAGTCGCATGGTGCCGCGCAGCGCCGCATCGAGGTTGGAGAGCGGCTCATCGAACAGGAAGGCTTTCGGTTCGCGCACGATGGCGCGGCCGATGGCGACACGCTGGCGCTGGCCGCCCGACAGCTGCGAGGGCCGGCGTTCGAGATAATCGGTAAGGTTCAGCACCCGGGCGGCATCCTCGACCTTTTTGTCGATCACCGCCTTGTCGAGCTTGGCCATCTTCAGCGGGAAGGCGATGTTGTTCCTGACACTCATATGCGGATAAAGCGCATAGGACTGGAACACCATGGCAAGGCCGCGCTCGGCCGGCGCCTTTTCGGTGGCGTCATTGCCGTCGATGACGATCTTGCCGCCGGAGACGTCTTCCAGCCCGGCGATCAGCCGCAGAAGCGTCGACTTGCCGCAGCCGGAGGGGCCGACGAAGACGACGAACTCGCCGTCGTTGATATCGAGGTCGATCGACGGGATGACTTTCGCCTCACCGAAGAGCTTGGACACGTTCTGAAGGGAAATGCTGCCCATGTTTGTCGTTCCTTATTTCACGGCGCCAAAGGTCAGGCCACGCACGAGTTGTTTCTGCGAGAACCAGCCAATGACGAGAATGGGGGCGATCGCCATCATCGAGGCGGCCGAGAGTTTTGCCCAGAACAGCCCCTGCGGCGAGGAGAAAGAGGCGATGAAGGCCGTCAGCGGGGCTGCATTGGTGGTCGTCAGCCGGATGGTCCAGAAGGATTCGTTCCAGGCAAGGATGACGTTCAAAAGTAGCGTCGAGGCAATGCCGGGCACCGCCATCGGGGTGAGCACATGCACGATCTCGTTCCACAGCGATGCGCCATCCATGCGGGCTGCCTCAAGAATCTCGCCGGGGATTTCCCGGAAATAGGTGTAGAGCATCCACACGACGATCGGCAGGTTGATGAAGGTGAGCATGACGGTGAGCCCAATGCGGGTATCGAGCAGGCCGGCATTGCGGAAGATCAGATAGATCGGCACCAGAACGGCCACCGCCGGCATCATCTTGGTGGAGAGCATCCACATCAAAATGTCCTTGGTGCGTTTGGTCGGCGAGAAGGCCATGGCCCAGGCGGCGGGAATGGCGATGATCAGCGCGATGATCGTCGAGCCGAGCGACAGCACCACCGAGTTCATGAACGGCTTGAAGTAATCGCGCTGGGTCTGGACCGTCACGTAATTCTCAAGCGTGCCCGAGGGAATGAGGCTGAAGCCGGCGATTGCCTCCGGCTCGGTCTTGAGCGAGGTGAGGAAGGCATAGAGGATCGGGAAGAACAGCAGCAGCGCCACGGCCCAGGCCGCGATGGAAAAGCCGATCTTCGCACGAGTGGTTGTCTTGCGGGCCATGATGTTTCCCCTTTACCGGTCGAGGTTCTTGCCGACGGCGCGCATCAGGAAGATGGCGACGATATTGGCGAGGATGACGGCGATGATGCCGCCGGCCGATGCGCCGCCGACGTCGTAGCCCAGAAGTGCGGTGCGATAGATGAGGAAGGCGAGGTTGGTCGAGGCATAACCCGGCCCGCCATTGGTGGTGACGAGGATTTCCGCGTAGACGCCAAGCAGGAAGATCGTCTGGATCAAAATGACGACGGTGATGGCGCGCGACAGATGCGGCAGGGTCAGATAGACGAAGCGGTTGACGAAGTTGGCGCCATCCATCTCGGCCGCTTCCTTCTGCTCGCCATCGAGCGACTGCAGGGCCGTGAGCAGGATCAGCGTCGCGAAAGGCAGCCATTGCCAGGCGACGATGATGATGATCGACAGCAGCGGAAACTGCGCAAACCAGTCGACCGGCTGGAAACCGAAGAAGCGTGAGAGATCGGCGAGCACGCCGTAACCGGGATGCATGATCATGTTCTTCCACACCAATGCGGCCACCGGCGGCATGACGAAGAATGGCGAGATGATCATGATGCGGACGATGCCCTGGCCGAAAATGTCATTATCGAGCAAGAGCGCAATGGCGATGCCGCCGATGACGGTGATCAACAGCACGCCACTGACGATCAAAAGCGTGTTCCAGATCGACTGGAAGAAGGCCGGGTCGGTGTAGAAATACTGGTAATTGAACAGACCGGCAAAGCTGACATTGGTCGGGTTGAGGAGATTGTAGTTCTGGAACGAGAACCACAGGGTCATCGCCAGAGGCACGATCATCCACACCAGCAATAACAGCACCGATGGCGCTAGCATCACCCGCGCAAGACCGCTCGTGTTTCGGGTTGCCATTGGTAGTCCCCTCCCTGACCGATAGCCGCGGCGTTGCCCGCCGGTGCAGCCGGATTTAACGATTGTCTTGGTGCATCGGGCAGAAAATCGTATTCGATTTTCGTGCGTAACGATGCGCAGATTAAAAGGGCTAGAGCGTCCTTTGTGCGTCTGGAAGGACGGAAAGCCGCTCTAGTGGCGGGCTTCGCCCGTCGCTGCATGGTAGGTCGCCAGCACCTGATCCACCGCCGCGACCAGAACCTCCTCCATCGTCCTGCCCGCAACTGCCGCGAGCGGCAACTCACCGAGATACTGGCGCAGCAGGGTTTCGGGAATTGTCTTCCCATCCAGCGCCTTATGCAAGGCGGAAACGGCTGCAAGCGCTTCCGGCCGCGTCCAGTAATAACGGATGCGGTCGCTGTAGCTGTAATGGCGCTGCAATCGGAGCGTGATGTCGTCGCCATGGTAATGGCCCTGCCAGTCGCCCGGTGCGCTTAACATCAATTTTTCCATGGTCCGCGCCAGCGGCCGGTCGCCATAGGTGCCGACCATTTCGGAGGCGATCATGTCCAGTGCATAAAGCGCTTCCCGGTAAGCGAAGGTGAGGCCGGGGCCAACTTTGAGGATCGGATATCCGTCATGCACGAGTGCGGTAAGTGCTGTCTCCGTCTGGTAATCGGTCGAATGGGCTTCGAAGACCAGTTGCGGTTCGCCGTCCAGCACGGCGCTCAGGCTCTGCGCTGCCTGCGGATCATAAGCGACGACATTGTCGCTGCCGAATTCCACGCCGGGCTGTACGACGAAGGCGATAACCCGTTCGAAGGCTTGCGAAAGGCCGTGCTGCGCGAATATTTCGCGGTGCAGATCGATGGTGTTGCGCGCCGCCTGTGGTTCGGTCGGTGCAACCGTGTCGAGCACATGGTCTGCACCACCGGGCACCGGCACTTCGGTGCCGAGAATGTAGAGCGGTTTGGGCAGGCCGGCATCGGTGGCGGCCTTTTCGGCGACGGCTGCGAGTTTCGCGGCGCGGTTGGCAATCGTCACGTCGTCTAAAGCCGCCGGTTCACCGGCGCAGCCCATGGATGCATCGAGGTGGATCTTGCGAAAACCAGCTGAAACATAGGCTTCGACCATGACGGCGGCTTTTGTCAGCGCGTCCTCGGCCTTTTCCCGGCGCCAGGGGTTGGGGCCGAGATGATCGCCGCCGAAGATCAGCAGTTCGGCGGGCAGCCCTTCTTCCGAGGCGATGCTGTTGACGAAGGCAACAAAATCCAGCGGCGTCATGCCGGTATAACCGCCGAGATGATTGACCTGATTGCAGGTCGCCTCGATCAGCACAGCTGTCTTGCTGGCGGCGGCGCGGCGGATTGCGGCGCGCAGGACAACGGGGTGGGCCGAACAGACAGACGTGATGCCCGCAGGTTTACCGGCGCGGCGCGCGGCGGCTAGATTTTCCAGAATGGCGGTCATGGGACTTCCTCCGACAATTGCGCGGCGATGAAGGCGTCGAGTTCGGCAAGGCTGGCAGCACCCTCCATCGGGCCGCGCCGGATGACGTTGTGGGCGCCGGAGGCGTTGGCATAAGCGAGCGCCTGTCCGGGGTGCATGCCGAGGCGGCGGCAGGTGAGGTAGGTTGCGCCGAAACAGTCGCCCGCACCGGTCGGATCGATTTCCGTGACCTTCAGGCCGGGGGCGTCGATGCGCCCATGGGCGCGACTGAAATGGCTTGCGCCCTTCGCACCGCGTTTCAGCACGATTTCGCCGACACCGGAGGCGAGCAGCTTTTCTATCGCCGCTTCCTCATCGTCCAGACCGGAGGCTGCCTGAAGTTCTTCGCCTGACGGCAGCAGGAGATCGGTGACGGCAAGCAGATCGTCGATCAGCCTGCGGCCGGCATCGCCCTGCGCCAGTTCCTTGCGGATGTTAGGATCGAAGGAGACCGAGCCGCCGCGTGCCTTGACGCTCTTGATGGCTTCGAGAATGATTTCGCCAATGCCGGCTATCGCGAAGGCCGATCCCATGACGTGAACATGGCCCGCCTTCTTGATGAGAGCCTGCGCCTCGACCGTCATCAGCGTTTCACTGGCCGCTGAATGGGCGATGTTGAAAACGAAGTCGCGCGCGCCGTTCTCGCGGTAGCGCACGAAGGCGCTGCCGGTCGGGCGATCTGGAATAGTGGCGATGGCCGAGACGTCGACGCCGTCACGGCGCAGCCTTTCGACATTGAGGCGGCCGAAATCATCGTCACCGACTGCCGCGATGATGCCGGCGGTTCCGCCGCAGCGCGCCACCTGATCGATGAAGATGGCGGGTGCGCCGCTCGGGAAAGGGCCGATCAGCGTCTGCGGCTCGAGAAAGCCGTTTCCCACCGTCGTCGCCATGATCTCCACGAGGATTTCCCCGGCCGTGATGGTCGGGCCCTGGGTCTGCGGCGCCAGTGCAGATGCCTGCCTCATCGTTTCCTCCATAAGCGTGTGCTGCCGTCCTGCCGGGCGGGTGCATTTCGGTCTGTTGATTTTTCGAATATCAATTAAAGTTTACGCGCGTCAAGATATTAATTGATGAAAAATCTGCTGCAATGCAGCAAGAGAAATAGGTGAAATAATAAATGATCGTAAAAATATGTTTTTATAAACAAAGTATTGTATACATTTCGAGCCAGCATGGCGGCGCCATCATTTATTTTGGATGTTGACAATCGGTGTGGTTTTGCGAGATAAAAAATTTACGCATGTATTGTTATGCGTGGACATCCGTAAAGGAGGAGCGGGTCTCATGAGCAAATTCATTGGAATTCTGTCGTCGTCTGTGGTGGGAGCGGGCCTTTTGGCCGGGCTGGCGCAGGCGGAAGAAATCAACATCGCCACCGTGAATAATGGCGACATGATCATCATGCAGAAGCTTTCCAGCGCCTGGGAGAAGGAAACGGGCAACAAGATCAACTGGATCGTGCTGGAAGAGAATGTTCTGCGCGAACGTGTCACCACCGATATCGCCACCAATGGCGGCCAGTTCGACATCATGACCATCGGCGGTTACGAAGCGCCGATCTGGGGCAAGCAGGGCTGGCTGGCGCCGGTCGACGATCTCGGCGACGATTATGACTATGCCGATCTGCTCGACCCGATCAAAAAGGGCCTGACGGTGGACGGCAAGCTTTACGCCGTGCCGTTCTACACCGAAAGCTCGTTCACGCTTTACCGCAAGGACCTGTTCGACGCCGCCGGCCTGAAAATGCCTGACAATCCGACCTACGACCAGATCAAGGATTTCGCCGCCAAGCTGACCGACAAGTCGAAACAGCAATATGGCATATGCCTGCGCGGCAAGCCGGGCTGGGGCGAAAACATGGCCTTCCTCGGCACCATGATCAATACCTATGGCGGCCGCTGGTTCGACATGGACTGGAAACCGCAGCTGACGAGCGAGCCGTGGAAAAAGGCGATTGCGGATTATGTGGCGCTGATGACCTCTTACGGCCCGCCCGGTGCGGCCGCCAACGGCTTCAACGAAAACCAGACGCTGTTTTCATCCGGCCGCTGCGCCATGTGGATCGACGCCACCTCGGCGGCGGGCCGCGTTTATGACCCCAAGCAGAGCCAGGTCGCCGACAAGACCGCGTTTACCCGTGCTCCGGTCGAGGTAACGCCGAACGGTTCGAGCTGGTCGTGGTCGTGGAACCTTGCCATTCCCAACAGCACGAAGAAGCTTGAAACCGCCAAGTCCTTCGTCAAATGGGCGACCTCGAAGTCCTATGTGAAGACGGTTGGTGAAAGCGAAGGCTGGGTGGCCGTGCCGCCGGGCACGCGCAAATCCACCTACGAGCTGCCGGAATACAAGAAGGCCGCACCCTTTGCGGATACGGTGCTGAAGGCGATCATGTCGGCAGATCCGTCCAAGCCGACCAAGGATCCGGTGCCCTATACCGGCGTGCAGTTCGTCGCCATACCGGAATTCCAGTCCATCGGTACGGTTGTCGGCCAGCAGATCGCGGCCGCCCTTTCCGGCCAGCAGACCGTCGATGCGGCGCTCGAAGGCGCGCAGAAGCAGGTCGAACGTGACATGACCCGCGCGGGCTACATCAAGTAGCCGCGTCCTCCCGGCGTGCCGCCCGTTCGCCTTTTGGCAGCGGGCGGCATGGGCGGGGATTAAGGGCCAGTTCTTCCCTCATTCCTGTGCCTGTCACAGGAATCCAGTCAGCCCAAGTCTTTGGGCTGGAAGGACTCTCTCGCCGCGCAGACGCGCGTCGGCTGGATTCCTGTGACAAGCACAGGAATGAGGCGAGTGAGGAAAAGCATCTAACAACAAACGGGCATGGCCAGATTCCCCGCCATGCATCACGGAGATCGACATGAGATTGAAGAACAAGGTCGCGCTGATCACCGGCGCCGCCCGCGGTATCGGCCTTGGTTTCGCGCAGGCTTTCGCTGCTGAGGGCGCAAAGGTCATCATCGCTGACATCGATATCGCCCGCGCGACGGCGTCCGCCGCCGCCATCGGCCCTGCCGCCAAGGCCGTGAAGCTGGATGTCACCGATCTTTCCGAGATCGACGCCGTGGTGAAGGCGGTGGATGAGGAGTTCGGCGGTATCGATATTCTCGTCAACAATGCCGCGATCTTCGACATGGCGCCGATCAACGGCATTACCGAAAAGAGTTATGAGCGGGTCTTCGACATCAATCTCAAGGGACCGTTGTTCATGATGAAGGCGGTCTCGAATGTGATGATCGAGCGGGCGCGCGGCGGCAAGATCATCAATATGGCGAGCCAGGCCGGACGGCGCGGCGAGGCGCTCGTGACGCTTTATTGCGCCTCCAAGGCGGCGATCATTTCCGCCACGCAGTCGGCGGCGCTGGCGCTCGTCAAGCACGGCATCAATGTCAACGCCATTGCACCCGGCGTGGTGGATGGCGAGCATTGGGAAGTGGTCGATGCGGAATTCGCCAAATGGGAAGGCCTGAAGCCCGGCGAGAAGAAGGCGGCGGTGGCCAAATCCGTGCCGATCGGCCGTTTCGCGACGCCTGATGACATCAAGGGGTTGGCGGTTTTCCTCGCCTCCGCCGACAGCGACTATATTCTCGCCCAGACATATAATGTCGACGGCGGCAACTGGATGAGCTGAAAAGCTGGAGATGACCATGCATGCCATTCAATTCGTCGAGAAGGGACGCGCCGTGCTGGCGGAACTCCCCGTCGCCGATCTGCCGCCAGGCCACACGCTTGTGCGGGTCAAGGCTTCGGGGCTTTGCCACACCGATATCGATGTGCTGCACGCGCGTTATGGTGACGGTGCGTTTCCCGTCATTCCCGGCCATGAATATGCCGGTGAAGTTGCGGCCGTGGCTTCCGATGTCACTGATATCAAGGCCGGTGACCGGGTGGTGGTCGACCCCAATCTGCCCTGTGGCACCTGCGCCAGTTGCAGGAAGGGGCTGACCAATCTTTGCAGCACGCTGAAGGCTTATGGCGTTTCCCACAATGGCGGTTTCGCGGAATTCAGCGTGGTGCGTGCGGATCACCTGCACGGCATCGGTTCCATGCCCTATCATGTCGCAGCGCTGGCCGAACCGCTCGCCTGCGTCGTCAACGGCATGCGGAGCGCTGGCGTCGGTGAGAGTGGCGTGGTGCCGGAGAGTGCGCTTGTATTTGGTGCCGGTCCCATCGGCCTGCTGTTGGCCCTGTCGCTGAAAGCACGCGGCATTGCTACGGTAACGATGGCCGATATCAATGAAAGCAGGCTGGCCTTTGCCGAAAGTCTCGGGCTCAAGGTGGCGGTTTCCGGCTCGCAAGCGCTCCTGCGGCAGCAGAAGTCTTTTGATCTTGTGGCCGATGCGACGGGTATTGCCCCCGTTGCGGAAGCGATGATCCCGCTGGTTGCGGATGGCGGCACCGCGCTGTTTTTCGGCGTCTGCGCGCCGGATGCCCGCATTTCGGTGGCGCCTTTCGAAATCTTCCGGCGGCAGCTGAAGCTTGTCGGCTCGCATTCGCTGAACCGTAACATACCGCAGGCGCTCGCCATTCTGGAAACGGATGGCGATGTCATGGCGCGGCTCGTCTCGCACCGGTTGCCGCTTTCGGAGATGCTGCCGTTCTTTACGAAGAAACCATCCGATCCGGCCACGATGAAAGTGCAATTTGCAGCCGAATGATCGTTTGGTGGTTGATAACCGCAGTCGACCGGCTTTTCGTGCGAAGGCCGGTCGATATAAAGTACCACATGTAATATTTCATGGGGGCAAGCACTTTGGCCAAATCTATCAGGACGATGGAAGAGTTTTCGGAATTCGTCGGCCTTTCCCGCCCGACCGTTTCGAAATACTTCAATGATCCGGCCTCGGTCCGCAAGAAGACGCGGGACACCATCGAGGATGCGCTGAAGAAATCGGGCTTCAGGCCCAATATCTTCGCCGTCAACCTCAACCGCCGCCGCTCCAATATCATCGGCATCATCATTCCGAACTCCACAGACCCGTTTTATATGGCGCTGACGAGCCGTATCGAACTGATCGCCAATGAGGCTGGGTTCCTTGCCTTCGTGCTGTCTTCGGATGGCAAGGCGGAAATCGAAGACCGGGCCATCCGCACCTTCAAGTCGATGAATGTCGCCGGTGCGATCATCGCCCCGCTTGGCGTCAAATCCCATCGCGCGACGCTGGAGCAACTCGCAGCCAGCATTCCCATCGTTTATGTCGATTCGCCGCTGGATGAGACATCGGCCTTTGTCGGCACCGACAATCGCCAGAGCGTCGGGCTGATGGTGGATTATCTCTGCCGTTCGGGCGAGCCGCCCTGTTTCTTCGACATGCCGCAGGTCAACACCAATGCCGCGACACGCCGCACGGCCTATGAGGAGGCGATGCAGCGTCTTGGTTTCGAACCGCATGTGATCGATGTGCCCGGCATCGTCACCTGGGATTTCGAGCGTTTCGCTTTTGATGAAGCGAGCCGGCTGCTGGATGGGGCAGGGCATTTGCCATCCCGCACCATTTTATGCGCCAATGACCGTATCGCCTTCGGCGTCATCGCCGCCGCTTTCCAGAAGGGCATCAAGGTTGGTCACGGCGCGGATTACGATCTCAGGGTTGCCGGTCATGACGATCATCCGTTGTCGCGTTATGCCTGCCCGCCGATTACCACGGTGGCGCAGAATTATAACGAGATCGGCAGGCTGTCGATCGAGCTTCTGTTGCAGAAGCTGAACGAAGAGGCGGATGATGCCGCCACCCGGATGCGGGAACGCATCCTGCTCAGCGCCGATCTGATGCTGCGTAAATCGGCCTGATGACTTGTTAGAGAAACTAAACAAAAAATCTGATTTTCTAAATAGAACTAATATTTGAACGCTCCTACTCTGTTCCCAAGGTTGCTTTGGGAGGCGACCGCGAGAGCCGGCGCAAAGGCGTGCCGGGATCCGGGAGGAACGCAGAAACGTCATGTGGCCAGCGCCGCGAAGGTCACACCTTCGCAGCCTCGGTATCGCATGGCCTTCGCCGGGCAGACTGGACACTCTCGCCAGCAATTTCCCCAGCGAAGGATGTCAAAACATGAATCTCTATTCTCTTCTGTCAGCGCGTGCAGCCGGTGGCAAACCTGTCAGGGTCGGTCTCATCGGCGCCGGCAAGTTCGGCTCCATGGTGCTGGCGCAGGCGCAGCGCATCGCCGGTTTCCACATGGTCGCCGTCGCAGACCTCAATGTCGGCAAGGCGAGGGAATCGTTTGACCGCGTCGGTTGGCCGAAAGAGCGTTATGACGCGACGAGCTGCGCCGATGCGCTGAAAAGCGGCAAGACCTATGTGACCGACGATGTGAACGAGCTTTTCGCCTGCGGCGAAATCGAATGTGTCATCGAGGCCACCGGCCATCCGCTGGCCGGTGCGCGCCATGCACTGGGCGCCATCGACCACAACAAGCACGTCGTCATGGTCAATGTCGAAGCCGACGTCATGGTCGGGCCGATCCTTGCCGAAAAGGCCCGCGCCAAGGGCCTGATCTATTCGATGGCTTACGGCGACCAGCCGGCGCTGATCTGCGAGCTGGTTGACTGGGCGCGCGCCACCGGTTTCGAGGTCGTCTCCGCCGGCAAGGGCATGAATTTCGAGCCGCGTTACCGTTATTCGACGCCGGACACGGTCTGGGGTTATTTCGGCTGGACGGACGAGGAAGTGGCCAAGGGCGACTTCAATCCGAAAATGTACAATTCCTTCACCGACGGCACCAAGGCGGCCATCGAAATGGCGGCCGTCGCCAACGGCACGGGGCTGGATTGCCCGGATGACGGTCTGGCCTTCCCGCCCGCCGGCCTGCACGATCTGGCCCGCGTCTTCCGCCCCGCTGCCGATGGCGGCCGCATGGCGCGCTCCGGTCTTGTGGACATCGCCGCGAGCCAGGAGCCGGATGGGCGCGAGGTGTTCAACAACATCCGCTACGGTGTTTTCGTCACCTTCAAGGCGCATAATGAATATGCCCGCGCCTGCTTCAAGCAATATGGCCTGCTGACCGATCCGTCGGGCTGGTACGCCTCCATGTGGCGTCCGTTCCACATCATCGGCCTTGAAACATCGATCAGCGTGCTTTCCGCCGTCCTGCGCAACGAGGCCACCGGTTGCTCCAAGGAGTTCCGCGGTGATGCCGTCGCCACGGCAAAGAAGGACATGCAGCCGGGCGAAATGCTGGACGGTGAGGGCGGTTACGCGGTCTGGGCAAACGCCATTCCCGCCACCCGCAGCCTTGATATCAAGGCGCTGCCGATTGGCCTTGCCCACAATGTCAAGCTGAAGCGCGCCATCAAGAAGGACCAGATCGTCAGTTTCGACGATGTGGAGCTCATCAATGACCTTGATGTGGTGAAGCTGCGTCAAGACATGGAAAACCGCTTCCGTCCGCAAAAAGACGCCGCGGCTTGATGGGCGGGGGAGAGGACATGTCAAAGGGAGCCTTCGTGGTGATCGCGGAATTTCGGGTTAAGCCCGATGCGATGGATGCCTTTCTCGACGCCGCGCGCGATGACGCCAAGCATTCGGTCGAGGACGAACCGGGTTGCCGGCAATTCGACGTGGTGCGGCCGGAAACCGGAAACAATGTGGTGTTTTATGAGGTCTATGACAGCAGAGAGGCTTTCGACGACCATCTGAAAACACCGCATCTCGACCGGTTCCGCGCGGCTTTTCCCGCCCTCATCGAAGAAGAACTGCCGGTACGTTTTTTAAACCGGCAATGGCTCTGAAAGATGGAAACGATGGCTGACATTCGCCAGATCGCCGTTATCGGAACGGGTATCATGGGTGCCCCCATGGCGGGGCGTCTGGCGGAGGCCGGGTTTTCCGTCAAGGCCTGGAACCGCAGCGCTGACAAGGCTGCGGTTCTGGCGAAAAAGGGTGTGCAGCCGGCGGCAACGGCTGCCGAAGCTGCGGCCGAAGCCGATGTCGTGCTCTGTATGCTGAGTTCCGGGCCGGTCTGCGACGAGGTGCTGCTCGGTGCCTCGGGCGTCGTTTCCACCATGAAGCCCGGTGCTATCCTGCTGGTGATGAGTTCCATCCCAGTCGATAGCGCACGGCAACAGGCGGAAGCGGCCAAGGCCCGCGGCATCAGATATATCGATGCGCCGGTCTCGGGCGGAGAAAAGGGAGCGATCGAAGGAACGCTCGCCATCATGGCCGGCGGTGAGCAGCGGGATGTGGATGCATTGCGGCCACTCTTCAATTGCCTTGGCCGCGTCACCCATGTCGGTCCGGTGGGCTGCGGTTCTCTGGCCAAGCTTGCCAACCAGTTGATCGTCGCCTCGACAATCTGCGCCGTCGCCGAAGCCTTGACGCTGGTTGAAGCGGGGGGAGCCGACCCGGCGCAGGTGCGCGAGGCCCTGCTTGGCGGTTTTGCCGACTCCACCGTCTTCCGGCAGCACGGAAAACGCATGGTGGAGAGCAACTTTCGCCCCGGCGGGCCGGCGAAATATCAGGTGAAGGATACCTCCACGGCGCTGGCTTTCGCCAAGAGCCGTGGCCTCAGATTACCGGTCGGCGAGGAGGTTGACCGGCTGTTCCGTTCCATGGTCGAGCATGGCGCGGGCGAGCTTGATCACAGCGGTGTGATCCTTGAAATTAAGCGCATGAATGCGTTCGGAGGAACGCTCGAAACAGTCTAGAGACAACAAAGGGAGGAACACATGAAAATTTCAAAACTTTACGGGCTGGCTCTTGCCGCCACCATGCTGGTTGCATCGATCGCGCAGGCGGAAACGCTCACGCTTTCGACGCCGGATCCGGACAATTCCGAAATTACGCTCGCGGCCAACAAGTTCGCCGAGCTGGTGTCCGCCAAAACAAATGGCGAAGTCACCGTCAAGGTCTTCCCGAACGGCTCGCTTTACGGCGGTGATCCATCGGGCGCCGTCAAGCAGCTGGCTGGCGGATCGCTCGACATGCTGCTTCTGGCGACATCGCTTTATGCGAATTTCGACCCGCGTTTTTCGGCGATTTCCATTCCCTATCTTTTTGACGATGAAGAACAGCTTCGCACCTATCTGGAAGGTGAGCAGGGCAAGGAGCTGATTGCCGGGCTGGAAAAGATCGGCATCAAGGCGGTGGATCTGTGGCCGCGCCCCTTCCGCCAGATGACCAATTCCAAGCGCCCGATAACCTCGCCGGATGATCTCAAGGGTTTGAAGTTCCGCGTTCCCAACAATCCGCTCTGGGTGGAATTCTTCAAGAAGATGGGCGCCGCACCGACGCCGCTCGCCTTTGCCGAGGTTTATAACGCCCTGCAGCTGAAGGTCGTCGACGGCCAGGAAAACCCCATCAATGTCCCATTGTCGGCGAAATTCTACGAGGTGCAGAAATACGTCTCGGTCACCAACCATATGGGTGACGGCTGGGTTCTGGGCATCAGCCCCGCCAAGTTCAACGCCCTGAGCGATGCGCACAAGGCGGCCGTCGAGGAGGCGGCGAAGGAAGCGGAAGTGTGGAAGGTGCAAAATGACGCCTCGAGCGCCGAAGCGACGATCGCCGAACTGCAGAAACACGGAATGGAGATCAATCGCCTGACGCCGGAGCAGCAGAAGGCGTTCGTGGAAGTCTCAAAGGGCCTCTATCCCGTCTTTGCCGGGCTGGTGAAGGATCAGGCTTTCTTTGACAAGACCATTGCCGCCGTCGGCAAGAAGTAAGGCCATCAGGTCTTCCGGGCCGGCGCGCAGCCGGTCCGGTTGGGAGGACAGGTTTATGGACGAAACGTCATCATTTTTCGGCAGGGTCATCAGATTGGCGACCGACGTGCTGGCCGGTCTGGCCGCTATCGGGGTTCTGGCCGTCGTGCTTTTGCAGGTGTCGACCCGAATGTGGGGCACTCCGGTCTCCTGGACCGAGGAAGCGACACGGTATCTTTTCATATGGATGGTGTTCCTGGGCGTGGCGGGCAGCTTCCGCACCGCCGACATGGCGCGGGTAACGGTGTTCATCGCGCTGATGCCGGCCTGTGTGCGGCGTCTTGCGCTGCCCATCTACGTCGTGTCGTCGGTCGTCTTTTTCGGCCTGATGATCTGGACGGGCTGGACGCTGGTGCGCCAGCAATATGTGATGAATGAAGCCGCCGCGACGCTTGCAACGCCGATGTGGATGATCGGCATCATCATTCCGCTCAGCGCGGCTCTCGGCATTGCCGCCATCGTGGAATCCCTGCGCCAGCATCGCGACCGCATCGAACTGCCGGAAGGCCTGCAGCCTCTCGCCGATGCCGATCTGGTGGTTGGAAATATGGAGAAACGGCCATGAGCCTGACGCTGCTTGGACTTTTCCTTCTCATGAGCGCTTTCGGCGTTCCGCTTGCCGTTGCACTTGGTCTCGCCAGCCTGGCGTCCATCGCGCTTTATACGTCGATGCCGATGGACCTTCTGGCGCAAACCATGTTTTCGGGCATGAACTCCTTCCTTCTGGTTGCGGTGCCGCTTTTCATTCTTGTCGGCGTCCTGATGGAACGGGGCAAGGTCGCCGAACGGCTGTTCGACTTTGCCGAGGCGATTGTCGGCTGGCTTCCCGGCGGTCTCGGCCACGTCAATGTCGCCTCGTCGGTGATTTTCGGCGGCGTCTCCGGTTCGTCGGTCGCCGATATCGCTTCGATCGGCGCCATCGAGATCAAGGCCATGGAGCGCCACGGTTTTCCAAAGGGATATGCCGTCGGCCTGACGCTCTGCACCTCCACCCTTTCCTCGATCATCCCGCCATCGATCCTCATCGTCATCGCCGGTTCCGTCGCCAATGCCTCCATCGGAACCCTGCTCGTGGCGGGGCTGGTGCCGGGATTGTTCCTCGCATTCGTCTTCATGGTCTACAATCACATCTATGCGGTGCGAAATGGGTTCAATCCGCCCACGCCTTTCAATGTCCGGCGTGTGGTGACGACCGGCCTTGCGGCCATCCTGCCGATGCTGACGCCGGTGATCCTGCTGATCGGTATTGTCGATGGCTATTTCACGCCCACGGAAGCGGCCGGCATTGCCGTTGTCTACACGCTGTTTCTGGCCGTCATACTTTACCGCACGATCCCTTTTTCGGCGCTGCTCGGCATCTTCATGGAAACGGCACGGACCTCCGGCTCGATCCTGTTCATCGCGGCGACGGCAAAACTGGCGGCCTGGGTCTTCACCTTTGATGGCCTGCCGGCGCAGGTTGCGGTTTTCCTTGGCCATATCAGCACCGGGCCGACCATGGCGATGGTTCTGATCTTCCTGTTCCTCATCGTCGTCGGCATGTTCATGGATGCGATTGCCGCCATGTTCATTCTGATCCCGGTGCTTATGCCGCCGGCCGTCTTGCTTGGGGTCGATCCGATCCACTTCCTGATCGTCATGGTCATCACCCTGACGCTTGGGCTCGTCACGCCTCCGGTTGGTGTATGCCTGTTTGCGGTGGCGCAGGTGGCGAAAATGTCGATCGAGGATGTGATCAAGGGATCGCTTGCGCCGATGTCCATTCTTGTCGCCGCGATCCTGGCCCTGGTGCTGTTCCCGGATCTGACGCTGGCGCCGATCAGGCTGATGGGTCTTTACTGACGCGGAAACGGAAAGCCTGAAACATCAGACAACGCGACGGGTTTGCCACTCGTCGCGTTGTTTTCGCATCCACTCCAGAAACAGCATGACTTTTCTCTGCCGCAGGTGGGAATGCGGACAAACGATCCATTGCGTGACGAGCTTGATACGCGGCGCATCGGCCACGGCCGGGACCAGCATTTTGTCCTGCAGCTCCCGCTCCATCATCAAGGTGCTTTCCAGCGCCACGCCGATGCCGAGAACGGCGGCGTCGATGGCCATGTGGCTGCGATCGAACAGGACGCGCCGCCAGCGCTTTTCGGCTGTCACGCCGGCCAGCGGGAACCAGTGGTTCCATTGCGCCTGCGCCTTCACCGAATGGATCAGCCGCTGGCTCTGCAATTCCTCGGGCAGAAATTTACCCGCGCCCGGGTGGTTTGGTGAACAGACCGGCAGGAATTCCTCCTCCACCAGCCCTTCCACGAAGAGACCCGGCCAGCGGCCATCGCCGTGGCGCAGCTCTATGTCGACGAGTTCCTGCGAAAAATCGGTCGGCTCGTTGGTGCCGTCAAGGCGCACTTCCAGTTCGGGGTGCTCCTCCAGAAACGAACCGAGGCGCGGCAGCAGCCATTTGTTGGAAATGGTCGGCGTCGCCCTGATCGTCAGCGTCGTGACCGAACGGAAGCCGCGAATGCTGTCGGTGGCGTCGGAAATCTGCTCGATCTGGGCGGTGATCATCGAGAAATACCGCTCGCCGGCCTCGGTCAGCGTCACCTTGCGGCCGGTGCGGGCCATCAGGGTCGTGCCAAGCTGGCCTTCCAGTAGCTGGATCTGCTGCGAAACGGCCGAAGGCGTCACGCTCAGCTCTTCCGCCGCCCTCGAAATGCTGCCGGCCCTTGCGGCGGCGTGAAAGACCAGGATCGATTTTATCGGGATTTGCATGGCTTAAGTCTTCGCTGAACGGATTACGGCAGTCACCTGCTGATTAGCACAGGTGACTGCCGCGATGAAACGTTTGCAGCGAAAGGCCTTTACCGATGGCTCGGCAGTTTTGGCAGCAACACCGTCAACAGGCCGAGCAGCGGCATATAGGAGCAGATGCGGTAGACGAATTCGATGCCTTCCTTATCCGCATAGATGCCGAGAACCGCAGCCCCGATGCCGCCGAAACCGAAGGCGAAACCGAAGAACATGCCGGCGATGAGGCCGACGCGGCCCGGCACCAGTTCCTGCGCGAAGACGACGATGGCCGAGAAGGCGGAGGAGAACACGAAGCCGATGACGACGACGAGAATGGCGGTCCAGAACAGGTTCGCATAGGGCAGCAGCAGCGCGAAGGGAATGACGCCGAGGATCGAGAACCAGATGACGACGCGCGAGCCGAAACGGTCACCGATCGGGCCGCCGAAGAACACGCCGAGCGCCGAAGCCCCGAGGAAGAGGAACAGCAGAACCTGTGCATCCTGAACACCAAGGCCGAACTTGTCGATGGTGTAGAAGGTGAAGTAGCTGGACAGGCTGGCGAGATAGGCATTCTTGGTGGCGGTCAGAACCACCAGTACCAGAAGCGTCATCATGACTGTGCCACGGGCAAGGGGAAGGGTGCGGCTGGCCGGCGCCTTGCCGACGGTTGCGCGGCGGTGGCGGGTGTACCAGACGCCGACCCAGGAAAGCACGCCAAAACCGACGAGCGCAATCAGCGAGAACCAGCTGAGGCTGGACTGGCCAAGCGGGATGACGATGAAGGCGGCGAGCAGCGGGCCGATGGCCGTGCCGGTATTGCCACCCACCTGGAAGAAGGATTGCGCCAGACCGTGGCGACCGCCGGATGCCAGACGTGCGACGCGGGAGGCTTCCGGATGGAAGATCGCCGAACCGATGCCGATGAGGCAGGCGCCGATCACCAGAACCTCGAAACTATGGGCGAAGGCAAGCGTGATGAGGCCGGCGCAGGTGGACAGCATGGCCACCGGCAGCGAGAATGGCATGGGCCAGCGATCCGTCACCATGCCGACAACCGGCTGCAGCAGCGATGCTGTGACCTGAAATGCGAAGGTGAGCAGGCCGATCTGCATGAAGTCGAGCGCGTAATTGGCTTTCAGCAGCGGATAAAGCGACGTCAGCAGCGATTGCATGATGTCGTTCAGCATATGGCAGAAGCTGGCGGCTGCGATGATTGAAAACGCCGTGCGTTGCGGGTTGAAGCTGGTGCTGGCGCTGGTGACAGTGGCCATGATGAAGTCCTCTTTGGCTCCCGGCGGAAGACGGGAAACATGTCTTTATTTCTTCCCGCTTTTATTCATATTGTTTCTGGCCTGCATTTGTGTTCTGGACGATTTTCTTTGTGAGTGGGCCAAATGGCAAAAATCAAATCGCGGCAACCTTCGGGACTGACGCTTGACGAGCATGAACGCAGTCTGAAATTGATCGACGGCACCAATGAGCCGGTGCTGGCGCTTTGCCGTGTTTACCCCACCGGACACCGGACCCCGCCCCACAGCCATAGCCGCGTGCAGATCTGGTGCGCCCGACGGGGTGTCGTGCTGGTCAGCACCGCGGATGGCCGCTGGATGATACCGCCCGGTCATGGATTGCTTATTCCCGCCGGGCTGCAACATGAAGCGGAAACCATCTCGACGGTGGAGATGCACTCGATCTATGTGCACCCGGACCTTTTCCATGCCGGTGCGCCAAGGGTGGTGGAAATAACCGATCTCGCCTCCAGCCTGATTTCGGAACTGCTGGCCGAGGAGCACCAGCCGTCGGCTTTCCACCGGCAGGGTCTTGTGCGGGCGCTTTTGCTGGATGAGGTAAACCGCCTGCCGGAACGGCCGCTGGGGCTGCCTTTCCCCGATAACCAGCGTCTGGCCGCGCTTTGCCGTGACTTCCTGAAAAAGCCGGTGGCGCGGGTGGAGATCGATGACTGGGCCGAAGTCATGGGCATCAGCCGCCGCTCCTTCACGCGCCTGTTCCGCCGGGAGATGGGGGTAAGCTTCGTCACCTGGCGCCAGCAGGCCTGCATTTTCGCATCATTGCCGAGGCTCGCTGCCGGGGAGGCGGTGACCAATGTGGCGCTGGATGCGGGTTATGAAAACATCCCGGCCTTTACGACCATGTTCCGGCGGATGCTGGGCAGTTCGCCACGAGCCTATCGTCACGCGGCGCGACAGCGCAGTGCTGCTTTTTCCGATTTCGAAGAGATGGGTGGTTAGGGTTGGGGTGCTCACTCACCCTCATCCCTGTGCTCGTCACAGGGATCCAGCCAGCCCAAGTCCTTGGGCTGGAAGGACTCTTTTCGCCGCGCAGACGCGCATCGGCTGGATTCCTGTGACGAGCACA
The DNA here is from genome assembly GCF_053522525.1 of Agrobacterium sp. 22-210-1. Taxonomy (NCBI): domain Bacteria; kingdom Pseudomonadati; phylum Pseudomonadota; class Alphaproteobacteria; order Hyphomicrobiales; family Rhizobiaceae; genus Agrobacterium; species Agrobacterium sp. 22-210-1. The sequence continues at coordinate 126,626 of NZ_JBNWCI010000002.1, read as the reverse complement.
GGAATGAGGGTACCCTAAGCCGCTGTCGCCCGCGTATCGCGGCGGAAATCCGAAGGCGACATGCCTGCGATCTGGCGAAACGCCTTGTTGAAGGCGCTGACGGAGCCGAAGCCGCTTTCCATGGCGATCTGCAGGATATTGTCCTTACCCGTCATCAGCATTGCCTGTGCGCGTGAAAGCCGCAGCAGGGTCAGATATTTGATCAGCGTCATGCCGGTGGATTTGCGGAACAGGTTCATCGCATATTTCGGGTGAAGCGATGCGGCGCGGGCAATTTCCGTCGCGTCGATATCGTCGAGAAAATTGGCGGCGATGAAATCGCACATGCGCACCACGCCGATGGAGGGCGCCATGCCCTCGTCATCCTCTCTGCGTTTGCCATCGGCGGCGGATGACATGACGGAGTAGGGTTCAAGGAACATCCGCTCCACCCGCAGCAGCAGTTCTTCTACCGCGTGCTGGGCTTTCGCCGGATCCCCCGAAGTGACGTAGCGGAACCAGCGGCCAAAATTTTCCGCATCCGCCCGGTCGGTCTCAGCACTCACCATCGTCGCACCACCCATCAGCAGGCTGGAAACGGCGGCGGGCAGCCGCATGCGGAAGAAATGCACGAGCGGCAGATGCGCGCCGGCGTAAAAGGAATCGTCGGAGGAATGGTCCATCTGGTGCGGCTGGCCGCCCCAGAAAATGCACATCTGGCCGGCATCGAGCGTCAGGTCGTGGCCGCCCATGCGATAATGCACCGATCCCGACATCACGTAATTCACTTCCACCTGCGCGTGCCAGTGGGGCCTGAGCATGATGGGCGGGTGATTGTGAAAAAGCTGCAGCGTTGTCGGCATGCCTTCGATGCTGCTTGCACCCGGCTGGTAGAAGGCTCTTTCAGCAATCTTACTTTCCGCCAAATCGATGTTCCCTTTTTACGAGACAGATTTCCTGCCGCCGGTAATGTGCCCATGTTCGCTGAAGAACGGCAATTGAAAAAGGGAGGTTTTCAATGTGCTTGAAATTTCTTGGCGCGTCTACAGCCATGCTGCTTCTCGCAGCCCCGGCTTTCGCGCAAACCGAAACCGTCACCATCTGGAGCTGGAATGTCGCGGCTTCCGCGCTGAAATCCACGGTAGAGGGCTTCAACAAGCAGAATCCGGATATCAAGATCGTCGTTGAAGACCTTGGAAACAATCAGGTTTTTGACAAGACGCTGGCCGCCTGCGCAGCCGGTGGCGATGGTCTTCCGGATATTGTCACCATCGAGAATTTCGAGGCGGAACTGTTCTGGAGCCGCTTTCCCGATTGTTTCGCCAATCTGACCGAGCTTGGCTACACGCCTGAGAAACAGGCGCTTTTCCCGGATTTCAAGCGCACGGAGCTGGAGGTTGACGGCGTCGCCTATGCGGTTCCGTGGGACTCAGGCCCTGTAGCGGTTTTTTATCGCCGCGACTTCTATGAGAAGGCAGGTGTCGACCCGGCCACCATCAAGAGCTGGGATGATTTCATCGCCGCCGGCAAGAAGGTCATGGCCGCCAATCCCGGCACCGTGATGGCGCAGGCCGATTTCAACGGCGACAGCGAATGGTTTCGCATGATCGCCAATGAGCAGGGATGCGGTTACTTTTCGACCGATGGCCAGAACATCACCATCAACAAGCCTGCCTGTGTCGCGACCCTTGAAAAGGTCAAGGAAATGAAGGATGCGGGCATCATCACGGCGGCGATCTGGGATGAAAAGATCCAGGCCAATACGGCCGGCAAGGCTGCAAGCCAGATGTATGGCGCCTGGTATGAAGGCACGGTGCGTTCCGGCTCTCCCGATCTTTCAGGCAAATGGGGCGTGTATCTGATGCCGAGCCTGACGCCGGATGGTCCGCATGCCGCCAATCTCGGCGGCTCTTCGCTGGCGATCAGCTCGACATCCGAGCGCAAGGAAGCCGCGTGGAAATATATCGATTACGCGCTCACCACCAATGAAGGGCAGGTGACGATGCTGAAATCCTTCGGTCTCGTCCCCTCACTGCTGTCCGCCATCGACGATCCTTTCGTCAAGGAAAAGCAGCCCTATTGGGGCGGGCAGGCGGTGTGGACAGATATTCTCGCCACCCTGCCGAAAATCGTACCGAGCCGCGGCACGGCATTCCAGTCGGATGCGGATGCGATCTACAAGGCGACGCAGACGAAATATTTCGCGGGCGGTTATCCCGATGCGAAAGCGGCGCTCGATGACGCGGCCAAGCAGATCGAAACGGCGACGGGTCTGCCGGTGGCGGAATAAGCCGGCGGCTGTTTGTGGATCGAGCGGGTGCCACGCGTTTCTTCTCCCCGCCGGGGAGAAGTCCGCGGCAGCGGGATGAGGGGGCGAGGGTAGCGATATTCGGCAACGTTTCCCCCTCATCCGACCCTTCGGGCCACCTTCTCCCCCTTGGGGAGAAGAAATATGCCGCACCGTTTTGCGACGGCACTTCCCCAGAAGCGGGGCCGGGCTTGCCGCAAAGCAGATCGAAACGGCGACGGGGCTGCCCGTCGCGGAGTAAGCCAGCGGTTAGGGCCGAGCGGGTGCCACAAGTTTCTTCTCCCCGAGGGGGAGAAGTCCGCGGCAGCGGGATGAGGGGGCGAGGGTAGCGATATCCGGAGAGCCAGCCCCCTCATCCGACCCTTCGGGCCACCTTCTCCCCCTCGGGGAGAAGAAATAGGCCGCGCCGTTTTGCAAAGGCATTCCCCTCATAGGGGCGCGCTCTTTCTGAAGCTTTTCCATTTATCCGGCCATCGCCCGGCATATGGAGGTCGTCATGCCGTCCAGGAACAGGATCGCTTATGCGTTCCTTGCGCCCTATCTCCTGATTTTCGCCACCTTCTGGGTCTGGCCGATCATCAGCTCGTTCATGCTGTCGTTCCAGAATACGCGCATAAACCCGTGGCGGTTCGCGCCTTCCATGAACTGGGGGCGGCTGGTTTCCGATCCGGCCTTTTATAACGCGCTCTATAATACGCTGATCATTCTGGTCATTCAGGTGCCGGTGATGATCGCGCTTGCCACCGTCATGGCGGTGCTGCTGAACTCGCCGCTATTGAAGGCGCGGCCGCTTTATCGTTTTGCCTTTTTTGCGCCTGTCGTTGTCGGCGAGGTGGCCTATGCGGCTGTCTTCCGGCTGATGTTCAGCGCCGATTTCGGCATCATCAACAAGCTCATCACATCAGTTGGTCTTTCGCCCATCTCGTGGTTCGACAATGCCAATGCTGCCATGGCGCTCGTCATCATCGCGGTGACCTGGCGCTGGGCGGGGTATAACGCCATCATCATTCTGGCCGGCTTGCAATCCATTCCTGGCGATGTCTATGAAGCGGCGACGCTGGATAAGGTCAGCAAGCGCCAGCAGTTCTTTTATATCACCCTGCCGTTGCTTAAACCCATCATCCTGTTCTGCGTTGTGCTCTCGGTCATCGGCACCATGCAGCTTTTTGCCGAACCCTTCCTCATTACCAACAGGGGCGGGCCGGGCGGCGGCACGGAAACGCTGGGGCTGTTCCTTTATCGCCAGGGCTTCACCTCGCTCAATTTCGGTTACGCCTCGGCCATTGCCTACACCATGGCGGCGCTCGCCATCGCCATTTCACTTCTCAATCTCTGGGTCGGGAGGGAGCCGAAATGAGATCGAAATCGAGATCGCTTTTCTGGCAGAAGATCGCGCTGCACGCGGCGCTGACACCGCTTGCCATCATCTGGCTGTTTCCGCTGTGGATGATGTTCGTGTTCTCGACCATGCCGGATTACGGCATTTTCAGCCCTGATATCGTGCTGGTGCCCTCCACCAACTTCATCGAGAATTTCAATAACCTGCAGGCCGATACCAATTTCCTGCGGGCCATGTTCATCTCGATCACCGTCGCCGTCATCTACACGGTTCTTTCGGTGTTCCTGACCTCGATGGCCGGCTGGGCGCTGGCGCGTTACCGGTTCGCCGGGCGCGGGGTGGTAATCGCCATCATTCTCGGCACCATCACTTTGCCTTTCGCGGTCGTCGTCATTCCGCAATTCATCATGGTGGCGCGTGAATTCAAGCTCGCCAATACCTGGGTGGCGCTGATCGTGCCGCCGCTGTTCAACTCGCTCGGCGTGCTGTTCATGCGGCAATCCTTCTCGATGATGCCGACCGAGCTTTTCGATGCGGCACGGGTGGAAGGCGTCAAGGAGTGGCAGATCTTCCTGCGCATCGCTTTGCCCTTGGCGCGCCCCACCATGGCGGCGCTGTCCATCATTCTCTTCCTGGCCTCGTGGAACAATTACCTCTGGCCGCTTCTCATCAATTCCCGCCCAGGAATGATGACCGCACCCGTGGCGCTTGGCACCCTCATCGGGCTCACCAAAGTGTCATGGGGCGGCATCATGGCCGGGGCGGTGCTGCTCACAGCGCCCATCCTCTTGGTTTTCGTGGCTCTGCAACGTCATTTCATCGCCGGCATTTCCGCCGGGGCAGTCAAGTAAGGGAGGCCGCATGGCGGAACTTTCGCTCAAGAACGTCGTCAAGCGTTATGGCGCGCTCGAAGTCATCCATGGCGCCGACCTCGATATTGCCGATGGTGAGTTCGTCGTCTTCGTCGGCCCCTCCGGCTGCGGCAAATCCACGTTGCTGCGCATGATCGCCGGGCTGGAAGACATATCGGATGGCGATGTCAGCATCGGCGGCAGGACGGTCAACGATGCTGATCCGGCAGACCGCGGCATCGCCATGGTATTCCAGTCCTATGCGCTTTATCCGCACATGACGGTGGCCGAAAACCTCTCCTTCGGCCTCAGGATGAATGGCAACCCGAAGGCCGATACGCAAAAGCGTGTCAACCGCGCCGCCGAAATCCTGCAGATCAACGAGCTGATGGAGCGCCGGCCGAAACAGCTTTCCGGCGGCCAGCGCCAGCGTGTCGCCATCGGCCGCGCCATCGTGCGCGAACCGCAGGTCTTCCTGTTCGATGAGCCTTTGTCGAACCTCGATGCGGAACTGCGGGTGCAGATGCGCGTGGAAATCTCGCGGCTGCACAAGCAGCTGGGCACGACGATGATCTACGTCACCCACGACCAGACCGAGGCGATGACGCTGGCCGACAAGATCGTGGTGCTGCGGGCGGGCAATATCGAACAGGTCGGAGCGCCGCTCGATCTCTATGACGACCCCGCCAATCGTTTTGTCGCCGGTTTCGTCGGTTCGCCAAAGATGAATTTTCTCGACGCTACCATCATTGGCAGCGGCGCGGAGAACGTCACGCTCGCGCTCGACAGCGATCCGGCGGTGCGGCTCAACCTGCCGATAAGACACCGTTTGAACGACGGCACCAGGGTCTCGCTTGGCGTCCGGCCGGAGCATTTTTGCGATGCGGGGCAAGGTGATGCCGATCTCACCGTTCATGTCGATGTCGCCGAGCATCTCGGCAATACCAGCTATGTCTATGCCCGAACCGAAGGCGGCGAGCAGCTGATCATCGAACGGCCGGAATCGCGCGATGTCGGCAATCGCGACCGGCTGACGGTCGGCCTTTCCGCCCGCAAGGCCTTTCTTTTCGACAGCAAGGGCGAACGCCTGCGCTGAACCCTTTCCCAAGCACCCAAGACTGATATGAAGGACGAGGATTTCATGACGACCGAACAACCGATCCGCTGGGGCATCATCGGCCCGGGCACTATCGCCAGGACTTTTGCTGATGGCATAGCCCATTCCCGCACCGGCAGGTTAGAGGCCATCGCCACCCGCAACCCGGACAAGCCCGGCCTTGCGGAGGCCTTCCCCGGTGCGCGCATCATCCATGGATACGACGCGTTGCTGGCCGATCCCGATATTGATGCCGTCTATGTCGCCACACCCCATACCGGCCATGCCGAATGGGCGATCAAGGCGATCCGGGCAGGTAAAAACGTACTGGTGGAAAAGCCCATCGCGCTTTCCGCCTATGATGCCGACGCCATTTTCCACGAGGCGAAAAAGGCCGGCGTCTTCGCGGGCGAAGCCTATATGTATCGCCTGCACCCGCAGACGGCGAAATTGCTGGAACTGGTCAAGAGCCGTGCGGTTGGCGATATCCGCATCATCCGCTCCAGCTTCGGTTTCAACATGGGCTCGTTCCGGGCCGATCACCGGCTTTTCGCCAATGAAATGGCGGGCGGCGGCATTCTGGATGTCGGCGGTTATCCGGTTTCCATGGTGCGGATGATCGCCGGCGCCGTGGACGGAAAACCCTTTGCCGAGCCGGAAAAGGTGGCGGGCGCCGCCCATCTCGGCCAGTCGGGCGTCGATGAATGGGCCTCCGCCGTACTGAAATTCGCAAACGGCATCGTCGCCGAAGTCTCATGCTCTATCATGGCGGCGCAGGATAATGTGCTGCGCATCATCGGCTCGGAAGGGCGCATCGAGGTCAAGGATTTCTGGTTTGCTGCCGGCCACAAGGGCGGCACCGGGCGGATCGATATCGTCAGGGGCGACAAGGTCGAAACCATCGAATTGCCGGAGGATCGCTGGCTTTATTCCTTCGAGGTCGATGCGGCGGGCGAAGCGATACGGCAGGGCAAAAAGGAATTTGATGCACCCGGCATGGCCTGGGCCGACAGCCTCGGCAATCTGCGTGTCATGGATCAATGGCGGGCTTCCGTCGGGCTGGAATACAGCGTCGAAAAGGCAACGTCGCGCGTTGCCAATATTACCGGCGGCAAGGTCGTGGCCGGAAACGCAGTGCCGAAGCGGCAGATTCCGGGCCTTGCCAAACCCGCTTCCGTGGTCGCGCTCGGTTTCGAATTCTTCCCCAATTTCGCTTCCGCATCGCTGACACTGGATGCCTTCTATGAGGCGGGCGGCAATCTCTTCGATACGGCCTATGTCTATGGCGCAGGAAGGACCGAGGCGATTTTCGGCGACTGGCACACCAGCCGCAAGGTGCCGCGTGAGGAGATCGTTCTGATCGGCAAGGGTGCGCATTCGCCGCTCTGCTATCCTGACATGATCGCAAAGCAGCTCGATCAGTCGCTTGAGCGGCTGAAGACGGATTATGTCGATGCCTATTTCATGCATCGCGATAATCTGGACATTCCGGTCGGCGAGTTCGTCGATGCCATGGATGCCGAAGTTCGGCGCGGGCGCATTCGCGGCATTTTCGGCGGTTCCAACTGGACGCGCGAGCGCATGGACGAGGCCGCGGCTTACGCGCAGAAGAACGGCAAACAGGCGCCCGGCGCGCTTTCCAACAACTTCTCGCTTGCCGAAATGCTTGATCCCATCTGGGCGGGTTGCGTTGCGGCATCTGACGATGAATGGAAGGCATGGTTGCAATCGCGCCAGATCCCCAATTTTGCCTGGTCCAGCCAGGGGCGCGGTTTCTTCACCGACCGGGCAGGGCGCGACAAGCATGACGATGAGGAAATCGTCCGCGTCTGGTATTCAGATCGCAATTTCGTGCGCCGTGATCGGGCAATCGAGCTTGCGCAGAAACTGGGCCGCCACCCGATCCACATCGCGCTCGCTTATGTCATCGCGCAGCCTTTCCCTGTCATCCCGCTGATCGGACCGCGCACCATCGCCGAGCTGGAGGATAGCCTTTCGGCACTTGATATCGTGCTGACCGGTGAGCAGGTGAAGTGGCTGGAGGCTTGAACGACAATGAGCGGCGGATTTATCCGCCGCTCGTTCGGATAGGGCAAGGCATTGCGGCATATTTCTTCTCCCCGAGGAGGAGAAGGTGGCCCGAAGGGTCGGATGAGGGGGTAACGTTGACGAATATCTCTACCGTCGCCCCCTCATCCCGCTGCCGCGGACTTCTCCCCGGCAGGGAGAAGAAACAAGCGGTAAGCGCTCGCTTCCACTGACGATTCTCAGGGTGGAGATGTCATCTTCCGCCTTCTTTCCTCTCCCGGTGACTGCTAAAGCGTAGGTTCACAAACCTGCCGCCAAACAATCACCGGGGTTCCCATGAGCGATATCGACCGAAGCCGTGCGCAGCAGCTGATGCGGGAGGCGGATATCGACGCGCTGGTGCTGTTCCAGCCCGAAGCCTTTCGTTATGCCGTCGGTGCGCATGCCGGCGTGGCGACCATGTGGGGCAGGGCGGGTTCGGCAATCGCGCTGGTGCCGGCCGATGTCGGGGCGGGGATTGCCGCTGTCGTCAGTGATCATGCCGCCCCGCTCGTCGGGAAGGCGGCGCCTGATATCGATCTGCGTTGCCATCGCATCTGGATCGATATGGTCGATCTTTCGGGTGTGGAAACTGTCGCGCAGGTGGATGATGCTTATCGCCGCAACAATTCTGGTGGGCCGCGGCCGGAGACATTCGATCGTGCCGCCTGTTTCGGCCTGCTCTCCGATCTTTTGCGGGAGCGCGGGCTGTCTGCGGCGCGCATTGGTGCGGACCTTGAATTCATGCCCGCCGCCGATTTTTCAGCGCTGCGGCAGGCGCTGCCCGACGTGAACTGGATTGATGGTTCGACTGTGCTGAAACGTCTGAGGGCGGTGAAATCCAAACGCGAGATCAGACTTCTGAAGCAGGCGGCAGCCGCCGCCGAGGCCGGGTTGGTCGAGATGGCAGCCGCCGTTCGACCGGGAGTAGCGCTTGTTCAACTTTCCGCCGCCTGGAAATCCGGCGCGCAGGCACATGCCGCAAAATCCGGTTTTTCGCTGAGCGGGCATTGGGACTATATTTCCGTCGGTCCGGCCCTGTCGGATATGACGGCGGCAGTCACACCGGGCGCACTGATCAAGGCCGATGTCGGCACGCTGGTAGACGGTTATTCGTCGGATGGCGCAAGAACCTTCGCATGGGGGCCGGTCTCGGCTCTTGCTGCCGATATTTTCAGGGCGCTGGAGGCAGCCTTCGCCTGTGGACTGGAAGCGCTCCGTCCCGGCAATACATTCGGCGCGGTGCACGCCGCCATGCTGGCTTCCATGCGCAAGGACGGCTTCAGCGAATATTATCGCGGTCATTTCGGCCATTCCGTCGGCGGCGGGGTCGGTATCGAGGAATGGCCATTCTTTTCCCATGACAATCCGGAAATCATCCTTCCCGGCATGGTGGTCGCACTTGAAGCGCCCTTCTATGGCGAAGGGCTGGGGGCGTTGATGATCGAGGATCAGTTCCTCGTCACATCATCAGGTGCGGAGTGCATGAACAACCTGCCACGCACTCTCAGGGATTTATCCGCGAACTAAGCGCCGGCTCAGAGAAAGTCGTCGCGACGCGGGGTGAAGCAGTCGATCAGCTCGCCCTCTTCCAGACACAGGCAGCCATGTTCGATATGGCCGGGAACGACAAGGCTGTCGCCTTTCTGCAGGTCATAGGCGTCACCGTCGCGGTAAAAGCGAAAACTGCCGCTGGCGACATAGGTGGACTGCACATGCGGGTGGCTGTGCAGCTTGCCTTCCGCGCCGGTCTTGAACCGGAATGACACGACCATCAGCTTGGGCGCTTCGGAAAGCACGGTGCGTTCCACGCCGTCATCGGGCGAAACGGTGGGGAATTTGGGAAGCTGCTGCATGTCGTTCTCCTTGGTCTTTGAATGCGGTTGAGGCCGGTCGTCTCAGCGCGGTGCGCGCAGCATGGCGCGATAACGCGTCTGGCTGCTTTTCAGGTGGTTGCGCATGGCGCTTCGCGCCGCATCCTCGTTGCCATCCTGTATGGCTATCAGGATCGCTTCATGCTCGCCGACGAGACGGCTGAGATCGGCGGGTGAAAGCACGGTTTCTGCGCCATTATCAGCTACGGCACGGCGCGGAATGACGGTTGGGCCAAGCACCTGCAGAAACTCGCTGAAGCGGGGATTGTTGGTCGCTTCGGCCACGGCAAGATGAAAGGCGAAGTCGGCCTCGGCTGTCGGAATGCCCCTGGCGGCGCTGGCGCGGAAGGCATCGAAGGCCTCGATGATCTTTTCTTCCTGCGCCGGCGAGCGGCGAATGGCAGCAAGACCGGCGGCATCGCCTTCCACGGCGGTGCGCAGTTCCAGCATTTCAATCAGCGAGGAAACCCGGGCGAGATCGATATTGTGAAACGGCCGCCGCTCGACGGGTGCGGGCTCCAGCACGAAGACGCCGGCGCCCTGACGTGGCTCGACCAGACCGTCGGAGCGCAGCGAGGCGATGGCCTCGCGCACCACGGTGCGGCTCACCCCAAATTCCTGCGTCAGCTGCGCTTCCGATGGCAGGCGGTCGCCCGTCTTGTAACGGCCCTTGGCGATCTGGCTGCGGAGTTCCTCCGAAACCTTCACCACAAGCGTCTTGGCTTGCGGAGCTGCCGGTTCGGAGGTTGTCGCTTTTGTCATCTGTGTCGCCGTTCTAAAAAGGATGCGGGGTTGCTTCCGGAAGTCCTCGATACGTTATTCGCGGCCCGGCTTGCAATCCCGCTGATCACTCAGCTCTGCTTGAAGATCGGGTTGTCGACAAACGTGCCGCCCTGAAACCGCACCAACGCATCCTTCGGGTCCGGCGGCGGGGTCGTCTCGGCTATATGCTGGCGGAAGGCCTCGGCATTGTCCTTCGGCTTCCAGCCCAGAAAGCCGAGATGCGAATTGTCCCACCAGCCCGCATCATTGGCCGACGCGCCCCAGACGACCGGGCAGCCGAGAACGGGTGCGCGAAACACCGCCTCGATCAGCGACACGAAATCGTCGTGGGAAAACCAGGTGGACAGCATGCGGTAATTGTTGGGCACCGGCGTGCAGGAGCCGATGCGCACCAGCGCCGTCTCCTGCCCGAATTTATCGAAATACATGCGGGCGAGGTTTTCGCCGAAACATTTGGAGACGCCGTAAAGTCCGTCCGGCCGCACGGGAACGTCGGGGCCGAGCCGCTCGGTTTGCGGGTAATAACCGATCGTATGGTTGGAACTGGCAAAGACGATCCGCGGCTGGCCGTAGGCGCGGGCGGCCTCGTAAAGATTATAAAGCCCGATGATATTGCCCTGAAGGATCTGCTCGAAGGGCTTTTCCACCGATATGCCGCCCAGATGAACGATGCCGTCGCAACCGGCAACCATCGCATTCACGGCATCCGCATCCGCAAGGTCGCATTGCACACATTCCTCGTTCGGCCCTGCCGGATCGAGCGGGGAGAGATCGGCAAGACGCAATAGCTCGGCCATGGGTGCGAGGCGCTCACGCATGACGCGGCCAAGCTGGCCCGCCGCACCGGTAACAAGAAGCCGTTTCATTGCCATTCTCCCTGAGCTTTGCCGTCTGCAACGCGGTCGAGATATGGCGTGCCTCTTGACCTTGTCATACAGATCGTACAAAAAGCGGATAACATATATTATGTGCCATACGCAACAATCATGAAGGATGAGTTTGATGTTGACCGTCGAAACAAGGCAGGCCGTGAACCCGGAATATGCAAAGACGCTGGATACCGAAGGGCTCCGCCGGCATTTCCTCGCCAACGACATGTTCCGTTCCGGTGAAATCAGGCTGATCTATACACACTATGACCGGTTCGTCATGGGCGGTGCGGTGCCAAATGGCGCGGCGCTGACGCTGGACAAGGTGGAGGAAACCAAGACGCCGTCCTTCCTCGACCGGCGCGAAATGGGCATCGTCAATATCGGCGAGAGCGGCACCGTCAGCGCGGGCGGGCAGACCTACACGCTTAATCGCGGCGATGTGCTTTATCTCGGTGCCGGCAGCGGTGCTGTCACCTTTGATGGCGCTGGCCGATTCTACATCACCTCCTGCCCGGCGCATCGCAGCCTGCCGGCCAAGCTCGTCACGCTTGCCAATAGCAAGGAAGTCAAGCTGGGCGCGACGGAAACCTCCAACAAGCGCACCATCAACCAGTTCATTCATCCGTTGGTCATGGAAAGCTGCCAGCTGGTGCTGGGCTATACGATGCTGGAGGACGGCTCGGTCTGGAACACGATTCCCTCGCATATTCATGACCGCCGCATGGAGGCCTATCTCTATTTCGGCATGGATGAAAAGTCGCGTGTGCTGCATCTGATGGGCGAGCCGCAGGAGACCCGCCACCTGTTCATTTCCAATGAAGAAGGTGCGATTTCGCCGCCCTGGTCCATCCATTCGGGCGCCGGTATCGGCTCTTACACCTTCATCTGGGCCATGGCGGGCGACAATGTCGATTATACCGACATGGACTTCATTCAGCCGGGGGATCTGAAATGAGAAACCCCTTTTCGCTTGAAGGGCGCAAGGCGCTTGTGACGGGCGCAAATACCGGTCTCGGCCAGGCGATTGCGGTGGGTCTCGCGGCCGCTGGCGCAGAGGTGGTCTGCGCCGCCCGTCGCGCGCCGGATGAAACCCTTGATCTCATCGCAAAGGATGGCGGCAATGCGAGTGCGCTGCTCATCGATTTTGCCGATCCGCTGGCGGCGAAGGACAGTTTTGCTGACGCCGGTTTCGATATTCTCGTCAACAATGCCGGCATCATCCGCCGCGCCGATTCCGTCGAGTTTTCCGAACTCGACTGGGATGAGGTGATGGACGTCAATCTGAAGGCGCTGTTTTTCACCACGCAGGCTTTCGCAAAAGAGCTGCTGGCGAAAGGCCGCTCCGGCAAGGTGGTCAATATCGCCTCGCTCCTGTCGTTTCAGGGTGGCATTCGCGTGCCGTCCTATACGGCGGCAAAACATGGCGTCGCCGGTCTCACCAAGCTTCTGGCCAATGAGTGGGCCGCCAAGGGCATCAATGTGAATGCCATTGCACCCGGTTATATCGAAACCAACAATACCGAGGCGTTGCGTGCGGATGCCGCCCGCAACAAGGCCATTCTCGAGCGCATTCCGGCAGGCCGCTGGGGGCACTCGCAGGATATTGCCGGCGCGGCGGTATTTCTGGCGTCGCCGGCGGCGGATTACGTGCATGGCGCCATTCTCAATGTCGATGGTGGCTGGCTGGCGCGATAATCTGTGACAGATTTTCGAAATTCATCATACAAGATGTATGATGAGTTGTTGACAAAGATGCGGCAAGCGGCTTAGGTGGCTTTCAGTCAGTGAACTTGCAGAGGAATTTCGATGATGAACCCTGAACAAATCAAGACGGCGCTCGGCTCCGGTCTTTTGTCCTTCCCGGTCACCCATTTTGATGCCGAGGGTCGTTTTGCGGCCGATAGCTACAGGGAGCATGTCGAATGGCTCGCCGGTTATAAAGCCCCGGTGCTGTTTGCCGCCGGCGGCACGGGCGAGTTCTTCTCGCTGAAGCCGGATGAAATCCCCACCATCGTTTCCGCCGCCAAGGAAGTGGCCGGCGAAACCGCCATCGTTTCGGGCTGCGGTTACGGCACCGAGATCGCCGTCGACATTGCCCGCTCGGTCGAAAAGGTCGGTGCCGATGGCATCCTGCTTCTGCCGCATTATCTCATCGATGCGCCGCAGGAAGGGCTCTATGCCCACATCAAGAAGGTTTGTCAGTCGGTCGGCATCGGCGTCATGGTTTATAACCGCGACAATTCTGTGCTGCAGGCCGATACGCTGGCGCGTCTTTGTGACGAGTGCCCGAACCTTGTCGGTTTCAAGGATGGCACCGGCGATATCGGTCTCGTGCGCCAGATCACCGCCAAGATGGGCGACCGCCTGATGTATCTCGGCGGCATGCCGACGGCGGAACTGTTTGCCGAAGCCTATCTCGGCGCCGGTTTCACCACCTATTCCTCGGCGGTCTTCAACTTCGTACCCGGCCTTGCCAATGAGTTCTATGCGGCGCTGCGCGCCGGCGAGCGCGCCACCTGCGAACGTATCCTCACGGATTTCTTCTATCCGTTCATGGCGATCCGCAACCGCGCCAAGGGTTATGCCGTCTCCGCCGTCAAGGCCGGTGTTCGCCTGCAGGGCTTCAATGCCGGTCCGGTGCGTGCGCCGCTGAAGGACCTGACCAATGAGGAAATCGGCATGCTCGAAGCCCTGATCGGCACGCACAAGCGTAAAGCCTGATCACACGGGGGCCTGATCACGGCATAACGGGAGGGGAGCCATGAAAATCACTGCGGTGCGCACGCATCTGCTCGAACACCGGCTGGACACGCCGTTTGAAAGCGCTTCCATGCGCTTCGACCGCCGCGCCCATATTCTGGTGGAGATCGAATGCGATGACGGAACGGTCGGCTGGGGTGAATGCCTCGGCCCGGCCAGACCGAACGCCGCCGTGGTTCAGGCTTACGCCGGCTGGCTCATCGGCCAGGACCCGCGTGAGAATGAGAAGCTCTGGGCCGTGCTTTATAATGCCCTGCGCGATCAGGGCCAGCGCGGCCTCAGCCTCACCGCTTTGTCCGGCATCGATATCGCGCTCTGGGATATCAAGGGCAAACACTACGGTGCTTCCATCTCGATGCTGCTTGGCGGGCGCTGGCGCGAAAGCGTGCGCGCCTATGCCACCGGCAGCTTCAAGCGTGATGGTGTCGACCGCGTTTCCGACAATGCCTCGGAGATGGCGGAGCGGCGGGCGGAAGGCTTTCATGCCTGCAAGATCAAGATCGGCTTCGGCATTGAAGAAGACCTCAGGGTCATCGCCGCCGTGCGCGAGGCGATCGGGCCGGATATGCGGCTGATGATCGACGCCAATCACGGTTATACCGTCACCGAAGCCATCATGCTCGGCAACCGCGCTGCCGAATATGGCATCGACTGGTTCGAAGAGCCTGTTGTTCCCGAACAGCTCGATGCCTATGCCCGCGTGCGGGCCGGTCAGCCGATCCCGGTTGCGGGCGGTGAGACCTGGCATGGGCGTTATGGCATGTGGCAGGCGCTTTCCGCCGGTGCCGTGGATATTCTCCAGCCCGATCTCTGCGGCTGCGGCGGTTTTTCCGAAACGCAGAAGATCGCCACGCTCGCCACGCTGCATGGCGTGCGCATCGTGCCGCATGTATGGGGCACCGGTGTGCAGATTGCCGCCGCGTTGCAATTCATGGCGGCGATGACGCCCGATCCGGTGCGCGTCAACCCCATCGAACCAATCATGGAATTCGACCGCACCTATAATCCGTTCCGGCAGGCGGTTCTGAGCAAGCCGATCGAGGCGATCAATGGCGTTGTCGCCATTCCCGATGGTCCGGGTCTCGGCATAGAAATCAACCGTGATGCCCTCACCGAATTCAGGATGCCGGACGCATGAGTGAGCTTGAACGCCAGCTGACGGGTGAAGCGCCGAAGCCTGCTTTTCCGAAGGGCGCTGTCGATACGCAGATGCATCTTTATCTGCCCGGCTACCCCGCCTTGCCGGGCGGGCCGGGCCTGCCGCCGGGCTCGCTTCCCGGTCCCGCCGACTATCGCAAGCTGATGCAATGGCTCGGCATCGACCGGGTCATCATCACCCAGGGCAATGCCCACCAGCGCGACAATGCCAATACGCTTGCCTGCGTTGCTGAAATCGGCGAGGCGGCCCGCGCGGTGGTCATCATCGATGCGAGCACCACGGAAAAGGACATGGAAATCCTCACCGCTGCCGGTACCGTCGGGGCGCGCATCATGGACCTGCCGGGTGGTGCGGTGAACCTGTCCGAACTGGAAGTGGTGGATGAGCGGGCGCACGCCGCAGACTGGATGGTGGCGGTGCAGTTTGATGGCAATACGCTGCTCGATCACCTGTCGCGCCTTCAGAAAATCCGCTCGCGCTGGGTGTTTGATCACCATGGCAAGTTCTTCAAGGGCATCAAAACCGATGGCCCGGAAATGGCAGCACTTCTAAAACTCATCGATCGCGGCAATCTCTGGTTCAAGTTTGCCGGCGTTTACGAAAGTTCGCGTGAGAGCTGGCCCTATGAAGACGTCGCCGCCTTTTCGCGGGTGATTGCG
Source organism: Agrobacterium sp. 22-210-1 (assembly GCF_053522525.1). Lineage (NCBI taxonomy): Bacteria > Pseudomonadati > Pseudomonadota > Alphaproteobacteria > Hyphomicrobiales > Rhizobiaceae > Agrobacterium > Agrobacterium sp. 22-210-1. Next base: position 110,879 of record NZ_JBNWCI010000002.1, on the reverse strand, counting down.
GCCCATGCGCCGGAACGCATCGTCTGGGGCACCAACTGGCCACATAACTCCATCAGGGAGACCTCAGCCTATCCGGATGATGCAAGGCTTGCGGAGCTGGTTCTTGGCTGGCTGCCGGATAACGCTGCGCGCCAACGTGCACTGGTGGATAATCCTGAGGCCCTGTTCAAGCTGCCACCATTCGCTGCGGCATAATTTCCGTTGAGATGATGGGAAGGCAAACCCATCATCCCTGACTGAAGGGTCTTGGCATATCGGGCTGGCAGACGTTGTAATCTTGTTGAGAAAACTTATGAAGGCCACTGATTATTTTGACCAATTCTCGAAACGATATCGGCACTACAAGGGTGGTAGCTGGTGTTACGAGGATGGATGTATCTATCGGGGGCTGCAGCTTCTGTTTCAGGCGAGCGGGGACCGGCGCTGGAGCGATCATCTTCATCGTCTGGCTGATGCCCAGATATCGGCCGATGGAATGCTCGCCGGCTACGTGCCGGAGGAATATAATATCGATCATGTTCTCGCCGGGCGCGTCCTCTTTCCGCTGGCGGCGGAAACGGGTGAGGCGCGTTATCTGGCTGCCGCAGAACATCTGGCAGGCCAGCTCCGCAGCCATCCGCGCATCAAGGCGGGCAATTATTGGCACAAGAAGCGTTACCCGCATCAGGTCTGGCTGGATGGGCTCTATATGGGGCTGCCTTTCCAGATTGAATATGCGCAGGCAACTGGCCGCACCGAACTGATCGATGATGCGCTTCGGCAATTCACAACCGCGCTTGCGCTGACGGCCGATGCCGGCGGACTTTACGTCCATGGTTATGATGAAAGCCGCGACCAGCGCTGGGCCGATCCTGCAAGCGGCAAATCGCCGGCCATCTGGGCGCGTGCGGTGGGCTGGCTTGCCATGGCGCTGGTGGATGCGCTGGTCATCCTGCCGGATGATGACAGGACGGCGGAGCTTCGGAAAAAGACGCGTCTGCTTCTGGCCGGACTTGTTGCGCGGCAGACGCGAAACGGTTTGTGGATGCAGGTGCTCGATAATCCGGCCCTTGCCGGCAATTACGAGGAAACCTCCGCCTCCGCCATGTTCGCCTATGCCTTGCTGCGGGCGAGCCGGCTGCGGCTTCTATCAGGTAAAGAGGCGAATGCCGCCCGCGCGGCTGGCCGTCGCGCGCTTGATGTATTGCTGGAGACGCGGCTCAAGGCTGACGGGGAGGGTGTCGTCCACCTTACCGGCATCGTCCATGTCGCCGGCCTTGGCGGCTTCGAGGGCAATTATCGTGATGGCACCCCGAACTATTACCTGACCGAGCCGGTTGTCTCCGATGACGCCAAAGGCGTCGGGCCGCTGATGATGGCCTACGCTGAAAGTCTGCTTGTGGACTGAAAAACGGGCGAGGGGGCGGAAACGGTTTCCGCCCCTTGGTTTTCCGCCTTTTATGGGGATCAGAATTTGCGGCTGATCGACAGCTTGAAATTGCGGCCCGGCTGGGCAGCGATGCCATCGCTGAGATAAGGGAAGTAATATTTGTCGAACAGGTTTTCGACTGCGGCATGCACTTCCAGCCCGGCCATCATGCCTTCCTTCGGTGTCCAGTCGAGAGCGATGCCATGCACGGCGTAACCAAGGCTTTCCGGCCGGGCATAAAAAGAGCCCGTGCCCTGATTGACGGGCGTACGCTCCTGATGGGCCACGAACTGCCCGTTCCAGCTCAGCGCCAGATCCCAGTCCGGCAGCTTGTAACCCAGTTGAAGGTTGGCGGTCAGCGGCGACAGGTCATTCATATAGGTATCGGGACCATAGACGTCGTTGATCGCGCCGTTGCGGGAACCGTTCATCCAGGAGAGGCCGAGATTGCCGAAGACGTAGTCGGAATCGTAACTTGCCGAGAAATCGAGGCCGTAAATCTTGTAGGACGGTGTGTTCCAGTAGAAGGGCACATTCTTGACGCGGGCAAGGTTGGCGCTGCCGAACCGCCGGGTGATGGGATTGGTGACGTTGTTGTAAAAGCCGCCGATCGAGGCCGTCAGGCTGTCGCCGTTCTGGAACACGTCATCGAAACGCTGGGAAACACCCAGATTGAAGTTGTTATTGCGCTCCACCTTCAGGTTACGCGAGGTTCCCGACGCCGTGGTTGCGAGACTCTGGCTTGAATAGAGTTCGTCAATGACCGGCGCGCGCATGGCATAGGCCCAGTCGGCAAAGAAGGTGGTGCCGGGCACCGCTTCCCAGCGCATGCTGAGAGCCGGCGTCGCGCCGCTGTGGGACACGGCCGAATAATCGTGACCGGCGGCCGGCGTGTTGTAACGCGGCGCGGCATTGGGCACGCCTTGCGAGCGGATATGGTCGAACCTGATGCCCGGCGTTACCTTGAACGTGTCGGTCAGGCTGATCTCGTCGCGGAAGAAGGCGGCGATGGTTTCCTGCTTGCCTTCCGGTTTGATCCATGAGGCATAACGACCGTAATTATATTGGGCGCTGGTGCGGTTGGCGATGTCATACATCCACGAGTCCCGCTCGTGGCGCATATATTGCACGCCATAATTGGCGACGTGGGACACGCCGCCGAGCTCGAAATTGGACGTGTTTTCCGCCTCCAGCTTGAAGTCGGTATATTTCGTGTCGTCCTGCATGCCGCCGAGCGAGCCTGTCGGAACGAAACCCGGAATGGCCGGACGGGTCATATCGAGGCTGGTGGCTGAAAAGCTCGCCATTGCCTTGAAATTCACAAGGTCGCTGTCGCCGTCATAGGAATATTTCAGCGTTGAGGAAAAATCCTCCATGTCACGCCAGGCCAGTGCCCTCAGCCGCGCCAGATCATAACCATAGGTCTTGATGGAATAGGCCGTCAGGCCGAGATCACCGCGATTGGCGGCAAGCGGGCCGTAATCGCCAGATTTGCCGTAGATGACCGAAGCGCGCAGCTCATGGCCGTCATAGGCAGCACCGGCATTGGCGGAGAAAGAGGTGATCTTGTCGTTGGAAGCGTCATAGACCTGACCGCCGCCGACGCGCATATTGTCGCTCTTGCGCCAGATCACCGAGGCAAGCCCGTCATAGGTCACGGGGCCGCCGAAATCGGATTTGCCGTAAATCGCCGCCGATCCGAGCTTCTGCTTGTTGGCCGACTGGAAGCTGGTCTTGCCCCATGCGCCGAAGCTCTGGCCCGGCTTCAGCATGTCGGAAGCTGTCTTGCTTTCCATGATGACGGTGCCGCCGAAACCGCCATTGCCGTAGCGGACGGATGTCGCGCCTTTCTGGATTTCCACGCGCTTGAGCAGTTCCGGGTCGATGAAGACGGTGCCCTGGTCGTAACGCTCGAAATTCTTCGGTGCGCCATCCAGCAGCAGCCGCACATCGGACTGCCGGGCAAAGCCGCGAATGGACGTGGATTGCCCTTGCGAGCGCACCCCACCGCTGGAACTGACGCCCGGGGTTTTCTGAAGAAGTTGCGGCAGGGAGTTGGACTGTGCGGCCTCGATGGCGGCCTGATCGATCTCGACCACGCTTGGGGCATCGCCGTTGAAGACGCGTCCGCCCTTGAGTGTAATTGGCTGAAGCACGGTGCTTTCACCGCTCTCGGAGGCTGTGGCGGAACGGTTGGCCATTTCCATACGGACGGTTTTTTCGCCGATGAACTGGTAACGAATGCCGGTTCCCGAAAGCAGCCGCTCCAGCGCCTCGGCCGGCGTCATGGTTCCAGATACGGAAGCGCTTTTCAGGCCCCTGGCGACAGAAGCGTCATAGACCATCTGCAGGCCGGACTGGCTGGCGAGACGATTGAGCGCGGTCGCCATGTTGCCGGCGGGCAGGTTGATCGCAACCTTCTGGGTTTGCTGTGCGGAGACCTGTGCGGGAATAGCAGCCACGGCCGCGCTGGCAAGCAAAAGCGAAAACAACGATGCGCGGGCGCGTGTCCTGTGGCGAAAAGCGGATTGTGGTCTGGTCATTTCGGGCACCTCTCCGGGGCGGCAGATATTGTTCTGCTCCACGAACGAATGGGCCCGTTTTTTAAGGACACCCCCGGCGAAGAAATTTCACTCAATAAAGAACCGTCAGATAAGGGCCGGCTTTGACGACGCCGATTTCAAGCGCGGCGGCCAGATCCGCAAGAGCGGCATTTGGGTTGGAAAGGTCGAAATTGCCCGACAGCCGCTTTTGCCGCAGGCTCGGCCGCGTCACGACGATGCGGCCGGGCAGATAACGCTCGAAGGTTTCCACCACTTCGGCAAGCGGCCTGTCCTCGAAGATGAAGCGGCCGTTGCGCCATGCGGCAACGGAGGAGGGGTCGACCGTTTCGATGCTGCCAAGCTGGCCGTCGGGCGAATAATCGACGCGCTGGTTTTCATGAACCCGGCCATTCTGGCCCTGCTTGCCCGCTTCCACCTGCACGCTGTGTTCCAGCACCGTCACGCTCGTCGCTTCATTGCGCATATCGACGTCGAAGGCCGTCCCGAGCGCGGTGGTCGCGCCGCCTGCCGCCTCGACTGAAAAAGGCCTCGCCGCATCGGGAGCGACTTCCACGAAGATTTCCCCGCGCAGCAGCACAACGCGCCGCTCCTCTTTGGAGAAACGGAGTGCAATGGCGGAGTGGGCGTTCAGGGTGATGGTCGAGCCATCTTGAGTGGTGACGACCTGCCGTTCCGCCGTGCCGGACATATGGTCGGAACGCAGACGCATGGGCATGTCGGCGAGGTAAAAGGCGGAAAGCAGCGAGACGCCGGCAATGGCCGCCGCTGCCGCTTTGGCTTTGCCGCTGCCGCGCCTGCGCGTTGCCTTTGCCAGAAACGCCGGATCACCCGCCAGAAGGGCGCCGGCGTCGCCCATAAGACATCGGACACGCTCATAGGCCTTGGCATGTCGTTCATCCCCGGCGATCCAGGCATCGAAATGCGCGGCGAGCATGGGGTCGTCCGGGCTTTCCCGCCGTCGCAGGAACCAGTCGACGGCCTCTTCGCGCAACGTCGAGGCGCTTTTTGCCAATCCCGTCACAGCGTTTCCTCCAGGCATTCCAGGCAATGCAGATAGGCCTTGCGCAGATGACGATCGACCATGTTCTTGCTGATGCCGCTTCGAGCGGCGATATCGACCGAATTCAGGTTTCCGATGCTGCTGGCAAGAAAGACCTGCCGGCGCTGCAGCGACATGGACATGACGGCGCGGCGCAGCACTTTCAGGCGATGTTCCCGGTCGGCCAGGCTGTCCGCATCGGTGACCGGCTGCGGGGCAATAAGGGCTTCTTCCATGCTGCCGGAAAACAGCCTGCGCTCGAACTGTTCGCGGCGACGCCGGTCAATGCCGAGATTGGCGCAGGCGCGCACCAGAAAGGCGCGGATGAGCGAGGTATTTTCCGGGAGCCGGGGTTTGCCGGTCAGCCGCACGTAGAGATCGTGGACGATCTCCTGCGAAATGGCAGTCGTGTGTCCACGCCGGTTCATGGCCTTGCACAGTTCCTCATAATAGAGCTGTACGGCATCATCGATGAGTGCGCGGGACGTGGGCTTGCTCCACATGAGGCGGGTTCCCGGTCGGAAGGATTGAGCGATCCCGGGCTGCATAGGTGAAAAATCACCCCGTGGCAATAAACATGACTAATTTTATCATATATCTTTTGCGCCCGGCGAAAGATACGCCGGGAGGATGACGCCCGGCCGTATTTCTAGACGTCGCTCTGGTGAATATCACGGTCTGGCACAGGCCGCGCCGCCTGCGTCGAAACTCGACCCGTTGCGGCGCTGTTAGCGGGGCTAAACCCGCCGCTGCCGGGCGGGCCCCAAAACCAAGCCTCAAATCAAGCCTTGTTTTTTTCGATGAAGCGGATGGCGTCACCCACGGTCAGGATGGTGTTTGCGGCGGAATCGGGAATTTCCACGCCGAATTCCTCTTCGATTTCCATGACGACCTGGACGACTTCGAGGGAATCAGCACCGAGATCGTCAGCAAAATTGGCGTCATCGACGACCGTGGCGGGATCTACGCCAAGCTGGTCCACGATGATTTTTCTGATACGGTCTGCAATGCTGGACATAATGGGACTCCGCGAAAGTTGCCTGTCTCCGATCCGCCCGATCTGAATTTGCGCCAGAGCATCCCTCACAAAAATCGAAGCCGGTTTTCGCGGGGCGTGATGCGCAAAGTCAAAGGGGCAAAGCATCGATGACATCCGGACGTAGCATGCCTTTAACGTCTGCGGAAGAGTGTCGGCCAAGGGGACGTGTTTCATAATATTGCGCAATGTATGCTGCGTTAAACAGTTTGTGACTGGAAGCGATGAACCGTTGCGCGATAAACCTCGTTTTTGTGGAATAATATCGTTCAGCCCCACCGAGCCTCAATGCCATGGTCCAATCGTCCCCGGAACGCTTCATATTGCTCGACGGCATAAGGGGTGTGGCTGCCCTCTTCATCGTTCACCGTCACGCCGAGCAGCTTTTCGGAAAAAGCACCGCGTCGAGCTATCTTGCGGTGGATCTATTCTTTGCCTTGAGCGGATTCGTGCTGGCGCATGCCTATAGCAGGAAGTTGCTCGAGGGGTCGATTGCCCCCGGTTTTTTCATGAAGGCGCGCTTTGCGCGTCTTTATCCGCTTTACGGGTTGGGGCTGGCCCTGATGGCTGCCTATTTCATCTGTCTTTATGTGCTGGGCCTGCCAACGCCGATCGATGATCTCCATCGCCATATCGATCCCGGCGAGCTGGCTTTCGCTCTGGTGACGGGGCTTCTTTTTCTGCCCGCTCCCTTCACGCTCACCCTCAACGGCGCGCTGTTTCTCGTCAGCCCGGCATGGTCGCTGTTCAATGAGCTAGTGGTGAATGCGTTTTATGCCCGCTGGGGCGTGCGGGCGACGACGAAACAGACGGCTGCGGTGCTGGCCGTCAGCGCCATTGTGCTGATGGTGGCCGCCGCTGAGTTTGGCCGGCTGCATGCGGGTTTTCGCTGGCATGAAATGTATGCCGGCATGGGACGGGTATTTTTCTCGTTTTTCGTCGGCGTGCTGATTTATCGTTACCGTAACCGCGTGCCGCAGCTGCGGCCGGTACAGGCTGCTCTTTGTCTTCTGCTGGTCTGCTTCATCCTCGCCGTGCCGATGACGCGGGAGCTTCGGCCGTTTTTCGATCTTACGGTCGTGCTGCTCATCTGGCCGCTGCTTTTGTTCGTTGCAAGCCAGACGGTTCCGGGGCGCAGGACGGCGCTGGTGTCGGTGTTTTTGGGCACGGCGTCCTATGCGGTGTATGTTCTGCATATTCCGCTTCTGGCCTGGACGGAGCTTCTGATGCCCGCGGTCGATGGGACAAACATGGCGTTGCCGGCCGGCATCGCTTTCCTGGTCGGGACGACCTGCCTGTCATGGTGGCTGACGGTGAATTATGATCAACCCGTTCAAAAATGGCTGAAGAACCGTCTGAAAAAAGCCGCCCGAAATCAGCCGGACGGTTTGATCAAAGGCTAAATTTCTACGGCGTCAGTAATGGGCAAAGATCGGAGCCGTCAGCACGAAAGCCGCGACGAGGCTGATGATCGTCAGTTTCGCCGCTCGCATGCGCCGCATCCTGCGGCCGCTCCAGTCATACGTCATACTCCACCCTCCACGCAGACGCAAAACTTGCCGATATGAAACCCCGCTCGGGCATCGCCGCAAGCCAGTTGCGGTTCCCCAATGTCCGATGCTGCAAATTCCATACGGGGAGCGTCCCGTGTTGCGCTTGAACGCACGCAGGACGCTCCATTTCAGTCTTGCCTGATATACAGCATTTGCCAAGCCGTTATTTTCATCGGTGATTTTGAAGGTTGCTCTTCCTGCAAGGCGCGAGGCAGCATTTTCCTCACCGGTAAAGCGGCGGTAAACCCTGGATCGCGTAACGCGGCAGCGGCTTCCAGGCTTTCACGCGTTCATGCTTGTGAACGCCGAACAGAAAAAGCATTTCCTCGGAAAGATCGGCAGGGTCGGTCAATCCGTCCTGAAACAGCTGGATCACCTTGCGAGCCGCATTATTATAAAGAAGGGCCTCATCATCGACGAGGTGGTGGTCATAACCGAGACCTTCGAGCACCGATTGAAGCATTTTCAGGTCTCTTGATGAGATGATGCAATTGTTGCATGTGGAAGACATGACGTCCTCCTTTCTGTGGAGTACACAAAGCCGGAGCGTCACGCGTCCATCCGGACGCTGTGCAAAGGACGCTTCAACGTTTTGAAACGACGGGCTCTTCCAAAGAAAACCATTTCCGGTGTCCCGGACGATGCTGCCGTGCATGTCGTGTAAAATTGCAAAACGGTCCTGTCGGTCAACGACATGCGCAGGACGGGGGCTTTGGGACGGCATATCAGCCTGACGGCGGTAACGCCCATAAATTACCGATGGGGAATCGTGCGCCCTTTGGGGCTGATAGGCAAGTTAATTCGAATGCCGGTGACCCGTTCGGAGATATTTGTAATCTGCGGTATTGCGGGCAACAAAAAAGGCCGGGGCAATATTGCACCGACCTTCCTCATATCGCTTTCAACACCAGTGCCAGTACATCCGTGGTCAAAAGTCTAAAGCGACAAAAACAACTGCGAACGACAATTTCATTCGCGCTCACCAGCAGTTGCCATATGAGCTATATAGGTGGGCAATGTGGCCAAAACAAGTCCGGCAGCAAAAAGGATGTTTTACCCTCTATAATTTGCCGGCGGCCAGCTGAGACCTCCTCGTTATTTCTTCTTGCCGTCCGCCGTCGTGGCGTTTGCGAACTTGACCTGCGAACCGGTCGGTGCTGCCGCCGCGGCTTTGGTCTTGTCCTTCTTCGGTTTGCGGACTTCCTTGTTGCTGCGCAATTGACCCTTGGCCATGGTGTTCTCCTCGTGTTGAAGCAGTATCTGATGTGACGCCTGGGCATCGTCGCTCAAGGCGGGCAGGGGTGGGAAGCGGTTTCACCGTCAGGACAGGCAAGGTCCCGAGAGTGAATGTTTCCCGAAGGACAGGGTCGGTTTGGACAGGCGGATGCGGCCCGCTGGAACGGTTCTCTTCGACACGTCGGTTTGGACGCCGAAATCCGGAAAGGCTGCAAAATAAGCGTCGCGATCCTGGCGAATGGCCGTTTCTTCAGCTGCGTTCAGCAGCAGGCGCAGCGAGGCATTTTCCCGATACCCCGTGCCGCCGGTGCGGACGAGGTTGCGTGAAAGACTTGGTGAATAAAACTCGGAAGACATGACGTCCTCCTTTCGTTTGGGGCAAGGGCTGTCTACCCTCAATCACCAGCGCCCTTCGACAGGTTGCTGACAGGCGAAAGGTGCGCCTGTTGCGTATAAGGTTCAAGAGGTTTTTCGAGTGGACGGCGGCAAAATGCGCAGCAGCGCTATTTTTTACCGGATGGCCTTTTGGCGGGTGGGTGCGGAGTGGCGGCGGTTGCCGCCTCCTGCGCTTCGCGAAGCTGGCGAAGCCGTTCCGTCTTGCGCGCACGCTGGTCGGATTCGGCAGTGATAATCTGTCTTGCCGCCTTGTCCGTCATCGATGCCTTATCCTGAGAGGACAGTTTTTCGGGTTTGAAAACAGCCTCTTTGGGTTCGGTCATGACGTTCTCCTTTGCGGGAAGGCAGGATTAGCAATTAGCGGGTGCGGGCAGCCTTTTTAGGAGCCGGCAGCAGTCCCTCGCGCTGCATCTTTTTTCTCGCCAGCTTGCGGTGGCGGCGTACGGCTTCGGCTTCTTCACGAACGCGCTTTGCCGACGGCTTTTCGTAAGCTTCACGAGCACGCATTTCGCGGAAAATACCCTCGCGCTGCATTCTCTTCTTCAAGACGCGAAGCGCTTGCTCGACATTGTTATCTCTGACGATGACCTGCAAAATATCTCCTTAAAGCAGCCGTTGCTGCTATTTTCTGACTTTGATCGTGTTCGAGTTGATCCAGCTGGATCCCGAAGCACGGGGTGCTAAACTTTCCGCGTCCAGTCCTTTTGATGAGGACGAAGCGGTATCGATTTCATCGGATGCAATGTTCCGTTCGAAGTTCTCGTTCTGAAAACGAACCCTGAAACGAACCAAACCCTGCGTTTCCGGCAAAACCATAATGATCCGGCCAGGCCCGCTGGGCTGATTGCTGCCAAGGACGCCCGCCTTGAGGACAATCGCATCGCCGGAGCGGTAAAGATTTTTGCGCATGAGGGCCTCCCATGGCCAAAAAAAGTAAAAGGCCGGGCTGAACCCGACCTCTCAGAATCATTCCGCTCCGCTGTCGTATTGACGCCAGCGGCGCGAATGAAAAATCAGGCAGCGCGCAGATTGTCGGCGGAGCTTTTGCCCGAGCGACGGTCCTGAACGATGTCGTAGGTGACCTTCTGGCCGTCATTCAGCGAACGCAGACCAGCGCGCTCAACTGCGGAGATGTGAACGAAAACGTCCGTGCCGCCGTTGTCAGGCTGAATGAAGCCGAAGCCCTTGGTGGCGTTGAACCACTTTACAGTACCAGTGTTCATAACGATTTCCTTTCGTAGCAATCGTTGTGGTTCCCGCGATACCTTGCGGGATTGGATCGATTATTTGAGAGGAAATCCAACGAGAGCACGGAGGCTGGAGCGTCGGTCACAAGCAATGGTCGATTGGGCAAATATAGCCGGAATTTTCAATTTTGCAACGAGGGCGCGGCGGAAAATACGTTAGTTCATCTTAGTATTTCTTGTAAGTAATTATTTTAAAACATTTTCTCCGATGCTTTACCGCCGCACGCCGCACGGAATACGTGTCAACCGGCGCCCGGCGAAACATCCTTCGAGTTGTCGCTGTCCGGCAGGCTGCCCGCGCCCGGCGTCTTGTCATAATCGGTGAGGGAGGGTTTGGCGTGTGGGCCGGCAGGCGGAATGTCACTGGCCTTGGAAGGGCCTTTTTCGTCTGTTTTCGGCTTTTTCTGCTGCGTCATGGCTTGTTCTCCTTTGCAGGGAAAACGCCGGGAGAAGCGCGAGGTTCCGCAGCAGTGCCCGGCTGTGGGCAGGTGCCAAGCCGTCAGCGGCGGGATCGCGGTTTTTTCTCGTCCCTGTTCATGTCGCGCCCAACCCATTTGAAGAAAACAAAGAGGCTGAAGCCGATGATGATAAGCGGAACGAAGGATTCAAAACTGGACATAATTCACTCTCTCTTCCCCCGGTGATCATCTTACCGGTAAGGAAGAAGCGCGTAATCTGCGGAATATCGTCCGTTCTTTTTGCCAGTTGCAGCGCGCGTCCCACTATCGAAGGGGCCGCGCGCCGAAGATTCTCTAGAGCGGCAGTGATTTCACCGCTTCGGAGCCGCCCTCGCGGGCGCTCTTCAGCGCCGCCACGCCACAGAGAACCGACATCGCACCGGCCCGCGAACCGGCCCGCTGCCGCAGCCGGTCGTTCGAACCCGGCTTGAAGATCATGTCGCGCATGCGGTTGTCGCCGCCATAATGGCCGCCCGGCTCATGCGGCACCCAGATGTGCTCGACCCCGCCGCCGAAGCTTTTCACCAGCAGTATTTCGTCCGCCGGTGGCTCCGTCCAGGGCTGCTTTTCATATTGGCGCATTTCAATGCGGCCCTTATGGCCGTTGAAGGCGATATGATGACCTTCGATCGGCATATAGGTATTGAGCGAATAGGAAACCTGCACGCCGCTCGCATAACGGATCGAGGCGCTCATCGTATCCGGGATATCGATCTCCTCGCGGAAAACGCAGGCATCGCGCATATAACCGTCAATGCTCGAAGGATCTTCATAAAGCGCATCGAGGAAGGGATCGGCGCCGAGATCCATGAAATAATCGCACTCATCCTTGTGCGGACAGGTGCGACAGCGCGTTCCGCGGAACGGACCGTTCCTGCCATAATGCAGCAGCTGTCCGAAACCCTTCACTTCCACAGGGTCGGAATCGAGATACCAGTTCAGCAGATCGAAATGGTGGGTGGCCTTGTGCACGAACAGGCTGCCGGAATGTTCGGTAAAGGCGTGCCAGCGGCGGAAATAATCCGCGCCGTGCTGATTATCGAGATACCAGTGAAAATCGACTGACGTGACCGTGCCGATGGCGCCTTCGTCAATCAGTTCCTTGATACGCGCGGCGGTGGGAGAGAAACGATAGTTGAAGGAAACGTCGACCCGGCGGCCGCTTTTGGCCTCCGCCGCGCGAATGCGATCGATCTTTTCCGGGGTGGTGGTCATGGGCTTTTCGCTGATGACATCGGCCCCGCCTTCGAGCGCGCGGATGATGATGTCGTCATGCGTGTCGTCAGGCGTGCAGACGATCACCAGTTCCGGGCGCTGTTCCAGCATCATCCGGTCGAAATCGTCGTAGAGCGGTGCGCTCGATCCCATCATGGTGCGGGCGCGTTCGGCGCGCATCAGGTTCAGGTCGCAAATGGCGACCAGCTCGACATAGTCGCTCCAGCCGGCCAGCAGTTCGCGGCCCCACATGGTGGTGCCGCGATTGCCGGTTCCGACCAGCGCATAACGTTTGCGTTTCACCCTTTCAGGCATTGTCTCTCTCCCGGATATCTCAACAAACAGTCTTGAAGCGCTCGACCACGGTGGCGAGAACCTCGTCCATCGGCCGCGCCTGCCAGCGATGCGAAAAGATTTCCACTTCCTGCGGGCCGTGGAAGCCGGCGGCCTCGATCATGGCGCGAAATGCCTTCAGGTCAATCACGCCGTCACCCATCATGCCGCGGTCATTGAGCGGATCGGTGGTGGGCACCAGCCAGTCGCAGATATGATGCGCGAGAATTTGCCCGTTTCTGCCCGCACGCGCCACCTGTTCCTCCAGTTCCGGGTCCCACCAGACGTGGTAGACGTCGATGGCAACGCCGGTGCCTTCCCCCAGCCGGTCGCAGAGATCAAGCGACTGTTTCAGTGTGTTGAAGCAGGCGCGCTCGGCGGCGTAAAAGGGGTGAAGCGGTTCGATGGCCAGTGGCACGCCGGCGTCCCGCGCATAGGGCAGAAGCTCGGCCATGCCGTCTTCCACCATCTGTCGCGCGCCTTTGAGGTCCCGTGAGCCGGCGGGCAGGCCACCCACGACCAGCACGAGGCAATCGGCCTTCATGGCGGCGGCTTCATCGACGGCGCGTTTATTGTCCTCGATGGCGCGGCGGCGGCCTTCCGCATCAGGGGCGGGGAAAAAGCCGCCCCGGCAATGGCCGGAAAGGCGCAGGCCGTTCTGCTCGACAATGCGGGCGGCTTCCGCAAGCCCGACGCCGTGCACCTGTTCGCGCCAGGGCGAAATGGCGGTGATGCCATGCGCAAGGCAGGCATCAACAATGGCACCGAAAGCGCCGCCCTGGCGCACGGTGGCGAAATTGATGGAAAGGCCTTCAAGACTCATCTTTGTATCTCCCCTTCTTTACTCCAACGTCTCGCCTCAAGCGATGCCTCTGACGGCCAGAAATGCCTTCATGCGATGTGTGGCGAGATCCGGTTCGGCCAGCACATTGGCCTTGTCCGCCAGCCGGAAAAGTTCGGCGAAATGCTGCGTGGAGCGGGTGCTTTCCTGCCCGCCGACCATGGTGAAATGATCCTGCAACCCGTTGAGATAGGCGAGGAACACCACGCCGGTCTTGTAGAAGCGGGTCGGCGCCTTGAAGATATGGCGCGACAGCGCCACCGTCGGTTCCAGAATGTCGAAGAATTCATTGTCCGCGCCGCGCTTCAGGCTGGCGAGCGCCTTGGAGGCGGCAGGCGCAATGGCGTCGAAAATGCCGAGCAGTGCGTCCGAGTGACCTTTTTCGTCACCGGCGATCAGTTCGGCATAGTTGAAATCGTCACCGGTATACATGCGCACGCTTGCCGGCAGGCGGCGGCGCATGATGATTTCCTTTTCCTTGGAAAGAAGCGAAATCTTGATGCCGTCGATCTTGTCGGCATTCTCCTCGATCATGGCAAGGCAGGTTTCCATCGCCTCCATGTGGTCGGCAGAACCCCAATAACCCTCAAGCGCCGGATCGAACATTTCGCCCAGCCAATGGATCACCACTTTCTGGTCGGCATGGGATAAAACTCTGGCATAGGCCTTGAGATAATCATCCGGCGAGCCGGCGGCGGCGGCCAGCGCGCGGCTTGCCATCAGGATTACGCGCCCACCTTCTCCCTGAACAAAATCAAGCTGTTCCAGGTAAGAATCGATAATCTGGTTTAGATCGTAACCGCTGCCATTCAGATGGTCCGTGCCGACACCGCAGGCAATCAGCGCATCCTTGCGACTGGCTGCTTCCTTCAGCGAACGGGAGATCAGTTCCTGCGCCTGCGGCCATGCCAGCCCCATGCCGCGCTGCGCCGTGTCCATGGCCTCGGCGACACCGAGGCCGAGGTCCCACAGGCGATGGCGGAAGCGCAGGGTGGCGTCCCAGTTGATGGCGGGGTTAAGCCACGGGTCGTTATCGGCAAACGGATCGGCCACCACATGGGCGGCGGCGAAGGCGACGCGGTTGAAATCCGCCGCACTGCGTTTTTCAACCGCGACCGGCGTGCCTGATAGGCTGTAGACCTCGATGCTGCGGTCTTCCTTCGGAAGCTTGAGTTCGCTCACGTCAGCCTCCTCAGGAAATGGCGGGAACGTCGAGCCAGCGGCGTTCCTTCCACGATCTCAGCCCCAGTTCCGCCAGCTGCACGCCCTTGACGCCTTCCATGAGGCCGTAGGGCCAGGGGTCGTTGTCGACGAGATGGCGCACGAACATTTCCCACTGCGCCTTGAAGCCGTTGTCATAGGTGACGTTATCAGGCACTTCCTGCCAGGTTTTGTAGAAATCGATGGTTTGCGGCTGGTCGGGGTTCCACACCGGTTTCGGCGTGTTGGTGCGATGCTGGGTAAAGCATTTGGTCAGGCCCGCCACTGCCGAGCCGTGGGTGCCGTCCACCTGGAAGGTCACGAGATCGTCGCGGCGCACCCGCACCGCCCATGAGGAGTTGATGTGGGCGATAGCACCGCCTTCCAGCTCGAAGGTGGCATAGGCCGCATCATCCGCATCCGCCTTATAGGCTTTGCCCTGCTCATCGAAACGCTCCGGAATATGGGTGGCGCCAAGGCAGCTCACCGATTTCACCGGGCCGAACAGATTGTCGAGCACATAACGCCAATGGCAGAGCATATCGAGAATGATGCCGCCGCCATCCTTCAGGCGGTAATTCCACGATGGACGCTGCGCCGGCTGCCAGTCGCCTTCGAAAACCCAGTAACCGAACTCGCCGCGCACCGAGAGGATTTTGCCGAAAAAGCCGCTGTCGCGCAGCATGGCCAGCTTGCGCAGGCCGGGCAGGAACAACTTGTCCTGCACCACGCCGTGCTTGATGCCGGCGCTTTCGGCCAGCCGGGCAATCGCCAGCGCCTCTTCCATCGTGTCGGAAATCGGCTTTTCGCAATAAACGTGTCTGCCGGCCTTGATGGCTTTCTCCAGCAGGCTGCCGCGCATCTGCGTCGTTCCGGCATCGAAGAACAGGGTATCGTCAGGGTTTGCCAGCGCCGCATCGATATCGGTCGTCCAGCGGGCGACATTGTGCTTCCTGGCGATTTCCTCGATCTTCGCACCATTGCGGCCGACCAGAATGGGATCGAGCATGACCCTTTCGCCGTTCTTCAAAAGGACGCCGCCCTGATCGCGAATAGCGAGAACGGAGCGCACGAGATGCTGGTTGTAACCCATGCGGCCGGTGATGCCGTGCATGATGACGCCGATACGTTTCATGAATTTCCTCCCAAGGCGGCCTTTTCCCGAAAGCCGCTTCCGTCAAACATGGCAATTTGTAACCATTTGGTTATTTGTGGTCGTGAAGGATGCGATCTGTCAAGATGTTTTTGGCAGGAAAATCACATGCCGTGGCGGTGGCCGGAATAACGGCTTTGTGCCGCGTCGCAAAAGGAAACGACGCGCTTCGCGGATGCGAATGGCGCGTCGTCACTGTTGTTAAAGGATAATCCGGTTCTGCTGGTTCAGATCGGCCGCACTGCAGCAAGCAGGGTATCAACGATGTGCTGGCCCCAGCGTTCCAGCTCGGCAGGGTCGGTCAGGTCGCGCTGAAAGATCGTCGACAGCGTAAACCGGTTCGACAAATAGAACGCGCCGAGCGACGCTATGGTCAGATAGACGTCGATCGGGTCGAGACCGTCGCGGAATTCGCCCGTATCGCTGCCGCGCCGCAGCACGTCCTCAAGCTCGGAAATGAAATTCGAGTGCATGGCTGCAATCGTCGGAGATTGCTTGAGATAGCGGGCTTTATTGAGGTTTTCGGTGGCGAGGATGCTCAGGAATTCCGGGTGGTCGAGAAAATAATGCCAGGTGAAAAGCGCAAGTTCCCGCAACCCTTCCGATGGGGGCTTGCGGGTGAGATCGAGCCGCCGTTCAGTGTGGCGAATATGGCGATAGGCGTCTTCCAGAACGGCGAGATAAAGCGCATCCTTGTCACCGAAATAATGGTAGATCATGCGCTTGTTCGTGCCGGCGCGGCGGGCGACGACATCTATTCTTGCGCCTGCCAGCCCCTTGGCGGCCACCTCGCGGCGGGCGGCTTCAAGGATGGCGGCCCGGGTTCTTTCCGGGTTGCGAACCTGTGCGGTGGCGCGTTTGCGCTTGGGGGCAGGCGCTTTTTCCGGAGCCGGATCGGGTTGATGGTTTTTCGTGGTTTCTTCCATTTCAACACCCGCTTGACAATGTTTGCGATCAGTGTTCCCATGTAACCAATTAGTTATAAAACGGCAAGTGTCGTTTACGTTCATCATCAATTGGCAGTCAATAGGGAGGAGTTGCCAATGCCCATGATGCTTCACAGGAGAGGTGTGCTTTCAGCAGGGCTTGCGGCCCTGTCGCTTGCAACATTGGGAGGAGGGTCGGCGCAGGCGCAGGCCGCGCGCCTTCGCATGTTGTGGTGGGGGTCGCAGGAACGCGCCGATCGCACCAACAAGGCGATATCGGCCTATAAACAGGTCAAGCCCGATCTCGACATTGCCGGTGAATTTGCCGGCTGGAGTGATTACTGGCCGCGCCTTGCCACGCAGGTGGCGGGCCGCAATGCGCCTGATCTTATCCAGATGGATTATCGTTACATCTTCGAATATGGCCGTCGCGGCGCGCTGGCACCCCTAGATGAATATATCGGCAAGGGCCTGAAGATCGAAGATTTCGGCAAGATGAACATCGATTCCGGTCGAGTCGATGGCAAGCTTTACGGCATTAATCTCGGCGTCAATTCCAGTGCCGTTTTCTTCGATCAGGCGGCCTGGGAAAAATCCGGCGCGACGCCGCCGTCTATCGGCCAGACCTGGGAGGAGTTTGCCGAAAACGCCGCCAAGCTGAGCAAGAACAAGCCGAAGCCCGGTTATTACGCCACGGCCGATGCCAGCGGCGTGGAGCCGAGCTTTGAAAACTGGCTGCGGCAGAACGGCAAATCGCTTTATACACAGGATGGCGGCATTGGTTTCGATCCGACGGATGCGACCAAGTGGTTCACCCTGTGGGCGGATCTGCGCAAGAGCGGCGCCTGTGTGCCGGCCGATGTGCAGGCGCTCGACCAGCTCAATATCGAAACCAACCCGCTGACGACGGGCAAGGCGGCAACCGCATTCGCCCATTCCAACCAGTTCGTCGGGTATCAGAAGCTCAACAAGGCCAAGCTTGCCATCAGCTCCTATCCGAAGAGCACGAAGGATGGCCCTTCCGGCCATTATCTGAAGCCTTCCATGCTCATCAGCGTCGCCAATGGCAGCGCCGGCATCGAGCAGGCGGTTGGGTTCATCAACTTCCTGGTCGCCGACCCGCAGGGCATCGATATTCTCGGCGTCGAACGTGGCGTTCCGGCCTCGGAAGCCATGCGCAACGCGCTGACCCCCAAGCTCGATGAGGTCAGCAAGAGCATGGTGGAATATATTGCCGAGATTACCCCCGGCGTCGGCGATCTGCCGCCGGCGCCACCTCCGGGTGCGGGTGAGTTCGCCTTCGTCCTGAAACGCACGGCGGAAGAAGTTGGCTTCGGCAAGATTTCGCCGGAAGAGGGCGGTGACCGTCTCGTCAAGGAATCTGAAACCGTTATCAAACGGAAGTGATGGCGTATGGCATTTCGATCTGAAACTCTTGTGGGGGAGAGCCGTGGCGCGGCTCTCCCGAAGCGGGGCAGCGTGAAGCGGATGTTCGACCGCAATATTCACGCCTACCTGTTTCTCCTGCCCTGGCTGATCGGCTTCTTCGGCCTGACGCTGGGTCCGGCGCTCGCGTCGCTTTACCTGTCTTTCACCAATTACGACCTGTTGCAGTCGCCGGACTGGGTGGGGGCGGCAAATTATGTGCGCATCGCCACCGATGATCCGAAATTTGCAGCCGCCATGCAGGTGACGTTTACCTATGTGCTGCTGTCGGTGCCGCTGAAGCTCATCTTCGCGCTGCTGGTGGCGCTTGCCTTCAATCGCGGCATCAAGGGTTTGACGCTTTACCGGGCGATATTCTATCTGCCGTCGCTGCTGGGTTCCAGCGTTGCGATTGCCGTGCTCTGGCGCCAGCTATTCGCCTCTGACGGTCTCGTCAACATGATCCTCTGGCAGGCTTTCGGTTATGAAGGGCCGAGCTGGATTTCCAATCCGGATTATTCGATATACACGCTGGTCATCCTGTCGGTCTGGCAGTTCGGTTCGCCGATGATCATCTTCCTCGCGGGTCTGAGACAAATCCCGCAGGATATGTATGAAGCCGCCGAAATCGACGGTGCAAGCAAGGTGCGGCAGTTCTTCCGCATTACCCTGCCGCTTTTGACCCCGGTGATCTTCTTCAACGCCGTTATCCAGACGATCGACGCCTTCAAGGCCTTCACGCCCGCCTTCATCATTTCCGAAGGTACCGGCGGGCCGATCAACTCGACACTGTTCTACACGCTCTACCTCTATCAGGAAGCCTTTGGTTTCTTCCGCATGGGTTATGCCTCGGCGCTTGCCTGGATTTTGGTGATCATCATCTCGCTGTTCACGGCCTTCTCGTTCCTCAGCGCGAAATACTGGGTACATTACGATGACTGATGCTGTTACCGCTCCCCGGCCGGGACAAGGCCCGCAACGCACGCCGCTGAAATCGGTGATGCTCCACACGGCGCTAATCATCGCCTCCTTCGCGATGCTCTATCCGATCCTGTGGATGATATCAGGTTCGTTCCGGCCGCAGGATGAGCTGTTCGGCTCTTCCTCGCTCATTCCCTCGGCGGTCGATGTCGGCGGATATATTCGCGGCTGGACGGGGCTGCAGGTGAGTTTCGGGCAGTTCTTCTGGAACTCCTTCTTTATCTCCGTGCTCGCCACCATAGGAAACGTGGTCGGCTGCTCGCTCACGGCCTTTGCTTTTGCCCGGCTGCGGTTCGGCGGGCGCAATTTCTGGTTCGCGCTGATGCTCGGCACCTTGATGTTGCCCTATCACGTGGTGCTCATCCCGCAATATATCCTGTTTCTGGAAATGGGCTGGGTGAACACATCGCTGCCGCTGATCGTGCCGAAATATCTGGCGACGGACGCCTTCTTCATCTTCCTGATGGTGCAGTTCTTCCGCGGTATACCGCGTGAACTGGACGAGGCGGCTGTCATGGACGGCTGCTCGCCCTTCCGCATCTACTGGAAGATCATGCTGCCGCTATCGCTGCCGGTGCTGGCCACGGCCGCCATTTTTTCCTTCATCTGGACCTGGGACGATTTCTTCGGTCCGCTGATCTATCTGAACGACATCAACACCTACACCGTGCAGCTCGGCCTCAGATCCTTCGTGGATTCCACCGGCAGCTCGGACTGGACCTCGCTTTTCGCCATGTCCAACCTGTCACTGGTGCCGGTCTTCCTGTTCTTCCTGTTTTTCCAGCGGCTGCTGATCGAAGGCATCGCCACGACGGGAATGAAACGCTGAACGGAACCCGGATCGGGAACGCATTTTAAGACAATCAACACTGTCGCTGCCGCCCTGCATGCGGCGCGACAGTCGGGAGAAACAGCATGGCAAGCAGCATTACGCTCGAAAAAATCGTCAAGCGGTTCGGCGCTTTTCCGGTCGTTCATGGTATCGATCTGAAGATCGAGCCGGGTGAGTTCACCGTTTTTGTCGGCCCATCGGGCTGTGGAAAATCCACGCTTTTGCGCATGATTGCCGGACTGGAGGAAATCTCCGAGGGTGATCTTCGCATCGATGGCGAAAGGGTCAACGAAACAGCCGCCTCCAAGCGCGGCATCGCCATGGTTTTCCAGTCCTATGCCCTTTATCCGCATATGAGTGTCTACAAGAACCTCGCCTTCGGGCTGGAAACGGCGGGCTACAAGAAGCCGGAAGTCGAGGCGCGGGTGCAGAAGGCCGCCGATATCCTGCAGATCGGCCCGTTGTTGCAGCGCAAGCCGAAGGCGCTTTCGGGCGGCCAGCGCCAGCGTGTCGCCATTGGCCGGGCTATCGTGCGCGAGCCGAAAATCTTCCTGTTCGACGAGCCTTTGTCCAACCTTGATGCGGAATTGCGCGTGCAGATGCGCGTCGAAATCGCCAAGCTGCACCAGACGCTCGGCAGCACCATGATCTATGTGACGCATGACCAGGTGGAGGCCATGACCATGGCCGACAAGATCGTTGTGCTGCGCGACGGCCGCATCATGCAGGTCGGCCGGCCGCTCGATCTTTACAATAATCCAGCCAACCAGTTCGTGGCCGGTTTCATCGGCTCGCCGAAGATGAACTTCCTCTCCGCCAAAGTGATTTCAGGCGATAGTTCCAACCGCACCATCGAGGTGGCCGGGCAGCGCATCGTGCTGGAAAAGCCGGTTGCGGCCGGCGAAGGCGAACCGCTGACCTTTGGCGTGCGCCCTGAACACGTCAACCCGCAGGCGCAATCCTCGCTCGGCGAAGCTTCCATCCAGCTCGTGGAACATCTCGGCGGCTCGACGGTGGTTTACACCAATACCCCGGACGGCCAACCGGCCACCGTGCTGCTGGACGGCCAGCGCCAGATCCGCATCGGCGAGACCATTCCCTTTGCGTTCGATCTGGCCAAGACACATCTGTTCGGGGCGGATGGGCGGCGGATATAGTCAGCTAACCTTCGCATTTCGTGAGTGGGTGGCCGGTGTGTCCTAAGCGGCGTGTTTCGGGCGTCCGGGCCGGCGGGGACGAAAATGCGCATGCATCAGAAGCGGGTCGCGCTGGGTGGCCCGCAGCAGCATCTTGACCGCGTGGCTTACCGGTGCACCGGCACGGTAGTTGTTCCAAGTCCGTAAAGTGACACCGAGAAAATCCGCCGCTTCATTGTTGGAAAGGCCGATTTCCTCCTGCCATTTGCGTAAATCCTCGACATCGAAGTCCCGCTGGTCTTCTGCGATCTGGTAGAGATGATAGGCATCGATCGCCAGATCTTCGCCTTCCCATTCAACGCTGGCGCCATAGTCGGTGACTGTCGCGGTGTTCCAGATATCTGCCGAGCGGAGCGCATTTAGCAATTCTCCTCCGGTAGCTATCCATCCGGTCAGATCGGCGGTTGATTGGCTACCATCGACCCAGTCGATGATGAGAAAGCTGGGCAGATTAGGCACTACGGCTTTGACGCGCGGTGTCATGGCTAGTTTTCCTTTTCTACAATGGGAAAACGCGGGTTTGTGCGATTCCATTCATCGACAATCAGGCTCCGGTTGGTTTTCGCCCACGCCAAAGCTTCGGCTTCGGCCCTGCGGGGCAGCTTGCCACGCAGAATTTCCAGAGTTTCGATGTCTACGAGCGCATCGGCATCCGGTGTTATGATGTGAAAATGCGGCGGCAAGTGATCGTTCGCGTAGACGCGTATGATGATGTTCCCGATCTGAACAAGCTTGCCCATGCATCACCCGTGACACTAAAGAAATATAGTGCATAAATTTCACTATGTGAAGTGAAGGGATAGAGCTTATTTTTACTGCGTAGGTAGCCGCGCGAGATCTATGATCTGCCAAGAATCCGGTTGAGCGCCGCCGCATCTTCCGCAAACTGGCCGACATCATCACCTTTGACGAATTCCAGCATCGCATAAGCCGTCTTCGTCCAGCCGCTCTCCGGCAACGCCTCGACGCACGACCGCCAATAATCCGCACGGTCGGCAAGCGGCAGGCGGCTGGTGTCGGCAAGCCAGGCGAAGACGTGCAGATGGCAGATGCGTGAGCCGATTGCCGATATTTCAGCGCGAGCCTTTTCGAGCGGCAGGCCGGGTGCCGGCTGCCAGTAGAAAAACAGGTTAGGCACGGCCAAATCCTGCGCCAGTTGCAGGGTCGAGGGCAGGGTGTCCGTCAGTGAATTGGGGTGATATTCGAGGCCGATCGTCATGCCGTAATCTTGCGCATGGCGGGCGATTTCTGCCAGCGCCTCGGTGGCCCTGCGGCGCTCGGCGGGAGAGTAGTCGGTGGAGGGCCGTTTGCGTCGGCCCGGCCAGATGCGGATATGGCCGGTGCCGAGGGCCTTGGCAGTTTCGAGAACGGCGGTCAAATCTTGCCGCGTAAAATCCGGCGCGAAGATGTAGGAGCCGTAGGAAGAGACGGTCAGGCCCGCTTTAGCGGTCCGCTCGGCCACATCCCTGGCGTTTTCGAGACCGCCTGACGGCACATGGATATCCGCGCCCCACTCTATTGCCTTGATGCCGTTTGCGACGGCAAGGTCGATGACCGCCTGCGGCGACAGGGAGCGGAAGGTGACGGAGCAGAGGCCCGGCTCGAAAATTCTCATGCAATCAGTTCCAGATGTTCCGGCCGCACCTGCTGTTCAAGTGCCGCGCCCTGGCAAAAACGTTCGATTTCCGCGATTGCCATGTCGCCCAGCCTGGCGCGTTCTAGGCCTACGGCGCCGGCGATGTGCGGCGTCAGGAAGACGTTGGGCAGGCTGTAGAAGGCAGAGTCCGGCGGCGGCACTTCCGGATCGGTCACATCGATGACGGCTTCGATACGCCCGGTTTTTAGCTCAGTCAGCAGTGCTTCCTCATCCACCAGCGCGCCGCGCGCCGTGTTGATCAGGGTTGCGCCGTCCTTCATCCGGGCGAGTGCTTCCGCGCCGATCATATGCCGGGTCTGCGGCAGCGACGGCGCATGCAGCGAAATGACGTCGCTCATTGCCATCAGCGCATCAAGCGATACCAGCCGCACGCCAAGGCGCTCCGCCTCCGCAGCGCTTAAAAACGGGTCGAAAAGGATGATGTCGAGATCGAAGGGTTTCAGCAGATTGATGACCCGACGCCCGATGCGCGATGCGCCGACCACGCCGACCGTCAGGCCAAGATTGCCGATGGCCTGCGATTGCAGGTGATCGACGTTTTCCCGTCCGCGATCGTTTCCATAAATGCGTCGGAAGCTGAATGTGCGCTTGCCGGCAAGCAGGATCATCGCCAGCGTAAATTCGGCGACCGGCTGCGCATTGGCCTCCGCCGCACTGCACACGGTGATGCCGCGCTCAAAGACCGCCTGCGAGAGGAAATATTTCACCGTGCCGGCAGCATGGGAAATCAGCTTCAGCCGTGACATCAACGCCAGTTCCCGTGCGCCAATATCGGGGCAGCCCCAGCCGGTCAGGAGAATATCCGTCCGTTCCAGCTGGTCTTTTATCGATGGATCGTGAAAGTCGCGGATGCGGTTGATGTCGATGATATCGACGCTCTGCGACAGTCTTTCTAGCGCCTGTGGTGTCAGCACATGCTGCGTCCGCTCCGGGTCCATGGCAAGGCTGAGACGCGGAAGCGGGCTCGTCATCGTGGCTCTCCCGTCGCCGCCATGCTGCTGACCGGGACGCCGCGTTCCGCAAACAGGCGGTCGAGCGCCCTGATGTCAGGGAGAACGGGAATAGCTGCCAGGGCTTTTTTGCTTTCAGGTCCGGCCAGCCCCACAAAGACGGCGCAGGCAAGCAGAGTTTCGCCGGCTGGAATGTCGCCGCGCAGTTGCGGCACCGTGGTTTTGGCATTGACGAGGTTGGTATTGGGTAGCGCCTTCAGTGCGATGCCCTGGCGGGATATGACGGAGCCGAGATCGATGATCGCGGAGATGTCGGTGCCGCAATCAGCCGATGCATGGCCGGTTGTCTCGGTTACGGCATCGCTGTCGCCGTCATTGCGATTGATGGCGAAGCCGCCTTCGGTGACGGAAAGTGGCCGGCCGGAGGTGATCCGGTGCAGCCGGATGTGCCAGTCGCCGGCGGCAACCAGCGTCGTTTCAACCTCGACATCCGGGAACGCTTTCCATGTCGCCCGCAGGTTTTCGCCCGCCAGCAGAACCTTTTCGTTGGTTTCGCGCACCCGGTAATGCAAACCGTCATCAGAGAAGGCCAGCATGTTGTCAAAACCATTGGTCCTGAAGCCGCGCTCATCCACCTCCACACCAAAACCATAACGGGAGGAATAGGCGAATTTGGCATATTTCTCCGACCCGCCGCGCATCGACAGGGTTTCCTGCCCGCTGGAAAGTGCCGTGACGTTGCCTTTCGTTCGCATCATCACCATGCCGGGATGAAGGAGCGGCCGCGGTTTGGTGGAGGTTTCGGGCAACTTTTCTTCCGCCTGCCAGAAGGGGTGGCTTTCCGGCAAGGCGAGCGGCAGGAAGGCCTTGAAGGCCCAATAGGGAGAACCGGCCGAATTATAACTTTCCGACATGGTCAGCTGCGGATAGGCGTAACCGATGGAGAGAACGCCGTCGCGATCGGCAATCGGCTTTTGTGCCCACCAGCGCAGATGCTGCAGATAAAGCCCCTTGATTTCGCCCCAGGGCAGAGCCTCTTCATCGGCAAAGGCAAGGCCGGCCCAGAAACCGCCACAGGCGAAACGATAGGTCATGGACCGGCCGAAGGCCAGCGCCCCGCCATCCTCATCGAACCAGTTGGCAAAATCGCCGGCAAACAGGCGGGCGCGTTCGCGGTAACGTTCGGCGTAAGCATCACCAGGCTTGCTGAGTTTTGCGTAGATCAGGCCGTAAAAATGCATGGCGAAGGCGATATAGTGGTCGATGCGGCGATAATCGCCGTCACGATACCAGCCGTCGGCAATGTAGAAACCGTCCAGCTCCGTCTGGAAGGTCTCCGTCAGGCTGCGATCGAAATCTACGCCCAGATGATCGAGCGCCATGTCGACCATCACCCGGAAAAATTTCCAGTTATTGTCGGCATAATTGCGCTCGCGCGCCGTCAGCAGATAGCGGCGGACATTGTCTTTCTGCGCGTCGGAGAGGGGTTCCCAAAGATGTTGCGGTGCAAGCCGAAGCGCAAAGCCCAGAGCTGCAAGTTCCACCAGCCGCTGATCCTTCTGGCGCACGTCGCCCCAATAATCGGGATGGGCGGGATCGGTGCCGTTGGCGATGCCTTTTGCCAGAAGCGGCCAATGCTCAAAACTGTCGCCGCTGAGCGCCAGCGGCGCGATGCCCCAGAGCGGCCGGGCAAATCCTTCCAGATCGGCCGCCGCCCGGTCAAAATGCGCGGCAGTGCCGCTGAGTGTCACCCTTGCGCCGCTTTGCGAAAAATAGGGCAGAAGCGGTGCGAAACTGTCATCCAGCGCCTTTCTGACATCGGCGCGGGTTTTGAGCGGATTACCATAGAGCGGATTGAAACGGGTCATCGGATCATTGTTTGCCGCATCATGCATTACGTATCGCCTTTCCCGTCTTTTTCGCCTGTCCGGCGGTCTGTCCTTCCACCAGCTGCACACCCAGCTGCACCTGCCGGGCATTGGCGGAAGGTTCCGTCAGCCGGCGGCGCATCAGTTCCACTGCCTCGCGGGCGATTTCGCGGCGGTCGACGCGGATGGTGCTGAGGCGAGGGGTGGAGAGTTCGGCAAAGGGCAGGTCGTCGAAGCCGATGATGGAAAGATCGTCCGGCACGGCAAGGCCAAGCTCCTGCGCCGCCCCCAGCGCGCCGAGCGCAATCGCATCGTTCATGCAGAAAATGCCGGTCAGGTCAGGGTTCTTGGCCAGTAGCTGGCGAACCGCATCACCCGCCTGTCCGAAGCCGCTATCCACGGTGGAGAGCAGGAATTCCTCATAGGTCGTGCCTTCTTCCTCAAGGATGGTGTGGCGGAAGCCGCGCATGCGCTCGCGTATGGTGTGGCGGTGGTGCGGGCCGATATAGGCGACCTTGCGGTGGCCGAGTTCCAGAAGCCGCCGCGCTGCCATTGCACCGCCGTAAAAATTGGAGGGCGAAACACAATCCAGCGTCATCGAGGGGTCGGCGCTGTTGACCAGAACCGGCTGCAGCACACCCTGCGTGATGCGGTGAATGATCTCCTCTTCAGGGTCGAGGCCGATGGCAAGAAGGCCGTCCGCTTCGCAGACCCGCTGTGTCAGGGCGTCATCCACCTGTTTCTGGTGCAACAGCCGGATATCGAGTTCAAACCCGTCCGTCTGGGCAAGGCTGCGCAGCATGTCGAAAATATCGTGATAAAAAGCGCCGATATCGCCGGTTGCCCTTTCGGCGGACATCAGGGCGAGAACCTTCTTGCCCTCCAGCGGCACACCGCCGGCCTGGCTGGTGACCGGCCGCAGCGGATAACCGAGCTCCGCCGCAACCCCCAGAACCTTGGTCTGGATCGAAGCGCTGATGCCTTTTTCCCCGGCGAGAACACGAGAGACGGTGCTGATGGAGACACCGGCGCGCTGGGCGATATCCGACTGGCGCGGGCGGCTGATGTCGGGCGTATCGTTCATGTCGTCTCCTGCGCTTGCAAAAAAATCTATTATGATGCAAATATTGCAAATACAGAAAATTTGCAAGAATTAAGTAGTCAGTGAAAAATTTGCAAAACGCGGGAGGAGCAGATGCAAACTATCGACAGACGTGGATTTTTGGTGACGGCGGCGCTGGCCGGTCTTGGGGTTGCGGCGGGCGGTTTCCGCGCGCTGGCGGCCGAGACCACCCGTCTTCGTTGCGTGTGGTGGGGATCAGCCGATCGCAACAAGCGCACCAATGACGTTATCGCCCTTTACCAGAAGGCCGATCCGCAAACGGTGGTCAGCGGCGAAATGATCGCCGGCTCCGACTACTGGACCAAGCTTGCGACCTCGATGGCTGGACGCAATGTCGCCGATATCTTCCAGCTGGAACCATCCACCATCGCCGATTATTCCGGCCGTGGCGCCTGCATGGAACTAGATCAGTTCGTCGGCTCGGCGCTTGATCTTTCCAGCTTCGGCAAGAGCGAGATCGATCTTTGCCGCATCGACGGCAAGCTTTACGGTGTCGGTCTCGGGCTTAATTCCTTCTGCATGATGTATGATGCCGAGGCGTTGAAGGAAGCCGGCGTTTCCATGCCGGAAGGGCAGATCACCTGGACGGCGCTTGCGGAACTGGCGCGCGATTTCAAGAAGAACGGCCCGGCGCGGCGCAATTATTGGGCCATTCCCTATGGTGCGCGTTATCATTACGTCTTCGATGTCTGGCTTCGCCAGCGCGGCAAGCTGCTGTTTCAGGATGGCACCATCGGCTTCAACAAGGAAGACGCCAAGGAATGGTTCGCCTATTGGGAAAAGCTGCGTGAGGACAAGCTCTGCGTTTCCGCCGATATCCAGACGCGTGATGACAACACCATCGAATCCAATGCCTTGACGCTTGGCAATTCCGCCACCGGTTTTGCCTATTCCAACCAGCTTGTGGGTTATCAGGCGCTCAACAAGAAAACGCTGTCCATCGGCATGCTGCCGGGTGAGGGGGCCGGCAAGCCGACCGGGCATTATTACCGGCCGGGACTTATCTGGTCCATTTCGTCCACCTCCACCAATCCGGAAGCGGCGGCGAAGTTCATCAACTTCTTCGTCAACGATCTGGAGGCCGGCAAGGTACTTGGCGTGGAACGCGGCGTGCCGCCGGCAAAGAAGGTGCGTGAGGCAGTATTGCCGAGCCTCAATGAGACTGAGCGCAAATCGGTGGATTATATCGAAAGCCTGTCCGGAAAGACCGATGCCTATCCGGAGCCCGCCCCCATCGGTGCCAATGAGTTCGACCGTGGCGTGATGCGTCCGATTGCCGATTCGCTCGCCTTCGGTCGCGCCAGCGTGGATGAAGCGGCGCAGAATCTTGTCGACACCGGCACGCGGACCCTGCGCAAGCGCGGTTGACGACAAAGGGGCATCGCCACGTGGTCTCAAGGCTGCGTGGCGATGCCTTTTTCATGCCTTTAACTTTCAGATGTGCCTGAACGATAAACAACACTGGACAAGTATAGGGTATTTAAGCCAGAAATCCTGATCTGGATCGATAAATCTGAAGATTAGAGAATGGCCCCCAATTTCCTCCTGGTTGATGCTGAAAAAGAATTCGATGTCCTGAAAGCGGCTGCTTCGTTGATCCGCGTGCAGATATTGAAGCTGCTGCATGAGACGAGCGGTCTGAATGTCAACGAGATCGCGCAGCGGCTGGAGTTACCCCAGTCCACCGTTTCCGCCGGTGTGGCCGTTCTTGAAGAGGCGGGGCTGCTGCGAACCGAGACGCGCAAGGCGCGCAAGGGCAGCCAGAAAATCTGCTTCGCCACCTGCGACGAACTCATCGTTTCCTTCCGAAGACCCGAGGCGCCGGCGGCTTCCAATTACATTGCGGTGGCCATGCCGCTTGGTCTTTATACCCAGAGTTCGGTGACGGCACCCTGCGGCATTTGTTCGCCTGATGGTATTATCGGGCTTCTGGATGTGCCCGATACCTTCATGGATCCTGATCGCATGAAGACGGCGCTCTTATGGTTGACATCCGGCTTCGTGGAATATCAATTCCCCAATAATGCCAAGATTCAGGGCCGAAACGTCGAAGAAATCGAGTTTTCGATGGAGGTCAGTTCCGAGGTGCCGGGAACGCACAGCAACTGGCCGTCGGACATAACCCTCTCCGTCAACGGCAGGGAAATCGGCGTGTGGACCTCGCCGGGTGACTTCGGTGACAAGCGAGGGGTGTTCACGCCCGATTGGTGGAAACTCTCCGGTTCCCAATATGGCATGCTCAAAACCTGGCGCATCACCGCGCAGGGAACCTATGTCGATGGTACCCGCATTTCGGATGTGACGCTGGCGGATATCGATCTGGTGAGCCATCGTTCCATCCGCCTGCGCATCGAAGTCAAGGCCGACGCGAAACATCCGGGCGGGCTGAATATCTTCGGCCGGGGTTTCGGAAATTACGATCAGGACATCGTCCTGCGCCTGCGCACGGCAGACTGAGCCTTCAAATTTTAAAAGTATGATTTTCGCGGTTGACAGGCGCGGATTCCCTCGGCAACTATATTATCAAATATGGTTCATACCATATTTTAAGATATAAATGCGCAGGGAGGAGAGCCTATGAAAGCGCGGGTTTCAGTCCACCGGGATTTCCGGATTGGGCGTATCGACGATCGCCTATATTCCGCCTTCATCGAGCATATGGGGCGTGCGATCTATGGCGGGATTTACGAGCCCGGCCATCCGCAGGCGGATGAGAACGGCTTTCGCAGGGATGTCCTGAAATTCGTGCAGGACCTGAAAATTCCCGCCATCCGTTATCCCGGCGGCAATTTCGTTTCCGCCTATCGCTGGGAAGACGGTATCGGCCCGCGCGACAAGCGGCCTATTCGTCTGGACCTTGCCTGGCGGTCAAAGGAAACCAACCAGATCGGCATCAATGAATTCGCCGACTGGGCGCAGATGGCCGGCATCGAGATGATGCTGGCGGTCAATCTTGGTTCCCGCGGTCTGGATGATGCCCGCAACTTCCTTGAATATGTGAATTTTCCCGGCGGCACCGAGCTTAGCGATCTGCGCCGCAGCCACGGCACCGAGAAACCGCATGGCGTGAAGATGTGGTGCCTCGGCAACGAGATGGACGGCCCCTGGCAGATCGGCCACAAGACGGCGGTGGAATATGGCCGGCTGGCCAACGAAACCGCCAAGGCTTTCAAAGGCTTCGACCCGACAATTGAAGCGATCGTCTGCGGCAGTTCGAATGATGGCATGCCGACCTATCCCGAGTGGGAACGCGAAGTGCTGGAAGAATGCTACGAGAATGTCGACCACATCTCGCTGCACAAATATTTCGGCAATAACAGCCGCGACACGCTGAATTATTTCGGCAAGATCGAGGAAACCGGGCGTTACATCCAGACCATTGCCGGCGTCATCGATTATGTGAAAGCCAAGAAGCGCGCCAAAAACGATGTTTCCATCTGCTTCGACGAATGGAACGTCTGGTATCACATCCGCGAAGACGACAGCAAACGCATCAAGAGCTGGGATTGGCCGGAAGCGCCCGCCCTGCTGGAAGAGACCTATAATTTCGAGGATGCTCTCTTCGTTGCCGGTCTGCTCAATGAATTCATCCGCCGCTCGGACCGCGTGCGCATCGCCTGCATCGCCCAGCTCGTCAACGTCATCGCCCCGATCCGGGCAGAAAAGAACGGCCCGGCCTGGCGTCAGACAATCTATTATCCCTATCAGTTCGCCTCGCTTTATGGCCGTGGTGTTGCGCTGAATGTCGCGGTCGATTGCCCGACTTACGACTGCAACGCGGCTGACGATGTCAAATATCTCGATGTTGCAGGGGTCTTCAGCGAGGAAGAAGGCGTGGTGACGCTGTTCGTCCTCAACCGCCATCTCACCGAGGCGGCGGATATCAATGTCAGCCTCAACGGATTTTCATCAGCCAGCCTCAGCCTGCATCTTGCGATGGCGGGATATGACCTGCGGGTCGGAAACGGCCCCGACCAGCCCGACCGCGTCGTGCCGGTACCGGGCAGTGGCGTTGCCGTCGAGGATGGCGCGCTCAAAGGCTCCGTGCCGGCGTTGTCCTATCACGTGCTGCGCCTGAAGGTTCAGTGAGGCGGTGATGGGTGTCCGTCTCAACAATATCGCCAAGTCCTTCGGATCGTTCGCAGCGATCCGGGACGTCTCGATGGAAATCCCGACCGGCAGCTTCGCGGTGTTCGTGGGGCCTTCCGGTTGCGGAAAATCCACCCTGTTGCGCATGATCGCCGGGCTTGAGGAAACCAGCGGCGGGCGCATCGCCATTGACGACCGCGATGTTACCGCGGTCGAACCGGCCGATCGCGGCGTGGCCATGGTCTTCCAGAATTATGCGCTCTATCCGCATCTGACGGTGTTCGAGAACATGGCTTTCAGCCTGCGGCTTGCCCGCCGGCCGAAGGCGGAGGTGAATGAGAGGGTGGGCGAGGCCTCCCGTATCCTGCAGCTTGACGAGCATCTGCACAAAAGGCCTTCGCAGCTTTCGGGTGGCCAGAGGCAGCGTGTGGCCATCGGCCGCGCTATCGTGCGGCAGCCGAAGGTGTTCCTGTTCGATGAACCCCTGTCCAATCTGGACGCCGAGTTGCGTGTGCAGATGCGGCTGGAACTGACCCGGCTGCACCGCAAGCTCGGCGCGACCATGATCTATGTCACGCATGATCAGGTGGAGGCGATGACACTTGCCGACAGGATTTTCGTGCTGAAGGGCGGCATCGTGCAGCAGGCGGGCGCGCCGCTCACGCTTTATGACGATCCCGACAATCGTTTCGTGGCGGGTTTTATCGGATCGCCGGCGATGAATTTCCTGCAGGCCGATGTTGTGGAGCAGCGTGATGGCCAGGTGACGCTGGCGCTCGAAGGCGGTGAGCGGCCTCTCGAAGCGCGGTTGTCGCAGCCGGTGTCGCCCGGCCAGCGGCTCGAGATTGGCATCAGGCCGGAACATCTGGCGATCACGGATGAAGGCGTCTTGCCTGTCATCGTCGAGGTGGCCGAGGAGCTTGGCGATCTGTCTTACCTCTACACCCGCACCAGGGCGGGAAAGGAGCTTATCGTGCAGCGGCAGGGCTCCCGGGAACAGCTGGATGGCCGGTCCGTCTCGCTCAGCGCCTCGCCCGACAGGATCCTGGTTTTCGACGGCGACGGCCAAAGGTTGCGATAGGCGCGAGGAGGCGCCTTTCGATGCAGCAAACCATCCCCTGACGGGGTGTTTCAAGAAACGGGAGGAATAACGATGCGATTGATCAAGACATTGCTTATCGGCACGGTTCTGGGTTTGACCGCCATGCCGGCGCTTGCCAGGCAGGATATCATCTGGTGGGACTTTCTGGCCGGTGGTGACGGCGTGCGCATGAAAGCGCTGATCGAGGCCTTCAACAAGGAACATCCCGATATCCAGATCAAGGGCACGACGCTGGAATGGGGCGTTCCCTTTTACACCAAGGTCAGAACGGCCTCCGCGGTCGGTTCAGGGCCGGATATCATGACCTATCACCTGTCGCGCGCGCCGCTTGGCCTTGAAGAAAAGGTGCTGAGCGAAATCACCGCAAAGGATCTTGAGGATGCCGGGCTGAAGACGGAAGACTTCTTCAGCGCGCCGGTGGAGGCGGCCACGCAGGACGGCAAGCTTTACGCCGTGCCGTTCGATATTCACGCCCTTGTCCTTTATTACAACGCCGATCTTTTGAAGGGCTCTCCCTATCTCGATGCCGAAGGCAAGCTGACCGGCATCAAGACGATCGAGGATTTCGAAAAGGCGCTCGCCTGGGCGAAGGAAAATGGCGTCGAAACGCCGATCACCTATCAGTCGGGCGGTGAAGGCGGGGTCTGGCGGGTGTTTTACACGCTGCTGTCGCAGCAGGGTGGCGAACTCGTCACCGGTAAGGAGGTTCTGGCCGGCGACAATGCCGAAAAGGCCGCAAAAGCCATAGACACCCTGTCCAGATGGCGGGAAAACGGCTGGGCGCCGGAACAGGCGGAATATGAGGCCTCGGTGGCGCTGTTTTCCGCCGGCAAATCCGCCTTCCAGCTGAATGGCGTCTGGGAAGTGCCGACCTACAAGGATCTGGAAAAGAACGGCAAGCTCGGGTTCAAATGGAGTGCGGTGGAAGTGCCGCCTTTGATGGGCAAACGCGCCACCTGGGCGGATTCCCATGCTTTCGCCATCCCGAATGAAGGCGACAAGACGGTTTCCGGCGAAAAACGTGCCGCAGTCATGACGGTGATCGGCTGGATGGAAAAACACGCCATCAGCTGGGCCGATGCCGGGCATATTCCAGCCTATAAATCGATCACCGAAAGTGCCGAATATAAGGCCATGCAGCCGAACGCCACCTATGCCACGCTGGCGGAGGCGGCGGTGTTTGACCCCAAGACCACAATTACCGGGGTTGCCTCTCCGGCCTATGACGCGGCACTCAACGTCATCGCGCCGGCCATTCAGGGTTTTGTCGGCAGCGCGGAAGCCGTCGAGCAGATCCAGTCCGAACTTCAGGGCAAACTCAAGTAATCCACGCCTGCCCTCCGGCCCCAATGGCTGGAGGGCATCGCGCATGCGCAGAGGCCCGGAGGCATTCCATGGCAATGATTGAAAACCGGCGGAAGAAGTCGCTGATCGCGCTGTCGATGGTGACGCCATTCATCGTCGTCTTCGCCACTTTCTTCCTTTATCCGCTGATCGAGATGGTGCGCATCAGCTTTACCGATGCGCCGCTGATCGGTGAGGGAAACTGGGTTGGGTTTGAGAACTACGCGAAGCTGCTGGGCGACCGGCTGTTTGTCACCTCGCTCAAGAACAACGGTTATTTCGTTCTCTTGACCGTGGTGCCGACCACCATCATCGCGCTGATGATTTCACTCGCCGTCAGCCGGCTGTCGGGTATCGGGCAGACAATCGCCATGAGCCTGTTTTTCCTGCCTTACGTGCTGCCGGTCTCGGTGGTGACGGAAATCTGGGCATGGATGCTCGATCTGCAGTTCGGTGTTCTCCAGCCGGTCATTTCGCTGCTGGCGGGCAAGCCCGTCGCCGTCTTCAAGAACCCCTATTGGGTGATGCCGATGGTCGCTGTCGTCACCATCTGGTGGACGAACGGTTTTAACGTGCTGCTGTTCATTGCCGGCCTGCGCAATATTCCGACCGAGCTTTATGAAGCGGCGGCGCTGGATGGCGCGACGACCTGGCAACGCTTCCGCCGCGTCACCTGGCCGCTCCTGTGGCCCGTGACGGCACTTGTCCTGACGCTGCAACTGATCCTGCAACTGAAGATATTCGACCAGATCTACCTTCTGAGCGGCGGCGGCCCTTTCAATTCCAGCTTCGTGCTCCTCCTCAAGGTCTATCGCGAGGCCTTCCAGATGAACAATGGCGGTTACGCCTCGGCCGTCGCGACCGTGCTTTTCCTGTTGATTGTCATCGTTTCCGTTCTTCAGTTCCAGCTGCTGCGCATCCGGAGGAACTCATGAGCCCGACCCGAAAACTTGAGAATATTGTTCTCACCCTTTTGACCTTTTCGGCGGCGCTGGTGTGGATTTTTCCGCTCTACTGGAGTTTCGTCACGTCGCTTCGTTCCGATGAGAATGTTGCCGGCAATACATCGTTGCTGCCGGATGAGTTCCAGCTGGGCGCCTATGTGAACGCGATATTCAACACGCGGCTGCTGACCTGGTATGTCAATTCCATCGGCACCGCCGTCATCGTCACGGTCTCCGTCCTGTTCATTTCGATGCTGTGCGCCTATGCGCTGTCGCAGATACGCTTTCCGGGACGGCGGCTGCTCTATGGCATCGTGCTGGCAAGTTTCATGGTGCCGGCGCAGACACTTGTCGTCACGCAGTTCATCCTGATGAAGAACCTCAACCTCATCAACACCTGGGCCGGCATCATCCTGCCGCAGCTCATCACCCCCATCGTCATCATCGTCTACAAGCAGTTCTTCGACAGCGTGCCGAAGGAGATGCGCGAAGCGGTGGTGCTGGATGGCGGCGGCGAATACACGATCCTGTTCCGGGTCTATCTGCCGCTCAACTGGGGGATCACGACCGCCATGGCGATCGTGACCTTCATTTCCGTGTGGAATGCCTTCTTCTGGCCTTTCCTCGTCGTCACCTCGGAAAACATGATGACGATCCCCGTCGGCATTACTCAGGTCAACGACGCCTTCGGTGTCGCCTATGCGCGCCTGATGGCCGTTGCGATGCTGGCTGCACTGCCGGTCATCATCGCTTACGTCATCTTCCAGCGCCGCGTGACGGAGGCCATCATGATTTCGTCAGGCGTGAAGGGCTAAGCCGAAAGGCCTTGTCTTCTAGACTGCCAGCAATGCCTCCTTGCCGAGGTTACTGGTCTCGGTTGCCCCTTCCGTTTCGATCCGCTTGCCGGTGGCAGGGTCGAAGAAATGCAGGTGCGCAGGCGGCATGGTGAGGTGGATGCGCTGGCCGGGTTTGACAGAAAGGTCTTCGCCGATTGCGGCGGAGAAGGTTTCGCCGGCGATCTCGGCATGCACGATGCGGCCGGAGCCGAGCTCTTCGACGAAATCGACGATTGCCGGTACGCCTGGGCCTTCTTCCGTGCTGACAAGGCACTGTTCCGGGCGAATGCCCACCGTCACGTCGCGGCCGCGCAGTTCGAGACCGGTTTCAGGGAAGAGTTTGACGGCCGCGCCGCCCAGCATCACCGCAGGCGATTCGACTTCGACCCTTGTGGTGAACAGGTTCATCGCCGGGGAACCGATGAAGGACGCGACGAAGGTGGTGGCGGGGCGATGATAGATATCGAGCGGATGGCCGACCTGTTCGACATTGCCCTTGTTCATCACCACCAGCCGGTCGGCCAGCGTCATCGCTTCCACCTGGTCATGGGTGACGAAAACCGAGGTCGCGGACAGGCGCTGGTGCAGCTTGCGGATTTCGGCGCGCATGGTAACGCGCAGCTTGGCGTCGAGGTTGGAGAGCGGCTCGTCGAACAGGAAAACCTGCGGTTCGCGGATGATCGCGCGGGCCATGGCGACGCGCTGGCGCTGGCCACCGGAAAGGGCGGCCGGCTTGCGCTCCAGAAAATCGGTAAGGCCGACGATCTTTGCGGTTTCTTCGATGCGGCGCAGGCGCTCGGCCTTGGCGACACCGGCGACTTTCAGCGCATAACCGATATTGCCGGCGACCGACATATGCGGATAAAGCGCGTAGTTCTGGAACACCATGGCGCAGCCGCGCTCGCGCGGCTCGAGCTTGTTGACGACGCGCCCGCCAATGGCGATTTCACCTGATGTAATGTCTTCCAGCCCGGCGATCATGCGCAGAAGCGTGGATTTGCCGCAGCCCGAGGGGCCGAGGATAACGACGAATTCGCCGGATTCGAAAGAGAGATCCACGCCATGCAGGGTGGGTGTCTTGCCGTAGGATTTGCGGACCTGGCGGATATCGATCTGAGCCATGATGGGAAACCTTGTTGTTGAAAGCCGCGCGCCGTCACTTGTCGGACGAAACGAGACCGCGGACGAACCAGCGTTGCAGGAAGGCCACGACGAGAAGCGGCGGTGTGATGATGATGAGCGAGCCGGCGAGCGTGACGTTCCAGTCCGGCGTGCCGTCTTCGGCGGGCAAAAGCGCACGCAGCGACATCATCACCGTCTTGTAGGAAGGGTCAGTGACCATCAGCAGCGGCCAGAGATACTGGTTCCAGGCATAAACGAACATGATGGTGGTGAGCGCCGCCATGTTGGTGCGAGACAGCGGCAGGAGCATCTCCACGAAGAAGCGTATCGCGCCCGAACCATCCATACGCGCGGCTTCCGCCAGCTCGTCCGGGATGGTCATGAAGAACTGTCGGTAGAGGAAGGTGCCGGTGGCGGTGGCGACCAGCGGCAGGGTGAGGCCCGCATAGGAGTTGAGAAGGTTCCACTCCACCGTCACCTCGATGCCGAACAGGCCGAGAATGGAACGGAACGGCTGGAAAAGATCGGCGGCCACCGAATAGGTGGGAACGACACGCACTTCGAGCGGCAGCATCAGGGTGATGAACACCGTCCAGAAGAACAGATGTTTGAGCGGCGAGCGGAAGAAGACGATGGCGAAGGCGGTAAATGCCGAAAGGGCCACCTTGCCGATCGTGACGAGCGTCGCCATGATCATGCTGTTCCACAGCGCATTGCCGAGATTGGCGCGTTTCCAGGCTGTCTCGGCATTGGCGAGAAACTCGCCCTGCGGCATGAAATGAAACGGTACGCTGTTGACCTGGGTTATCGTCTGGCTCGCTCCGGCGATGATGACGACGAAGGGGCCGATGAGCAGAAGAAAGCCGGCAACCATCAGGATATAGGTCAGGGCGTCGGCATAGGGGGTGCGCTGGATCATCGCCGCCTCACTTGTAATGGACCTGCCGCTCGACGAAGCGGAACTGGATGAAGGTGAAAACCATGATGAGGCCGATGAGGACGAGGCTCTGCGCCGAGGCGCCGGAATAATTCAGCCCCTCGAAGGCTTCGCTGACGATGCGGTAGACCATCACCTCCGTGGCGCGGTTGGGGCCGCCTTCGGTGGTGGTGGCGACGATGCCGAACGTATCGGCGCCGACGAAACCCTCGGTCATCATGATGACGGTCAGGAAGAACAGGGTAGGTGCGAGCAGCGGCACCTGGATGTCTATGGCGCGGCGAATGGGGCCGGAACCGTCCATGGCGGCCGCTTCCGTCAGCGAGCGCGGCACGGATTGCAGCCCTGCGAACAGGAAGATGAAGGTGTAACCCGCCCATTTCCAGATGAAGATGACGATGACAAGGATCAACGCGTGTTCGCCATATTTGGCCGGGTTCCAGATGTCCGGCCACCAGGCGTTGAGGGAGGCGGCGAGACCACGCTCGGGTGACAGGATGAAGCGGAAGGCCATGCCGGCGGCAGGACCCGCGATGGCATAAGGCAGGATATAAAGCACCCGGAAGAAGCCGGAGCCGGGCAGCGCACGATCGACGCACAGCGCCAGAACGAGGCCGATGAGGATGGTGAAGAAGGGGCCGGCAATGGCGAAAACCATGCTGACGAGCACGGATTGCCAATAGAGTGGATCGAGGAAGGTCTCCTCGAAATTGGCAAGGCCGACAAATTCCGCAGCGCCGCCGAAGGGCGGCTCCAGCGTGAAGGCCCAGTTGATGACCGCTGCCACGGGCCAATAGAAGAACAGGAAGATCAGCAGAAGCTGCGGCAGGGCGAACAGCACGGGCAACCACGTGCTTTTGAAGACGGCGCGCTTTTCCATAAAAAACCGGCAATACTGGAGAAATGGGCGGGCTTGCCCGTAAAGCGTGAAGCGATTCGGGCAAGCCATTGGAAATTTTAGGAAACTTAGTTCAGCTTCGCGCCGGCATAGGTCTTTTCGAAGCGGCGCAGGCCAGCGTTGGAGCGCTCGACGGCCTTGTCGAGTTCAGCCTGGACGTCGGCATTCTGCATGAAGATGGCTTCGAGCGAGGTGGCGACTTCCTTGCGGATCTGCGTGAAACCGCCAAGGCGGATACCGCGGGTATATTCCGAAGGCGGCGTGAATGTCAGGCTTTCGATTGCCTTTTCGCGGCCCTTATAGGGAGCCTTGTCATAGAAGCCATTGGCTTTCATGGCGTCGAAGCCGGTCTTGGTGACCGGGATGTAACCGGTGACCGTCGACCACCACTGAACCATCTCCGGCTGGGCGATGAAGTTCAGGAATGCGGCTGCACCCTTGTATTCGGCATCCGGGCGACCGGCCATGACCCACAGCGACGCACCGCCGACCAGCGAGTTATGGCGCTCGGTGCCTTTCCAGACCGGCAGCATGGCAACGTCCCACTTCACGCCTTCCGGCATGGTCTTGGCGACGGTGCCGTGATTGGCGATCGAGGTCATGAACATCTGGCAGGTCTGCGAGGTGAAGGCGGGCAGGATGTCCATGCCGAGCTGCTTGGTCTTGACGACGAACAGCTTCTCGTCCTGCATCTTCTTGAAGAACTTGACGTGATCGACGAACTTCGTCTTGTTGATCGTCAGTTCGGCGTCGAGGCCCTGATAACCGTTGCCCTTGGTGGCGATCGGCTGGTTGTGGATGGCGGAGAACTGCTCCATCAGCATCCAGGTGTCGAAGTTGAAGGCCAGCGGGCATTCAAAACCGGCAGCCTTGAGCTTCGTGGCGGCTTCCTGAACCTGTTCCCAGGTGTCCGGCTTGAAGGTGATGCCGGCTTTTTCGAAAGCGTCGATGTTGTAATAGAACATCGCGGTCGAGGAGTTATAGGGGAAAGAATTCAG
This sequence comes from Agrobacterium sp. 22-210-1, assembly GCF_053522525.1. Taxonomy (NCBI): domain Bacteria; kingdom Pseudomonadati; phylum Pseudomonadota; class Alphaproteobacteria; order Hyphomicrobiales; family Rhizobiaceae; genus Agrobacterium; species Agrobacterium sp. 22-210-1. The sequence goes on along the minus strand of NZ_JBNWCI010000002.1, from coordinate 71,972 downwards.
CTCGCCCGCAGCGGTGGCATAATAGTTGGCGATGCCGGGGAAATAATTGTCCCAGTCGATCTTGTAGCCGTTGTCGGCCATCAGCTTCTTGGCGGGAACGAAAGCCTTGGACAGCATCATGTCCAGCGTGCCGGCGTCATAGATCTGGGTGATGGCGGGCTGCTTCTTGGCGCGGTAAGCGGCAATGGTGTTCTGCAGCGTGGCGTCGTAATCGTTCTGCGAGGTGCAGACGATTTCGAATTCAGCCTGCGAATCGTTGAACTTCTTGCAGGTTTCCTGAACGCGATCGCCAAGATCGCCGGAAAGGCCGTACCAGAATTCGAACTTGGTCTTTTCTGCATGGGCGGCCGTGGCGCCGAAGGCGGCAGCAATGGCGACGCCGGCCACGAAAGAGGTCAGAGCGGAAGATTTCATGAGTTGAGCCCCGTTGATGGATGATGGCATGATCGGCAAGGACATCATGTTCCCAGCACGAAGCCACGGGCTCTGCTAACAGCCGTCTTTGACGGATCGCTTACACTTTGTTGAACGTTTTATGATGACTTGCCGCGCAGGGCGATCTGCGCGGCGGGGAAAGGCGATTAATTTCATGAAATCGGATTTTCCCTTATGTTTCGGGTGTTTCCGGGATCAAGTTAATTTCGCTACTTGCTGCTGAATAGTCCGTTGGCGTCAACCGCGGCGTGCGGCTTCGATGGCGGCGACGTCGATCTTCTTCATGTCCATCATCGCCTCGAAGGCACGTTTGGCTTCAGCGCCGCCAGCGGCCATGGCGTCCATCAGCACGCGTGGGGTGATCTGCCAGGACACACCCCATCTGTCCTTGCACCAACCACAGGCGCTTTCCTCGCCACCATTGCCGACGATGGCGTTCCAGTAGCGGTCGGTTTCTTCCTGATCTTCGGTCGATATCTGGAACGAGAAGGCCTCTGTCTGTTTGAAGGCAGAACCGCCGTTGAGACCGATGCAGGATACGCCGGCGACGGTGAACTGCACCGTCAGCACATCGCCCTTCTTGCCGGAAGGATAATCGCTCGGCGCGTGGTGAACCGCGGTTACCGCGCTGTCGGGAAAGGTCTCGGCGTAAAATCTGGCGGCGGCCTCGGCGTCCTTGTCGTACCAGATACAGATCGTGTTCTTTTTCATCTGCGTGCTCCTCCAGGTTGGAACTGATCTTCATCTTGCCTGAACAGGCAAGGAAATTTGCCGGCCCGTGGCCGGCCCCCCATTCGGCATAAAATGCCTGTGGCGGATGAATGTTCCGAAAAAGCTGAAGGCCACGCCACGGCTCAGGTTCGACTGTCGTTACAGCCAGCGCCTCACCCGGCGCCGATAGGCGTCATATGCCGGTCCAAGCTCCTTCGTCAGCACACGTTCTTCAATAGTCACCTGCAGCGACACGGCGATGACAAGAGCGATGGCGACAACAAGCTGCAGAACCGATGGAAATACCAGCACCAGCCCGGTAAACAGCACGATCTGACCGACAAAGACGGGATTTCTGGAGCGGCCGAAAGGACCGCTATCGACGATTGCGCCAAGATGGCCCTCGGCCGCGCCGATGCGCCATGACCTGCCCATATGGTTCTGCGCATAAAGCGCGATCAGGCCGCCAGCCAGCACCATCGCCATGCCGCCAATCCGGAATGCGACACCAAGATCGCTGCGGTTCAGAAGCCAGACCGGATTTTGCGGCTCCAGCCACAGGGTAACGAGCGGAAGCAGGGCGCCGAGGAGAAAAGCGAGGCGAAAGAGCATGGCGGGAACGGCCTGCCGCTCGCGGCCTTTTGCGAAAAGCCAGATCGGTTCTCCCGTCTGCCGCGCCAGCCGCGCCGTCAAAAATAGAAATCCGGCAATATAGACCCACACGGCGAGTGCGGTTGCGACGTCGATCATGGTTTCTCCCGAAAACAGTGGCAGGCCGCAACGTATCGGCGAAGGGCAGCCTTATCCGATTCGTGATGCCCGGAGTATAAACAGCGATAATGCATGATTGTTATGCCGGTCCCATGGCGCTGACGCGGGTGATGGGGCTGGGGAAAGAAAAGATGGCCGGTTTAAATTCAGTCTGAATTTTGCAACCCGCGCGACGGACGTCAAGTTTATCCTTAAATATTATTTAATATTGTAACAGTAATATTACTGAATGATTTTGATAGGGAATCATCTGTCTGACATCGGAGGATTGTGCGTGAGTTTTCTTGATCGGGGTGCCAATGCTTTCGCGGTTCTTGCCGCGCTTTCCAAATCCCAGGCCATTATAGAATTCGACCTTTCCGGGAAAATTCTGACCGCCAACGAGAATTTCTGTCGTGCGCTCGGTTACGAGCTGGCGGAAATCATCGGCAGGCATCACAGCATGTTCGTCGAGCCCGCCGTTGTGTCTTCGCAGGACTACAAGACCTTCTGGGCAAAACTTTCAGCCGGTCAGTTCGACCAGCAGCAATATAAGCGCATCGGCAAGGGCGGCAGGGAGGTCTGGATCGAGGCCTCCTATAACCCGGTGTTTCGCCGAGGCAAGCCGGTGAAGGTGATCAAGATCGCCACCGACATCACGCAGCGCAAGCTGAAGGCGGCGGAAGATGCGGGCAAGATCGACGCCCTGTCGCGGGCGCAGGCCATCATCGAGTTTTCACCTGATGGCGATGTCCTGACGGCCAACGAGAATTTTCTGGCGGCACTGGGTTATTCACTGCCGGAGGTTCAGGGCCGGCATCATTCGATGTTCTGCGAACCGGCCTATACGCAGTCGGCGCACTATAAGCAGTTCTGGGAAAGGCTTGCCGGCGGTGATCTCGTGGCGGATGAATTCATGCGCCTCGGCAAGGGCGGCCGCAAGGTCTTCATTCAGGCCTCTTATAATCCGATCTTCGATCTGAACGGCAAGGTGTTCAAGGTCGTCAAATTTGCGACCGACGTGACCGGCCGCGTCGAGAATGTCGAAAAGCTGGCGCAATGTCTTACTGACCTGGCTGATGGCGATCTGTCGCAGAGCATTGACAAGCCATTCATCCCCTCGCTTGAGAGATTGCGGACGGATTTCAATGCAGCCTCGGAAAAGCTGAAGAGAGCGATGACGCTGGTATCTGAAAATGCCGGCGCGATTTCCTCGGGCTCCAACGAGATACGCTCCGCTGCCGATGATCTTGCCAAACGCACGGAACAGCAGGCCGCTTCGATTGAGGAGACTGCCGCCGCGCTGGAGGAGATCACCACTGCCGTCAACGATTCCAGCCGCCGCGCCGAAGAGGCCGGCACGATCGTCGCCCGTGCCCGTGACCATGCCGAACATTCGGGCCAGGTGGTACGCGACGCGATCGGCGCCATGGATCAGATCGAAAAATCGTCCCGCGAGATTTCGAACATTATCGGCGTGATCGACGAGATTGCCTTCCAGACCAATCTGCTTGCGCTGAATGCCGGCGTGGAAGCGGCGCGTGCCGGTGAAGCGGGCAAGGGTTTTGCAGTCGTCGCGCAGGAAGTGCGCGAACTCGCGCAGCGCTCGGCAACGGCTGCAAAGGAAATCAAGAGCCTCATCAATGCCTCGGGCTCGCAGGTGGAAAACGGCGTCGGTCTGGTTACCAAGGCGGGATCGGCGCTGCAGGAAATCGCGGCGCAGGTTCGTGATATCAACAGCAATGTCGTGGCGATTGTCGAAGCCGCTCGCGAACAGTCCACCGCACTTGCCGAAATCAATCAGGCGGTCAATACCGTCGATCAGGGCACACAGCAGAACGCTGCGATGGTGGAGGAGCAGACTGCCGCCAGCCACAGCCTTGCACGGGAAGCCGCCGCCCTGTTCGAACTTCTGGGGCAATTCAGGTTCGATGAAGCGCCGCGTTCGGCATCCTCCCTGCGCAGCAGCCCGGAGGTGAGGCCGGCACCGGCTCCTCCCCGTCGTCCCGTATCCCTGCCCGTTGCGGCGCGTGGTTCCGCCGCGGTTGCCCTCAATCACGATGAATGGCAGGAGTTCTAGAAGGCTTCTTGCCAGAGCGGGTAAAATCAGAGCGTCCAGCCGGTCCGGCAATCGGGCCGGCTGGATCTTTTGCGCCGAGCCCTTTGATAGCGCGGATGCGTATCGACAGCGTGAAACCGAAACTTCCATTGAACAAGGCCGAAGCTCGGGGCATATTTTCGCGATTGCCCGATGATCGGTGCGTTGCGTCTGGAAGTGTGGGGTCGTTTGCTTGGCAGGGATATGGACAGGGATATGGACAGGCCGTGTCGCTCTCGTCTTCTGCCTGCTGGTGACAGCCGGCGGTGCCGCCCGGGCTGAGAAGCCGGCGGAGGGGAAAAATGCCTGTGCCTATAGCCATGCCGTTGCGCCGGAACTGTGCATTCGGGTCGGCAGCTACAATAGCGATCTGTGTCATGCCATCGAGGTGCTGGCCGGGCGTTACGCCGTCCCGCCGGATTATTTCGCCCGGCTGATCTGGCGCGAAAGCCTGTTCCGCGCCGATGCGGTCAGCCCGAAAGGGGCCGAGGGCATCGCCCAGTTCATGCCCGGAACGGCAAGGCTGCGTGGTCTCGAGGACAGTTTCAACATCATTGCCGCGCTTGAGGCGTCGTCGCGTTATCTCTCCGAGCTGAATGGTCAATTCGGCAATTTCGGGCTTGCCGCCGCGGCCTATAATGCCGGCGAGGCGGGGTTGCGAACCTTCATCGCCACCGGCCGCCTGCCAATGGAAACCCGCGATTACGTGTTTGCCATCACCGGATATCCTGTCGAGAACTGGAAAGACAACCCGCCGGAAAAGGCCGCCCCGGCGCTGGATGACGGCCGGTCCTTCCTCGATGCCTGCCTGCGTCTGGCCGACACCCGCACCATGAACGATCCCGTTCTCATTTCCTCGGCTGACTGGGCGCCCTGGGGTGTGCAGCTTGCGGCGCATTACAATCCGGCGGTGGCGAACCGGCTGTTCACCCGCGCGATCGGCGGATTGTCGGAACCCCTCAATGCGGAACGTGCCCTCATCGTCAGGCAAAGAGGCGGGAATTTCGGCTCGCGCCCGCGTTATGCCGCCCGCATCGGTCGTGAGACCCGCGCCGAAGCCAACAGGCTCTGCGGAGAGATCCGGCAGGCCGGCGTCCCCTGCACCGTGTTCCGCAACAGATAGAGAAGCGCAACACCCGTCGATCATAACAAGTTGATCGGGATTTCGGTCCGCGCGCCTTTCAGCATAAAATCATTGACCCTAGATTTGCGCCGCAGCGGCAGTAGGCAACCTATGCGGCTGGCGATATTTTGCGAGGGGACGATTGAAAATGAGATGGATTGAAACCGGATGTCTGGCGGCTGCGCTGATCATCGTCACCGCCTGCACCTCAACCGGAGAAACCGATATTTCCCGCACAGTCGCAGCCTTCGTGGGGCAGCCGCGGGATGCGGCCATTGCCAGGCTTGGTCGACCCAACAAGGTGGTTATCGACAACGGCGCAACCGAATCCTACTGGCTGAAGGTCGATGTGGAGACCTATGCCGGGCTCAGCAACCGGCGTGAATACAAGTCCGTGGATGGACAGACCCAGATGACGCAGACGGAGGGCATGAAAATCAAGGAACACCGCCGCGACTGCATCATCAAGATCACTGCGGATGCCGGCTCCATCATCAAGACCAGTGAGATCATCGGCAATCCGGCGAGTTGCGAAACCATTCTCAATCGTCCGGCTTCGTGAGCAATCTCATGTTTCGGTGAGCCGCGCGCCAGGTAGGCGCACGGCTCGAAAGCTTGTGGAAAGTTTCCTCAGAAGCGATAGTTCAGCCCAACCTTGATGGCATGCATGTTCAGCGAGTTCGAGGCATTGCGGCCGTTGGCAATTCCGGATGTCCCCACATGGTCCACATATTCGTAGATCGGTGATTCATAGGGCTCGCAGACTTCCGGCATGGAATCGCAGAGCCAAGCCATGTTCGGATCATTCTTTAAGCCGGGATCGACCATCTCCGTGCCCGTCTGCTCACTGGTGCGATAATCCTTGCCGGTGCCGGCGCGGGCGTTCTTGAACTTGAACGATTTGGCGCGGAAATGGCTGTAGCTGTAATCCGCACGGATCGACCAATTGTCGTTCAGCGCATATTCCGCGCCGAGGCCGATTGTGAAGCCGGCACGTGTTCCGGAAGCCTTTTCCACGAAGAATGCCGTCGTTTCGGAGCCGAGAGGATTGGTCCCGCTCGCGCCGTCTGAAATATACTGGTCGCGCCACTGGGTTTCTTTCGCCAGCGCAAGGCCGGCGGTGGAGTAAACGAGCAGCCTGTCATTCACGGCGTAACCGAGCTTTGCGCGCAGACCGGCCGTCCAGTCGATATCGTAGCTGGTCGTTGCGTCCACGTGGCCGCTCTTTGCCAGCACCGGATCGGTGGAACCGAACTTTTCGAGGCCACGAAGATAGGTCTTGGTGTAATCGGCCTCGACGCCGACGACAAAGCCGTTTTCCAGCTGCCGGTCATAACCGGCCTGTAGTCCAAACGCACCGCCACGCAGGTTGAAATCGGCGGATTCCCGTGCGGCCGCATCGTTGAATGTGCCATCCAGCGACGTCGTATTTCCTGCAAAATTCAGGAAATCGCCGCCGGCATGGGCACCCACATGGAAGCCGGTCCAGTCACGCACGAAGGATGCGTCCGTCGGGCGGCTGAAGGGGGAAAGGCCGGGCAGGGCCTCGCCGCCGCCGATCGTTGCCGTAAGGCTGGCATAGATGGTGCGGCCGGGACCGGGTTGCGTGACGAGGCCGAGCGGATCGACATAAAAACGGTCGAACAGGTTCTCCACCCGCAGGCTCGCGGTCATGTTGTCGTTGATCTTGTATTCGGTAAACAGATCGACCAGCGTATAGGGTTCCCAGTCGACAAGCGCGATGAATTCCGACGCACCCTGCGCGGTGACGTCGCCGTGGCCGATGGCGCGCGGGCCGACATAGGAGATGCGGCCCCCGACCGTCAGCCGGTCCTCGAGGAATTTCTGCGAAAGCGTCAGGTCGACCGTATATTCCGGCTGAACATGGTTCGTCGCATAGTCGCCATAGAGAGACTTGCTGTCGCAGGTCTGGGTCGTGCGGCAATATTCGACATTCAGGAAGTAGTTGGCGGAAAGATCTGCCGAAAATCCACCATTGGTGTATCGGCCGGAAAGTTCGAGACCGGAAAACTTGGCGCGTGGAATATTGCCGATATTCAGCGTCAACTGTGGTTCGGTCACGACGGTGCGCGAGATGTAGTTCTTAACATCCCAGTTGAAATAACCGAACTTGATCATGGCGGTGTCATCGTCGGAGAGGATGCCGTCGCGAATGATGTTGGTGCCGATTTCCCAGTTGCTGGAGCGTTCCGGCAGGACACCCGAATTCGCGATGACGCTGTTGAAGGCCGAGACGGATTCGATGATGGATGGCGAGCGCAGCGTATTCGAATAATTGATGTAGAACTGGGTATTGTCGAACGGTTCCAGCGTCACTCCGGCAGATGGGCTGAACCCGCCGTCATCCACTTTCAGGCCAACCGGCTTGTCCCGCGCCTGATAACGCTCATAGGGATCGAACCTGTCTTCGACCCAATAATGGGAGTATCGCAACCCGCCATTGAGGGTGAGCCAGTCCACCGGTTTGTAAGCTGCCTTGGCGAAGGCCGCACCTTCATGGCGAATGGCGTCGCGCGGGGTCAGCCAGCCCTCCAGAACGGCGGTGTGGTTGCTACCCTTGGTGTCTTCGGCGCGGTAGGAAAATCCGTAATTCAGGTCGAAATCGCCGTAATCCAGGCTGAACTGCGAGCGGTTGGTAATCTCCGCTCCCCACATATTGGTATCGGTGCCGACCCGGAAGCCTGATGGCAGGCCGATCTTCTCTGGCGTCAGGCCACGCCCGCCGCGCACGGGATTGCGGACTTCGAGATGGTTGAAATAGAAATTCGACTTGAAGTCGATGAGGTCATTGTCTTCGGGGTCCCAGTTGTATCTGGCGGTAAATGTGTCGAGGCTGGTGCTGACGGTCTGTTCCTGCTGCTGCGCCTGTCCGGTATTCGACGTCAGCCGTGATGCAAGCCGGTCGCCGGCCTCGCTTCTGTATCCCATGTAGCCGATCTGGAATGTCTGATCGTCTGACAGACGCGCCGTGACCTTCGCCAGAAGCGATTGGGTTTCCAGCTCGGTATTAAGGATTTCCTCGCCGCCGCGATAGTTGACCAGACCTTCATTGATCATCGTGTTGGGCAAAGTGCCGCCCCAATATTTCGTGTCGCCGATGTTTTTCGGGGAAGCGACAGGACCGTGGCTGCCGGCGTGATAATTGCCCTGACGGCGATGCGCATATCCGGCGACGACATCGATGTCCTCGCCCTTGTAAGCGCCGATGACGCTGCCGGAACCGGTCGTCGGCTTGAGGAAGGCGGGCCTGTCCATGCCGTCAGCGGACGGTGTCGCGGTGCCTGCGCCGGACTGATAGCTATAGCCGCTCAATGCGCCTTCGGTCGGGCTTGATGAATTGGTGCCGAAGCCGCCCTTGACCTTCAGCCCCCATTTTTCGCCCGGCTTGACGATGTCGTCGGCGCCGACCGTTCGCATCGCCACTGATCCGGCATTGCCGAAGGAAGCAGCATCGGCCCCCTTGGTAATGTCGACACCGGCGATGAAATCGGGATCGACATAGGTGCGGTTCGAGACGCCCTGATAACCCTGATAGACAGTCACGGAATTTTCGGCGCCGTCGATCGTCGTGGCGACGCGGCCCATTCCCTGCATGCCGCGAATGTTGACGTCGATGGCGCCGGCGCCGTTTCGCGCTTCGCCGGACATGACGCCGGCCGTGCCACGAAACATGTCGGCCGGGCTTGAGCCGCGGAAGCGCTCGATATCCTCGCCCGAAATGAAGGCGGTCGGGGCATCGTTGCCATAAGGTGCGTCCGGGCTGCCATATCGTCCGGTCTTGCCGGTGACGGTGATCGTTTCGAGAACGAGCGAGCCATCCGCAGAGGTTGCCTCCGGTGCCTGTGAGGCATTGGAGACCGTCACGCGATCCGGTGCGGTGAAGCGGAAGCTGAGGCCGGTGCCGTCAAGCAGCCTGCCGAGTGCCTCCCGCGGCGGCAGGGAGCCGGCTGCTCCGGAGGTTTTGAGCCCTCTCGTCAAGGATGCGTCGTAGAAAATCTGGATGCCGCTCGCGGCGCCAAAACGCGTCAGCGCCACATCGAGGGACCCGGCGGGAATGGAAAATTGGCGCAGCTCCTGCGCAGCGGCCTGGGTATGGGCAACTAAGGATACGGAGCAGGCCAGTGATGCGCAGAATGCTGCGAGCCTCAAACGCCGTTCGCGACCACCGGATTTATGTCCCGTCGCCAATAAAGTCATCCCCGTATTCCCTTCCATTTCACCGCCTTGCTGCGGCCTCTGATAGGGAAGACGACCGAGGCGCATGAACCCGAAAAGATTTGTGGAGTTTTTTTGTAATATTTTCGGATCGTCCGGAATCCAGCGCTGTCTCCGGTTCGAAAGGGCTTAGACGAGCAGCAGGATTCCGCCTGCGCCAACCGCATGAAGATGCAGGGTTTCTTCAAGATGGGCGATAATGTCCTGCGGCCGGTTGAGCTGAAAGACGCCCGAGACGTGCAGGGAGCGCAGGCTTTGACGGGTGATGATGATCCTGCCGCGCCGGTGGCGGTTCAGGCTCGCGACGATGTCTTCCAGCGGACGGTTGTTGAAGACCAGCATGCCTTCACGCCATGCCGATGCCGTCTCGAGGTCGATTGCGGATTTTTCCCCAAGGCCAGCGTCCGAATAGACGATTGCCTCTCCGGGAAGCAGCTGCGCATCGCCAAGACAGTGGACGCTGAGCGGGCCGGACAGGCATTCCACGGTCACGCCGCTGGCATTATGGGTGACGCTGAAGGCGCCGCCGGAGGCCTGCACGCGGCCATTGCCGGCTTTGACCACAAAAGGAATGTTCGCCGCCTGCTGGACGGTGAAAACCGCTGCACCCGCCGTGAGATCGAACTGCCGTTCGCCGCTGTCCAGCGACAGGGCGGAGCCGCCATCGAGAAAGGCGGTCGATCCGTCCGGCAGGCTGACATTCTGTTGCTCGCCGACGCCAGTCGAAAAATCCGCAAGCATTGCGCCGATGGATGGCAGGTAACCGAGTTCCGGCAGGGCGATGGCAATGCCTGCAAGGCCGGCGGCAAGGCTGCCGCCCACCAGAAAAGATCGTCTGGATGTGGCTTTCACGGGGGGCTTCGCCTGCGCCTCCAGGGCCGGGCCAAGATCGCGCCAGAGCGCCGAGGCCTCGACGAAGGCGCGCTCATGATCGGCGCTGAGGCTGCGCCAGTGGCGGAGCGCCTCTGTATCCTCAACCGTGGCCGCGCCGGAGCACAGCCTGACGATAAAGGACGTGGCCTTCTTCCTGAGCGCATCGGATCCTTCGTTCAACACGCAACCCCTATCAAAAATACGCCCCGATACCGGAATTTCACATGAACCTCATTAGCTCTAACGATCACAAACGGTAAATCCGAAAATTATCTGCGCCGCTCATGTCCCATTTTCTCGATGCAGTAGCTGAGGGCGCGATTAATTTCCATTTCCACCGTGCGGGTGGAGACATGGAACTCTTCCGCGATCTCGGCATAGGGACGAAATTCCAGCCGCGCCGCGACCAGCATCTTTCTCTGTCTATCCGGCAGTTCACCGATGACCCGCATAAGCTGCCGGATCTGGTCGCGGTCGATCACCTGCTGGTCAGGACCCGGGCGCTCGTCTTGAATGGAAAGGGCATCCTCGATCTGTTCGGTCGTGGCCCGGTGCCTGCGTCCCCGCCCATGATCGATGGCCAGCGACCTGGCGATGCGCTTCAGATAAGGCACTGGTGCTGCGGATGCATTCGAGCTGTTTCTCGCCAGCTTGATCCATGCCTCATGGGCAAGATCCTCGGCATCCTCGCGCGAGCCCGTCATCCGCGTCAGATATCGCTTGATATCCGTCTGGGTTTTCAGGAATGCCGAAAGGAATTTGTCGTCGCGCTGCGTCATGACCGACCTGGAGATTGGACTTCAGGCGATACCCCGTGGCAGATGCGAATTCAATACTTAACTTAAATAATCATGTTAAAGCCGGCAGGCCGTGATCGCGGCGGACGTGCATGTCCGAGCCGCCCCGGCCTGGGCAGGCCTTACAGCTGCATCTTGATCGTCAGCATATATTCGGTGCCTTTCGCCCGGTCGCGGGTGCGGGACACTTCTAGGGTGACTTTTTCCAGCTTGTGTTCGAGGCTTTCCTTGATCGTTCCGCCGGGCGTGTCCTCACGGCGCAATGAGGTATTGCCATAACCAATGCCGATTTTGCGCGTGATGGCGTTTTCCGTATAGGTTCTTCCGAACATGGCGGAAGCCTGCCCGCTGCGCACAGTCGCATCGAAACCACGGGAATCGATGTCGCGATAGGCGGAGCCGCTGATCGAATTGTCGGACTGGCTGTAGCTGCCGCCCGCGCTTATTCTGGCAAGTCGGTGCCCGTCGTGCTCAAGCGAAACATTGCCGTCGGCGGAAGGTCCGAAAAGCCCGCCGTTCATGCTGTCCTTATAGGTGAAGCGGAAACGGCCGCTGCGCGCATCGACCTGATAATTGTAGGAGGCGTCGCCGCTGCGCACCTGGATGCCAGGTGCCGGTTCGCTGCCGAGGATCGGCGAAACCTTGTCGGCGAAATTAAAGAGCGGTCTGGTGACCTGTTCAAATTCCGTCTGCGACAGCCGGACGGGCTTGCCTTCGGCATCGAAACCACCGACGGCGAGGCAGGGGCGCTGATTGATGACGCTTTTAAGAGCAAACAGCGTGCAATTGTCGCTGGTCATGCCGGCAATGGCAGCGTGGACGGAGTTGCGCAGCGTATAGCTGCCGCAGCAGGAGAAGGCGTCGTTATCCGCACTCGCATCTCTCGTATAACCGGTGAAGACGATGCCGCTTGCGCCGGTGGAAATGTTCACATTGGCAAATTGCGGGCCGCTTTGCAGCGGAAACAGCTTCAACCGGCTCTGGTCAGCGAGCGTCTTCGGGTTGGAAAGCGATGGGATCGGCATTCGTTTTCTCTCCTTGAACACGGAACGGTATTTCCCTTCTAACACCGCAACGAGAAGGTGCAACCCGCAACCTGTGTGGGTCAGTTTCTGTGGATGACAGCAACCGCTGTTGTTACCGTGAGCCTCTGCACATATGTTGGACTACTTAAATCACGATTTCCGGATACGGCGGACAGGCGCATAATGAGCTCCCAGTTGGATTTTTTCGGTTCCGCGGCAGCGCGTCTCCCCCAGGGTGAACGGGGGCGAAAAGCGGCCGGCCGCGAAACGGTGCAGAAAAACGTTGCGGATGATGAGACGCTTGCCGGATATCTTGAATCCACCGGCAATTACCGTGTTTCACGCCGGCTCATGCCACGCGCGGTCGTCGACAAACCGCGGCCGGAATTTCCGCGTCAGGGCATCATCCTCGATACCGAAACCACAGGCCTTAATCATCGAACCGACGAGATCATCGAGATCGGCGTCATCGCCTTCACATTCGACGATCACGGCGCGATCGGCGACGTTACCGGTGTTTATGGTGGCCTGCGGCAGCCCGGCGTCACTATCCCGGAAGAGATCACGCGCCTGACCGGTATTACCGACGAGATGGTCGAAGGACAGGTAATAGACATGGACCGCCTGAGCGCACTTGTTGCCAGGGCGGATCTGATCATCGCCCATAATGCCGGCTTCGACCGCCCGTTCTGCGAGGCTTTCTCACCGATTTTCCGTGAAAAGGCATGGGCCTGTTCGGTTTCCGAGATCGACTGGCGGGCGCGCGGTTTTGAGGGCAGCAAACTTGCCTATCTGATCGGGCAGTCCGGCTATTTCCACGACGGCCATCGCGCCGTCGATGATTGTTTTGCGCTTCTGGAAGTGCTGGGTCATGCCCGTGCGGGGCAGGGCGAAGCGCCCTTCGCAGAACTGCATCAGGCAAGCCAGCGCTCCCGTGTCCGCATTTATGCGGAAAACAGCCCCTTCGACATGAAGGATCATCTGAAAAAGCGCGGCTACCGCTGGTCAGATGGCTCCGATGGCCGACCCAAAGCCTGGTGGGTGGAAGTGGCCGAAGAAAAGCTCGACGAGGAGCTGCATTTCCTGCGGACCGAGATTTACCGCTGGGAGGCCGATCCCCCGGTCAAGCACCTCACAGCCTTCGACCGCTTCAAGGCCAACTAGAGCACTCGTGCGGGAGCGGCGGACATTGTCCGCCATCGATTCCGCCGGCGATCAGGGGAGCGGTGCCAGCGCATTTCGCAGGCTGACACCCTGCTTCGGCTGCAGATCGAGATCGGCCTCGATATGATCGAGGTGATGGAGCATGAGATCTGAAGCGCCTTTTGCATCGCCCTTTGCGACAAGCTCGAGAATGGCGAGATGTTCGTTGTGGCCGCAGCTCGAAATACCCGAACGGCCATAAAGGGCGACGACCAGCGAGGAGCGGGCGACCAGCTCATCCATAAACCGCTGGAGGATGACATTGCCGGACAGGGCCGCCAGCATGAGATGGAAATCGCCCGAGGCCTTTATTTCCGCCCGGCGTGCCGCCGGGCCGCGTTCATTCATATATTGCGCCTCTTCGACGAGGTGATGCTGAAACCGCACAATATCTGCCGGCGTGATGCGCTCCACCGCCGCCGCGATGATGCCCGGTTCGATCAGGCGGCGCGAGGCGAAAATCTGGCGCGCTTCTTCCGGTGAAGGCGTGGAAACGAAGGCCCCACGGTTACGCTCGGTCTTCACCAGCCCCTCGAAGGCCAAAATCTGCAACGCGGCGCGCGCCACGGTGCGGCTGACATCGAAGAGTGCCCCAACCTCGGCTTCCGACAGTTTGGTTCCCGGCGCCAGCCGCCGGTCGATGATGGCATTGCGCAGGGATTCGCGGATCAAAAGCGAGCGATCCTCGATTGTGGCATCCACGGCTGGGGTCTTTTCTGGCAGGGTCATGTCACGCATCCGGTATCGCTTCTTCTAACCCGGCGGCATCGGTTTTCCTAGTGGCGTCGCTATCGTGAACAATCGCTGATATCGTCAGGCCCTCAAAATCCCTAACCACACGACAATGAATGCCAGTTGATGGGCGATATCCCTTTGTACATTCTGCAATGTCCCATCGCTCAGAAGTATGCGGGATCCGTCCCTCTTCAAGATGGTCAGGCGTTCTGCCTTGGCCAATAGGGCGGTGACCTGGGCGCGGCTGATCCCATAGGCGCGCGCAGCCGCCTTGCGGGAAAACTCACAATTGGAGGCACTGGATTTGCTGGTTTTGGCCGCAGACAGCAGATCCAGCAGCAGAGGAAATCCGGGCGCATGGCCCAGGAACATCAGGGTTTCCATTGATGTGGGGCTGAACTCCTGCGGTTGTTTCAAAAGCCAGCCGACGCCATCGATAAGGATGTTGACGCCGATGTCTTTCGCCGGCCTGTCCATAAACGGTTGCGCCTGCCATGGCACGGCTGCGGCAAGATAAGCCTCGGCGAGTGTCTCGATCGCCATGATCAGCCAGCCACACAACGACCATGGACGTTCGCGGTTGTCGCCATTGGGCTGATGCCGCCGGGCGGCGCCTTCGAGTTCCAGCCAGTCGATCAGCGCCCGTGTCCTGCGGCTTGAGGCCCAGCCTCGGGGGACGACGACGGCCTGAACCTCAGCCAGGGTAAATCGTCCGCCATGAACCGATGCCAGAGCGACGGCGCACAGGATCGTTGCGAATGCGCCGAAATCACCGAGAGCGCGGACGAGGCGTGGTTCCTGCTTGAAGACCGTCGATATCTGCGAGCAAAGACGGATGACAGTCTCGTCAAAAGCGGCATCGTTCAGGATCCGGTTCGCAAGGGGTGTCAGCCTCTCCTGAAGCATGTCCGGCTGCGGCCGAACGGGGTCTCCTTGCGGGAGCGATTTTGAATCCTGCGCAGCTGCTTTTCCAGATGCCTTTCTCCCACGGAATTTAAGTTTCGCTACTTTATGGCGAATTTAAAAATATGAGTTTTGCTCACCGACTGCGGCCGTTCAGGCGCACATTACAGCTGAAATGTTCCGGGTTCGGGAGATGCGTGCAATTTGTTGCACTCCCGCATCGCTCTCCCGAGGGGTATTAAAAAATACTCTCATAAATTGAGTGTTAAAGAGCGCGTTGAAATATGTGCCCTTTTGGAACGGTTTGCGAGAGTGGCGATAATAACAATGTTATCGTCTGTTTTTATTGCATAATTTTATTTGGCTTCGGACACGATATCTTTCGTTGGGCAACCGAAAACACAATCTTTGATGGTTGTTTTCTTGGCCTTGACGAGGTGACGGAAAGTGCATCCCGAAGCCGCCTGGCATCCGCATGTTTCTACCGAGTTTCTGGCGCGTCCGGCAGCGATGCCGGCTGGGCCGCGGCACGTCCATTCACCACCAATTCTCAGAAGGAGGATAAAGCGATGCAACTTCGACATGTTATTTTTGCCGGCCTTGCGGCAATTGCGATGCAGTTTGATATTCCGTCCATGGGCCAGCCGGCCATTGCAAATGCGGCCGCCCTCACCACCGAACAGGTGGCGGCGTTCCAGTCAAAACTTGAACAGGCGGAGGCAAGCCGGGAGCTGCTTGGCCGACGGTCCGTATGCCTGATGGAGCATCTGACGGCGCAACAGCAGCTCAGCGCCGAACGGGAGAGGGCGCTGGGAGAAGCCATGTACCTGCAGATCGAGCTGGAACGGCAGGTGGCGCAGTCCGAGACGGCCGTGAAGGGCTATGAAGAACTGGTTCAGTCTGAGAGCGAGAACGTCAGGGCGCGTCAGGCCGTGTTCGAAAAAGCCCGAAGGGAAAGGGACGAGCAGGCCAAGAGAGTAACAATATGCAGCGGCGTCCTCTTCTTCCTACCGGGAATTTGCCAGGCCGGTGACGCCGCGGTGAAGGCGCTGGGCTGGATGAATGACGCGGAGAGGGAATACCGCATCGCACTGCCGCGGCTGGACAATGCCCGGACGGCGCTTGAGGGCGTTCGCAACCAGCTCGAAAACAATCGCCGCCAGCTGATAGCGGCACAGCAGAGCCACGCGGAAAACCAGAGCGCAGTGAAAAATCTGGAAGAGCAGATCACCAGGCTCAAAGCGGCGATTTCCACCATCAACGGCAAGGTTCAGGACTTCAACATTCAGGTCAGCAACTTCACCAATGCTCTGAAGGAAGCGAGCGAGGTCAATCCTGACGACGCGAAAATACGTCAGGTCGACCGGCTGTCCGCCGAGATCGACGGCCTGACCAAGGACGTGCCGCAGTTCATTTCCTCCACCGAGGCCGGATTGCCTGAAGATGCCAGGAAACAATGCGGATCGTGAACGATCAACTCCATGACTCTCCGTAACAACCATCAACAGGAGTATGAAAATGAATAATGTCGTCAATCTCGAAAGCCGGGAAACCAAACTCAACAGCGCGATCGATGCAGATGTCGAAGCGATCGTGTCGAAGCCGGAATTCAGCCTTCCCAAGGCGGATACGGCGCTCGTCCGGTATTATGTTGATAAGATCCAGGGGACCTACGATGTCGAGCGCGCCAAGCGCGACACCGACAATGCGATCGACCTGCTCTACATCGCTTACAACACCACGCCGCAGGAGGAGGGCAAAATTCGCGGACGCATCAGCGCCATCATGGACAGCTTGATAACCGCGCAGCAGAGCAGTGAACTCACCATGAAACATGCGATGGATGTTGCCAATCGCATCCGCATTTCAGTCGACGACCTCTTCCCGGACTGGCTGGATGTCCGCGAGGGAAATGACCAGAGCGAGATCAAGGCCTTCGTCTCCAACGACCTGATAAAGCTCGCGAAAAATATCCGCGACAAGGCGTTGGAAGTGCGGGACGATCTCCTTAAGGTCGCCTCCACCTATGATGGCATCATCAAGGCAACGGCGCAGATCACCGATGCGAGCGAAATGGTCTTGAGCAAGCGTCTCGAAGACAAGGCGACCATGGAGCGGGAAATCCGCGAGGCCGATGCGCGGCGCCAGCAGCTGGAATCGCTTGTGAACGATCTGAAGGCACAGGTTGCGGAGTTCGAAAAGAAGGCCCGTGAATATGAAAAGCGGGCCAATACGGCAGAGGAGCGCGCCTTCATCATGTCGATCGTCCGGGTCGGCGCGCAGATGATTTCAAGCGCCATTCCCGCCATCGCCATGGTGGCGGGCGGTCCTGCCTCCATGCTGGCCTCGTCGGTCGGCGGCGCGCTTTCGGGACAGCCCAAGGGCGGCCAAGATGCGGACGGGCAGGGGCAGGATGGCGGCTCCCGCACACCGACAACCGGCGGCGGAAAGGCGGATGGGGCCGCCACGCAGAGCAAGCTTTCCGAGCAGAAGGCCGAACTGCGCAAGAGCGAGGAAAAACGCGACACCTTAAAGACGGATATCAAGGCGCTGGAAGACAGCAGGTCGGCGCTGGCGAAAGATGCCGAGGGCACCGATCCGAAATCGAGCAAGGCCGTGGAACTTGCCGAACTTGATAAGCGTCTGACCGCGCGCGCCGCGGAACTGAAGACGCAGGAGGAGAAGATCGCAAGTCAGCAGACTCTGATTTCCAGTCTGCAGGCTTCACTCGACGCGCTCGACAAGGGGCTGGGCAAGCTCACCGACGAGCAGCAGCAACAGGCCGCAAGCCTGCGCGAAATGCAGATGAAGATGATCGACAAGGCGGAATCCTATGAGAACGAACGCCGTACCCAGGCCGCCGAACTCATAAAGATCAACGCTCTGCTGAAGGGAAAGCAGGCTGAGGACGATAAGATCAAGCTTGCGGTTCAATCCCTCAACGTCAGCATTACGGCGCTGAAACGCATGAAGGAAATCATTGAGGAAATCGCATTTTTCTTCAAAAGTTTCGCCGATTTCATGCAGGCCGTGGCCGACGATGCCGAGCACCAGATCAAGGCGATCGACAATGTGGCCGAGCTGGAGGTCATTCGCAAGAACCGTCTCGCCCAGCTCGTTCGCTCCGTCAACGAGTTCTTCGTCAGGCAGACCGCCCAATGGTATGCGGTCGGGACCGTCAGCGACAGGTTCAACCGCAGCTTTGCGGACGGATGGTCAAAGCTCAACAAGCTGCAGGGGACATATCTCACCGGCACCGGCCTGACGAACTATATGGCGGAAGCCTCGGAAAAGCTCTCGGCCATCGTCGCCGAACGCGAGGCCGCTGCGGACGCAAAAATCGCATCGCTGCAGGCCTATCGTCAGGATCTGAGCAAAACAGCCTGATCCCTTGAGATCCTGCCGTTCCTTTTCCGGCCCGGCAGGAAGCGTATCCATGGTCTCAGCCGGAATCGTCCCCCTTGGCATGGATCACGGGCAATGTCCTGCCGGCGAATATGCCGGCAGGACGGCTAGGAACGAAATCTCACCATTCACCAACGCAAAATCAACGACGGGCATCCGGCCGCCATCGAAGCGCAACCCGTGCCGTGTCACTTTAAGGAAGGAGAATATCATGCCGACAGTCAACAATCCTCCGGCGCTGGTCGCTCAGGAAACGCCCTCCTGGTGCTTTGCCGCCGTGGAGCAGATGGTGCGGGCCTATCGTGAACTTGCCGCCGCCACGCAATATGCCATCGCAAGACGTAACACCGCAGCGCTTGCGACCGTCGACCCGGAGGTTCAGGAGCGCTGGGAGCTGGCGCTCATTCTGGATCAATCCGCTGCCATCGATGAAATGGGCGGCGCCAACCCCGACAGCAACATCGTACGGCTGGTTTCCAGCCAGTGGAACGCCTTCGATCATGCAACGACCGGCGGCCACTTCGTCGCCGATCTGACACCGGAGATCGTGAGAGGCGAGATCGACAACAACCGCGTCTTCGTCATCGGCACACATATCCATTATTACGTCGTCTATGGTTATACCGATGCAGGCAAGGATCTTGAACTTCATATCCTCGATCCATGGCCGACAGGGCAGGGCGGCAGCAGAACGCGCATCGGCCTGCAGGAATTCCTCGGGATGGCCGGCCACACCGCCATCACCTTCGGCTAAGCCTGCAAGCGGAATGTCGGCTGCGCGCAAAGGCGCACAACGGCACCAGACGTCTTGCCGGAGGCATTCCGGCACCCAGCAACCCCTCAAAATCATGCCAACCTGTCCTTACCATCAAAGGCCGGGAACAGCTGGCTCATGTCCAAAGGAGACACATATGCCAATTCTCAGCGACTTCATGATCAAGCATATTCGCCCTTTCAGCGAGGACGGTTACAACACATTTGGCAACACCCAGACCATCGAGTTTCTCGCGGAGCTGGGACTCGACATGAACGATACCATCAATATCTTCGCCGCATGGCGCAAGGCTGCCTTGGCTGATCCCAGGAAGGACGGCGATGTCTTCGCCGAGGCGGCAAATGCCGTTGCCCAGGCGCGGTGGGAGTCTCTCTACAAAACCGGAAAAAGCACGGTCATGTTTCTCGACGCCGTTCAGCTCGAATCCCTCAGCCATCTCGAGCCGGGGCCGGACAGTAATTTTACATGGAGACCCAAGACGCCGATCGCGGTCGCGGTAACCATCCACAGGAAAAGCAATCAGTATGAAATCACTCTGGGTGCGGCCGGCTTCTCCGGCGGCACCGATGAGCGGGGATGGATATCCCACTTCTCCGAATTGCTGTAGCGGTTCCGGATAGCATCAAGAGACGCCGGAAAGTCAGAGCGACTTTCCGGCGTGTCGATGCAGCCTGCCCCTTCATATCCCTGTCGTAATAGTGTCTGATACCGACATGATTTTTTGATACCCATTTGTGTTGACGAATAGCCGTTGCACGCTCAGGGAGCTTTTCGTGAAGCCGTCAACGCAAGCACTGCCAGCCGAAACCGACAGCCAAAAAAACGGCACTCCCGGTGAAGTTTTCGCCGCCTTCCTGAAGCTCGGCGTCACCTCTTTCGGCGGGCCCATCGCCCATCTCGGTTATTTTCGCGATGAGCTGGTCGTGCGGCGCAAATGGATCGATGAGGCCGGTTATGCCGATCTTGTGGCGCTCTGTCAGTTTCTTCCCGGTCCGGCTTCCAGCCAGGTGGGCTTTGCGCTGGGGCTCCTGAGGGCGGGGCCGCTTGGCGCTCTCATGGCCTGGACGGCCTTTACCCTGCCATCCGCCATCCTGCTTTTGCTGTTTGCCACCGTTGCCGCTTCGATCGAGGGGCCGGTCGGCACCGGCCTGCTGCATGGCCTCAAGATCGTCGCCGTCGCCGTGGTGGCGCAGGCGGTCTGGGGCATGGCAAAAAGCCTTGCGCCGGATCGGCAGCGCGCCAGCATCGCACTTGCCGGCATTGTCTGTGTGGTTTTTCTGGCTGGAGCTTTCGGACAAATCCTGGCGCTTGCCGTCGGCGCCATTGCCGGGCTTGCCTTCTGTCGCAACGGTGCGGTGCGGGACGCTGCCCATCTCCAGTTCCGGGTGCCGAAAAGCGTCGGATATATCGCGCTCACAGCCTTCATCCTGCTTCTTGGCCTGCTGCCGCTGCTTGCGGCTGTGGCTGGATCGCAGGGCCTGTCTTTGTTCGATGCGTTTTATCGTGCCGGCGCGCTGGTCTTCGGCGGCGGGCATGTGGTCCTGCCGCTGCTGCAATCCGAGGTCGTCGCCACGGGCTGGGTGACGGAGGATGCATTTATCGCCGGATATGGCGCGACACAGGCCGTTCCCGGCCCGCTTTTCACCTTTGCCGCCTATCTCGGTGCCGTGGTGGGGCCGCAGCCGAACGGCGTGGCAGGCGCAGCCATTGCCCTCATTGCAATCTTCCTGCCGGGCATGCTGCTTCTCATCGGTGCGCTGCCCTTCTGGGAAGGGTTTCGCCGGCATCTTCTGGCGCAGGCGGCCATGCGCGGAGCAAACGCCGCCGTCGTCGGTATTCTTGGTGCCGCACTTTATGACCCGGTGTGGACCAGCGCCATCTTCACGTCGAAGGATTTCACACTGGCCCTTGCGGGTTTCATCCTGTTGACGGTGTGGAAGACACCGCCATGGGTTGTGGTGGTGATCTGTGCTGCGGGCGGCGTTCTGCTGGCGCTGCTGTAAGCCATGTCAGGCAAATTCCGCATGGGTCAACATCCAGTCCGAAAAGGCCAGCATGGCTGATGTCTGCGGTTTGGATTGCAACCGGGTCAGCCAGTAGCTTCCAAGCGATATTGTGACGGGGAAGGGCTGGATGATTGCACCTGACACCAGATGCCGCGAAAACATCGATGGCGGCGCCAGCGCCACGCCCAGCCCCTGCAGCGCGGCCTCCATCATGCCGAGCGAGGTGTCGAAAACGATCCCGGCATTCACCTGGGCAGCCGGCGCCACACCGGCCGCCGCAAACCATGTGCTCCATTCGTCGGACCGGTAGCTGCGCAGAAGCGTCGCCTCGACAAGATCGGCGGGCGTTTTTAAAGTTTCCGCCAGTTTGGGTGTGCACAGGGGTGAAAGCGGCGCCTCGAAAAGCCGGAAGGCATCGGTGCCGTGCCATGAACCCTGACCAAAGCGGATGGCAAAATCCAGCCCTTCGGCCGCCATGTCCACCCGGTTATTGTTGGTGGAAACCCTGACATCGATGAAGGGATGCTGTTTTTGAAACTCCTTCAACCGCGGGAGAAGCCAGCCGACGGCAAATGTGCCGACCACCCCCAGAAACAGCAATTCGCGCACCTGTCCGGCCTCGATCCTGTCGAGCGTGGTCGCCATCTGGTCGAAGGAACTGGTAACGGTGGGCAGAAGCGCTTCACCCTCGGCGGTGATTTTCAGCCCGCGCGGAAGCCGTTGAAACAGCGAGACGCCCAGCCGCTTTTCCAGCACCTTCACCTGCTGGCTCACCGCCGCCTGCGTGACGCAGAGTTCGATGGCTGCACGGGTGAAGCTGAGGTGTCTTGCCGATGCTTCGAAGGCCCGAAGACCGTTCAGGGGAAGAAATTGCCGAACCATTTGAGACCTAGATTTTCTTGTATCTCTTCCGAGATATCATGGTTTGTTCGTGCAATGTAGGGCCGCTAAAGCTCTTTCGCTGGGGACGGCGCAAGCGCCGGTCATCGACCTGAGGTTTTGGAGAATGCGAAAGATGAAACTCAATCACGGACATATCGCCCTTGCCGCGCTGCTCTCGGCCGGCCTGTTCACACAGGTCTCCGCCGCCGATGAAGCGAAGCTGAAGGCAATAACGGATGCCGCGATAAAGCCGGTCATGGAGAAAAACGGCATTCCGGGCTTGGCCGTCGCCATCAGCGTCGATGGTGAAAACCATGTCTTCACCTATGGCGTCACGTCGAAGAGCACCGGCCAGCCGGTGACGCCCCAGACCCTGTTCGAACTCGGCTCGATCAGCAAGACATTCACGGTCGCGCTCAGCACCTATGCCGAGATGAATGGCCAGCTGTCGCTGTCCGGCAAGGTCGCGGACTATCTTCCGTCCATGAAGGGCACACCTTTCGGCGATGTTGCCCTGATGCATCTCGGCACCCACACCGCCGGCGGGTTCCCGCTGCAGGTGCCTGATAACGTCGAGACGGAACAGCAGCTGCTGGCCTATCTCAAGGCCTGGAAGCCGTCATATAAGGCCGGAACCCACCGTACCTATGCCAATCCCAGTATCGGAATGCTTGGTTACGTTACCGCAAAGGCCATGGGCCAGAGCTTTGATGATGCGATGCAAGGCACGCTGCTGCCCGGACTGGGCCTGAAGAACACCTTCACCGTGGTGCCGAAGGCAAAGATGGGGGATTATGCCCAAGGCTATAAGAGAAACGGCGACCCGGCCCGGGTGACGCCGGCCATCCTCTCCTCGGAGGCCTACGGCGTCAAATCCTCGGCAAGCGACATGATCCGTTTCATCAATGCCAATATGGGTCTTGAGAAGCTGGATGGAAAAATGCAGCAGGCGCTCCTCAACACCCATACGGGGTATTTCAGTGTCGGCGCGATGGTGCAGGACATGGTCTGGGAACAATATGCCTATCCGGTTGCCCTGAAGACGCTGGTGGACACGAATTCCGGCGCCCTTTTGAAGACGGTTCCGGTCTCCGAAATCACCCCGCCGATGAAACCGCGTCAGGACGTCCTCATCAACAAGACGGGCTCCACCAATGGTTTTGGTGCCTATGTCGCTTTCATACCGAAGCAGAAACGCGGCGTCGTCCTTCTGGCCAATAAAAACTATCCCAATGAGGATCGTGTTGCCCTGGCCTATGAGATTTTGACGGCGCTCGACAAGGCGGAATAATACCCGTCGGGCGGTCTGCTGTCCGCCACCCGTGCGCGGGAGCTCAATCGCTCCCGCGTCAAGGCGGATTGCGCTTTCATCGAAAGCGCCGGTCGGCGTCAGGAACCAAGTGTTAACCGACCCGTTTGAAATTCCCATCGTGGTAACTGCGGTGAAACGTGCCGTGTCGAAAATGACATCCGACAAATAATCGGACCATAAATGACGATGCGTTTCACCCAACTCAGGCTTGCCGGACCGGCCGCAGTGCTTATCGCCATATTGCTGGCGGGGCTGGCGGCCATTCCCTATTACGGCGTTGCGCGTCTTGACGCGGAGCTTCGCCAGCGGCAGGAAACGCTGGTCGGACGCAACATCTCCATATGGATTTCCGACGTGGAATTTGCGCTGACGGCGTGGACGATCTGGGACGAATCCATCGCCAAGATCGACAATCTCTTCGATCCGGAGTGGACCGACCGGAATATCGGACGGTCGCTCATCGGCACCTCGCGTACACGTTTCGTCAGCATTCTCAATGGCGACGGCGATCTGATCTATTCGAAGACGGATGACGAAGTTTTGCAACGCCCGTTTTTTGCCCGCGGCGCGGATGTCATTGCGCAGGACGCGCACTCGCTTGTGGATGCCGTGCGCGAGAAGGAACGCGGCGAAAGGCCGGAGGGAATTCCGCAGCCGATCGCCTTCAGCAAGATCGAGGTGATCGGTGATGACGCCGTCCTTTTGACAGCCAGCCTCTTCCAGTCGGACTTCAGGACAGCGACACCCCGTGGTGAACGGGCGCCGGTGCTCATTTCCGCAATTCCCATCGCCGGCAGCCTGCAGGAGTTTCTCGGAAACCGCTTCCTTCTGGACGATGCTTCCGTTGGGCCGGCCGGCAGCGTTCCGGCAGAGCGCGCAAGGGTGGAAATCGCCATGGGGCCAAATGGGCAGGCGCAGGCGCTGTCCTGGCAGCCGCTGACCCCGGCGCGGGATCTGCTTCGTCAGTCCCTGCCGCTTGCCGTCACGGTTCTTGTCGTCCTCATAGCCGGCGGCATCTTCGCGGTGCGGATGTCCCGCCGCGCGGTTCATTCGCTTGTCGAGGCCGAAAAACAGATGCGGCACGCTGCTACCCATGATTTCCTCACCGGACTGGCCAACAGGTCGCTCGTCGCATCCGAATTCGCCAGACTGTCACAGCAGGGACACCTGACTGTCGCCTGCCTTGATCTCGACGGTTTCAAGGCCATCAATGACAGCCACGGACACGCCGCCGGTGATGCCTTGCTCAAGGCGGTCGCCGCCCGCCTTCGCGCAGCCTGTCAGGAGCGCGACGTGGTGTTCCGGTTGGGCGGCGATGAGTTTGCGGTGCTGATGCCCGCCATTTCCCTTGCCGAAGCCGAGATGCGTTGCCGCCAGCTGTGCGTGCTTCTCTCCGAGCCTTATATTGTCGATGACGGCGTGATGATCATCGGTGCATCCTTCGGATTGAGCAGCGTTACCGGGGCGGAAACCTCCTGCGACGAGGCCTTCCGCTGCGCGGACGAGGCGCTTTACCGCGCCAAGGGTGAAGGCCGCGGCAAGGTCATGACATCGCTCTGCGAGATCGAGCCCGTTCTCCGGTTCGGCTGAACTGAGGGGTGGGTAACCCCTTGATGCCCGATGACAGCAGCCGGCAATCGCGCTACCGGAGATTGGATGCGCCGCCACCGATTCGGTCCGGGACGACGGTCGCATATCACATAAAGACAAATCTTTTTGCACGGCTGCGATCTGCAACGGGGACGTTCGTCAAATCGCGCCGGCCGCTTTCTGGGGGACAGACGACGATGAGCGATACAGGTGGCTATTTTCCGCGCTGGCGACTGAAAACCGAAGGGCGCATCATGCCGGATGAGCGGTTGCCCGCCGGGCAGACCGCAGTTCTCGGTCTGCAGCATGTCGTCGCCATGTTCGGCTCCACGGTGCTCGCGCCACTGATCATGGGGTTCGATCCGAACGTCTCCATCCTGTTTTCGGGCATCTCGACGCTGATTTTCTTCATCGCCGTCGGTGGCCGCGTGCCGAGTTATCTCGGTTCGTCTTTTGCCTTTATAGGTCCCGTGCTGGTGGCAACCGGTGCCGCCGCCGGTGCGGCGAGCCCCAATATCGCGCTCGCCCTTGGCGGCATCATCGCCGCGGGCGTGCTTTATGCCCTGATCGGCGTCATCGTCATGATTGCCGGCCATAACTGGATCGAACGGCTGATGCCGCCGGTTCTGACCGGCGCCATCGTTGCGGCGATCGGTCTGGTGCTGGCGCCGATTGCCATAGCCAGCGCCTCCGGCACCGGCCCCGGCAATCCCGATGGCGACCAGCTGTCGCGCTGGATTGCAATTTTGACCGTCACATCCGTCGGCGCCATTGCTGTCTATGCGCCCGGCATGGCGCGACGCCTGCCCATCCTCCTCGGCGGGGCTATTGCCTACATCGCCTATCTGGTGCTGGCCAATGGTTTCGGTCTCGGCAAGCCGGTGGATTTTTCCGGCGTTGCAGCCGCGTCCTGGTTTGGATTGCCGACATTTACCGCGCCGGTATTTTCCGCCTCGGCAATCGCGCTGATCGCGCCTGTCGTCGTCATTCTGGTGGCGGAAAATCTCGGGCATATCAAGGCGATCGGCGCGATGACCGGCCGCAACCTCGACCCTTACCTTGGCCGCGCCTTCATCGGTGACGGCATCGCCACCATCTTCTCCGGCGCGTTTGGCGGAACCGGGATGACGACCTATGCCGAAAACATGGGCGTCATGGCGATTACCCGCATTTTCTCGACGCTGGTTTTCATCGTTGCGGCGCTGGTGGCCATCATTCTCGGCTTCTCGCCGAAATTCGGCGCGCTGATCCAGACGATACCGGGACCCGTCATCGGCGGCCTATCCGTCGTGGTGTTCGGCCTGATCGCGGCGACTGCCGGGCGCATCTGGGTGGAGAACAAGGTCGATTTCTCCGAGCCGCGCAATCTCATCACCGTGGGCATCGCACTGGTGCTGGGCGCTGGCAACTTCAAGCTCAATGTCGGCGGTTTCACGCTGGATGGTATCGGCACGGCGACGATCGGCGCGATCGTCTTTTATCATCTCCTCAGCCTTGGTGCCTCGGCCCAGGGGAAATCACGCTAAAGACTGAGGCCCGGAAGAACCGCACGAATGTGATCGCCAAGCGCCTTGGCCGCCGATGATGTCTGGGGATCGGAAAATGCGAGGGCTATTCCGATCGTCGGCAGCGGCGGCAGGCCACTCCTGACGATGTGGAGGTCGGGCGGAACGGCTGTTTTCGTCAGCACGCTGATGGCGTGGCCGGAGCGGGCGATGGCGATGAGGCCTGAAAGGCTGGTGCTGGCAAAGGCGACCCGGTAGCGGCGATTGGCGCTTTCCATGGCGTCGCAGGCGGCGCGGTGATCCAGCGTCGCCGGTGCCGAGAGCGCCAGCGGCAGCACGTCCTTGGCAAGCAGATCCGGGTCCGGACTATCCGCCACCCAGACGAAACTTTCCCTGCGCAGAACCTCGGGATGATCCGGATCGGCCTGCGAGACCAGCGCCATGTCGATCTGGCGGCGGCGCAGCAGCGGATGCAGCTCTATGGTTGGCGCGCAGACCATCCGCAGGTCGACTTTCGGGTAGGTTGCGCAGAAGCCGCGTAGCAGCTCCGGCAGGAAGGCGATGGAATAGTCTTCCGGGCATCCAAGGCTGACGGTTCCCTGAAGGATCGCCTCGCTCATATCCGCAAGGATTTCATCGTGCCGGGCAAGCAGCGCATTGGCGTGCGCAAGCAGCTTTTCTCCCGCCGCAGTGACCCGCACTCCCGAACCCGTTCGTTGCAGCAGGCTGCGGCCCACCTGTTCCTCAAGCCGCTGCATCTGCGTGCTGAGCGCCGATTGCGTGCGCCCGACCTGCATGGCGGCGACGCTGATGGAGCCGGCGCGGGCGACGATGACGAAGTTCTTTAAAAGCGTAAGGTCGAGCATGGCGATATCAAAATTATCGATATCTGCTTCAGATACTATCAATTGGACTGCATCCGCAAGGGCCTGTTACCGTTCTTCAGGATCACCTCTTGGGGAACGTGCCATGGACAATATTTCGAAAAACGCCATTTCGTTGAACGATGAGCCGGCCTTCTGGGCCGCCGCCAACAAACACCTGACCCGCTATGGGCCGGCCTTCGAGGAAATCATCGTCGAACGCGCCGCGGGAAGTTTCGTTTACGATGCGGATGACCGCGCCATTCTTGATTTCACCTCTGGGCAGATGAGCGCCCTTATCGGGCACACCCACCCGGATATTGTCGCCACCGTCAACCGGCAGATGGCCTCGGTCGCGCATCTCTTCTCCGGCATGTTGTCGCGCCCCGTCGTCGAACTAGCAGCGCGGCTGGCGGCGCTGGCGCCCGGTCTCGACCGTGTGCAATTGCTGACGACAGGGGCGGAATCCAATGAAGCGGCGATCCGCATGGCAAAGCTCGTCACCGGCGGCCATGAGGTCGTGGCTTTTGCCCAGAGCTGGCATGGCATGACGGGCGCTGCGGCGTCTGCAACCTATAGTGCCGGCCGCAGGGGCTACGGCCCGGCGACGGCCGGTTCGCTGGTCATTCCCGCCCCGAATGCCTATCGCCCGCGCTTCCGCAACCCGGATGGATCGAATGACTGGCAGGCCGAGCTTGACGACGCCTTCGAGCTGATCGATCGCCAGTCGACCGGCAATCTCTCCGCCTTCATTGCCGAGCCTATCCTCTCAAGCGGCGGCATTCTCGAATTGCCGCTCGGTTATCTCGCCGCCCTGAAGAAGAAATGCGAGGAGCGCGGCATGCTGCTCATCCTCGACGAAGCCCAGACCGGCGTCGGCCGGACGGGGCATATGTTCGCCTTCCAGCGCGATGGCGTGACGCCCGACATCATGACACTCTCCAAGACGCTCGGCGCCGGCCTGCCGCTGGCAGCCGTGATGACAAGCGCCGAAGTGGAGCAAAAGGCCTTCGAGCGGGGCTTCCTGTTTTATACCACCCATGTGTCCGATCCGCTGCCGGCGGCTGTCGGTGTGACGGTCCTTGACGTGGTTGCGCGTGACGGTCTCGTGGAACAGGCGATTGCCCGCGGAAAGCGCCTGAAGGACGGGCTTTTATCCTTGCAGCAGCGGTTCGAATGCGTTGGCGACGTGCGCGGTCGCGGGCTCCTGCTCGGGCTGGAAGTCGTGGCAGACAGGCATACGAAGGCCCCGGGTTTCGAACTCGGTGCCCGCATCATGCAGGAAGCGATGCTGCGCGGCATGAGCATGAACATCGTCAAGCTGCCAAGCATGGGCGGCGTCTTCCGCATCGCCCCGGCGCTGACCGTTTCGGATGCCGAAATCGATCTCGGGCTGGATATTCTGGCGGATTCCATCGAATCCGCGCAGGCCGTGCGATAGGGCGGTGACGCTCGCCTGACGGTCAGATTTCAGGCGAGCGGGTGCGGCGTGATCCACTCGGTGCGACGAGGCTTCAGGGAAGCCCGTTGCCGTGCCAGTTAAGCCGGTCGATCTTCGCGTCATGTCTCCCGGTCGGCGCTATTGTGTTTTCCAGGTCTCAAGCAACATCCCGACAAATTTTTCCGCTGCCGGGGAGAGTGTGCTGCTTCGCCTCTGCACGATGCCGATCGTGCGTGAGACGACGGGATTGACGATCGGGCGGCTGACGAGAAAGGGGTGATCGTCCTGCGGTGTCGCCAGTCGCGGCAGCACGGAAATCCCCAGTCCCGCTTCCACCAGCCCAAGCGAGGTGTTGAGGTGGGTCACCTCGTAAAACCAGTTCAGCTTCAGATTGTGTCTTGCGAGCGCGCCGTCGAGAAGTGTCCTGTTGCCGCTGGAACGGTCCACGACGACAAGCGGATAGGCCTCCAGCTGGTTCCACTCGATTGTTTCGAAAGCCGCCAGCGGGTGATCTTTCCGCATCGCCAGCACGAAGGGGTCGTCGATGAGCGGCTCGAATGACAGATCGGGATCGGAATTGCCCATCAGGTTGATGCCGAACTCGACCTCGCCTCTGGCGACGGCCTGCAGCCCCTCATTGGCCGTCAGATCCCGGATACGCAGCCTTATATGCGGATACTGCTGGCTGAACGCCTTGATGACGGCGGGAAGAAAATAAAATGCCGCTGTCGGAACGCACGCCATGGTGATGAGGCCGCGTCGCTGCGCGCCGTCCTTCATCGCAAAAAGCGATCCGTCGAACTCCTCCAGCATGCGCCGGACAAGCGGAATGACTTCCTGACCCATGGCTGTCGGCGCCACATGGCGGGTGGTTCTTTCCAGCAGCGGAGCGCCAATCGTCTGCTCCAGTTTCTGGATGCGCCGGGTCAGTGCCGGTTGCGAAATATGGAGCGCTTCCGCCGCTCTGTGAAAGCTTTCCATTTCAACCACGGCTTGAAAAGCCCGCAAATCCAGAATCTCGCAATTAATGCTCATATCGCAATAATACCCCTAAACATTGCATTTAACAGATTAGCGTCTTTTGCCCATATTGCAACAACGAAGCGGATTGATCCGCTAAATGCAAGATTGAGGCGTGCGATGAATGATCTGCTTAAGATACCCTGTGTGCTGATGCGCGGCGGAACTTCGCGCGGACCGTTCTTTCTCGCCTCCGACCTTCCGCGTGATCCACGACAGCGCGATGCAGCCCTCCTGTCGATCATGGGGTCGGGGCATCCGCTTCAGATCGACGGCATTGGCGGGGGTAATCCCGTGACGTCGAAAGTCGCCATCATCGGGCCTGCAACCGTCGAAGGGGCCGATATCGATTACCTGTTCGCGCAGGTCCGCACCGACCGGCAATATGTCGATTATTCTCCCAATTGCGGGAACATGCTGGCCGCTGTCGGACCTTTTGCGATCGAAGCGGGGCTTGTTGCGGCTCATCGGCACGATACAGTGGTGCGCATCCACAATGTGAACACCGGCAAGCTGATCGAGGCGAAGGTGCCGACGCGCGGCAACGAGGTGATCTATCTTGGCGATGCCTCGATCGACGGAGTTCCGGGTCTGGCCGCGCCGATTGCCCTGACTTTCGTGGATGCCGCCGGGGCAAAGACCGGCAGATTGTTGCCCACGGGAAACCCTCTCGACAAGATCGACGGGGTGGATGTGACGGCCATCGACTGTGCGATCCCGATGGTTCTCATGCGCGCAGCCGATCTCGGCGTCAGCGGATATGAAGATCCGCAAACCCTGAGCGGCAACAGGGACCTTATCGAGCGGATGAGCCGCATACGAATTCAGGCTGGCCGGCAGATGGGAATGGGGGAGGTGAAGGACATGGTAATACCAAAGCCCGTGCTGGTCGCTCCGGCGCGCAATGGAGGCACACTTTCCGTGCGTTATTTCATGCCGGACGAATGTCATCCCGCCCTCGCGACAACGGGTGCTGTGGGGATTGCCCGGGCGGCCGTGACGGAGGGATCGGTTGCTTTCGAACTTGCCGGAAGTCCGTCCGTACCGACCCAGATCCGCCTCGAACATCCCGCCGGTCGCCTCGACGTGCAACTGGAGATGCGCAACGGGGCAATAACGGCGGGACTTGTGAGAACGGCCCGCAGGCTTTTTGAGGGTTTTGCCTTCGCCAAACCAGTCGCTGCAATCAACGACGCAGCTTAGACCACAGTCAGTCATTCAAAACATCGCAAACCGGGAGGAGACCCATATGCGTAAATACCTGCTTGCAACAGCCGCGCTCTGTGCGCTGGCGGCATCTGCAAATGCCGAATCCGTCAGAATGAGCGTTGGCTCGTACAATCTCAACAACCTGCCTTTTCCTGTCGCCGCCAGCCTCGGCTTCTACAAGGATGAAGGCCTTGACGTGACGACAGAGAATTTTGCCCAGGGCGGTTCGAAGGTCCTGCAGGCGCTGGTTGCGGGCTCGACGGATGTCGCCGTCGGCTTTTACGACCATACCATCCAGATGCAGTCCCAGAACAAGCACGTCATCGGCTTCGTCCAGCTTGCCCGCAATTCGGGTTTGGTGCTTGCGGGAAAGAACGATACCGACTTCGATCCGGCAAAGCCGGAAACCATCAAGGGCAAGAAGGTCGGCATCACGTCTCCCGGCTCGTCCTCGGATTTCTTCATCCGTTATTACATGAAGCAGCACAATCTCAGCGACAATGACATCTCCATCATCGGTGTGGGCTCCGGCGCTGCGGCCGTGGCTGCGCTGCAGCAGGAAAAAATCGACCTGCTTGTCAACTATGATCCGGCCGCGACGATTGTGGTCGAGCGCGGGCTGGGCAAGATCCTCATCGATGCGCGAAGCGACCAGGGCGCCAGGGATGTTTATGGCGGCATCTACCCCACCTCGGTGCTCTATGCGACGCAGGAATATATCGATGCCCATCCGGAGGTGATCCAGAAAGTCACCAATGCCACCGTGCGGGCATTGCACTGGATGAAACAGCATTCGGCCGAGGAAATCGTCGACAGGCTGCCGGATGATTTCGTCTCCGGCGACAAGAAGACCTACATCAAGGCTGTCGAAGCGGCCAAGGCGATCTTCTCCGAAGACGGCAGGTTCGAGCCGGCCGATCTGGAAACGCCGCTGGCGGTTCTTAAAAGCTTCAACGACGCAGTCGCCAAGGCAACGATCGACCTCAACACCACCTATACCAACAAGTTCGTCGAGGCTGCCGCCTCGAAGGCTGCAAACTGAGGGGGGCGAGATGTCATCACCAGCCAGAAAGCTAGAGCCCGTGAGCGAATTCAAACCCCAGCCCATGGTGACAATCGATAACGTGACCATGGCTTTCGGTTCGTTCGTTGCCGTTCAGGACGTGAACCTCGAAGTGGGCGATGGAGAGTTTCTCTCCATCGTCGGCCCAACGGGATGCGGAAAATCCACCATCCTCAACGCCATTGCGGGGCTGCTGAAGCCGGCGCAGGGGAAAGTGGCCATTGACGATGTTCCGGTTCAGGGCGTGCAGAACACCATCGGATATCTTTTCCAGCAGGACGCGCTGCTTCCCTGGAAGACGGCGTATCAGAATGTCGAGCTTGGCCTGTTGTTCCGCGGCGTTCCCGAACATGAACGGCGCCAGAAGGTTCTGGCCTGGCTCGAAAAGGTCGGGCTGAAGGGCTTCGAAAGTCGTTTTCCACACCAGCTTTCGGGCGGGCAGCGCAAACGTGTCCAGATGGCGCAGGCGCTCATCACCGAACCGAAGGTCATCCTGATGGACGAACCCTTCTCGGCGCTGGATATCCACACCCGCCATCTGATGCAGAACGAGCTGCTTCGGTTATGGCAGGAAGACCGTCGGGCGGTGGTCATGATTACCCATGATCTCGAAGAGGCGATTGCGCTTGGAGACCGCGTCGTCGTTCTCGCTGCCGGTCCCAAAAGCCGTGTCATCGAGAGCTTCCCCGTTGATCTGGAACGGCCCCGCAACGTTGCGGAAATCAAACTCGATCCGAAATTCATGACCCTGTATCGCGACATATGGGCATCGCTGCGCGGTGAAGTGGAGAAAAGCTATGCAAGCCGTTAATGTTCGTATCATTCAGGTCGTGCTTCTGGTGGTGCTTCTGGGCGGCTGGCAGCTCGGCGTCACCTCGGGAGCGATCGACCGCTTTTTCTTCCCGGCGCCTTATGACATCGTCATGCAGGTGGTCACCTGGGTAGCCGATTCGGGTTTTTACAAGCATGTCGGCATCACGCTCAGCGAAACGGTGCTCGGTTATCTCATCGGTACGGGCCTTGGCGTCGGCGCCGGCGTATGGCTGGGGCTAAGCCCCTTTGTCGCCCGCGTGCTGGATCCCTTCATCAAGGCGGTGAATGCCATTCCGCGCGTCGTTCTGGCACCGATTTTTGTCCTGTGGCTGGGCCTTGGCCTGTGGTCCAAAGTGGCGCTTGCGGTGACGCTCGTCTTCTTCGTCACCTTCTTTAACGCCATGCAGGGCGTGCGCGAGGTGAACCCCGTCGTGCTTTCCAACTCCCGCATTCTCGGCGCCAAGCGTTCTGATCTGCTGCGCCACGTCTATTTTCCGGCGGCGGCCAGCTGGATATTGTCGTCGCTGCGTACATCCGTGGGATTTGCGGTGGTTGGCGCCATCATCGGTGAATATCTTGGGGCTTCGGCAGGCCTTGGTTACCTGATCGCCCGCTCCGAAGGGAATTTCGACGCGGTGGGTGTCTTTGCAGGCATCATCATTCTCGCCGTGTTCGTTCTCATCATCGACCTTATTCTCGATATTGCCGAGAAGAGGCTGATCACCTGGCGGCCGAATGCGGGTGAAGAACGGCCTGCCTGAGGTCTGGCTTTTGCTGATACCAAACGAGGCGGCCCTTGGGCCGCCTCGTTTCATGAAATGCAAAGGCTCTGTCCTGTCGGGATTGCACCCGGCGATAGTCTGCGCTCAGGAAAGCGTCTGTTTGAGGACGGCCAGTGCCCCCTTGGTCAGGACGTCGTCCGCGCCCACTGATGTCTTGAGCCCGAACACATCTGCGGCAACCAGATAGAGATCGTTCAGCCCGTCATTGCCGACGATAGCTGCCTCGTCTCCCTCCGCATACCATCCGGCATCGCGGGCTTGCCGAAACTCCTGCCCGATGACCAGTCCCCGCACATAGGACCGCAGCTGATCCGGCGAAAGCCGGCCGGCAAGCCCGCCTGTTCGCGCTGAAAACAGCAGCGACAGCATGGCGGCGGATCGTTTTGCCTCTTTCAGACCCCAGCGATAGGCCTCCGGATCGTCGACCGGCGGCTGCGTTGAACCGCGCGCGATGAAGGAATGATTGATAAGCAGGTTGAAGATTTCACCGGTCACGAATGTCTGGAAACCGTCGATCCGCCCCGCCTTCACCCGCGCCCATTTGCTGTGGGTTCCGGGGATGATGAGGGTGGCGTCTTCGCCGAGGCCATGGCCGACGATCTGGGTTTCTTCGCCGCGCATCACATCCGGAAAGGGCTGGCGGGCGGGGTCGTTAAGACCCGGCAGAAAGACGAGATCGGACCCGTTCGGCAGCGACTTGCGCACCGTGCCGGCGGCAAGTTCTGCCGGGCCTGCCGGGCACGGCACATAAGCGACTTCGACCCAGCCGTTACGGCTGGTGATCATGCCGAGTGCGGCGACGGGCAAGGCCCCGTGGCGAGAGAACCAGGGTGCGAGTGCAGCCATCAGCGCCGCCTCATGTTCTCCCTTGCCAAGGCTCGAAATACCGTCGGCGGTTTCCAGGTGATCCAGTTCTTCGCCACTTTCACTGACGAGCGCCGCCCTCAGTGATGTCGTTCCCCAATCGACGATGATCGATGTCGCCGCTGCTGCCATGTCTTGAACCTCCTCGTTCATTTCATCTTGGGGCTTGTCATAGGGTGCGAGTCTATGTAGTGTCAATTAGTGAATTCAAGGTATCAAAATATGATACTTAATTGGGAGGAGAAAAATGGTGGCTGGCCTCAAGGGGATTTTGCCTGTTCTGCCCACGCCGTTTCTGGCTGGTGGCGGCATTGACGAAGCGGGTATGAAGCGGCTGGTAGTCTTCGCGCTCGACAAGGGTGTGGATGGTGTCGTGTTTCCCGGTTTCGCCAGCGAGGTGGAGACTTTGAATGCTGCCGAGCGCGCTACGCTGCTGAAGATCGTCGTGGATGCGGTGGCCGGGCGGGTGCCTGTTGTGGCGGGTGCAAGTGCGGCCGACTGGCGTGACGTGGTCAAGCATGGGCGGGCGGCATCGGCGCTCGGCATTCGCCACCTGATGGTGCAGCCGCCCAAGTCGGTCGGCACGGATGCGCCGGCGCTGATCGAATTCCTCGGCAAGGTCGTCGAGTCGCTGCCCGAGGTTGAAATCATCCTGCAGAATGCGCCTGCGCCGCGCGGCTCAGACCTTTCGCCGCAGGCGATCGTGGAGATCGTGCGCGCCTTGCCGCAGGTCACCTACGTCAAGGAAGAAACGCTTCCCGCCGGCCCGGCCATAAGCCACATCATCGCCCATGCGCCTTCGACGCTGAAGGGCGTCATCGGTGGCGGCGGCGCCCGTTACATTCTCGACGAATATGCCCGAGGTGCTACGGCGGCCATGCCGGCGCTGGAGATCGCCGAGGAACATGTGGCCATCGACCGGGCGCTTGTCGCCGGGCGGCAGGAGGAGGCGCGCCGGATTTATGTCCGCACCCTGCCGCTTCTGGTTCTGCAGGCTGTCTATCGCATGCGGCTGACCAAATATGTGCTCGCCCGTCGCGGCGTGATCGAAGGTGTCGGCGTGCGTGCACCGACACCCGAGCTTGATGCGGCGGCCATTGCGGATATTGACGCCAATCTGGTCGAACTCGGCCTCGTTGCCGCGGAGGCCGCATGAACAGCCCCATCGCAACCGTTGAAGTCTTCACGCTGACCCAGCCGCGCAAGGTTCCCTATCTCGGCGCGCTCAGGGAAGGCGAAGTGGTCAATCCCAACGGCTATATCGTTCGCAAGGGCAATCGCACGGTCTACCCCACCTTCGACCGCAGCGTGCTGGTGCGCATGACGACCGAGGCCGGCACTGTTGGCTGGGGAGAGACCTATGGCATCGTCGCTCCCGGCGCGGTCGCCGCCCTTATCAATGATCTTCTCGCCGGTTTCGTGATCGGCCGCGATGCGTCCGATCCTTCGGCTGTTTATGACGACCTCTACGACATGATGCGGGTGCGCGGTTATACCGGCGGCTTTTACGTCGACGCGCTCGCCGCGCTCGATATCGCGCTCTGGGATATTGCCGGGCAGGAAGCCGGCAAATCGGTTCGCGACCTTCTCGGCGGCGGGGTAGATACGTTTCCAGCCTATGTTTCCGGCCTGCCTGAAAAAACGCTGAAGGCGCGGGGAGAGCTGGCGAAATACTGGCAGGATCGCGGTTTCAACGCCTTCAAATTCGCAACACCGGTGGCTGATGATGGCCCGGCGGCGGAAATTGCCAATCTCCGGCAGGTGCTTGGGCCCCAGGCGAAGATCGCCGCCGACATGCACTGGAACCAGACGCCGGAACGGGCGCTGGAACTGATTGCCGAAATGCAGCCCTTCGACCCGTGGTTCGCTGAAGCGCCGGTCTGGACGGAGGACATTGCCGGTCTGGAGAAGGTTTCGAAGAATACCGACGTGCCGATTGCCGTCGGCGAGGAGTGGCGCACCCATTGGGATATGCGCGCCCGCATCGAACGCTGCCGCATCGCTATCGTGCAGCCGGAAATGGGCCATAAGGGCATCACCAATTTCATCCGCATCGGCGCTCTTGCCGCCGAACACGGCATTGACGTGATCCCGCACGCCACCGTTGGCGCCGGCATCTTCCTTGCCGCCAGCCTGCAGGCGTCGTCGACATTGTCGATGCTGAAGGGACACGAATTCCAGCACTCGATCTTCGAGCCGAACCGCCGCCTGCTGGACGGCGACATGGATTGCCGCGAGGGCAGGTATCACCTGCCATCGGGACCGGGACTTGGGGTAAGACCGTCGGAGGCGGCGCTCGGTCTGATTGAACGTATCTGATTTGGTTTTTTGGAGGAGGAAACCATGACCAAAAGAATGAAAAAGCTGGCGCTCAGCACCGCGACCGCCGTTTTGATGACCATGGGTGCTGTTGCGCCCGCCATGGCCGATACCGTGCTGAAGTTCATTTCCTGGCAGACCGATGATGCCGGAACGGGCGAATGGTGGCATTCCGCCATCGCCGCCTTCGAGAAACAGCATCCGGGGGTGAAGATCGAATTCACCAAGGCGGAGCGCAGTTCCTACGCGGATACGATGACCACGCTTTTCGCCGCCAACCAGCCGCCGCAGATCGTGCATCTGGCGTCCTTCGAATTCCAGATGTTTGCCGATAGCGGCTGGCTGGAACCGCTTGACCCGTGGCTGAAGAAGGACGGCATCGACATGACCGGCTGGGCCGGCCAGCAGAAATGCGAATGGAACGGCGAAACCGTCTGCATCATGAACAACTATTTCGGTTTCGTCATGGCCTATAACAAGAAGCTGCTGGAAGAAGCGGGCGTTGCGGTTCCGAAGACCTATGACGAGTTCCTGGCCGCTGCAAAAGCCACGACCAAGGATCTGAACGGCGACGGCATCATCGACCAGTTCGGCACCGGCCACGAAACCAAGGGTGGTCCGGGGCAATATCTGACGGAAATGCTGAACTACATCATCGATGCCGGCGCCTACTGGACCGACAAGGACGGCAACATCACCATCGATACGCCACAGATGGTCGAGGGCCTTTCACGCTGGAAAACCGTGATGAAGAGCGGCATCAGCCCGGTGGACATGAGCGCCAGCGACGTGCGCAAGCTGTTTGCCGATGGCAAGATGGCCATGCGGCTCGATGGACCCTGGCTTTATGGCACGACTGAAAAGGGTTCGGCCAAGAGTGACATCGTTTATGTCGCGCCGCCGCTGCACCCGCCGCTCGGCGGCTCGTCCAACGTGCTGGCGATGCCGGCGGATATTCCCGACGACCAGAAGGCATTGGTCTGGGATTTCATCAAGCTGACGATGACGCCGGAATTCCAGCGCAGTTACGCCACCCTTGGCGGCAACACACCGCCAAGCCCGAAGGCGGATGTTTCGGGTGTTGAAAAGACCATCCCGCATTTCCCGGTGCTGATCGAAACCATGAAGGCCGCGTCTGAAGCCGGTATAGACCGCATTCCGACCGGTCTTGAGCTTTTCTACAACGAGTTCAGCAAGATGGTGATGGAAGAAAGCCAGCGGATGATCATTCAGGATCTCGATCCGGCGGAGGTGGCCAAAACCATGCAGGCAAAGGCCGAAGCCATCAAGGGTTGATCCCCCATTGTCCTGATCTTGTTGTCCTGCCATGGCCCGTAAAGGGCCATGGCCATCATTCGCATCCGGCAGGAGGACCATCCATGACCGAACCCGTTCGGGCTGGGCGTCGCAAGTTCTTCGATCTTGCTCGTCCCAGCCGGCAACATCTCCTCGGCTATATTCTGATCGCGCCCGCGGTCCTGATGGTTGCCGCCATCATCGTCTGGCCGCTCGTGCTGGCCATCGACCTGTCGTTCCAGCAGGTCAAGATACCAAGGCTTGGCGGCGCCAGCCGGCCGTTTTCGTTAAGCAATTACACATGGCTGTTCTCGTCGCCGGAATTCTGGCTGGCCTGCTGGGTAACGCTGAAACTGGTCATCGTCGTTACCGCCGGCAGCGTCGCGGTCGGCCTCAGCACGGCGCTTCTCGCCAATAACCGTTTCAAGGGCCGCACCGTCGCGCGGCTGGGAATGGCACTGCCCTGGGCCGTGCCGGAAATCATCGCGGTCGTCATCTTTGCGTGGATGTTCGACACTTCATTCGGCCTGTTCGGCTGGCTGGCGATCAAACTCGGTTTTACCGACCAGATGATCCCGTGGGTCAGCAGTTCCACGGCCGCCTTCTGGGCAGTGGCGATCACCATGGTGTGGAAGGGTTTTCCATTCGTCTCGATCATGTGTCTGGCTGGCCTGCAGTCCATTCCCGCCGATTATTATGCGGCGGCGAAGGTCGATGGTGCGAGTGTGTGGCAGCGTTTCCGCTGGATCACCATGCCGCTTTTGATGCCGGTTCTGGGCGTGACGCTGGTGTTGACGCTGCTGTGGGTATTCCGCGACTTTTCCATCATCAAGGTTCTGACCGGCGGCGGGCCGCTGCGTTCAACCCAGACACTGTCGATCATGACCTATGACCAGGCCTTCCAGTATCACAATTTCGGCCGTGCCGCCGCCGTCGGCGTGCTGACGCTGGTGATCTGCATCGTCGCGAGCCTTCTGATGCTCGGCCGGCGTTCGAAATCGATCTATTGAGGAGGCTTTGATGAAACGGACATTTTTACAGAGCCTTGCCCTTTACGCGACTGTGATCTTCACGCTGGTGATGATCCTGTTCCCGGTCTACTGGCTGCTGGTCACGGCACTTTCCACCACCGATGAGCTGTATCGCCTGCCGCCGACCTTCTGGCCTGACGATCCGCAGTGGGACATCTTCGCCCGCGTCTGGGTGGCAAAACCGATCCTGCTGTGGCTTTGGAACTCGATGCTGGCGGCCATCGGCTCGGTGGCGCTGTCGATGCTGGTCTCGGTCAGCGCCGGTTATGCGCTGTCGCGTTATTCCATGCGGGGCGGCGCGACCATGGGTCTCTTCGTCCTGACGGCGAAGATGCTGCCCGCGACGCTGCTCGTCATTCCGCTGTTTTCGATCTTTTCCAGCTTCGGCCTGATCGGCAGCCTGTGGACGCTGGTTCTGGCGCATTCGACAATGATCATTCCTTTCGCCACATGGATGCTGAAAGGCTATTTCGACACAATTCCCAAAGAGTTGGAACAGGCTGCCATGGTCGACGGCTGCTCGCCGATCGGCGCGATGGTGCGCGTCGTGCTTCCCATCGCCACGCCGGGCCTTGCCGCCACCGCACTTTATGCCTTCGTGCTCAGCTGGGCAGACTATGCCTATGCCCGCACCTTCCTCGTCAACTCGCCGGACAACTGGACGGCCAATCTCGGCATCACCACGATGCAGGGCGAATATGTCACCTACTGGAACGACATTTCCGCCGCATCCGTGTTCATCGCGCTGCCGATCATCGCAATCTACCTGTTCCTGGAACGTTATTTGGTCGGCGGCCTCACCGCTGGCGCGGAGAAATAAGCATGGCCAATATTTCCATTCGCAACGTCAGCAAGTCCTATGGCGCGCTCAACGTGCTCAGGCCGTTTTCGCTTGAGATCGAGAACGGCGAGTTCGTGGTGCTGGTCGGGCCTTCCGGCTGCGGCAAGTCGACGATGCTGAAAATCCTTGCCGGTCTCGAACCGGCAAGCGAAGGGCAGATCTTCATCGGCGACCACGAAGTGACGGATCTGGCGCCGGGCGACCGCGACATCGCCATGGTGTTCCAGAACTACGCGCTTTATCCGCACCTCACCGTTCGCCAGAATATCGGCTTCGGCCTGAAGATGCGCGGTACTGATAAGGCCGAGATCGATCGCCGGGTTGATGACGCGGCGCGCATTCTGGAAGTGACACCCTATCTCGATCGCAAGCCCAAGGACCTGTCGGGCGGCCAGCGGCAGCGCGTTGCGCTGGGCCGTGCCATCGTGCGCCAGCCGCAGGCCTTCCTGATGGATGAGCCGCTGTCCAACCTCGATGCCAAGCTGCGCGTCCACATGCGTGCCGAAATCGGCGCATTGCACAAACGCATCGGTGTCACCACCGTTTATGTGACGCATGATCAGGTTGAGGCGATGACGATGGCGGACCGCGTCGTCATCATGCAGGGCGGCATCATCCAGCAGATCGCCGCACCCGACGAGCTTTTCAACAATCCGGCCAATCTTTTCGTTGCCGGTTTCATCGGCTCGCCAGGCATGAATTTCCTCAATGCGGAACTGCGTGATGGCGCTGTTACCCTGTTTGGGCAACAGGTTTTCCTGCCGGGCGCAGCCGTCCGCCAAGGCGACGTGATCGTCGGCCTGCGGCCGGAACATCTCGTTCTGGGCGATGCACCGGTTACCTTCGATGTCCGCCCGACGCTGGTGGAGAGCCTCGGATCGGAAAAATACGTCTATTTCGATGCGGAGGGCGCAAGGGTTGCGGATGGCGAGGAGGGCAAGTCCAAGGGGCTGATCGCGCGTGTCTCGCATACCGGCAACCTTCCCGGTAATGAGGCGCTCCGGCTCGGTTTTGATCCGGCCCAGCTTTATCTCTTCGATGCAAAGACCGGAGCACGGCTATGATCCTCGTCACCGGATCGGCAGGCCGTGTCGGCCGTGCCGTTGTCGCCGCCTTGCGCGCGCAGGGCCGCGCCGTTCGCGGTTTTGATTTGAGGCCATCGGCAACCGGCGGCGAGGAAGTCGTCGGGTCGCTGGAGGATGCGCAGGCACTGTCCGAGGCCATCAAGGGCGTGAGGGCCGTCCTGCATCTTGGCGCCTTCATGTCATGGGCTCCGGCGGATCGTGACCGCATGTTCGCCGTCAATGTCGAGGGCACGCGCCGGCTTCTGGATGCGGCTTCGGCGGCTGGCGTGCGGCGGTTCGTTTTCGCCTCCTCGGGAGAGGTCTATCCGGAAAACCGGCCGGAGTTCCTGCCGGTCACCGAGGACCATCCGCTTTGCCCCAATTCGCCCTATGGTCTGACCAAGCTTCTGGGCGAAGAGCTGGTGCGCTTTCACCAGCGAAGCGGCACCATGGAAACGGTGATCCTGCGGTTTTCGCATACGCAGGATGCGGCGGAACTGCTGGATGAGGACAGCTTCTTTTCCGGTCCCCGGTTTTTCCTGCGGCCGCGCATTCGCCAGCAGCAGAATTTCGGAAATACTGCCATCGCCGAACTGCTCCAGTCCCGCGATATCGGTGAGCCGTCGCACATTCTGGCGCGCAATGAAAACGGCCGACCGTTCCGTATGCATATAACCGATACACGCGACATGGTGGCGGGCATTCTGCTCGCTCTCGATCACCCCGAGGCGGCGGGTGGCACCTTCAATCTCGGTGCCGACGAACCGGCCGATTTCGCCGCGCTTCTGCCGAAGATTGCCGCGCTGACCGGCCTGCCCATCGTGACAGTCGATTTTCCCGGCGACGGCGTTTATTACCATACGTCCAACGAGCGGATCAGAAACACTTTGGGGTTTGAAGCGGAATGGACGATGGACCGGATGCTGGACGACGCGGCGGCCGCAAGGCGGCAGCGACTCGCGCAGGAGCAGAGGCAATGAAACCGGAGACGCCGGGCGGCACGGCGGCGCTGGCCAAGGGGTTGACCCTGCTCGACATGGTCGCCGATGCACCGGAACCGCTGCGTTTTGCCGAGCTGCTGCGTGCCTCCGGTCTGCCGAAGCCGACATTCGCGCGCATCCTGCGCACCCTTATCGCCTATGGCCTCGTCCGTCAGGATGAGGCCCGTGGCACCTATGTCCTCGGCCAGCGTTTTCTGGAAATGTCCCACAAGGTCTGGGAGAGCTTCGATCTCGTCTCGGCGGCGACCCCGGAACTCGAGCGGCTGGCCGCCGAACTGGGGGAGACGGTTGCACTGTGCCGGCTTGACGGCACCATGACGCAATATCTCGCCGAGCGTTCGCCGAACGGTCTTTCGGTGCGTGTTGAGGTGGGACGTCGCGTTCCCCTGCATTGCACCGCACCGGGCAAAGCGCTGCTCGCCTTTCAGGATCCCGCCGTTGGCCGCGCGCTGCTGGATCGCCTGACGCTCGATCTGCAGACACCCAAAACCATCACCACCCTCGATGCGCTGCAGGCCGATCTGACGCTGACACGGGCGCGGGGTTATTCGATTTCCTACGAGGAGCATCTGCCGGGGGTGAATTCGGTCGCCGCCCCCGTCATGGGCCGGGACAATACGCCGATGGGCGTGCTCGTTGCGCTCGGGCCGTCGTCGCGGCTCGATTCCTCCAATATCCATCCCGCCGGGCGTGAATTGATTGCCGCCGCCCGTCGCATTACCGGTGCAGCCGGGGCCGTGGCGATCAGCTCGCGGCCACGCCCGCGTTCGGCAACGGGCCGCCCCAGCGCCGAACTGAGCTGCATTCTGCCATGGGGTGCGCAGCTGGGGGAAAGCCCGGTCTGGCACGAGGGGGAAAACGCGCTCTATTGGGTGGATATCCTGCATCCGGCGGTGCACCGCTTTGATCCTGCCACTGGCCGCAACGAAACCTGCGAGACCGGCAAGCTGGTCAGCGCCGTCATTCCGGTCACTGGCGGGCGGTTGCTGGTCGCGTCGCAGGATGGCGTCGAATGGCTGGATTTCGCCTCCGGCCGGCTGACACCCTTTGTCAGCCCGGAAGCGGGCATCGCCGATAACCGCCTGAACGATGCCAAATGCGGGCCGGATGGCGCGATCTGGGTCGGCTCGATGCGCATCGATGCCTCCAAGCCCACGGGTGCGCTTTATCGTATCAACGCCAATGGCGCATCCGAGCGCAAGGAAGGCGGCATCATCGTCTCCAACGGTCTCGGTTGGAGCCCCGATGGCCGGACCTTCTATTTCGTCGATACCGTGCCCGGCCTCATCCACGCCTATGATTGCGATCCGGCGACGGGTGCCCTGTCGCAGCGCCGTGAGTTTGCCCGCATTCCAGTGGCCGATGGCCGGCCGGATGGTCTGGCTGTGGATGCGGAAGGCGGGGTGTGGTGCGCCATCTGGGATGGCTGGTGCGTGCGCCGTTATCTTGCGAACGGCAAGCTGGACCAGGTGATCGACATGCCGGTGCCGCGCCCCTCCAGCATCGCCTTTGGCGGGCCTGATCTGTCGACGCTGTTCATCACCAGCGCCCGCACGCGCCTGCCTGCCTCCACGCTCGCCGACGCGCCGCTCTCCGGCGGCCTGTTTTCCTGCCGCCCGGGAATTGCCGGCGCGCGCATCTCGCTGTTTGAAGGATAAAGGATGCGTCTCGAAAGCGTCTTTGGTTTGAAGGGCCGCACGGCGCTCGTCACCGGTTCCAGCCGCGGCATAGGCGCCGCCATTGCCGAGGGGCTGGCGGGCGCGGGCGCCCATGTCATCCTGCATGGCGTAAAGCCGGGCGCTGCCGCAGCCGTGCAGCACCGGATCGTCGCAAGCGGCGGCACGGCGCAGGAACTGGCGGGCGATCTTTCCGAACCCGGTGCCGGTCGTGATCTCATCGAACGGGCCGAGGCGATTGCACCGGTCGATATTCTTGTCATCAATGCCAGCGCCCAGATCAACGCCGTGCTCTCGGAACTGACACCCGCCGATCTGGCGTTTCAGCTGGCGGTCAATCTCGGCTCGACGGTGGATATGCTACAGGCGGCCCTGCCGCGCATGGCGGCCCGCAAATGGGGCAGGGTGGTTTCCATCGGCTCGGTCAATCAGCTGCGGCCGAAGGGCATCGTCACCGCCTATGCCGCCACCAAGGCAGCGCAGCACAATCTGATCCAGAGTCAGGCGCGGGATTATGCGCGCGACAATGTATTGCTCAACACGCTCGCGCCCGGCCTCATCGACACCGACCGTAATGCCCACCGTCGTGATGAGGACCCCGAAGGCTGGGCGGAATACGTCCGGACGCTGAACTGGATGGGCCGTGCCGGGCAGCCGGAAGAAATGGTGGGTGCCGCCATCTTCCTGTCGTCGCAGGCCTGCAGTTTCATGACCGGTGAAACCGTGCTGATGACGGGCGGTTACTGATCACGCTATCCTTCGCAGGACCCGCATATTGGCGGATACGTGCTGACGGATACGTGTTGACCGCGCGCTGCGCCGCTCAGGGATCCTTGGGCGGAACGCCACGAAGCCGCTCGAGAAGATAGGCGTGGGTTGCGGCATTGGCGACGATCAGCGTGCCGGTCCGCTCATAGATTTCAGGCCCGCGCCCCCACCAGTCCGTCACGATGCCGCCGGCTTCCTCAACGAGCAGGATGCCGGCTGCGGTATCGACAAACCCCGTCTCCTCGTAATAGCCGGTAAGAC
The DNA here is from genome assembly GCF_053522525.1 of Agrobacterium sp. 22-210-1. Taxonomy (NCBI): domain Bacteria; kingdom Pseudomonadati; phylum Pseudomonadota; class Alphaproteobacteria; order Hyphomicrobiales; family Rhizobiaceae; genus Agrobacterium; species Agrobacterium sp. 22-210-1. The sequence goes on along the minus strand of NZ_JBNWCI010000002.1, from coordinate 27,296 downwards.
GGCCGCAGGCCACGTAGGCGCAGGAATTGGCGGCGCTGCCGACGACCCGCACCGCGCCGATTGGGGCACGAATATCGTCGAGACGCTGATAGGCGCCGGGATAAAGCGAGAGGTTGGGTGTTGGCAGGCCGGTGCCGACGCACATGAGCGCGATATCGCTGCTGGCATTGACGCGCAGGCGCTCACCGTTGAGATATGCGCCTTCGCCCTTGATCGTGGTGAACATTTCGTCGGCGACGGGATTATAGACGAGCCCGCAGATCGTCTCGTTGCCGCGGCGAAGCGCAATGGTGATGGTGTAGTGCTGGCCATAGATGAAATTGGTGGTGCCATCGATGGGATCGACCAGCCAGCGATGTTCGGCATCCGAACCGTCAACCGGAGCGAATTCCTCGCCGGTCAGCCCCCAGGGATACCGGCCGAGCAGGCGTTCGCGGATCAGCGTTTCAGACTGCCGGTCCGCATCGGACACGAAGTCGCCCGGTCCCTTGACGCCGATCTCGATGTCGCGGAAGCGCCTGAAATGCTCGAGCGTCAATGCGCCGGCCTCGCGGGTGGTGGCGATCATGTCTTCCAGAATGGCGGTGTAATTGACGGTCATCGGCTGAATGCCTCGGTTAGCCCTTCCGGGTCATCGGTGGTGATCTGGTCGACCTTGAGCCGCAAAAGCCGCTCGACATCGGTGATGGATTGCGGGGTGATGCGGTTGATGGTCCAGGCATCGACACGGCGGCCGGCGGCATGAATGGGGGCGATGATATCGATGCCGGCATCTTCAGCGGCAAGGACGATCCGGTAGTCGAGATAGATCATTCCGGCAGCCGGTGCCGTGGCAAGCGCCTGTTCGATGAAGCCGGAAAAGTTTCCGTCCTGCTGCAGCCGTGCGAGTGTGTCGTCCTCACATGGATCATATCCGGTTTTGAGATCGGGGACCGATGCGGCAAGCGCGGCGATTGCGTCGAAATCACCGCCGGACAGGATCATGGAGCCCGCCAATGGCGCGATGCTTGCGCTGAAACCGGCGATGACCTGCGGGGTGAGGGCGTGCCGGTCTTCCTTGAAATCGAGCTGCAGAAGGGCATCGGGATGGATGATCTCGCGGGCGAGCAGGGCGCAGAGGTCTTCGAGCAGCATCACCCTTGAGGATACGGGCTGGCCCTGATTGTCGCGCAGATGCAGCTGGCGCAGCGCGGCGGCGGAGGTGTTGCGCACCCTTCCGGCGCCCGTGGTTTCCCGCTCCAGCGTCAGATCATGCAGCACGGCGCAGCCGTGGTCGGCGTGAATGACGAGATCGACTTCGATGCTCGCGCCAAGGCACATGGCCTCGATGATGCGCTCGCCGGTGAAGGCGGGATCGGCGGCGCGGCGGCGGCCGCGATGCCATTTGAGCCAGGTGCGGTGGCCGTCGCGTTCGAGTAGGATGGGCATGTTCATGGTCAGCTCCGGTAGATTTGCCGGTTGTCGCGAAAGGCCGTGACGGCGCGCGGCAGGATATCGACCCCCTGTCCGGCCCGGAAGAGATCGGGATGGGCGACCATCGATTTGATCCTGATACCATCGGGAAGATCGAGATCGACAAGGCCATGGGTGCCGTAATCGGTCACCCGGTGAACGCTTGCCTGCGGCGTCTCGGATGCCGTCAGGTCAACGGCCTCGGGGCGGATGGCGAGAATGGCGGGACCGTCGGAGACGGGCAGCGGCACGGTCAGGCCGGCATGGGTGAAGTTTCCGCCCGAGACCACGCCTTCGATCAGGTTCATCGTGCCGATGAAGCCGGCGACGAAGGGGGTCTGCGGTTCGCGGTAGATGACGTTCGGCCGGTCGATCTGCTCGGTCCTGCCATTGGCCATCACGACGATGCGGTCGGCCATGGAAAGGGCCTCGTCCTGCCCATGCGTGACGAACAGCGTGGTGATGCCGAGACGCTGCTGGATATCGCGCACCTCTTCGCGCAGGCGCTCGCGCAGATGCTGGTCGAGGCTGGCGAAGGGTTCATCCAGAAGGAGGATTTTCGGCTCCAGGACCAGTGAGCGTGCAAGCGCCACGCGCTGCTGCTGGCCGCCGGAGAGCTGGCTGGTGGCGCGTTCGCCATAACCGGAAAGCCCCACCAGTTCGAGTACCGCTTCGACCTTTTCCCGGATCGCGGAGGCGGGCATGCGCCGCAGCTTCAGACCGAAGGCGAGGTTCTTGAAGACATTCATGTGGCTCCAGAGTGCGTGGCTCTGGAACACCATGCCGGTGGGCCGGCGCTCGGGTGGCAGATGGGTGACATCTTCGCCGTCGATGGTGATCTGTCCGCCGGTCGGCTGTTCGAAACCGCCGACCATGCGCAGCAGCGTCGATTTGCCGGAACCGGACGGGCCGAGAAGGCAGACGAGTTCACCATCGGCGACGTCGAGCGAGAAATTGTCGACTGCATTGGTGCCACCGGCGAAGGTTTTTGTGACCCCGCGGATATGAAGTACGGACATGAATATTCCTAACCGCCGAAGCCGCGGGCGAAGGCGCCGCCGCCGATGATGCGGCGGGCGAACATGAGGGCAATGAATGACGGTACCCAGAGCACGACGGACAGGACCGCACCATACTGGATGACCATCTGGTTGTTGATGTAGCTGATCATCAGCACCGGCATGGTGCGGATGCCGGGTGCGCCGATGAGCCAGGCCCCTTCGGTTTCATAGAAGGTTCCGACGAAGCTCAGGAGCACGGCGGCGGCGATGGTCGGTCCGGCCTGCGGCAGCGTGATCGACCAGAAGACCCGCAGGGGACTGGCGCCGACATCGCGGGCCGCCTCTTCCATGCGGCGATCGACGGCCTGAAACGCGGCGACGGGTATCCAGATCATGAACATCAGCGTGCCGACGAGCTGGATGAGAACGACGCCCCAGAAGGTGCCGATGAGGTTGAGTTGCAGAAAGATCGCCGCAATTGCTACCAGCAGCCCGAATTTCGGGAAGGCATGACCGGCAAGGAAGGAGAAGAACAAGAGGTTGCGGCCGGGAAAGCTCATGCGGGCAAAGGCATAAGCGGCGGGAAGGCAGATCAGCGCCGAAAGCAGGGTCACCACCGTCGTCAGCCGAAAGCTCAGCATCAGGGCGTTCCACACATCGGGGCGTCCGAGCGTCTGGCCCCAGAAACGGAAGCCGAACTGTTGCGGCACGACGTTGGGGTAACGCCAGACTTCGGTGAAAGCCCAGGTGCCAACGACGATGAGCGGCCCGACGATCGCAACGGTCAGAAGAGTGGCGAAGAATATGCCGGGCCAGTCGAGGCGCCTGCGCGCCGGTGCAAAAGCGGCCATGTTACTTCCCCTGATTGCGTGCGACTGAGCGCACATAAAAGAGGCCGAAGGCAATACAGAAGCCGAATGCGATGACGGCCTGGGTCATGGCGCCGATGGGATCCTGCATATCGCGAAGGGTGCGCTGCATGAAGGGACCAATCATTTCCGGCGATGCGGGGCCAAGCAGGTAAGGAAGGGTGAAGGAGGAGAAAATGCCGAGCACCGAAAAGGAAAGCGCCACGAGAATGGAATTGGAGATGCGCGGTAGAATGATGTGCCAGAAAACCTGCAGCGCGTTGGCGCCCACATCCCGCGCCGCTTCCACCGACTGGTTGGCGACGCTGCCGAGGCCCGCCAGCAGGATCAGCACCGTCAGCGGGATATTGTCCCAGACAAGGCCGATGACCGGTCCCCAGGGGGTCAGATAGGGCGTGCGGATTTTCGGCAGGTCGACCGCGTTGAGCAGAATATCCACCATGCCATTGGGCCCAAGCACGCGGATGAAGGCGAAGGCGAGGATGATTGAAGGCACGAACATCGGAAAGATGGCCAGCGCCTGCACATAGGCCGAAAGGCGGCCCTGGGAAAAGCGCAGATAAAGCGCGATCGGCAGGCAGATCACCAGAAGTAGCATGGCGCAGACCAAAGTGGTCCAGAGCGTGACGGCAAGATTGTCGAGGCTGTAGCGATCCGAAAAGAAGAAGACGTAGCTCGAAAGATCGAACGTCGTTTCTCCATTGGCCCCGATACGCCAGATGGTGCGGCCTATGGCGTTGATGGCCGGCCAGATGACGAGCCAGATCATCAGGAAAACGGGAATGGCGACGAGCAGGAGGCCGATGGGCCTCCTGCCTGCCGAATTGTCGATGAGCGGACGAACCGCTCCTTCTGCTACCTCGGTCACGACTTGCGGTCGACGTTCGGAGCAACGTGACGGTACCAGCCGTCATTGATGGCGGTTTCCCATTTGCCGGCCGGGAAGGTCGGAATGGTCTGCGGAATGATGTCGGCGAAGCGCTTGCGCAGATCGGCCGATACATAGTCCCAGGAAACACCGGGGAAACCGCCGAGCTCAGTAAGGATGGCGCCCTGGATTTCTTCGGAGAGAACGAAGTTCGCCAGCTTGAGGGCGGCATCGCGATTGGTGCCGTTGGCCAGCACCACGGCCCGGGAAAAATCGCCGCAAAGCGCGAGATCCTGAAGCTGAACGAGGCCCGTTTCCGCAGGAAGCACACCCTGATCGATGGCTTTCAGAACCTGATCGGACCAGACGGGCGTCATCGTCACGACGCCTTGCGACAGAAGCTGCAGAGACTGGGTATTGCCGGAGGCATAGGCGCCCTTGTCATAAAGCGACGGGGCGATATCGGTCAGCAGATCCCAGGCTTTGCCCAGTGCCTTGTCGCCGAATTCCTGGGTGTAGTTGTCGACCGTGAAGGCCTTGGGGTCGAGACCATTGGCCTGATGGATGGCGCGGCGAACGAAATTGCCGCCGGAGCCGCCCTTGTCGGGACGGTTATAGACGAACTGGCCGGGATTGGCCTTGATCCAGGTAACCAGCTGCTCCCAGGTCTTCGGGGCATCCGCGGGTTTCAGCTTGGCTGTGTCATAGGCGAGCAGAACCTGGCTGCCGCGATAGGGCAGGCTGTATTCGCTTCGGATGGCAAGCGGGTTGACGCGCGGATAGTTGGAGAGACCGGCTTTCGCCATGTTCACATAGATGCCGGCATCGATCGCGCCTGCAGGCAGCAGCGGGTCGGAATGCTCGAAATAGTCAGCCTGCGGGTCGGTGCCTGTCTGCTTTGCTGCAATGGCGCGTTCGCCGATGGCGATAATGCCGGCATTGTCACCGGCGTCCACGAGGTTGAGTTTGATACCCGGATTGGCGGCCTCGAAAGCGGGCTTCACCGTGTTGGTCCAAAAATCGAGGATGTTGCTGTCAGCGCCAGTATACCAGTCGATCGTGCCCGGGGCAGCGAAGCTCATGCGCGGCGCAAGGGCAAGGCCGGCGGCGGCGCCTGCTGCTGATATCATGAAGGTGCGGCGTTTCATCTCTGTCTCCAGTGCTCTCGGCGAGTGGAATTGTTGAGCGCTGACCCTTTTTGGAAAGATCGGAACGGCGCTGGCCCGCCTTTGCACAGCCGTGCATTTTTTAACGGGTCGGCGGCGTTTCTAATGCCTTTCCTTAACGCTTTCGTGACACCCGGAGACGCTGGTGGCCATTGAGCAAACCTTACTCAAGCATGATGCCGTAGCGCTTCGATAATCACCTTCATTGCCGGCGACATCTGGCGTCTGCTGGGATAATACAGGTGGTAGCCGGTGAAGGGTTCGCTCCAGTTATCGAGAGCTGCCTGCAATCGTCCCTCGGCGATATGTTCCTCGACTATATCTTCGGGAACGTAAGCGATCCCGAAGCCCTTTATGGCCGCATCGATCTGGGACATCGAGGAATTGAAGCTCAGCTGCCCGTCGACCCTGACCCGCAGCTCGCGTCCATTCTTTTCAAACTCCCAGGCGTAAAATCCGCCCCAGGTTGCCTGGCGTGTATTGATGCAGATATGGTCAACGAGGTCTTGTGGCGTGGCGGGGACGCTGTGCCTTGAAAAGTAGTCCGGTGAAGCCACGGCCCTGAGGCGCCAGTCCGGGCCTATCCGTACCGCGATCATGTCCTTGTCGACACTTTCTCCCAAGCGCACGCCGGCGTCGAAACGCTCCTCGACGATATTGCGCATGCCGTTGTCACTATAAAGTTCAACATGGATGTCCGGGTAGGCCGAGAGAACCCGGGCCAATTTCGGCCAGACGGTCATCTGCAAAGCATGATCAGACAAGGTGAGGCGAACGGTGCCGGAGGGCTTTTCCCTGAAAGCGACGAGGTCCACCAGATCGGCTTCAATGCCCTCAAATCGTGGCGCAAGCGACAGAAAAAGACGCTCGCCGGCTTCCGTCGTCGCAACGCTGCGTGTCGTCCTTGTCAAAAGACGCACGCCCAGGCGGGCCTCCAACTGCTTGATGGTATAGCTCAATGTTGATTGCGACGTTCCAAGCGCAGCCGCAGCTTTTGTGAAGCTGCGTTCCTTGGCTACCTCCATGAACCACAGCAGGTCCTTCATGTCCTCGCGCTGCATCAAAATCCCCGATTGATATTGAATTTCGATAAGTCCATGCGGATTAACACGGATTGTCGGCAAAGTCTCTCGGCAATATCTTGCGGTCCGAATACATGACCAAATTTCGATGGGACCTGGACAAGTGACCCTTATCTACAATGAAAACATAGAAAGCAAAGGCGCGGCGTGGAGCGCTGTTCTGTGTATGACGCTGTGCGCTTTCGTGTTGATTGCGTCGGAATTCATGCCTGTCAGCTTGCTGACGCCGATTGCCGCCGACCTCGGGGTTTCGGAAGGAAATACCGGGCAGGCGATTTCTGTCTCCGGAATTTTTGCGGTGATGACCAGCCTGTTCATAGCCAGCCTGACGCAGCGGCTTGATCGGCGTATCGTCGTCCTCGGTCTGACGGCGCTGCTGACGGTATCAGGTCTGATCGTGACATTGGCTTCGTCTTTCCCGGTTTTGATGCTCGGCCGTGCGTTGCTTGGCATCTCGATCGGCGGCTTCTGGTCGATATCCACCGCGATCGTGATGCGGCTCGTCTCTCGCGATCAGGTTCCGAAAGCGCTTGCTTTGCTGAACGCTGGTAACGCCGTTGCCGCAACGGTTTCTGCACCGCTTGGAAGCCTCCTGGGCGCTTATATCGGCTGGCGCGGCGCGTTCTTTCTGGTCGTGCCGATCGGATTGCTTGCGGTGGTGTGGCAATGGATCACCCTGCCTCCACTTTCACCTCGGCGCGAACGTCCATCCGCAAATGTTTTCCGGTTGCTTGCACGCCCGCCTGTCGCGGCAGGCATGACTGCGATCTTCCTGCTGTTCATGGGGCAGTTCGCACTTTTCACCTATCTGCGGCCATTTCTCGAGCGGGTCACACAGGTGGGAATTGAAACGCTGTCGTTTCTTCTGCTGGTCATGGGGTTGGCCGGAGCAGTCGGGACATGGATGATTGGACGGCTGCTACACCGTCGCCTGTTCAGCATCCTCGTGATCGTCCCCTTGCTGATGGCCGGTATCGCTTTTGTCATGGTCGCCTTTGGCAGCACGAAAATTCCCGTCGTCGCCGCACTTGTCGGTTGGGGTTTCCTTGGAACCGCGGCACCCGTGGGCTGGGGCACATGGCTCAGCCGCATTCTTCCCGATGACGCAGAGGCAGGCGGTGGGCTGCAGGTCGCCGTCATTCAACTGGCGATCACGTCCGGGGCGTCGCTCGGCGGGGTTCTATTCGACGCTTTCGGCTGGTGGTCCGCCTTCACGATGAGCGCGTTGCTGCTCTGGGGTTCCTCGCTCGTTTCCCTTGTCGCGTGGCGTGTGACGCGGAGACCAGCAGGCGCATGAAATCTGCCCACGCCAAACGACGCAAACTGCTGGCGCTGGCGGTCGCGGCTTTCATCTTCCCCGGCCGAGTTTTCAGTAAAGGCGGCCCTAACGATCAGGAGCGAACTGAGGTGAGGATCCAGCTGACTTTTGCAAGGAACACGATGATAGCGACGCTCTACGATAATCCATCGGCACGCGATTTCGCATCCATGCTTCCGCTAGATCTCAAAATCACGGACTTCAGCTCCAACGAGAAGATCGCCTATCTCCCTCGGAAGCTGACCGTCGAAGGCCATGGGCCATTCGACAATGAGCGACCATACGACCTCTGTTATTACATGCCCTGGGGCAATCTTGCGATGTTCTACGCCGACTACAAGCATCCCGGTCTGGTCCGGCTGGGACGCTTCGAACAAGGCTATGAAGCGCTGCATCTCCCCGGGGAATTTCCACTGCGTATCGAACGCATCTAATCCACCACTGGAGACCTCCCATGACCAACGAAACTGAAACGACCGAGATTTTCAATGCCGGCAGGCGCAACCTGATGAAGGCTACAGGCATCGCCGTTGCCGCGATCAGCATGGTGCAGGCTGCGGGCACAATACCGGCCTTCGCCCAAAACACAGCCTGGGACAAGGTTTTCCCGAAGAGCGACAATGTCGACCACCAGAAGGTCTCGTTCAAGAACCGTTATGGGATCACATTAGTGGGCGATCTCTATCTGCCGAAGAACCGCGCAACCCAGCCATCGGCGGCTCTCGTCATCGGCGGTCCGTTCGGTGCCGTGAAAGAACAGTCCTCGGGGCTTTATGCGCAGACCATGGCGGAGCGCGGGTTTGCCACGCTGGCGTTTGACCCGTCCTATACCGGAGAAAGCGGCGGCGAGCCCCGCAACATTGCCTCGCCTGATATCAATACCGAGGACTTCAGTGCGGCGGTGGACTATATCGGCCTGCAATCCTATGTCGATCGCGAGCGTATCGGCGTCATTGGCATTTGCGGCTGGGGTGGCATGGCCTTGAATGCAGTTGCCGCAGACAAGCGCGTGAAGGCAGTCGTTGCCAGCACCATGTACGACATGTCACGCGTTATGTCGAAGGGCTACAATGACAGCGTTACCCTTGAACAACGTACACAGGCGCTGGAGCAGATGAGCCGGCAGCGCTGGGTGGATGCCGAGAAGGGAACGCCGGCCTATCAGTCGCGCTACAATGAATTGAAGGGCGGTGAAGCGCAGTTCCTGATCGACTATCACGACTATTACATGACACCGCGCGGCTATCATCCGCGTGCCGTCAACTCGGGCAATGCCTGGTCGCAGACCACGCCGCTGTCATTCATGAATATGCCGATCCTGACCTATATCGCCGAGATATCTCCGCGTCCGGTCATGATTATCCATGGTGAGAAGGCGCATTCGCGCTACTTCAGTGAAACCGCTTTCGCCGCCGCGGCGGAACCGAAAGAACTCGTAATTATTCCGGATACCAATCACGTCGATCTTTACGACCGTGCGGACAAAATCCCGTTCGACCGGATCGCCGGTTTCTTCAATCAGCATTTGGCTTAACCGAGGACGTTAGTGTGCCGGTTATGATTGCCGGCACACTTCGGGGGCGGGCTGACACGCGCCTGCGTGTCGGCAGCCGCACGGGAATGTCGCGGCGCAGCAAATTATGAGCACTTGCATATATTAGGTAACAATTCATTCAGTGGTTTCGTGAAATCTAAACAAGCAGGTTCCAAGGTTTCATCGGCGGAGCCGGTAGAACAAGCGGTTCCCTCGGTCTGCCTCGTGGCGGCTCGAACAAGGGCATCCGCTTGTAGCCCTATGAGGGGCACAGCTACCCGCGATGTATCTTTATATCTCTCCCCGGCCACCCTATGCGGACGGCTGGCGGAGCGCTTGCCCCGAGGCCTTTCATGTCTTTCCTGAAGAATACCAAGATAAAAACGAAGGTCGTTTTTGTCATCTCGCTGATGAGTTTGATGTCGCTTTCCGGAATTAGCTACGTCAGCCTGCAATATAAGAATACCGACCGCGTCTATAGCGATTTCATTGCCAACGAGGCTCTTGCGGCGGTGCTGAACGCGCGGACCAGCGGCAATCTCAATGCGCTCGGCATGCAGATGCTTCGCGCTAGCCTCAATGATCCCGCCGGCAGTGATTTCGAATCGGCGGTCAAGACTTTCAGGGCAGACCGCAAACAGCTCGAAGAGCGCCAGAACAAGATCATGGAACTGGTGCCGGCCCGCACGGATGCTGCCCGCGATATCCTGAAGGGTGTCGTTGAAGTGGAGGAGATCGGCAATCAGGTCATCGCTCTGATGCAGGCGGGGAAAGCCGCCGAAGCGCAGCAGATGGCGCTGAACGTCCTTCGGAAAATCGGCGAAGTGTCGCCAAAGATCAGCGCGGGCAACGAGCAGCTTATTCAGGTCATGAATGATGGCAGGCAGCAGCTCACCGCCAGCACCGATACGACGATCTGGACGGGACTGATCGGCATTGCGCTTGTTTCCCTTGCCTTGATCGCACTCGGCCTGTTTGTCTCGTCGCGTGGCATCACCACCCCGATTGCGCGGCTTCGTGAGCGCATGGGATCGCTGGCGGCCGGTGATACGGCAAGCGAAATCGACGGAATGGACCGCAAGGATGAAGTGGGCCAGATGGCCGCTGCGGTTCAGGCCTTCCGTGAAAATGCAATCGAACGTGTGCGGCTTGAAAATGAAACCGAGGCCAACCGGTCGACTTCTGAAAAGGACCGGATAGAGCGCGAGAAACAGAAGGCGAAGGAGGCTGCCGACGTACAGTTTGCCGTCGGCAATCTTGCCACCGCGCTTTCGAAGATCGCTGAGGGCGATGTTACCTACCGGATCGTTCAGCCGTTCGTTGCCGGCCTTGACGGTATTCGCGGTGATTTCAACCGGGCCGCTGAACAGCTGCAGTCGACCCTGACCCAGGTGGCGCAGAATGCCCGTGGCATCGATGCCGGCGCCAACGAAATCCGGTCCGCGGCAGATGATCTGGCGAGACGCACGGAGCAGCAGGCGGCGGCCGTTGAAGAGACTGCGGCGGCGCTGGAAGAAATCACCATCACGGTGAAGGACTCCACCAAACGCGCGCAGGAAGCCGGTCATCTCGTCGGCCGCGCCAAGGTCGGCGCGGAAAAGTCGGGCGAGGTTGTGCAGAAGGCCGTCGCGGCGATGGAACAGATCGCGACATCCGCCAATCAGATTTCCAACATCATCGGCGTGATCGACGAGATCGCCTTCCAGACCAACCTTCTGGCGCTGAATGCCGGCGTGGAAGCGGCGCGTGCCGGTGATGCGGGCAAGGGCTTTGCCGTTGTCGCGCAGGAGGTTCGTGAACTGGCGCAGCGTTCCGCCGGTGCCGCCAAGGAAATCAAGAACCTGATCACGACATCGAACAGTCAGGTGGAGCAGGGCGTGCAGCTGGTTGGCGAAACCGGCAGGGCGCTGGAACTGATCGTCACCGAGGTGCAGGACATCAACCGGCACGTCGCGGCGATCGCGGAATCGGCACAGGAACAGTCCTCCGGCCTCCAGCAGATCAACACGGCTGTGAACCAGATGGATCAGGACACCCAGAAGAACGCCGCCATGGTGGAGGAAAGCACGGCTGCAAGCCACGGCCTTGCACGCGAGGCGTCTTCGCTCAACGGGCTTATCGCCCAGTTCAAACTGTCCGAAGGCGGTTACAGTGAAGCCTCCGCTCCGGTTCGCACCGTCTCTTCGTCTGACAGGCCCGCAGCGTCTCCGGCGCGCGCTCTTGGCGGCAGGATCAGGGCTGCGTTTTCCGGCAATGCCGCACTGAATACATCTGCGGACAGCTGGGAGGAGTTTTGATGATTGCCGCATTTTTGGCGGCGAATTCACAACTCCTTTTGATCGCCGGCGTGACGATGGTCTGATATAGGAATGGGCGGTTCGCAGAAGGGCCGCCCATTTTTGTCGCGACAGTCGAACAACGGAACGATTGAAACGATTATACTGAAATGCGACATCTTGTCAGCCGGCCCCGGTTGGCGTACTCGAAACCGGTAAAAGACCCAGACCTATTGACGTGACAGTTCGGTGGTGCTGGGTTTTGGCTCCATACATATCAGGACGTTGGGATAGCGATGAACCTTTACTTGGATTACCTGGCTGAGATCAAAAGCAGAGAACAACAAGGGCTCGCACCCAAGCCGATCGATGACGGCGCATTGACCGCCGAAATCATTGCGCTGATCAAGGATGCCGGTAGCGAATACCGGACGGACGCCCTCAAATTCTTCATCTACAACTCCCTGCCGGGCACTACGAGTGCTGCGGGCGTCAAGGCGGCCTTCCTCAAGCAGATCATTCTCGGCGAAGTCGTTGTGCCAGAGATCACGCCTGCCTTCGCGCTGGAACTGCTGTCGCACATGAAGGGTGGCCCTTCTGTCGAAGTGCTGCTCGATATCACGCTCGGTGATGACGCGGCACTTGCCGCGCAGGCGGGTGAGATTCTGAAGACTCAGGTCTTCCTCTATGACGCCGACATGTTCCGGCTGCGCGATGCCTTCAAGGCAGGCAATGCCGTCGCCAGGGGCGTGCTTGAAAGCTATGCCAAGGCTGAATTCTTCACCAAGCTTCCGGACGTCGAGGACGAGATCAAGGTCGTGACCTTCATCGCCGCCGAAGGCGATATTTCGACCGACCTTCTGTCCCCCGGCAACCAGGCGCATTCGCGTTCCGACCGCCAGCTGCACGGCCAGTGTATGATCACGCCGGAAGCGCAGGCGGAAATCGTCGCGCTTCAGAAGCAGCATCCCGACAAGCGGGTGATGATGATCGCCGAAAAGGGCACGATGGGCGTTGGCTCGTCGCGCATGTCCGGCGTCAACAACGTGGCGCTGTGGACCGGCAAGCAGGCCAGCCCCTATGTGCCCTTCGTCAATTACGCCCCCATCGTCGCCGGCACCAACGGCATCTCGCCGATCTTTGCCACCACCGTCGACGTGACGGGTGGTATCGGCATCAACCTGAAGAACTGGGTGAAGAAGCTCGGTGAAGACGGCAAGCCGATCCTCAACAATGACGGCAACCCGATCCTCGAGCAGAAATATTCGGTCGAGACCGGCACTGTCCTCAAGATCGACGCCAAGAACCGCAAGCTTCGCGACGAAAGCGGCAATGAGCTGGTTGACGTTGCCGCCGCCTTCACGCCCCAGAAGATGGAATTCATGAAGGCGGGCAGCTCCTACGCCATCGTCTTCGGCAAGAAGCTCCAGACCTTTGCGGCTCAGACGCTCGGCATCGAGGCTACGCCGGTCTTTGCTCCGAACAAGGAAATCGCGATCGAAGGTCAGGGCCTCACCGCCGTTGAGAAGATCTTCAACCGCAACGCCGTCGGCGTGACCCCCGGCAAGGTTCTGCATGCCGGTTCGGACGTTCGCGTCAAGGTCAACATCGTCGGCTCGCAGGATACGACCGGCCTGATGACCGCGCAGGAACTTGAGGCGATGGCGGCAACCGTCATTTCGCCGCTGGTGGATGGCGCCTATCAGTCGGGCTGCCACACGGCCTCCGTCTGGGACAAGAAGGCGCAGGCGAACATTCCGAAGCTCATGTCCTTCATGAACAATTTCGGCGTCATCACCGCGCGCGACCCGAAGGGCGTCTACCATTCGATGACGGACGTGATCCACAAGGTGCTGAACGACATCACCGTGGATGACTGGGCGATCATCATCGGCGGCGACAGCCATACGCGCATGTCCAAGGGCGTCGCCTTCGGTGCCGACTCGGGCACCGTGGCGCTGGCGCTGGCGACGGGTGAGGCGACCATGCCGATCCCGCAATCCGTCAAGGTCACCTTCAAGGGCACGATGCAGCCGCATATGGACTTCCGCGATGTTGTGCATGCGACGCAGGCGCAGATGCTGAAGCAGCATGGCGATAACGTCTTCCAGGGCCGCATCATCGAAGTCCATATCGGCACGCTGCTCGCCGACCAGGCCTTCACCTTCACCGACTGGACGGCCGAGATGAAGGCCAAGGCGTCGATCTGTATCTCTGAGGACGAGACGCTGATCGAGTCGCTGGAGATCGCCAAGTCGCGCATCCAGATCATGATCGACAAGGGCATGGACAATGCCGCCCAGACGCTGAAGGGCCTGATCGCCAAGGCGGATCAGCGCATCGCCGAGATTCGTTCTGGCGAAAAGCCCGCCTTGACCCCCGACGACAATGCGAAATATTTCGCCGAAGTCGTTGTGGATCTCGATGTCATCGACGAACCGATGATCGCCGACCCCGACGTCAACAATGCCGATGTCTCCCGGCGCTACACCCATGATACGATCCGTCCGGTGTCCTATTACGGAGGCACCAAGAAGGTCGATCTGGGCTTTGTCGGCTCGTGCATGGTGCATAAGGGCGACATGAAGATCGTCGCCCAGATGTTGAAGAACATCGAAAAGGCCGAAGGCAAGGTCGAGTTCAAGGCGCCGCTCGTCGTTGCCGCGCCGACCTACAACATCATCGATGAGCTGAAGGCGGAAGGGGATTGGGAAATCCTGCAGAAGTATTCAGGCTTCGAATTCGATGACCTGAAGCCGAAGACCACCAACCGCACCGAATACGAGAACATCCTCTATCTGGAACGCCCGGGCTGCAACCTGTGCATGGGCAACCAGGAAAAGGCGGAAAAGGGCGATACCGTTCTGGCAACTTCGACCCGCCTGTTCCAGGGCCGCGTCGTGGAAGACACGGCTGAAAAGAAGGGTGAATCGCTTCTGGCCTCGACCCCGGTCGTCGTCCTGTCGGCAATCCTTGGCCGCACGCCGAGCGCTGAGGAATACAAGGCAGCCGTCGAAGGGATCGATCTGACCAAGTTCACCCCGTCGAAGGGCACGCCGATCGATTCCCTCTCGGTCCATTATTGATGTTTCGACACCGGGAGGTGAAAGCCTCCCGGACATGACGCGTTATCTGGAGCGCTTCATGATGATCTGACGGATGCCTGCCGAAGGGTGGGCATCCGAAACCACGCGCCGGCCCATCGCAGCATGGAGGCGGCAATTGTCGCACCGCCGGCCCGAATGCGCCGGGGGCTGTCCGGATTCTTCAAGATATCAGTTCGTTCCGGAGTTGTTTTCGGGAGTCATCACGTCGCCGACCTCTTTTCCCGGGAATCCTGAAAGGCGGCTGCCGGGAGTGTAATGTTTGACTTCCAGTAATCGTCATAACTGCTTAAACAAGCTTATAAAAATTACATTTAAAAGCTCGGTGCGTCTACGCAAATGGGTGCCGAAATATATATTTTCAGGTTATCTCAAGCTCAGGAAACTGAGCTCGAGACAATTGGCGGCTGATAGGCCGGCTTATTCCGCCGTTGCCTGAATATCCACCTTGTCGAGAAGAAGCATCGGATTCTCGGAGGCTGCAGCAAGATCAAAAAGGCCAAGGCCATTTGGGCCTGTCGATTTGACCGTGACAGTCAAGGTTCCCGGCGTGTTGATGAATTGGACGAGTGCGTTCACCGCCTCCTGGAGTTTCGGTTGTTCGGCGGCCACCTGCTGCAGCATCACGTTGGCAACCAACGTCAAAGTGCCACGCACCTGATCCTCGGTCATCTCGTTCTGCAGGGCATAGAGCTTGATCGCCTTGGCCATCATGCCTTCGTCCTTGATCGTGAATTTTACCTCACGACCGGCAAGCCCGAAAAGCGCAGCCTGGGCGCGACCAAGGTCGAAGGAGAAAAACTCTTCCGTGAAGCCGCTTACCAGACCGGAAAAATTGACACTGCCAATATCCTTGCTGCTGAGCGAGACTTCGCGGATCAGCAGGTTTTTGTTGGGTTCGTCCCAGCCAGCGGCGAGGGCGTAAGACAAGGCGAGTGACTCCAGACCCAGTTTGCGTGCTTCAACAAAAACTTCTTCCGTCGAATCCGCCGGGATGGGCAGGGAGAGGTCCTCCTGCCTGATCTCGATATCGGTCGGGATACCATTGAAGGGTTTGGTCAGTCCCATCTCGAAATTTTTGAGCGTGAACTTGATGCGCTCAGGCGTGCCTGCGGCCTCTTCATCGGTCTTTTCCGGTGCGGCGATATCAACGTTGATGCCACCGACACGCACCTTGCCGAGTTCCGGTATCAGCCGATTGAACGGGAATGTCTCGATTTTCGTTTCATCGAAGCCGACGATCTGGGAGAGACCTTCGATTGTGGAACTCCAGTCAAAGCCCTTGAGGCTTGCTTCGGCGACCTCGATCTTGCCGTCGCCATCGCCAATCGACATGCCGTTCAGGCCGAAATCGAGCTTGCGGCTGTCCATCTGCATGTCGATGCGCTCGATGGTGGCCTTGACCCGCTTGCCGTCCGCCCCTTCGCTTTGATCAGGCGCGTCCACCTTGAAGCCCAGCAGCTGCATGTTGCTCTTGCCCATCATGTCCAGAATGGACACGACCTTGCCGAAAAATGCCTGGCGCTCCTGCGGTGAAAGCTCATCGGCATTTTGGGTTGTCGTCAGCGCCTTCAGGGTTTCCAGCAGCGGCTCGGCCGGCATGCGAGCGGTAAAGCCGTCGCTGCGTATTTCGTCGTAGCTGAATTGACCGTCACCGTCGGAGAAGGAAACCTTGCTGACGGAGAGTGGTCCGTAAAGAGGTTTTGCATCCTTGTCTTCCGGCCCGGCTTTTTCCGTGTAGAGCCTTGCAAGATAGGCGGCGTCGAAGTCCTGGCCGGTTATCGCACCTGTCGAGACGACCATGTGCTTCTTTTCCATCGTGCCAGTGCTGTCCGGCAGAGCCATCTTGATGTCATAGCTGGCATTGTCGATCGTATAGCGGGCGACCCTGCCATCGGCGATATCAAGCAGAGCCGCGTTGTTGTACACGGTCTTCTGCTCGGTCTCGGCGATAGACTGGGTGAATGTCAGTTCAGGCGTGGAAATGCGCGTCGCTGCGAAGCGCTCCATGCGCCGGGACAGGGAGTTTGCATTGCCATCGCCAGATGCCGTTTCCACTTTCTTGAAAGCGGCATTCTCGACACGGGCATGTGCCATGGAGATCTTGCCGGTCGGCACGTCAATATCGATGCCATTCATATCGAGCGCGCCTTCCAGGAAAGGAAGTTTGGGACGTCCGTCGATAGCGGCGATCTGGATCTTCTTCCCGTCTTCAAGCGGCAGGGTCAGCTCGCGAATATGAATTTGTCCGAGAAAATCGACGTCCACGGAACGCGCCGTTGCGCCGCTGCGGGCAACCAGCTCGTCGACTTTTGCTTCGTAGAAGGCTTTACCACCGATGACACCTGCAGCCGCGATGGCAATAACCGCAACCGCTGCCCATAAAGCCTTGCGCCGGCCCTTGCCGACTGGAGTGTTTGCCTGTTCCACGAAATTGGTCCTCTGTAATGCGAATTAACTTTGCGCGTCTTTTAGACACGCGAAAGTTGCCGCGCAAGTGTGCCGCCGGAATAGCTGGACATTATTTGCAGTGGTATATCGTGGCGCGCGCGGCGTCATCTGCGGCGCTTTTGAGGGCTTCGGTCACTTCCAGAACATCAGCGCCATGCCGGCCACGACCAGTGCTGCCCCGGCCCATGCGCCGGGTGCCGGCAATTCCCGCGTTCTTAGCCAGAGCAATGGCAGGATGATGACGGGCGTTGTCGCAGACAATGTCGAGACGATGCCGATCTTGCCGCCGGAAAGCGCGAAAAGAAGCAGCGTCATGCCAAAGGCAAGCGCGATGATGCCGGTAAGCGCCGTCTGCAGGAAAATGCTCTTCGTCAGCGGGCCGTTCGGCTGGACTGCCTTGATGGGCAGCATGGTAAGCGCCGTCAGGCAGAGCGCCGCGACCCCGACGCGCAGCATGGAAGCGGTAATCGGATCGATCCCGCTCGCCATGACGGGTCTTGCGATCAGCGAGCCGACGGCCTGGCTGAGTGCGGCCAGCAGGCCGAGCAGCACGCCGAGCCAGAGTGGTCCCTTCACTCTTTCCCATTCGTGCAGCTGCGCCTTGCGCTTGCCGAAGAGGATTGCGAGCAGAACACCGCACAGCGTCAGGCCTATGCCGGTGACCGTTGTTGCGGAAAGCTGTTCGCCAAGCACCGCCCATCCCAGCAGCGCGGCAATTGGGGCGTTGAGGGCAAACAGGATCCCCGAGCGGCGTGGCCCAACCCGATTGAGGCAGGTGAACAGCAGCGTATCGCCAACGAAGATGCCGATGAAACCGGATAGCAGAAGCGCCGAAAGCGCCTCGGGTTGCAGTTCCCGCCAGGTTCCCGAAGCGAGGACATAGACCCCCAGCAGGGAAGCGACAAAAAGCTGCCGTGTCCTGTTGAAGGCGAGCGCTCCCAGATGCCCCGCCGGACGCGCCGCCAGAAGTCCGGTCATCGCCCAGCAGGTTGCGGCGCCCACGGCAGCCAGTTCATAGATCGGCATTTTTTCCCCGTCGCTTCATGGCGCGCTTCCGGCCACGGACACTATCCCTGCCTGCACCCATCGCAGATTCCGGGTTCGCCCGCCATCCCATAAGCATCGTCATAAACAGCGTGGAGCAGTGCACCGTTCACCGCCTATGCCGGACCAGCCGGCGGTCGTGCCATTCCTGATGCCAGTGTGCACCATATCAAGATTGCGAATGAGCGGTGAGGCCTTGGCCCGCTTCTTGTTGCCAACAGCAGAAATGCCAATGCAGACGAAGCGGCTGGCCCGCTCCGTCGAAAGGACAGTCTTATCTACAGCACTTCACACGCCGTTTATGATATTGCAAATGCCCTCGCGGATGACGTTCTTGTCCGCAATCTGTCCGGCCTGAATGTTGAAAACAGCGTCGATCCGCACGCCGGCGCCTTTCTGCCGGGCCACAACCCGCAGGGTCTGAATTCTGCCGCTGCCGCTGGTCTCCTGGTGCGCATCAATGGAAGACAGTGCCTTGTTGATCTGGATACCGGAAAAACCTTCCGCGGCCACAGCCTGAGCGAGCTTTTGAAGCACAGCGGGCGCTTTTGCCTTCGGCAATTCCTGCCATGATTTGTAAGAGACAGCCGTCACCATCGGCACGCCGGAGACAGCGAAGTTCTTCTCGCAGGAGGCCGCGAAGGCAGGGCTTGAGAAGCTGATCAGGCCAAGAGCTGCTATGACATATTTCATTTCGAGTAATCCAGTTGTTGGTGAAGATTAAGAGCTATCGGCCGCATCAGAATGCCGACCGTTTTCCTCTGTAGGTTGATGGGGGCGGGAGAGCTTCATGCGCCTGTGCAAGCGTTTCTAGCCATGTGGCCAGGCCAGCGGGAACTTCCTCATTGCCCGCCTCCAGTGCCTCGATCCACGAAAGTTCGCATTGCAGCGCGGACGCAATATTGATCGGCGTCCAGCGGATGACCCGCAGGCATTGATTAAAGCGTTCTGGTGACATGATGATTTGATATTTTCCCCGTCTTTTCCCCGCGAAGCTCACTCAGGCAGCTGCGAGAGTCAATCTTTTTCTGCAACTTTTGATGGCTTGTTTCCGACCCAGCAGTTGCATCTGCTGCCGG
This sequence comes from Agrobacterium sp. 22-210-1, assembly GCF_053522525.1. NCBI lineage: Bacteria > Pseudomonadati > Pseudomonadota > Alphaproteobacteria > Hyphomicrobiales > Rhizobiaceae > Agrobacterium > Agrobacterium sp. 22-210-1. The sequence goes on along the minus strand of NZ_JBNWCI010000002.1, from coordinate 8,052 downwards.
TTGCCGAACGCCAGGCGCATGAAGGGGAAAGGCTCGGTTACCCAAACGAACGGTCGGGAGACGCATCGGCATTTCATCCTCAAGGCCATGCCTCCTGATAAAACTTAGTTGATTTGCTAAGTTTCCCCTTGCTCCGTCGCGATGAAGCATGATAGTTAGCAACATGACTAAGCATCATCAGGAGCTATCACTGATCTTCCAGGCTCTGGCCGATCCAACGCGGCGGGCAATTCTGGCCCGCCTCGGCGGCGGGCCGGCACCGGTCATGGAGTTGTCCGCTCCCACGGGGCTGCGTCTGCCCACGGTTATGCGGCATCTTTCCGTGCTGGAAGAGGCGGGGCTGATCATCACGTCCAAGGATGGGCGGGTGCGCACCTGCGCGATAGTGCCCGAAGCGCTGGAGCCGGTAAGCACGTGGCTCGATGAGCAGCGGGCCATGTGGGAGAGCCGGCTTGACCGGTTGGAGGCATTTGCAATGCAGGCCATGAAGGAGGATTCACAATGACAACGAAATCGGGTCAACAAAGCGCACACGCTGAACCGCATCTGCCGCAAGATCGTTTTGCGACGCTCAGCTTCGAACGGGAGATTGCCGTTCCGCTATCGGCTCTCTGGCAGGTCTGGCTGTCACCTGCCGCCCGGGCGGTGTGGGCCTCTCCTTCACCCTCGGTCACCGTGGAATTCCTGGAGGCGGATAGCAGGCTGGGCGGTCGCGAAGTCTCGCTCTGCAAGGTTGCCGGCCAGCCGGATATTCGCTGTGAATGCGGCTGGCTGGAGCTGCAGCCAACCCGCCGCAGCGTGAATTACGAGGTGGTCTCATCCGGCGGCGTAACCCAGTCGGCAGCGCTGGTCACTGCCGATTTTCAGGCGGCGGAAGAGCGTAGCCGCTTGACCGTAACGGTGCAGCTTTCCTCATTGGCCGAGGATATGCGCGATGGCTATCAACAAGGTTTCAGCGCCGGTCTCAACAATCTGGCCAGCGTGGCCGGGCGAACCATGGTGCTGGAGCGAGTGATGAAGGTGCCGCGAAACATCGTCTGGAAAGCCTGGATGAACGAAAAGATGCTGCCGCAATGGTGGGGTCCTGAAGGGTTTTCGTGCCGCACAAAGAGAATTGACCTGCGAACCGGCGGGGAATGGGTCTTTGACATGATCGGCCCAGACGGCACAGTCTTCCCAAACCACCATCGTTATGTCGAGGTCCGCCCCGAAGAGAGGCTCGCCTATACGCTGCTCTGGGGCGAAAACGGGCCGAAACATGCCGACGCCTGGGCCTCCTTCGAAGATCAGGATGGCGCGACGAAAGTTGTGCTGGGCATGGTGTTCAGCACGGAAGCCGAGTTCCAGCAAGCGAAGGGTTTCGGCGCCGTGGAGCTGGGTCAGCAAACGCTGGGCAAACTGGAACGCTTCGCCAAGGCGCTATAGATGCGCCGTGCCGTCAACTCCATGTGCAGAGGTCTCGATACCGGCCTCTTGTCCAGCCGGCATTACTCTTCAAAGCCGCTCTGCGCGTGCGAGATTGTCTTGCAGGTCCCGCCATCCTTCTCGCCAACCATGCGTTTATCGCGGATGACCGAACCCTTGGCGATGTCGATCTCCCATGCCACCGAGCCTTCATTCAAGCTCGCTTTACCACCGGCAAAGGTGCCTTTCTCCATTCTCTGACTTCCAGAAGCCGGGACATAAACTCCAAATGTCCCGGCGGCCTCGTCGAGAGCGAAATTGAACGTTTGAGGGGTTCCTTTCGAACCTGCGAATTCGCAGCTGAGATATGTCGGCGCGGCAAAAGCAATAGAGCCTGAAAAAAGCAGGGCAGCAGCGGCAAATCCGCTTCCTGTGATGACTTTCAAGTCTTGATCCTCATTCGTGTTTTCTCGTTAAACTAGAAATATTTCGCCCCGTTGGCAAAGTAAACGATATAGCGATTTAATTCAGGTGATGCTCATGATTGGCTAGGGAGCAGGAGCAGCCGTAACGCTGTGATGAATATTGACAATATATGCTACGCTTTTCACAATTGAGGAGACCCAAAGGAAAACGCCATGGCGTCAGGAAGCATTCACGTTAAAGTCAGCGGAGCATTGCAAGACCATATCCAGCAGCAGATTGGTGATGACGGTCTTTATGAGAATGCGAGCGAATATATTCGGGCGCTTATTCGGTGTGACCTTCAAACACGCGACAAGGCATGGGATACCTTGCAAAAGGAACTGGCTCTTGCCATGCGCGCGGGTGATAGCGAGTTTATAGCCGTCTCTGCTGACGATGTCATCGGCCGCAACAAACGTCGCTAATTATGGCAACTTATCGCTTTTATGCGCCTGCCAACGCCGCACAGGATAAAATCTGGCATGACACTGTGGATGCTTGGGGCGAAGTGCAGGCTGAGACCTATATGCGTGGCCTGCACGCGCATTTGCAACACCTTTCGGGAATATGGCAGCGCCGATGTCCTTGTGCATGGCCACCGTTACAGCCTGAAAGGCTTTCCCGAGCCGGCCCTTGCTTATAGGTGCGAGTGGCTGCATTACCAGCGCGATTTGAAACCTGATGCGGTAAGGAACGTCAAAGTGTACCGCTCCTCCGAGATTTAAGTCGTTTCACCAGTTTCGGCGCACATTGGAATATGAAGTTCGAGATTCGAAGCCACTTTGTGAAGGGCGGATAATTCTTTCGGGCTAGCCATCAACTCTGAGAGTTTGCCTGCATTCAAATGAAAAACTCTTTCCGCGATACGGAGGGTGTCAGGCCGATGAGCAATTACCACACGCGTTATGTTCAATTTTGACAGATTGTTGTTAATTGAACGCTCCACCTCAATATCTAAGTGAGATGTGCCCTCATCCATGAACAATATCTTTGGTTCACGGTATAGAGCGCGTGCGATCATGATTCTTTGTTTTTGGCCGCCTGAAAGGCTGCTGCCCATATCGCCGATAAGGCTCCTGTATCGCATCGGCATCTGCTCAATTTCCTCATGGATGCAGGCAATACGGGCGCACTCTTCGACGCGCTTAAGATCGGGCTGAGTGTCAAAAAAAGCTATGTTTTCAGCTATTGTGCCAGACAATAGTGTATCGTCTTGCAGGACGGTAGCGATTGCAGCAACGAAGTGGTTTCGGGCGATCCGTTTCAAACTAGTATTGTCGTATCGGATTTCCCCTGCGGTTGGTTGTTCCAGCCCCAACATCAACTTAAGAAGCGTTGTCTTACCTTCTCCGGATCGACCTGTTATTGCGACCATTTCGCCTGGCTTCATGGATATCGATATATCGGTGAGAACCTCCGGCTCATCAGGATGGTATCGGAATGAGACGCTATTAACCTCGAGCATACCTGAAAGAGGAGGGGTAAGGCCAAGTTCTCCATCTTCCGCAGGTGCTAGTGCCAAATCTGAAAGTCTGTCCAGATGAACTGACAGTGTGCGCCAGCTTACGAAAGCATCGACCGCATTCTTTGCAGTTCGTCCGAAATAGAGTTGATAGGCGATGAACGACATCATCATGCCAATGGTGAACGGTCCTCCCATAGCTTCTCGAGCCAGAATGTAGACAATAAGTGCGGCGCCTATCGATTCGATTAGATCTCCAACGGAGCGTATCGCGGCATCGGCCGAGCTATGACGATAGTTCGCTTCTGTCATGTCTGTCAGACGGGTTTGCCAATGCTCCAGTCGTTCATTCTCTCTTCCGAATAGTTTGATGCTTCGGATCGCGCGGATGGTTTCGATGAATAGTGTTTCCTCCCTAGCTTCCGTCGCGAGTTTGTCTTCGGTCAACATGCGTCTGATACCGATGGTTCCAAAATGAAGTATACCCTCAAGGCATACAAGCGCCAGAACGATGAATGCCAGCTTACTGCCGTAGAGAAACAGAGCTGCAAGCGCGATGGCTGCAGAAACGGTATCAACGATCGCGTCAAGTGCTGGTCCAGTTAAAAAAGATTGTATTGCTCCTGTGGAATTAAACCTAGAAGTAACATCCCCCAGATGTCGTTGCTCGAAGAAATTGGTCGGCAATCTAAGCATATGCCGAAACAAATTGCTCATCAGTCCCAGAGATAGCGATTGGCCAACACGCAGCGTGATTATTCTGCGAAGAAAGAAAGCAACGCAATTGATCACTGCCAGCCCCGTAAAGCCAGCAAATAGTACGTTCAACAGATCGGTATCACTTCGTGTTAAGGCCTCATCGACCACTAACTGCAGGTAAAGTGGGGCAACGACTGCCGCGATTTGCAACAAAATAGATAGTGAAATTATTTGAATAACGGTTGGTCCGACCCCTGATACATGCGACCAGATTGAGGACAGTGACAGGGTTCTTCGTTCGTTTTTTTTAACAAAGGAGCCACTTGGCGAAAACTCGACTGCTACCCCATTGAAATGAATTGAAAGTTGCTCCCAACTCATTGCCGTGCGGCCGACCGCAGGATCATGGAGGACAGCGGTTTTTCGTTTCGCTTCTACCAATACGACGAAGTGGTCGCTGTTGAGATGGAGCATGGCGGGTAGGCGCAGCCTAGCTAAGTCGGAAATCTGGCGGGCGCGGACGATCCGCCCTTCTAATCCGTGTTGACTCGCAAGCTGAATTACCGATTTGAGTTTCGTTCCTTTCATTGAGGGGGGCGAGATCGCCCGGAGTGTGCCTAAATCAATTCTCCAACCCCAATGATTAGCAATCATCGCAATGCATGCCAGTCCACACTCGGCGAGCGAGGCTTGCCTTATGATCGGGGTTTTTTCTCTCGCAATAGTGCGCCATTTCAGGCGAAAAGTCTGATTCATACTCTCACCCAAAGCTCTTTGATTGAGCGTAAAATCCATTGCGCTAGGGTTTGGCGGTCCAAGATAATGTCGGCTGTAAGGGTGAGGCCTGGACGGAGTCGGATATTCTTTTCGCCTACTTTCATCTTCTGATTTTGTAGCGCGACGGTAACACGGTAACTCGGTTCAGGTAGCGAGATGGGTTTATCGATTTCGCTTGGCTTTAAGATCGTCTCTGACACCGACTGAATTTTTCCTTCAGCGAAGCCGTATCGAGCATAAGGGAATGCGTTATAGGCGATGCGTACACGCTGTTCTGACTGCATATACACGATGGCCCTGCTGGGAACATAAAGTTCCGCAACGAGAACCGAGGATTTTGGCAGGAGAGAAATTAACGTTGAATTTGTATCTATTGACTGCCCGGCTTTACTTAAAATGGCGTCCACGAAGCCATCGTCAGGTGCTGTGACTTGAAAAGCGAGGCGCCCGTGAGCGTCGATACGCTTTTGTCGTAATTCGACTAGAGATTGCCGAATATCCGATAGCCGCAATTCTGTCTCAACTGGGGCCTGCCTCTTTTCACCATTCAATTGAGCCAGTAGTGCTTCATTTTCGTGCAGGGAAGAGAGTAAAGTCTGAGCCGACACTTGTGCGTTTCGCAGATCGGTTTCACGTTTTTGGATTTCGTTGACGCTGACCGCACCAACTCGACTTAAGGTCTGACCTGTAGCTAGTTGCTCGGTCAACACGTCGATTATTTGGTTTTGGCGATCCAGGCCTGCGCGGATCGCGGTAATTTGATTAGCAACCGCAGCAGCACGTTCTTCTAACTCCGAGACTTTAATTTTCACTTGTGCATATATTGATTGCATACGTTGCTGCAGTTCAAGCTCCGTTAGTCGGAGGTGCTCTAGCTCGGCCTCGGCGATCGGCTTGCCATTTACTAAAGAGGGATCTGGGGCGATATATATCAAAATGTCGCCCCGCTTCACCTCCTGCCCCTCTCTAACAACAACTTGCTGTACTCTGCCTGGTCTGGGGGCGTTGATCCGGGAAATTTGAGGTTCGGCCGTAAGAAACCCGGTCGCTTGCTCGCGCCGGGAGAAATTTGCAGTCAGAAGAAATATCGCCAAGCCAACTGTAGCGATAATGAATATCCAGCAAACATTGGCCCAGGTTTGTCCCGCGCCAATGTCAAGCTTTCTTCCTATGTGAATTACAGAAAACAAGTGCAATTCTCTATTGTATTGTTATTTTTTCTTAAAAATCGTCTCGTATCCGACAAATGTCGCTGACATGGCTAGAAATACTACTAGTGCAATCGCGTAGTTTGGGGAGTATTTCGCATCAAATATCTGTGGAAGTACTATAACAGATCCAATAGAAATCACGAATGATAAAATTATTTCTTTAATTATCGTCTTTCTTGTATTTCCCATTGTTCTGATCCTTTCGATCATGCCTTTGAATCTTCAGACCAGAGCGCGCTCCAATCCTTTTGGCCCACGAACATCCCGACTGTGTAGCAAATAGCTTCTCCAACTAGGCGAACCAGCTTTCCACGGAATGAGCCTTTCGCACGGACGCCCACCAGATAACCGAGCTCTTCCGCTCGCGCTTTTGCGAGAGGATACATCAATTTTTCGGCAAGAGGGCTTTTTCTCATAAGGCGGACATATGGTATGGCCCAATATTGGTACCCTCGGATAGTAGCGGGGGAGAGGTTCTTGAAGGTGAATTCAAGGTCCGCACGCCATAGGTCTCGGTCAAGCATTCCTCTACGGAAGAAGTGCGTGCAAATCACACGACCACTGCTGTTCCCGCTCCCACTCCAGCCACCATTGTATATACTCATACCTGCACCTCCTGCGAAACCAAACCCTCCTGCAACTGCTGACCTGCTTATGCTGCCTGTTGCAGCGTAAGCTCCGCCCGCGGCAAATGTGCCCGAAATATATCCGCGATCGACATGGCCGCGCCATGTGCCGGCACCGGCAATTTCATCGAATTCGACGTCGTCAAACGGAACAATATAGTACTGACCGGCTACAGATTGTGTATGCAAAGCATCAGTCATAAAAGCCTCCGATGTGATTTAAAAAATTCTGTTTCAAAGATAAATGTATACCAAAAAGGTACGCTTATTTTTATCTAACATTTTTGAGATTATCAACTTATTTAAATGAAAATTCCAAGTATTTTTTATTTTTTTATTTTTATATATTATAAAAATATTATTTTTACTGCAGTTTTATTAATTTAATTTGAGGATTGCAGATGAAGAAAAATTTTTTCCAATTATTTTGTTCGGCACCATAGTCATCGACTTGTTATCGAAAACGTATTTCCTTTCAACAAAATTGTCCGTCGCCGCCGAGTGCTCTGTCTTCTCGTCACACGGTCTAGGATGATTTTTACCTCCTTGTTCATCCTCACCCTATTTACCTACTCTATACTCTCCCTGTTCCGTGATTAACCGAAAGATATTCCGGTTTTGAAACGTAACCAGCTTCGTTTGTGAGAGAAGACGGTACTCTCATATTTCGGTCCTGACAGTGAAATTCCTCTTGCAATGAACGGAGGAGAGATGATGGGTTTGTGGTGGGCCTTTCTGTTCTCTGAAGCTCATTGGCTGGTGGGCAGGTTTGCCAAGCATAAACCGCTGATGCGGGGCACTGATAAGTGTCTTTTATTCCCCCAGGTGGCATTTCAGTGCCCCGTTCCAATGCCCATCGAGCCGAAAGGCAGATGGGAAAGAGAGATGAAGCTCATAACACGGTCGCAACTGCGTCGCGTGATAGGAAAGGTGTGTTCAAATGGGCCTCTATGAAATGTACGTTCTTGCAGCTCGTGCAGATACAGCTCTGATGAGGCGAAGGGTGGCGAAGATTATGAATCGTCGACGCAAAAAGCAATATTTACACAACCATAAGAAGAATCTGGATTTGGAAACCGAGACGAAGAGGGGAGCACCCTTCGGCCTGGGAGGATTCCATAAACATATATTTATAAGGATATATATGCGGAAACATATAAAATATATGCTGCGTTGAATTGTATATGAATATTTGAGGACGGATGAAAATCCGCGGCTAAAACCTTGCTTTTACGGCCTGCAATTTGCGGATTGTGGGACGAGAACGCGTAAATATATGATTTTTATGTTGAAAATACCGATATGGTTGGAGAATGGTTATGCGCAGAAACTATATGAGTGAGATGGAATTGATTGGAGCAGAGATCAGATTCGAGCGGCGATCGATCATAATAACAATATCATGATA